>NZ_JAGIOI010000001.1:2951958-4427938 GCF_017876675.1 Arthrobacter stackebrandtii
TCAGGGCCGTCGCCGGTTCCACGGCGCAGCAGCGCGCCGATGCCGTGGATCCGCATGAGCTTCAGGGCAATGGTGCGGCGCTCCCGCAGGGGTGCCTGGCGCAGCCACGGGGACTGGACCATGGCATCGAGCCACTGGAATTCGTCGGCAAGCGGGCGCAGCGTGCTCGTGACCCGGTCCGTGCCGGCATCATCCGTTTGGCAGTAGGCGGGCGCCCCGTAGGGGTAGGCGATCCGGCCGCCGCGGAACCACAGCTTCAGGGTGGTTTCCAAGTCTTCACCAATCGGAATATCTTCTGCATAGCCGAAGCCGCAGTTCGTCAGGGCATGGCGCCGCAGCAGGCCAAACGGCAGGCTGCGGTAGGCGAGGCCGTCGCGCACGGGGTCCAGCACGGCGGGCATGGACGGGCGGATTCTCGGCGTGCGCAGGATGTCGCCTTCGGGTTTGCGCAGCGGTGCAATGACGGCGGCCGCATCGTTGTCCCGGGCCGTGCGCCACCAGGCTGCCAGCGAGCCGGGCTCCAGATGGTCATCGGAGTCCAGGAAGCTCAGGAAGGTAGCGGTGCTGGCGGCCAGCGCGGCGTTGCGCGGGCCAGCCGGTGAGGTGCCGCCGTCATGGCAGGGGAGCCAGGTGACGGCGTCGTCCGTGGCCAAAGCCTCAGCAATGGACGCCTGCATCTCCTCCACCGCGATGTTGTGGCACACCACGGTGGTGCGCAGTTCCACGCCCAGCGCGGTGAGCTCCGCCTTCTGGGACAGCACGGAGGCCAGGGCGCGGGACAAGGGACGGGCGGCGCTGTGCACGGGGATGACGACGTCGATGCTCTGACTCATGGTGCTCCTGCCTGGGCGGTTCAGGGTGGTTCCGGTGTTCCGCGATAACCTTACTGGGTGGAGAACGTAAACAAGGATTCAGTGCTGGTGGACGTGGTGATTGCCGTGCACACGCCTGACCGGCCGGTGGGGCGCACAGTGGCGTCCCTCATGGAGTCGGGGCTGCCCACTGCCGACGGGGCTGCGGGGCGGCTGCGGGTCACCGTGGTGTGCCACAACACGGCGGCCGGGCCCATCCGGGAGCGGGTGGCGCCGGAGCACCGGGACCGCGTGCGCTTCGTGGAGTATGCCGACGGCATCAAGAGCCCGGCAGGGCCGTTCAACCACGGGATTTCGTTGGCGACGGCCACGTGGGTGTCGATCATGGGCAGCGACGACTCGCTGGAGCCGGGCGCCTTGGCGCAGTGGGTGGAGCGGGCAGGTAAGGAGTCGGCCGACGTCCTGATCGCGCCCATGGCCCACGCAGGCGGCAGAGTCATCCGCACGCCCGTGGTTCGCCGCCACCGCACGGCCGGGCTGGACCCCGTGGCCGACCGCCTCACGTACCGCACCGCGCCGCTGGGCATCATGCGTCTCTCCCTGGTCCGCTCTTTGGGCCTCGTGCTGCCCACGCGCTACGCCACGGGGGAGGACCAGTCGTTCTCTGCTGCCCTGTGGTTCTCCGGAGCCCGCATCAGCTACGGGCGCGGCCTGCCGCGCTACCTGGTGCACGACGACGCCGTGGTCCGCGTGACGGCCACACCCCGCTCCGTCACCGAAGACCTGGCCTTTGCCGCCGACCTCGTGGACACCGGGTGGTTTGCCGGGCTCCCTGCCAAGGCACAGACGTCCATTGTGACCAAGCTGCTGCGCATCCATGTGTTCGGCCACGTGCTGCTGCGGGCCGACGCAGGCACCTGGTCCGAGCAGGATGCAGCCGAGATGGCCGAGGTGGCGAGGCGCCTGCTGTTTGCCGCCCCGCGGGCCGCCCACCCCCTGTCCCTTGCAGATCGCACCCTGCTGGACGCCGTGGCGCGTGGCGAAGGGGATACGCTCACCATGAAGTCGCTGGCCATCGCCCGGCGCACCTTCAGCAGCCCGCGCACGTGGCTGCCGCGCGACGTCACCGCCCTGCTGCACCCTGAAGCGCCGCTGCGTTTCATGTCCGCCTCGGCGCTGCTGTCTTAGTCCGTACTTTTCGCCGTCATCAAGGAACCCATGAAGATTCTGGTTGTTGCCACCTGGTACCCCTACGAGGAGAACCCTGCCGAGGCTCCGTTCAATGCCGAGCATGTCGAGGCCATCCGCGGGCAGGGCCATGAAGTACGCGTGGTTCATGTGCGCCTCGGCACCGGCCAGGCGATGCCGTCCCAGGCCAATGGCAGCTGGGAAGGCGTGCCGGTGCGCCGCGTGGCCGCCGACCCCAAGCGTCCGCTGACGCTGCTGGCCTGCCAGCGGTTGCTTGCCCAAGAGATGGCCTGGGCCGACGTGGTGCATACCATGGCGTTCTCTTCGGTCCTTGTGGCCCTGCCAGTGTGGAATGCCCGAATGCTGACGGGCCGGGGGCGTCCATGGGTCCACACCGAACACTGGAACGGTGTGGTGAACCCGGCCAGCGTCTCGCCGCTGTGGAACAAGTTGTCCGGCTTGCGTCGCGTATTACGCTTCCCGCATGTGGTGACGGGCGTGACCGGCCAGCTTGCCGGCGAGATGCAGCGATTCGCCCGTCCGGGTGCGGCACGGGTGGTTCCGTGCGTGGTGAAGGGCCGCGGCCCGGTGCTCCCCAGCACTTTCGGCAGCCCGTTGAAACTGGTGGCTGTGGGCGGGCTCATCCCTCGCAAGCGTCCGCTCACCACGATCCAGACCATTGGCTGGCTGCGGGACCAGGGCGTGCCGGCCCACCTGACTTGGGTGGGGGACGGGCCGCAGCGAACCGAATGTGAGGCGCTCGTGGCAGAGCTCGGACTGGAGGACTCCGTCACCCTGGCCGGTTCCGTCCGGCCCGCAGAAGTCGCGGCCCACCTCACCGCCGCAGACCTGTTCTTCCTTCCCACGGAACAGGAAAACTTCTTCACATCCGCCGCCGAGGCGCTCGCGGCCGGCCGGGCCGTGGTGGCCACACGGGTGGGCGGATTCAGTGACTACGCCGACGATTCCAACAGCCGCCTCGTGGACGACCCGCGCCCCGAGGTGCTAGGAGCCGCCATCCTTGACGCCGCCGAGGCATTCAAGGATGTCTCTGCCGACACCATTGCCGCCCCCATTCGGGAGCGCTTTTCGCCGGAAACCATCGGTGCACTCTTTGACAGCGCGTACCTGGCCGCGATAGCCAAGGCATGACCCCTGTACCGAATTTTGCCTAAGGAATCCTCATGGCCATACGCCGTCTAGTCCTGCTTGCCAATCAATACCCGTTCGTGACAGGTGACCACGTATTCGTGGACGCTGAGATGCCCGCGTTGGCGGCCCGTTTCGATGAAGTCGTGGTGTTCAATCATGCTCCCGCGGGCGCAGCAGCCATGGTGGAGATGCCAGACAACGTTCGATACGGGGGGACCCTGTACGGGACCTCCCGGATAAGAAAGGTTTTGGCCCTTGTTTCCCCGAGGAGCCTTGGCACGCTGGCCCGTGTTGCCTTGACCGAATGGCGCACCGGGCGCCTGAAAGGGCATGAAGCGGCCTTTTTGATGGGGGCAGTGGCAGCCATGGGGCTCGCCAATGACCGTCGGTTGAGGATGGCGCTGTACGAAGAGGGGGTTGAGACCACCGTCTACAGTTTCTGGGGCATGGGTGCCGGCATTCTGCTTCCGTGGATCCGGAGCCGGGTCGGCTCGGTGAACCTGCGGCTGCACAGGTACGACTTGTATGAGGAAGAATCGGGCTACCTGCCATTCCGGCCGTCTATGTTCCGGCGCAGCGACCGGATCCTGGCCATTTCAGAGCAGGCCAAATGCTACCTGACGCAGAGTTATCCGACGGAGGATCTTGGCGGAAAAATCCACGTGAGCCGTCTCGGCAGTGCGGCACCACGGCAACATGAAACGTCGGACGCCTTGGTCGTGGAGGAGACGGATACGGCCACGTTGGTGGTCAGCTGCTCAAACCTCATCCCCGTCAAACGGGTGGGACTCATTGTCGATGCATTGGAGAAGTTGCCATTGGACAAGCCGCTAAAGTGGATCCACTTTGGCGGCGGGAACCTGGAAGACGAACTGAGGCTTCGTGCGGAGGCTGCGGTACGGCCGGGGCTCACCATTGAACTCCGGGGCGCGATCCCGCACGAGGAAATTCTGGCCTTCTACGCCAGTCACAATGTGGCAGCATTCGTGAATGTCAGTGCCTCGGAAGGAGTGCCGGTAAGCATCATGGAGGCAATTGCCTACGGGATCCCCGTTGTTGCCACAGACGTCGGCGGAACGTCGGAAATTGTGGGCCGCGAACTACGGACGGGGGAACTTGTTCCGGCTGACTGTAGTGGTGGTGAACTCGCCGTGACGCTGCAGAAGGTCTTGGACGCCGAACAGGGGACGTACCAGCCCGAGCAGTTGTGGGCACAACGATACGACGCTGCCGTGAATGCCGAGGCTGCTGCAGAACTTATCGCCACCCGGCCGTGACCAGTCTGCCGTTCCCGCAGCCGGGCGCGAGAACGGCAGACAGTCGCCAGGCCTGTCGAACCTATTTGGTCAGGCCGGCAAGTGCAGCCTGTTGTGCGAAGGCAGGGTTCGCTGCCACCACTTCTTCAAAGGTCCCACGGGTCTCGATGGTGCCTTCGCTCATGAAGAAAACCTGGTCGCAATTGCGAATGGTGGACAGACGGTGTGCAACGGAGATGACTGTTACATCCCCCTGCAATTCCTGAATGGCCTGTGCCACGGCAGCTTCTGTCGAGGTGTCGAGGGCGCTGGTTGCCTCGTCCAGCACCAGCACCAACGGATCCATGTAGAGTGCACGCGCAATGCCGAGGCGCTGGCGCTGGCCGCCGGAGAGGGAACCTCCCCGTTCACCCACACGGCCGTTGATGCCGCCAGGCCTGGCGTCAATGGTATCCAGCAACTGGGCGCGCGCCAATGACGTTCGAACGCGCTCCTCGTCCACTTCGCTGCCCCAGGACAGGGCAACGTTTTGCGCCACGGTGCCGTCAAAAATGGCGACTTCCTGCGGAACATAGCCCACCCGGTTGCGCCAGGCGGCGAGAACATCCTCAAGGGGGACGCCGTCGAGCGTCATTGAACCACTGGACGGAACCAGCAAGCCGAGAAATATGTCGATCAGGGTGGACTTGCCGGCTCCCGATTGGCCAACGACTCCAACTGATGTGCCGAGCGGGATCGAAAGGTTGATGTTGGTGACGGCCGGTGACTGGGCCCCTGGGTAGGTGAACTCAACGTTCCGCAAGTCCAGCATCTTCGGTTCGCCGGAAATGGGCTGCCTGCCGAGCTTCTCCGCATTCTCCCGGAAGTCTTCGGCTTCGCGGATATCTGCCATGACGAGTTCGGAATACGGCAATGTGGACTGGACGAGGGTGACTTGTGACTGGATGGTTGTCAGGGCTGGAACCATCTTGAAACCAGCCAAGGCAAAGATGGCCACAGACGACATTGCAGCACCGATGCCGCTGGTCAGATAACCGACCGTGCCAATCAGCAGGAAGCCGCCAATGAGTGCCATGTCGATGACAAATTTGGGAACGGAGGAAAGGAAACGGATGTTTGAGCGGGAACGTGCAGCCTTCTCGCGGCTGATGAACACTACATCCCCGACCTCCTCAGCCTCGTCCCTGAGAGTGATCTCCTTCAGGGCAGCGAGCATCTCGGCGACCAGTGTTGACATGCGCATGGCAGCATCGCGGTTGACACGGCCCGCCTGGTAGGACTTCTTGGACAGGTACAGATAGAGGAATGCGGCGATGGCACCGAGATAGACAACAGTGATCAGTGCTGTTTGCCACGACGAGACGACCAGGATCATCAGGACCGAAGCGAACGTCAGGATTTGTGCGGGCAGTACGACCGCAGGCACAAGAACACCAGAAATGGTGTTGGCAATGCCCACATCAATCATGCGGACCAGCTCGCTGGTTGACCTATTCTGGCGGGAGATCCACGGTGCCCGGATGTAGCTCTGGAAGAGCGCCGTGCCGATCTCCAGCTCGTAGTCGGCAAACTTCCGGGTGGAGATCCACTGCAGCCAGATATTGAGGAATGATTTCAGAATCATGACTGCGGCAGCCGAGATCAGGATGATGAGCCCCGTGGTTTGGGAGATCTCACCTATAACCGGCAACTTCATTGATCCGTCGACAGACTCAGCCTGCATGATCTGGTTCAGAACCAGCGCGAAGACACCTAGTGCGGCGGCATCCAGCAAGACCAGCAAGGACGACAAGGAAGCAAAGAGGAGCAGGAACTTTCTCGCGTTGGACGGAAGCAACGGCAACAGCTGGCCAAGCGTTCGGCTCAGATTTTTCAAGTATTACTCCAAGACTGCATCGGAAGAATTCTTTTCATTCTACGGGCTGGGCGTCCACGCTCCCGCAGCCTGTGATGTGGCAGACTCCTGGCTTAGGCAGCTGTGCACAGTAACTATTGGCCTCGATGCGACAATGGAAGGCATGAGCAAGGAACTTCGGATCACCCAATTGTTTGACTGTGCCGACGTTGGCATGAACTTTGTCCGGCAGGCGCGGCGCGAGGGCTTGCCCTGGAAGATGGTGCAGGGGCCGTGGATGCGGGGCGGCAGCAAATTTGCCTACTACCGTTTCTTGGCTGACATGGCTGTTGCCTACCCCCGCACCGAGTTGTGGCATGTCAACATGGGTGGCCGGGCCAAATGGGCCCGCGGGCGATTTTCACGCCCGTATGCGCTGACCCTGCACGGCACGGATATCCGGGAGAACTACTGGCAGGAGCAGCACCATGCTGCCATCAAGGCCGACATCGACGGTGCCGGCCAGGTCTGGTACGCAACCCCGGACAACCGTGAAAAGGCTGAGCAGGCCCGTCCGGATGCCGAATACATGCCCATTCCTGTGGACCTGAAGGAATTGCCGGCCTGGGTGCCGGCAGAAAAGCCCAGGGTGTTCTTCCCATCCCGCTGGGATGCTTCAAAGGGCGGTGATGCGTGGGTGCAGACGGCCGCCGACGTCGTCGATTCACTCAAGGGCATGGATGTTGACATCGTTGGCCTGGACTGGGGCGACAGGGCCCCTGAAGTTGCAGCAATGGGTGTGCAGTTGCTGCCCAAGATGGCGAAATCTGACTACCTTCTCGAGATGTCCCGCGCCCATGTGGCAGTAGGACAGATTGCCGGTATTCTCGCCACCAGTGAGCTGGAGGCGATGGGCATGGGCATCCCCACCATTTTTGCTGACCAGGATCCTGGCTACCCAGCCGATGTCGCCACGGTGTCCGTTGAACGTGCCCAGGTTGGTGATGCCGTGCGGGAGTCCCTGCGCGACCCAAAGGCGCTTTCCGGACAGTTGGCCAGCGTTGATTACATCCAGCGGACCCACTCCCCGGAAGTCTTGCTGCCACGCTTGATTTCAGGATACGAAAAGGTTTTGGGGGGCACCGCATGACCCGGCCCCACCTGCTGTACATTGCCTTCGCCTTTCCTCCAAGCTCGGCATCATCAGTTTACCGCTGCACAGCTGTCGCCAACGGTTTCGTTGAAGATGGCTGGGACGTGACCGTTCTGACCGTGGACGGGGAGATTTGGGCGGAGCTGACTGGCATGGACAGGCAATTGCTTGAAGCGGTTGACCCCCGCATCGATGTCGTCCACACATCCGACGGTGGATCGGAAGAACCAGGACGGCGAGACATTAGGCGCTACTCCAGATTCCGCATCCACGCCCCGTACCTTTGGAAGGAATGGTTCCGGCGCCGCAGCCGCAAGGGATTCCCGGAGGACTTCCACGCACTTTGGTACAAGCCCGCCAGCCAGGCCGCCCAGGAAATCCACCGCCGCAAGCCGGTGGACCTGGTCATGGCATCGGCCAGCCCCTACGTTTCGTACAAGGTTGCCGGAGAATTGCCCGACGTGCCTTATGTGCTCGATTACCGTGATGCATGGTCTTTTAACACATTTACGGGCGCCGAGATATTCAGCGTGTCATCCGAGCGTGGACAACTGGAACATGGATATCTGCGGCGTGCGCTGCAAAGCTGGTTCGTCAATGAACCCATCCGCGATGAATATGCCCGCAGGTATCCGGATGTCGGCGCCGACATGAGGGTCGTACCCAACGGGTTTGATCCACAGCCAGGCCACGGACGGCAGACGGCCGTGGCAACAGGGCAGCCCCGCTTCGGATATTTGGGAACCCTGCAGTACACGGCTGTTCCATTGGCCGAGTTCCTCGCCGGCTGGGACCAGGCATTCGGCAGTGAAGACTTGCCGCCGGCCCATGCCATCTTCAAGGGAAAACTAAGCCCCACTGGCCTCGTGCCGGGCAAGGTACTGGAAATTTTCAATTCAGGGCGACACCGTGGACTGGCCTACGGGGGCCCCATCTCAAAACGCGAAGTTGCCAGTTTCTATCACAGTGTTGACGCGTTGCTGCTGATCCTGCCTCCCGGCAAATACGTCACAGGCGGCAAAACCGCGGAGTACCTGGCCACTGGATTGCCCATCGTATCCATCCACGCAGCCGATAGCGCAGCCTCAACGATACTGCGGGACTACCCGCTGTGGTTTGAAGCGAAGGACCTTTCCAAAGAGAGCATTGCCGATGCCCTGCGGGCTTGCGCCGCGGAACTGGCTAACCCTGATCCGCAACGCTGGGCCGCGGCGTGGGCGTATGGCCAGAGCTTTGAACGCTCCGCCACGCTTCGCCCTGCCATTGCTGAACTGCGCACTCTGATTGGGTGCGAACCCTCGTCCGACCCGCAGACCGCTGAGAGGAACAACTCGTGAGCAAGGCAATCCACCTGGCCATTCTCGTAGCAGACATGGATCGGGCAGACCTGGCCATTGAGGATTTTTGGCGGACCGCCCGATCAGCGGTGCCTTCCGACGTCCAACTGTCCTGCACGGCAGTCCATGCTGCGATCCCCGGCGACAGCGCCATCGCTGGCCATCCTGCCCTCAAAATCGTGCCGTTGACAGTACCCGACCATGGCCCGGCCGCCCGCACCTTTACTTCGATTGCACGGGGGAAAGGGCCTGTGGGTGTCATTGGGCGTCTGGGCGCCTACAACATTTCTGCGCACCGCATCGCGCGGGCGTTGGCCAGGAACAGGGCACTCACGGAGACACTGTGCGCGGCAGACATTGTTGTCTCTGCCGATCCCCACGCCGACTGGGCTGTCTGGAACTTGCGCAACAAGACGGCTGCGCCGCTGATTCACGGTCCTTTCGCCATGGCCAACGCCCTCTCAGAGATGGCCCGGGCTTGAGGCCGGCGGAGGCCGCCTCGGGCCGGGCCGCAGCAGGCTTGTGTGGGATACTGTCTCAGTGAGTCGAACTTGGATAGTCATCCCCATGTATAACGAGGCGTCAGTTGTTGGCGACGTTATTTCGGGGCTGCGAGAGGTGTTCCCCTATGTTGTGTGCGTCGACGACGGCAGCACCGACGGCTCCCAGAAGGCGGCACGCGAGGCAGGCGCCGTCGTGGTCCAGCATCCCGTAAACCTTGGGCAGGGTGCGTCCCTGCAGACCGGCATCGAGTACGCGCTCAATGATCCTGAGCTGGACTGCATTGTTACGTTCGATGCCGATGGGCAACACCGCGTTGTCGACGCCCAGGCCATGGCCGAGCGCATCAAGTCCGGCGAGGCCGAAGTGGTGCTCGGTTCGCGCTTCCTGGACAAGCGAACCAAGATGTCGCTGGCCAAGAGGATCGTGCTGCGCACGGCCGCAGTCCAGTCGCGCATGTCCACGGGCATGGCACTTACGGACGCCCACAACGGCCTGCGGGCACTGAGCCCGCACGTTGCCCGCAAGGTCCACCTGACCCAGAACCGGATGGCGCACGCCTCGGAGCTCGTCCACCAGATTTCCGAACTGAAGCCCAAGTGGGTGGAACAACCGGTTGAAATCATCTACACCGATTATTCAAAGGCCAAAGGACAATCATTGCTGAACTCCGTCAACATTCTTGCTGATCTGCTGTTCAGGTAATTCCATGCAAATAATCGTACAAATTGCCCTGGTCCTCGCCGTCGTCCTGGTGTCGCTGACGCTCATGCGCGGCGGATCCAACGCACGCCACCTGGCCATCCGGCGCATCATGCTGATCCTGTTTGCCGCCATCGCGGCCTTGTCCATCTTCTTTCCCACCCTGTTGACCAAGGTGGCGCAGCTCTTCGGCATCGGACGCGGCACCGACCTTGTCCTTTACGGCCTGGTGGTCAGCTTCCTCGTCTACATGGCAACCACTTACCAGCGATTCCGGCAGATGGAGACCACGCTGACCAAGCTGTCCCGGAGGGTGGCCATCGATGAGGTTAATCGCAACCAGTCGCCGACGGCAGTTGCCGAGATGATCGCTGACGGGACGGGCCGCGGGCCAGAGAACTCTGCCGCGCGTGTTCCCACCAAGGATCAGCTGCCCGACGAATAACAGCGGACATGTGGGGTTTGCCCGTTGGGGTCTGAAGTAGAAATTTTCATGCATCCATCGGGGCAAGGATAATGGGAGCCATGTCTTCCCTGCCCTCGCTGCTGATTCTGACCTTCTCACCCATCCGTTCCGATCCTCGCGTGCTGAAGCAGGTTGAGCTGCTCAAGGGGAAATACCAAGTGAGCACCTGTGCCTATGGTGCCGCTCCCGATGGCATCGACAGCCATTTTCCACTGCCGACCGACTCACGCGGATGGACTTCGGACAGGATCGGTCTCATAACGCGCCAGTATGGCCGCGTGTACAACGGCATGACGGCCGTTCAGGAGGCCAGAAAGATACTGCCTGTCGGCCATTTTGACATTATTCTGGCGAATGACTTGAATGCTTTGCCGCTTGCATTGGATCTGAAACCGCGACTGGGGGTCCACGCTGACCTGCATGAATATGCGCCGAGCGAAAAGGAATCCGACCTCAAATGGCGTCTCTTTGTGGCACCGTTCATGCGGTGGATCTGCCGGAAGCAGCTGCCGATGGCAACATCCGTGACGACAGTTTCCCAAGGAATTGCTGACGAGTATCACCGTAGATTTGGGGTGGAGGTTGGTGTTGTGACGAATGCCGCCCCATACCTTGAAGCGGAGCCAACGCCGACCGCTGCGCCGCTGAAAGTCATCTACAGCGGGGCGGGGCAGCGCTACCGAAAGATCGAGTTGATCATTGACGCCATGAAAGGTGTCGACGACAAAGTCCAGCTCGACTTTGTCGTCATGCCGAACGAGCCCGACTACGTCGATGAATTGAAACGATCGGCAGCGAACCTGCCCAATGTCCGCTTTATTGATCCGGTGCCGTATGAAGAACTGGTCTCTCTGATTCGCAACTATGACGTTGCAATGTGTTTCCTGCCGAACTCAACTTTCAACCTGCAGAACGCTTTGCCCAACAAGTTCTTTGAGGCGGTGCAGGCAAGAATTGGCGTAATTACCGGACCGTCACCGGCGATGGTTGCTTTGGTTGAAAGCTATGGCCTGGGTGTAGTCACGAAGGATTTCTCCACAGAAGCCCTGCGCACGGCACTGAATGGGCTCACAGAGACGGAAACCGCGAGATGGAAAACGGCGGCCAATGATGCCGCATGGACGCTGTCCGCCGAGTCGCAAGTCGCCCTGTGGGATGTTGCCATAAGCGACATTGCGCAGCGGGCTGGGTAGGGACCCAAGACTGCTTCGTTCCCTACCCAGCGGCGTGGCTACGAGGCAGCTCGACGGCGGAGCAGCACAATGCCACTGGCAATGGCCAGGAAGACGGCAATGGCACCGATGGTCAGGAACGTTCCGCTGCCAGTGACCGCGAGCCCGGCCTGGGCTGGTTCGATGCTTGGCGTAGGTGTCGGATTGTCTCCGGCTGCCGCAGCGGATGACGGAGGGGCCTCCGTAGTCTTAACCGGTGTCGCGGAAGCCGTCGGAGCTGCAGCAGACGTCTCATCTGGTGCTGCCGCGGCGGAAGTCTCTGGTGCTGCAGCAGCCGTGGTTGCAGGTGCGGGGCTGCCCGTGGACACAGCAGCCAGGGTCTGGCTTCCGTCATCGTTGCTTCGGATGAACCAAACCAGGTTGCCGCCAACCGGTGCAGATAACCGGCCTACGTTGCCTGGGGCTGAGAATACGGACTCGATCTGCATGGAGGCCATATCGATTTCGGCAACTTGACGGTGCATGTTTCCAGCCACGATCAATGTGTCGCCGTCGGAAGTGAGCGCACCATAACTGCCCTGGAACCCTAGATCCAGGGACTGTTTAGGGGTGCCCGACATGGTGTCAAATGCTGAGACTTGTCCGTTGCCGCAGATGATGTACCCCGTGGATCCATCGTCACTGAAAACGACATCGCCGGGTACTTCGCAAGACTGCACCGTCCTGACGGAATTTTTCAAGTCGGGTGGTACCAACGGGAGTTAGGCGGCTTGTTTCTGGGTGCTTTCCTTTGGTTTGTTGATCCACGCCGGCCCGGGCAGGTCGAGGATCTTGGGGTCAGTGTTTTTGTTGAAGCGAATCGGGTTTTTTGACCGGGCTGCGGCGAGTGTTTCGGAGCGTTGCCTGGCTATCTCGGCGGCGAGGCCGTAGTGGACGTTTGCGGGTGTGTGGAAGCCGATTCCGGAGTGTTGGTGGTCATGGACTCTTCTATATCTGTCAAGCCGCTTCCTGCACCTTTGTCGCCTGAGCCGCGGCAGTCAGAATCCTGAACACCCGACGGGCCAGATAGCGCTTGATGCAACGTCGGATTTCTTTGTCGGTCTTACCTTCGGCACGTCGTTTCTCGACGTAGTCGCAGGTTTCAGAGTCGTAGGTCATCCTGGTGATCGCGGCCATGTGAAGAGCACTGTTGAGCCTTCTATCGCCTCCACGGTTCAGCCGATGCCGAACGGTGTTCCCGGACGATGCGGGGATGGGATTCACGCCGGCCAGACAGGAGAAGGCAGCCTCGCTACGGACCCGTCCCTCGTGCGACCACGCCACCAGACATTTCGCCGCGGCGACCGCCTGGAATCCCTTCTCCTCAAGCAGGGGCGCGGCTTCGCTGACCTTGACCAGCTCGTCCAGCTTTTGCTCGTTGGACTCCAACTGCTCACCGAGGTCCAGGATGTGTTTGGCGAGGCGGACCGCCTCGGAGCGGGCGATACTCAAAGCCAGTTCTTCCACGCGTTCACGCCAGCGTGAGATCTCCTCGATCTGGACTGGGGTGAGCTTCCTGCGGGCATCAATGCCGAGATTGTTACTTCGTACCAAAGCGTTCAATGCGTTGATCGAACGGGTACGGCCCTTGGTCATGGACTCGCGGGCGGTGACCAGGATCCGCAAGCCTTGGCGGATCCCTTCATTCAAGCGGGGGCAGCGCAGTTTCTCGACCGGCAACGACAGCACGGCCATGCCCATCCGGTGGGCGTCCAAGGCATCGGTTTTACCGACACCGCGGTTCTTCTTGGCATCCATACGAGGAGCCTCGGTAACGGGGAATCCATGGGCGGCTACGGTACCGGCGAGGATCGCTCCGTAGGACGCGGCTCCCTCGATAACCCAGAGGGTATCGGCGTCGGCGTTGGTGCGGCGTGCGACCCATTTGATGGCGCGGTTGATACCGGCCGCGGTAGTCGGGAAAGACTGCGTATCCAGCAGTGCGCCATTGGTGGCGTCAAGGATGGCGTAGACGTGGTTGCGTGCGTGAGTGTCGACACCCACGACAAATGGGTGGCAATGAGAGACGATAGACAGAGCGGTCACCGTGCTTTTCCTTTTGTGATGGACTTGGTTGGTGGCCGTTGACGGCCGGTACAAGTCCGGGTAGGAATCACTACGGAACAGAACTGTGAGGGGTCACGCCCGTGAGGGTGGACAATCTTCTAATCAAGCTACCGTGGTGGGCCGGACGGGTACCGGCCGAACCATCCTGGTAGACGGACAAGTCCACAAAAGGACACCATGAGGGTCAGTTGTACCAAGGGTCACGCCTGCAGTGTGGAGCGGCCGGTAACTATCCTGCCAGCCAGTCCCAGACCAGCTAAAACAAGTCTCACAGTTGTACCAGTCCACGAACTCGCTGATGAAGGCCCTGGCATCGGGCAGGGATGCAAAGCGTTCGGGGAAAGTGGGGCCGAACTTCATTGTCTTGAACAAGCTCTCAGAATACGGATTATCGTTGCTGACCCGGGGTCGGGAATGGGACTGGGTGACTTCCAAATCGGCCAGCAGCGTGGCCACGGTCTTCGACGTCATCGAGGTGCCGCGGTCGGCGTGAAGGACGTGCGGGATGCCGTGGATGCCGAACATTTCCTTCATCATCTCCACCGCCAAATCGCCGGTTTCGGTGGCGTGCACGTGCGCGCCGACGATGAACCGCGAATGGATGTCCACGGCCATGTAGCAGTCAAAGTATTTACCCTTGACCGGGCCAGCCAATTTCGTAATATCCCACGTGATCACCTCGCCAGGTGCGTTGGCCACGAGCTCAGGCACGGCCCGGGGCGGATGCTTGGCCAGGCGGCGGCGTTCCTTGACCTGCTGGTTCTCCTCCAACACCCGGTACATCGTTGAGACAGAGCCCAGATAGACGCCCACATCAAGGAGCTTGGTGTAGACCTGCTGGGGTGCCAGATCAACGAACTCGGGCGAGTTCACCGCGGCCAGAAGCTCGGTCCGTTCGGCGGGACTGAGCTTGTTCGGCGGGACCACCGGTGCATGGTCCCGGGGCTCGGCCGGCTTCCGATTCATGGTCGTCCTCGAGACGCCGGCCAGAACCGCGGCACGACGCTGGGGAACCCCCACTGCGAGGAGTTCCTTGTAGGCGGCCATCAGCGCTTGCCGGGCTTCGGCCCGCCTTCCTCCCTCTCGGAGAGATCCTCCAAGAGAGCGTGAAGTTTTCCCAGCACACCCAGGGCTGCCTCGGAGGTCTTCAACCGGCCCTGCGTCACCTCCAGCTGGCGGCGCAAACGCGCGATCTCGGCCTGGTCCTTGGAGAGCCTGCCGATGGACTCCCCGGCCTTCTTGCCCTCCAGGACACCGGCGTCACGCAGGCGGCGCCACTCGGTCATCTGGGAGGAATACAAGCCCTCGCGGCGCAGGAAAGCACCACCTTCATTGGAGAGGACAGCGGCCTCGTACTGGACCAAAAAATCAAGCTTCTGCGTGGGGGTGTACGACCTACGACGGGTCGGGCCACCGGCACGCGGACCGGAACTACTCATGCCACCATCATGGCCTACCGCGGACAAAACTGGACTAGACATTATTACTGGTTTCCTGGTTCTCGCCCCACGCGATCAAACGGACTTGCTCTTTCACCGTGGTACCGTCCCAGCCTGACACGTAGGGTGACGAGTGTTCCGGTACCCGGATCAATGACCAGAACATCCGACTCGGAAGTGCTGGGGCTGACCAGCGAGCTTCGAGCGACATAGGCATGGGAGTCGGTTGGGCTGGTGTGAACCGCCATGGCTTCAAGATCTGACGGCATTGGAAAATCCTTTGTCACAGTCCATGAGGCGCCATCAATGACGTATAGCTTTTTCGGGGATGATTCCCCCAAAGCGAGCACGCTCTTCCCGTCAGAGGATTCGGCCAGGGAATACGTTGCGTCGGCGATAGTCGTGGTGGATGAGACAGTGTTCGTGTCAGTAGATATGGACACAATGGTGTTGCCGCCATCTGCGAGACTGCTCGCAAAGATCATGGATCCATCACGGCTCGCTGTGAGTGCTGTTACCAATCCGGCGATGGTGACGGTTGCTACGGCATTGCCAGTCTGCAGATCGTAGGCTGAGATGCCTTCCCCCTGGGCAACGTAGGCGCGGGACCCGTCAGGACTGGTCACCATGACGGCCGCCTGGGGGCCGACTGCGATCTCGGGGGCTTCCTCCGCGAGAGCTGCTGCAATGGTGCCAGCCATCGGGCCTGCAGCGGCGGTTGTGACACCGGAGATGGATAGTGTCCCCACCACGGCGGCGCTCAGAAGCACCTTTGCCATGGACACTCGTGTAATTTTCACTCTTACCTCGGATTCTGTCCTCGTCGGCTGTTGTCCGTGTCACGGCAGCAGAGGATGATACAAAGAGTAAGGTAAAAACTTGACACGTTGGTGCACATTGCGACTTGGTCTCGAACCATAATGGCGGTGGCAAGGCCAACAACCGCGCAGTTCCGTCAAGAGGCTGGAAAGAACAACTTTCAGCGTCGAGCCCGCGTCCAAATCGTTAGGTGGGCCTGCGCAAAATAACGACTTCGTTATACATCCGTCAGCGGGCGTAGTTCTGCAGATCCCGCATTACCCCGTTGCTGACTGTGCCGGTGCCGCCAAGGATGACGATCCGTTGCGGCTTCAAGCGCTGGAGTTCCGCCTTGACCGAGTTGGGCAGGACGTTGGGCGCCGTCAGCAAGACCGGGCTGCCATTATGTGCTGCCACGGCGGAGCCGGACAATGCATCGGAATATACCGCGCCGCTGGCAACGTAGACAGTGGTTGTGCCAGCCCAATAGGTGGACCTGGAGATGGATGCAGAGACCTCGTACCTGTCGGCGCCGCTAATCCGGCTGACTGAGGGGCTGTACCGCTTCAACAGATTCATGACACTGCCGCTGACACTTCCGGAACCGCCAAGAATGACGATCCGTTTGGGCTTCAGCCGTGTCAGTTCTGCGCGGATGGCATCGGGAAGGACCATCGTTGCGGTCAGCAGCACGGGGCCGCCTTGGTGCCCGGCCAGGGCCGACCCTGAGAGAGCATCCGTATAGATGGCTCCGCTGGCAATATAGGCAGTGTTTGTCCCTGCCTTGAACGTCGATTTTGAAACACCTGCTGAGACCACATAGCGGTCCTTGCCGCTGATGCGGCTCACGGAGGGGCTGTACCTCTTCAGCAGCCTCATGACAGAGTCGCTGACGGTGGCGGGTCCGCCAAGGATGACTATGCGTTGCGGCTTGAGTCGGGTGAGCTCGGCCCGGATGACGTCGGGAAGTACGCCCGTCCCCGTGAGCAGCACCGGGCTGTCGGTGAAGCCGGCAGCTGCGGAGCCGGACAGGGCATCCGTGTAGACGGCGCCACTTGCGATGTATGCAGTTTTCACACCCGGACGGAATGCGGACTTGGATGCGGCTGCTGAAACTTCGTAGCGGTCCTTGCCGCTGATCCTGCTGACGGTGGTGCCGGAGGCGAAACGCCTGAGGTTCGTCAGGGTGCCGTTCCATACGTTGGAGTCGCCGGCAAAGGGGCCTGTGGAGCTGAACTGCCACATGCTGTAGGTAGGCCATCCACCCGGGATTTGGAGAGGTGCACCACCGGTGTACGCTGCGATGTGCAGCGGCTGGTTCGTGAAAGCCCTCGAGTCTCCAGTGCAAGAGACCCACCAACCCTTGTTTGTGTAGATCATGGGCAGGCGCCCGGTTTTGGACTTGACACGGTTTGAGAAGGTCTTGATCCAATTGACCATGGCTGCCTGGCTCAGGCCGTAGCAGTTGGCGCCATAGGGATTGTTTTCAATGTCCAAAAGGGGAGGGAGGGTCTTGCCGTCTGCCTTCCACCCGCCGCCGTTACGGACAAAGTGGTCAGCCTGGGCGGTGGCCGTTGCCTGGCCAGCCCCGGGAAGCGCGAAGTGGTAGGCCCCGTGCAGCATGCCGACCTTGGTTGCGCCTGCGAGGTGGGAGGCGCGGGACTTGTCGACGAAGGCGCCGCCCTCGGTTGCCTTGACGTAGACAAAGCGTGCACCCATGGACCATTCGTTGCCCCAGTTGACCGTGCTTCGTGTATAGCCTGAGTCGGCCTGCCAGCCGCTGACGTCCATGCCACGGACACCGGCCGGGATCCAGGGCTCACTGGCGGCCAGTGGTGCCGCGCGGGCCATCATGGGTGTGTTGGCGGCGGCAGCTGCCTCCTCCATGGCCAGGCCCTGGCCCATGTGCGCGCCTGGGGTCCCGCTGTCGGCAGCATCGGCTGGTTTGCCTGGTTCTTCGGGTGCAGCCGGAAGGTCCACTGCGGGCGGGGCTGCGGGCGTTGATCCGGGGCTTTCCGTGTCTGGGGCCGACGGCGCCTTCGGTGCCACCAGTGCGGGTGGAGCCGTAGGGGAGGGTGCCTCCATGAGTGACTGAGCGTCGGGCAATGCGGCGGACGGGTCGACGGCTGCGGGCGCCTGCTTGGCCTGCGGGGCAGATTCGGGTGCCGCTTCAGATTCGGGCGTGACGGCTGGTGGCTCCTCATCGGATTCCAGCGGTGGGATCGCATCTTGGCCGGCATCAGGTGCCGCTTCGGGTGCGGGGTCGGCAGCCGGTGGCGTGCCTTCCGGTTCGGCCGGTTCATCAGGCGCCCCAGGATCCAGGGACGGCGCGGGCAGCTGGGCATCGTCCGGCACGGCAGGCTGTTCCGTGGCAACGGCGGTGTCCGGTTCCTGGGCTCCGGCAGGTGGGATCCCTCCGGCAAAAACGAGCGAGAGGCCCAAGGCGCCGGCCACTGCGGTCCGGCAGGCCTTGGACAAGAAACGCCCGGCAGGGTGGGAATCTTGGCTGGACACAGGTAAAGGCATTGTTTTAGCTCCGAAGTCATCTGCGGCCGGTGGCCGCGCGTGAGGTGCTGCCAGCTTATGCGGCACGGCCTGAACGGTCAGGCACCATGCGTGCATGTCGCCAACTATTGCAATAAACGTTGAATTTTCACAGTTTTTGGTGACATCGGCCACCACCCCGTGCAAAGGTTTTCGCCCGAGTGGACAGCCTCAGCAGGGGCCGTGGTTATCCACAGAAAGCAAAATTGGCTCTGGCGTGCCCGGATGGAATCGGTCTATGCTCCTGAATTACACACTGTATGGACACCGCGAGGGGGCGGGGGCGGTCTGGTTGGATGCATTCGCATTGCTGGAGGATGAAGTCAGGGAACTCATCCGCCGCAAGGGCCTTGACCCGTTGCGGCAGGGCACCGAGGTGCGTGCCCTGGTGGATGCTGCTGTCAACGACTACGGTGAGCGGGCCCTTCTCGGTGCGGTCCCGGCTCTCGCCCAAAGTGACGATGTCGGGCGGCACGTGTTCAACGCCGTCGCAGGCTTCGGTGCGCTGCAGCCCTTTCTGGACGATCCCGACATTGAGGAAATCTGGCTCAATGCGCCGGACCAGGTGTTCGTGGCAAGGCACGGTGAATCGGAACTGACAGATGTCGTGTTCACGCCGCAGCAGGTCCGAGACCTGGTGGAGCGGATGCTGAAGAGCTCCGGGAGGCGGCTGGATCTGAGCAGTCCCTTCGTTGACGCCGCGCTGCCTGATGGCAGCCGCCTGCACGTGGTCATCCCTGACATCACCCAGAGCCACTGGGCGGTGAACATCCGCAAGTTTGTGGCGCGGGCCAGCCGCCTGGACCATCTGGTGGAGCTGGGCTCGCTCACCCCGCAGGCCGCCCGCTTCCTGGGTGCAGCCGTCAGCAGCGGCCTAAACATTCTGGTTTCCGGCGCCACGCAGGCGGGCAAGACCACCATGCTCAATTGTCTGGCTGCCGGCATTGGCTCGCGGGAGCGGGTGGTGACGGTGGAGGAGATTTTTGAGCTGAGGCTGCCGCTGCGTGATGTGGTGGGGCTGCAGTGCCGCCAGCCGAATCTCGAGGGACACGGCGAGATCCCCCTGCGCCGCCTGGTCAAGGAG
This sequence comes from Arthrobacter stackebrandtii, assembly GCF_017876675.1. Classification (NCBI taxonomy): domain Bacteria; kingdom Bacillati; phylum Actinomycetota; class Actinomycetes; order Micrococcales; family Micrococcaceae; genus Arthrobacter; species Arthrobacter stackebrandtii. Next base: position 2,971,503 of record NZ_JAGIOI010000001.1, read on the forward strand.
GCGCTGCGCATGCGCCCGGACAGGCTCATCGTGGGCGAGGTGCGGGAGGCAGAGAGCCTGGACATGTTGATCGCCTTGAATAGCGGCCTACCGGACTACCGCAAACACGCTATAAGGCCTAGCCTGTCCCCATGGGAACTAGAGCCTTTATCTACTGCCGCATAAGCCAAGACAGGACCGGGGCAGGTTTGGGCGTGCAACGCCAAGAGGAGGACTGTCGGGAGCTGGCGGCCCGGCTGGGCCTCGCCGTGGCCCGTGTGTTTGTGGACAACGACGTAAGCGCATACTCGGGCCGTCCTCGGCCCGGCTATCGGGACATGCTGGCACGGCTCCGCAAAGGAGACGCAGACTATGTGCTGTGCTGGCACACAGACAGGCTCCACCGTCGGCCTGTGGAGCTGGAAGACTACATAGACGTTTGCGAACAGAACGGCGTCACCACGCACACGGTAAAGGCCGGAGAGCTGGACCTGTCCACGCCGTCGGGCCGCATGGTGGCCCGCATGCTGGGGAGCGCGGCCCGCTATGAGTCGGAGCATAAGGCGGAGCGCGCCAAGCGCAAGATGAGAGAGCTTACAAGCAAGGGCAAATACACCGGGGGCCAGAGGCCGTTCGGCTGGACGATAACGGACAAAGTGCCAAGCCTCCACCCAGAGGAGGCGCACGCCGTGCGTGAGCTGTTCGGGCAGGCCTTGGAGGGCCGGAGCTTGGGGGCTATGGCCCGGTGGCTCAATGGGCAGGGGCTACGTAGCACCATGGGGAATGAGTTCGGAGCGCAAACCGTGCGCGCTCTGCTGTTGCGGCCCCGCAACGCGGGCCTAGCCACGCAGGACGGCGAGATAAGCGGCCCGTCAGAGTTCCCGGCCATTGTGTCGGAGGACGTCTACCGTGCCGCTCGGTCACTTCTCACGGACCCCAAGCGGGGACGCTTCTACTCAATCAAGCCCAAGTACTTGCTAACGGGGATAGCGCAATGCCATTGCGGCTCAAAGGTGATTACCGGCTATGTGCGTTCCGGCAAGCGTGCCCCTTACCCGGTGTACCGCTGCCCCGTAAGGGGCATAGGCCACGTGGGAAAGCGCGTGGATTACGTGGATGACTACGTAAATACGGTTATCGTGATGTACCGCAATTGGCTGTCCAAGCAAGAGCGGGCGGGGGACTCCACAGAGGAGGCCCGCTACCTTGAGACAGAGGTCCTAGCGCTACGGGAACGGCTTACGGAGGCCGCCACAATGGCGGCCACAGGCACCATAACTATGATGCAGCTGGCAACCATGAGCGAGACGATACAGGCCCGGCTACAGTCCACAGAGGACAGGCTTACAGAGCTTGCCCTCATGCAGAACTTGCCAGCGTTGCCCCAGCTGGACTACACGAAAGACGTGGAAGCAACGGAGCTTATGGCATGGCTGGAACTGCCGATAGATGACAGGCGCGACTATGCGCGCCAAGTGTGCAATGTGGTGTTGCTTAGCCACTTCAAGGGCACGGCCCGAGTCTTTGACCGGGACACTGTGCAAGTGGTCCTGAAAAACAAATCCAGCGCTCGCGGCCTGCTCACGGTGGAAGAGCTAGACCAGTTAAAACAACAGTGGCGAGATAGCGGTATTCTCCCGGCAACGGACACTAGGACATTCAACAATCATAGGCCCGGTGGCGACGGCCCGATATTGGTACAATAACTGATACATAAAACAACCAGGGCGAACACTACAGGGGCCACGCGGCCCCTGTTAATTCCCGTCAGTTGGCGTTAATCTTGAGTTCCAGTCACCACACGGAAAGGCAGGACCATGGAACAGAACAGCGCCACGTTGCAAGCACTCATTAGTGACCTCCCGGAGAGTTACCGCGTCATCCATCGGACGCCAGAGGTTGCCCTCTGGACCGACGGGGAACACCACGGCGGGGCCACGCTGGCAGGCGTGCCCCTGTACGCGGCGAGCAAGGCCGCACACGCTCACGGCTTGGGCTTGGGGGAGATGCACACGGACAACGAGACAGGCGCGGTAATCCTGTCTCTCACGCCGCTACGGGGCATTGCCCCAACATTGGTGGGCTAACGGCCCTACGGTGGACACAGGAAAGGCCCGGCGTTGACCGGGCCTCTCTTGCGTGGTGGAGCGGCTAGCTCCGGGCGGGGCCTGTAACCGACGTCAGCACCTGCCGAACTGTGGATGGATGCCACGTCTTGCCCGTTGCCGTGGGCACGCCGTCGGCGTTGAGCATGTCAGCTATCCGGGCCATGGAGGCCCCGGCCTCCCGTTCGGCAAAGATACGCGCCACCGTGTCGGCTGGCAGGGCGCTAGGCCTGCCCATGAGCTTGCCTGTGTCGGCCTTGATCTTAGCCATGGCCTCCCGCGTCCGGCCTGCAATGCGCTTACGCTCAAGCTCCGCAAATACGGCCGTCATTTGGGCCATTGAGGCCCCCGTGTCGGTGGTGGTGTCCACGCCAAGATCTAGGCAGATCATTGCCCACCCTTGGCGGCTGGCAGTTTCCAGCATGGCCGAAAAGTCGGCGACGTTGCGAGAGAGGCGATCAAGCTTGGATACGGCGAGCGCGTCATAGCGCCTGCTCTTCAAGTCTGTAAGCGCTCCGGCTAGGACCGGCCTGTTCGCTAGAGACTTTGCGCTTGCGGCGTTCTCACGGCGTATCTCAAGGCTCCATCCCTTGCGGGATGCCTCCGCTTCAAGTGCTGCAATTTGTACCTCCGGGCCTATGTCTTGCTTGTTGGTGGACACGCGGACGTAACCGATAACTCTAAGGGCTGGGGCTGTTTCCATGACTCCAATATACACAAAGGGAACCCTTTGTGTATAGAGGCTAGTTCCATGGCCTCAAGGCGGGCTCTAGGTAGGGACTTGTTGCCAGCCCCACAGGCTGGCGTCTAACGGGCGTAAGGGTGGAAGTGGAACAGCTAGCCACCTTGATCATGTAGGGCCGTGAGAACGGCACGCAGGGCCGCCTAGCCCATGTTTCCCAGCCGAGGCCAGTGTGTTACGCGGGCCACCACGGAAAGGTGGGGGTAGGCCCCCGAAACTTCCCGTTCCAGCGCCCGCCCGTGGTAGCTGTTGGGAATCTGTACGGATTAAAAAGCTTTGGAATCAAAAAATATCTGAAAGAGACAGGAAAGGCGCGGGGCCGTAAAGCCCCACGCCGTCAACTGCTTTTAGTGGTTGCCCTGTGGCATGCCCTTGCGGGAGCTGCTGCCGTTGGCCTTCCACTCGGCGTAGAGTTCCGCGCCTGTCTTTTCTGACTTGGAGTAGAGAGCCCTTATTTCGGGGCTACTGTTCCATTCCTCCTCGGTAACGCCCTCCGTGAGGGCCCCGGCCTTGGAGGCTCGGATAGCCTCGGTTGCCTGCTGCTGTGGCGTCATGGCCTCAAAGGCCATGGTGTCGGCGTAGGACCGGTTGCCGCTAAGGCGGTTCTCTTCCCTTCGCCATTCCTCTAAGGCTCGTGAGTAGGCTTTTTCGGCCGCTTTGTCGGCCTCCTGCTTAGAGCGGTGCAAGACGTTTGATCCGGGCACTTCCCAAGTGTCCCGTCCTACTTCCACGGGGTTATAGTCGGCCCTGTTGGGCTCTTTGTTTTCGTTGCTCAATATGGTTTCCTTTGATGGTTGATTGCCGGTGCCTGGGCTCCGGCTGTAGTCGTGGAATTGCCCACCCTCAAGGGTGGCGCGCGCGGGGTACTAATTAGTTATCTCCTCCGTGATGGAAGTGGCCCCAGAGGGCCACGGCAGGGCCTGTAGGGGCCTTGATTTCAGCGGGCTACCGCTGTTCTACTCGCCAGCTGTAGGGCGCGACAGGCAGGCCGTGAGAGCCTGCCCATAGCAACAGTGGCACCGGTGGCATGTCGGCTAGGTAGTCCTGTTTCCAGAATTGGAAACCGTCGCGAGCATCACGCCATGCCCTATTCTTTTCATTCTGCTTTCGTGTGACAGAGTAAACGTGGTTCGGCCTCACACAATCGGGACGGTTGCAAATATGGTCAAGCTCCCAGTTATTCCGCTGTGCCCCATAAAATAGGACAAAAAGGAAACGGTGAACTAACCACTTACGCCCTCCAATTCTCATGCGGGCATATCCTCCCGCATTCAATTCCCCTTGCCATAACCAACATCCGGTAATCGGGTGTGGCTTCACTGTGTCGGCTATCTTTTCCAGCTCGTCGGCAACCTTGACCGGCCCCATTTGCTCAATGAGCAACGGCTCATGCGGGCGGCAGTAGCCGCCAGTAATCGGCGCTCTTGGGCATCCTGAAACCTTGCATGTGCCAGCACTCCGAACGGTGGCCCGGTAGTGCGTTTGACACTTGCCCTTGGCGTGGTTCGGCCTGTCGCAACCGGCTACAGAACAGGCGGGGCGGGGGACTCTGGGCACGCGCTGGAAACCTCCTAAATCTGTACCGCTTTAGACCACCGAAAATAAACCGTGAGAGCCCCGTTTGCCCCTACTGGCGTATGGGATGCAGGCACCTTGAGTAAGAGCTGTTTTCGGGGCGCGCATTGCCGAGGTCCTAACCTCCGCTGCGGTACCCTCTCGCTACGGCTCAAGGCCAGCCCCACAGGCTGGCATCAGTGGCACTATCCGCCAGAGGTCCGGCCCTCAAGGCCGGGCTACGCGCTGCGAGTCAACCCATGCGTCCAGCTCATCCCGCCGGTACCTCATCACACCGCCCACGCGATAGGACGGGACGCAGGCCCGGCCCGTGGTGGCCATCCATCCAACCGAAAGGCCTAGGTAGTCGGCGGCCTGCCGCCGTGAAAGATATTCGGAATTGCTCATTATCACGTCTCCCTGTTTCGTGTCCATTTATGACGTATTCCAGAGTGACATGGTTCACGGTGCAACGGGGGCCTGTTCGCCGTTGGCGCACGATATCGTTGCGGAAGGCTCCGACGGCCCGCCGTCGGCTGGAACTGGAATTTGTGGGAACTAGCTAAAGCTCTTGACGGCGGGCGCATGCCGTGCTTGCCGCGTAGATAAGCTACACTTTGCCAATACTTGACGGAATAGCGCAAGGTGTGGTGTTTGTAGGATTCCACCAAATGCACCGACGGCCCCGCCGTCGGCCTCCCGCGTATTCTCGGCATTCCCAGAGTCATCGAGCTACGGCAGGCCAGCCGCCAGAGCTGGCCAATGTTAATTGCGTGTCAGCACTTCCCGGCCTTCCCGGGATGGCGAGCGTCCACGCAAACTCCGCCCACGACGCCGTGGTCAAGATCTGCACGCTCCCCCTCCTCGCAGGCGAGAACATCACAGCTGCCTTCGTGGTGCCCACGGTCGCCGCCTGCATCGACCTTGTGGTCCACTGCGTCCGGGCCCCCAACGGACGGCGCAGCGTGGGGGAGATCCTCGCACTGGGACGCCGAGTGGAGAACGGCATCATTGAGTCCGGCCTGGTGTTCAGCACCGTGGACGGACGGCTCACAGCATCCAAAACCGCCATGCCTGCCCCGGAAAAGTTCACCGCGGCCGGCTACAGCGTCGCCGCGCTGATGGGGGAATTCTGATGGCGGCAGCTGTGGGGCTGCTCGCCGGCATGGGCCTGTTCCTGATCTGGAATGCCTGCTGGAGCCAGCCGCCGCGCGCACCCCAGCCCGGACACCGCAGCAGGATGCAGGTGCTGCTGCACCAGGCCGGTGTGCCGCAGGTGACGCCGCTGTCGCTTGTGGCCAGTGCCGCCGGGCTGGCACTGCTGATGGCCCTGGTGGTGTTTGTCCTGACCGGCGTCCCCGCCATCGCCTTGTGCTTCAGCCTGTTCGTGGCCTACCTGCCCTTCGCGCTGCTGCGCATGAGGGCACGACGGCGGGCCGCCGTCATGCGCGAACTCTGGCCTGATGTGGTGGACAACCTGCGCTCGGCCATCCGGGCAGGACTGTCGCTGCCGGAGGCTCTGGTGCAGCTGGGGCACAAGGGCCCGGTCCAGCTCAGGGACGACTTCCGGAGCTTTGGCGCCGATTACAGAGCCAGCGGACACTTTGAAGCGGCCCTGCAAAAGCTCAAGGCAACCCTCGCCGACCCCGTCTCCGACAGAATCATCGAGGCGCTGCGCCTGACACGGGATGTGGGCGGCTCTGACCTCGGCAAGCTGTTGGGCACGCTGTCCGAGTTCCTGCGCGACCACGCACGCACCCGCAGTGAATTGGAGGCGCGCCAGTCCTGGACAGTCAACGCCGCCCGGCTGGCCGTGGCCGCACCCTGGATCGTGCTGATGCTCATGTCCACCCGGCCCGAGGCCGTGGCCGCCTACAACACACCGGCAGGGTGGGCGGTGCTGGGCGGCGGGCTGCTGGTGTCGGTGGTCTGCTACCGGGTCATGCTGCGCATCGGAGCGCTGCCGGAGGAAGACCGGGTGCTGCAATGACCACGCACCTGGCCGCCATGATCGCCGTCGGGCTCCTGATGGGGGCGGGGCTGTGGCTGTGCTTCGTCCGGCTTCCGGTGATGCGCAAGACCAGTTTTGCGCAGCGGGTGGAGCCGCAGCTGCGGTCAGTGGACAGCCGCTCCCGCCTGCTGGAGGGCGAGGGCCCCGGAACATTGTTTGGGCCGCTCGAACGGATCTTCCGGCTGGTGCTCTCCGACGCCGTCCACCGGCTGGGCCGTTTCAATGTCAGCGTCAGGGGCCTGGGGGTTCGGCTGGAACAGGCCGGCCGGAGCGAGACCCCGCTGGAATTCAGGGCCATGCAGTTCCTGTGCGCGGCGGCCGGGCTCCTTGCGGGGGTGGTGGGCGCCATCCTGCTGCTGTGGCAGGGGACTATCAATTTCATGGGGGCGGTGGTGCTGACGCTGGCGCCCATGGTGGGCGGGTACTTGTTCTACGACTACCTGCTGGGCGCCAGGACAAAGCGGCGCCAGGCCCAGATGCTGTCTGAATTTCCAGCGCTCGCAGAATTGATGGCGCTCGCCGTCAGTGCGGGGGAGAGCGCCTCCGGCGCGCTGGACCGGGTGGCCCGGACCTCGAACGGGGTGCTGTCGCAGGAGTTTGGCAAGGTGCTGGCACAGACCCGAACCGGCGTTCCGCTGGTCGAGGCACTCAACCAATTTTCCGCCCGCGTCAACGTCCCTGCACTCTCACGGTTTGTGGACGGCATCGGGGTGGCGGTCAACCGGGGGACGCCGCTGGCAGAGGTGCTGCGGGCCCAGGCACAGGATGTCCGCGACGTGGCCAAGCGCGAGCTCATGGAATCTGCCGGCCGCAAGGAAATCGGGATGATGGTCCCGCTCATTTTTGGCGTCCTGCCGCTCACGGTCGTCTTCGCAGTCTTTCCCGGCCTGGCCCTGCTGCAGTTTGGATTCTAGATGGCGGCTACCCAGGACAGGAACGGCAGAAGCAGACAACACGCAGGGCAACACCAGGTGGAGGGACAGCAACATGTACGCGAAGAACTGGATGACGGAGACGGGGGTGGCACTGCTGGTCCTCGCCGGACGCTGCAGGGCCCTTGTACTGAAGGGCATGGAGAGGCTGGGGCGGCGGCTGCCGCCGCTCCGCCCGGCCACAGAAAGGACCCGCGGGGATGTGCCCGGCTGGGTCTTGATCACCCTCATGAGCGCCATCCTCGTGGCGGGACTGCTGGCGATCGCCGGTCCCGCATTGGAAAGGCTGTTCAACCAGGCCATGGACCAAGTGGTTCCGTAGCCCGGGAGCGGCAGGCGGGCTCCGCCGTCGTCGATTTTGTCCTGGTCAGCGCCCTGGTCACTGTCATGTTTGTGGCGCTGCTGCAGCTGACGCTCGTGCTGCACGTACGCAATACCGTGGCAGATGCGGCGTCGTCGGCTGCGCGCTACGGTGCCCTCGGGGACCGGACGGCGGAGGACGCCCGCAACCGGGCCGCCGCCCTCGTGGCCGCCGCGCTGGGACCGGGCTTTGTGCAGGATGTCAGCGTGTCTGTGGGCGCACTCGACGGAATGCAGGTCATGACGGTCTCGATCAAGGCGCCGCTGCCGGTCATCGGCCTGCTGGGCCCCTCCCATGCGCTGGAGGTGAGCGGGCATGCTGTCATCACCCGCTGACGGGGCTGTGCCGGAGGCCCGTGGCGGGGCCGGGGGAGAGGAGGGCAGCGCCATCGTGGAATTCATCTTCCTGGCGGTCCTGCTGATGGTGCCGGTTGTGTATCTCATCCTGACAGTGGGCCAGGTCCAGGGCGGTGCCTACGCTGTGGTCGGGGCCGCCGACCAGGCCGCCAAGGTGTTTGTGCTCCACGAGGACGGGGCCGCGGCGGAAGCGGCTGCTCTCGACGCCATGAACCTGGCCGTCACCGACATGGGCTTTGACGCCGCCGGGGCACAGCTGACCATCTCCTGCAGCGCCGACTGCTCCACGGCGGGAACAATCGTCACCGCCCGCGTGCAGCTTCGGGTGGAACTGCCCGTGGTGGGCTCACTGCCTGGCGTAAGCGCCACCGCCGCAACCGTGGAATCCAGTGCAAGCCAAAAGGTGGGCCGGTTCAAATGAGGAAGCTGCTCCCGCCCGGCAGGCCCGCGCCGGTTCGCGCAACCGGGCCGTTCCGCACACATGGTGAGGCGCGAGCCGGTGGCCGGGACGAGGCTGGTGAGGCCGGGCAGATCATGGTGCTGCTCATTGGCTATGTGCTCCTGACGCTGCTGCTGGTCACGGTGGTGGCCGCGGCCGGCAGCCTCTACGTGGGGCACAAGAAACTGTTCTCACTGGCCGACGGCGCGGCGCTCGCAGCAGCCGACACCTTTGAGGTCAACGGCGCCGAGGGTGCCGCCGACCCCGGGACCCGGCTGGACAGCGGGGCCGTGAGGGCCGCGGCCCAGGAGTACCTTGCCGGGCAGCCAATCCCGGAAGGGCTGGACGCAATTGCGCTGGCCTCGGCCAGCGGAGCCGGGGACGGACGGACCGCGGAGGTGAGCCTGGGCGCCGTCGTTCATCCGCTGTTCATCAACTTCCTGGTACCGGACGGGATCAGCATCTCCGTCACCAGTACGGCGCGGGCCAAGCTGCTGCTGTAGGCTTGAATATCATGGCAGCGATCGACTTTCCCGCAGAACTCCGCGCCCTTCGCGCAACGTACACCTCTATAGAGCAGGTCTCCGAGGTGCCGAAGCTCTTGGAGGACATCGAGGATCTTTCGGACCAGGCAGGCTCGCCAAACCTTTGGGACGACCCCGCCGCCGCGCAGAAGGTCACCTCCAAGCTCAGCCACGCCCAGTCCAAGCTGGAGAAGCTGCGCACCCTTGAGTCCCGGATCGACGATCTCGAGGTCCTCGTGGAGATGGCGGAGGAAGAGGGCGACGCCGACACCCTCGCCGAGGCTGCCAAGGAGCTTCCGGCCCTGCAAAAGTCGCTTGAGGACCTGGAGATTGTGACGCTGCTTGCCGGCGAGTACGACGAGCGCGAAGCCGTCATCACCATCCGCTCCGGCGCCGGCGGCGTGGATGCCGCCGACTTTGCCGAAATGCTGCTGCGCATGTACCTGCGCTGGGCCGAGCGCCACGGCTACCCCACGGCCGTGCTGGACACCTCCTACGCCGAAGAGGCCGGACTGAAGTCCGCCACCTTTGAGGTCAAGGCGCCGTACGCTTTTGGCACGCTGAGCGTCGAGGCCGGCACGCACCGCCTGGTCCGCATCAGCCCCTTCGACAACCAGGGCCGCCGCCAGACCTCCTTCGCCGCGGTGGAGGTCATCCCGCTGATCGAGTCCACGGACAGCATCGACATCCCGGAAAACGAGATCCGTGTTGACGTGTTCCGGTCCTCAGGCCCGGGCGGGCAGTCCGTGAACACCACGGACTCGGCTGTGCGCATGACACACATCCCCACAGGCACCGTGGTGTCGATGCAGAATGAGAAGTCGCAGATCCAAAACCGCGCGGCCGCCCTGCGCGTGCTGCAGTCGCGGCTGCTGCTGCTGAAGAAGGCCGAGGAAGACGCCACGAAGAAGGCCATGGCCGGTGACGTCAAGGCCTCGTGGGGCGACCAGATGCGCTCCTACGTCCTGAATCCGTACCAAATGGTCAAGGACCTGCGCACCGAACACGAGGTCGGCAACGCCGGCGCCGTGCTGGACGGCGAAATCGACGACTTCATCGACGCAGGCATCCGCTGGCGCGCCGACCAGCGCAACGCCGCCAAGGCCTGAACACTCCAAAGACACAACACAAGGCTGGAGCCCTGCCGGCAGGACCCCAATCCTGACCGGCGCCTCCGCGCCTTTCCGCCGTGTCCGGGAGCAGCCGGCACCGGGCGCCACCAGGGCGGAACCTGCACGGAATCCCGCGGGCTCCAGACCCTCGCCAAGCAAAACCGTGCACAGCCGCCGTCCCACAGAAACGCCGCCCCTCGACACACCGGCACGGAACCGGGTTTCCAGCAATGGCGCGCCTAGAGTGGTAAGGCTGGCGGTTTCCACCCCCAAACCACGCCCGACGCGCCAGCACACCAGTGCACCTTCGCTGGACGGGCAATGAAAAAGTCATGATTCGTTTTGAAAATGTGAGCATTGCGTACGACCGCAAGTCCAAGCCGGCGCTCGACGATGTTTCCTTCGATGTGCAGCGCGGCGAGTTTGTGTTCCTTGTGGGCTCCTCGGGATCCGGAAAGTCGACCCTGCTGCGGCTCGTCCTGCGCGAGCACAAGACACCGCACGGCCACATCTACGTGGCCGGCCAGAACGTGGCGAGCGTGCCCAGCTGGCGCGTGCCCAAGTTCCGCCGGGGCATCGGCGTGGTCTTCCAGGACTTCCGCCTGATCCAGACGAAGACGGTCTTTGCCAACGTGGCCTATGCCATGCAGGTGCTGGGCAAATCCCGCGCTGCCATCCGTGTTGAGGTGCCGCGCGTGCTGGAGCTCGTGGGCCTGGAGGACAAGGGGCGCCGCCTGCCCACCGAACTCTCCGGCGGTGAGCAGCAGCGTGTCGCCATCGCCCGCGCCATCGTCAACCAGCCCGGCATCCTCCTCGCCGACGAGCCCACCGGCAACCTTGACCCCACCACCAGCGCCGGCATCATGGAAATCCTGGACAAGATCAACCAAAACGGCACCACCGTGGTCATGGCCACCCACGACGACGACATCGTCAACTCCATGCGCAAGCGCGTCATCGAGCTCAAGCACGGCAAGGTGGTCCGCGACGAGAACGCCGCGCAGTACACCTCCATGATCCCCGTCGTCCCTGCGGCAGGCGCCGCGAAGATGGACGACGCCGAACCCCAGACCCGCCGCCAGCGGATAGTAAGTGCCGCCGCGGCAAGAGACGCCGCCAACGACTCGCTGCCGCCGCGCCTGGAACGCCGGCGCGGCCCTGACCCCGTGCCGCCTGCTGACAACCCGGCCGGGGCGGCCACCGGAACAGATGCCACCGGCAACGCGAAGACCACGATTGAGGACCACAAGTGAGACTTGCTTTCATCATGAGCGAGTTGGGGAGCGGCCTGCGCCGCAACCTGACAATGGTCATTTCGGTGATCCTGGTGACCTTTGTGTCGCTGACGTTTGTTGGCGCCGCCGGCGTCCTCCAGATGCAAATCAGCCAACTCAAGGGCTTCTGGTACGACAAGGTGCAGGTCACGATCTACCTGTGCAACGACGTGCCGGCCAACACCAACTGCCTGGCGGGCCCCGTCACGGACGAGCAGAAGAAGACGATTGAAGGCATGCTCGGCTCGGCGGCCGTGAAGCCGTACATCGAGTCCTGGGCGTTTGAGTCCCAGGACGAGGCGCTGGTCCACTTCCAGGAGCAGTTCGCGAACTCGCCCATGGTGGATTCGGTGGAAGCCGCCAACCTGCCCTCGTCGTTCCGCATCAAGCTGACGGACCCCGAGAAATACCAGATCATCAATGAGACCTTCTCGGCCACGCCAGGGGTGGACTCCGTGGTGGACCAGCGCAGGGTCCTGGAAAAATTGTTCTCGTGGATGAACATCGCCACCTATGTGGCCATCGGCGTGGCCGTGCTCATGATCATCTGTGCTGCCCTGCTGATTGCCACCACCATCAGGCTGTCCGCCCAGTCGCGCACCAGGGAGATTGAAATCATGCGCCTGGTGGGCGCGTCGCGGACAGTCATCCAGCTGCCCTTTGTGTTGGAGGGCGTCATCGCCGCAACCATCGGTGCGCTGCTGGCCTCGGGGGCTGTTTGGGCCATTGTTCACTTCTTCATGGGCGGCTACCTTGCCGAATCCAACTCGGGAACGCCCTTCATCTCCGCCACGGACGCCTTGACCATCTATCCCATCCTGATCCTGCTCGGCGTGGTCTTGGCCGGCGTTGCGTCGGCCGTTTCCCTGCGCAAAAACCTGAAAGTGTAGGATCAGTGGGGGTAGTGTTACTGGAGTGACTCTTGTGACTAATGTTATTTGGGCATGTTTAAGCAACTTTTGAAGGAGCCAACAGGCATGAATGTGGAATCAAGCGGGGGAAATGGGCAGGTGGAGTCCCCCCGTCTTGGGCGGGCCGTGCCGCGGCACCGGACGGCAGTCCGCCGTGTCCTGCTGGGCATCAGCACACTTCTTGCCGTGGGCCTGCTGGGACTGGTTCCGGCGGCCCAGGCCGACAATGCCAGCGACAAGGCTGCGGCGCTTGAGCAGCAGGCGCAACTGGAGCAGCAGGCCAACGAGGTCCAGTCGTCGCTGGAATTTGTGGATGCCGGAATTGCCAAGTCGGCGGCGGACCTGGTCACGTTCCAGGGCCAGCTGCCCGGTGCCCAGGCAGCACTGGCAGGGGCCGAAGCCCGCGTGGCAACCGCCACGGGAGTGGTGAGTTCACTCACCGCACGGATCGACCTTGCCCAGCAGAACAAGGACAAGATCACGGCCCAGATCGCCACGGACGCCGAGAAGTCCACGGAAACCAAGGCCATGATCGGCCAGATCGCGGCCCAGTCGTACAAGGCCGGCGGACTGCCGCCGAACCTGACGCTGATCCTCGGCGCCGATTCGCCGAACGACCTGGCCAACTCCATCGACCTGGCCGAGCAGGCGCTCCGCAGCCAGACCGCTGCCCTGGAGGCGCTGACGGCGCAAAAGGCAACAAACCAGAACGCCCAGGTCCGCCTCGCCGCAGTTGAAGAGGAAATCAAGGACCTGAAGCAGCAGGCCGAGACCGCGCTGGCCGCCGAGCAGGTGGCCCGCAACCAGGCCGCCACCGAAAAGGCCAAGGTGGACAAGCTCATCAGCGACTCCGCTGCACTGAACGCCACGCTGGAGGCCGAAAAGCCCCGGATCCAGGCAAAGCTGCAGGCAGTCCAGAATGAGAAGGACGCCGTGGCCACGCAGATCGCCGAGATCCAGCGCAAGGAACGTGAAGCCGCCGAGGCTGCCGCACGCGCCGAAGCCGCCCGGCTGGCAAAGATCGAGGAAGAACGCCGCATTGAAGCAGCCCGCGTCGCCTACGAGCAGGAACAGGCGCGCATCGCCCAGGAGAAGGCCAACGCCCAGGCCAACCTCGGCGGGGGCGGCAGCTCCTACACACCGCCGCCGTTCGTCCCGCCCACGTACACGCCCCCGCCGTACGTGCCGCCGGCACCCGGCAACCCCTCCGCGTTTGGGCTGCAGCACCCCTTCGCCGGCAACATCCCCATCACCTCCGGCTTTGGCTGGCGCCAGACCCCGGCCGGCACCATCGACTTCAACGGCACCGGCTCCTACCTGCACTCCGGAATCGACTTTGGCGCCACCTGCGGCACGCCCGTTTACGCACCCGCGGACGGCGTGGTCCAGATCGCCGGCCAGACGAACGTGGTGTACGGCGGCGGCAACGTGCTGTACATCAGCCACGGAGTGGTCCAGGGCAACGCACTGATGACGGTCTTTTACCACAACTCCTCCGTCATTGTCTCCGCCGGCCAGGCGGTCAAGCAGGGCCAGCTGGTGGCATACTCCGGCAACACCGGAAACTCCACCGGCTGCCACGCACACTTTGAAACCTGGCTCAACGGCAGCCCCGTGGACCCCATGGGCCTGCTCTAGGACGGTCCGGGCCCGCAGCACGCGGGCCCGGCCTCCCTTCCGCGGGCGGGCATGTACGACCGGCGTCACAAACCCCGTCCGCCGGCCGCCCCGCCCTGCGGGTGTTGCTAAACTGGGGATCCGTGCCGCAACGTGCGTGCCGGAAAGTTTGCTAAATACCTAAGGAGTCTGCCGTGCCCAAGGAAAGTGGCCTGAAGGTGGTGGCCACCAATCGCAAGGCCCGGCATGACTACCTCATCATGGACACCTTCGAGGCCGGCCTGGTCCTCATGGGAACCGAGGTCAAGTCGCTGCGCGAGGGCAGGGCGTCCCTCGTGGACGGCTTCGCCACGTTCTACAACGACGAGCTCTGGCTAGAGGGCGTCTACATCCCCGAGTACCTCAACGGCAGCTGGACCAACCACACGGCCCGCCGCCGCCGCAAGCTCCTGCTGCACCGCGAAGAGCTCGAGAAAATCGACCGCAAGACGCGCGAATCCGGCTTCACGATCGTGCCGCTGCAGCTGTACTTCAAGGACAGCCGCGCCAAGGTTGAGATCGCCATCGCCAGGGGCAAGAAGGACTACGACAAGCGCCACGCCCTCCGCGAACAGCAGGACAACCGCGAGGCACTGCGCGCGATGCGTGAGAAAAACCGCGGCGCCTAGCCCTGCACCGCGGGCCGTTCCGGCGCGTTCCCGTTCCACCCCGGCCGGGCGGCACTGCCCCTTGGCATGACACCGTTAGACACGAAGGCAGGCTGTTGTGGCAAGTGGCACCAAGCGTTGGTTGATCATTGGCGCAGGAATCGTGGTTGTGGCGCTCGTGGCGGTGTTCGCCGTGCAGTTCTTCACCGGTGCCCCTGGCGCATCCCCCACAGCCGCGGGCTCTTCCGCTTCGCCAAGCACGAGGCCCGATCCTTCCGCCAGTGCTGCACCCTCCCCGGATGCCCCGTCGCCTGAGCCTGCCACCTCGGCGGCGCCGGCTCCCAGCGCAAGCCAGGCCCCGCCGTCGGCCGCACCGAAACCGGGCGATGCCCAGTCCGTGCTGGCGGCCATGTCCCTGGAGCAAAAGGTGGGCCAGGTCCTTATGGTGTCCTCGCCGGTGACGGGGGCCACCCCGGATTCGCTGTACGCGCTGGACACCCTATACGTGGGTAATTTTTTCATGAAGGGGCGCAGCACGGCAGGGAAGTCGGCCATTGCCGGGGAGGTCGCGGCCGTCTCGGGGCATGTCACGGGCAGCCGGACCGCCGGGGCCCTGCCCTTTGTGGCGACAGACCAGGAAGGCGGGTTTGTGCAGATCATGCAGGGCCCGGGCTTTGACACGATGCCGCAGGCAGTGGAGCAGGGCGAGCTGCCCGTGGACCAGCTGTTGGCCGACGCCACCGAGTGGGGGCGGCAGCTGGCGGCTGTGGGCGTGAACGTGAATCTGGCACCCGTGCTGGACACCGTGCCCAGCGAGGCGTTCGCCCCGAAGAATGCGCCGATCGGCTATTTCGGCCGGGAGTTTGGCTTTACGCCGGAGAACGTTTCAAGCCACGGGTTGGCGTTTGCCCAGGGCATGGCGGCCGCCGGTGTTGAGGCCACCGCCAAGCACTTTCCCGGGCTGGGCCGGGTCACAGCGAACACGGACACCGATTCGGGGGTCACCGATGCCGCCACGGTGCGCAACGACCCCTACCTCGCCCCGTTCCAGGACGCCGTGGACGGCGGGGTGCCGTGGCTGATGATCTCCAACGCCGTCTACACCAAAATCGACCCGGACAATATGGCGCCGTTCTCACCCGTGATCGTCACCGACATGGTGCGCGGGGACCTTGGTTTCAAGGGCATCATTGTCAGCGACGACATTTGCGACGCCGTCCAGGTCTCCTCGGTGCCCGTAGCCGAACGCGGGGTGGACTTCATAGTGGCCGGCGGAACCATGGCGCTATGCACCAACGAAACGCTCCTGCCGGCCATGTACAACGGCATCGTGGCGGCGGCGCAGGGCGATCCGGCCTTTGCCGGCCGGGTTGACGCCGCGGCGCTGCTGGTACTTCAGGCAAAGGCAGCCAAGGGGCTGCTTGGGTAGGGCACCGTGGAATATTTTCCGCTGCAGATGCGCTAGCATGGATAGACCACAGGCAGTTCCCTTGGGAGCAGCAGGTGGATTTGAAAAAACAATAGGGGATGATCGGTTTCGACGGTGTTCGTCGAGACAGGTGAAGCGGGTCGAGGATACAGGGTTATCTCGTAAACGATCTCTGTAAAACAATAAGTGCTGAATCAAATCGCACTGACTTCGCTCTTGCTGCCTAAGCAGTAAGACAGTCCGTCAGCCCGGGAATGCTCTCGTCCCGGATCCTGGCGTCATTTAGAGGGCCACTGCTCTAAGTTCTTGTTGTAGGCGCTTAGGGGACTTTTATACAACTGGGCCTGGCAGCTGCTTGTTTGCGAGACAGCTGGGGCCGAGAAAAACCGTACGCAAACTGCACCCGGAGAAGCCCTGACAACACAACATCGGACGGGAGTTCAATTCTCCCCATCTCCACATCCCTATTGGGCCTGTCCTCCGCTTCGGCGGAGGACAGGCCTTTTTTATTGTTCGCGGCTGTGCACACAGCCGCGAGGGGCCCGCTGCGGGCTTGCAAGCTCGCGGGAGCGGTTGGGACTCAGCATTCCACCACGTTGACGGCGAGCCCGCCCATGGACGTCTCCTTGTACTTGGAACTCATGTCGCGGCCGGTCTCGCGCATCGTCACAATGACCTCGTCGAGGGTGACATGGTGCTGTCCGTCGCCCCACAACGCCATCTTCGCCGCATTGATGGCCTTCGCCGCGGCAATCGCATTGCGTTCGATGCACGGGATCTGCACCAGACCGCCCACCGGATCACAGGTCAGGCCCAGGTTGTGCTCCATGGCAATCTCCGCCGCGTTCTCCACCTGTTCCGGTGTGCCGCCCATGACCTCGGCCAGTCCCGCCGCCGCCATGGACGACGCCGAACCCACCTCGCCCTGGCAGCCCACCTCCGCACCGGATATGGAGGCCTGTTCCTTGTACAGGATGCCTACGGCCCCGGCGGCCAGCAGGAACTTGACCACGACGTTGTCGATCGCCTCCTGCGTGGCGTTGCGGACCGCGTCGATGTAGTGGGTGGCGTAGAACATGACGGCCGGGATGATGCCGGCGGCGCCGTTTGTGGGTGCGGTGACGACCCGGCCGCCTGAGGCGTTCTCTTCATTCACGGCCAGGGCCACCAAGTTCACCCACTCCTGCCAGAACTTGGGGTCCCTGTCAGGGTCCTCCGCCCTCAGCCGTGCATGCCAGTCCGGTGCTCGGCGCCGAACCTTCAACCCGCCTGGCAGGACGCCGTCACGGTCCAGGCTTGAGTTCTTGCAGTCTTCCATGACGTCGCGAATATGGAGCAGGCCGTTGCGCACCTCCTCCTCGCTCCGGGAGACCAGCTCGTTGGCCAGCATGACGCCGCTGAAGTTCAGCCCTGAGGAGTGGCAGTGGCCCAGCAGCTCGGCGGCCGTCCTGAAGGGGAGGGGGAGGAGCTGCTTGGAACTCTCCAATTCTGCGGCCGCTGATTCAATTTCACCCTCCCGGACAATGAAGCCGCCACCCACGGAGAAGTAGGTGGCCTCGTGGAGGCTGTTTCCGGCGGCGTCGCTGACGGTGAACGTCACGCCATTGGTGTGCCGGGAGAGAATGGTCAGCGGATGCAGGACGATGTCCTCTGGGCCGTACAGCAGTTCGATGCTGCCGCCCAGGCGCAGCGGCTCCCCGGCGGCGAAGGCGGCAAGCCTGGACTCCACTTCCTCCGGCAGGATGAGTTCCGGCTCGCGGCCCTCCAATCCCAGCAGGACGGCCGTCATGGTGCCGTGGCCACGCCCCGTTGCCGCCAAGGAGCCGTAGAGGTCGACCCGGACCGAGCTGACCCGCGGCAGCACGTCCGCGCCCAGCTCCCGCACAAAGGCGGCCGCGGCTCGCATGGGCCCGACTGTGTGGGAACTCGAGGGGCCAATGCCCACTGTGAACAAATCAAAGACACCGACGCTCATGGCTTGGGCTTTCTTGACGAAGGGTATGCGCTCGGGGTTGGAGCGCCTGCGTTTCAATGCTACAGCCAGCCAGATGGCCAATGTGATCGGGGCCGCAGCACGGCACATTTTTGCCATATTTTCACGCTCAATGTCTCTGGAGGGTTAATCGGGACGGTGATTTATTCGCCATTCGGCTAATTCGGCTGTCCCGGATGGAAGCATCGTCGGTGGATATTTGGCTCACGCCGCGCCTTGGGGGTGTGCGGAGCTTCGTCGATGGTGCGTTGCACGAGTGGTTTGTGGGGCACCACCTATTGTGAGGAAACGAATGTTAATGATTCGAAGGGGGCTGGCGCTGCTGCTGGCCCTGCTGCTGGCGTCCGGGATCGGGGCACCAGCCGCGATGGCCGCGCCAGATGGTGACATCCCCGCACCCGCCAGTGTTGGCGGAGGGATGTACCTGGAAAAGACGGTGGCTGATCCCAAGCCACTGAAGCCGGGAGATTTTGTAACATACGACCTGACCATCGGCTGCTCGTCGATTGAAGTGCCGTGCGTCGATGCCAAGCTCATTGACCTGCTGCCGCCGCCGCTGGTGGTTAGCACCGTCACTCCGACTGGATTCAAGCAGCCCGTCGAAGAGAAATATAACGATGACCGCAGCCAGGTTGAGCTGACCTTCAACGAGTTTGCTCCCGACAGCCCCGAAGAAAAGGGCCTGATTGCCGGTTCTGACTACCACATCACCATCGTCGCGCAGCTGCCAGCGAACGCTTCCGCCGAGCTGGGCGGCACCTCGCTCATCAACGAGGCCACGCTGACGTCCACGACCGGCAGGGTCACCGACCCGGCTCCGGCCGTTCCGGTGGAAATCGATCCCGCACTCAAGGCGGATATTACCAAGGCGTGGGGCGTGCCGAGCACCATTGCCGGTGAAGAGACCGCCAACGCACTGACCCTGGGCGGCATCAGGAATGCCTCGCTTGTGGGTGCCAACGCACTGACCATCCTGGAGCCTTCCGGCGAGAGCAAACCGTTCGATCAGGTTGCCTTCACCGGATTTGGCGCACACACCTTCCCCGAGGGAGCCGACACCGTCACCGTCAACTGGTTTGTCGGGGAAACCAAGCACGACGGCGTTCCCTCCGCAGAACCCACGATCCCCGCCGATGTTGACTTGGCCGCCATCACCGGCTTCGAGATCATTTACACCTCCTCCACTTCCACCACCGGCGACGGCGCCAAGGGTGGCATTGTTGCAGATGGCACGGCCGGTTCCCTGGTGCTCAACACCGTGGTCCGCCCCGGCGCCACCGGCGTTGTGCGGAACGAAACAAGCATTGTGGCCACAACGCCCAAGGGCGATTCACCCGTCGCGAAGGCCGAGAACTCGTTCGAGATCACGGCCGTGACCTTCGTGGTCAACGCCACCAAGTCCATTGCGCCGCCGAGCGTTGTTGCACAGACGCCGGGCTTCGAGGGCCGCACGGAGAACAAGGCCACGGTTTCCATTGGTGCCGTGAACGGCTCCAACCAGCCGTTGCAGACCATGACCATCAAGGAGCCGTCCACCGGCACCGACCCCTTTGGGGCAGGCATCGACTTTGACGAGTTCGTGGCCAGCGGCTGGCCTGCCAACACCGACAGCATTGTTGTCACTGTGGACGGCACCGAATACACCTTGGCCGAGTCGGACGGAAAGATTGCCTTCCCGGCCAACATGCCCAAGGGCGAAGCCGTGAAGTCCTTCACGGTGGCATTCACCGGAAACTACGCCCCGGGCGAATCAGTTGAAATGAAGTTCGGTGTCATTGGTGAGACCGTTGGCGACTACACCAACACCATCGAAGCCGGCGGAACTTCTGCCGGAGGAACCCCTGCCGCAACCGGCGAGGCCAGTGCGCCCCTGAAGGTTGTCGAGCCTTCCGAGGACCTGGTGGGCGGCAAGTTCTTCTCCACCGCCGGCATGTACGCTTCCGACAACCGCGTTGAAGGAGTCACCGGTGAGAAGGTCAACGCGACCCTGAACACCAAGGTCAAGGACTCCTCCAACGTCCACGTGCGTGAAATTGTGCAGACCGACAACTTTGAGACCATGATGCCCAAATGGAAGGCCAACAAGGTCACCATTGCAGAGATCCAGGGCGCCTCGACCGTCAAGGTTGAATACCTGAACGCTGCAGGCACCTGGATTGTCCTGAAAGAAAACGCTGCCAGCCAGGAGATCCTCGACCTGCCTGAAGGTGCCAAGGGGGTGCAGGTTACATACCAGCGCACCGAGGGCACGTTCCCCAAGGATGCCAACGTCACCTCCGTTGTGGAGTTTGAACTGACCCAAGACATGGCGGCCGGGGACGAGTTCAGCAACAACCTGGGCCTGAACAAGGGCGAGAACACAACGGCAGAAGTTGTTTCGGACAAGAACATCAACCTCGGCGTCACCAAGTCCTGGGCACCAGGCACAGTTGTCCAGAAGCCGAACAACAAGAACCCGGAATCGAAACTCACGCTGGGAGCAAACAACAGCTCCGCGAACGCCGTGGACTCGCTGAAGGTTTCCGAACCGGCGGCAGGCACAAAACCGTTCGACTATGTTGAGATCACCTCTCTTGGCGTCGTGCTGGGCGACGGCGCAACTGCCGAGCTGGCCCGCCTGAAGCTGACCCTGGCCGACGGTGGAACGCGCGAACTCTCCGGCACGGAAGCTCTCTCACCGGCAGGAGTTGAGGGCATTGACTGGGCCAACGTTGTTGGCTTTGACTTCTCACTGGTCAAGACCGGCGACTTGCTGGTTCCCCGCCAGGCCAGCTTCACCGTGAACGTCAACACCAAGCTGCGTGACACGGTGCTGGGCACCAACGAGCTGGTTGACACTGCCCTGGGCAAGCTGGATCCGGCCTACACCATCCCGAACACCGTGGACGCAACAGTGGCCCGCGACGGGGAATCCAAGGATGACAGGGCCTCGGCGGAGTTGAAGGTCATCACCGAAAACTCGGTGGAGATCACCCCGGCGCTGACCAAGTCGTTCAACCCGGCCGGCCCCGTCCCGCTGTTCCCGCTGACGCCCACCGAGGTCACCCTCGCCATCAACTCCGGCGCGGACAAGGCAGACAAGATAATGGTCGAGGACATCGACCCGACCTTCTGGAATGCCTTTGACTTTGTGAAGTGGACCGACTTTGCGAGCGGCCCGGGCAACGCGAAGATGACGTACGAATTCTTCACGGGCGGCACGTACAAGACCGTTGACGGCAGTCTCGAGGTCACCGGCGGCGAATGGACCAAGGCCGAAAACCTGGCGACGAACATGAACTCGCTCGTGGATGCCCACAACGGCAAGGCGCCCATGACCGCCGTCGAAGGTTTCCGGATCACCATTGAGAGCGGCAACTACGAGGAGCTGGCCCGCAACGTCAACACCTTCAAGTTCCAGGTGAAGCCGCGCTACATGCTGCGGTCCGGTGAAATCAACAGCAGCGACGATGGCACCAGGAACCCCGGCGAGACTGCAGACCGCACCATTGCCAACACGGCAAGCGGCAAAATGTCACGGCTGGGCAAGCTACACGAGGTTCCGGATTCGACGGCTGACTACGCGTTTACGCCGGGTGTCCTGGGATCAACTGTGACCAAGACCAACAACGCCCTGGATGCGAAGATCGCGGCAGGCGGCGAGGCAAGCTACACCATGACGGTTGAGAACAACGGCACCGAGCCGATCCTCGACCCTAAGATTGTGGACAAGCTTCCGTCGGATGCCACTGGACCCATGATGGGCGTGGATCCCGACTTTGCCGCAACCACCGTCTACAAGCTGGACAATGCCTTCACCTCCGCGAAGCCCGGCACAACCATCCCCACCGATAGCGAACTCGTTTCGGCAACCGTTGTGGATGGTACCGATGTCACCTTCACCTTCCCCGCAGGCACCGTCCTGTACCCGGGTGAAAAGTACACCGTGGTGCTGGCCGTCAAGGTGCGCTCCGGCCTTCCTGCAGGCTCCAACCTGGTGAACAGCATGGAATTCTCCGGCTCCAACATGCCTGAACCGGAGAAGGGCGAGAGTCCCGTTGTTGTCATTGCAGGCCAGAGCTACAACTCCATGAAGCTGGTCCGCGAAGTTCCTTCGGCAGGCCAGACCGCTCCCACCGGCGTGCACAACGTGGTCAACAACCGCGAGTGCTACGACTTTGGTGACGGCTTCTACCGCTACCCGTGTGTTGTTGAGACCAAGCCC
The DNA here is from genome assembly GCF_017876675.1 of Arthrobacter stackebrandtii. Classification (NCBI taxonomy): domain Bacteria; kingdom Bacillati; phylum Actinomycetota; class Actinomycetes; order Micrococcales; family Micrococcaceae; genus Arthrobacter; species Arthrobacter stackebrandtii. The sequence continues at coordinate 2,993,693 of NZ_JAGIOI010000001.1, forward strand.
GGCGGCACCGCCGAGTGGCAGCTCACCGTAACCAACACCGGCAACGTCCCCACAAACCACATGGAAATCCTGGATGTGTTCCCGTGGATCGGTGACCACGGTGTGACCACCAGCCAGTCGGGCACCCCGCGCGGCACCAAGTGGACCCCCACTCTGCTGGAAATCAAGGAGGCCGAACTGCCTGAAGGTGCCACCCGGGAGATTTTCTACCTGGTTGGCGATCCCGCAAGCTGCAAGCCTGTCGGTGACTTTGGCGACGGAACCCCGTGGTCCGGCTGTGAAGACAACTGGCTCAGCGAGCGCCCGGCGAACCCCAAGGACATCATGGGACTGAAGGCCGTGTATGACTTTGCGCCGGGCCTGGCCCTGAACGAAGGTGTGTCACTGACATTCTCCACGGAGTCCGCCACTGAGATGCCGGAAGGCGCCAGCGAGCTGGCCCCCGCCTGGAACTCGTTTGGCTACTACGCCAACGCGCAGGTGAACGGCAAGACCGACCACCGCAGCCAGGAGCCCATCAAGACCGGCATCACCTTCCGTCCGGTTGAGAAGGAAAAGGTCTCTGTTGGAGACTACGTCTGGATTGACGGCAACAAGGATGGCCGCCAGGACAATGATGAAGTTGGCATCAAGGATGTCACCCTTGTTTTGACTGGTCCGGACGGGTTGCCTGTCACCGACGTCTATGGCAACCTGGTGCATCCCACCATGACCGACAAGGACGGCAAGTACTCCTTCGACAACCTGCCGGTGCTGAAGGACAATGAGTCCTACACGGTGACGATCGACCGGACGGCATCGGAAACGGTGCTGGCTCCCTACCACCCCACCAAGGCTGGTGAGGGCAATCGCGAAGGTGACTCCTCAATGTGGGTAGCCACGTCCGAGGGGCTGACGGAGGATGGCCAGCATCATCCGACCCTGGACTTCGGCTTTGTTCTGCCGAAGGTGTCTCTGGGTGACTACGTGTGGGTTGATTCCGACCGTGACGGTGTCCAGGATGAGGGTGAGAAGGGCATCAAGGGTGTCGTTCTTACCGTCACGGGTCCCGACGGCAACCCGGTTGTTGATGTGTTTGGCAACCCGGTTGGCCCGGCAACGACGGATGACAACGGCCACTACACCTTCGAGAACCTGCCGGTTCTGAAGGATGGCGAGTCGTACACCGTCAACATTGACAAGGAAGGATCGAAGGAGCCGCTGGCACCTTATGTTCCGACTGTCGACACGGGCGCTGACCGTGGCACCAACTCCTCGACGTGGGAAGCCACATCCGAGGGCCTGACGGAGGATGGCCAGCATGATCCGACCCTGGACTTCGGTTTTGTTTTGCCGAAGGTGTCTCTGGGTGACTACGTGTGGGTTGATTCCGACCGTGACGGTGTTCAGGGTGATTCTGCCCTGGAGCCCGGCATCCCGGGTGTGGTCCTGACGATCACCGGCCCCGACGGCAAGCCTGTCACCGACGTGTTCGGCAACGAAGTCGGCACCGCAACGACGGATGACAACGGCCACTACACCTTCGAGAACCTGCAGGTTCTGAAGGATGGCCAGTCGTACACCGTCAGCATTGACAAGGAAGGATCGAAGGAGCCGCTGGCACCTTATGTTCCGACTGTCGACACGGGCGCTGACCGTGGCACCAACTCCTCGACGTGGGAAGCCACATCCGAGGGCCTGACGGAGGATGGCCAGCATGATCCGACCCTGGACTTCGGTTTTGTTTTGCCGAAGGTGTCCGTGGGTGACTACGTGTGGGTTGATTCCGACCGTGACGGTGTTCAGGGTGATTCTGCCCTGGAGCCCGGCATCCCGGGTGTGGTCCTGACGATCACCGGCCCCGACGGCAAGCCTGTCACCGACGTGTTCGGCAACGAAGTCGGCACCGCAACGACGGATGACAACGGCCACTACACCTTCGAGAACCTGCAGGTTCTGAAGGATGGCGAGTCGTACACCGTCAGCATTGACAAGGAAGGATCGAAGGAGCCGCTGGCCCCGTACATCCCGACCATCGAGACTGAAGGCAACCGGGAAGGAGACTCATCCACCTGGACGGCAACGTCCGAGGGCCTGACGCAGGATGGCCAGAGTGATCTGACCCTGGACTTCGGCTTCGTGCTCATCCCCGAGCCCCTTGCCCCGGTTGAACCGATTGATCCTGTGGAAACGCCGGAGCCGACGGAACCGGCCAACCCGGTCGAGCCCGTGGATCCGACGGAGCCCGTTGCCCCGACGGGCCCGGTGGATACGGCCAGCCCGGCCGCACCGGCCACGGAAACGGCACCGGCCGCCCCGGCACCTGCTGAAAAGCTGTCCAACACCGGTTTCAGAAGCATCGCCCTGATGGGCGTAGGCCTGCTGTTGACGCTGGGAGGTGGCGCCGTGGCACTCACTGCCCGACGCCGTCGCACTTCAGCCAGGCGCTAGGCCGACAGCCGCCTTAAGACTGTGGCCCTGCCCTTCCCAACGGAAGGTGCAGGGCCACAGCCGTTTAATGGCCTAAAAGCCGTTAGAACAAATGCTCGCGGTGCGCCACCAGCAGTGCTTCCTCGCGGGAGGTGACGCCCAGCTTCTTGTAGAGGGAGCGCAATTGGGACTTCACCGTGTTGAGGCTGACAAAATGGTTGCGGGCAATCTTCGCGCGGTCACCGGTCACGGACAGGGTCGCCAGGATCAGCTGCTCCCGCGGCGTCAGCGAGATGAGCGACAACGAGTGCGGCAGCAGCCCGTGCAGCGGTGCGGGCGCCTCAGGCCAGGGCACCCCCCAGCGTGGTGGCGGCGGCAACGATTCGCTGCAGGTCGGTGTCCGGAAGCATCACCAGCGGCCAGTGGTTCCCCAAGGTAGTGACACTGCTGGAGATGCGCTCGATGTCCGGACGGACAAGCTCTGCCGGCTTCAGGGCAAGCCGGGCGGCCGTGAGCAGAAGTTGGGCCTCCAGCGACTGCTTGGCCGACGTGTACCTCACCTGGCCGCCCAGCAGCTCCACCACCTCAGCGTGCTGGTGCATGCCCAGCCTCATCCTGGCGCGGGCCAGAACGCTGGATGTGCCGCTTCTGGGGAGCTTGGCGAGGGCCGCCTGCGCCCCCGTCGCGTTGCCGGCCGCCATGAGCAGCTCGGCCTGAACCACGGCAAGCTCCATTGCGTCCACCGGGTTGAGCGAGGGCAGTTCCTTCCGGTGCAGCAGGACCAGGTCCAGCCGTCCGGTGGCGATGCCCGCCCGCCCGCGCAACAGCTCGATGCGTGCCTCGATGATGCGAAGCTGGCCCCAGAACTCGCTCGTGGACGTCTCCGTCATGACCGGCGCCAGGCATTTTTCCGCGCTGTCAGGATCCAGCCTGCCCAGCTCGATGAGGGCCTGGGCCATGGCCAGGGGGGTGCGCTGGTAAAGTTCGACGGCGGGCATGTCCGGCAGCGCTGCCTGAGCCGCGGCAGCGTAGTCCGCAGCCGTGGTGAGGTCGCCGTCGACGGCATAGCGGTAGGCCAGCAGGGACAGGGCGAAGAACACCAGTTGCGCGGACTTGGACTGCTCGGTGATGCTGACGCTTTGGTGCAGCACCTTGGTGGCTGCGGCCATGTCGCCGGCAAACAGCAGCGTCAGGCCCCACTGGCCCAGTGCCAGTGCTTCAAACCGGGCCAGCTCGTCATGGGCGGCGAGGGGCAGCTCCGCATGCGCCTTCAGGCTCTTGCGTGCGGCCGCCGCTGCCATTTTGAATTGGCCAGTCAGGCGCAGGGCAACAGCCTCCGCCAGGCCGGTGGCCAGCCTATCTTCCGCAGGCAGCGACTTGCCCTGCAGCCTGCTGGAGGCCAGTGCCAGGGTAAAGTACTCCACGGCCTTGAAACGGGTCTGTTTGCGCGGCATGTTCGCCACGCCGGCGGCCAGGCAGAGCACAGGGTGCTTGACGATGCTGGCCTGCGGGATTGACATCAGTGTGGCGGTGAACCGGGGCCCGCCGTCAAGCATGGGCTCCAAGCCGGAGCGAATGAGGATGCTTGATGCCAGCCGGTAGTCCTCATTGGCTACAGCGTAGGCGAAGGCGGGATAGTAGTTGCGACGCTGGAATTCGTAGTCCGCCGCCGCCGACAGCGACTGTTTCCGGGCAGCGCCAAGTTGCTGCGCAAAAATGGGGGAGAGGGACTTTCGGATGAACTCCCTGTAGCCATGGGTTGCGGAGTATGGCGTAGTGGTGGTCCACAGTAGTCCTGACTCGGCCAGTTCGCGGATGGCAGCCGCCGCATCGAGGCCAGGGCACACCGCCTGGGCCAGGGGCAGGTCAAAGTCCAACACTGGCAGCGTGGCGGCCATGAAGGCGTCGGTTGTCGGCGACAGCCATTGGATCCGGACGGCCGCCAAGTCCCTGCGCAGCACATCGATGACCCGCTGGACCACGTTCTCGACGAGCGGCATGTTGGGCGACTGGGGTTCAGTGGACACCATCCGTGCGGTTCGATGCAGGACCGGGGTGCCAAACAGCTGCGCGCTGAGGTCGCTGCTGACATGCTCCAGCACCGTGCCTGCATGGTATTCGCGGGCTTCACTGTCATCGAAGGCCAGGGCGTCGCGGTCGATGACCTGCACCGCGACGTTGCTGGACAGGTGGAGTGCCTCGATGGAAAGAGCCGAGCGTGCCACCACAATGATGCGCAGTTCGGGTGCATGCTCCAAAAGGTCCAACAGCCCGGTTTCCACCTCGTGGCGGCTGGCAGGTTGGATGTGGTGGAAGTTCTCAAGGATCAACGTGAAAGCCGGGGCGCCGTGCACCAGTGCGGCCACCCGCGCCGCCGGACATCCGGGGGCAGGAATGTCGCGGGCCAGGTTGTTCCCGGCTGCAGGACCTGAGCCGACGTGGATGCGAGCCGCCTGCTCAACTTTGGACCAAAATGCGCGTGCCTTCTGCTGTTCCCCGCTCAGGTGCAGCCAGAGCAAGCGCTGGTCCGTGGAATTGGACCAGTGCTGCAGGGCAACCGACTTGCCGCAACGCATGGGGCCCCTGAGGACCAGCAGCGGCGCCTTGGACCTCGCCTCAAGCAGCCCCGTCACACGCCCCCGGTACATGACCAGCGGGTCGGACTGCTCCCTTGGGGTCCGCATGTCAACAAGAGTGTCATGGTTGTGTTCGGACAAGTCCATGTAATGCCGCACTCCTCCCCAAAGTAGTGGTTCCGGCATTCCAGCCGTCATTTCAATCGGGCAGTGCACAGCCGTGGTGGACGGTATCCCGGCGTGGTCTGCCGAGGCTTGCAACAATCGCCACGATTGAAATGGTCCCCAACAAACACATCTAGTCTACCGTCCGGCCGGGATCGCGGTGATAGGCGGGGTGGGACCGGGGCCGACGGGGCCTTGTGCGGGGGTGCGGCATGGGGGTTAAATGATTGAGTGGTGGGCCGGCTGTTATTCCGATCCACCACTCACCCCCAAAGCGTTGTGTGTCCAATGTAGTGGAGTGTTCACACATTCATTATTATTGCATTAGTAATGGAAAAGTACATATTTGTCGTGTGAGACGGCAATCACGTGTCCGCCGGCAGCAGTTTTGAGCCCGCTCAGACGGCCGCTTTCCTTCGCTTGGTGCCCTTCAGATAGGACAGCCAGACCAGTGCAAGTCCCACCGCCACGAACAGCACGGCACTGAAAGAGATCCCCCGAAGCAGGGCGTCGTTGGTGTCCGGAAGCACTTGCAATGGCACCGTGGCCAGGACAAGGACGAAGCCGATGCACATCAAAAATGCAGAGGCCCTGTCCAAGAGCAGGTGCCGCGCAAATGTGGCCCTTGCCGTGGGGACCACCACGCAGGCAGCGGCGTAGGCCATGTAGGCCATGCCAAATCCGGAGTATGCGGTGAGCGCCGGTTCGCCGGGCAGCGCCGACAGCCCCGTGGAGGAAGGGGCCTTGGTGGAGAAGAAATAGCTGACCCAGATGCCCAGGGAACAAATCACCAGTACGGCGATGCCCACGGGTCCCCGGACCATTGCCCATGCGAGCGGCGAGTTGTAGGCTGCCGCCACCTTGGCGGCCAACAGGAAAAAGACGGCAAAGAGGCTCAGCCTCAACAGCACGTTGGCGAGATTGATCCCGCCCAGCACGGCATCGATAGGCATGTAGATTGCGTGGATGCTCAGCCCCACGCTCAGGGAGGCCATGGCAAAAATCCAAAACAGGCTCCGGTTCCGCCCCTTGAGCATGGAGGGGAACCGGATGGCCGTGCAGGCCAGGCAGGCAAAGAGGGCAGCGAGCTGCAGAACTGTCGTCATCCCAGGTTCTCCCAAATGTTCTGGACCGCCGCGGCGTCATCTTCAGAGCGGCGCAGCACGCGCCCCAATACGTCAAGCCTGTGGGATGCAAGCAGCACCAGCTCGCTGTCGGCCACCTGGTGCAGCGCCAGCTCCCGGGCGTCGGGGGCCCATCCGGCCTCGGCCGGCGACAGAAATCCGGTGGCCACCAGTCCGTTGGTCAGTCCCACCCCCGCAATGCGGGCGCTTTCAATGGCCAGCTCGGCGTTGAGGCGGTTGGCGGTGATCTGTGCCGAAAGGTTTTGTGGGGCGATGGATGCCTGGCGGGCAACTTTTTGCCGCAGCTCCGAGGTGTCAACGGCGTCGAGCCATGCGCGGACCGAGGAACGGTGGTGCGGGCCCGACAATGCAAAGGTGCCCGGGGCGGCGTCGTTCTCCGCAGCGGCCTGCCTGTGGAGGATCTCCTGCAGCAGGTCGGTGTCCGAGATTTGGCTGAGGGCTTCGGCCTGGGTGGGTGCCGTGATGCCGGAGGCCAGGTCCTGGAAGGCGGGGAAGGCGGCCAGCGACGTGACCACGGGAAGTTCCAGGGAACGGCTGACGGCCGCAATCGTGGCCAGGGAAACGCGCCCGCGCACCAGCTGCTGCGCCAGCGTGGAGCGCTTAATGCCGGCGGCGCGGCACACGGCGGCATGGCTCATGGAGCCTGCCACCGAGGAAAGCCAATGTTGGAAACTTTTTGCCGAGACGCTCACGGGGTGAATGCTACTTGAAAAGCCGGCTCCGTGCCGCTCGGCAGGTGTGCCGCCGTGCCGGGTGCCCCTGTTGCCAGGCCATCAGTCCCGGGAGTCGACGATCCCCCGAAAACGGCTTCCGACGCCGTCGAACTGGCTGCGGCGCAAGCCCGGTGCAGGGTCGGGCAGTTCGCTGTTGTCGTGGAAGTCGCAGATGACGTAGCTGAACTCCGGCCACCATTTCTTGGGCCGGGCGACCTCCAGAAAGTCGCACAGGTAGCAGCGCAGCTCTACCCAGACGGGGCGCTTGCCAGTGGCGTTGGCCCGGGACTGTGCAAGCCAGGCCGGGGGATTGGCGTCGATGGCGGCCACTTCGGCGGCGCTGAGCCGGGAGGGGATGCCGTTGCGGGCGGCCATCTCCGGGGGGATGTTCAGTGCCTGGGCCACTTGCCGCCGGTTCAGCGACTTGCGGTTCAGAGATTCACGGGGGGAAGGGTTGTTTTCCATGTTCTACCAAGGATAGGTGGCCCTGCCGGGACTGGCGATTTCTGGCCGCCCGAATGTGTCACGGGAACGTCCGCGGCGGCGTGTTTCACGGGTGAGAATGGCCACATTGGGTGCGCATTCGTTGGGAATTTTCGGCGAGTTTGCCGTGTTTGCACCAAATACCACGGCCATACCCTATGCTGTGGGAAAACAACAGGGAATTCAGGGCGCATTATCAGCTTTCAGGGGCTAGTATGGGGCGCTGAAAGACCCAGCCCATATCACGAGCAGTTCAGGAGTTTGAAAACCGCATGGCAACGGATTACGACGCACCACGCAACAAGGATGAAGACCACGAGACAGAGTCGCTGCAGGCGCTCCAGGTGCAGCGTGGCGGTGCCCAGACGGCACACATTGACGTCGAAGACTCAGACACGGCCGAAGGCACGGACCTTCCCGGTGCCGATCTCTCCAACGAGGAACTGATCATCCAGGTCATTCCCGCACAGGACGACGAGTTCACCTGTGCCTCTTGCTTCCTGGTCCGCCACCGCAGCCAGGTGGCCCGCGAGAAGAACGGTTTGTTCTACTGCAAGGACTGTGAAGGCTAAACACCAATGGAGCTCTCGGGTGCACGCGTGCAGGAACTTTTGGACATGTTCGCGGCGCCTGGCGCCAATGCTGCTGAACTTCTGTGTGACCGGCACCCGTCCGGCCGCACAGCCTTCACGGTCATTGGCGCGGACCTGGACTTTGTTGATATCAGCTACGGCGAGCTGCGGGAGAAATCCACGCAGTTCGCCGCTGCTTTAACTGCCCTCGGCGTGCGCCGCGGCGACCACGTTGCCACGCTCATGGGCAAGTCAGCCGAACTCGTCATCGCCCTGCTGGGCATCTGGCGCATCGGCGCCGTGGATGTGCCCCTCTTTACCGCCTTCGCCCACGATGCCATCGCCTTCCGGTTGCAGGCCAGCGGTGCGCGGCTGGTGGTGTGCGACGCCGACCAGCGCCGCAAGCTGGTCCCGCCGGGCGAGATCCCCACCGACGCCTCGCTGCCTGTCATTGTGGCCCGCGGCGAGGCCTTTGGCTACGACCACTCCTTTGCCGAGCTGATGGCGGGGACGTCCGCCGTCTTTTCCTCCGGTTCTCCCGAGACGGCCGGTTCCCCGGATTCTTCCGGGATGTCCGACGGCGGAACGGTCGCCGTGGGCGGCGACGGCACCCTCGTGCAGCTGTTCACCTCCGGGACCACCGGCACCCCCAAGGGTGTGCCGATCCCGCTGCGGGCCGTGGCTTCCTTTGTGGGCTACCACCGCTTTGGCCTGGATGTGCGGGATGACGATGTTTTTTGGAACATGGCCGATCCCGGCTGGGCCTACGGGCTGTACTTTGCCCTGCTGGCGCCCATGGCCGCGGGGAACCGCTCATTGTTGCTGTCGGCGGGCTTCAGCGCCGAATTGACGTGGGCCGTCATGGAGAAGTTCGCCGTCACCAACTTTGCCGCGGCCCCCACCGTCTACCGCTCGCTGCGGGCAGGCTCCGCCGCTGGTGACGGCCATGTGCTGCGCCGCGCATCAAGTGCCGGCGAGCCGCTGACGCCCGACGTCATCGCCTGGGGCCGGGAGGCCTTCGGCCTGGAAGTCCATGACCACTACGGACAGACCGAGCTGGGCATGGTGGCCGGCAATGCGTGGGCAGGCGGCCTGGCCGAACCGCTGCGGCCCGGATCCATGGGCCGGCCGCTGCCGGGATGGGGCGTGGATGTCCTCGCCGCTGACTCCGATGTTCCCGCCCCGGATGGTGAACCCGGGCGCATTGCCGTCAACGTTCCGCAAAGCCCCTTCATGTGGTTTGGCGCCTACGTGGACGCCCCCGAAAAAACTGCCGAACGCTACAGTGCCGACGGCTCCTGGTATATCACCGGGGATTCCGGGCGCCGCGACGGAGACGGCTACATCTACTTTTCCTCCCGTGACGATGACGTCATCATCATGGCCGGCTACCGGATCGGGCCCTTTGATGTTGAGTCTGTCCTGGTGACGCATCCGGTGGTTTCCGAGGCCGCAGTCATCGGCACCCCGGATGACATCCGGGGCGAAGTCCTTGAGGCCTTTGTGGTGCTCCGGGACTCCGCGGCCGGCTCCCCTGAACTGGCAGCCGAACTGCAGCGCCTGGTGAAGGACAAGTTCGCCGCCCATGCCTATCCGCGGCGGATCCACTTTGTCCCCGAGCTGCCAAAGACGCCAAGCGGCAAGGTGCAGAGGTACATCCTGCGTGCAGGGCGGACCACGCCCGCGGACAAGCCGGGAGCGCCGGATTAGGCGGGAAAACTGACCGCGAGCACCGTCAGTAGAATGGCGGTGAACAGGCCCAGAATGAGTATGATCCAGCCAATGATGATGAAGATCTGCCCTGAGCTCACCACCCCGTCCAGGCGGAAGCGAGAAAAGTCTTTAGGGTCGAAGGCCACCGTCACGGCCGTTCCGGGCAGCAGCGGCAGGGACCTGGCGACGGCGCGGCCGCGCCGGAAGACGCCGTCGGGACTGCGCCATTCATACCTGGGCGGGCCGAAGGTTCCGGAGGGAACTGCAATGCCCTGCACCAGCGGCCATTTGCCGCTGCCCGGCTTGTAGAGGACGGTGCCGATGGTCAGGAAAACTGCCCCGAGCAGGAGCGGGATGGCTGCAAAAACTGGTATCCAGGGAGGCATCCACCCATGCTACCAATCGGCCTGCCGGAAGCCGGAAGCCGGACGCCTTGTGGGACCCGGCGCAGCCTGGGCCCGCCGGTGCCGGACATTCGCGCTGTTGGGAACAGCCGGGGCTGTCAGTCCGCGGAGTGCCCGCTCATCAGGGTGCCGCCGGTGAACTCAGCCACGGCACATCCCGGGTGCGTGCCCACCGAGGCCAGCCACAGCGAGGCCGCAACCTCATCGCCCAAAGTCAGGTGGCCGGCGTCGGCCATGTCCTGGGAAGGTCCCGCCAAACTCACCTGCCAGCCGGCGCCGAAAGGCGGGCGGCCCAGGACGGTGAGCTGCGTGTCCAGGCCGATGCCGATGGATTCGAGGTGGCGCAGGAGCTCGGGGTCGTGGTCGCTGATGCGCGAGATGCGTCCGGTGTGGCCGGGGTCCAGCTCGTCAAGGCGGTGCGAGGGGGGCATGCTGATGCGGCCGGTGGCGTCGGGGATGGGGTCGCCGTGGGGGTCGCGGACGGGGTGGCCCAGCTTGGCGCTCATGCGCTCGATGAAGTGCTCGGAGACGGCATGTTCCAGCTGTTCGGCTTCGTCGTGGACCTCGTCCCAGGTGTAGCCGAGCTCGCGGACCAGGTAGGTTTCCAGCAACCGGTGCCTGCGGACCATGGACAGTGCGAGCCTCAGCCCCCGGGCTGTCAGGTGGATGGGGCTGTACGGCTGGTGGTCCACGAGGCCCTGGTCCTTGAGCTTGCGGACCATCTCCGACACCGACGAGTTCGCGACGCCGAGCCGGGTGGCCAGCACGCTGGAGGTGATGGGCTTGTCCTGCCATTCGGTGTAGGCATAGATGACCTTCACATAGTCTTCGATGCTGGAGGAGGTGGCAGTCTGTTTCACGTCCCCCAGCCTACCCGCTAGGCCTGCCCGGTGAAGGTCAGCCACAGCAGCAGGGCGTTCAGGGCCACGATCAGGATGACGCTGGTGAGTGCGGCAAGGCGCAAGGGGAGCCCGTCGCGGTGTTCGCCCATGACCTTTTTGCTCGCTGTCAGGCGCAGCAGCGGGATCAGGGCGAACGGGATGCCGAAGCTGAGCACAATCTGGCTCACGATCAGCGCCCAGGTGGGGTCGATGCCGACGGAGAGCAGGATAATGGCCGGGATCAGGCTGACCACGCGCCGGGTCAGCAGCGGGATGCGGATGTGCAGCAGGCCGTTCATGATGGTGGCCCCGGCGTAGGCGCCCACCGAGGTTGATGCCAGTCCCGACGCGAGCAAGCCCACTGCAAACACCACGCCCATGACCGGGCCCAGGCTGTCCACTATCGCTGTGTGCGCGCCCTCGATCGTGTCGGTTCCGGAGACCCCTCCCAGTGTTGACGCGGCCAGCAGCAGCATGCCGATGTTCACTGCGCCGGCCAGGATCAAGGCAAGGACGACGTCGAGCCTGGTCGCCTTGATGATCTTCCGAAGGCGCGCCGGGGTGCTTCGGGCGTCGGTGTGGCGGTCCTTGGCCAGCTGAGAGTGGAGGTAGATGGCGTGGGGCATGACGGTGGCACCAAGCATTCCGGCTGCGAGAAGGACGCTGTTGGCGCCGTCGAAGCGGGGGACGAGTCCGCCGGCGATGCCGGCCGGGTCCGGCGGGCTGAGGACCAGCCCGGCGAGGAACCCGATGGTGATGATGACCAGCAGGAAGATGATGATGGACTCAAAATGCCGTTGGCCGTGGCGGTTCTGCACGCTCAGCAGGGCCATTGAGGTAACGCCGACTATCAGGCCGCCCACGGGGAGCGGGAGCTGGAACAGCAGGTGCAGTGCGATGGCGCCGCCCACCACCTCGGCGAGGTCCGTTGCCATGGCCACCAGTTCGGCCTGCAGCCAGTAGAGGCGGCGGCTGCGTGTCTTGAGTCGCTGGCCCAGGTGTTCCGGAAGCGACTTGCCGGTCACCACGCCGAGTTTGGCCGACTGGTACTGCACCAGCATGGCCATGACGTTGGCCGTGACCAGCACCCACACGAGAAGGTAGCCGTACGTGGCGCCGGAGGTGAGGTTGGCGGCCACGTTGCCGGGATCAACATAGGCAATGGCGGCGACAAACGCGGGGCCCAGCAGCACGAGCCCGCCGCGGGGGCTCCGCAGCGGACGCTTCTTCAAGGTGTCGAGCACAATCCATCCTTCGCTAAGCCTAAGTCAAATATTTAGGCTTACCGAAATCATAAGTGACGTGGCTGTGCTTGTCGAGGTGACTCAGTTTCCCTGAGGTATTGCTATGGGGAAACAAAGGTGGCGCTGGCGGGAGTTGGACCCGGGGCTGGGACCCCGCCGCCGGATGAGATGTGCTGCCCGGTGCCGTTGGACGGCGTCAGAGCTTGTGGCTGCGCCAAGTCTGGGCGAGATAGGGGAGCTCCAGTTCCTGGCCGTGCGCATGGCCCAGGTGTTCAAGCAAGTACCAAGCCAGATTGCCCATGACCTTTTCGCGGGTGGCATCGGATGCCTTGAGGTAGTAGCTGCGTGACTTAGCCAGCTCCATGATCCCCTCCGGCGTCAGCGGCTGCGCCCACCGGGTGTTGTGTGCTTCCGGTGCCGAGAACTCGGGGCCAACCTCGGGGCGGAAGTCGGGCTTGTGCACGTCGCCCGCGTGCATGATCCGGGCGAGGCGGTGGACCCACGGGAGGCTGACGTCGAGCTGGTTCCACACCAGCCCAAGGGTGCCGCCGGGCCGCAACACCCGTGCAATCTCGGTGCTGGCGGCCACTGGGTCGACCCAGTGCCAGGCCTGGGCCACCACCGCCAGGTCCGCCGATGCGCCGGGCAGGTCCAACTGTTCTGCAGTGCCGGTGACGGCCGTGACCTCTGGCAGGTTGGCCGTGAGCTGGGCGAGCATGTCGGTGGAAGGGTCGACGGCGGTAACGGTCCAGCCGCGTCCGGCCAGCAACTGCGTGTACTTTCCCGTGCCCGCACCAATGTCCAGGACATCGCGGACGGGGCCGGCCGTTTCCAGCAGCCAGTCCAGTGAATCGGCAGGGTAGCCGGGACGGACCTTGTGGTAATGGTCGCCGCCCTCAAGGAACGCTGCAGCCATGTGCCTGCGCCGTTCCGCGTCGAAAACCGGTCCGCCCATGCCTGCCATGTCCACTCCCACCAACGTTGTGCCTCCTGCTGCCGCTCAACTTTACCGTGGGCAGGGCCGCCCCATCCCCATGAAGCCCGCAGCAATGGCATCAATCAATGCACGCGACGCCATCGCAGCAATGGCTGGATTTCTCGAAACCCCATCGCAGTACGCAAGACGCAGTGCTTGGCTGTGGCACACCCCGCCGCACCGAGGTGCGACAGGGCTGGCCGAAAATCCGTCATTGGTGCGACAGGGATGGCCGAAAAGCGGTCATTGGTGCGATGGCGTCGAAGGGAGGGGCGTGGACTAGTCGGTGGCGCAGGGGGCTGCGCCGGCTGTCCCCGGGGTGTTGGGTGCCCAGTCGGGGTAGCTGCGGGTGTCGTTGGCGGGGACCCACCGGCCGGCGTCCACAACGTAATCCCAGCCGAGGCCGTCGCGCAGCAGTGCGGCCACGCCGTCGATCAGGCGCTGGGCATCCTCCAGCCGCGAGCCCACGCCGAAGCTGGCCCGCAGCGAACCGGCCGGCAGGCCCAGCCGGTTGAGCAGCGGGTGGGCGCAGAACTTGCCGTCGCGCACGCCCACACCGTGTTCGGCGGAGAGGTAGGCGGCGACCAGTCCGGCGTCGTATCCGGTGACCGAGAAGTTGACTACGCCGATGCTGCCGCAATCTGCGTAGTCGGCGCCGTCGTTGAACAACTCATGGACGCTGGCACCGTCGAGCGCGGCGAGCCCGTCCACCAGGTGCCTGCGAAGCTGCTGCTCGTGCTCGTGCCACTGCGCGGCGTCCAGCCCGGCGAGGACCTCGGCGGCCCGGGCCAGTGTGGCGGCGCCCAGCACGTTGGGGGAGCCGGCCTCGTGGCGGGCCGGTCCCTCGGTCCAGCTGGTCGACTCGAGGCGGACCTCCTTCACGGCGCCGCCGCCGGCCAGGTGCGGGGCCCCGGCGTCGAGCCAGTCGGGGCGGCCCACCAGGACGCCTGCACCAAAGGGGGCGTAGAGCTTGTGGCCGGAGAAAGCCAGGTAGTCGATGCCGCTCGAGGCCAGGTCGATGCGGCGGTGCGGGGCGAGTTGCGCGGCGTCAACCACGATCCGGGCGCCGTGCTTGTGCGCCAGCGCGGCAAGCTCGGCCACGGGCAGGACCTCGCCCGTGACATTGGAGGCGCCGGTGACGGCCAGCAGCACCACGTTCCCGGCGCGCAGCTGCGTTTCCACGCGGGCCAGGGTCGAGGCGATGGAGCCGGCGGCAACCACTGACCTGTGCGGGAGCGCCTGCCACGGGAGGAGGTTCGCGTGGTGCTCGATGTCCAGGTAGAGCACCTCACCGTGGGCGTTGGAGCGGCCCTCGGTGAAGCCGCGCTGCTTCAGGATGGATTCGACGCAGCCGGCCAGGAGGTTCAGGGAGTCGGTGGTGTTGCGCGTGAAAATGACGGTGTCGTCTGCGCGGGCGCCCACAAACTTGGCCACGATGGTGCGGGCGTTCTCGTACACCGAGGTGCTCACCTGGGAAGCGTATCCGGCCCCCCGGTGCACGCTGGCGTAGTAGGGCAGCACCTCATTCAGGTGTGCGGCCACCTCTTCCACGGCCGGGGCCGAGGCGGCGTAATCCAGGTTTGCATAGCGCACATGCCCGCCGGTGATGAGGGGCGCGGGCAGTTCCGCACCGACAACCGGCAGCAGGGGGTCGGCGGCAAGTCCGGACAATTTCAGGGTGGCTGATTCCAACAGGGCAGAGCTCATGAGTAGTTCCTTCGACGAAGGACCCTTGGGTGCCAAGGAGTCCGCGCTTGCCAAGACCGCTCCGGCCTGGCCAGGTCGTCACCCGGGGCACCCCGCCGCGAAAGGAGGGTTGCCGGCCAGCAAACCGGGGTTTAGCGCTGGCACTCGTGACCTATGCACAAGAGATTAGCCCAACTTTTTGACATGTGCATTTGTTACGCCGTGTGTCGTCACCTGGCCTGGCCGCGGCGCAGGGCAACGAACAAGTGCGACGGCGGGAGTCCGCCGTCGCACTTAACCCACCTGTGCTTCTACCTGGTTGGGGAGGGTGTGGGCATCAGCTGAGGAGGTCGTCCCAGCTGGGGTTCAGGCGCTGCAGCACCTCCGTGTGCAGGATGGAGTTGGTGGCCAGGGCGTTGCCGCCGTAGGGGCCGTCGACGCCGTCGAGCGAGGTGAAACGGCCGCCGGCCTCCTGCACGATCGGGACCAGGGCGGCCATGTCGTAGAGGTTGAGCTCCGGCTCGCAGGCAATGTCCACGCTGCCC
Organism: Arthrobacter stackebrandtii; assembly: GCF_017876675.1. Classification (NCBI taxonomy): domain Bacteria; kingdom Bacillati; phylum Actinomycetota; class Actinomycetes; order Micrococcales; family Micrococcaceae; genus Arthrobacter; species Arthrobacter stackebrandtii. The sequence goes on from NZ_JAGIOI010000001.1 coordinate 3,009,205, forward strand.
TCGGCGACCATGCAGTACGACCAGAAGTCGCCGTACGCGCGGGTGCGCCAGACGTCGTCGGTCAGTGCGATGAAGTCATCGCGGTTGCCGCGCTCCTTCCATCCGGTCATGGAGGAATATGACATGGAGGCGTCCTTGAGCTCCGTGACGTTGGAGACGCGGATGCGGGTGGCGGAGGCGAGGGACTTGCCCATGTAGGCGCCGGTGCCCTGGGCCGCCCACCAGCGCTTGCCCAGTGCGGGTGCGCTGACGAGCCCAACAACGGGAACGCCGTCGTCCACGAGTGCGATCAGCGTGGCCCAGACGGGGACGCCGCGGACAAAGTTCTTGGTGCCGTCGATGGGGTCGATGATCCAGCGGCGCGTGCCGTGCCCGCTGCTGCCGAACTCCTCGCCCAGGACGGCGTCGCGCGGGCGGACGCGGGCGAGCTGGCTGCGGATGGATTCCTCGGCGGCCTTGTCGGCGTCCGTGACCGGGGTCAGGTCCGGCTTGGTTTCGATGGCCAGGTCGAGGGCCTTGAAGCGGGACATGGTCAGGGAATCCACGCTGTCCGCGAGCACGTGGGCGAGGCGGAGGTCGTCGTTGTACGTCTGGGGTTCGATGGTCATGGTGATTACGCTATCGCGGATTGGGCCCGGGTTCGGGCAGGGCCACTCCCCAACGACCTTATGCGCAGCGACGGGCCGGCACCGTGCGCATGGCCAAGCCCGTGTTTGGGTATGCGCAAGATTCACCTCCCAACGTGGCGCCAGTGAAGGAGCTGCGCCCGATGCCACCCCGAACCGTGCGCATGGCCAAAGCCGTGTTTGGGTATGCGCCAGATGGCCACCCAACTGTGCGCATAGGACCCAAGGGAGGGGCTTTGACCGCGGCCTGCCGTTGACCACGGCCCTGCCTGCGCAAGCTGGTCCGTGACGGACTCCCGCTCCTGCGCGTGGTTTGGGCACAACCACGCGCAGCCCAAGAGTGGCGCATCGTTTGTCCGTGACCGAGCGCAGGAGCAGGGCGGGCCGGGCGCCGTCGGGGTCAGTCGGTGACGCCGAGCTCCTTCTCAGCCGCGCGGCCTTCGGTGCGGTCGCTGGTGCCGAGGAGGCGGCGCAGCGACGCCAGGCGGGCCGGGCCGGCGTCGCCCGCGCTTCCCTCGGCAACCCACGGATCCAGTCCGCAGTTCACGGCGGCGCTGTCATGCTTGCAGCCGCGTTCGCAGTTCTCGGCGCCCGGGGCCAGGTCCGGGAAGGCCTGCAGGATCCGGTCGGCGTCAACATGCGCCAAGCCGAAGGATCGGATGCCGGGGGTGTCGATGATCCAAGACCCCGGCAGGCCGTCCTGCAGCTGCAGCGCCAGCGCGGACGAGGACGTGTGCCGCCCGCGGCCGGTGACGGCATTGACGCCGCCGGTGGCGCGCTGGGAACCTGTCAGGGCGTTGACCATGGTGGACTTGCCGACGCCGGAGTGCCCCACCAGCACGGAAACCTTCCCATCGAGATAGCCGTGCAGCTGCTCGACGGCGCCCCCGGCCAGGAGGGCGGAGTCGCCGTCGTCGGAGCGGGCGTCAATGCCGGAGGCGCCGTCCGCGGCCGTGCGGCTGATGATGACCGTCATGTCCAGGTGCTCGTAGTTGGCGAGCAGCTCGGCGGGGTCCTTGATGTCCGTCTTGGTGATCAGCAGCAGCGGCTCGATGCCGGAATCGTAGGCGGCCACGAGGGCGCGGTCGATGAAGCCGGTGCGCGGCTCCGGGTTGGCGGCGGCCACCACGATGACCAGCTGGTCGGCGTTGGCCACCACCACCCGCTCCACGGGGTCGGTGTCGTCGGCGCTGCGGCGCAGCAGCGTGCGGCGCTCCTCGACCCGGACCAGCCGGGCCAGGGTGTCGGGCTTGCCGGAGGTGTCCCCGACGAGCGCCACAAAGTCGCCGGCCACCACGGGGTTGCGCCGCAGTTCCCTGGCCCGGGCGGCGATCAGGGTGCGCTCGGTGGACAAGTCCTCGTCGACGATGGCGGTGTAGCGCCCCCGGTCCACCGTGATGATCCGGCCAATAACCGCGTCGTCATGGGCGGGCCGGTCCTTGGTTCGCGGCCGGCTGCCCTTCTTGTTGGCCCGGACGCGGACATCGGATTCGTCCCAGTTGCTGTAATCTCGTGCCATGCGCCTATGCCCCGGCTTCAACCGCCGAAGCGTTGTCCGCACTTGATGACGGTTCGGCGGTCTGGGCCACCATGGCCGCCCACATGGCAGGGAAGGCCGGCATGGTCTTGGCGGTGGTGGCGATGTTCTCAACCTCGACGCCGGGCACGGCCAGTCCAATGATGGCGCCGGCCGTGGCCATGCGGTGGTCATGGTAGCTGTGGAACACCCCGCCGTGCAGGGGGGCAGGGTTGATGATGAGCCCGTCCTCGGTCTCGACGGCGTTGCCGCCCAGTGCGTTGATCTCCGCCACGAGCGCGGCGAGGCGGTCGGTCTCGTGCCCGCGCAGGTGGGAGATGCCGCGCAGCTGCGACGGCGTCGAGGCCAGGGCGGCGATGGCGGCCGTGGAGGGGGCCAGCTCCGAGGTGTCGGAAATGTCGACGCCGAGGATCTCGGGGCCGCCGGTGACAGTCAGGATGCCGTCCTCCAGGGTGACCGTTGCGCCGAACTGGGGGAGGATCTCACGCCACTTGTCGCCCACCTGGGTGGTGTTGGACGGCCAGTTCGGGATGCGGACGGTTCCGCGCGTGGCGAGGGCAGCCGCGAGGAACGGGCCGGCGTTGGAGAGGTCCTGCTCCAGGGACACATCAAACGCGGCGACGGGGCCGGGCGTCACGATCCAGTTCAGCGGAGTGGAGTCATCCACCACGACGCCGAGGGAACGAAGCACCTCCACCGTCATGGAGATGTGGTCCACGCTGGGCACGGACTCGCCCACGTGCTCCAGGTGCAGGGGTGTGTTAAAACGGGCCGCAACCAGCAGGATCGCGGAGATGAACTGCGAGGAGCCGCCGGCGTCGACCTGCACATGGCCGCCGTCCACGGAGCCGGTGCCGTGGACGGTGAACGGCAGGAAGCCGTCTTCCGCGTCTTCGACCCGCACGCGGAGCCCCTCCAGCGCAGCCACAATGGGAGCCATGGGGCGCACCAGGGCCGCGGGGTCGCCGTCGAACTTCACGGCCCCGGAGACCAGCGCGGCCAGCGGCGGGACAAAGCGCATGACCGTGCCGGCAAGCCCGCAGTCAACGGTGAGGCCCGCGGGGGCGGTGAAGCCGGCCGGGATGGGCGTGACCACCAGGTCTGGGACGTCTCCTGCGCCCGGCATCTCGGTGATGCCGGCGCCGAGGGCGCGCAGCGCACCGATCATGAGGTCCGAATCGCGGGACTGCAGCGGGGCGCGGAGGCGGGATTCACCGTCGGCAATGGCTGCGAGGACAAGGTACCGGTTGGTCAGCGACTTGGACGCGGGGATGGTGACGGTGGCGTCCAGGGGGGTGGCGGAGAAGGGTGCGGGCCAATGGGCGGTCATGTGTTGTTACTGTCCTGTCACGTCGTGGGCGAGGGCGCGGACCTGCTTGTCCGCATTCTGCAACTGCTTCTTGGTGTTCTTCTTGCCGGCCTCAACGAGCTTCTCGGAACGCCAGGCCAGGCCGGGGCGCCCGGCAGTGTCAACGCTGGCCAGCAGCGCACCGCCGATCAGGCCGATGTTCTTGCCCAGCTGGTTGCGGCGGTGGGCGCGGTTTTCCTTGGTGGACTGGTCCGCGTTGCGGTACTCGGCCACCGTGTTCAGGCCGGCGGTCAGCGCCAGCACCACGGCGGCGGGCCGCGCGAACTTCCCGGTGGCCAGCAGCACGCCGGCACCCACCTGCGTGCCGGCAATCACGCGGGCCAGGTTCTTCTGGCTCGTCTCCACGGGCAGGGCGGCACCCAGCGGGCGCAGGACCGGTCCCAGCGAGACCGCGGTTTGCTCGGCATTGCGCAGCCGGTCGATGCCGGAAAGGATGAACGAGGACGCCAGCATGGGGCGGGCAAGGGCGCGGACAATGGTCAAGGAAGCCTCCTGTATGGTGCTCGTTGCCTTCCGGCGGTGGCGGCAGCCGGGCTGCGGAAGGCTCTTGCTGTGTACAAGTCTCCCACCTTGGTGCCGTGTTTGCGGAATATCCGACGGCGCCGGCCGGTTTGCATCATTAGCGGTGCCTTGCGAAGCGGGCATCCAAGGGACGCACCATGCCATGGAAAGGAACGCCAATGCAGACACTGAGCCCACAGGCCGCGCCCGCAGCGGGCTTCCAGCTGCAGGTGAGCATAGACTCGAAGGTGATGAACATTTCCGAGCCTGAGCAAACTGTCAGCACCGAACCGGCCGTTGTGGTCACGGACGTTGCCGGCGTTGATGTTGCCAACGAGACCACTGAAGCCAGGCGTGCACGTTTTGAGCGTGACGCCATGGTGTACGTTGACCAGCTGTATTCGGCCGCCATGCGCATGGCCCGCAACCCCAGCGACGCCGAGGACCTGGTCCAGGAGGCCTACACCAAGGCGTTTTCAGCGTTCCACCAGTACAAGCCGGGCACCAACTTGAAGGCCTGGCTGTACCGGATTCTGACCAACACTTACATCAACCTGTACCGCAAGCGCCAGCGCGAGCCCCTGCAGTCCAACGCGGACACCATTGAGGACTGGCAGCTGGCACGGGCGGAGTCGCACACATCGAAGGGGCTGCGTTCGGCCGAGGCCGACGCCTTGGACCACCTGCCTGATTCCGACGTGAAGAATGCGCTGCAGGCCATCCCGGAGGAGTTCCGGCTGGCCGTGTATTTTGCCGATGTCGAGGGATTTGCCTACAAGGAGATCTCTGAGATCATGAACACGCCCATCGGCACCGTGATGTCACGGCTGCACCGGGGGCGGAAGCTTTTGCGTGACATGTTGGCTGACTACGCCGTGGAGCGCGGCTACCTCAGGGAAGCCGACCAACTAACTGAGACGGAGAAATGACCATGGGCGACTGCCAAAGCCTGGGCGATTGCGACGACGAGCGCATCGTGCGAATTTATGAATACTTGGACGGTGCACTGTCCTGTGACGACCTCGGTGAGATCAAGGCCCACCTTGACGGTTGCGCCGACTGCTCGCACGAGTACGACCTCGAATGCGTCATCCGTTCCGTGGTGAAGCGCTCCTGCAAGGAGGCTGCCCCGGAAACCCTCAAGGCTGCCATCCTGGCCCGCCTCCACGAAGGCCGCCCCGCCTCGGTCTGACCGCTGCTGCCCGGCGCGGTCTGGGCCCTCTGCCATGGGCGTGCCCGCTGCCGTCGGCCGCGCCTGCAGCTTGGCACCCCGGCCGGGCGCGTTTGGAGGACCCGGCCCGGGGGCTTTATGCGTCCGGGCGCACGGAAATGGTGCTGTACTGGCTCGCCGGACGCCCCGTCACCCGCCGGTGCAGCGACCCCGCAATCAGGTGGGCCTGCACCTTGGCCATCTCGGCCTTCTCTCCGGCAAACAGTTCATCCACCGTTTTGGTCCACAGCTGCAGCCACCGGTTGAAGTGATCCAGCGTCAGGGGTTCCTTGGCGTTGATGTCGAAATGGATCTTCAGCGCATTCCTGCTGTACAACCCCGCCTTGAACAACACCGTCTGCCAGAAGTCGGCCATGATGGGCATGTGGCGCGGCAAGTCCATGTGCGTGACCTCCGTGAAGATGTGCCCAATGAGCTCGTCCCGGAACGCCTTGGTATAGAACGCCTCCACCAGAAGCAGCACGTCCTCCCGGGTGGCGATGTCCGCCCGCGGGCAGCCGACCTCGCAAGGGGAGCTGCCGCCGTCGTGCTGGTTCGCGGCAGCTGGGTAGCTGGTGAGGCTCGACGCCGTTCTGCCGGAGTTCAGCGGTTGGCGCGCCGCCCGTGTTGTGCCTTCCATGGCCGGCTACGCCGCCAGTTCGAGGACGATGAGAATGCCAGCCAGCGGCAGCGCGGCCACCTTGAGCATCTCCGAGACGATATAGCTGACATGGGTTGCCGTGGCCACCTTGGCCTTCACCGCGGTGCTGCCCGTGTGGGTCAGGGCGGTGTCCGAGAGTGCCTTGGTGCGCTGGCCCATGGCCGGGCGCAGAACCAACATCTGCAGCGCAAGGGCCGCGGCTGCGATGGCCAGAAGGATGCCGGCGGGCATCGTCACCAGCCCCTGCTGCTGCGTCCAGGCGCCAATGATGAGCACGGACAGGGCAGCCTCCACTATGTTGAGCACCTTGAAGACCAGCCGCCCGATGCCGACGCCGAGGGCGTGGGTCATGCCGGGAGCCTTGAATTTCAGCGGAGTTTCGATGAATGAGATGGCGGTGACCATGCCGAACCAGACGAACGGCAGCATGACAAGCAGGACGGTGGCAAACATATTCGGCTTTCACTGGGGCGGCGCTTTCCCCTCCAGCCTATCTTTTAGAACACCATTTTCCTTGTTTAATACCTGCCTGCTTGCTCACACCTTGAAGCTGCGGTCCCGGCTGGGACGCCGCTCTGAAAATATTAGCGTTCTCCTGCCGGCCGGCGCCTGTGGGCCAATTCCGCGCCATTGGACCAGGCCGGGTGCCGCGCATAAAGTGCGACGGCAGGCGCCGATGCCCTCAAAGTTGGCTTCCGGTGCTGCCGTGCCGCGAGACTGGGGTCGCCGGGCCCTGCCACCCGTTGAAAGAGCAGATGTTGCGACGTGACCGATTGAAAGTGCAGCACCTGCGATGAAACCACTGGTGGGATCATCGCAGGTGCTGCACTTTCAACCATGGGGGCCCGCGGAAGTCGCATGTGCTGTCGTCTCAAGCGTTTGCGTCCGGATCGCACGGGCGGGCGATCCGCCCTATAGCTTGCCCGGACGCTTTCTTGCGCCCAAAGCAGGGCAGCGGAGGGCGGCTTGCGCTGCCTGGTGCGTGGCGCCGTCGTACTTTGGGCGGCGCACTTTCCGCAGCCGGGCACGCAAAAGCCCGCACCACCGGGCGGTGGTGCGGGCTTTTGTACCATAAGTCAAGACTTAAGTGTTGGGACGCTTACCGTGGTTAGCGCCGCCACGCTTACGATCCCGACGCTTGCGCGAACGCTTGGACATAGCTGCCTCCAATCATCTAAAAGATCTTCAAAACCGATCCGCCTCTAGTTTCGCATAAATCGCACATGTGAACCTAACCGGGATCGGCGGCTAGGCCTTGAATGCGCCCTTGACCGCGGCCGTGGCGTGGTCCAGGGCGGCCTGGAACGCGGCGAGGGCATTCTCGTCCAGCTTGTTTTTGGCGGACTGCACGCGCAGCTCCACGCGGAGTTCGTCGCGGAACTGCTTCAGGAGGAATTCCGCCTGCTGCAGCGGCGCCCCGGTGCCGGCGGGCTGGCTGCGCGGTGCCGCGGGTGCCTGGCGGGCCGCGGTGCGAGCCGTTTCTGCGCTTGCCGCCAGTTCGGCGCGCAGGGTGCGCATGTTGTCCTGCACCTCGTTGCGGATCTCGTCCGCGAGCCGGCGGACCGACGAGGTGATGTTCGCCTGCACCTCCTTGAGCTCATTCTGGCGCAGCTCAAGCTCTGCCCGTCCGGCGTCGGTCAGGGAGTAGATGGTGCGGCGGCCGTCCATGGTGGTTTCCAGCAGGCCTTCCTCTTGCAGTTTTGCCAGCCGGGGGTAGACGGTCCCGGCGCTGGGGGAGTAGGTGCCGCCAAAGCGGTCGGTCAGGGCGCGGATGATCTCGTAGCCGTGCTGTGGCCCCTGCTCAAGGACTGCAAGCAGGTACAGGCGCAGGGCGCCGTGGGCAAAGACGGGAGGCATTAGAACTCCTCCTTTTCCAGTGAAGGGTTGCCGGATCCTGCCACGGGGGAGCGGACGATCGAGACTGCGCCCGAGACGGTGGCGGTGTTGGCTTTAAGGCGGGGTTCCGCCGGCCCGGCCGAGGCCACGGTGCTCTGCCCCACGGTGGTGAAGCGCTGCTGGTCCAGCAGCAGGCTGCCGGAGGCACTGGTTGCGGTGACGTCAACGCCCACGTTGCCAGGGAGGCGGACCATGACCTCCCCGGACACGGACTTGGCGCTCAGCGACCGCGGAGCACCCTGCAGGTCCAGGCTGATGTTGCCGGAAACGGTGTTGGCGCGCACGTCGGTGAGTTCGCCCGAGGCCATGACATCGCCGGAGACGCTCTTGATCACCAGGGGGCCGTGGTGGTCGCGGGCAATGACTTCCCCGCTGACGGTGTCAATATTGAGCATGCCTTCCGTGGCGTCGGCCATGAGTGAGCCTGTGACGGTGCGCAGGGTCGTCTTGACGCTTCCGCTGACCATGCCGTCGCCGCTGACCGTGCTGGCGCTGACGAGCGCCCCGGCCGGGACCGCGATGCTGATGACGGCGGTGGCGGACTGCTGGAAGTTGATGAGCCGCTGCAGCCAGTTGGATGCGTTGAAATGCTCAACTTTCAGGGTGCCGTTGCTGAGGCGGACTTCCAAGGGCTGCCCGTCGATTTCGGAAACTTCCAGGGTTGTGGTGGTTCCCTCGGTGACGACGATGTCGAAGCGGCCCTTGATGAGCGCCACCTTGATCTCCGCCACGCCACTGAATTCCAGTGTCTGTGGTTCTGTGATGGACCACGATTCCTCGTTCATTTCATCTCCTTCGGTACGCGTTATATCGCGTTGTTGAGAACACGATATAACGTGTTGGCGCCGAGATCAAGATATATCGCGAAACTTCCCGCGACGCGCTTTCACTGTTTGGGGCGTTTGGGGCGTCATTCCATCACCGTTCGGGGTGATTTCACCGAGGCTGACGCGGCCCGGCCGGAACGCACGAACGCTCCCGCACTGGATGTGCGAGAGCGTTCGGAGTAAACCAGCCATTGCTGCGACAGGGTCGGAAGAATACCGGCCATTGCTGCGACAGCGTCGGCTAAACGGCTTCTGGGATTTCCAGCCACTGGAACCAGCCGCGGTGCAGCACGAGCCAGGCCATCAGGCCGTAGCCAGCCTGTCCCGGGGCGCCCGCGTTGGCGGCGACGTCGTTGCGCCACTGCTCGTGGTTCTGCAGCGGAGCGAAGGTGTCCACGTAGTGGTGCTTGCGGCGTGTGGTGACGTCGGCGAAGGCCGTGTTGAGTTCGGCCAGCTTCCGGTTCAGCGCAGGATCGAGCGACGGCGGCGGCCCCACCACGAACACCGGGATGTTCAGCTGGGTGGCGCCGTCGAGGATGTTGGCCAGGTTCAACCGGCTGCGGGCCGTGGACAGGCCGTACTCGATGTCACGGCCTGAGAGACCGATGATGAGGCGGTTCTCATGGAAGTCGTCAAAGCGGCGCCCGGCCTCCTGCAGCCACCGGCCGGCCAGCGCCTCGGTGCCCTCCCTCGGGGTGGCCAGGACAAACGGCTCGATCGTGACGGCATCCTGCGGGGTCCGTGCCAGCACCCGGCCAAGCCAACCCAGGGCGCGGGGATCGCCCACACCTGCCACCAGCTCGTCTCCCACAGCGACTATTCGCAGTTCCCGCTTCTCCACGGTTCCCCTCTTCTTTGTGCGCATAACAGACAGTGAAATAAAAGATGCCCGGCCTGAAAGTGCAGACCGGGCATCAGTGGTGCGTTAGCTACGCTCGAACGCCTGCTTGACCAGCAGGGTCTGCTCGACGGCGTGCGTCTTGGCCGAGCCCGTCGCGGTCGACGCGGAGGCCGGGCGTGAAACGCGGCCCAGCTTCCGGTCCAGCTCGGGTGCCAGGTTCAGGCCCATGAACGGCCACGGACCCTGGTTGGCGGGCTCATCCTGTGCCCACACGATTTCCGCGTTGGGGTACTTGGCCAGCTCGGCCTTGATCTCCTCCAGAGGCAGCGGGTACAGCTGCTCCACGCGGATGATGGCAACCTTGCTGTCCGCGGCCTTGTCGCGGGCTGCGATCAGGTCGTAGTACAGGCGGCCGGAGACCAAAATGACGCGGTCGACGGCGTTGGGCTCCAACGCTGCATGCTCACCGATCACGGGGCGGAAGCCGCCCTGCGTGAAGTCCTCAACAGCGGACGCGGCGGCCTTCAGGCGCAGCAGCTGCTTCGGGGTGAAGATGATCAGCGGCTTCCGCGGGCGGCGGTAGGCCTGGCGGCGCAGCAGGTGGAAGTGCGATGCCGGTGTGGTGGGGTTGGCCACGATCATGTTTTCCTCGGCACACATCTGCAGGAAGCGCTCGATGCGGGCGGAGGAGTGGTCGGGACCCTGGCCTTCGTAGCCGTGCGGCAGCATCAACACGAGGGAGGAGTGCTGTCCCCACTTCTGCTCTGCCGAGGAAACGAACTCATCGATGACGGTCTGTGCACCGTTGACGAAGTCGCCGAACTGGGCTTCCCAGACAACGAGGGCGTCGGGGCGCTCCACCGAGTAGCCATACTCAAACGCCATGGCGGCGTATTCGCTGAGCAGCGAATCGTAGATCCACAGCTTGGCCTGGTCCTCGCCGAGCTCGGTCAGCGGGGTCCAGACGTCGCCGTTGGTGCGGTCGTGGAAGACTGCGTGGCGCTGCACGAACGTGCCGCGGCGGGAGTCCTGGCCGGCCATGCGGACCGGGACACCCTCCAGGAGCAGCGAACCGAAGGCGCTGAGTTCGCCAAAGCCCCAGTCGATGCCGCCTTCACGTGACATTGCGGCACGCTTTTCCAGCAGCGGCTTGAGCTTGTGGTGGACGTCGAAGCCCTCGGGGATGGCCAGGTGGGCATCGCCGATGCGGGCCAGGGTGTCCGCGCTGATCGCTGTGACCTGGGGATCGTTGACGCCGGTGTCGCCCTGCTGGGCGATGGGGCGTTCCAGGCCGGAGACGGCCTGGGAATCCTTGGTGACGATCGGGATCGGCGAGGTCTGGGCCGCGTGCGTCTCGGCGAAGACGCGCTCGAGGCGCTCCTGGTAGTCGCGCAGCAGCTGCGTGGCTTCGTCTTCGGTGATGTCGCCGCGGCCGATCAGGGCCTCGGTGTACAGGCGGCGCACCGAGCGCTTGGCCTCGATCAGGTTGTACATGAGCGGCTGCGTCATCGAGGGGTCATCGCCCTCGTTGTGGCCTCGGCGGCGGTAGCAGACCAGGTCGATGACAACGTCCTTGCGGAAGCGCTGCTGGAACTGGTACGCCAGCTGGGCGGCGCGCACAACTGCTTCGGGGTCGTCGCCGTTCACGTGGAACACCGGTGCCTGGATCATCTTCGCGACGTCGGTGGAGTACACCGAGGAACGTGAGGACGACGGGGCGGTGGTGAAGCCCACCTGGTTGTTGACAACGACGTGGATGGTGCCGCCGGTGCGGTAGCCGCGCAGCTGGGAGAGGTTGAGCGTCTCCGCAACAACGCCCTGCCCTGCGAAGGCGGCGTCGCCGTGCACCATGATGGGCAGCACGGGGAAGTTCTCGCCCTGGTCCAGGCGGTCCTGCTTGGCGCGGACGATGCCCTCGAGTACGCCGTCGACGGCCTCCAGGTGGGACGGGTTCGCGGCGAGGTAGACCTTGGTCTCGTTGCCGGCGTCGGAGGTGAATGTGCCCTCCGTGCCCAGGTGGTACTTGACGTCGCCGGAGCCCTGGACGCTGCGGGAATCCTGCGTGCCCTCGAACTCGCGGAAGACCTGCGCATAGGTCTTGCCGGCGATGTTTGTCAGCACGTTCAGGCGGCCGCGGTGCGCCATGCCAATGGCGACCTCGTCGAGGCCGTCGTCGGCTGCATCGGAAATGATGGAGTCCAGCAGCGGGATCAGGGACTCGCCGCCCTCGAGGGAGAAGCGCTTCTGGCCGACGAACTTGGTCTGCAAAAACGTCTCAAACGCCTCCGCGGAGTTCAGCTTGGAGACGATGCGCAGCTGCTCTTCGCGGCTCGGCTTGGAGTAGGGGTGCTCCAGCTCGTTCTGGAACCATTCACGCTGCTCGGGTTCCTGGATGTGCATGTACTCGACGCCGGTTGTGCGGCAGTATGCGTCGCGCAGCACGCCGAGGATGTCGCGCAGCAGCAGCTTGGCCTTGCCGCCGAATCCGCCGGTGGGCCATTCGCGGTCCAGGTCCCAAAGGGTCAGGCCGTAGGTGAGCACGTCCAGGTCGGGGTGCTTGCGCTGGACGTATTCCAGCGGGTCGGTGTCGGCCATGAGGTGGCCGCGCACACGGTAGGAGTGGATCAACTGCTGGATGCGGGCAACCTTGTTGATCTCGTCTGCCGGGTCGACCTGCAGGTCAAGGCTCCAGCGGACGGGCTCGTACGGGATGCGCAGGGATTCGAAGATCTCGTCGTAGAAGTTCTCGGCACCGAGCAGGAGCTGGTTGACCTTCTTCAGGAACTCGCCGGAGCCGGCACCCTGGATGACGCGGTGGTCATAGGTGGAGGTCAGCGTGAGGATCTTGGAGACGGCGTTCTGGGCGATGATCTTGGGGCTGGCGCCCTGGTACTCGGCCGGGTAGTCCAGCGAGCCGACGCCGATGATGGCGGCCTGGCCCTTGGACAGGCGCGGCACGGAGTGCACGGTGCCGATGCCGCCGGGGTTGGTCAGCGAGACAGTGGTGCCGGAGTGGTCGTCAGCCGTGAGCTTGCCGGCGCGGGCGCGCTTGATCAGGTCCTCGTAGGTGCGCCAGAACTCGGCAAAGTTCAGGGTCTCGGCGCGCTTGATGTTCGGCACCATGAGCAGGCGCGTGCCGTCCGGCTTGGGCATGTCAATGGCGATGCCGAAGTTCACGTGGGGAGGCTGGACGGCAACGGGCTTGCCGTCGATCTCGTCGTAGTAGACGTTCATCGAGGGGAAGGCGGCCAGGGCCTTGATGACGGCGTAGCCGATCAGGTGCGTGAAGGAGACCTTGCCGCCGCGGGCGCGGGCCAGGTTGGAGTTGATCACGACGCGGTTGTCAATGAGCAGTTTCGCCGGGATGGCGCGCACACTGGTGGCCGTGGGGACTTCCAGGCTGCTGATCATGTTCGCGGCAATGGCCTTGGCAGGGCCGCGCAGGACGGTCTTGACCGCTTCTTCCGGGACGGACTTGTCCTTGGCGGTCTTGGGCAGCTGCGCCGGGATCGGGGTGGTGCCCGTGCGGGCAGCATCCTTGGCCGGGGCGGGCGGGCGCGGCGCGGCCGGTGCCTTGGGGGCCGCAGCGGCAGCCGCCGGTGCAGCGGCGGCGGGGGCCGCCGTCGTGGTGGGGACAGGCACAACGGGTGCTGCGGGAGCGGCCGCGACGGGGGCGGGGGCTGCGACTACCGGGATCTGGGCGGTAATGGGGGATGCGGCGTGGCGGCCGTTGCCGGCTGCATCATCGGCCGCGAAACCCTCAAACAGTGGCCACCACTTCGTGTCCACTGAGTTTTTATCGCTCTTGTAGCGCTCATACAGTTCATCGACGAGCCACTCGTTGCCGCCAAATTCTTCGGGTAGACGGTGGATGGATTGCTCTGGCACGTGTATTACGCCTCTTCCATGAGTTCTGGTTGCCCGCTGTACAAGGTTGCGCAAGGCGGCGGCACCCGGTCATTGCGTGGATGCTGTCGGCACAAACTTGCGTAGCCTATTCGATATGTGTCCGGAGTCCAACAAACCCCGATCCCCAGCAAGTCTAGTAAGCTACCCGCCCTCTAAGCCAATCTAGAGTGCGGCGCGCCACGGCTATGAGCGAAATGAGCGGTTTTTTGCGGCGAGCGGGGCATTAGACTCAATCCCGTGCGCAGCCCGGCGCCGTCGGGAGCGCCGCACCTGTTAGGGAGTGCCATGCGTTTTCTGAACCAGCCCGCCACCGACCTGACCTACTCCGACGTGTTCCTGCTGCCGTCCCATTCCACCGTTACCTCGCGCCTGGATGTGGACCTGTCCAGCGGCGACGGCACCGGCACCACGATCCCGCTGGTGGTGGCGAACATGACAGCCGTTTCCGGCAAGCGGATGGCGGAGACCGTGGCCCGGCGCGGCGGCATGGCCATCCTGCCGCAGGACGTGCCGCTGGAAGTGCTGCGCTCAGTGGTCGAGTGGGTCAAGGCCCGCGACACACTCTTTGAAACCCCGCTGCTGATGACTGCCGGGGACATCGTCATCGACGCCGTGCACCTCATGTCCAAGCGGTCCCATGATGCGGTGGTTGTGGTGGACGGCAGTGACTTTGTGGGGGTGGTGCGCGGAGTGGACTGCGAGGGCGTGGACCGGTTCGCCTCACTGGCTTCCGTGATGCGCTCCAACCTGCTGACCCTGGACGCCGATCCCTTTGATGCGATCCGGGAGGCTGCCGACGCCGGTGACCTCGACTTCGCCGCCGCCAAGGCCCAGACGGACGAGGCCCTGCGGTCCGCGTTCGCCGTGCTGGACTCCGCCGGGACCGACTACGCGCCCGTGCTCCGAGCCGGTGAGGTGGTCGGTGTGCTGACCCGCACGGGTGCGCTGCGCTCCACCATCTACCGCCCCGCCCTGGACGCTGCCGGGCGCCTGCGCATCGGGGTGGCCGTGGGCATCAACGGCGACGTCGGCGCGAAGGCCGCCGCCCTGCTGGAGCACGGCGTGGACACGCTGGTGGTGGACACCGCCCACGGCCACCAGGAGAAGATGCTGGCGGCCCTGCGCACCGTGAGGGCCCTGTCTCCCGCCGTGCCCGTGGCTGCCGGCAACGTGGTCAGCGCCGCCGGCGTGCGGGACCTGGTGGAAGCCGGCGCCGACATCCTCAAGGTGGGCGTAGGCCCCGGAGCCATGTGCACCACGCGCATGATGACGGCCGTTGGCAGGCCCCAGTTTTCCGCCGTCCTTGAATGTTCGACGGCGGCCGCTGAGTTGGGTGCGCACGTCTGGGCCGACGGGGGAGTCAGGTACCCGAGGGATGTTGCGCTGGCCCTGGCGGCCGGGGCAAGCCAGGTCATGATCGGCTCCTGGTTTGCCGGCACCTACGAAAGCCCCGGCGACCTGCAGGTGGATGCGGCCGGGCGGCAGTACAAGGAGAGCTTCGGCATGGCCTCTGCACGGGCCGTGCAGAACCGCACGTCGGCCGAAGGCGCGTTTGAGCGCGCCCGGAAGGGATTGTTTGAGGAGGGCATCTCCACGTCCAAGATGTACCTGGATCCGGCCCGGCCGGGCGTGGAGGACCTGCTCGACATGATCACCGCCGGGCTGCGCAGTTCCTTTACCTACGCGGGCGCCTCCTCGCTGGCGGAGTTCCGCGAACGAGCCATCGTGGGCGTGCAGTCGGCAGCCGGCTACGAGGAGGGCCGCCCGCTGCCGCAGAGCTGGTGACGCACACGACGGGTCGCGGTGCGGAGCGGGGCAGCCGACGACAAAGCCCGGCACCCCGGCCGTGAATGGCGGGGTGCCGGGTTTGTGAACCTGCGGCTTGCGCGCTGTGCCGGGTCCTGGGTTACTTGACGCCGCCTGCCGTCAGCCCGCCCACCAGGTAGCGCTGGAAGACGAAGTACAGGATGACCACGGGAGCGGCACAGACCAGGGCCGCCGCCATCATCTGGCTGTACACCGGGATGGCGCCGCCTTCCTGGCTGGCGGCAAACGTCTGCAGGACAATGGCTGCCGTGGCAGTGTCCGGCTTGGTGAAGATGGAGGCAAAGAGGACATCGTTCCAGCCGAGGAGAAAGGCAAAAATGGCTGAGACCACGATGCCGGGCCAGCTAAGGGGGACGATGATCCGGAACAGGATGCCTACGTTCGATGCCCCGTCGATCCGCGCTGCCTCCTCCAGTTCGCGCGGCAGGCCCCTCAAGTAGGTCACCATGACCCAGGTGGAGAACGGCAGTGCAAATGTCAGGTAGGCGATGAACAAGCCCCACAACGTGCCGATGATCGTGATGCCGATCCAGGAACCGATGGATGCGAAAAGCACGAAGACCGGGAGGAGCATCAGCGTGCCGGGGATGCTCTGGAGGCCAAGCAGACCGCGAAGCATTGTCAGCCGCCCCCAAAACGTGAACCGGACCAGCACGTAGGCGGTGCCGATGGCTATCAGGGCGGAGACAATGGCCACGGCACCGGAGACGATCAAACTGTTGACAATACCCTTGCCGAGACCGACGCTGCTCCAGATTTTTGTGTAGCTCTCCAAGGAGAATTCGCTCGGCCAGAACTCGCCCCGGGCCACTCCTATGTCAGAGTTCAACGACGCCAGGAAGATGTAGGCGATGGGTACGAGCACCAGGATGCACAGCACAGTCGTCAGGACGGCAATCAGCCATGTCGGCATCAGCCGGGTTACTTCAGAATTGCGGCTCCTGCGGTTCCTGCTTCTGGCTTGGGTGGAGCCTCGTGTCAGCGATTGGGTGCTCACTTCTTTCCTCCTTCGTCAGAGACGTCGAGCTTGACGGCCCGCAGGTAGATGAACAGCGGTATGGCTATGAGGATCAAGGAAACGACTGCCATGGCCGCACTGAGGCCGAAACGGAAGCTCTGGAAGCTCGTCACATATACGAGGATGGGCAGTACGTTCACATCGGCAGGCGCCGGAGCACCAAAGAGGACGTAAGGGAGGGTGAAGTTGTTGATGTGGTTCAAGGTTCCCAGCAGAAAGGCCAGGGCGACCGGTCCCTTCAAATAGGGGAAAATGACTTCACGCAGTTTCCGCCACCACAGGGCCCCGTCGATGGCGGCTGCCTCGTGGACTTCCATGTCCACGGACTGGAGCCCGGCCAGTGCCAGCAAGTAGATGAACGGCCATGCGGCCCAAATTTCAACGCCTACCAGCGTCCAGTAGGACATGGGGCCGTTGAGCCACAATGCCGGATCAATGCCCACATTGTTGAGGACGCTGTTGACGATGCCGTCGGGCTGAAGCATGGTGCGCCAAACAGTTGCCACGACGAAGGACGGCAGGACGTAGGGAATGAGGAACACTGCCCTGACAATGGCCCGGCCGCGATAGGGATTCTGTGTGACGACTGCTGCGGCAACACCAAGTGGAACGGTAATTATCGTTGACAGGACAGCGAAGGAAATACTGATCCAGATCGACCGAAGGAGATCAGTTTTTGTAATCGCCTCGATGTAGTTGTCCAATCCGACAAACGGAGTGGTCAGCCATTTGCGGAGCGTGTACTGGTCAAGGTCGATGACCGACATGTACAAGGCCAACGCAAGCGGTATCAGGATGATGACGGTAATGAGGAAGCCGCCAGGGGTGAGCATCCACAACGGCCGGTTGCGCTCCGTAACCCCCTTGCGCTTCTTCGTTTTCAGTGGGGATTGTCCCCCTGCAGGACGGGTTGACTCGTCCTGCAGGGTATTCCCGGCGTTCTTGCTAGGCATGGTGTGAATCTTTCAGCAGATTTTATTTGGCCCGGTCCAGGGCGGCCTGGGACTTGGACTGTGCGTCCTTGAGGCGGGCGGAAAGGTCGGCTGCGCTGACCGATCCCGCGGACAGGTCCGGAATGCTCTGGACAGCCACGTTGGTCAATGCCAGCTGAACGTCTCCCCATGCGCCGCTGAAGGGAGTCGCGACCGACTTTGCGGCGGCCTCGAGGGCCGGGGCAACGAGGGGGTCGGACTGCAGGGCCTCGGCAGCCTCCACATTGGTGGGCATTTCGCCGAAGATCTTGTAGTACTCCGACTGGGCATCCTTGTCGGTGATCATCTTGATGAATGCGAAGGCCAGATCCTTGTTGGGAGAGTAGTCGGCAACGACCAGGTTGTCGCCGGAGAGGATGCTGGCAGCTTCGACGCCGTCGGAGGGGCGAGCCGTCTCACCGGGAGGGACCATCGGCAGCAGGGCGTACTGGTACTTTCCCTTGACATCAGACTTGTCGAGGGTCGGGATGCTCAGCGGCGAGGTCATCGGCAGGTAGCCGGCCTTGCCCGCGGCGAAGGCGGCCACGGCCTGCGCGTTGCCCCAGCCGACGGCCGCCGGGTCCACGATCTTGTCGTTGGTCATCCAGCCAAAGTAGGCGTCATAGGCGTTGGCGACTGTGGGGTCATCCACACGTGCCGTCTTCCCGTCAATGATTGGATTGCCGTTCTGGACGGACATCCCCCAGATAAACTTCCAGGGATCGAAGTTGTCCTTGTACGCGATGGCCAGGCCGTACACATCGCCCTCGGTCATCTTCTTGCCGTGTTCTGCAAACTCGTCCCAGGTGGTGGCGGGCTTCTCAATGCCGGCCTTGGCAAGAAGCTCGGTGTTGTAGGCCATGACGAACGGCCGGCTCACAAACGGGATTCCGATGAGGTTGTCCTTGTCGGGGCCCGAGATTCCCAAGGTGGCGGGAACGAACTTGTCTTTTCCGCCAATCTTCTTCCATTCGTCGTCGCCGAGCTTCACAAAGGCCCCGGTTGAATATGCGGTGGGCGTGAAAGTGGTGCCCAGCCCATAGACGTCCGGGCCGGTGCCGGAGACAACGGAGGTCTGGATTCGCGTCATTTCATCATTTGCAGTGGGGAAGGTTTCCCACTGCACGGTGGCGCCCGTCAACGTCTTGAAGTCTTCTGCTGTTTTTGCGAACCAGGCCTTTTGCTCATCCGGGTACTGGGGTTTGGTGCTGAACAGCACCGTGAGGGTCTTGCCTGCTCCGTCCACTGCACCGTTGGTGCCCGAACCCTCCGTCGAGTTTCCGCTGCAGGCCGCGAGGGCGAGTGCCAGTGCACCCATGCCCCCGCCGATCAGAAAGTTCTTCCGTGTGATTTCCATGTGGTTCCTCCTTGAACAATGAAACTTCTTGCACGTGATGTGAGTCATAGGCCGGGGCCGTTGCTCAGACTCTATAGTGCTGGCAAGTGCCATGCAATCAGTTGCCAAAAAATTGCCAAAAGGTTTATGGTGGGAGGAATTCAAGGGTGTAAGGCTGATGGAGGCTGGGTTGCATGGCGTCTGAATACGTGCCGCAGGGTGGTCGGGTGGGCCCTGAGGGTGGCAAGGTGACCCTGCGGGATGTTGCCAACGTTGCCGGGGTGGCCACTTCGACTGTTTCGCGGGTTCTGTCCAACCCCGGTCGCATCAGCCCCAAGACGGCGGCTGCCGTCATGGAGGCCGCCCGGCAGTTGGGTTACGGGGCGGACAAGCCCCCCGTTGCTGCTTCTGTAGCCAGGCCTCGGGCCGTCGCGCTCCTGGTCCCTGACATTGCCAACCCCTTCTACTTCGACATCATCCATGGGACCCAGGAGCAGTTGAAAGCGGCAGGCTATATTCAGCTTTTGGTCAACACTGAGGAGTCTGCCGACCTGGAGCAGGCTGCACTGAACAGCATGATGTCGTCCTCCCAGGGTGTAATCCTGGCGGCATCCAGGCTCTCGACGGATTCCCTGGCCATGGCTGCAAGCCAGGTTCCACTTGTTGCGCTGAACCGCAATGATGCCGACGTTCCGGCCGTCCTGATTGATCCCAGCTTTGGCGTCCAGCAGGCATTCCAGCACCTGGTGTCGTTGGACCACCGTCGAATTGCCTATGTTTCAGGCCCGGCGCATTCCTGGTCCAGCCAGTGGCGCTGGCAGGTATTTGAGGAAGCCGCACGGGAGCATCAGGTCGAGGCCGTACGCCTGGGCCCGTATTCCCCCAAGCAAACATCCGGTGCCGCGGCTGCGGATGCGCTGATCACCAGCCGGGCAACGGCTTGCCTTGCCTTCAATGACCTGCTTGCCATTGGCATGCTGCGGCGCTTGCTGACACGCGGGGTCAAGGTGCCGGAGGACGTGAGCATTGTGGGGTTCGACGACATCTTTGGGGCCGACTTCTGCAACCCTCCATTGACCACCATTACAGCGCCCATTGAACAGGCTGCGAGGGTTGCCACCAGCATGCTGTTGAAGAGATTGGGCGGCGATCCGGCCGCCGAACGGCAGGTGTCCCAGTTGCCAACGTACCTGACCGTCCGCGAGTCCACGGGGGTGGCGCCCTCGGCCCGGGCCGGCGGGATCGGCTGAAGGCCCCGCCATTGCGTCAAGGGCTCGTTCCGGTGGATGCCCACTTCGGTCGCCAAATTTGGCAATCGGTTGTCAAGGTGCGGCCTGGACGATATGCTTGTCTACACATCGATGGTGATGCGAGTCACCGTTTGAACGCGCATTCTGACGACGTTGCCAGAAGAACCTAATTGTGGAGGCCCTGATGTCCATTGCCCAAAACCCCGTGTGGACCCTGTCCGGATTCGGCGACGAGATTGATCCCGACCCCAAGATTCAGGCAGCGGTGCTCTTGGCCCTGGGTGCTTCACACATTGAGGTTCGCAGTGCGTGGGGAACCAACGTCGCAGAACTCACCGACGCCCAGGTGTCCGACCTCAGGGCGATCCTCGATGAGACGGGGATGAAGGTTTCCGCGGTGGCCAGCCCCATCGGCAAGGTGGACATCTCCCTGCCGGCAGAGCATGAAGTGGAACGCCTGCGCCGCATTATCGAGGTGGCCAAGGCCCTCGACACCAAGTACATCCGCATGTTCTCCTTCTTCCGGTCGGCGGACCAAACCCCCGAGAGCATCCGGGGGGCCGTCATGGAACGCATGTCGCTGCTGGCCGGCCTGGCCGAAGAGTCCGGAGTCATGCTGATCCACGAGAACGAAAAGGACATATACGGAGACACTCCCGACCGTGTCCTGGACATCCTTGAAACGGTCAACTCACCCGCGCTGCGAGCTGCCTGGGACAACGCCAACTTCGTCCAGGTGGGCGTCCAGCCCTACACCGACGGCTACGCGAAAATCCGTCCCTACCTTGAATACCTGCAGGTGAAGGATGCCGTTGCCGCCACTGGCCAGGTGGTGCCCACCGGGGCCGGTGACGGCCAGTTGATGGAAACGCTGTCGGCTCTTCGCCAGGACGGCTACGTTGGCTTCGCGTCCCTGGAACCGCATCTGGCAGTCCAGAATGAGCTCGGCGGATTCTCCGGCCCGGCAGAGTTTGGTGTTGCCGCCCGCGCCTTCCGGTCCGCGACCGACGCCGCCGGCGTCACGCTGGCCTAAGGCAGGCACAAAGAATTTTTAGCGGCCATGAGCCAGACAAGAGGAGCAGCATGCCCAAGGTAGCGATCATTGGATGCGGTGACGTCTCCAGCGTGCATTTTGATGCCGTGGCGGCCATCGACGGGGCGGAACTTGTGGCCGTGTGCGACACCGACCCGGGCCGCCTGGCCGCGGCATCGCAGGCCCACGGTGTACCCGGATACAGCGAGGTGGTGAGGCTGCTCGAGGAAGTGCGCCCGGACGTTGTGCACGTCTGCACGCCGCACAACCAGCACGCAGACCCGGCCATCGCAGCTCTTGAACGCGGCGTCAATGTCATCAGCGAGAAGCCTCTGGCCAGCACGTTGGCTGACGGGGAACGGTTGGCGGCCGCCGCTGCCGCAAGTTCGGCGCGCATTGGCATCTGCTTCCAAAACCGGTACAACCATGCGGTGGCGGCCATGGCCGGCCGGCTGGCAGCCGGTGAATTTGGCGCCGTGCTGGGCGGCTCCGGAACGGTCATGTGGAACCGCACGCGCGAGTACTACCTCAACCGTCCCTGGCGTGGAAGCTGGCAAGGTGGGGGAGGAGGGCTGTTGATGAACCAGGCCATCCACACCCTTGACCTGCTGCAGTGGATCCTGGGCGACGTAACAACCGTGGCCGGCAGCGCGGCAACCCACACGCTGGGCGAAACCATTGACGTGGAGGACACCGCGGAGATTGCCATGGTCCATGCCAATGGTGCCCGCAGCGTCTTCTATGCCACGCTGGCAAATCCCGTCAATGCGCCAGTCACAGTGGACATTGTTGCGGAGAAGGCCACACTGCACCTGCGCGGGGACTTGACCATTGAACACGAAGACGGGCGGGTGGAAATTGTCCGGGAGCGCAAGGCCGCGTCCGGCGGGCGAGACTACTGGGGTGTCTCCCACCAACTGCTCATCGAAGACTTTTACTCCCAGCTGGGACAGTCCGGGCCATTCTGGATTGACCCTGCTGAAGCACTCAAGACACTGCGGATCATCAAGGACGTGTACGCACAGAGCTTCCCCGGGCGCCTCGCCGCGGTGTCCTAGCCCCACCAAGCGTCAAAGACAGCAGGGCTGCTGCACCGGCCGCTTCGAGCGGCGCTGGCACGGCATCCGCAACGAAAGGAAAACCATGGCAAAAATCGGTGTTCAGGCAATGATGCTCAAGGACAGTTTTGCGGAGATTGGCGCATTTGAGACGCTCCGCAAGGTCAGCGAGCTCGGATACAACTCAGTGGAGGTCTCCCAGATCCCCATGGACGCAAAAAACGTTGGCGAGCTGGAGCAGGCCCAGGCGGAACTTGGCGTTGATGTGGCGTCGCTGTCCGTCATGATGGAAAAGCCCGTCGGAAGGCCCGGCGAATCCCTGAAAGACGACTTCGAGAAGATCATTGACGACGCCAAGCGCCTTGACACGAAGCTGCTGCGCATCGGCATGATGCCATTTGCTGCCATGAGGAACCTTGACGCGGTGGTTGAGTTCGCCAAGGAAACCAACGGGTATGCGGAACGGCTGCAGGAAGAGGGCATCAAACTCTACTATCACAACCACCACATTGAGTTTGCCAAGTTTGACGGCAAATACCTGCTCGACATCATCAACGAGAACTCGCCGGCCATGGGCTTGGAGATTGACGTCCATTGGGTGGCGCGAGGCGGGCTGGACCCGGTGCGGACACTGGACAAGTATGCCGGGAACACCGCGATGGTGCACTTGAAGGACTATCGGATCGGGATGATGCCGGAGGAGGCATTTGGCCTGCTGGATTCCGGCGACATGGCCGGGTTCATGAGTGCATTCAGGGATATTGTCCAGTTCGCCGAGGTCGGCGAAGGCAACCTGGACTTCCCCTCCATCATTGAGCATTCCCTCGCAGCCGGGGCGCAGTACCTGCTCGTGGAGCAGGACGAACTCTACGGGCGCACCGTGTGGGAGGCGCTGGAAACTTCGCGCCGGAACCTCATTGCGATGGGATTCGCGAACCTGTTCTAGGCGCCGCCCCACACCGCCAGGCAAGGCAACACAAGTATTTGTTCCACGATGCAAAGGACTGATTCAAGTGACACGAAAAGTACGGCTCGGCATTATCGGCCTGGGACAGCAGGGAGGGGCCTACGCCCGGTTCATCACCGAGGGGCTGGTTCCCAACATGGAAATTGGTGCGGTCACAGACGCCGACCCTGCCAAGCAGGCCATGGCGGCGGAGAGCTACCCAGGAGTCAAGGTGTATGGCGACTACATTGAAATGATGGACAGCGGGGATGTAGACGCCATTGTTACCTGCATTCCGCACTACCTGCACCCCGAGGTGGGCATGGCGGCCCTGTCGCGTGGGCTTCACGCAATGGTGGAAAAACCTGCCGGCGTTTACACCAAGCAGGTGAAGGAACTGAACGAATTTGCCGCCTCAAAGCCCGAACTGTCCTTTGCCATCATGTTCAACCAGCGTAACAACCCGCTCTACCAGCGGTTGAAAGAGATCGTCGACAATGGTGAAATTGGCGAGATCCTGCGAAGCAACTGGATCATCACCAACTGGTGGCGGCCCCAGGGCTACTATGACTCGAGCGAATGGCGTGCCACGTGGGGCGGCGAGGGCGGTGGTGTGCTGGTCAACCAGGCCCCCCACCAGCTGGACCTGTGGCAGTGGATCTGCGGCGTGCCGAAGTCCGTGTTTGCCAAGGTCTCCTACGGGTTTCGGCGTGACATCGCCGTTGAAGATGAGGTCACTGCGCTGGCCGACTTTGGCGGCGGCGTCACCGGCACCTTTGTCACCGCCACCCATGACATGGTGGGCACCGACCGGTTTGAGATTCTTGGCGACCAGGGCAAGATCGTCGTCGAAGGCAGCAAGACGGCCACAGTCACCCGCTTGAAGAAGAAGGAACGTGAGATCAGCCAGGACATGGGCATGGATGACGTCCGCAAGCTCTTCATGGGGCAGCTGGACATGGATGAATTCCTGACCACCGAAACAGTGGAATTTGATTCCGTGTGGGGCGGCCAACATGCCGGCGTGCTGCAGAATTTTGCGGCCAACATCCTTGACGGCACGCCGCTGCTTGCGCCCGGCTCCGACGGCATCAACGGAGTCCGGCTGGCCAATGCCATCCACCTCTCCAGCTGGAAGGGGGAGGAAGTGGGGCTGGACTTCGACGAGGACGAATTCCTGTCCATGCTGAACGACCGCATCCGCACCGAAGGCAAGTATCCCAAACGCGCCTAAACGACGGCGGCCACCACCTGGACGCGGCGGGCCTGACAAAGCGCAGTGCCTCCGCGTCCCGATGTCCAGATTGCGACGGCCAGTCAGTTAGCATGGGCGCTGGCAACCAACAGCGAAGGAACTTCAGTGTCAAACCCCACCATGGCAGGCAGCGGCAAGGGCGGACGGGCACCCCGCGCCAAAAGCGCTGCCACCATCTATGACATCGCAGAACTGGCCGGCGTCAACCCGTCGACGGTCTCCCGGGCGCTCAGCAAGCCTGGGCGGGTCAGTGCCAAGACCCAGCAGAAGATTCTTGATGCGGCGGAAGAGCTCAACTACCACGTCAACATTTTTGCCAGGGCCCTGCCCACCGGCAAGACGCAAACAGTGGGCCTCATCGTTGCGGACATCACCAACCCGGCCTTCTTCGACATCATCCGGGGTGCCGAGACCGCGGCGTCTGACAGGGGCTACACCTTGATGCTCGCTGAATCGACCGAGTCGGCGGAGCATGAACTGACAGCCGCCAAGCGAATGCTGGCCACAGTGGACGCGCTGATCCTGGCAAGTCCCCGGCTGGCTGATGAGGAAATCCAGGCGCTGGCACGGAAGAAGCCGGTGGTGGTCACCAACCGTCGGGTGGCCGGCGTCGGCTCCGTGGTTGCCGACACCGAGGCCGGCGTGGCTGATGCGGTGCGGCACCTGGCCGACATGGGGCATGGCTCCATCGCCTATGTTGCCGGACCGGACCGTTCATGGATGTCCAGGCTGCGTTGGGAAACCATCAAGGAGCGCTGTGACTGGCACGGCATCGCCGTTGCCACGGTTGCCGCTGGTGCCCCAACGGTCGACGGCGGACGGCGCGCCGCCGCGGTTGTCCGCAAGGCAGGGGCCACGGCAGTCTTTTGTTACAACGACCTCATGGCGATCGGTCTCATGCGTGAGCTCCAGGCTGCCGGCATGAACGTGCCGGGGGACCTGAGCATCCTCGGTTTTGACAACATCTTTGGGTCGGACTTCACCACGCCGCCGCTGTCCACAATCAAGTCCCCGCTTCGTGAGCTGGGTGTCGCAGCAATGGCCATGGTCCTGGATGAAACCGTGCAGGAAAGCGGAATCACCATGGAATCCACGCTGACCACCGAACT
The DNA here is from genome assembly GCF_017876675.1 of Arthrobacter stackebrandtii. NCBI lineage: Bacteria > Bacillati > Actinomycetota > Actinomycetes > Micrococcales > Micrococcaceae > Arthrobacter > Arthrobacter stackebrandtii. Next base: position 3,034,385 of record NZ_JAGIOI010000001.1, read on the forward strand.
GGTGCTCAGGGGATCAACCGGGCGCGCCGCCGGCCACTCCTAAGGCACTGCCGCGAAGCCAGGCAACACGGTTGGCAAAGTTTGGCAACCGGTTGACAACGACGTGTTGCCACGGGGAGGATTGACCTATGTCACAATCCACCGCACACTCGCCCTCCCTTGCGCAGGCCGAAGGCCTTGCGCAAAAGTCCCTGGCCGCAGATCCGGACCGCCTGCTGCCGGCCGACCCCGGCACCCGCGCCATCGCCCGCGACTTGCTGGCCCGGGTGGAAGACCTCCCCATCATTTCCCCCCATGGACACGTTGAAGCGTCGATGCTTGAGCTGGACACCCCTTTCCCGGACCCTGCAACGCTGCTGGTCACCCCGGACCATTACGTCACCCGCCTGATCCATGCGAGCGGCGTGCCATTGGAACGGCTCCGCATGGGCGGCACCGCCGTGGTGGAGCCGCGTGAGACATGGCGGGAATTCGCCAAGGCCTGGCCGCTCTTTGACGGCACCGCCTCCGGATATTGGATGCGCGACTCCTTCGAGCACGTCTTTGGCCTGACCCGCGAGGTCAACGCCGAGAACGCCGACGCCCTCTTCGATGAACTCGACGCCAAGCTCAAGAGCCCGGCCTTCCGCCCCCGCCAGCTGTTCAAGGACTTCAAGATCGAGGTTCTGGCCACCACGGACGACCCCCTGGACGACCTCGCCTCCCACGCGGCCATCGCCAGCGACCCCACCTTCGCCGGCCGGGTGCTCCCCACCTTCCGCCCCGACGCCTACATCAAGTTTGCGGCCGCCGGCTGGGCCGGGCGCGTGCAGCAGCTGATCGAGACTGCCGGCGACGGACTGGACGGTTATGCGGGATACATCCGTGCCATGGAGAACCGCCGCCAGTATTTTGTGGAGCACGGCGCGGTCTCCTCGGACCACGGCGCACGCACCGCCCAAACCCTGCGCCTGGACGAGTCAGCCGCAACGGCCCTGTTCGACAAGGCCCGCCGCGGCGAGGCCACCGCCCAGGACGCCGATGTCTTCGAGGCGCACATGATGTACCAGATGGCCCGCATGGCGGTCTCCGACGGCCTCGTCATGACCATCCACCCCGGCGTGTTCCGAAACCACCACACGGACTCGTTCAACAAGTTTGGTGCCGACACCGGCCATGACATCCCGTTCGCCGTCAGCTACACCGAGGCACTGCGCCCCATGCTGGAGGACTTTGGCACGGCGCCCGGCTTCCACTTCATCCCGTTCACGATCGATGAGACCGTGTTCTCCCGCGAGATTGCCCCGCTGGCGGGTTTCTACCCGTCAGTGTTCATTGGCGCCCCGTGGTGGTTCCTCGACGCGCCGGATGCCATGCTGCGTTTCCGTTCAGCCGTCACCGAAACCGCCGGCTTCTCCCGCTCCTCGGGCTTCATCGACGACACCCGCGCATTCTGCTCCATCCCCGCGCGCCACAACACCTCCCGCCGCATCGAGGCCAGCTTCCTGGCCCGCGTCGTGGCCGAGCGCCGCGTCAGCGAGGCCCGCGCCCACGACATCATCGTCGACATCGTCGATGCCGCACCCCGAAGGGCATTCAAGCTGTGACCGCCGCGCAAACCATCCCTGCACTAAGCCGCACCACCGCCAACACGGCACCGCCAGCGCCGGTGCGCATCGTCCACCTGGGCCTGGGTGCCTTCCACCGCGCCCACCAGGCCTGGTACACCCAGCGCGCCAGCGATGGCAACGAGTGGGGTATTGCCGCCTTCACCGGCCGGCGCCCCGATGCCGCCCTGGCACTTGCCGCGCAAGACGGGCTCTACACGCTCATCGAGCGGGGCGGTGACGGCGACTCATTTGAGCTTATGACCAGCATTGTCGAGGCCCACGACGGCGCGGATGTCGCCACCCTGGCGCGTCTCGTCGCAGCTTCCACCACGGCCATGGTCACCCTTACCATTACCGAGGCCGCGTACAACCTGGCCGCAGACGGCACGCTGGATGCCGGCAACCCAGCCGTCCAGGCGGATATTGCGGCCTTGCGCGCCATTACCTCCAGTGCAGCCGTGAAGCACGACGGCGGGAACGCGCCTGCCGCTGCAACGGCGGCGGGGCGCCTGGTTCAGGCCCTGGCCGCGCGCCGCGATGCGGGCGCCGGTCCGATCGCGGTGGTCTCCTGCGACAACCTGTCCAACAACGCCATCGCGGCAAGGGCCGCCATCGGCGGGCTCGCCGACGTCGTGGACCCCGCGCTTGGTGCCTGGATCGACGCCAACGTCAGCTATGTGGGCACGTCAATCGACCGCATCACCCCCCGGACAACCGACGCCGAGATTGACCTGGTCGCGGCCGAATGCGGCTATGCGGATTCCTCCCCGGTTGTCACCGAACCCTTCAGCAGCTGGGTCCTGAGCGGGGAGTTCCCTGCCGGGCGCCCCGACTGGGCCAGTGCAGGTGCCGTTTTTGTTGACGACATAGAGGACTACGAGAACCGCAAACTCTGGCTGCTCAACGGAGCCCACTCCCTCATGGCCTATGCAGGCCAGCTGCGCGGCCACGAAACCGTGGCACAGGCGCTGGCGGACCCGGCCTGCGCCGACTGGGTTGAAGAGTTCTGGAATGAGGCCGAGGCCAACCTGCCTGCCGCAGGCCTGGACATCCCGGCCTACCGGGCAGCCTTGCGGGAGCGCTTCAGCAACGCCCGCATTGCCCACCATCTGGCACAGATTGCCCAGGACGGCTCCAACAAGCTGCGCATGCGGGCCGTGCCCGTGTATACGGAGGAAAGGGCAGCCGGCCGCTCCGGCACCGGGGCCCTGCGCATGGTCGCCGCGTGGGTGGCGTTTGTGCTGGCCCGCCATGCAGCCGGAAACGCGGTTGCCGACGCGGCAGCGGCAGCCGACATCGCTGCCGCGCTGGTTTTGCCTGGCGGACAACAGCTGGCCGCCCTGGTCGGCATCGTCGATGCCGGCATGGGCTCGGATGAGGGCACCCTGGCGGCGCTGACGGGTCTGCTTGAAGAGCTCACAAGCGCCCCCGCAAAATAAAACCGGCGAAGCCTGCCACCCGCGGCAACTCCACCACAGAACTTGCCAGTCCCCACGCCCACCCCATTCCCGAAAGGAATCCCCGAAGTGAAAATCGTTTCCGCAGAAGTATTCGTCACCAGCCCCAGCCGCAACTTCGTCACCCTGAAAGTCACCACCGATGAAGGCATCACCGGCATCGGCGACGCCACCCTGAACGGCCGCGAACTGGCCGTAGCCGCGTACCTGAAGGAGCACGTGGCCCAGCTGCTCATCGGCCGCGACCCCAACCGCATCGAGGACACCTGGCAGTTCATCTACCGCAGCTCCTACTGGCGCCGCGGCCCGGTCACGATGGCCGCCATCGCCGCCGTCGACATGGCCCTGTGGGACATCAAGGGCAAGCTGGCCGGCATGCCCGTCTACCAGCTGCTCGGCGGTGCTTCACGCAACGGGCTGCGCGCCTACGGCCACGCCTCAGGCTCCGACATTCCCCAGCTCTTTGACTCCGTCCGCGAACACCTGGAACTGGGCTACAAGTCCATCCGCATCCAGACCGCCGTCCCCGGCATCAAGGCCGTGTACGGTGTTGCCGCCCAGGCCCAGGCCTCGGGCGAGCGCTACGACTACGAGCCCGCCGGCCGCGGCTCCTACCCGCAGGAAGAGGACTGGGACACCCGCGCCTACCTGCGCCACCTGCCCACCGTCTTCGAGGCGGTCCGCAACGAGTTTGGCCCGGAAATCCCGCTGCTGCACGACGGCCACCACCGCATGACCCCCATGCAGGCCGCCAAGCTGGGCAAGTCCCTGGAACCGTATGACCTGTACTGGCTTGAAGACTGCACCCCGGCCGAAAACCAGGAGGGCCTGCGCCTGGTCCGCCAGCACACCACCACACCGCTGGCCATCGGCGAGGTCTTCAACACGGTCTTCGACTTCCAGACGCTCATCAAGGAACAGCTGATCGACTATGTCCGTGCCGCCTCCACACACTTCGGCGGCATCTCGCCGCTGAAGAAGGTTATGGACTACGCCGCCCAGTACCAGATCAAGTCCGGCTTCCACGGGCCCACCGACATTTCCCCCATCGGTTTCGCCGCCCAGCTGCACGTCGGCCTGGCCATCCACAACTACGGCATCCAGGAGTACATGCAGCACTCGGACGCCACCAACCAGGTCTTCGAGCAGTCGATGACGTTCAAGGACGGCTACCTGCACCCCGGCGACGCCCCGGGCATCGGCGTGGAATTCAACGAGGAGGCCGCCGCGGCCTACCCGTACCAGCAGGCCTACCTGCCGTACAACCGCCTGGTTGACGGAACGGTCCACGACTGGTGACTGACGCAACAACTGCTGCACCCGTGCAGCACATTGTGGTGATGGGAGTCTCCGGCTGCGGCAAGAGCACAATCGGCGCCCTCGTGGCGCACGAACTTGGCCTGCCGTTCACGGACGGAGACTCCCTCCACCCAATGGCGAACATTGCCAAGATGGCCGCCGGAACGCCCTTGAACGACGACGACCGGGAGCCTTGGCTGGAGATCGTTGGCAAGGAATTGGCTGGCTCCGCCAACGGATTGGTGGTGGCCTGCTCAGCATTGAAGCGCAGCTACCGGGACATGATCAGGGTGCAGGCACCGGACGTAGTGTTCTTGCACCTTGCCGGGACCCGCGAAGTCCTGGGGTCCCGGCTCGAGGGACGTTCGGGCCATTTCATGCCAACGGCGCTGCTCGATTCGCAGCTTGCCACGCTGGAAGCCCTCGACGCGGACGAGCGTTGCGTGGTGATTGACATTTCGGCGCCGGTCCCCGCACTAGTGAGTGACGCCGTCGTGCGCCTGAAGCACCGCGCCTGACCGGCGCACCGGGTACACAAAAGGCCGCCGGCGGCCCCTGGCAGGGACGGCCGGCGGCCTTTGCGGCGCGGGGAGCTTACCAGTCGTGGACGGTGCCGTCGAGCAGTCGGTTCACGGGCAGGTATGCGGTGGTGTACCCGTAGCTGGCGGCCAGCTCTTCGTTGTAGTCGACGCCCAGGCCCGGGTTGTTGCCGGGGTGGAGCAGGCCGTTCTCAAAGGTGTAGCTGGTCTGGAAGACCTCCAGGGTTTCGGGGGAGTGTTTCATGTACTCTTGGATGCCGAAGTTGTGGATCGCCATGCCGAGGTGCAGTTGCGCCGCCTGGCCCACGGGGGAGATGTCGGTGGGGCCGTGGAAGCCGGACTTGATCTGGTAGATCGCAGCGAAGTCCATGAGTTTCTTCAGCGCCGTGACGCCGCCGGTGTGCGTGACCGCGCTGCGCACATAGTCAATGAGCTGTTCAGTGATGAGCGTCTGGTAGTCGAAGACCGAGTTGAATACCTCGCCAATGGCCAGAGGCGTGGTGGTCTGGGACCGGACCCGGCGCAGTCCCTCCTGGTTCTCGCCGGGCGTGCAGTCCTCGAGCCAGAACAGGTCGTACGGTTCCAGCGACTTGCCAAGGGACGCCGCCTGGTTGGGCGTCATGCGGTGGTGGCCGTCGTGCAGCAGGATCAGTTCCGGACCGAATTCCTCGCGCACCGCGGCGAACACCGAGGGGATGTGGCGCAGATAGGCGCGGGTGTCCCACGTTTCTTCCGCGGGCAGCGGCAACCGCTTGGCGGGCTCGTAGTCGTAGCGCTCGCCGGGGCGCTGGTCGGTGGCCACGCCGTAGATCTGGCCCAGGCCGGGAACGCCGGTCTGGATGCGGATGGCCTTGAAACCCTGGTCCAGGTGGTTGCGGATGGAGCTGAACAAGGCGTCATTGTCGGATCCTGAGGCGTGCCCGTACGCGAGCGCGCCAACACGCGAGGCGCCGCCGAGCAGCTGGTATAGCGGCAGGCCGGCGATCTTGGCCTTGATGTCCCACAGGGCCACGTCGACGGCGGCGATGGCGGCCATGGTAATGGGACCGCGGCGCCAGTAGGCCCCGCGGTAGAGGAACTGCCACATGTCCTCGATGTTGTGCTCGTCCTTGCCGATCAGCAGCGGCACCACGTGCTCGCTCAGGTAGGCCGCGGTGGCAAGTTCGCGCCCGTTGACGGTGGCATCACCCAGGCCGACCACACCGTCGTCGGTGGTGATGCGCAGGGTGACAAAGTTGCGCCCGGGGCTGGTGACCAGCACCTCGGCATTGCGAATGGTCAAGGCAAACTCCTATGGGTTGATTGCAGTACCGGGGTTGATGCCGGTCGTTGGGTGGATGCAGGGGAGGGGCCGGCTGTTGCGGCCAGCCCCTCCGGGAGAAAACGCGGGCTCAGCCCTTGAAAGCACCTTCCGCAGCGCCCTGGACAACCCAGCGCTGGGAGATGTAGTAGACAACCAGCACGGGGATGGCTGAGAGGACGGCGCCCGCCATGATGGGCCCGTACTGCTGCACGTCGCCGGTGCTCATGTGCTGCAGCGCAACGGGCGCAGTCATGACACCCTGCCCCTTGACGAACGTCAGGGCAAGGAACAGCTCGCCCCACGCCATCATGAAGGCGAGGGAGGCTGCCGTCGCCAACGCCGGGGCGGAGACCGGCAACAGGATGCTGAAAAGAGTCCGCATCTTGGTCGCCCCGTCAATCGAGGCAGCCTCCTCCAAATCCACGGGGAAGTCCCGGAAGTGGCCCAGGATCAGCCACGTGCACAGGGGCACGGCGAACGTCAGGTACACCAGGATCAGGCCGGGCAGGGTGTCGGCCAGTCCCAGGTTTCCCACCACAACGCTCAACGGGATGAAGAGCAGCACCATTGGAGTCAGGTAGCTCATGAGGATGAGCTGGCTGGCCACGTTGCGGCCCGGGAACTTGAACCGGGCAATGGCGTAGGCCGCCAGAACGCCCAGGATCATGGCAAGCAGCGTGGTCATGAGAGCAACGATGAGGCTGTTGCCGATGTTGACCAGGAAATGGTCGTTGAACAGGACCTTGATGTAGTTGTCCAGGCTGGAGCGTTCCGGCAGCCAGGACGGGGTCCGATAGATGGCTGACCGGGGCTTCAGCGAGGCGATGATCATGTAATACACGGGCGGCACCACAAGGATGGCAAGGAATGCCATGCCCAGGATGGTGGCCAGGCGTCCACTCTTCTGCATCAGATTTCCTTCTTTCGCCGGCTGAGCAGCATGATGAACAGGGCCATGACGGGCAGGATGACCACGGCGTAGGCGGCGGCCTGGCCCAGTTGGCGGCTTTGCAGGCTCAGGAAGGACAGGACGGGGAATGTCATGGTGGTTGTTGACGGGCCGCCCTGGGTCATGAGCCAGATATTCTCAAAGCCGTTCGCGGTCCAGATGGCCGAGATGACGGCAATCACGGCCACTGTGGCGCGGATCTGCGGAATGGTGATGTTCACGAACTGCTGCCAGGCGGAGGCTCCGTCCATGCGGGCTGCCTCGTAGAGTTCCTTGGGGATGGTCTGCAAGGCGGCCAGGATGGAGATGGCCCAGAATGGGAAACCTCGCCAAACGGTGGCCAGGACCACCGAGATGCGGGCCCATGTGGGGTCGCTGAGGAACGGAACCGGGCTGGTGAACGTTTCCAGCGCCACGTTGATGGCGCCGTACGGTGATTCAAACATGAGCCGCAGGCCCATGAAGGCAACAAAACCGGGCATGGCCCACGGCAGCATGACCAGCAGCCGCCACAGGTTGCGGCCGGGCAGGGGCCGGTTGAGGATAACGGCAACCAGCGTGCCCAGGACCAGCTTTAGCAGGAGTGAGATGCCGACGATCAAGACCAGGTTTGCCGCCGCGGACAGGAATCCGGAGTCGGTGGCGAGCCGGGCGTAGTTGGCAAGACCGATGAACCGGCCGGGGGAGCCGACCATCCTGTCCGTAAAGCTGTACCAAATGGAGGAGATGGTGGGGTATCCAATAAGGATGACGATGACGGCCACTGCCGGAAGGACCAGCAGAAGGCCTAGCCGCGCTTCCCTGCTGGACGCAACAGGCTTCCTGGCGGAGCCGGAGCCGCGTGGTGAGATGCCCGCGGGCCCTGCCGGGGCGGGTGCCCCGGCAGGGGCCGCTGCCTTGCTGGTATTAGCCTGCATGCTGGTCGTAAATCGTCTGGCATGAGGCCTGGGCTTCAGCCATGGCCTTGTCGATTGAGATATTGTCCACCACCACGCGCTGGACCATCCGCGGCGTCGAGAACGCGTTCTGGTAGTCCGAGTAGGCGGCGTTGGCCGTGTCGGGGAAGGCCGGGGCCGTGCCCTTCTCCGCCTGCTCCAGCAGGCCGGCATGGACCGGGCTGTCGGTGAAGACGGGGTACTCCAGCTGTGACTTCAGGACGGGGCCGTACGTTGCGTTCTCCATGAAGCTGGCCATGTACGTGTCATCGGCGAGGGATTCGAAGAGGTCCTGGGCAAGAATCTTTCCGGCATCGGAGGTGCTCGTGGGCACAACGCGGTAGCGCGGGTCTACGGGGGCGACCTGCGCGGCCGGGCCTGCGGGCAGGGCGGAGTAGGCGCTGGCAGCTGCCAGGTCCGGGTCATCCGTCTTCATGGACTGGTACACGCTGCCGGTGTTGACGATGAAGATCGACTGGCCTGAGGTGTAGGAGTTGTTGTCACCGGCGCCGTCCCAGGTGACGGCGGAAGGCGGGAATTGTCCGTCGTCGAATGCACCCTTGATCCAGTTCAGGAAGGTGGCGGTCCCGGGGCTGTCGATGGTGCACTTCTTGCCGGCATCGTCGGCCACACGGCCGCCGAAGGACTGCATCATGGAGGTGGTCAGGTTGCCGTCCAGGACGTTGGAGAGGGCGAAGCCCATGCCATATGTTGTGGGCGGATCCTGGGTGGCTTTGGACTGGTCCAGCAGTTCGTCCCAGGTTTTGGGCGGGGAATCGAAGCCCTTTTCCTTCAACAGGTCTGCCCTGCTGAACAACACGTTGCCAAAGAAACCAAAGGGGACGCCATAGATCTCGTCACCAAAGCTCTTGGCCTTCGTGGCGGTGTCAATGGAATCAAGCCAGCCGCCGTGGGACTCGCCCACGGCCGTGTAGGCATCTGGAACAGGCGAGAGCTGGCCGCCGGTGGCCATGGTGGACATCAGGTCATAGGGCACCGTCATGGCGGTGGGAAGCGACTTCGCTTCAATGGCGCCGGAGGCCTGCTGGACCACCTCGTTCTGGTTGACCTTGATGACCTCTGTCTTGATGCCGAGGTTGTCGCCCCACGCCTTGATGCGGGCAGCTTCGAGGTCGTTGCTGGATTCGGGAAAAGTCAGCCCGATCCAGTAGGTGAAGGTGCCCTGGAAATCCTTGGCGGCCTGGGCCACCGCGGTGGACGCGGTGCCAAGGCCCTCGCCTGCAACTTCGTCGGTCTTGTCGAGGGTGCCGGTGCAGCCGGTGGCCAACAGCGCGACGGCCGCCAGGACGCCAAGTCCCTTGAATATCTTAGAGTGACGCATCATTGTGTCCTTTTGTTGATTGTGTTCTAAAGATTGGTTGGCTAGGAAAGTTGGATGTGGACCTTCAGGGGTGAATCGCCCGCAACAGGTGTTTCAAACACCTCCACGACCTTGTTGAAGGGAATTGTCTGTTCCACCAGCCAGGAGATGTCCAGCCGGTGCTCGTGGAGGAAGTCAAGGGCCGGTGCCAGGCCGCCGGCGAACCGCAGCGTGGACGTCACCCAAGACTCGGCTTGGGAAATGTATTTCACCGGCAGCCCCACACCCGCTGGAAGGTTGCCCACCAGGACCACGAGGCCGGTGCCGGGCCGGGCAGCCCGGAGCGCCGCCTCGACGCCTGCGGGGTGGCCGGAGGCGTCAAAGACAACATCGAAGCGCTCGCCCCGGGCCAGCAGGTCCTTGAGCTGGGCGGTTGTCAGGGCCGTGTCGGCACCATGCTCGACGGCGGTGCCGGCGCGGCGCCAGCTGACGTCGCTCACGGTGACGGAGGCCGCGCCCAGGGTCTTGGCGGCCAACGACGTGAGCTGGCCGATGGCACCCCCGCCGACCACCAGGACCGACTTGCCGGCAACGGAGGTCTTGCGGGCTGCATGCAGTGCAACGGCCATGGGTTCCAGCAGGGCGCCCTCGGTGAGGGAGAAACCCTCAGGCAGCGGCAGGACATGGGTGGCCGGGACGACAAGGTATTCCTGCAGGGCGCCGTCGCGGTGCGGAGTGACCGCGGCGGACCCGAGGTAGCGGGTGTGGGGGCAAAGGTTGTCGAAGCCGCTGCCGCACTGCTCGCACTCGCCGCAGGACAGGCTGGGAACCAGCGCAACCGCGGTTCCCGGCGCAAGCCCGGCGACGCCGTCGCCCGTTGCGGCAACGGTGCCGCTGGCCTCGTGGCCCATGACGAAAGGGGCGTTGACGGTGTAGGCGGCTGTGCCCTGGAAGTAAGCGGCATCTGATCCGCAGATGCCAACGGTGCTGATTTTGACCAGCACCTCGCCGGCTGCCGGCACGGGACGGCTGCGGCGGGTGAGCTGCAGGTTCCCGGGCCCGGTGAGCACCGCGGCTGTCTGGGTTTCGAATGGGGTGTTGAGTGGCATGAGTCACAACTTATACGAGACCTATAAGCCTGTCAACCTATCTGACAGCTTGAGTTTGTATGGCTATGATTGGCTAGTGAAAGTTGTTCCACATTCACCAGCGCCGCCGCCCTCGGGTGGATCCATAAGGGGGACGCGTGCAGACGCCATTGACTCGCACCAAGCTCAGCTTGCAAATTTTTGATGCCATGATGACCCACATCGTGGACAACGACCTGCAGCCTGGCTGCCCGCTGCCGTCCACGGCCGCCCTGTGTGAGCAATTTGCCACGAGCAGGCCCGTGGTCCGTGAGGCCCTCAGTGCGCTGGAAGCTGTCGGCATCGTCGAAGTGCACAATGGCCGCAATGCGGTGGTGAAGGAGCTTGACGGACACTTGATCAAGCTGTTCCTCTCGCGGGTGCTGCACAACAACCAGCGTCCGCTTACCGACATGATGGACGTGCGCATTCCCCTTGAAATCCAGGCTGCGCGCCTGGCTGCCGAGCGTGCAGGCGGCGAAGACTTTCGAGTCCTGGACGACCTGATCGCCAAGATGGATGCCGCCTTGCCGGATACCGTGGGCTACCCGGTCCTGGACATTGCCTTCCACATGGCCATCGCCAGGGCCACCGGCAACGGCGCACTCGAATGGTTTAGTGAAGCCCTTCGCATCGAGCTGACCACCGCCATGGTCGAGGTCCGGCGCTTCCGCGAAGTCAACGACCTTGTGGGAGACGAGCAGCACCAGCATCGCCGGATCGTGGCCGCCATCCGCGCCGGCGACGCGGAAGCTGCTGAAACGGCAATGCGCGAGCACATGCAGACTTCGGCGCAGTACGTGCGGATGATCGAGGATTCCGCCGCCGGCGGGCCCGGTGAGGGGTCCACGCCCCGCACCCGGTAACGTGATCCGGGTCATCCTTTGGTATACAAGAGAGTATGGAACTGCCCTTGAACACCCTGCACAACACTCCCAAAACACGGGTGGTGGTCATGGGCGTCTCCGGCGCCGGCAAGAGCACCATCGGTGCGCTGGTGGCCGACGCCCTGAACTACCCGTTCCTCGACGCCGATTCGCTGCACCCGCTGGAAAACATCCGAAAGATGGCTGACGGCATCCCGCTCGACGACGAGGACCGCTGGCCGTGGCTGGACCTGGTGGGCCACGAGCTGGCCACCACCCAGGCCGCCGGAATCGTCGTTGCCTGCTCCGCCCTCAAACGCCGCTACCGCGACGCCATCCGGGCCAAGGCGCCGGAAACCATTTTTCTCCACCTCGACGGCACGCTAGAAGTGCTCAGCGCCCGTCTCGAGGGCCGGTCCGGGCACTTCATGCCGCCCAAGCTGCTCGCGTCCCAGCTGGAGGCGCTGGAGCCCATGGAAGGCGACGAAGCCGCCGTCGTGGTTGACATTGCCGGGACCATGAACGAAATCCTGGAGCAGGCCGTTGCCGGGATCCGCGGGCTGGGCCGGTAAATCCATGCCCGACGCCGGAGCCTCCCTCCGCGCCCAGGAACTGTTGAGCGTCGGCCAGGTTGCGCAGCGCGGCGGGGTGAGCGTCTCGGCCCTGCATTTTTACGAACGCCAGGGGCTGATTTTCAGCCGCCGTACCTCGGGTAACCAGCGCCGCTTTGAACGCTCGGTGCTGAGGCGCGTGGCCGTGATCCGGGCGGCCCAGCGTGCGGGCATTCCGCTCTCGCTCGTGGTTGACGTCTTTGGTGAGTTGCCGGAGGAGGGGGTGCCCAGCAAGGCTGACTGGCAGCGCCTGTCCGAGCACTGGCAGACCGAACTTGACGCCCGTATTGCCGCGCTGGAGAAGCTGCGGGGGAGCCTGGGCGGCTGCATCGGCTGTGGCTGCCTGTCCCTGGAAGAGTGTGGCTTTGTGAATCCCGACGACGCCGTGGCGGGGCAGCGGCCGGGAGCGCGCGCCTTCGACGGGATTGACCCGGCCTGATTCCACGCCCGCCGGGTGGCCGGAGGCCTACGCCGCCGTCGCCAAGATCGCGGCTGCCAGCGAGCCGAACCACACCACGGGGCTGAACCAGGCGTGGAATATGGTGCGTTTGCCCAGCGCCCCGGACGTGGCCGCCCTGATCGCAGAGAAGTATCCGCGCAACCCCTCGTTGGCTCCGCCCTGCACCGCGCGTGCCCGGCGCACCATGGCCGCGTCCCCGAATCCGATGAAGACGGTGAGAACGCCGAACCCGACCCAGGCCCACAGTGCGGAGCCCGTCGTGAGGAATGCCGTCCAGGGTGCGAGGAACCCGACCATGGCGAGTATGTGCGGGAGGATGAGGCCGGCGTCCTGCCCGCCCGCATGGCGCGTCCAGCTCACCAGCAACGTCACGCCCACGGCCGCCTGGATCAGCCAGGCGGCAAGCACTGCATATCCCATATCGCAAATATTACTACGTTTGCAGTAGAAAAACACTATGGTTGCAGTATTTTTGTGTTAAGGTTGGCCTCATGGCTTCGACCCGTGACCGCGCGCTGACCGCCGCCATTCGCCTCGTTGGCGGGCAGGGCGTGCGTGCACTCACCCATGCCCGCGTTGACGCCGAGGCTGGACTTCCCAAGGGATCGACCTCGAACTGGTTCCGCACCAGGGACGCCCTTGTTGCCGGGGTGATCGTCACCATTGCCGAGCAGGAACGGGCCGAGTTGGCAGCGGTGTTGACGTTCGCCCGCACCGCAGACGAGGTCATTGACATCCTTTCCGCCCTGGTTGAGGATGCCACCGGCACTCACGTCTGCCGCACGCGTGCCAGATATGCCTTGTTTCTGGAAACGGCAGCAACGCCCGACGCCCGGGCGCCGATGCGCACCCAGCGCTCGATGTTCGAGGAATGGACGCGGGGCTTGATGTCCACGCTCGGCGCGCGGGACCCGGATGCCGCGGCCCGCGCCATGCTCGCAGTGTGCGCGGGACTTATCGTCAACCGGCTCACCGTCGCGCCGGAGGGCCCGATCCGCCCCGTAGTTGAGCTTGCCATGCGGGGATGCCTGTCCGCATAGCGGTGAGGCGCCTGTGAGCGGCGTCATGGCTGGGCAATTTGACCTCAACTATGGTTGAGGTTCCAGAGTCGGTTGAAGATCTTGCCATGCCGGCTGGATGTGGTGAGAGGAAGCAATTGTCATGACCGTGCAGCGGGGCGCACCCCAACTGACCTCGGATTTCAAGTCAGCGTTTGGCGGGCACCCTGCCGGAGTTGCCGTCATTACCGCAGGCTCTCCCACGGGCCCTGTGGGCATCACGGCATCCTCCGTGGCCTCCGTGTCTGCCGAGCCGCCGCTGCTGGCCTTTTCCCTCGCTGCACAGAGCGGATCTGCCGCCGCGCTGGCGGTCGCCGAAACCGTGGTGGTCCACCTGCTGACAACGGCGGACCTGGAACTGGCCCGGGTCTTTGCCGATTCCCGTTCCGAGCGCTTCACCGGCACCATGGCCTGGACACGGCTGCCGGGCGGAGAGCCGCTTCTGTCTCACCACGGATTCGCCCTGCGCTGCAAAATCCTCAGCCGCACGCCGGCCGGCGGTTCGCTCCTGCTCGCAGCCGAGGTGGTGGAGATCGTCACGCCCGAAGCCGCCGGTGAGCCGCTTGTCTACCACAGCCGCAACTTCCACGCGCTCGGCGGGCACAGCCTCCTGCTCCGCTGACGCTGTCCCGGGGCCATGGCATCTCCCAGCGGATTGCCAGCCTCTATTCATGTGGCAGCCACCGCGCTTCCGCATCCGGCTGCAGGTGCTCATGTACACTGAAAATCCTATGGAAAGTAAATCTAGGGGCCGGCGCAACGGCTTGCGGAACACCACGGTGTCCACCTGCAGCAGCGTTGCACATGCCGGCAAATCCCGCACACATGACCACAGTTCTTCAACCCCCGAAGTGGCCGGCCCCGGCGCCGACCACCCTCCGCCGGCGGCCAACCCCCGCTGCAGCCAGGCCGCCGACCGGCCCTGCAGCCCGACGGGGGTGTTGTAAATGGAATGGCTGCTCCTAGCCGCAGGCCTCCTGCTCATCCTTGGCACGGGATTCTTTGTTGCCGTTGAATTCGCCCTCGTGGCCCTGGACCAGTCAAAGGTCCAGCGCGCCGTCAACGAGGGTGACAAGGGCGCAGTTCCCCTCCTCCGCTGCCTGAAATCCCTCTCCACCCAGCTCTCCAGCTGCCAGCTTGGCATCACGTTGACCACGCTGCTTACCGGCTTCCTGATGGAACCGTCGCTGGGTGTCCTGCTGGCAGGACCGCTCAGCTCCCTGGGAGTGCCCGAGCCCGCAGTCGCCGGCATCGCCCTGGTCCTGGCCATGGTCATCGCCACCCTGCTGTCCATGCTGATCGGGGAACTCGTTCCCAAAAACATGGCGATCGCCAAGTCCTTTGAAATCGGCAAGGCGCTGGCCCGGCCGCAACTCATCTTCACCGCCGTTTTCAAGCCCGCCATTGTGGTGCTCAACGGCTTCTCCAACAAGGTGCTGCACCTGTTCGGCATGGAAGCCAAGGAAGAAATATCAGGCGCCCGCTCGCCGTCGGAATTGGCCTCACTGGTGCGCCGCTCAGCCGCCATGGGCACCTTGGACGAGGGGACCGCAACCTTTGTGGCCCGCACCCTGAGCTTTTCCGAGCGCACCGCGGCCGACGTCATGACGCCGCGAACCCGCGTGGAAACCATTGAAAGCACCAGGTCGGTCATGGAAATCATTGACGCCGCCCGGCGCACCGGATACTCGCGCTTCCCCGTCATTGGCGAATCGGCGGACCAGATCCTGGGCGTCGTGCACCTGAAGAAGGCCGTCTCCATCCCGTTCCACAAGCGGCAGGACATCGAGGTGGGCGCCATCATGACAGATGTGCTGCGCGTGCCCGAAACCGTCCACCTGGACGCACTGATCCTGGAATTGCGAGAAGGCAACTTGCAGATGGCCGTGGTCCAGGACGAATACGGCGGCACTGCCGGCGTCGCCACCCTGGAGGACCTTGTGGAGGAAATTGTGGGAGAAGTGGCCGACGAGCACGACCGCGCCAAGCCCGGCATCCTGCTGGCCGCCGACGGCACCTGGTTCTTCCCCGGCCTCATGCGTCCCGACGAGGTGTCCGAACGCATCGGCCCGCTCAACGTCCCCGACGAGGCAGGCTATGAAACGGTGGGCGGCTTCATGATGGCCGAACTGGGCCGCATCGCAGCGGTTGGTGACACGGTCGACGTCGAAGGTGGCACCCTGGTTGTTGACCGCGTGGACCGGCGCCGTATTGACCGGATCCACTTCATCGCGGCGCCGGCGGCCGATGCCGGCGATGCAGGCACACCTGCTGAAGGCGGTGATTCCCGATGAGCCCGTGGGCCGGAATTGCCTGGCTGGTGGTGCTGCTGTTGGGCAACGCGTTCTTTGTTGCCGCGGAATTTGCCGTCATGACGGCCCGGCGGAGCCAGATTGAACCCCTCGCCGACGCCGGATCCAAGCGTGCCAAGATCACTCTTGGCGCCATGGAAAACGTCTCCCTCATGCTGGCCTGTTCACAGCTGGGCATCACCGTGTGTTCGCTGCTGATCCTGAACGTGGCCGAACCTGCCATCCACCACCTGCTTTCGGCACCGCTGCACGCGGTGGGCGTCCAGGACAACGTGGCGGCACCGGTCGCCTTCGTGCTGACCCTGGCGCTCGTGACGTTCCTGCACGTGACCTTCGGCGAAATGGTGCCCAAGAACATGAGCGTCTCCGCGGCGGACAAGGCGGCGCTGCTGCTGGCCCCGCCGCTGGTGCTGGTCTCGAAGGTGGTGCGCCCCCTGATCGTGGCGCTGAACTGGAGTGCCAACCACATTGTGCGCCTGTTCGGCATCCAGCCCACGGACGAGGTCTCCTCAACGTTCACCCTCGAAGAGGTGCAGTCCATTGTGGAGGAATCGACCCGCAGCGGCCTGGTGGACGACCAGACGGGCCTCATCACCGGCGCCCTGGAGTTCTCCTCGCAAACCGCCAAGGGCATCATGGTGCCGCTGGCCGGGCTGGTCACGCTGCCGCCGGAGGCAACCCCCGTTGACTTCGAGCACATGGTGGGCAAGACCGGGTTTTCCCGGGTTGTCTTTGCCGACTCCGAAGGGACGCTGCTGGGGTACCTGCACCTGAAAGACGTGTTGCGGATCCCGCTGGACCGGTACCAGATGCCGATCGGCGAGGGGCGCGTGCGCTCCATGGTGAACCTGCATGCCGACGAGGAAATCGAGGATGTGCTGGCCACGATGCAGCAGACCGGAACCCACATGGCCCGGGTCATCGACGGCAATGAGGACACCCTGGGTGTCATCTTCCTGGAAGATGTCATTGAGCAGCTGGTGGGTGAGATCCGCGACGCCACCCAGACCAATGTGCAGGAGCGCCGCAAGGCCTGATGCTTCTTCAGGGGCCCCACTTCGGAGGGCGCCCCGGGGCTTGATGCGAATGATTCCCAATATGCGTTATGCTGGTTCTTATTAGAAACAGTTCTCAATAGCGCCACAAAGGAATCACATGTCACAATCCCGCCGTTCACTGCTCATTCTGGGCGCAAGCCTCGCCGCCACCCTGACCCTGGCGGCGTGCGGTGGCGGCGGGACTGCGGCAGGCTCCGGGCAGGGCGGTGCCGTGCAGGACGGCGCCGTCCCGGTCGTTGCCTCCACCAACGTCTATGGCGACATCGCCAAGGAAATCGGCGGAGAGCATGTCAGCGTCCACTCCATCATCAGCAAGGCCGGCGCCGACCCGCACGGCTACGAAGCCAACGCCCAGGACAAGCTGGCCGTGTCCAAGGCCGTGATCGGCATTGAAAACGGCGGCGGCTACGACGACTTCTTCAGCCAGCTGTCCAAGGGGCTGCTGACCGACGCGGAGATCGTGAACGTCAGCTCACTGTCGGGTCTTGACACTGGCGCGGACTTCAACGAACACGTCTGGTACTCCCTGCCCACCATGGCTAAGCTGGCCGACGAACTTGCCGCCCGCTTCAGCGCCGAACTGCCCGCAGAGAAGGCCTCCTTCACCGCCCAGGCTGAGTCGTTCAAGGCCAAGCTGGACGTCCTCGACACGCGCCTCGCAGCACTCCACAAGACCCCGCGCACCGTGGCCATGACCGAGCCCGCGCCCGCGTACCTGCTGGAGCAGGCCGGCTTCAGCAACACCACGCCGGAAGAGTTCACCCAGGCGGTGGAAAACGGCAGCGACGCCCCGGCCTCCGTGGTCACCGCACTCAAGGAGCAGCTGGCTTCCGGGACCGTGGACCTGCTCGCCTACAACCAGCAGACTGAGAGCCCGCAGACCGAGGAAGTCAAGGCTGCCGCCGAGGCAGCCGGGGTCCCCGTGGCCGACTTCTCTGAAACCCTTCCCCCGGGCTCAAGCTACCTCGACTGGATGGGCGCCAACATCTCGTCGCTGGAGAAGGCCGCCGCGCTGGTGAAGGCCGGCTCCCGGTGAACGCCCCGCCCATCATCAGCCTCAAGCGCGCCACCCTCAAATATGGCAGCCGCACGCTCTGGCAGGACTTGAACCTTGAGGTCCTCCCCGGCGAATTCCTGGCCGTCCTCGGTGCCAACGGCAGCGGCAAGACGAGCTTCCTGAAGATCCTGCTGGGCCAGGCCCCCCTGAGCGCAGGGCAGGTGATGCTCGACGGCGCACCCGCCGGGCGCGGCAGCCGCACCATCGGCTATGTCCCCCAGCAAAAAGGATTTCCCGCGGACACCGCCCTGCGGGCCCGCGACCTCGTGGGCCTGGGCGTGGACGGGCACAAGTGGGGCATCCGGCTGCGCGGCAAGGCCTACCGGCAGCGCGTGGACGAGCTGCTGGAACAGGTTGGCGCCGCCAGCTACGGCAAGATTCCCGTGGGCATGCTCTCCGGCGGCGAGCAGCAAAGGCTGCGGATCGCCCAGGCCATCGCCTCCCGCCCCAAGGTGCTCCTGTGCGACGAGCCGTTGCTTTCCCTGGACCTGAACCACCAAAAGGAAGTCAGCGCACTGGTGGGCCGGCAGGCCAAAGGCAACGGGACCGCCGTCGTCTTTGTCACACATGAGATCAACCCGATCCTGGACCATGTGGACAGGGTGCTGTATCTGGCCGGCGGGCGTTTCATGCTGGGCACGCCGTCGGAGGTCATGCGGACCGAGGTGCTCTCTGAACTGTACGGGACGCGGGTGGAAGTGCTGGAGATGGACGGCCGGCTGGTGGTCGTCGGCACGCCTGACGCGGTCTTCGACGGGCACGCCGGGGAGGTTGCGGCATGAACTGGGCCGACTTCGCCAACGCCGTCTTCAACTTTTCCAACTACGCCGAATTGCTGCCGCTGTTCCGCGACACGCTGCTGGCCGGGGCCATCCTGGGTGTTGTGGGCGGGCTGATCGGCACGTTCGTCATGATGCGCGACCTCGCCTTCGCCGTGCACGGCATCGCCGAGCTCTCCTTCGCAGGGGCCGCCTTTGCGCTGCTCATCGGCGCCGACGTCATCTTCGGCTCGCTCGTGGGCTCCATCCTGGCGGCGCTGCTGCTCGGCGCCATGGGGGTGCGGGCCCGGGAGAAAAACTCCGTCATTGGCGTCATCATGCCGTTTGGCCTGGGCTTGGGCATCCTGTTCCTCTCGCTCTATGAGGGGCGCTCCGCCAACAAGTTCGGGCTGCTAACGGGGCAGATCGTGTCCGTGGATTCCACGCAGCTTTCGGTGCTGGGCGGAACGGCGCTGGTGGTGGTCGCGGGGCTGGCACTGATCTGGCGGCCGCTGACCTTTGCCAGCGTCGACCCCGACATCGCCACGGCGCGCGGCGTCCCGGTGCGCACGCTGTCGCTCGCGTTCATGTTCCTGCTGGGCATTGCCGTGGCGCTGTCCATCCAGGTGGTGGGTGCGCTGCTGGTGCTGGCCCTGCTGATTACGCCCGCGGCCGCCGCCCTGCAGGTCACGGCCGCGCCCCGCATGGTGGTGCTGCTCAGCGTGGCGTTCGCCATGGTGGCCACCGTTGGCGGGATCATGCTGGCCCTGGGCGGCAGCATCCCGATCAGCCCCTACGTCACCACGCTGTCGTTCGCCATCTACGTGGTGTGCCGGGGCATCGGAGCGTGGCGCCGACGCCGCGGCTGGGCGCAGCGGCCCGCCCTGGCGGCGTAGCCGGCCGGTTCCGGACACGGGCGCACCACTCGTGCTGACTTCTGCGTATGGGTTCGGGGTTGGCCCGGCGCCCTTCCCGGTCTAGCGTTGAGGCATGGACTGGCTTCGCGCGGCCACACTACCGGGCGGCTGGCTGGACACTGCGTGGCTCGGCAGCGCCAACTACGACGCCGCCCGATTCATCCTGCAGCGCGGCATCGCGGCCGTGTTTGTCATCGCCTTTGCCTCCAGCGCCCGCCAGTTCCCTGCGCTGCTGGGGGAGCGCGGCCTGCTGCCCATGCCGCGCCGCCCCGCCAGCTGGCCCGGCCCCTCGCCCATCCGTTGGCCGGGCCCAACCCTCTTCCGCTGGCATTACTCCGACCGCCTGCTGCGCGCAGTGGCCTGGGCCGGTGCCGCCCTTGCCGCCTCCGTGGTGCTCGGGCTGCCCCAGTTGGGCCCGCCGTGGCTGCCCATGGTCGCTTTCCTGGCCCTGTGGCTGGGCTACATGTCGATCGTGAACGTGGGTCGGGTGTTCTACGGTTTCGGCTGGGAAATCCTGCTGCTGGAGGCCGGGTTCCTGGCCGCTTTCCTTGGCTCCAACCAAAGCACGACGCCGGTCATCACCATCTGGCTGTTCCGCTGGCTTGTGTTCCGGCTGGAGTTTGGCGCCGGCATGATCAAGATGCGCGGCGACCGCGTGTGGCGTGATTTGACAGCACTGTACTACCACCACGAAACCCAGCCCATGCCGAACCCGCTGAGCTGGTTCTTCCACCATTTGCCGAAGCCGCTGCACAAGGCGGAGGTGCTGGGAAACCACTTCGCCCAGCTGGTGGTGCCGTTCCTGTTGTTCGTGCCCCAGCCCGTGGCCGCCTGGGCCGCCGCGGTGGTGGTTGTGACGCAGCTGTGGCTGGTGCTGTCCGGCAACTTTGCCTGGCTGAACGCGCTGACGCTGGTGCTGGCGTTCAGTGCCGTGGGCGATGAAGCGGTGTCAGGTGCACTGCGGGCCCTGGGCCTGGGTTGGATGCTGCCCGCCGCGTGGGCCGGCCCGCTGCCGGCACCCCCGGCCGTCCCCTTCCCGCCCGGCACCTGGGTGCCGGGTGCTCCGGACTGGTTCTCCGCCGTCGTGCTGGCCATGGGCGGGCTCATGCTGGTGCTGGCGTGGTGGCCGCTGCGGAACCTGTTCTCGAGCCGGCAGCTCATGAACGCCAGCTTCAACCGGTGGCGGCTGGGCAATGCCTACGGCGCGTTTGGCTCGGTCACCCGGGTGCGGCGCGAGGTGGTGGTTGAGGGCTGGGACGGGGCGCGGTGGCTCGAGTACGGTTTTCACGGCAAGCCGGGGGAGACAGGGCGGATGCCGCGGCAGTTTGCGCCGTACCACCTGCGGCTGGACTGGATGATGTGGTTCTTGGCGCTGGGGCAGCCGGGCATGGAATGGTTCCTGCCGTTCCTGGACAGGCTGCTGGCAGCAGATCCGGCCTTGCTGAAGCTGCTGCGGCGGGACCCCTTTGGCGGGCGTGCGCCGGAGCTGGTGCGGGCGCGGGTGGAGATTTACCGCTTCACGACGTGGCGCGAATGGCGGGCCACAGGCACGTGGTGGGTGCGGGCGCCGCTGGGGGTGCTCGTGGCGCCGCGGGGGCTGCGGAACGGGCCGGCCTGAAGGCTATGCGGCCGAGCACTCCGGGCACAGGCCGTAGATTTCCACCGTGTGCTGGACCTGAGTGAAACCGTTGGCCCTGGCGATGGTGGCCGCCCAGCTCTCAACCTCGGGCGCCTCGATCTCCACGGTCTTCCCGCAGTTGCGGCAGAGGAGGTGGTGGTGGTGGCTGGTGGCCGAGCAGCGCCGGTAGACGGCCTCGCCCTCGCCGTTGCGCAGCGTGTCCACCAGGCCCTCCTCCGACATGGAGGCGAGGATCCGGTACGTGGTGGCCAGCGAGACGCGGGTGCCCTGTTCATGCAGCAGGCGGTGGAGTTCCTGGGTGCTGACGAAGTCGTCCAGCGTGTCCAGTGCGGCACTGATGGCAAGGCGCTGCTTGGTGACGCGCTGCTCCTTCACCGGTGCATCCGACATGCCAACAACCCTCTTTCATTCCACTTTCACTGCACGTGCCCTGCGGCGGGCTTTTCAATCAACCAGCCTATCGCACCGGGCACAAAGCGGGCCCGGAGCATGGCGGGCGCCACGTGCCGGGCATAGTCTTTAGCCATGTTGCTGACAAAATTCACCCACGCCTGTGTCCGGCTCGAACAGGACGGGCGCGTGCTGGTCATTGACCCCGGGGTCTTCTCCGAAACGGCCGCCGCGCTGGACGGGGCGCAGGCCGTCCTCATAACGCACGAGCACCCCGACCACATCGACGCACCGCCCGTCCTGGCTGCGCTGGCCGCCGATCCGCTGCTGGTGCTGCATGCGCCGGCAGGGGTTGCCGCGTCCCTGCGCTCCGCCGCCCCGGACCAGGCCGGGCAGGTGCACGACGCCGCGCCGGGGGAGCGGTTCACGGCCGCCGGGTTCGCCGTGCAGTGCTTCGGCGGCCAGCACGCGCTCATCCACCCCACGGTCCCCATGGTGGCCAATGTCGGCTACCTGATTGACGACGACGTCTACCACCCGGGCGATTCGCTGGTCGTTCCCGACGGGGTCGGCGTGGGCACCCTGCTGGTCCCCGTCCATGCGCCCTGGTCCAAGGTTTCAGAGGTCGTGGACTTTGTGGTCTCCGTCCGTGCGCCGCGGGCCTTCCCCATCCACGACGCGCTGCTCAATGAAAATGGGCTGGGTTTCACCGAGGGGCACATCTCCCGGATCGGCGGGGCCCACGGGGTGGTGTTCCGGCACCTTGATCCGGGGCAGTCCGTGGAGTTGTAGCAGCGGCCGGCGGCTTGCTCTCCGGGGGTGTGCCAAATTGGGCACGCCCCGGAGCGGGCCGGCCCCGGCCTGGCGGGTCGTTCCAGTCAGGCGTTCCAGGTGCCGGTGGCGAAGAAGTCCTCAATGGTTTCCAGGTGCGGTGCGGGATCCAGGCCCTGTGCAGCCAGCCACTGCGGGTTGTTGTAGCTGCCTGCGTAACGTTCACCGCCGTCGCACATCAAGGTCACAATGCTGCCCTTTTCACCGGCGGCAACCATCTGCGCCACCAACTGCCACACGCCCCACATGTTGGTGCCGGTGGACGGCCCGGCGTGCAGGCCCGTCAATCGTGCAAAGTGGACCATTGCGGCGACGGAGGCGGCGTCGGGCACCACCAGCATGGTGTCGATGACACCGGGCACGAAGCTGGGCTCCACGCGCGGGCGGCCAATGCCCTCGATCCGGGAGGAGTTGCTGGTGACCGTGGCGGGGTCGTGGTTCTTCCAGGCGGGGTAGAACGCGGAACCCTCGGGGTCCACCACGGCCAGCTGTGTGCCGTGGCCGTGGTAGCGGATGTAGCGGCCGATCGTGGCGGAGGTGCCGCCGGTTCCCGCGCCCACCACCACCCAGGCCGGCTCGGGGTGGGTCTCGTGCGAGATTTGGCTGAAGATGGACTCCGCGATGTTGTTGTTCCCGCGCCAGTCCGTGGCCCGTTCGGCATAGGTGAACTGGTCCATGTAGTGCCCGTTGCTTTCCCGGGCAATGTCGGCGGCTGCGGAGTAGACCTCGTCGGCGTGCCCCACAAGGTGGCAGCGGCCGCCGAACTGCTCAATGAGGGCGATCTTCTCCGGGCTGGTGGAGCGCGTCATGACGGCCACGAAGTCCAGGCCCAGGAGCTGCGCGAAGTAGGCCTCGGAGACGGCCGTGCTGCCGGAGCTGGCCTCCACCACCGTGGTGCCCTCATTGATCCAGCCGTTGACCAGCGCGAAGAGGAACAGTGAGCGGGCCAGCCGGTGCTTCAGGCTCCCGGTGCGGTGGCAGGACTCGTCCTTGACATAGAGGTCCACGCCCCAGTGCCCGGGCAGTTCGACCTTGTGGAGGTGTGTGTCCGCGGAGCGGTTGTTCTCGGCCTGGACCGTGGCCAGCGCCTTGCGGGTCCAGGACCAGTTGGCGGGCTGGGTGCCGGCGGCAGGTGTGCTCGCGGCGGCTGGGGACTGTGCGGCGGGGTTCATAAACCAAGTGTAGGCATTGGCGTAGATTTGACGGTGATGGCCGCGGCCCGGCAATGGGCCCGCCGCGAAACCCACAGAGGAGCCCGCCATGAGTGTCTTGACCAGTGTTGCCCAGTTGCAAGAGCGCCTCGCGGCGGGGGAGCACACCGTCCTGCTGGACGTCCGCTGGGTGCTGGGGGACCCGCACGGGCGCGAACACTACCTGGCCGGCCACATTCCCGGCGCCGTCTTTGTGGACATGAACAACGAGCTTGCCGCCCACGGGGAGCCCGCCGACGGCCGCCATCCGCTGCCGTCCGAGCCTGACTTTGCCGCGACCGTGCGCCGCTGGGGCATCAACACCGGGGACACAGTGGTGGTCTATGACGACGCCGGAGCTGCCGCGGCCGCCCGCGCCTGGTGGCTGCTGGGCCATGCCGGGATCCCCAATGTATCCCTGCTCGACGGCGGACTAGGAGCCTGGCGGGCCGCCCACCTTCCCCTCGCCCAAGGTGAGGAGACTGCGGAGCCGGGCAACGCCGTCGTACATTTTGGGGCGAGGGAAACCATTGACGGGGATGGGGCCGCCGCCTGGGACGGGATCCTGCTCGATGCCCGGGCGGGGGAGCGGTACCGGGGTGAGACGGAGCCTGTTGACCCGCGGGCCGGGCACATTCCGGGGGCCGTGAGCGCGCCGACCAGTGAGAATTTGGCGGACGGGGCGTTCCTGCCGGCGGACGCGCTGCGCGAGCGTTTTGCTGCTTTGGGCGTGGGGCCGGGTACACCGGTTGCGGTGTACTGCGGGTCCGGCGTGACGGCGGCGCACCAGATTGCGGCGCTGGAGATTGCCGGGTTCACGGCGGCGCTGTATCCGGGGTCGTGGTCCGCATGGTCCAACCAGCCTGGGCGGCCCGTGGCGACCGGTGCCGAGCCGGGCGGGGCTGGCGGAGGCGGCGGCGCTTCTGGCGACGGCGGCGGCAACGGCGATAGGGTTGGGGCATGACCACCGTAAAGGCTTATGCCGCTGAATCTGCCACGTCCGGGCTGCGCGCCGGCACCATTGAACGCCGCGAACCCGGCGCCCACGACGTTGAAATCGCGATCGAATTTTGCGGACTGTGCCACTCCGATGTGCACACCATCCGCTCCGAATGGGGCCCGGCCAAGTACCCGCTGGTTCCGGGCCACGAAATCGTGGGCCTGGTGTCACGGGTGGGCGATTCCGTTGAGGGTTTCGCGGTGGGCGAGCGTGTCGGCGTCGGCTGCATGGTGGACTCCTGCCGGGAATGCGATTCCTGCCTGGAAGGCTTTGAGCAGTACTGCGAAGCCGGCAACATCGGCACCTACAACGTTGAGGACCGGCGCAACGGCGGGGTGGTGACACAGGGCGGCTACTCACAGTCGATCGTGGTGGATGAAAACTACGTGCTGCACATTCCCGAGGGCATGGACCCGGCTGCCACGGCGCCGCTGCTGTGCGCCGGTGTCACCACGTACTCGCCCCTGCGCTACTTGGACGTGCAGGACGGGGACAAGGTGGGCGTGATCGGCCTCGGCGGGCTGGGCCACATGGCCGTCAAGATCGCCAAGGCCCTCGGCGCCACCGTCACGGTGTTCACCACCTCGCCGGGCAAAACGGCCGACGCGATGGGGCTGGGCGCGGACAACGTTGTGGTCTCCACCGACCCCGAGGCCATGGCCTCCGCCAAGGGCACGTTGAATGCCATCCTCGACACCGTAGCCGCCGTCCACGACCTCAACCCGTACCTGCGCACCCTGGCGCGCGACGGAGCGTTGATCCAGCTGGGCCTGCCGTCGGACGAGATGCCGCCGGTGGATCCGGGGCTGCTGATCCGCAAGCGCCTGGCCTACGGCGGTTCGGTGATTGGCGGCATTGCGGAGACGCAGGAAATGCTGGACTTCTGCGCGGAGCACGGCATAGTTTCCGACATTGAAATGGTCTCCGCCGCGGATTTGGATGTTGCGTACGACCGCATGGTTGCCGGGGACGTCAAGTACCGCTTTGTACTGGACACCTCCACGCTTTAGTTTGAGTTGGTTTGTTTGCATGCGACCCCATGCAGTTCGTTCTGTGGAATAAGGAGCATTTCTTGAGCACGTTGTTTACCAAAATCATCAATGGCGACATCCCCGGCCGGTTCATCTGGAAGGAGGAGGACTGCGTCTCCTTTCTGACCATCGGGCCCCTTACGGACGGGCACGTGCTGGTGGTGCCCCGCGAGGAAGTGGACAAGTGGACCGACGCCTCGCCTGAGCTGGTCTCGAAGTTGATGGCGGTTTCGCAGACCATCGGCCAGGCGCAGGTGGCTGCCTTTGGTGCCCCCCGCGCCGGGGTGATCATTGCCGGCTTCGAGGTTGAGCACCTGCACATCCATGTGTTCCCTGCCTACGGGCTGGACAACTTCAGCTTCGCTGCCGTGAACAACAACCCTGACCCGGACGTCATGGATGCCAGCGCCGAGAAACTGCGCGTTGCCCTGCGCGACGCCGGCCACGGGGAGTTCGTCCCCGAGTCCTAGCTACTGACGTTCCGTCACCTCTCGGGGTGCCTATGCGGACACCCCGGCTGCCTGGCGGCAGCTCACCATTTGTGCTCTTTGTGCTCTTTGTGTTCCTTGCCCAAGGCCCCTTCAAGGCCCCTTCAAGGACCACTCAAGAACCCTGTCGCAGCAATGGCGGGAATTTCGGAAACGCCATCGCAGTTGGCACGGAAACCCCCACAGCAAGATCGCCACTTGCTCCCCGGCGTCTCGGTGTTTTGTGTGACGGTCCGGCCAAGGCGGGAGCCGTGATCGGCCATGAGGCCGGCCATGTCCGGGGCTGGGAAACATCGACGACACCACCAAGCTCTTGCAAGAGGGACGCATTCAAGTCCCGGGGGCTACGCCGACGCCGACCCGACCGGCCCGGCAAAGCTGGGTGGGGGAATTCTTCCCCAGCCGTTGACGCGGCGGTCCATCAAGTAGGCGCGGAGTGGCGCAATGCCACTGCGCAGGTCTTGGCTCGCTGGGCTGTGCCGCGTTCTGACTGTTGCACCGAGATGCATGGCTGTAACCACTCATGTCGGTGCGACGGTCAGAATGCGTGGGCTGGGGGCTTAGCCCTGTCCACGCAGGACTAAACCCAGTGATCTGCGACATGGTTCGCCGAAAACACGCCGTTGCTGCGACATCGTCGTTCGAAAACACGCCATTGCTGCGACAGCGTCGTTGGGCAGGCAGGCAGGAGGGCAGGCAGCCGGGTGGCAGTCGCGTGGGCTGGAGGAGGGGCCGGGCGGCGGGCTACGCCATGGCCTTGCCCAGGGCCACCCTGATCCGCTTTTCCGACACCGAGTAAGCCGTGCCCAGCTCCACCGCAAACAGGCTGACGCGCAGTTCCTCGATCATCCAGCGCACATGCTCCAGGCCCGCCGTGGACCGCTGCCCGGGCAACAGGGCCGCCATGGCGTCGTCGTATTCGTCCTCGAGGCGCTGCACAATGGCCATCGACTGACCGTCGCGAGCCACGTTCGAGGGCAGCTTCTCCAACCGCCGCTCAATCGCGGTGAGGTAGCGGGGCAGTTGGCTGAGCTGGGCAAAACCCGTTTTCGCCACGAACCCCGGGTAAACGAGCAGTTCGAGCTGCTGCTTGATGTCGTTCAGCGCGCTGATAAGCGGCAGGCTCGTGGTGGCCCGCAGCGCCTTCTGGACCCGCATGTTCGACGCCAACACCTTCTCCACAATGGCCGTCACCGTGAACACCGTGTCGATCAGTTCCGCGCGCACCGTCTCGTAGAGCGCGTCGAAGTCCTTTTGGTTCCAGGGCAGCGCGGCCGGGGTGAGTTTGTCGATCGTGGCGAGCGTGCAGTCCGCAATCAGCTCCGTGACGGAGCCGTGCGGGTTCTGGCTGAATGTGAGCTTCTCGGTGTTGCTCAGGTGGTCCAGCACGTACCTGTCTGGCGACGGCACGCGCAGGGCGAGCAGCCGGATGACGCCGGCGCGCATGGCCGATTCCTGCACGTCCTGGCGCTGGAACACGCGGATGCCGGCCGTGGCGCCCTCGTCCACCAGCGCCGGATAGCCGGTGACGGTGTGCCCGGCCACGAGGCGCTTGACCTCGCGGGGCAGCGTGCCCACATCCCAAGTGGTGATTCCGGAGCGTTCCTGGATGCCGGTGTTGTCTGCGCCGGAGTTGCCGGGGATGCCCGACGCCGGGCCCTTTCCTCCCGCTGCCGCCCCGCCGGCCGCCGTGGTTCCGTTCCCGTTGGCAGGTGGCTGCCCGCCCTTGCCGTTGCGTGCGTTCTTTCCGGCAGGGGCGCCGAGCGGGGCCCGCCCGGCCTGCGTGGTCTTCGGCGTGGCTCCCAGTGACTCGGCGATGGCGCGGCGGGTGGCGCCGGCCAGTTTGGCCTGCAGCTCGGAGAGGTCCTGGCCCTCCTCCAAGATTTTCCCGTTCTTGTCCACCACGGAGAACGTCATGCGCAAATGCGACGGCACTGCGTCCCAGTTCCAGGAACCCGGCGGGATGACGTGGCCCTTGATCCGGCGCAGCGCCAACTCAAGGGACGGCTCCAGCTCGTCCACGGCAGGGTCAAAGTCCGCAGCCAGTGCGGCGGCGGCCTGACGGCCAACGTCCGGCGCCGGGATGAAGTTCTTGCGGATGGCCTTGGGTAGGGACTTGATGAGCGCAGCCACGAGTTCGGCGCGCAGCCCCGGAATCTGCCAGCGGAACTGGGGCTCGCTGAGCTGGTTGAGGAACAACAGCGGCACCTGGACCGTCACGCCGTCGGACGGGTTCGGGGCGGCACCGGGGGCGGTGGGATGGAACTCGTAGGACAGCGGCAGCTCAAACTCGCCCTGCACCCAGGTCTTGGGGAAGGCGGCCTCGTCGAGCTCCGGCTCCTCGGCCATGACCACCTGCGTGTCAAAGTCCAGCAGGGCCGGGTTCTCGTGCCGGGCGCCCTTCCACCACTTGTCGAAGTGCCGCTCCGACACCACTTCCGCGCCCACTCGCTCGTCGTAGAACTCGAACAGCGTCTCGTCGTCCACGCGCAGGTCGCGGCGGCGCATGCGCGTCTCCAGCTCCTCCACCTCGGCCAGCAGCGCCTGGTTGCGGTGGAAGAACTTGTGGTGCGTGTTCCAGTCGCCCTCCACGAGGGCGTGGCGGATGAACATCTCACGGCACAGTTCAGGGTCGATCCGGCTGTACTGGATACGGCGGTCCGGGACAATGGGCACGCCGTAGAGTGTGACCTTCTCGTGCGCCATGACGGAGCCGTTGCGCTTGGACCAGTGCGGCTCGCTGTACGTGCGCTTGACCAGGTCCGGCGCCACCTGCTCGGCCCACAGCGGGTCAAACTTGGCGGCAACGCGCGCCCAGAGCCGGGACGTTTCCACGAGCTCGGCGGCCATGACCCAGTCCGGCGTTTTCTTGAACAACGCAGAGCCCGGGAACACCATGAACTTGGTGCCTCGCGCGCCGGCGTATTCGCGCTTGCGCTGGTCGTACAGGCCAATATGACTCAGCAAGCCTGACAGCAGGGACATGTGGATGGCGTCGTGGTTGGCCACGGGGTCAATGTCGTTGCCGGATACCTTGATGTCCAGCGACTTGCCCATCTGCTTGAGCTGGGTGAACAGGTCCTGCCATTCCCGCACGCGCAGGTAGTTGATGAACTCGGCCTTGCACAGGCGGCGGAACGCGCTGGAGGACAGCTCGTCCTGCTTCTCCTTGATGTAACGCCACAAGTTCAAAAAGCCCGTGAAGTCGGAGTGCTCGTCCACAAAGCGCTTGTGCTTTTCCTGCGCAAGCTGCTGCTTGTCGGTGGGGCGTTCACGCGGGTCCTGGATGGTCAGCGCGGCAGCGAGCACCATGACCTCGGCGGCCACGCCGCGCTTGGCGGCCTCAACGATCATGCGGCCCAGCCGGGGGTCCACAGGGAGCTGCGATAACTGGCGTCCGACGCCGGTGATCCCGCCTTGGGGGTTCACCGCACCAAGTTCGCGCAGCAGGGTCACGCCGTCCGTGATGGCGCGGGAGTCCGGGGCCTGCACGAACGGGAACTTCTCCACGTCCTTGGGGCCCTTGGCCACGCCCATCGCGGTCATCTGCAGGATGACGGCGGCCAGGTTGGTGCGCAGGATTTCCGGGTCGGTGAACTCGCTGCGGGCGTTGAAGTCCTCCTCCGAGTAGAGGCGGATGCAGATGCCGTCTGAGACGCGGCCGCAACGTCCCGAGCGCTGGTTGGCGCTGGCCTGGGACACCCGCTCAATGGGCAGCCGCTGGACCTTGGTGCGGTGAGAGTAGCGGGAGATGCGGGCCGTGCCGGGGTCGATCACGTACTTGATGCCGGGCACCGTCAGCGAGGTCTCGGCCACGTTGGTGGCCAGCACAATGCGCTTGCGGCTGCCGGGGGTGAACACTGCGTGCTGCTCGGCCAGTGACAGGCGCGCAAACAGCGGCAGGATCTGGACGTCGCGCAGCCGCGGGTTTGTATTAACACGGCCGTGCAGTGCGTCGGCTGCGTCGCGGATCTCGCGCTCGCCGGAGAAGAAGATCAAGATGTCCCCGGGTGCCTCCTTGGACAGTTCGTCCACGGCGTCGCACACGGCATCCAGCGGGTCACGGTCTTCCTCGCTGTTGCCGCCGTCCTCCCGGTTCCCACCGTGTCGGTTCCGGTCCGCGCCCGGGCCAAGTTCGTCGTCGTCCATCCCATCATCACCACCATTTGCAGGCCCGCTCAGGGGGCGGTAGCGGATCTCCACGGGGAAGGTGCGGCCGGAGACCTCCACGATGGGGGCGGGGCCCTCGGGGGAGGCGAAGTGGGCGGCGAAGCGCTCGGGGTCGATCGTGGCCGAGGTGATGATGACCTTCAAATCCGGGCGCTTGGGCAGGATTTGCCGCAGGTAGCCGAGGATGAAGTCGATGTTCAGGGAGCGCTCGTGGGCCTCGTCGATGATGATGACGGAGTATTTGCGCAGCAGGCGGTCGCGCTGGATTTCCGCGAGCAGGATGCCGTCGGTCATGAGCTTGATCTTGGTTTGCGGGCCCACATGGCCGGTGAAGCGGACCTGGAAGCCCACCTCCTCGCCGATTTTGACGTCGAGTTCGCTGGCAATGCGTTCCGCGACGGTGCGGGCGGCGAGGCGGCGCGGCTGGGTGTGGCCGATCAGGCCCTTCTCGGCCAGGCCCAGTTCCACGCACATCTTGGGGATCTGGGTGGTCTTTCCGGAACCGGTTTCTCCGGCGATGATGGTGACCTGGTTGGCAGCGATGGCGGCCATGATGTCCTCGCGGCGTTCCGAGACGGGAAGCGCGGCGGGGTAGGAGATAGTCAAAGTCATGGTGCCACCCAGTTTATGCGGTTATTGGCGCCGGGGCCCCTTCGCGCACCTTTGTGCGGATTGTGAGCGCGCCCCGTGCGGCCAGGACCAGAAGTACGACGCCGGCCCCTGCCGATGCGCCCGACGCGACCAGCACCGCCGTGGCCAGGATCGGAACGCCGGCTTGGGCGGCTCCGCCAGGTGCCGTTCCCATGAGTGCCGCAGCGGCTCCGAAGCAGGCCATGAGTGCGCCGGTGCCGAACCTCACCATGTTGGCAGCAGAAATTTCCCGCCAGCGCCGGTCAAGCGCGGCCATGCGAGGATCCTGCAGGGAAACCGTGGTCCGCAGCCGGTGGAGGACCAAACCCGTTGCTCCCAACAAGGCGAGAGACAGGGCAAGGAGCGCAACGCCGTCGTTCCTGTCTGGGAAGTACTGGGGGAGGGCAAAGCCAGCCACCACAAAAACGACGAACACCGTGAACACTGCGGCGGGCAGGATGCCGGCACGCCTGGACAGCAGCGGACGTGCTGCAGCCGCCTCGGGGAGTTGGGCCGCGGGCAGGGCCGAATAGAGCAGCAGGCCGCCGCTTGCCGAGAGCCCTGCCGTCAAGGCGATGGGAAGCACCTGCTGCTCCGACATGCCAATGGTGACCCTGAGCAGGGCTGCGAACATAACGACGGCAAACACTGCCCCGGCCACCGTGCGCAGCAGCGCCCGGAACATGACCTTGGATTCCTCGGACTGGGTGATCGCTGCAGGTGTGCGCCCGGCGGCCAGGGCAAGCGGTGCCTTCTTCTTGGTGATCCAGGAAGCAGCCGCGGTGATGGCCAGGGCCACAACGAGGAAAACGGCAAGCAGGGCAATCAACTTGGTCATGGGGAAAGTCTTTCATGAAACAGGGTTGCAGCCGTCGTGGGGGCTTCCGCCGTTGACAGGCGGTTGGAGCCGGTCCGCAGGCCGCGCCGCCTGCGAATATCTCCTTAGTTTCAGCCCGCCGCGTCGGTGACTTTTTGCAGCAGCGCCGCCAGCTGGGCCTGTTCCTTTTTGCTCAGGACACCCGTGATGGCGTGTTCGGTGGCCAGGTGGTCTGGCAGGGCTGCCTCCACGAGGTTCCGCCCGGCGGGCGTCAGCGAGACCAAGGTGCCGCGGCCGTCGTCGGGATTGGCCTTTCTGGCCACCAGGCCGCGGGCCTCCAGCTTGTTCAGGCGCTGGGCCACGGCACTGGAGGAGATCATGGCGTCACGGGCCAGTGCTGCGGGCGTCAGGCTGTAGGGCGGGCCGCTGCGCAGGAGGGTGGCCAGGACGTCAAAGGTGGATGAATCCAGCCCATGCCCCGCGAAGGTGGTGGCAAGCCGCGCCTCCACAACTGATGCGGCGCGGCTGAGCCGGCCCACCACGGCCATGGGTGAGACGTCCAGCCCGGGTTTTTCGGTATGCCACTGGGCAAGAATGCGGTCTAGTTGGTCTGCCATTCCACCATCCTAGCAATTCGCTAAGCGCTTAGTTATACTAGCTAAGTGCTTAGTAAAAAACTTGTCCTCGTCCTGGTGACGGCCCTGGCCCCGGCCGTGTGGGGTTCCACCTACCTGGCCACCACGATGTTTCTGCCCGAGGGCCGCCCCTTGCTGGCCGCGGTGCTGCGTGCGCTGCCGGCCGGGCTGCTGCTCCTGGCGCTCTCGCGGAAACTGCCGCGCGGGTCCTGGTGGTGGAAGTCGTGGGTCCTGGGGATGCTCAACATTGGGGTGTTCTTCGCCCTGTTGTTTGTGGCCGCGTACCGGCTGCCCGGGGGAGTCGCGGCCATTGTGGGTGGGGCGCAGCCGCTACTGGTTGCCCTGTTGGCCAGCCGGGTGCTCCAGGAGAGATTGACGGCCGTCCGGCTGGCGGCCGGTATGGCCGGCGTGTTCGGGGTGGCGCTGATTGTGCTGCAGTCGCAGGGGCGGTTGGACATGCTGGGTCTCACCGCGGCGTTCGGCGGAACGGTGTCCATGGCGGCCGGAACAGTGCTGGCGAAGAAATGGGGCCAGCCCCGCGGGGCGTCCGGACAGCCGGTGTCGCCGCTGGCCACCACGGCGTGGCAGTTGATCGCTGGCGGGGCGTCGCTGGCCGTGCTGCTGGCTTTGGTGGAGGGGCTTCCGGATCAGCCGTTGACCGGCCCGAATGTTTTGGCCTACGCATATCTGTCCGTGGCCGGCACCGCCCTGGCTTACTGGTGCTGGTTCAGGGGACTCGCCCGGCTGCCTGCGGGTGCCGCGGCGTTCCTTGGCCTGCTCAGTCCCGTGGTGGCCATCGTTCTTGGCTGGGCCGCCATGGGGCAGGTGCTCGGGCCATGGCAATTGGTGGGCGTGGCCGTGGTCCTGGCATCAGTCATTGCCGGCGTGGGCATGAAAGGCTGGGGCCATGACACAGGAAAAGAACACTCAGGGCCAGCCGGTGCTGGCGACGCTTGCGCTCGCAGGCCGGAACTTTGCGCTGCGCCGGGCGGAGGCGTCCGACGTCGGGCCCATCGTTGAGCTGACGGCGCGCGATCAGCTGAGGGCCTCCGTTGATTCCGCGGCCCCGGAGAAAAGGGAGCCTTACGTCGCTGCCTTCAGTGCAATTGATGCAGATCCGGCCCATCTGCTTTGCGTGGTGGACTCGCCCGAGGGAACCTTGGCGGGGACTATGCAGCTGACGTTTTTGCCGGGACTTGCGCGCGGGGGCGCGACGAGGATGCAGATTGAGGCTGTCCGCGTGGACGAGACGTTGCGCGGCATCGGACTCGGCTCGGCCATGATGCGGTGGGCTGTTGAAGAGGCCCGGCGGCGGGGCGCCGCGCTGGTGCAGCTGACCAGCGACAATGCGCGTCCGGACGCCCATCGATTCTATGACCGGCTGGGGTTTGTCCAATCCCATGCCGGGTTCAAGCTGCTGCTGGACTGAGGATCGGGGCCACCTGCGTCGCAGAGCGGCTTTGGCACGTGGCTGGCCGGGCCGTTTTCGGGCCGGTTCGGCGTTTTGAGGGCATTCATTCCTCCACAAGTGGAGCCAGCCCTGGGGTTGTCCACAGATTTCCGCAGGAGGGCCTGGCGGGCTGCAAAATGTCCGTGGCTGCCCGTACGGTTGATGTATTGGCAGGGTACGGACAGGTCCGAATATGGGTTCCATATTGGACGGCTCCAGGCCTGCAGGGAATGCATCGGTGCGTCAGGGCCGGCGCTGGACTGGCAAGGTGGTGAACGGCATGGCGGCACCGGAATGGCATGATCCCACGGACCGCGATGCCGCCCGCCCGGCATCCGCGGGCCAGGATGTTGCCGGTCCCGGTGCCGCGGCAGCGCTGCCCGGCATGGATTCGCAGGCCAGGACATGGGCTTCTGACAACGACTGTCCCATGCCCGTGCAGGATCCCTCAGGGCGGGGCGCCGCCGCCATGGTCCGGTGCCAGGACATGCTCGACTTGGGCCGTGCGGCACAGGAAACGTGCGGGGCGTTCTTTGACCCGGTGGTGCTGGCGCAGCTGGATGCGGCATTGGCCCATGAGTTGGCCATGCGGGACCAGCAAAGCGCCGTGGAAGCTGCTGCGGACTTGGATGCGGCAGTCCGCAACGACCGTGACGGCGTGGCACTGGCGCAACTCAGGAGGCGCGTGGCCTCGACCGGTGCCTCTGCCGAAAAGTCCCAGGGGCAGGCCCAGCTCGCCTTGGAGGTTGTAACGGCACTTGACGATTCCGCTGGTGGGGCCTTTGATCCAGAGACGGTCGGCCAGCTCTCCGGTGCGGGCCTGGTGGATGTGATCGACATGGTGGAAAAGGTGAAGAATTCGTTGTCTGCGGTCCAGGCGCATGCGCAGGCATTGTTTGTTGCCGAGCAGCGCCTGGCGCAGGCGCGTGCGGGGATGCCGAAGGAAAGGTTGGGTCGCGGCGTTGCCCACCAGGTTGCGCTGGCCAGGCACGAGGCGCCCCATCGCGGCAGGTACCTGTGCGAGCTCTCAGAAGTGGTGGTGCGGGAAATGCCATGCACCATGGAGGCTTTTGCGCAGGGCCGGATCAGTGAATACAAGGCAGGGCTTCTGGCCAAGGAAACCGCCTTTCTGTCCTACGAGCACCGTGCCGCGGTTGACCAGGAGATCTGCGGGGACCTTGATGCTGTTGAGCTGATGGGCAACCGCGAGTTGGCTTCCGCAGCCCGGAAGGCGGCCTGCGCCCTGGACCCGCAGTCGTTCATCAAACGCCACGAGAAGGCAGTCGGGGACAGGTTTGTTTCACTTCGCCCGGCGGCGGACGGCATGACGTACCTGACTGCCTTGATTCCACTGAAACAAGGAGTTCGCATTATTGCCACCCTGACCAAGGTGGCGGACAGCCGCAAGGCAGCAGGTGACGAGCGGGGCAAGGGGCAGGTCATGGCGGATGCGCTCATGCACCGGCTGATCAACCATGCCCCTTGCGCTGACGGTGCCGGGACCATCAGCGACCACAGGGGTGTTCCAGCCGGCAGTCCTGTCAATACCGGGGCAATCCTGCAGCCCACGGCCGCCGAATCGCAATTGTGTACCACGGTGGACGAGGCCAATATTGCCTTGGAACTGGTCATGACAGACCGTTCACTCTTTGGCGGGGACAACGACCCCGCAATTCTGGTTGGCCATGAACCCATCCCGGCACCCATGGCGCGCAACATGGTCCTCGATGAAGGACCTCAACAAGTTTGGCTTAAACGCTTGTTCACCCATCCCTCCACCAACCAGCTCATGGCAATGGACTCCCAAGCCAGGCTGTTCCCGGAAGGAATGAAACAGTTTCTTCGGGCGCAGGACCAGCGGTGCCGGGAACCTTACTGTGACGCGCCCATTCGGGAATATGATCACATCAAGGCCTTCGCGGCCGGCGGTTGCACCTCCATCGACAATGGGCAGGGGCTGTGCGCTGACTGCAACCAGGCGAAAGAGGCGCCGGGCTGGTCGACAACGCGAAGTCCGGCCGGCGTGGAGGGCGGCGGAAGCCCGCGCGCCACCGAAATCACGACACCTACAGGCCATCGATACGTGTCTGTCGCGCCTCCGCTGTCAGGACCGGCGGCACCGCCCGGACCGCGCAGGAAGCCGCGATAGGCTACGCCAGCCGTACGGCCCGCAGCACCTCGTCATGGATCGTGATGCTGTGGCCGTCTGCGTCGAGTCCGCCCCGTGGCCGGGCCTCAGCGACGCAAATGCGCCACATGTCCTGAGGCAGGGAGGCGGCAATGTCGATGGCACTGAAATAGAGTCCGTCACCCTGCGGTCTCCGGGCGCCGGCTTGGATGTCAGCCGCCGAATGGCCCACGATCAGCAGGGAGCCGCCTCTGGCGACCGACGTGGCGAGCCGCAGGAACAAGGGCTCCCGATCTTCACTCGGCAGGTGAATGAACTGGGCGGTGACCAGGTCGAAAGACGAAGCCGGAGGCGTCCATTGCAGGAGGTTGCGGTGCTCCCAGGCGATGGAGCCGGGGAATGCCTGCGACGATGAGTGCTGCCGGGCC
Organism: Arthrobacter stackebrandtii; assembly: GCF_017876675.1. Lineage (NCBI taxonomy): Bacteria > Bacillati > Actinomycetota > Actinomycetes > Micrococcales > Micrococcaceae > Arthrobacter > Arthrobacter stackebrandtii. Next base: position 3,070,828 of record NZ_JAGIOI010000001.1, read on the forward strand.
CGGCGGAGTGCCACATTCGAGAAGTCAACGGCAGTGACCTGCCAGCCCTGTCGGGCCAGCCACATGGAGTCTGCACCCTCGCCGCATCCCACGTCCAGGGCACGGCCAGGGGGCATCCCTGAAATTTCGGACACCAGCTGAGGGTTGGGTTGGCCACTCCAGACGGCCTCGCTGCCGCTGTACCGCTCATCCCAAAATGACTCGCCAAAACTCTGCACCATGTGAAAAGCCTATACCGCCGGGTGCTCCCGGACGGCGTGGATGCACCGCAGTTAACATTTCTATCTGCCGGACCGCATTTTCAAAGGAATTGGCTACCATGGAGGCATGGCGGGAAAGTCCATGTTTTATTGGGTCTCGGGGAAAGAATAATTCCATGGGTGATGCGGGGAAATCATTTTTTGGACGTGAAAAAGAACTGCTTTTCTTTGAACGACTTTTGGCGGCACGTCCTGCTGACAGGTCATCCGTTGTAGTTGTCCGCGGGGGCAGCGGCCTGGGGAAGACTCGTATGTTGCAAGAATTTGGCGAGGTGGCCAGGCGAAATGGCGTTGTTGCTGTTTATGGTTCAGCGTTCCGGGCGGTGCGGGGCAGGGCTTACGGAATTTGGGAACAAATTGTCGGCGAGCTGGCTTCTGTAATTCTTCCGGTCGCTGATAATGGAGACCTGGAACTCTCGTTTCGTTCCGGCACTCAATCCGTGGACCGTGCCGAGTTTTTTGGTGAAGCTGCCGATCATCTGCGGGATGCAGCTGGCGCACGCCCGCTGGTTGTTCTCTTGGACAACCTGGAACAGGCAGATGCTGAATCGCTTCTCATGCTGCGCTACCTCGGGGCGGAACTGGCCCAGGAACCATGCATTTTTATCGGTGCCCTGGGAACGGGCGTGACTGGCATCGGCACGACCCCGGCAAAACAGTTGGAAAAACTGCTGGGAGCCGCTCACGTCATTGAATTGGAGGGTCTGGGCCACGAGGCAATTGACTCCATGGTGGGCCGCGCTGAGGCGGTGGCCTTCCTCCAAGAAGTCAGTGGAGGCAACCCGTTGATGATCACGGAGCTGCTGGCCTCGGGGCAGATGCTCCGAGGCAGGCTTCCGATGGAGCAGCATGCGGACTTCCTCGCCCTTGCCGAGGTAAGGCTGGCCGCATTGGATCCAGATGTGGTTGGAATGCTCGTGGCACTGGCCGTGTTCGAACGTCCGCCCACGTTGGCGGAGCTGGCCGGGTGCGCCGCGCAGCCGGTTCATGAAACAGCCGGGGCCTTGGACCTGGCCGTCGCCGGCGGAATTGTGGCCAAGATTTCCCGAGGGCCCTATTCCGGTCATTTCGAGCTGGTCCACGCCATGATGCGCGCAGCCGTCTTGGATTGGGCTGCACTGTCCCAAATCGAGGCTGCCCGGCAGAGACGGGTGGCGGACCCTTCTCTGAACCCGGCCGAGCGTGCCCGGCACCTGTTGTTGATGCAAGGGTCGGTGACGGAGCGCCTGCAAGCCGTCCTTGATGCTGCCAACGAGTCATTGGAATCGTTCGCCTTTGAGGAGGCCGTGGAATTGGGGGAACTTGCCTTGGCATCGCTTCCTGACCACGGGCCCGGCGGAGGGCCGACGGCGGCGAGGATCGCTTTGGCCGTTGGACAGGCGTACTGGCGCATTGGGAGCCACGCCCGTGCCGAAGAAAGTTACCGCCGGGCGTCCCAATTGCTGGGCCGCTCGGGCTACATTGAGGTCGACTACCTGATTGCCTTGGGCCCGCACCTGGAATTTGACTTGTCGGGACTCGCCGCGACCCAAAGGGCGCAACAGTGCCTGGCCGCCCTGTCAGACGGTCGCCTGGTGGACGGCGTGCAAAGGGTCAAGCTGTTGGCCACGCTGGCGCTCGCCCAAGATTCACTGGATCCCGAACAGGCCATGGTGGCCGCCGCCGAAGCCATGGCCGCCTCAGCGTTGGTGGACGATCCGGTGGCGAGGGCGTATGCAATGGCCGCCACGGCCATGACCGACATGTCGCCCCATACTGTGGGCATGCGGCACGACGCCGCCCGGCACATCCTGGCCGTCGTTGAGCAGCACAACGAATTCCGTCTGGCCTCCGTGGGATATTTCCTGCTGCTCAGGTCATTGCTGGAAAAGGGGGACATACAGGAGCTGGATCTGCAGCTGACCCACCGCAGCGACGTCCTGGACAGGTTTCCCGAACTGCATCAAAGCAAGCAGGCCCACTGGTTCAGGTGCCTGCGCGCAATTTTGGATGGCGACACAGTCCTGGCGGAGCAGCTGGTGTTGGCAGCACATGCCGAGGCCTCGGCGACGCAGGAGGCCAGTGCAGATGCGGTGCTTCGTGGCCAGATGGGCATCATCCGCTGGATGCAGGGCCAGATCGGTGACGTTGAAGGAAGTTTCCTGCGCGCCCGCCGGGAGAACCCGGAAGAACGGATATGGGCGGCGTCTCTGGTGTGGCTGTGGCACAAGCAGGGCCGGGACGATGCCGCCGTCCGATTGCTGGAGACGCTGACAGACCTTGACGCCATTCCCCGGAACCGGATGTGGCTTTCCACCATGACTGCCCTGGCGGAGATTGCCAGTGAGATGGGGAGTGAACAATTCGCCCGTGGTATCCGCGACGCACTGCTTCCGTATGCCCAGCAGGTGATCCCGCTCGGCGTAGGTGTGGCCTTTTGGGGCACGGTGGGGCGCAGCCTGGGCCTGCTTGCTGAACGGCTCGGCCTGGTGGACGAGGCCCGGGAACATTTGCGCACGGCCATGGAAATCAGTGCCCGTTCGGGTGCACAGGCGTGGCTGGCGGAGGCCCAGATCGAGTATGCGGAATTCAGCCTGCGGCATGCGGAGAGCCGGAACTATTGCCCGGCAGAGGCCAGGCAGCTGCTGGAGCAGGCACTGGTGTCTGCCAATCGGCGTAGTTTTCGCCTGCTGCAGGTTAGGGCGGAGTCGGTGCTGTCCAGGCTGGAGGCAGATCCCGCTGCTGGAGGGCCGCAGGTGATCACCGCAGCTCCCTCGCAGGGGCACGTACCCGCGGACGGGCGGGCCCGGGTCCGTGTCATGGGTGCGTTCGACGTTGTTTCCCACCAGGGGCAGCGGGCCCGCTGGACATCCCGGAAGGCGCGGGAGCTGCTGAAGATTCTGGTGAGTATGCGCGGGGTCCCCACATCCCGGGAAGTTTTCATGGATGCGTTGTGGCCGGGGCAGGCGCCGGAGGCGCTGGCCAACCGTTTTGCCGTGGCCATCAACACGGTCAGGCGGGCCATGGATCCGGCCCGTGATTTCCCGCCCCATCATTTCCTGGTGGTCGATGCGGAGTCGGTCCGGCTGCAGCTGGACCATGTGGACGTCGATGTTGAGGTGTTCATGGCGTTGGCGCGCGGTACATCGGAATCTCAGCTGCGCCGTGCTGCACAGCTCTACGTAGGTGACGTGTTTGCCGAGGAGCCCTATGCGGACTGGGCCGGCGCGTTGCGGCATGAGGCGCAGCTGACTTATTGCCAGTTGGCTCTGGTGCTGGCCCGGCAGGACGCCGGGGCGGGGGACCTGCTTTCCGCCAGCCAGCTGTATCGGGCAGTGCTGGATATTGAACCGGAAAACCGCGACGCCGGGCAGGGCCTGCTGGAAGCCTTGACGGCAATGGGCGCCCACGGCCAGGCGCGGGAAGTTGCCGGTCGGATGGGTGCGTGGGAGCAGGAGGCTGCGGCCGCCACGCTCTGAGCGGCCTGCGGCCGGGCCCAGCTACGTCGTGAGCGCCGCCCGCTCGTCATCCCGCGGGGCATGGACCACGGGATTGGTGCCGCCGTCAAACGTCTTGACCGGGCGCAGGGCATTCCATGCCTCCCAGCCCGGGCTGCCGGACGTGGCGAAATCGACCCAGGCACGGTGCATCTGGGCGGCCAGTTCCTGAGGTGCGGTGCTGCCGGCCAGGCCCAGGGAGTCAGGGGAGGCCAGGTCGTCAAAGACAAAGCCAAGTTCGACGGCGTGTGCCGCCCGCAGGTGCCCCACCGGGCTCTCCCACGCGAATTCGTAGACGTAGGTGGGGGCGGGGCCGGACAGCCGGGCATCCGCGAGCTGGTTCATGGGCACCCGCAGAAGCTTGTCCGTGGCGAGGGCGCCCAGAATTTCACCGGTCACGGAGTAGGGGCGGTTGCGCTTGAACAGCTTGACGGCGGCAGCGGTGATGCCGACTTTGCGGCGGGCAACGGCCAGATGCAGGGACTTCAGCTTCATGACCAGCCCGGACGGCACCAGCCAGAGCCTTGCCTCATCGGTGGTGGTGCCAATCAGCAGCGGGATCCCGGAACCGGCACCGGAGGCAAGCGCCTCGGCGGGGCCGGCCGGCACCAGTGAGTCATCCAGGGCCAGGGCATAGGAGGGGCCGCCTGTGAGCGGTGTGGATCCGGCCGTCACCCGTTCCTGTGCCGCAAGCAGTTCGGCAGGGGTGTGTGCTGCAAAGGCTTCCCGGGTGGCGGGGATCTTTAGGTCCCTGGCGATCTTCTTGGTGATTCGCCCCGCCTTGTCCGCAGGATCGGCTGTCAGGGGCCCGCTTTGGATGATGGCACGGCTGAACAACAATTCCGCGTTGGGGTGGGCCAGCAGGGCTGCCACTGTATTGCCGCCGGCGGACTGGCCAAATACCGTCACCCGGCCGGGGTCGCCGCCAAACGCCGTGATTTCCCGCTGCACCCAGTGCAGCGCGGCCAGCTGGTCCGCGAGGCCAAGGTTCAGCGGCGCACCCGCCAGCACGGAGAAGCCCTCTGCGCCCAGCCGGTAGTTCACCGCGACGTAGACGATCCCATCCCGGGCAAAGGATCCGCCGCGATATCCTGCCAGGGAGTTCGAGCCGTGCTGCAGGGAGCCGCCGTGGAACCAGACCATGACAGGGCGCAACTGCTGATCCTGTCTTGCCGGTGCCACGATGTTCAGGTTCAGGAACTTGTCGCCGCTGACAATGACGGTGGGCAGCACCCGTGCGATCGCGCCGGCGTAGGGGTTCTGCGGCGCGGTGGGGCCAAGCTCCGTGGCATCGAGGACGCCGTCCCATGCCGGCGCCGGCGCCGGCCTGGCGAACCGCAGGTGGCCAACAGGTGCGGCAGCGTAGGGAATGCCCAAATAGTGCTCGACGCCGTCTCTCGCCACCCCTCGAACCTTGCCACAGGAGGTGGAGGCGATGGGGCCCACGGCCGGGCCTGCGTCGTGCTTTAGCATGGGGACTCCTTGGGGCCGGTGACGATGGCTTCACCCTAACAGGGCTGCCGGATCCGGCGGGAGATGTGCGGCTACACCTCGGCCGGCATGTTCGGCAGCGGCTGGTGGGTGGTGACGGCCAAACGGTTCCAGACGTTGATGGCTGAAATCGCCATGAGCAGCATCGGCAATTCCTTGCCGGGGAACTGGGTCGCGGCGTCGTTCCACACCTTGTCGGGGACACCGCCGTCGTGGATCAAGGTGACGGCCTCGGTCAGTGCGATGGCCGCCTGCTCCCGTGCGGAAAACAGGTCCGTGGCTTCGCGCCAGCCGGCCAGGACATCGAGGCGGCGGTTGTCCACACCGGCTTCGCGGGCTTCCCGCCCGTGCATGTCGAGGCAGTAGGCGCATCCGTTGATTTGGGAAGCGCGCATCTTCACCAAGCCCAGCAAATCCTCGCCGAGGGTGCCGCTGTGGATGTACTTTTCCATGGCATACATGGATTGGTAGGCCTGGGGATCGATCTCATTGACGTTCAGGCGTTCGGTGGCCATGACGGATCCTTCTTTCTTGTGAAAAGTTTCCTTTGGTACCTTTCAGCCAACTCCCCGTCCGCCCGGCTGGCAAGGGCAGGCGCGGGCATGGTGTGCCGTCGCCGAGACAGCTGCCCTGCGCCCGGTCCCGGAAACGGGAGGCCTACCCGCCGGGCCCTTTCGTGCTGCGGATCAGCTCCTGGTACCAGTAGTAGGAGTCCTTGGGAGTGCGCTTCTGTGTCTCGTAGTCGATGTGGATGAGTCCGAAGCGCTGGGAGAAGCCCACGGCCCATTCAAAGTTGTCCATGAGCGACCAGTGGAAGTAGCCGCGCACGTCCACTCCGGCGTCCATGGCGGACTTCAGCGCCCGCAGGTGGGCGTCCGTGTATTCGATGCGGCGCAGGTCCCGCACCCGCCCTTCGCTGTCCGGTCCGTCATTGATGGCGGCGCCGTTCTCCGTGATGTAGATGGGCGGCAGCTTCTCGCCATAGCGTTCCTTGAAGCCCAACAGCAGTTCGGTGAAGGCCTCGGGGACCACTGGCCAGTCGAAATCGGTGCGGGGGTAGCCCTCCAGCTCCCGCAGGGAGAACGGCAGGGAGTCGTCGAGCTCGTGCCCGTCGACCAGCGCGGCCTCGCCGGACGTTGGCGCACCCACCAGCGTGGGGTTGTAGGTGTTGATGCCGTACCAGTCGATCGGTGTGGAAATGATGTCCAGGTCGCCTTCGGGGATCGGCGGCAGGAAAGGTGCCAGTTCCTCCGGGTAGGCGCCCTTGAGGATGGGGTCGGCGAAGACCCAGTTGGCGATGTTGTCGTAGAGCCCGGCTGCCTGGAGGTCTTCCTCATGCTCGCTGGCCGGCCACGTGACGGCGTGGTTGTTGGCGATGCCAATGTTGGAAGCACCCGCCGAGCGCAGCGCCTGCACGCCCAGCCCGTGGGCCAGCAGCAGGTGGTGGGCTGCGGGCAGTGCATCAAAGCCGAGGGAGAGCCCGGGGGCCTGGATGCCGGCGCCGTAGCCCAGCATGGTCAGCACCACCGGCTCGTTGATGGTGATCCAGCGCGGAATCCTGTCCGCAAAGTGTCCGCCCACAATCTGCGCATATTCCGCAAAGCGTTCGGCCGTGTCCCGGCTCAGCCAGCCGCCGGCCTGCTCCAGCTCCAAGGGCGTGTCCCAGTGGAACAATGTGGGGCTGGGCGTGATGCCGGCTTCCAGCAGGCCGTCCACCAGCTTGTCGTAAAAGCCAAGCCCGACGGCGTTCACCGCACCTTTGCCGCCCGGCTGGATGCGAGACCAGGAGAAACTGAACCGGTATGCGTCAACACCCAATTCCTTCATCAGGGCGGTGTCTTCGGGGTAGCGGTGGTAATGGTCGCAGGCAATCTCACCGGTGTCGCCGTTGACGATCCGGCCGGGCTCTGCCACGAATGCGTCCCAGGTGGAGGGGCCCCGGCCCCCTTCCCTGACTGCGCCTTCAATCTGGTAGGAGGCAGTGGACACGCCCCAGACAAAGTCGGACGGGAACTGTGGGAAAGCAGGCTTGTTCATGGAGACCTTTCAGAGCGGCAGTCGGCATTGGCATGCGTGGCCTGAGCTTTTCGAATGCTGCCTGGAAAGTCAAGGGCCTGCTGCCACAGGTCGAGGCTTTGACAGCCGGCTGAAGGCCCGCCTAAAGGTTCAGCGTCGTTCGGATGGCCAGGTGGTCGCTGGCACCGGCCTGAAACACTTCGTTGGACGTTGCGGCCATGCCCCGCTGCAGCAGGTGGTCCAACCTTGCTACGGGAAAAGGCGAGACCGGCCACGTGAAGCCGGCCAGTCCGCCGTCGATGTCGGGTTCGCTCAGCAGCTGGGTGAGCGGGGCGAAGTTGCGGTCTGTGGTTGCTGCGTTGAAGTCGCCCACGGCGATGATCCGCTCGCTGGTGTCTGCCGCAACGATCTCGGCAAGGGCCGCCAGCATGGTGTCCCGTTCGGCGTGCTGGGATGGGCGTGCTGATGCTGCATGGACTACGTAGATGCGGACCAGCCCGGCGGGAGTTTCGAGGTCGGCGGAAAGTGCCCGGTTCCAGCCCAGGCCCAGGTCCTGCGGTTGTGCATTGCTGATGGGGTAGATGCTCCACAGGCCCACCGTGCCGATGCGATAGGAGTATTGGTAGGCGGGGTCGAGCACGGCGCCAACTGAGTTGCGGGAGGCGCCGTCGATTTCCTGCAGCGCCACCACCTGGGCACCTGAAGCGGCCAGTGCGCCTGCCGATTCGGCGGCGGTTCCGGCCTGTGCCCGGAGGTTTTGGCTGGCCACCGTCACGGAGTGTCCCGAAGCCGCGGGTGCGGTCCACTCCAGCGGAATCATTCCGGGGACAAAAAGCAGCGACCACACCACCGCCGGCACCAGAACCGCGGCGGCAGCACGCTTCTGCCGGACCGCGAGCGCGGCACCTGCCAGCAGGGGGATGAGGGCGCCCAGCCATATCAATCCGGAATCGATGATCAGGCCCAGCCCTGCAATGTCGGGCAGCCACGAGTGCGCCAACAGCAGGAGTGCCAAGCCGAGGGAGCATGCGACGACGAACAGGCCCGCCCGGGTGCGGGGCCGGGGTGCGGCGGTTGCCGCGTGCCGTTCGTGAAGCAATGTCATCGGTGCAACCTTGCCACGAGTCCTTGGGTGAAAGCTGGCAGGGATCGGGGAGAAAGCTGGATCAGGCGGCGGCTCGGTCCGGTGGGGCGGCGAGCTTCGCCACGACACGTTGCGCCTTGGCTTTGTATCGCGACCCGGTAGTGGTTACTCTGTAACCATTACCGAGTAACTATCTGAAGTTGCGCCACAGACCCCGCCAAACTGAGGAGACCCGCCATGTCCGTCAAGCACGCACTGCTTGCCCTGCTGTCGTGGAAGCCGTCCACCATGTACCAGCTGCGGAAGGACTTTGATGCTTCCACTGGTGAAACCTGGCCGCTGAATATTGGCCAGGTGTCCACCACGCTCCAGAGGCTTGAACGCGACGGGCTGGTTGAGCAGGTTGCCGCTCTGGAGGGGGAGCCGGAGCCGTGGCGGCTGACGGCCGGCGGCCTCCGTGAGGTTCAGGAGTGGTGGCACAGCCCAGTGCCCAGGGAGACTCCGGGACGTGATGAGCTGGTGATCAAGCTGGCGCTCGCCGTCACCGTTCCCGGCGTCGATGTTGCCGAGCTGGTCCAGCGCCAGCGATCGGCCACCCTGCGTGTCCTGCACGACATCACCAAGGTGCGGCGCGGCGTGGATGAAGGAGACATTGCTGTTCGGCTGGTCCTGGACAACCACATCTTCACCACCGAGGCGGAACTGCGCTGGCTCGACGACGTTGAAGGGACTCTCCTGAGTGCACAAGCCCGAGCGACTGCGGATGGCACGGTCGCACAAGTGCCTGCCGAGCCCCAAGCCCAGGTTTCCGCCAAGACGGTGAAGGCGGGCGGCAAGCGATGAACGCAGCAAACAGCCCGGTGCTGGAGATCCGCAACGTCTTCCGGGTTCACGGGCAGGGGGAGCGGGCGGTGCAGGCGCTCGCAGACGCAAACATGAAAATCCACGCGGGCGAGTTTGTCGCCATCATGGGGCCTTCGGGATCCGGCAAGTCCACCCTGCTGCACCTGGCTGGCGGCCTCGACACGCCCACTGAGGGACAGGTGCTGGTGGAGGGCACCGACCTTGCCAGCCTCAGCATTGCCCAGCGGGCCGTGATCCGCCGCCAGAGCGTGGGCTACGTCTTCCAGGATTTCAACCTGTTGCCGGCCCTGACTGCCGCCGAGAATGTAGCCTTCCCCCTGGAACTGGACGGCTGGTCCCGGAAAAGGGTACGGCAGGCGGCACTGGTCAGCCTGGAAGAGACGGGTGTGGCACAGCTGGCTGACCGGCGCCCCGAGGACATGTCAGGCGGGCAGGCGCAGCGGGTGGCCATTGCCTGCGCCCTGGTGGGGCCCCGGCGCCTGCTGCTGGCGGACGGGCCCACGGGTGCCCTGGATTCCACCAATGGCACCGCAATCCTTCGCCTGCTGCGGGAGAAGGCGGACAATGGTGCGGCGGTCCTCATGGTCACCCACGAGGCCCGTTTTGCTGCCTGGACGGACAGGACGTTGTTTCTGCGGGACGGGCGGATCATTGACCAGTCAGGTCCCTCGGACGCTTCCGTGCCGCGTTCTTCATCGGCCGGCCGCCCAAGAAGATCGTGCGCCGGTCCATCGATTGAGCCGGTGGGGACGTCGTCGGGCATGAGGAGAGAGGACATGAAAAGTAATGGGCAGTGCTGCCCATGGCAGTCAGTGGCGTGCGGCACTATCGTTGTCCACGAATCCCCGCCGCCATGAATCCCCATGGGTGGGCGAGGGCCTACCCGTGAGGAATAATCAGTGCACGCTCCCGTGACCAAGACCATTACATTGCCGCAGTCCGCAGAGGAGGTTTTCGCCGCCGTCGTCAAGACCGTGGAAGCCGGAAAGTACAGCATGGCGGAATCCGATCCGGCCACCCTGCGTGCAGCATTCTCCAGCGGCAAGACCCCGTTGTCATGGGGAAACCTGTACCTCGCCTCGGTGCGGTCTGAGCCCAAGGGGGCGGCCCTGGAACTGGTCTGCGGCGGCTTGCCGGACGCTCCCAAGGCACTCATGGACAAGTGGAAGCATGGCAAGACGGCCACCAAGACCCTCGACGCGATTGTGGCGAACCTGGGTTAAGGACCTGCCCCGGGCATGAAGAAACCCCCTGCAGAAGCAATTTCTGCAGGGGGTTCACTTTTCAAAAGTGCCCTCGATAGGATTCGAACCTACGACCTTCCGCTCCGGAGGCGGACGCTCTATCCCCTGAGCTACGAAGGCGTGGCAACCGTGGCTGCCTTAGGGAACGAGAAAGAGCTTAGCAGGTGCAGGGCCTGCAATGAAAACGGGAAGCAGCACCCGCCCCCGCGCCACGCCGCCGCTGCGCCCCGGCCGCACAAACCACCGGTATTGTTGGGGCAATGGTGATCTCATGGGCATGAAAATGCATCAAAAGGCGTGGCTTTTCGCGCTGGCCATCATTCTCACGGCGCTGACATTGCGCGCCGCCGTAACGGTCGTGCCGCCGCTGATCTCCACCATCAACAACGACCTTCCGCTCACCGCCGCCACCATCGGCATCCTCGGCATGCTCCCCACCGCGGCATTTGGCCTGTTCGGTTTCCTGACCCCGTACGTCATCCGCTGGGCGTCGCTGGAAAAGCTGGTCGTCATCGCCATCCTGGTCGGCATCGTCGGACAGGTTGCCCGGGTCCTGGCACCCAACACGCCGCTGTTCCTCATTTTCTCCGTGATCGCCTTTGGCGGCCTTGGCGCCGGCAACGTCCTGCTGCCGCCGCTGGTGAAGAAGTACTTCCCCGGCAAGATCGGCCTCATGACGGCGCTCTACGTCACCGCCATCTCCATCGGCACAGCACTGCCCGCGCAGCTCGCGGTCCCCGTCGCCGACGCCACGAGCTGGCAATTCTCCCTCGCCTCCTGGGCAGGCTTGAGCGCACTGGCGCTCATTCCGTGGCTTGTCGCTCTCTTCTCCCCTCGCACGACGGCGGACCCCGCCGCCGCGCCCGGCCCGCCTGCCGCTGTGGCCGGGCAGGGCGCTGCCGCCGGGGAACCGCAGCTGCAGGTGGTTTCCACTCCGCCCGCCCCGGCGCCAAAAATGAACCTGTGGAAGTCGCCCACGGCCTGGGGTCTGACGTTCATGTTTGGCTGCACGTCGCTAAACACCTATGCGCTTTTTGCCTGGCTGCCGGAAATCCTCACCGAGGCCGGGCTCGACCGCGCCCATGCCGGATCCATGCTGGCGTTGTTTGCCGCACTCGGCCTGCCGCTGAGCCTGGGCATCCCCCTCATTGCGGCAAAGATGCGCAACCCGTTCCCGGCCGTGCTGGTCATGCTGGGCTGCTTCGTTGCGGGCTACCTGGGGCTGCTCCTGTCTCCGGCCGAGGGGACATGGCTGTGGGTGTCACTGGCGGGGCTGGGCCCCGGCACCTTCCCGCTGTCCCTGCTGCTGATCAACCACCGCACGCGCACGCAGCTGGGAGCCGGCGCCCTGTCGGGGTTCAGCCAGGGCATGGGCTACACGCTGGCTTGCACGGGGCCGCTGTTCTTTGGCCTGCTCCGCCAGTGGACCGGCTCGTGGACGGTGCCGTTCCTGTTCCTTTTCGCCACGCTGGCACTCCTCGGCACCGGGGCTTGGATCATTTGCCGGCCCAAGATGCTCGAGGACGACTTCGCCCCGCACCCGGCAGCCTGACCTGCTGCCTGCCCCGAAGCACGCCTGAAAATTTCGATGACGCAGTTGTTGGACCGGACAACGCTTTCCACGTCCATCAACTGCGTTATCGAATTCGGTGAGGGGCTCCGGGAGGAAACCTCCGGGGAAGAAAAGTGGGTGTCCCGACGGGCGGCCGAATGGTGGGCACTCGTTTCATGGATTGGGGGAGGGGATGGCCGGAACCGTACACTTAGAGGCGTGACTCCTGAAGAACTTTCTGCCGCCATTGCCACCTGCCTAAAAGATGCCGTCGACGCCGGTGACCTCACCGTCCCCGCCGAGGCGCTTCCCAACGATGTGCGGGTGGAACGCCCCAAGAGCCGCGAGCACGGAGACTGGGCCACCAACATCGCCCTGCAGCTGGCCAAGCCGGCCGGCGTGCCGCCGCGCAAGATCGCCGAGGTGCTGCAGAACCGCCTCAGCGAAATCCCCGGCGTCTCGAAAGTGGACATTGCCGGCCCGGGCTTCCTGAACATCACCGTGGACGCCGCCGCCGCAGGTGAACTCGCCAAGGCCATCGTTGAGGCCGGCGAAGGCTACGGCAGCAACACCCAAATGGCCGGCACCAAGATCAACCTCGAGTTCGTCTCCGCCAACCCCACGGGCCCCATCCACCTGGGCGGCACCCGCTGGGCCGCCGTTGGCGACTCCCTGGCGCGCATCTTCCAATCGCAGGGCGCCGATGTCACCCGCGAGTACTACTTCAACGACCACGGCAACCAGATCGACAAATTTGCCCGCTCACTCCTGGCCAGTGCCAAGGGCGAGCCCGCCCCGGAGGACGGCTACGGCGGCGCGTACATCGAGGACATCGCCAAGGAAGTCATGGCGAACAACCCGGGCATCCTCGACAGCGAAGACCCGCAGGAAGAGTTCCGCGCCCAGGGCGTCGAGCTCATGTTCGCCGCCATCCGCGCGTCGCTGCACGAGTTTGGCGTGGACTTTGACGTCTACTTCCACGAGAACTCCCTCTTTGAGGACGGCGCCGTGGACAAGCTCCTCGAGCAGCTCAAGGGTTCCGGCAACATGTACCTCAAGGACGGCGCCTGGTGGCTGAACTCCACCGACTACGGCGACGACAAGGACCGCGTGGTCATCAAGTCGGACGGCAACGCCGCCTACATTGCCGGTGACATCGCCTACTTCAAGAACAAGCGCGACCGCGGCTTTGACCTGTGCATCTACATGCTCGGCGCCGACCACCACGGTTACGTGGCCCGTCTAAAGGCAGCAGCGGCAGCCATGGGCGACGACGCCGACCGCGTCGAGGTGCTCATCGGCCAGATGGTCAACCTGGTCCGGGACGGCAAGCCGATCCGCATGTCCAAGCGCGCCGGCACCGTTGTCACCATGGAAGACCTCGTTGAGGTTGTGGGCACCGACGCCGCCCGCTACTCCCTGGCCCGCTTCTCCAGCGACTCCAACATTGACATCGACCTGGACGTGCTGACCAAGAAGTCCAACGAGAACCCCGTGTTCTATGTCCAGTACGCGCACGCCCGCACCAGCGCCGTGGGCCGCAACGCCGCAGCCGCCGGCGTGGAGCGCACCGCCTTCGACGCCGCCGCCCTGAGCCACGCAACCGAGTCCGAGCTCCTCGCCGTCCTCGGCCAGTACCCCGGCGTGCTGGCCCAGGCCGCCGGCTTCCGCGAACCGCACCGCGTGGCCCGCCACCTGGAAGTCATCGCCGGCGCCTACCACCGCTGGTACGACGCCTGCCGCGTCACCCCCATGGGCGAGGAAGCCGTCACGGACACCAACCGCACGCGCCTCTGGCTCAACGACGCCGTGGGCCAGGTCCTCGCCAACGGCCTGTCACTGCTGGGCGTCTCCGCACCGGAACGGATGTAATCCATGAGCAACAACGTCGCCGGCGTCGAGCTGGCCCCCGAATGGCTGCCTGCCGCCGGAAACCTGAATGAGCTGGCCGCCGCTGTTTGGTCGCACGACGTCGAACGCGGCCAGGGCGGTGAGCTCACCATCAGCGGTGTTCCGGTCAGCGCTCTAAAGGCGCAGTATGGCACGCCCCTGTTTGTCATGAGCGAGGACGACTTCCGCCGGCGCGCCCGCATGTTCAAGGACGCCTTCGACGAGGCGTTCGCCGACATCTGCGGCGGCGTGGACGTCTACTACGCCGGCAAGGCGTTCCTGTCCACTGAGGTCGCGCGCTGGGTCGACTCCGAGGGGCTGCGCCTGGACACCTGCTCCGGCGGCGAACTGGCAGTTGCCGCCCGTGCCGGGCTGAAGGGCGAAAACCTGGGCCTGCACGGCAACAACAAGTCCGCGGCAGAGATCAACCGCGCATTGGACATGGGGCTGGGCCGCATCGTTGTGGACAGCCTGCACGAGCTCAAGCGCGTCGCGGACATCGCGGCGGCACGCGGGGAAAAGGCCAACGTCATGCTGCGCCTGACCCCCGGCGTGCACGCCCACACCCACGAATCCATCGCCACGGCGCACGAGGACCAGAAGTTCGGCCTGAGCTTCATCGCCGAGGACCCGGAAGCCCCGGGCATCAGCGCAGCGGAGGCTGCCGCCAAGCTGGCGGTGGAAGCCGAAAGCATCAACTTCCTGGGCTTCCACGCCCACATCGGCTCGCAGATATTTGAGGCCGAGGGCTTCGAGATTGCAGCCCGCAAGCTGCTGGCCTTCACCCACGAGATCCAGGAAAAGTACGGCGTCACGCTGCCGGAACTGGACCTGGGCGGCGGCTACGGCATCGCCTACACCGCGGTGGACACCCCCCGCCCGGCGGCAGAAGTCGCCCAGGCGATGGCCGCCGTCGTCCGCGAAACGTGCGCGGAACTGGGGATGAACGCCCCGAAGATTTCCATCGAACCGGGCCGCGCAATCGTCGGTTCCACCACGTTCACCCTCTATGAGACCGGCACGCTGAAAACCGTCCAGGTTGAGGTGGACGGCCAGGAAAGTGTGACGGCGCCGCGGCGTTATGTGTCGGTGGACGGCGGCATGAGCGACAACGCCCGCCCGGTGCTCTACGACGCGGATTACACGGCAGTTTTGGCCGGCCGCAGCGCCGATGCCGCCCCCGCGCTGTCCCGAGTGGTGGGCAAGCATTGCGAGAGTGGTGACATTGTTGTTAGAGATGTATATCTGCCCAACGACGTGGCGGCCGGGGATTTGCTTGCAGTCCCCGGAACGGGCGCGTACTGCTGGGCACTGGCCAGCAACTACAACTACGTGCCCCGTCCGCCCGTTGTCGCCGTCTCAAACGGCGCCGCACGCTTGATCGTGCGGGGCGAAACAGAAGACGATTTGCTGGCACGCGATTTAGGGGCCTAGAGACCTTTGACAGAGCGCAACACCGCGGACACCGACGTGTCCGCCACCAAGACCTTGAAAGTGGCGCTGCTTGGCGCCGGCAACGTGGGTTCGCAGGTTGCCCGCATCCTGCTCGACGACGCCGACACCCTGGCAGCCCGCACGGGCGCCCGGCTGGAGCTCGCCGGCATTGCCGTGCGCAACGTGGATGCGCCCCGCGAGGTGGAGCTGCCGCGGGAGCTCTACACCACCGACGCCTCGGCGCTGGTGCGCGGCGCCGACATCGTGATTGAGCTGATGGGCGGCCTGGAACCGGCCAGGACGCTGATCCTGGAAGCAATTGAGCACGGGGCCACCGTGGTCACCGGCAACAAGGCGCTGCTGGCAGTTGACGGCCCGGCCCTCTACGAGAAGGCCGACGCCGCCGGCGTCCAGCTCTCCTACGAGGCCGCCGTGGCCGGTGCCATCCCCATCCTGCGCCCCATCACGGATTCGCTGGCCGGGGACAAGATCACCCGTGTCATGGGCATCGTCAACGGCACCACCAACTTCATCCTCGACGCCATGGACTCCACTGGCGCCGAGTTCTCCGACGCCCTGGCCGAGGCCACGCGCCTGGGCTACGCCGAGGCCGATCCCACCGCAGACATCGAGGGCCACGACGCCGCCGCCAAGGGCGCCATCCTCGCCTCACTTGCCTTCCACACGCGCTTCGCGCTGGAAGACGTGCACTGCGAGGGCATCACCGGGGTCACCGCCGGCGACATCGCCTCCGCCAAGGAGGCCGGCTACGTCATCAAGCTCCTCGCGATCGCCGAGAAGATCCAAAAGACTGACGACGCCGGTCTGCCCACCTCGGGCGTGAGCGTGCGCGTGCACCCCACCCTGATTCCCCGCGAGCACCCGCTGGGTGCCGTGCGCGGCGCGTTCAACGCCGTGTTTGTCGAAGCCGAAAACGCCGGGGAACTCATGTTCTACGGCGCCGGCGCGGGCGGCTCGCCCACGGCGTCGGCCATCATGGGCGACGTTGTCTCGGCGGCCCGCCGCCTGGTCCTGGGCGGCCCGGGCCGCACCGATTCCACCATTGAGGTGTTGCCGGTGCTGCCGATCAAGGCAGTGGCCACGCGCTACTACATCGGCATGGATGCGGCCGACGAGCCCGGCGTGCTGTCCAAGATTGCGGCACTGTTTGCCGAGAACGGCGTCTCGATCGAGACGATGCGCCAGACGGTGCACCGTGAACCCGGGGAGGTTGAGGGCCCCGG
The DNA here is from genome assembly GCF_017876675.1 of Arthrobacter stackebrandtii. Taxonomy (NCBI): domain Bacteria; kingdom Bacillati; phylum Actinomycetota; class Actinomycetes; order Micrococcales; family Micrococcaceae; genus Arthrobacter; species Arthrobacter stackebrandtii. The sequence goes on from NZ_JAGIOI010000001.1 coordinate 3,087,383, forward strand.
CTCCGCCGAACTGCGCATTGTTACGCACCGAGCCGGCGAAGCTGCACTGGCAGCAACGGTTGAGGCCATCAACGGCCTTGACATCATTAATTCAATTACAAGTGTCTTGAGGGTGGAGGGAGTCTGATGGCTCACCAGTGGCGCGGGGTTGTCCGCGAATATGCAGAGCGTTTGCCGGTAACGGCAGAAACCAGGATCATCACCCTGGGCGAGGGCGGCACACCGCTCGTGTACGCCCAGCAGCTGTCGGCCCTGACCGGGTCCAAGGTGTACCTGAAGGTGGAGGGCATGAACCCCACCGGATCGTTCAAGGACCGCGGCATGACCATGGCCATGACGGCCGCCGTTGCAGCCGGTGCCAAGGCTGTTGTGTGCGCCTCCACCGGCAACACCTCGGCCTCGGCCGCAGCCTACGCCAAGGCCGCCGGACTGACGTGCGCCGTGCTGGTTCCCGAGGGCAAGATCTCCATGGGCAAGCTGAGCCAGGCCGTGGCGCACGGCGCCACCATCCTGCAGGTCGACGGCAACTTCGACAACTGCCTGGACGTGGCCCGCAAGCTGGCCGATTCCTACCCGGTGTTCCTGGTCAACTCGGTCAACCCGGCCCGCATCGAGGGCCAGAAGACCGGTGCCTTTGAAGTGGTCGACGCCCTCGGCGACGCCCCCGACTACCACGTGCTGCCCGTGGGCAACGCAGGCAACATCAGCGCCTACTGGCGCGGGTACAAGGAATACTGCGCACCGTACGAGTCCGCCGAGAACGGCACGCTTCCCGCCGTCTCCACGCACACTCCCATCATGTGGGGCTTCCAGGCCGCCGGTGCCGCACCGTTCGTTGCCGGCCATCCGATCACCGAGCCCGACACGATCGCCACGGCCATCCGCATCGGCAACCCGGCGTCCTGGGACATGGCCATTGCCGCGCGCGACGAGTCCGGCGGAGTCATCGAGGCCGTCACCGACGAGGAAATCCTTGCCGCACACCGCTGGCTCTCGGCGAAGGAAGGCGTGTTTGTTGAGCCCGGCTCCGCAGCAGGCGTCGCCGGCATCATCAAGAAGCACGCTGCCGGCGAGGTTCCTGCCGGCAAGACGATCGTCATCACCGTCACCGGCCACGGCCTGAAGGACCCCGACTGGGCCCTGAAGAACGCCGACGGCAGCGCGGCACAGCCCCAGTCCGTGCCGTTCGACGTCGTCACGGTCGCCAATGCGCTCGGCCTGACGGACTAGCACCACACGCTCATGACAGGGTCAACCATGACTGCACCGCTTCTGAAAACACCGTCCGCCGGGGCCGCCGCCACAGTGCGCGTCCCCGGCACCAGCGCCAACCTCGGCCCGGGGTTTGACTCGCTGGGCCTGGCGGTGTCGCTGTACGACACCCTCACCGTCACGGCGCTGGATGTCCCGCAGCTCGAGTTCGAGCTCAGCGGGGAGGGGGTGGCTGAGCTGCCCCGCGACGCCAGCCACCTCGTGGTGAAGACCATGGACCTGGCATGGGCGCGCCTGGGCTACGCCCGGGTGGGCCTGCGGATCGCCGCGGACAACGTCCTCCCGCACGGCCGCGGACTGGGCTCATCGGCCTCCGCCATCGTGGCTGCCGTCATGGCTGCCAATGCGCTGGTGGCCCCGGAAGACCGCCAGGACAGCAGCTGGGTGCTGCAGCTCGCCTCGGAGCTGGAGGGGCACCCGGACAATGTCGCCCCGGCAATCTTTGGGGCAGTGGCCATTTCCTGGGAGGAAGGCGGACGGTACGCCAGTGCCCGGCTCGCGCCGTCGGAGCAGGTCATACCCGTGGTGGCCATTCCCGATGTTGAACTGAAGACCGAGCGTGCCCGCGGCATGCTGCCGGCCGCCGTGCCCCATGCCGATGCCGCAGCAAACTCCGGCCGGGCGGCGCTGCTGATGCATGCCCTGACGGCGGAGCCGTCGCTGCTGCTGGCCGGCACGCGCGACTACCTCCACCAGGACTACCGGGCGGAAGCCATGCCCGGCAGCGCCGCGCTCGTGACGCAACTGCGGGCCGAAGGCTTCGCAGCCTTCATTTCCGGGGCCGGCCCCACTGTCATGGTGCTGGCCAACGGAGCTGCAGCCGCCGACGCGGCGGTGGCCCGCATCACAGAATGGGGGAGCGGGACGGAAAGCGCCGAGAATTCCGGCGTGTCTTGGCGGGTTTCGCGGCTCCAGGTGGACCGTGAAGGTGCTAAAGTGGAAGTGCATCCGTAGCTTGTAGACACTTTCCCGGCAAACCTGCACCAATTTGGCCTTGCGTGGAAATGGACAATGTTTATGGACCTCATGATGCCGCTCTTACGGCCTGTTCTTATCTTGCACAGTGACCGGCGGATCAACACATGGCAGCCGCCGGTGTGATTCCAGAATCGCTCCCATTTGAGACTTGATTCAAAGAGTGAACTCCACCATTGCCCGGGCCCGCCGTTTGCGGCACGTGGCAGTGGAACCTCAGAAACATCTCATTGCAGTTCACGCCCGGTGCACCACAGGGCGGGTGCAAAAGGGAGCTTCTGACACTAATCATCGCGGCCCCAAGAATTGGGCCCGCCATCGAGGGGGAAGGATCCTTCGTGACCGAAACCGTAACTTCAGCCGCTGCTCCCAAGTCAGCAGGGTTGGCTGGATTGAAATTGGCACAGCTGCAGGTTCTTGCCGGACAGCTGGGCATCACCGGTGGTTCCAGGATGCGCAAGGGCGACCTTGTGGACGCCATCTCGGCGCACCAGCGAGGCTCATCCGTGGCAGACCGCCCGGCTGGCAAGGCTGACGAGAAGGCCAAGGCCGGGAAAGCTCCCGCCAAGGCTGCCGACAGCAAGGAAGCACCGGCGAAGGCCGCTGCAACCAAGACCACCACCAAGAGCGCACCGGCCGCCAAGGCTGCCGAGACCGCAACTGAGACGGCTGCCGAAGCGCCGAAGGCAGCCGAGCGCCCTGCCCGCGGCCGCACCCGCCGTGCCGCCAGCAGCGACGGCATCATCACGACCGGCACGCCGGCCGTCACAGAGGAAGCCCCCGCAAAGGCGCCGGCTGCCACTGTGGAGACCCCCGCCGTCGAGCCTGCAGAAGGTTCAGTCCGCGAGAACGACGGCGAAAACCGCCGCCAGCCGCGCACCCGCAACCGCCGGGCCCAGGGCGGCGGCCGCAGCCAGGCCGCAGAGTCGGACGAGGCAGCAGTAGAGGCCCCGGCAGCACCTGAGACCGCCACCGAATCGCACTCTGCCGAGCAATCCGCACAGGATTCCGGCAACGGCGAGCACGGCGACGGTTCGGACCGCGGCAACCGCAACCAGCGCGGCAACCGCAACCAGCGCAACAACGACCGCAACGACCGCGGCAACAACGAGCGCTCCACCAGCGACCGTGGCAACCAGGGCAACAACTCTGGCGCCAACGCCGGCCACGACGACGAGGACGGCTCGCGCAACAACCGCAACCGCCGCAACCGCCGTGACCGCAACTCGAACGACTCCAACGACCGCAGCGATCGCAACGACCGCGGCAACAACCGCAACGATCGCAACGATCGCAACGACCGTTTCCGGGACCGCAACGAACGCCGCCGCGGCCGCAGCCAGGGACCAGACTTCGACGACACCGAGCTGACCGAGGACGACGTCCTCCTGCCCGTGGCCGGCATCCTGGACATCCTGGACAACTACGCTTTTGTGCGCACCTCCGGCTACCTGCCGGGTGCAAACGACGTATACGTGTCCCTGTCGCAGGTGAAGAAGTACAACCTGCGCAAGGGCGACGCCGTTGTTGGCGCCATCCGCGCGCCGCGTGAAGGCGAAGACCGCAGCAACGCCCAGAGCGCACGCCAGAAGTTCAACGCCCTGGTGCGCGTCACCAGCGTGAACGGCAAGACCCCGGAAGAGCTCAAGGACCGCGTGGACTTTGCCAAGCTGGTTCCGCTGTACCCGTCCGAGCGCCTGCGCCTGGAGACCGACCCCAAGAAGGTCGGGCCCCGCGTCATCGACCTCGTCGCCCCCATCGGCAAGGGCCAGCGCGGCCTCATCGTCTCCCCGCCGAAGGCTGGAAAGACGCTGATCCTGCAGTCGATCGCCAACGCCATCACCATCAACAACCCCGAGGTCCACCTCATGATGGTCCTGGTTGACGAACGCCCTGAAGAAGTCACCGACATGCAGCGCACCGTCAAGGGTGAGGTCATTGCCTCCACCTTCGACCGCCCGGCAGATGACCACACGCAGGTTGCCGAGCTCTCCATCGAGCGCGCCAAGCGCCTCGTGGAAATGGGCATGGACGTTGTTGTGCTCCTGGACTCCATGACCCGCCTGGGCCGTGCCTACAACAACTCCGCGCCGTCCTCCGGACGCATCCTCTCCGGTGGTGTGGACTCCGCAGCCCTGTACCCGCCGAAGCGCTTCTTCGGTGCCGCACGAAACATTGAAAACGGCGGCTCGCTGACCATCCTGGCCACGGCACTGGTGGAAACCGGTTCCAAGGCTGACGAGGTCATCTTCGAGGAGTTCAAGGGCACCGGCAACATGGAGCTCCGCCTGTCGCGCCAGCTGGCCGACAAGCGCATCTTCCCGGCTGTTGACGTCAACGCCTCCGGCACGCGCCGCGAAGAGAACCTGCTCTCTCCGGAAGAGGTCAAGATCATGTGGCGCCTGCGCCGCGTGCTCTCCGGCCTGGAAATGCAGCAGTCGCTGGAACTGCTGACCTCCAAGATCCGTGAGACCCAGTCCAACGTCGAGTTCCTCATGCAGATCCAGAAGACCACCCTGGGCTCCAAGGCCGAACACGACAAGTAGCTGTTTACACTAGTCCGCCTCCGTGATGATGGGGCCCGCCCGCTTCGCGGGCGCCCGAAGCCGCTCCCGGCCCCCATCATCACTTTGGCGGACTAGTGCGTTAAAGCTGAGTGTGTTTGGCCCTTGCGGAAGTAATTAGACTTGACTTACGTCGAGAGAGGTTTTTACAAATGTTTGAATCCATCCATGGCTTGCTTGATGAGCATGCCGAGCTGCAGATGCGCTTGAGCGAGCCCGAGGTGCACGCCGACCAGGCGCTGGCCCGCAAGCTTGGCCGCCGGTACGCGGAACTGAGCAACGTGGTTGAGGGCTACCATCAGGTGGAGTCGCTGGGCGACGACCTCGAGGCGGCCCGTGAAATGGCCTCCGAGGATGCTGAATTTGCGGCCGAGGTTCCTGTCCTTGAAGAGCAGCTGGCCGCTGCGCAGGAGAAGCTGCGCCGCCTGCTGATCCCACGCGACCCCGACGACGCCCGAGACGTCATCCTGGAGGTCAAGGCTGGCGAAGGCGGCGACGAGGCAGCGCTCTTTGCCGCCGACCTGGTCCGCATGTACACCCGCTACGCGGACTCGCGCGGCTGGAAGACGGAAATCATCTCCGCCACCGAGTCCGACCTTGGCGGCTACAAGGACATCTCCATCGCCGTCAAGGGCCGTTCCAACGACCCCGCCGAGGGTGTCTTTGCCCGCCTCAAGTTTGAAGGCGGCGTGCACCGTGTGCAGCGCGTGCCGGCCACCGAAAGCCAAGGGCGCATCCACACCTCGGCCGCCGGTGTGCTGGTCCTGCCCGAAGTGGATGAGCCGGAGGAGGTTGACATCAGCCAGAACGACCTCAAGATTGACGTCTACCGCTCCTCGGGACCGGGCGGGCAGTCGGTCAACACCACCGACTCCGCCGTGCGCATCACGCACCTTCCCACGGGCATCGTGGTGGCCATGCAGAACGAGAAATCGCAGCTGCAAAACCGTGAAGCCGGCATGCGCGTGCTCCGTGCCCGCATCCTGGCCCACCAGCAGGCCATCATTGACGCGGAAAACTCCGCCACCCGCAAGTCGCAGATCCGCACCATGGACCGCTCGGAGCGCATCCGCACCTACAACTACCCGGAAAACCGGATCGCCGACCACCGCACTGGCTACAAGGCCTACAACCTTGACGCCGTCATGAACGGTGACCTGGAACCTGTGGTGCAGTCGGCCATTGAGATGGACGAGCAGGCCCGATTGGACGCCATTGGCGACTAACGACGTGTCCTTGGACTCGCCTGTTTCCCTGGCTGACGCAGTGAAGGGCGCGACGGCGGTTCTTGCGGACGCCGGGGTGCCCTCGCCGGCGGTGGATGCGCAGCTTTTGGCGGCGCACCTGTTGGGCGTTGGCCGTGGCGAGCTGGCGGCCATGCTGTTCGGCTCGGCCGCGGCGCCGGCGGGCTACGATGCACTCGTCGCCCGCCGCGCCGCCCGCGAACCGCTGCAGCACATCACCGGAGTGGCGTATTTCCGGCACCTGGAGTTGTCTGTCGGCAAGGGCGTCTTTGTCCCCCGGCCGGAGACGGAATCCGTGGTCCAGCTGGCACTTGATGTATTAACACGCATGAGCCAGGAACGCGAAGGCGGGTTGTCCGCCGTCGATCTTGGGACAGGGTCCGGCGCCATTGCCGCCTCCCTGGCCACGGAGGCCGCCGGGGTGCGGGTCCATGCGGTGGAGCTTAGCGACGACGCCTTCCCGTGGGCGCAGCGCAACCTTGCCGGCACAGGCGCCACCCTGGTCCACGGCGACATGCGTGATGCGCTCCATGAGCTCGACGGAACAGTGGATGTGGTGGTGTCCAACCCGCCTTACATCCCGGCCGACGCCATTCCGCGGGACCTGGAAGTTCGGCTGCACGATCCGCACATGGCCCTGTACGGCGGGGGAGCGGACGGCATGGAGATGCCAACTGCCGCGGCTGCCACGGCGGCCCGGCTGCTGCGTCCCGGAGGATACTTCGTCATGGAGCATGCCGAGGTGCAGGCGGCGCAGATGGCCGCTCTGCTGGAAGGCAGCGGGGCATGGGAGAATGTTCGCAGCCACGTGGACCTGACGGGTCGGGACCGTGCAACGAGCGGCTGGCGCCGCTAGGCAGGGCGCCACAAGCAAGGGTGTTTGGCCAGGTGCATTCAACTGTGGACGCGCCATGATGAAAGAATGTAAAACGTGAGTACCACTTCCTATAACTGCACCAATGATGAGCAGCGCGCTGCGGCATTGGAACACGCCCAAAAAGCCATTGCGGCCAAGCAATTGGTTGTCATGCCCACGGACACCGTCTACGGCGTTGCCGCTGATGCGTTCTCGCCGCAGGCCGTGGCCACGCTGCTGGCTGCCAAGGGCCGCGGGCGGAACATGCCGCCGCCCGTGCTGATCCCGCGCATCGGCACCATGGAGGGGCTCGCCGTCGACATTCCCGACGATGCACGCAAGCTCGCCGAGAAGTACTGGCCCGGACCGCTGACCTTGATTTTCCATGCACAGCCCACGCTGGACTGGGACCTGGGCGACACCGTGGGCACGGTTGCCCTGCGAGTCCCCGACGACCAGCTTGCCCTGGACCTGCTGACTTTGACCGGCCCGCTGGCCGTGTCCAGCGCGAACCGCACGGGGCAGGCCGCAGCCCAGACCGCCTCCGAGGCGCGCGTGCAGCTCGCGGAATCCGTGGAGGTGTACCTCGAGGGCGGTTTCCGGCCGCTGGAGGGGACCGACCCCACCCCGTCCACGATCGTCGATGCCACGGGCCTGCGCCTGCGGGTGGTGCGCGAGGGTGCCATCTCCCTCGAGGACATCAAGCGCATGATCCCCAGCGCCCTGGGCCCGGACGTCGAACCTGAAATTTGGGAGCCCGCCAACCTGGCCAAGGCGGAGCCGGCAGCTGAAGGGCAGGAGGCTGATGCGGCCGACGACGGTGCTGCCGCGACTGCCGCCGAGGGTGACGCCCCTGCGGAACCATCCGCAGACACTGGCGACACCGCCGCGGACGATGAAACGGCTGCAGAAGCCCCCGCCGATGCAGAGGATGCAGACGGTGACGAAGCCGATTCTGGCGCTGCAGCGACAGAAGAAGAGCCCGAGCCCGTGACCCTGTCCAAGGAGAACCCGGCGAACGCTGCTTCATAGGCGCAACTTCTGCGCAGGGGCACAGCAATCGGGGTCCCGGGACGGATCCATCCTTTGTGAGCCTGAAGGCGTGGAGCCCTGGATCGCAGCCGCCACCCACTGCACCTGCGTACGGTTAATGGCGAATGGTGCGCAACTCCAAGAGTTGCGCACCATTCGCCATTAACCACACGCAGACTTGGTGGAAATCGCGGTAGCGCGATGGGCGGCAGGCCCAAATGGTGTGGGAGCTAGCGCAGCCCGTTGGCCCGCCGGGCATCCTCCAAGACGGCGCGCACGGCGGGGGCGGGGACCAGCCCGGCAGATTCGGCCCAGCCCGGGACCTGCTCCTGTCCAAACCACATGAGCTCCACCCTGCGGATGGGACCGTGCAGGCGTTCACCCATGAGCGCGGAGACCAGGTAGCCGCCCTTCAGCACCCCGCGGCACAGCCAGCCGGGCAGGCGCAGGGGCTTGCGTCCGCCGCCGGCCTCCAGCACGTCGCTGACGGTCAGCCCCTCCCAGGGCTGCAACACCAGCGAGGGCACGGCGTCGGGGTGGCTGGCAACCTCAACAACAAACCACGCGAGCGCGTTGATGGAACTGACAGGCGTCGGGGCGGTGCCGGGCGAGGCGACGGATGCGATCGGCGACGCCGCCACCTTGACGAAGGAGGCTGTGGTGGGACGGCCCGGACCCTGCACCGAGGTGGCGCGGACGGTCACCAGCGAGGTGCCTGAAGCCTCGGCTGCCAGCAGCTCCAGGGCCTCCTCGCCCAGCGCCTTGGAGCGCGAGTAGGGGGAGAACGGTGCACGGCTGGGGCTTTCGTCGATGACGCGGCGGTGGCCCTGCACGGAGGCACTGCTCAGGTGCACAAAGCGGGACACCCCGGCGGAGCGCGCGGCCAGTGCGGCCACGGCCGGAAGCAGCGCATTGGCACCGGCCAGGGCGGGGGATTCGCCGTCGCCCGGGGTTGCCAGGCCTGCCGCGTTCACCACAATGTCGACGCCGGCAAAGGCACCTTCCAGCCCGGTCGCAGCCACCGCAGTGCGGGCCCCGGCCACGATGCCGTCAGCCGTTGCCGCGGAAGACTCCAGGCGCGGGGCCGCCAGCACGGCCACGGACTCGCCGCGGGATTCCAGTTCGGCAACGATGGCGCTGCCCACAAAGCCGGTGGCGCCAAGGACCAGCCAGCGCAGGGGAGGGGTGCTCATGTTCAGGAGGTTCTTTCCAGTGGTTGCATGGGAACAAAGTCGCCGGCCGCCATGATTTGGCGGGAGTCGCGCCAGCCGGCAAACAGCCTGCTGCCGCCGCGGAGCGTCTTTTCAACGCCCACCAGCCGGACCAGTTCCTTGGACATCGTCAAGGCCGTGCCGAGGGCGAATCCCACCCGGTTGTAGCTGTTGTGGGCCCGCAGGTATTGGGCCACGAGCCCGCGGTTGCGCATGACGTAGTAGCGGCTGAGGTCCGAGGAGTCGTTGAGGTGGCGGATGCCCAGGTTCAGGCTGCGCTGGGGCCGCACCTTGTGCAGCACAAACTCGTTGACATACACCACGGGCCGCTGCAGGGAGATGAGCCAGCCGTAAATGGTGTCGTCCCAGGTCAGGAAGAAGCGGGAATCCGGCAGGCCCACGCCCTTGACGGCGTCAGAATGGAGGAGCATGCCCTCGAAGCAGCCAACATTCGTGGCGAACTCGTCCGTTTCCTCAAAGATGTCGCCCTTGACCGGCAGCGGCAGGCCCAGGAAGGTGTTGAAGCTGTTCTGCCAGAAGAACGGCTCGCCGGCGGCATCGTAGCGGCGGCCCACCACGGCGTCGTACTTGTCCATCCACGGACCAAAGGCGCCGACAGCCCCGGGAACCACCGTGACGTCGTCGTCCATCAGCCACATCCACTGCGCACCCTCCGCCAGGGCGCGCTCCACGCCGGCGGAGAAGCCGCCCGCGCCGCCTGAGTTGACCTCGAGGCGGTGGTGGATGACGGGGATGGGCACGGGCAGCGCGGCAAACTCGCGGCGCACCCCGTCGATGACCTCCACCGTGGTGTCCGTGCTGGCATTGTTAACAACTATGACGCCGTCGGGGGCGGGGTCCAGGGCTGCAACGGAGCCCAGGAGCTCGGACAGGTAGTCAGCACGGTTGAAGGTGGTGATGACGATGAAAAACTGGCTGCGTCGCTGTGAACTCAAAACTTTTGGTCCTTCATGGGGCCGAACTTTGCCCCTCTCAGGCCTGCCGAGTATGTGCCTGCCCACTTGGCAAGGCCCTTGACATCGCCCTTTTTCAGGAAGAACAGGGGATAGCCGACGGCGTCGGCCACCAGGGAGCGCACGCGGCGGTGCTTGCGGGTGAGGAAGCCGCGGTTGCGGTAGTAGTAGAAGCGCTTGAAGGGGGTTTCCGGGACGAGCACGTGCAGGCGGTCGCCCAGCACCTCCTGCACCTCGCCCCAGCCTGCGGGGTGGGTGAGCGCGACGGAGGTGACGGTGCCAAACTTCACCTTGGCCTGGCGCAGGCGCAGCATGAAGTCGGTTTCGTCGCCGCGGATGAAAAGGCGCAGGTCGGGCAGGCCCACCTTGAAGAAGACATCGGTGCGGATCAGGGCACCGTTGAAGAACTGGCCCACGTTGTCAATGAAGCCCAGCGGCTCCACCACGGCGCGGTCGTGCGTCAGGTGCCCGTCGATGCGGAACGGGAAGGACAACTTGGTGGGCTCGCCGGGGGCAACAATGAGGGGCACCACGACATCGAGGCCGCGTGCCTTGGCGGCTTCCAGCAGTGTGGCGAGGCAGGCAGGGTCTTCCGGGTGGGCGTCGTCGTCCATGATCCAGACCCACTCGGCACCCGAGGCGATGGCGTTCAGGATGGCGAGGGAAAACCCGCCGGCACCGCCCAGGTTGGCGAGGGAGCGCACGTACGTGACTTCGGCCGGGGCCTGCGCTGCTATGGCGGCCACGGACTCCGTGCCGGAGTCGACCAACGCTATGGCATGCGGCGTATGGGTTTGTTGCGAAAGGGCCCCCAACAAGGTGCGCACGTCGTCGGGCCTGTCAAAGGTCACGGCGGCAACGGCAACGGAATCGGTCAAGGGGGTTCCTCTCGGGTGGTGCCTTCGGTGTTCAAGGGCATCCGGTACGTCTTATACAGTGAGTAACCGCCTGAAGGGATTACTATTCATGTGTAGCCTCCAGTTTAGTACAGCCATGCATGGGTGCGTTGTTGCGCCATGTCCCGGACGGCTCATACTCGCAATTACCCCGGACGAATACGGAAAATACGAATTACGTTGAATACCACCAGTGCACAGGCAAGCGGGAATCCCGCATTTTCATCCGGGGACGGCGAAGGCAAGCCGAAGCTGTGGCTTTGGTCACAAGCTGTCCTTGACTCCCTGGCCTGGGCGGTGGCCCTGTGCCTTGCCGTGCTGTTGCGCTATGAGCTGGACGTGCGGCTCATCAACTTCCCGGGGCTGGCCATCATCATCACGGTCGCGGTCGCCACGCAGCTGATTGTGGGCTGGTACATGGCCCTTTACCGCGGCCGCTACACGTTTGGCAGCATCGCCGAAGCGCGGGTGCTGATCGCCGTGACTTTGATCGTTGGCGTGGTGGTGAGCATCGTACTTTCCATTTTCATCAATGAGCTGCACATTGCCCGCTCGGTGGCCATCATCGCCTTCCCGTTCGCGGCGCTGTCCATGGCGGCCGTGCGGTATGCGAAGCGTCTCTATGTCGAGGGCAAGCCCACGTTTGGCGATGAAGCCCAGCGCACCTTGATCTACGGCGCCGGATTCCTGGGCAACTCTCTGGTGACCCGGATGGTCCAGGACCCGGATTCCCCCTACGTCCCGGTCGGCCTGATTGACGACAACACGTCCAAGAAGCACCTGCGCCTGAGCTCTGTGGGCGTGCTGGGCGGCGGCCACGAGCTGCCGGAAATCATCAAGCGCACCAAGTCCACCGTGGTGGTCCTGGCCATGGCCCACCTGGATGCCAAGCGCATCCGCCAGATTTCGGACAGCGTCTCCGGCCTGGGCGTGAAGGTCCTGGTCCTGCCGCCGCTGCAGGACATGCTCAGCCCCGAAACGGGCAATGGCAACAAGGGAGGGCTCACCGACTTCCGCGAGATTGATGTTGCCGACCTCATCGGCCGCACCCCGGTGGAAACCCAGGTGGAGCAGATCGCCGGCTACGTCAAGGGCAAGCGTGTCCTGGTGACGGGCGCAGGCGGATCCATCGGCTCCGAATTGTGCCGCCAGCTCAGCGGCTTCGAGCCGGCCGAACTCATGATGCTGGACCGGGACGAGTCCGGGCTGCAGCACACCCAGCTCTCCATCGAGGGCCACGGGCTCCTGGACAACCAGAACATTCTGCTGGCAGACATCCGCGACGCCGATGCGCTCACCGAAATCTTCGCCAAGCGCCGCCCCGAAGTGGTTTTTCACGCCGCCGCGCTCAAGCACGCCCCGCTGCTGCAGATGTATCCGGAGGAGGGATGGAAGACCAACGTCATCGGCTCCCTCAATGTCCTGCAGGCCGCGCGCAGCGTTGACGTGGAAACCTACGTCAACGTCTCCACGGACAAGGCCGCCAGCCCCACCACGGCCCTGGGCCACTCCAAGCGCGCCGCCGAAAAGCTCACCTCATGGATGGCGGGGGAGACCGGCAAGCGCTATGTGTCCGTGCGCTTCGGCAACGTGATCGGCAGCCGCGGCTCCATGCTCCCGCTGTTCACCGACCAGATCAACAAGGGCGGCCCGGTCACCGTCACCCACCCCGACGTGACCCGCTTCTTCATGACCATTCCCGAGGCCTGCCAGCTCGTCATCCAGGCCGGTGCCATCGGGCACGGCGGCGACGTGCTCATCCTGGACATGGGCGAGCCCGTGCGCATCATGGACGTGGCCGAGCGCATGATTGCCATGTCCGGCCGGGACATCGAAATCAAGATCACCGGCCTGCGCCCCTCCGAGAAGCTCCATGAACAGCTCACCGGCGACGACGAAGTCCAGGACCCGGACGGCCACGCCAAGATTTCGCATACGCACGCCCGTCCGCTGGACCCGGCCGAACTGGACCTGGAGCTCTGGCTGCAGCGCTGCCGGGACGAGGCCGGGCCGGATGCGCCCAGCATTGATGAATCCGACGGCGACGTCGCGGCAGGTGCCTGATGGAACTGTGGGCACAAATCACCGTTGGCGCCATCGCGCTGGTCCTTGCACTGGTCCTTCCCCTTTTCGTGCGCCCGCTGCTGGCCCGCGCCGGCGTCCTTGACGTCCCGAACGCACGCTCCTCGCACACCACGCCCACCATCCGCGGCATGGGAATTACGACGGCGGCCGCCCTCGCCGCCGCCGTGCTCGCCGCCGTGTTCCTGCCGCAGACCGGGAACGTCACCAAGGGTTCGCTGACCCTGGTGGTGATCCTCGGCGTCGTGCTGGCCGCCGCAGCCATTGGCTGGATTGAGGACATCCGAGGTCTCTCGGTCAAGGTGCGGGCCAGCCTGCAGCTGGGCGTGGGCGCCGTTGCCACCGCAGTGGTGGCGCTGATCGATCCGGGCCAGCAGCAGCTGTGGCTCATCCCCGTCGGCGCACTGGCCGTGGCCGCCTATATCAACGTTGCCAATTTCATGGACGGCATCAACGGCATCTCCGGCAGCCACGGACTGCTGGTGGGTGGCTTCTACGCCTACGCCGGCATCATGAGCGGCCATGCCTGGCTGGTGTACGCCGGCATTGCGATTGCCATGGCCTTCGCGGGCTTCCTGCCGTGGAACCTCAGCCGCAACAAGGTTTTCCTGGGGGACGTGGGCAGCTACCTGCTGGGCGCTTCCATCGCCGTGACCGCCATGTGCGCCTTCCTGGCAGGTGTTCCCGTCGAGTACATCTTCTCCCCGGTGCTGATCTACCTGATCGACACCTTCGTCACGTTCCTGCGCCGCCTGATCGCGGGGGAGCGCTGGTATGCCGCCCACCGCCAGCACGTGTACCAGCGGCTGACCATCGTGGGCCTGAGCCACCTGCAGGCCACAGCCGTGGTGTGTGCGGCCACTGTCCTGGTCAGTGTCCTGGGCATCGTTGCCGCACAGGGGAGCGAAGCGGTTCAGGTGGTGGCCACGGCGGCCGGGTTCGCCGTCGTGCTGGCCTACCTGCGCACACCCACCTGGTTCCAGGGGTGGATGCGGCGCCACCGCGCAGAATCCGCGAATCCGGCCGAAAGCGGCGGCGACAGCGGTGCGGCTGCCCGGGAGGGGTGAACGGTGGGTCGGCAACAAGTTCTATGTCGTGTAGAATTTATTTCCGGTGACAGTCACCGCAGCTTTGCCCGCGCCGTGTGCCACGGAATGTCGACGGCTGGCATTCTTCCCACAACACTGGAGCTTCCATGAAGGACAACAGCGCCCTTGGCGGTGCCTCAAACGGCCACCTGCCGGTGTCCGGTCCCACGGAGAGCCCCAGCTGGAACATCCTGAAAAGGTGTGTTGCAGTGGTCGGCCTGGCCGTCGTGGCCATGGCTGGTGCCGCCTTCATCTTCACGGATGGTGCGGGAGTGCTGAGCGTGCTCTTTGGCTCCGCCCTGGTGGTGGCCTTCTTTGGCCTGAGCCTGCTGGCGGGGCACCTGTTTGCCCGGAAAAAGCCGGAGGCAGTCATGGGCGTTTTTGTCATGACGTATTTTGTCAAGGTTCTGGGCTTTGGTGCGGTGCTCTTTTACCTGGGAACACCGGGATGGCTGAACAAGCCATGGTTTGCCGGCGCGGCTGTTGCCTGCGTCTTGATCTGGCAGGCCACCGAAGTGGTTATTTTCTCCAAGCAGCGGTTCCTGTTCTTCAACGAAGTTCAAACGCCTGCAAAGGCTGCGGCGGATCCCGCGGCCGAGCCTGAAGGTGAAGGATCCTAGATCATGACGAAAAAAAGCCCCGGACCCGGCAAGCCGGACCACGTGGTGGTTCCGTCGAAGTCCAAGGACGGGAAGCTCGACTATACGTACATTATTGGCGGAATCCTGCTCTGGGGTTTGATAGGGTGGGGACTGGACTTTTTGTTGCATCAGTCATGGATTGTGTTCGCTGCCCTCCCGGTGGGAGCGGTGTGCGGGTACTTTCTGGCCCGGCATCATCAAAGCATGGCTGCTGACGATGATGGCACCCCGCAATGAATCCCACCATCAGACTTTTTCACGGTGCTGACCATCCAGTGATGGACCACCATTTTTGCCCTATGACCGAAACTGCAGAGAGGACAGCGCGTTGAACGCGTTTGCGCTTCCGATGGCCTCGAATGACGGTGGCTTCGTTCCACCAACTATTAGTGACACCCATCTTCCAGACATCATCCAATGGATGGCACCGTATGGCACGGGATTTGGCAAGCAGATGCTGGTGGTCATCCTCTCGGTGATCATCATTGCCTGGTTCTTCAAGGCCGCGATCCGCAACCCGAAACTTGTGCCGGGCAAGACCCAATTCCTCGCTGAAGGCTTCTACAGCTTCGCGCGCAACACCATTGGCCGCGACATCATGGGCGAGAAAAACTTCCGCCCGTGGGTCCCGCTGCTGTTGTCGGTGTTCATGTTTGTGCTGCTGAACAACATTCTTGGTGCCGTTCCCTTTATTCAGCTGCCATCCTTCTCCCACGCAGGCAGTGCCTACGCAATTGCGATGATCATCTACTTTACGTGGATCACGGTCGGCGTGCGGAAGTACGGCCTTCGCTACTTCAAGCTGGCTGTAGTTCCCCCGGGCGTACCCGGGTGGATCCTGCCGCTTTTGGTGCCGTTGGAGATCATCTCAAACTTCATTGTCCGCCCCCTGACGCACTCGCTGCGTTTGATGGCGACGATGCTGGCCGGCCACATGATTGTGATCCTGGCAGGCAGTGGCGCGGAGTACCTCATCACGGAGCAGGACAACATCCTGCTCCAGGCCACCGGCTTTGCAGTCATTGCAGGCTCGGTTGCCATGTACTTCCTCGAACTGCTGATCATGGTCCTGCAGGCGTTTGTCTTCACCCTGCTGACCGCGCTCTACATCCAGGGTGCCCTGGATGCCGACGCGCACTAGCACCACCACAATTTTTCTCGAATAAAAGAATCACCTCACAACCTGCCGGCACAACGCCGGTATCTTGAAAGGAACGAAATGGAACTCCACGGCTCGCTCAACATGATTGGCTACGGCCTGGCAGCTATTGGCTCCGCCATCGGCGTGGGCATGATCTTCGCCGCCTACATCAACGGTGTGGCACGCCAGCCTGAAGCACAGCGCATCCTGCAGCCCATCGCCATGCTTGGCTTCGCTCTTGCAGAAGCACTGGCAATCCTTGGCCTGGTCTTCGCCTTCGTTGTTGGCGTCTAGTCCAAAAGACTTCTCGTCCCGAGTATTCGGGCAACGAATTGTTCATGGACAAATATCAGATTAAGGATAAGTGAGAAATGGTTACCGCAGCAGTAATTCTCGCTAGCGAGGGTGCAAACCCACTGGTACCCAACTGGTGGGAAATTCTAGTCACCGCTGTAGCTTTCGCTGTCCTGCTCTTCGTGGTGACAAAGTTCATCGCACCAACCTTTGAGAAGTCATACACGGACCGTGTAGAAGCCATCGAGGGTGGGATTGAGAAGGCAGAAGAGGCCCAGGCCGAAGCTAACGCCCTCTTGGAGCAGTACAAGGCCCAGCTCATGGACGCCCGCACGGAAGCCAACGGCATCCGTGAGGCCGCCCGTGCAGAGGGTGCCCAGATCCTGGCCGACCTGAAGGAGAAGGCGGCAGAGGAATCTGCACGCATCACCGCCCAGGCCCAGGTCCAGATCGAATCCGAGCGTGTTGCCGCAGTGAACTCCCTCCGCAACGAGGTTGGCACCCTGGCCACATCGCTGGCAAGCAAGATCGTTGGCGAAGCACTCGACGATGACGCGCGTTCCAACCGCGTTGTTGAGCGCTTCCTGGCCGATCTGGAAAACCAGTCGAACGCGGGTGCATCGAAGTAATGGCAGGTGTATCGAGCAAGTCATTGGCAGCGGCCCTGGAGTCGTTGGAACCCAAGCTCGCCACTGCGTCGATCGCATTGGCTGAGGATCTCTTCGCCATCTTGGGGCTGCTTGACAGCAACGCCGGCCTGCGCCGCGCCTTGACCGACCCCACTCGTGAGAGTGCGGACAAGGCAGCATTGGCCGCCACGCTGGTTTCCGGAAAGGTCGGTGCCCCGGCGCAGGAAGTCTTCCTGGAGCTGGTCGCCGCACGATGGAGCACGGCACGTGACCTGGGCGATGCACTGGAAGTCTTGGCAGCAACATCGGCAATCGCGATTGCTGAAGGTCAAGGTGACGGTTCTGCCAACCTGGAGAAGCTGGAAGATGACCTCTTCTCGTTTATCCGAGTTGTTGGGTCCAGTCATGATCTGCAGCGTGCCTTCGACGATCCGCAGGCTTCGGGTGCAGCCAAGGCCGAATTGGCCGGCAGGGTTGCTCCGCAGGCAAGCGAGGTCGCCACGCTGTTGATCCGCCAGGCCGTGAGCGCCCCCCGCGGGCTCAAGCCCACTGCCCTGGTGCAACGTTTCGTGGAATTGGTTGCCAAGCGCCAGCAGCGCTGGATTGCCCAGGTCAGTGTCACCCGTGCGCTGAGCGATGAGCAGTTCACCCGCCTGCAGGCAGGCTTGAACAATCTCTACGGTCGCGAATTGAAGATCAACGTCAACATCGACCCGACATTAGTCGGCGGAATCAAGGTAGTTGTGGGGGCCGAGGTTGTTGACGCAACCGCAGCCACGCGACTGGCCGAACTTCGCCGCCGGTTGGCCGTGTAGGAAACTTCGCGTTTTCTTGACAGCCAGTCCACAACAGACTGAATCAAACACTTAGGCTGCCGCCACACTCTTTGCAGGTGGCAGCCACAACTTAGGAGAGCAGGGACTGCAGATGGCCGACTTGACCATCAATGCCGACGACGTCCGGAATGCCTTGAATGAGTTCGCAGCGTCCTATGAACCGGGCAACGCAGAGCGCGTCGAGGTTGGCCGCGTCACCACGGCAAGTGACGGCATTGCCAAGGTGGAGGGTCTTCCCTCCGTCATGGCCAACGAACTTCTTCGATTTGAAGATGGCACTCTGGGCCTGGCCCAGAACCTGGACACTCGCGAGATCGGTGTGGTCGTCCTGGGCGACTTCGCCGGCATCGCTGAGGGCCAGCAGGTTCACCGCACCGGGGAGATCCTCTCCGTGCCGGTGGGCGACAAATTCCTTGGCCGCGTCGTTGACCCCCTGGGTCAGCCGATTGACGACCTGGGCGAGATCGAGTCCGAAGGCCGCCGTGCCCTGGAACTCCAGGCCCCCGGCGTCACCGAGCGCAAGTCGGTTCACGAACCGCTGCAGACCGGCATGAAGGCCATCGACGCGATGATCCCGATCGGCCGCGGCCAGCGCCAGCTGATCATTGGTGACCGCCAGACCGGCAAGACCGCCCTTGCCGTTGATGCGATCATCAACCAGAAGGCCAACTGGGCTTCCGGAGATGTCAAGAAGCAGGTTCGCTGCGTTTACGTTGCAATCGGCCAGAAGGCATCCACCATTGCTGCAGTCCGCCAGACCCTGGCTGACCACGGTGCACTGGAGTACACCACGATCGTTGCCTCCCCGGCATCCGACCCGGCCGGCTTCAAGTACCTGGCACCCTACGCAGGTTCGGCCATCGGCCAGCACTGGATGTACGGCGGCAAGCACGTTCTGATCGTGTTTGACGACCTCTCCAAGCAGGCTGAAGCCTACCGCGCCGTTTCGCTGCTGCTGCGCCGCCCGCCGGGCCGCGAAGCATACCCCGGCGATGTGTTCTACCTGCACTCCCGCCTGCTGGAACGCTGTGCCAAGCTCTCCGACGAGCTGGGCGCGGGCTCGATGACCGGCCTGCCGATCATCGAAACCAAGGCAAACGACGTCTCGGCCTACATTCCGACCAACGTCATTTCCATCACCGACGGCCAGATCTTCCTGCAGTCTGACCTCTTCAACGCCAACCAGCGCCCCGCAGTGGACGTGGGTGTCTCTGTGTCCCGCGTTGGCGGTGCTGCACAGGTCAAGGCCATGAAGAAGGTCTCCGGTACCTTGAAGCTGGAATTGGCACAGTACCGCGACATGCAGGCATTTGCCATGTTCGCCTCGGACCTGGATGCCGCCTCCAAGCAGCAGCTGACCCGTGGTGCGCGTTTGATGGAGCTGCTCAAGCAGGGCCAGTACGCACCGTTCCCGGTGGAGAACCAGGTTGTCTCAATCTGGATGGGCACCAACGGATACCTGGACAACGTCCCGGTTGAAGATGTCCGTCGCTTCGAAACCGAATTCCTTGAGCACCTGCGCCTGCGCACCTCGGTCCTGACCACCTTGGCCGAGACCAACGTGCTGGAAGATTCAACCGTTGAGGCACTCAAGTCCAACATTGTTGACTTCAAGAAGGGCTTCTTCGGGGAGGGCGACGACCAGCTGGTTGGCGCCGGCCACGAAGAGTTCGATGCGCTTGCCGCCGAGGACGTCGACCAGGAAAAGATCGTTAAGCAGAAACGCTGACATCATCCCTGAATGGTGTGCCGGCCCCGCGGGGCCGGCACACCAAACAAGGATAAGGAAAGGACAAACATGGGAGCCCAGATCCGGGTCTACCGCCAGAAGATCGCCTCGACCACGTCGATGCAAAAGATCTTCAAGGCGATGGAACTGATCGCTACGTCCCGCATTGGAAAGGCACGTACCCGTGTCGCGGCATCACTGCCATACTCCAATGCGATCACCCGTGCCGTTTCTGCCGTTGCGTCCCAGTCCGAGGTCGACCACCCGCTGACAACCGAGCCGGATTCCATCCGCCGGGCGGCAGTACTGGTCATGACTTCCGACCGTGGTCTTGCCGGTTCCTACTCCGCCAGCGTGTTGAAGCAGGCAGAGCACCTTATCGAATTGCTGCACGGAGAAGGAAAAGACGTCACGACCTACCTGGTCGGCCGCAAGGCACAGGCGTACTTTGACTTCCGTGGCCGCGATTACGCCAAGGTATGGACCGGTGGAACCGACGCGCCGGAATTTGAAACTGCACGCGAACTCCGCGAGGCATTGCTGGCCGATTTCGCCACCGACTTTGAAGAGGGCGGCGTGGATGAAATCCACGTTGTATACACCCAGTTCAAGTCGATGGTGGTCCAGGAGCCGACCGTCATTCGACTGCTGCCGCTGGAAGTTGTTGAGGAAGAAGTTGAAACCTCAGCCGACCTGCTGCCGCTGTACGAATTTGAACCGCAGCCTGCGGACGTCCTTGACGCCCTGCTGCCGCGGTACATCGAGTCACGCATCTTCTCAGCACTATTGCAGGCGGCAGCTTCCGAGCTCGCGGCACGCCAGCGGGCCATGAAGTCCGCAGGCGACAACGCCAGCGATCTGATCAAGAAGTACACGCGTCTTCGTAACAACGCCCGCCAGGCCGAGATTACGCAGGAGCTCTCCGAGATTGTTGCGGGCGCCGACGCGCTCAACGCCTCGTAGCAGCCCCGTTCATACTTATTCAATGCCATCTACACAAGTGAAGTGAGAGAGATGACTGCCCAACTCAACGAGCAGGGAACCGCAGCGAAGGCCGGTGCCACCGGCCGCATCGCGCGCGTTATCGGCCCGGTTGTCGACGTCGAATTCCCGGCTGACAGCCTTCCCGCAATTTACAACGCCCTCACCACCGAGATCACTCTCAACGGTGAGACCAAGACCATCACGTTCGAGACCAGCCAGCACCTTGGCGACGGCCTCATCCGCGCCATCTCCCTGCAGGCCACCGACGGACTCGTCCGCGGCACCAGCGTGCAGGACCTGGGCTCACCCATCACCGTGCCCGTGGGCGACGGCGTCAAGGGCCACATCTTCAACGTCCTGGGCGAGCCCCTGGACGTGACGGAATCAGAGCTCAGCTACTCAGAGCGCTGGCCCATCCACCGCAAGCCCCCGGCATTCGCCACCCTCGAAGGCTCCACGGAGATGCTCGAGACTGGCATCAAGTCGATTGACCTTCTGACCCCCTACATCAAGGGTGGAAAGATTGGCCTGTTCGGCGGCGCCGGTGTTGGCAAGACCGTCCTGATCCAGGAAATGATCACCCGTGTTGCCCGCAACTTCGGTGGTACTTCCGTCTTCGCCGGTGTCGGCGAGCGTACCCGTGAGGGCAACGACCTCTGGGTTGAAATGGAAGAGGCAGGCGTCCTCAAGGACACCGCACTCGTCTTCGGCCAGATGGATGAGCCGCCGGGAACGCGTCTTCGCGTAGCCCTGTCGGCGCTGACCATGGCCGAGTACTTCCGCGACGTGCAGAACCAGGACGTGTTGCTCTTCATCGACAACATCTTCCGTTTCACGCAGGCCGGTTCCGAGGTTTCCACGCTGCTGGGCCGCATGCCCTCCGCCGTGGGCTACCAGCCCAACCTTGCCGATGAGATGGGTCTCCTCCAGGAGCGCATCACCTCGACCAAGGGCCACTCGATCACGTCCATGCAGGCCATTTATGTCCCTGCAGATGACTACACCGACCCGGCTCCGGCAACGACGTTCGCTCACTTGGACGCCACCACCGAGCTCTCCCGTGAAATCGCTTCACGTGGTCTGTACCCGGCCATCGATCCGCTGACTTCAACCTCACGCATCCTTGACCCCCAGTACATCGGTCACGATCACTACAACACGGCTGTCCGTGTCAAGCAGATCCTGCAGAAGAACAAGGAACTTCAGGACATCATCGCCATCCTCGGCGTTGACGAACTCTCTGAAGAAGACAAGATCGTCGTGGCACGCGCCCGCCGCATCCAGCAGTTCCTCTCGCAGAACACCTACACTGCCAAGCAGTTCACCGGCGTCGAAGGCTCCACGGTTTCCATCAAGGACACCATCGAAGGCTTCACCGCGATCTGCGACGGCGACGTGGACCACATTGCCGAGCAGGCGTTCTTCAACATCGGCGGCATGGACGATGTTGAGCGCCAGTGGGCCAAGATCCAGGAATCGACGAAGTAAGCATGGCTAACCTCGAAGTTGAAATCGTAGCGGCGGACCACTTTGTGTGGTCCGGTGCGGCGACCCTTGTCAAGGGGTTCACCAGCGAGGGTGAGATCGGCATTCTGCCCGGCCACACCCCGTTGCTCGCGGTTTTGGCGCCGGGCTTGCTGGAGATCGCTCCTGTAGACGGATCCCGCTTCTTTGTTGAAGTGGACGGCGGTTTCTTCTCGGTTGACAGCAACCGCGTTGTGATCGTTGCTGACAATGCGCAGTTGAAAGACAGCGCAGCGTCGGGCGCAGGGATTCGCTAGCAATCAATTGATGAACGATCTCGGCTTTCCGTTCATCGCACTGGCCGCAGTTTTTGGGCTGGTTGTTCTAACACTGTGCCTGTTCGGGGTGCGCCGCATGATGTTGCGGCGCGCCCTGGGCACCGTGGACGCCTCCATTTCCACAGCGGGAAACCGCTGGGCAATGGGGGTTTGCCGTTATCAGGAGTCGGACCTCGAGTGGGTTCGGCTCCTTTCGTTAAGCCCGCTTCCGGCCAAAACCATGAAGCGGACCAAGATTGAGCTCATCGGCCGTCGTGAACCCACCGAGGGCGAGCTCACCCGTGTCCCGCAGGGCTCCGTGATCGTGATGCTCTCCTACGAGGGCCGGGACGTGCTGCTGGCCATGAAGTTCGGCGCCTATGCGGGCCTGTCGTCCTGGCTGGAAGCCGGCCCCCACGGCAGCGTCGGCAGCTGGCGTTGAACCGCCCGCCGGGCCGTCCGGCCGCCATCCAGCCCGTTCACTGCCAGCTCGCAGCCAACGGCGTTAGCATCGCATAGCTCCCGCTCCACAGGGCGGGCGACCCCAGCGAGAACTTGGCGGATGCGTGAACGCAGTATCAGAACTGAGCCTTATCGACGGCCCCCCTTCCCATCGTTTTTTGGGCACTGGGGGCCGCTGCCATCATTTACCTCGTGCTGCGCCGTTCCCGGCGCTGGTGGCTTTTCGCCGCCGCCGCCGCAGCAGCATCCGCGCTGCTTAGCATTGCCGCGTGCTGGGCCGCCATCCATGTGGTCTACCTGTTCGCCGAAGACCTGCCCGCAACCGTCGTCATCAACCTGGCCCTGGTGCTGTGGGTCCTGACGCTGGGATGTGCGACGGCGCTGGGCGGCCTGCGCTGGCGCCGCACCCCCGGCCCTTCCCCGGCACGGCGGATGCTGGCGGTGGTTGCCACGGTGGCGGTGCTGGCAACCGCCGGCGTGCAGGTCAACGCATACTTTGGCGAGTACCCCACGGTGGGGAGCCTGCTCGGCGAGCAGCCCGTCGCCAGCCACCGGCCGCCGCCTGCCCTGCAGCAGCCTGCCAGAAACCGTTTCATGGCCTCGGCGGTGGCGGCAGGGTGGCATGCACCGTCCGGGCTGCCGCAGAACGGCACGCTGCTGGCAGCCCAGATCCCCGGAACTGTGTCGGGATTCCACGGTCGCGACGCCGTGGTGTACCTGCCCCCGGCGTACTATGCGCCCAACCGTCCCGTCCTGCCGGTCCTGGTCCTGGTCAGCGGGCAGCCGGGGTCCCCGGAATCGTGGCTGCGTTCCACCAAGCTGAGCTACGACCTGGATGCCTTCGCCGCAGCCCACGAAGGGTTGGCCCCGATCGTGGTCATCCCCGATCCCAACGGCAGCAACCAAAACAACACCATGTGCATGGACTCCAAGCTGGCCAATGCGGGCACGTACATGGCGCAGGACGTGCCTGCCTGGATCAAGTCCCACCTGGATGCCGACACCAACCCTGCACACTGGGCCATCGGTGGCTTTTCCTACGGGGGCACCTGCAGCGTCCAGATGGTCACGCGGCACCCGGACGTCTATGAGTCGTTCATGGCAATATCCCCCGAGAGGGAGCCCGCACTGGCGGCAAAGCGGTCCGTGACGGTCGACCGGGCGTTCCATGGCGACGGCGCCGCGTTTGTGTCCCAACTGCCGTTGACGCTCATGGCAAAGCATGACTACCCGGCGATTCACGGCTGGTTTGCGGCGGGGAGCCAGGATGCCACGTATTCTGCCAATGTAAGGGTATTGATGAAGGCCGGGGAGAAGGCAGGCATGAGTGTGGAAAGTCAATCGTTTCCGGGAGGCCATTCATGGGCGGTCGCCAATAAGGCGCTGAAACCGGGTCTGAACTTTGTATACGGCCGGCTCGGGCTGATTTGATGCATGCCGTGCTGGGCTGGCTGCGAAGGACACCTTTCGCGCTGGCCATGATGGCAGCAACGGTGGCCGTGCACCTGGTGGCGGTGGGGGTGTTTGGCCGGCTGCCCCGGCACCTCGCCGCAGAGTTTGGCTTCCAGGCGGCAGACCTGTTGGGCGGTCGCTGGTGGAATGCATTCACCACGTTGTTCCTGAGCACCAGCACGGCCTCGATGGTGCTGGGACTTGCCGTGCTGTGCCTGGTCCTGGGCCTGGCGGAGTTCACGGTGGGGACCCTGCGCGCGGCCGGACTTTTCCTCGCAACCCAGCTGTCCGCCGTCGTGCTCTATTCAGTGCTTCTGGGTGTGGGAGGCGCGGCCGGGATCGACTTCCCGGCGGGCATGGAACAGGCAACGCTGCTGGGGCCGTTTGCAGCGTCCGCAGGGGCACTGCTGGTGGCCAGTCCGGCCATCAGCGTGCTGTGGCGCCGGCGCGTGCGGGTCCTGGTGCTGGCAACGGCGCTCATGCTCAGCGTTTATGTCGGGCATGCGCAGCACACGTTCATCCTGCTGGCGGCGGTCGCGGGGCTGCTGCTGGGCATGGCGCTGGTGAAGCCTGTGGGGCACGGGATGGTGGGCCGCTCCACCAGCAGAGAAGTGCGCACCAACCTGGCCATGGTGGTGGCGGTGTTTGCCGTGGGGCCGCTGGCCGCGACGCTGGCGCACGTGCCTGAGGGCCCGCTGGCCGTGCTGCGGCTGTGGATCACCAACCAGGACACGGACCTGCCGCCCGTTCCCAGCCACTGCACTGCGGACCAGGTGGCCGATGTGTGCGACAGGGTGGTCCACAACGTGGGGTTCATGCAGACCGGCAGCCACCTGCTGGCGCTGGTGCCCATGGTGCTGCTCCTGGTGTGCGCCGAGGGCCTGCGCCGCGGCAACCGCCTGGCGCTGTGGGCCGCCGTCTACCTGCACCTGGTCATCGCCGTTGTCTCCGCGTTCTACTTCCAGGTTTTCGCCGGGGTGGGCCTGGCGCTGCGGCGCGGACACCGCCGCCTGAGCATCGATGAATCCGTGTGGGAGCTGCTGCCCGTGGTGCTGGTGCCGGCGCTGATTGCACTGGCGCTCGTGGTGTTCCGGCGGCACTTCCGGGTGGATCCGGACCCGGCACTGCGGCGCCGCTCGCTCGTGTACCTGCCAGTGATCCTGCTGGTGTTTGTGGCCCTGTACACCGCGGCCTGGCTGGCCGAGGGCAACCTGGAGGACAACCCGCTGGGGCTCGTTGCGCTGATCGCCGGCATCCCCCGGATCGTGCTTCCCTACCCGTTCCCGTTTAGTTACTCAGCCAGCGTGTACCCCCACGGTGTGTTTTCAGAACTGCTGTTCAGCTTTGGCGGCCCGGCCCTGTGGCTGGTCAGCGCGCTGGGCATCCTGGCCGTCTTCCTCAGCCGCCACCTCGGCGCCAGCGGCACCGACCGCAACCGGGCCCAGGCCCTTGTGGCCCAGGGCGGGGACTCGCTGTCCTGGATGACGCTGTGGCAGAACAACCGCTATTGGTTTTCCGCCGTCGCGCCGGTGGGCGTGGCCTACCAGGTGCACAACGGCGTGGCCGTCACGGTGGGCGGCCCCATTGGCAGCCAGGCCCTCGCTGCAGAGGCCGTGGACGGCTTCCTGGACTATTGCGCGGAGGAGTCCCTGACGCCGTGCTTCTACTCCGTGAACAGCCTGCCCGCTGAACTGTTGGAAAGCCGCGGTTTCAAGGGCGTGGAGGTGGCGGCTGAGACGCTCCTGGACATTCGCACCATGGAGTTCAAGGGCAAGGACTGGCAAAACGTTCGCACCGCACTGAACAAGGCGGACAAGCTGGGCGTGAGCTGTGTCTGGAGCAGATACGGGGAATTGACCACCAGCCAGCGCACCCAGCTGAATGAGATTTCCGAGGACTGGGTTTCCGGGCAGGCCCTGCCGGAACTGGGCTTTACCTTGGGCGGGGTGGAGGAGCTCAAGGACCCGCAGGTCCAGCTGTGCCTGGCCGTGGATGCCGACGGGAAGGTCCACGCCGCCACGAGCTGGCTGCCTGTCCACGACGGTGGCGAGGTGGTCAGCTGGACATTGGACTTCATGCGCCGCAACTCCGGGGCCTTCAACGGGGTCATGGAATACCTGGTGGCCCAGGCTGTGCGCCATTTCGCGCCGACGGTGGAGTACATTTCACTCTCCGGCTCGCCCCTTGCCGGCAGCGCGGAACTTGAGGGCACGCTGGGACGGATCCTGGCCCTGTTGGCGCGCACGTTGGAACCCGTGTACGGCTTTGCCTCGCTGGCCAACTTCAAGCAGCGTTTCAAGCCGCGGCACCGCCCGTTGTTCCTGATGTACCAGGACCCGCTGTCGCTGCCGGCGATCGGCCGGGCGGTGGGCGAAGCTTACATGCCCAACATGTCAGTGCGGTCCCTGGCCCGCGTGCTCCGGAAACCGTAGTTCGGCCGCGGCCCGGTGCATGCGCAAAACGGCCCCGGCACGAATGCCGGGGCCGTTTTGCAAAAGCCTGTCAAAGCCGTTCCTTGCAGGTGCAGGGCTCGGACTGCGTCTGCCTAGAGCGTGGTGACGCCCGTGGCCTGGGGGCCCTTGGCGCCCTGGCCAATCTCAAACTCAACCCGGGCGTTCTCTTCCAGTGTGCGGAAGCCGCCGGTCTGGATCTCCGAGTAGTGGACAAAAACGTCGCCGTCGGCGGTGTCCGGGGTGATGAAGCCGAAACCCTTTTCAGCGTTGAACCACTTGACGGTTCCCTGTGCCATGTGTGTATCTCCTTGTGGTGAACATCTGTACTGCTGTGTGTATTGCCACCAGCCGCCGCGGCGGGTTGGGGCGCACCCAGCATGACATGGCTCACATGCAAGGTCAACGGAACCGGCCGCGCGTCGGGAAATATTAACCAGTCCTCAGGAAGGCCCGCCGACCCGCACCCGGTGGCGGACGCAGCCCGCCGCCAAACCCCTCCCGGTATTAGTTCAGCCAGGCACCGGCGCGCATGACGCGCTGGGGCTCCAGCCCGGCGTTGACAATGACAAAGTCGGCGCGCAGGCCGCGGCGCAGCGCACCCACCTCGTCCGTCAGCCCCAGCACGCCGGCCGGAACCACGGTCGCGGACTTCAGCGCGTCGGTGAACTTGACCCCGGCTGCAGTGGTCCGGCGCACCACGTCCAGCAGTGTGGCGGTGCCGCCGGCGATCGAGCCCGTGGCGTCCAGCGTGGCTACGCCGTCGGTCACGGTGACCGGGGAGGGGCCGAGCATGTACTGGCCGTCGGCCAGGCCTGCCGCTGCCATGGAGTCGGTCACGAGCAGGATGTTGGAGGCGCCCACCAGTTCAAAGACGGTCAGCACGGTCTGCGGGTCCAGGTGGGTGTTGTCGGCAACCAGCTCAACGGCGGCCGCGCCCGACCTGGCAGCGCGCAGGCATGCGGCGACGGGGCCCGGGGCTCGGTGGTGCATGGGGGGCATGCCGTTGAAAAGGTGCGTGACGGTGGGGCGTCCGGAGACGCCGTCGAATCCGGTGGAGTCCAGCCCGTCGCGGGCCTGCGCGAGCGACTCGGCGGCAGTGGCGGTGTCGCAGTCGGTGTGGCCCACGGAAGGGGTGATGCCGTGGCTGGTGAGCAGGTCAACCAGTTCGTCGGCGCCCGGCAGCTCGGGGGCGTAGGTCATGGTGGCGATCGTGCCGCGGCCGGCTTCGATGAGCGAGGACATCAGCTCAAGGTCGGGGTTCAGCAGGAAGGCAGGGTTCTGGGCGCCGCAGCGGGCGTGGGACAGGAACGGGCCTTCAAGGTGGATGCCTGCCAGCAGGCCCTCGGCCGTCATTCCGGCGTAGATGCCGATCCCCTTGATGAGGTCTTCGGGGGAGGCGGTGACCATGCTGGCAAGCAGCGTGGTGGTGCCTGCCTTGTGCAGGAAGTCCACGGCGGTGCGGGCCGAGGCCTCGTCCGCGCTGGGGAAGTCGCCGCCGTTGCCGCCATGGTTGTGGATGTCCACCAGGCCCGGGATGATCATCTGTCCGGCCGGCAGCGAGATGATGTTGGCCGCGTCCAGGTCCGCGGGGCCAAAGCCGGGCTCGTCAAAGTGGTCGGCACGCCCTGCGTACACGATCCTGTCGCCGTCGATGGCGAGCAGCCCGCCCTCGACGATGCCGCGGTCGGTGACCACGGATCCTTGCAGCAGGTACTTGGCGGGCAGTGGCATGGCGTTGGCATCAGTCATGCCCCCAAGTCTAGTCAGGCCCGGAACCCACAAGTGCAAGGGCGGGTGTGCGTGACTAGAAAAGACGCGAGGCGCTGTCGTCCACTCCGCGCATGGCGTCGTAGTCGAGGGTTTTGCACTCGATGCCGCGGTCGGTGGCGAGCGTCTTGGCCTGCGGCTTGATCTGTTGGGCGGCGAAGATGCCGCGCACGGGCGCCAGCAGCGGGTCCCGGTTGAGCAGCTCAAGGTAGCGGGTGAGCTGTTCGACGCCGTCAATGTCGCCACGGCGCTTGAGCTCGATCGCCACGGTGGCGCCGGCGGCGTCGCGGGCCAGGATGTCCACCGGGCCGATGGCCGTGAAGTACTCGCGCCGGATCAGTGTGAAGCCGTCGCCGAGCAGGTCGATCTGCTCGGCCAGCAGCCGCTGCAGGTCCGCCTCGACGCCGTCCTTGATCAGGCCCGGGTCCACGCCGAGGTCGTGGCTGGTGTCGGAGATGTGCTCATAGATGTTGATGATGAGCCGGTCGTCGGTCTTGCTGGACTGGACGATCCACTGGTCGACCACCCCGTCCTCCAGGTCGGTGTCGTCTGGGCCCACCGTACGCAGCGTGGCGGGCGGGCTCATCCAGTTCAGCGGCTTGTAAGAGCCGCCGTCGGAGTGGACCAGGACGGAGCCGTCGGCCTTGACCAGCAGCAGCCGGACGGCCAGGGGAAGATGGGCTTTGAGGCGTCCGACGTAGTCGACGGAGCACTTGGCAATCACTAAACGCACGGCATCCACTCTAGCGGGTGGAGCGCCGGGCCGTGCCCGCAGGGGCAGATCCGCGACTGCGGCCATCCCTCCGCGGGATGCCGAAGGTAGTGTTTTCCGCCGTGTCCCGGATTGCGGCAGTCCAAGCGTGCTGTTCTGCGCAGAGTTTGCAGGCGGCATGACGCAGAACACTGTAATGCGGCACGCCGCGACCCAACGTTGCGCAGAACAGCACGCTCCAGGCCCTGCCCGGCTTCGCCCGGCCCTGCCTCGTGCGGCACAATGGAGGCATGCCCCGCTCCAACCGCCCCCGCCGCCGCACAGTGCCAGCCAAAGGCCGGCGGCAGGAAAGCGGAGGGGAGGAGCTGGACCTCTCCCGCCTGCGCATGGGCATGCCCACCACCGAATCCGCACCTGACGGCGTGTGGACGGTGCGCACCATCAGCGTCGGAAACGCGCAAAAGGTGTACACCTGCCCCGGCTGCCACCGTTCCGTGCTGCCTGGCGTGGCCCACCTGGTGGTGTGGCGCGAGGATGCCATGTTTGGCGACGAGGCCGCGCTGCGCGAGCGCCGGCACTGGCACAGCAACTGCTGGCGGGGCCGGAGCTACCGGTACAGGTAGGCTGAAGGGCATGGTTTTCGATCCAGCTTCCCTTGCCTATGCCACCGCCGACGCGCCCGTTGACGTCCGCGCCTCCACGATCCTGCCGGCCGTGCGGGAAAACATTGAGCTGCGCACCAGCGACGGGCTCACCCTGGTGGGGGAGCTGGCCCTGCCGGCCGACGGCGACGTGCGCGCCACGCTGATCACCCTCCACCCGCTGCCCACCCACGGCGGCTTCATGGATTCGCACGTGTACAAGAAAGCTTCCTACCGTCTTCCGGCGCTGGCCGGCATTGCGGTGCTGCGCTTCAACACCCGCGGCACCACATCCCCGCGGGGCACCAGCGACGGTGCCTTTGAAGAGGGCATCGGCGAACGGGCAGATGTCGAGGCGGCAGTGCAGTTTGCGGTGGACCGCGGGCTCCCCAACCGCTGGCTGCTGGGCTGGTCCTTCGGCACCGAGCTGGTGCTCAAGTATGGCGCCCTGCCCCCCGTGGCCGACGCCGTTGAAGGTGCCGTCCTGCTCTCGCCCCCGCTGCACCGTGCCGTGGACGCCGACCTCGATGCCTGGGCTGCGTACGGGAAGCCGCTGACGGTGTTGGTTCCCGAGTTTGACGACTACCTCCAGCCGCCCGCCGCCGCCGAGCGCTTCGCCCGCGTTCCGCAGGCCAAGCTTGTGGCCGTGGACGGCGCCAAGCACCTGTGGGTGGGGGAGAAGTACGCCTCCCGCGCCCTGGACGAAATTGCTTCCACAGTGTTGGGCGGGGCCGTCGCGCTGCCCGCCCAGTGGCACGGCCCCGTGGGCACCTTGCCCGCGTAGGCGCCTCTAAAAAAGTACGACGGCGGGAGCCCACCTTTGGCACAAAAGGTGGGCTCCCGCCGTCGTACTGGGGAAGGCGTGGGAGGGCCTGGCGGCGTGGGCGGGTGCGCCTAGTTTTGGTCCTGCCGGGCGATGAAGACTTCCTTGACCAGGAGCATGATGGCGGCGGCGGTGGGGATGGCGATGAGTGCCCCAAGGACACCCAGCAGGCTGCCGCCGGCGATCACCGAGATCACGGCCACGGCGCCCGGGACGGCCACGGCCTTTTGCATGATGCGCGGGGAGATGAAGTACGCCTCGAACTGGAGGTAGGCGAAGTAGCAGATGGCGTAGATGACGGCCGTCTGCCAGCCGCCGGTCAGGCTGACCGCTATGACCACGATGGCCGCAATCATGCCGCCCACCAGCGGGATAAAGGCGAGCAGGGCCACCACGAAGGCCAGCAGGACGCTGAACGGGACGTTCAGGATGCTCATGATGATGAAGGCGAAGGTGGCGTTGAGGAAGGCCACGCAGACCTGCCCGATCACGTAGTTGCCCACTCCCCGGGTGATTTCCTCGCTGAGCTCCTCGACCCGTTCGCGGCGTGACCGGGGCGCCAGCCGGTAGGCCCACTTTTTAATGGCAGGCAGTGAGGCCAGGAAGTACAGGCTCAG
Organism: Arthrobacter stackebrandtii; assembly: GCF_017876675.1. Classification (NCBI taxonomy): domain Bacteria; kingdom Bacillati; phylum Actinomycetota; class Actinomycetes; order Micrococcales; family Micrococcaceae; genus Arthrobacter; species Arthrobacter stackebrandtii. The sequence goes on from NZ_JAGIOI010000001.1 coordinate 3,118,539, forward strand.
CACCAGCACAATCAGGGTGCCGAACAGCCCGTTGGCGATGGTGCTGCCCACGCCCAGCACGCCGCCAAAGATGCCGCCCAGGGCCTGGGCGTCCTGGAAGAACTTGGCCACCTGTTCGTTGATGGTGTCCAGCACGTGGTACTCCACATCCAGCTGGCGGAAGAAGTCCGAGTCCAGGAAGTCCCGGATCCAGATGGGGGCCCGGACCACCAGCTGGGTGGTCTGCTCAACGATGGTGGGGATGAGCGTGGCGAAGAAGATCGCCACCAGGCCGAGCATTGCCAGCAGCACCAAGACGATGCCCAGCGGGCGGGGAACCTTTCGCTTCTCCAGCCACCGCACCACCGGATCCAGCCCCAGGGCGATGAACATGGCCGTGACAATCCACAGCAGGAGCGACTGGGTGTTGGCCAGCATGTAGCTGAAGGCCAGGGCAATGCCCACACCGACAGTCCCCATGAAGCCGAAATAGATGGGATGGCGCAGGATGCTGCTGGTGCCGGATTCGTGGGCCGGGGCCGGGGCCGGCGGCTGGTGGCCGGAGCCTTCCTCCGGCACCACGGGCAGGTCGAAGCGCACCCGCGGCTGGGCTCCCGGAATGGGCTGGCTGACTTTCTTGAGCAGCCAGGTGGGGAACGCCTTGGACTTCCTGACCACCCCGCGCCGTTGGGCTGCAGCGGCGGCCACGGGGGCGGCGGCCACCGGTGCTGCCGTGGGAGGGTCTTGCCGTGGATCCGCCGTTGCGCCCGGCTGCTGCCGGCGGGCTTCCTGGGCATCACCGTCCTGCGGCGCGCCGCCGGAAGCCCCGGCCACAGCGGCAGGCGGGACTTTTTCGCCGTCGTGCACGGCATCCTGCGCGGACTCCGGGGCGGGGCGGTCCTGGGGTTCGGGGGCGGGCCCGCTGGTGTCGGGGGAGGAACTCACTGTCTGGTGCCTTTGGATCGGGGCCGCACTGCAAGGAATCCGGCCGGAGCTCAACTATTTCTCGAGAGTACCAGCGCAGGGTGAGCACGATCACGAACCGCGGCCTTCGCGAACGTGAGAAATGTCAAAGACGTGTGACCTATTGATAACGGTTCGGTTACTCTTGAAACTAACGATCACTGCAGTGTTCAACCAATGTTAGGTATTTTCTTGCGTTCAAAAATTGCAATCGTCCTGGCGGTGCTGGGTCTCGTGGTGCTGGGACTGGGCATTGGGCAGCGGACCATCTGGCAGCCTCCTGCCTCACTGACGGCCAGCGCGCCGGCGGCGCTTTCACCCACCCCGCTGACTGTCATCAGCCCTGAGCTGCTCAAGACCCGCGACGGCAAGTTCACCTTGACCATCAAGGGCGAGGGTGTCATCCAGTTGGCCGTTGCACGCGAGCGCGACATCAACGGGTGGGTCGGCGATGCCGCACACACCACCATTGGCGCTGCAAATGAGGAGTTCACCGCGCTGGCCGCCCAGAGCGACAAGGGCGCCGCGGAGGTGCCTAACCCGGCTGGCTCCGACATGTGGGTCTCCGAGGAAAAGGCCACCGGCGAGCTCAACTACACCTGGCAGGCGCCGGGCCACGGGGACTGGGCCCTGCTGCTCTCCTCCGACGGCAAGGCTCCTGCCCCCACCAACATCTCCATCACCGTGGAGAATGAGGTCGGCACCCCCTGGGCCGTCCCGCTGATGGTGGCCGGCTCGGCCCTGCTGGCGCTGGCCGCGCTGCTGTTCTTCATGGTGCCGCGCAAGCCGAAGCCGACGGCGGCGCCCGCTGCCGCAGTGCCCGGCCGCCGCGCCGCCGGCCGCGTACCCAACGACCCCGAAACCGGCGCCCTTGAGGTGGCCCGAATCCTGGCCGCCCGGGACAAGGCCAACGCCGCTGCCGCCCCGGCCACGATCGCCGAGCAGCAGCGCCGCACCGGCGCCACACCCGCTCCCGTGTCCGACGGCGGTGCAGGCGCGGCCCCCGCGGCCCCCGCCGGTGATGCCGCCTCGGCACTGCCCCGGACCCTGCAGGGCCCGGCAGACGATGCCGCCCCCGTGGAGGAGCAGCCCGCCAAGGACAACGATGACGACCACGACGGTCCCGCCGGTCCCGGCACCGGCGGCGGCACCCGATACCGCCGCCCGGGCGGGTCCGACGGCTCCAGCCGCCGCGAAAACCGAAAGCGCTGGGACGACGGGCGGTCCATGAGCGTGAAGGCGCGTTGGGGCGCCGCGCTGGCAGCCGTGCTCCTGGCCGGCAGCATCAGCCCGGCCATGGCTGAGGAGACCACCCCCGCCCCGGACCCCGCAGCCAGCACTGCCCCGGCATCCGATGCCGCCACGCCGGCCGCGGACCCCAGCGCCACGCCGTCGGCCAGCCCCGCCCCGGAAGCGGCCGCCGCCGGCTTCCCCAACCTTCTGGCCAGCCAGGTCGAACGCATCGCCGCGGCCGTGGCCACCACCGTGGGTTCCGGGGACAACTCCCGCAACGCCAAGGACCTCGAACCGCGCGTGGCCGGCATGGCGCTGCAAATGCGCACGGCCAACTACCAGGTGCGCGCCTCGGTGGAGAGCGAGCCGGCCCCGGAGCCGGTCAACGCAACGAAGCTGCTGTCCCAGGTTGTGTCCACCAAGGCCGACTGGCCCCGCTCGGCAATGCTTGTCACAAAGGGCGCCAACAACGAGCTGCCGCAGCTGCTCACCCTGGTCCAGGCCAACCCCCGCGAGAGCTACAAGCTGGTCCAGGCCACACCGCTGCTGCCCGGCCAGACGTTCCCCAAGGTTGACAAGGAAGGCACATCCGAGGTGAAGATCGACTCGGGCGACGGGCTGCTCATGCCACCGGATTCAGCCATCGCCGCACTGAGCGATCGCCTGACCAAGCCGGACAGCCAGTACATTGACACGTTCAAGGACAACCTCTACATCACCAGTGTCCAGGACCTGCAGAAGCAGATCGCGGACAACGCCAAGGATGCCGACTACGTCTTCAGCCACACGGGCGACCTCGACTCGGTGGTGTCCCTGCGCACGGCCGACGGCGGTGCCATGGTTGTGGTGGGCTACACCTTCGGCATTGACGCCACCAGCAAGGCTGACGCCACGCTGACCGTGGGCGACGACGCCGCCGTGTTCACGGGCGGAAAGGAAACCACCAAGGGGTTCAACCTCAGCTATGCCGAACCGGTTGTCATCTACATCCCGCCGGCCGGCGGCGACACCCAGCTGAATGTGATTTCGGCCAACCGTGCGCTGGTTGGCGGGTCCTTCAAGTAGCAGCCGACAGGGCGGGCGCCACAGGGTGCCCGCCCTTTCGCAAGCCAAGTTTCACCCGTGGCGAGAACTGCAGACCGCCCCGGGCCCAGCGAGTTAGAGTGAGTCAATGAGCCAAAATAGCCCACTTCCTGCCAACGGCACGCCCGGGATCAACCTGCGTGGCGCCGTCGACCTTTCAGCCTTGAAGACCCGGGCCGCGGCGGCCGCATCCGGGGCCCCCGCCGGCGGTTCGCCGTTCGCGGTCGACGTCAATGAGCAGAGTTTCCAGGAATTTGTCCAGCTGTCCCAAAAGGTGCCCGTTGTGGTTTCGCTGGGGTCCGGCCGCTCGCACCAGTCGGCGCAGCTGAACCTGGTGCTGGAAAAGCTCATGAACGACAACGGCGGCAAGATTGCCCTGGGCCGCGTGGATGTTGACTCCAGCCCGCAGATTGCCCAGGCATTCGGCATCACCGCCGTCCCCACCGTCATCGCGCTGATCAACGGCCAGCCGGTGCCCATGTTTGAAGGCGAGCTGCCCGAGGCCCAGATTCAGGAGTTCCTGACCGAACTGCTCAAGGTGGCTGCCAGCAACGGCGTCACGGGTTCGCTGGGCGGGGACGCGGCGCAGGCCCCCGAGGAGCCGCCGCTGCCGCCGCTGCACCAGGCGGCCCGGGACGCGATCGACGCCGGCGACCTGGCCCTCGCGCAGGCCAGCTACGAAAAGGCCCTGGCCGAAATGCCGGCCGATGCGGCGGCCAAGATCGGCCTGGCCCAGGTGCACCTGATGCGCCGGGCCGCGGAGATCAATGTGGTCCAGGCCGAGGAGTTCCGGGCCCGTGCGGCCGGGGACCAGGACGACCTGGAAGCCGCGCTTGCGGTGGCGGACCTCGACGTCACCGGGGGCCACGTGGAGGACGCGCTGGCCCGGCTGGTCGCCTACATAGGCACCCACTTTGGGCCCGAGCGCGACGAGGTGCGCGTCCGGCTGCTCGAGCTGTACGACGTCGTCGGGGTCAGCGACCCCCGCGTCTCCGCTTCCCGCCAGGCACTGGCCCGCGCCCTGTTCTAGGCACGTCCGCGTGCCCGCAGGCGTGGCCCCCAAATGCGTCATTTGGGGGCCATTTCTGTTTCCCGGCGGCAAGCGCAGCCGCCCGGTCGCACCGCGGTGAAGGGCAGAAAGGGCCGCCAGGCAGGCAAAGTCATCCTTTGGGATAAGTCACAGCTGGCTCTCAGATTGTTAGTCTGGCAGCATGACTAACCCTATTGCGCCCTCGTCCGGCGGGGCACGGCCGCCGGCCCTGTCCATCCGTGGAATCGCCAAGCGCTTTGGCGAGAAGATCGCCGTCGACAACATCTACCTGGACGTCCCCGCTGGTTCCTTTTATGGTCTCGTGGGGCCCAACGGGGCCGGCAAGACCACCTCCCTTTCCATGGCCACGGGCCTGCTCCGTCCGGATGCCGGGCAGGTGTTTGTCCAGGGCGTGGATGTGTGGGCCCAGCCCCTGGAGGCCAAGAAGCTCATGGGCCTGCTGCCCGACGGCGTGCGCCTGTTCGACCGCCTCAGCGGCGAGCAGCTGGTGACGTATGCCGGCCTTCTGCGCGGCATGGACAAGGACACGGTGGCGGAGCGGGTCAAGGACCTGCTGGCTGCACTGGACCTGACCAAGGATGCCGGCACCCTCGTGGTGGACTACTCCGCGGGCATGACCAAGAAGATCGCCCTGGCGGCGGCACTGATCCATGCGCCCAGCCTTCTGGTGCTGGATGAACCGTTTGAGTCCGTTGACCCGGTTTCCGCGGCAAACATTCGCGACATCCTCCACGACTACGTCAACTCCGGCGGCACCGTCATCGTCTCCAGCCATGTCATGGACCTGGTCCAGCGCATGTGCGACCATGTGGCCGTCATTGCCGCCGGCCGCGTCCTGGCAGCCGGCACGGTGGATGAAGTCCGCGGCGAAATGAGCCTGGAAGACAAGTTCGTGGAACTCGTCGGCGGCCGGAACCAGACAGCGGGGTTGCAGTGGTTGCGCACCTCCTAAAACTTAAGATCGACCTGCTGCGCAACTCCATCAAGCGCACACCGTGGCAGCTGGTGGGACTGATCCTCGGGGGCCTGTACGGCCTGGGCATGCTGGTCATGATCCTTGTGGGCCTGGCCGCACTGGGGGCCGCCGACACCGAGCTGATCGGCACCATCCTGGTCCTGGCCGGGGCCGCCCTGTTTGTGGGCTGGCTTGTCATCCCCGTGGTGCTTTCCGGCCTGGACATGACCCTGGACCCGGCCCGGTTCACCACCTACGCCATCCCCATGCGGAGCCTCCTGGCCGGCCTGGCGCTCTCCAGCTTCATTGGCATCCCCGGGCTCATCACCCTGGTCGCCGCCATGGGCACCGCCGCCGCCTACTGGAGGCACCCCGTCGCGGCGGCTGCCGCACTGGTCTGCGGCGCCCTGGCGGCACTGACCTGCGTCGTGGCGTCCCGGGCCATCACCGCAGCAAGCACCAGCCTCGCCTCCTCGCGCCGCTTCAAGGACGTCAGCGGGATCGTCATGCTCGTGCCGCTGATGCTGCTTGGCCCCATCATGGCCGGCATCACCACGGGACTGAACGACTTTTCCTCCTACCTGCCGAAGCTGGCCAACACCCTGTCGTGGACGCCGCTCGGCGCCGTCTGGGCTGTTCCGGCCGACATCGCCCGCGGTGCCTTCGGCCCGGCGGCCTTGAAGTTCCTGATCGCGCTGGCAACCCTCGCGGTGCTGGCATGGATCTGGAAGGTGTGCCTGGCCAAGGCCCTGGTCACCCCCGCCTACGGCGGCAGCACCAGCCGCAGTGCGGGCAAGATGGGCTTCTTTGGCGTGTTCCCGCAGACCCCGGCCGGGGCCGTCGCGGCCCGCTGCCTCACGTACTGGTTCCGGGACCCCCGCTACAGTGCGGGCCTGATCATTGCACCGCTTTTGCCCCTGGTCCTGGTATTTGCCGCATCGCAGGCCGGCGGTCTCGCCTCGATGGGGCTCATCCTCGGCTATGGAGGGGCGTTCGCCGCGTTCCTGGTGGCCTGGAGCATCTCATCGGACATCTCGTACGACAACACGGCCTTCGCACTGCATCTGGCCACGGGCCTTTCGGGCCGCGACGACAGGACCGGACGTGTCATGGCAGCCGCCGTGCTGGCCCTTCCGCTGGGCCTGCTGTTCACCCTTGCCGGGGCCATTGCGTCCGGGGACTGGGCCGCCTACCCGGGCATGCTGGGACTCATGCTGGCCGCAACAGGCGCTGGACTGGGACTGGCCAGCGTCTTCTCTGCCCAGTTCACCATGAACGTGCCGCTGCCGGGGGAGAGCCCCATGAAGGCGAAACCGGGCAACAGCTTCTTCGCCACACTGGTGCAGATGGGCGGGTTCTTCGGCGCGGCTGTCCTTGCGGCGCCCGTGGCTGTGTTCCTGGTCATTGACCTGGTCCAGGGCCAGACGGCGTTTGCCTGGGCGGCCTGCGCTGTGGGTGCCGTATTGGCAGTGGTGTACGTGCTGGTGGGCATCAAGGTGGGTGCTGCGCTTTATAACAAGCGCGCCCCTGAATTGTTGCTTGCCGTTTCTGTGGACCGGTGACATCTCGATAGTCTTAGGGCTGGACCAAATCAAGGCACGGCAGAAAGCCACGAAAGGAAGCGTGTTTCATGGAGGTCATCATCCTCCCGAGCAGCAAGGAAATTGGGGCGCTTGCCGCCGACTCGATCGAGGCACTGGTGCGCAACAAGCCCAACGCCGTGATCGGGCTGGCAACAGGGTCCTCGCCGCTGCCCATTTATGACGAACTCGCCCGCCGCCACACGGAGGAAGGCTTGAGCTTTGCCCAGGCCAGCGGCTTCGCCCTTGACGAGTACGTGGGACTGCCCGAGGGGCACTACGAGTCCTACCGGGAGGTCATCCGCCGCGAGTTCACCAACCGCGTGGACGTGGCTGCGGAGAACGTCCATGGACCCAACGGCTCCAGCCAGGACGTCGAGGCGGCGTGCCAGGCCTACGAGGATGCCATCAAGGCTGCCGGCGGCATAGACCTGCAGATCCTGGGCGTTGGCACCAACGGCCACATCGGCTTCAACGAGCCCGGCTCCTCGCTGGCCTCGCGCACCCGCATCAAGACGCTGGCCGAGCAGACGCGCCAGGACAACGCGCGGTTCTTCGACAGCATCGCGCAGGTGCCGCACCACGTGGTGACTCAGGGCCTGGGCACCATCATGGATGCCCGCCACCTGGTCCTCGTGGCCTTCGGTGCCGGCAAGGCCGACGCCGTCCGCGACTTCGTTGAGGGTCCGGTCTCGGCTTCCTGCCCGGCATCCATCCTGCAGTTCCACCCCCGCGCCACCGTCATCATTGACGAGGCTGCCGCGTCCAAGCTGGCCGGTGCGGCAACGTACCGCCACGCCTACGACAACAAGCCCGCCTGGCAGGGCGTCTAGCCGCATCGGCGGTTGGGCGCGCCCACCGCCGCGAGGCTCCCGCTTTGAGCCGGCAAGCAGTGGGAGCCGCCGTCGTGCTTTAAGCCGGCAAACCCGCCGGGCCGGGGGAGATGCGGGCCAACCGCGTCCCCGCACTGTTGAGATGCGGGATGACGGCGGATGTGCGGTGTTGGTCACGTCGATATCCCAGATCTCGCCGGGAAGGGGCGTTGCCTCGGTGAGTCGCGGACGTGAAGACGCTAGACTGGACGCATGAGTTTGCCTCCAGATCCCTTTGAGAATGATCCGCTGCACGGCCCCGGCCAGACCGGCGGCTCCACCGCCGTGATCGAGCGCCAGGAACTGCGGCAGGAAGTCGAGCCTGGCGACAGCGAGAGGTTCTCGCACTATGTCCGCAAGGAAAAGATCATGGAATCGGCCATGACCGGCGAGCCCGTGGTGGCCCTGTGCGGCAAGGTTTGGACGCCGGGGCGCGACCCCCAGAAGTTCCCCGTCTGCCCGGAATGCAAGGAAGTCTACGACGGCTTGCGGCCCGAGGGCGGCGGCAAGGGCAAGGGCCCGAAGAAGCCCAAGAAGTAGCCCGGGCCTGTAAACAATGATTCAAACGGCGGACCGCCGTTGCTTGGCCGTGCCCGGAATTGGGTGCGGATGCTGGAAAGACGTGACTAGGATGGCGGTAATTTCGTGACGGAGACTTTGTTTGGTGGCCCGTCGCTGCCGCCGGCATACCCTGAACGGGCGGCCTGGGGCACCGCACAAAAGCTGCGGGCATGGCAGTCCGAAGCCATGGAAAAGTACTTCACCGACAGCCCCAGGGATTTCCTTGCCGTGGCAACGCCCGGTGCAGGCAAGACCACATTCGCCCTGCACATCGCCACGCAGCTGATCAGCCGCGGCATGATCAACCGGGTCACGATTGTCACCCCCACCGACCACCTCAAGCGCCAGTGGGCGGACGCTGCGGCGAGGGTGGGCATTGCGATCGACCCCAACTTCAAGAACGCGGACGGCAGGCACGGCAAGGGCTTCATCGGTGTGGCAGTGACCTACGCGCAGGTCGCCAGCAAGCCCATGCTGCACCGGGCAAAGACCGAGGCCGCCAAGACCTTGGTCATCATGGATGAGATCCACCACGGCGGCGACGCCCTGTCCTGGGGCGACGGCATCCGCGAGGCGTTCGACCCGGCCTCCCGCCGGCTCGCCCTGACGGGAACGCCGTTCCGTTCCGACACGGCGCCGATCCCGTTTGTGGAATATGTGGAGGACGGGGACGGCATCCGCCGTTCCAGGGCCGACTACACCTACGGCTACGGCGAGGCACTCAAGGACCATGTGGTCCGCCCCGTCATGTTCATGGCGTACTCCGGCCAGATGCGCTGGCGGACCAGTGCCGGCGAGGAAATGGCTGCAAGCCTCGGCGAGGCCACCACTAAGGACATCACCTCGCAGGCCTGGCGGACGGCACTGAACCCCGACGGTGAGTGGATCCCGGCGGTGCTGGCCGGCGCCGACAAACGCCTTACCGAGGTGCGCCGGGCCGTGCCCGACGCCGGTGCCCTGGTCATAGCGACCGACCACGAAGATGCGCGTGCATATGCGGCGCAGCTGAAAAAGATCACTGGCGAGTCACCCACCGTGATCCTGTCCGACGATGCCAAGGCCTCCGACAAAATTGACGAGTTCTCCGCCGGTGACAAGCGCTGGATGGTGGCCGTGCGCATGGTGTCCGAAGGGGTTGACGTGCCGCGCCTGGCCGTTGGCGTCTACGCAACGTCCACGGCAACCCCGCTGTTCTTCGCCCAGGCCGTGGGGCGCTTTGTGCGCGCCCGCAAGAGGGGGGAGACGGCGTCGATCTTCCTGCCCTCCGTCCCAAACCTGATGGAACTGGCCAACCAGCTGGAACTGGAGCGCGACCACGCGCTGGACCGCCCCGACAAGGACCCGGACGGCTTCATGGAGGAAGACGCCGAGATGGAGGAGGCCAACCGCGAGGAAAAGGCCTCCGACACGCTGGAGAAGTTCAAGTTTGAGGCCCTGGAGTCTCAGGCCTCCTTTGACCGTGTCCTGTTCGACGGCGGCGAATTCGGCACCGGCGGCGCGATCGGCAGTGACGATGAAATGGACTTCCTGGGCATCCCCGGACTTCTTGATGCGGACCAGATGGGCGTGCTGCTGCGCCAGCGCCAGGCCGACCAGCAGACCCGCAAGCGGAAGAAGGCACCCGCCGAACCCGATGCGCCGCCGCTGGTGGACCACCGAATGCTCATGGACCTGCGCGGGGAGCTGGCCAAGAATGTTTCCGCCTGGAGCGCCCGCTCCGGCATGCCCCACGGCATGGTGCACTCTGAACTGCGGCGGATGTGTGGCGGCCCGGCCGTGGCCCAGGCCAACGAAGAACAGCTGCAGACCCGCCTGAAGAAGCTCCAGGACTGGTTCATCGGCCGCAAGTAGCGTCCGCCGCCGGACCGGACGAGGGCCGGCATTTTTTTCGGGGTCCTGCACGTGGGCGATGACGTGGCAAGCTGGCGACCGTAGGGGAAATTTCACCCACAGTCGCCAGCTTGCCACGTCATCGGTGCCCTGCTTCGAGGGGCACCGGCCCATTCCCTGCTATTTGACCTCTACGCCGGCGTCTTCGAGCTCCTCGAGGGCCTCTTCGCTGGCATCCTCGTCCACGCCCACCACGTAGTCACGCAGCACAGTCGTGTCATAACCGGCGTTGATGGCGTCAAGGGCGGTGGCGCGCACGCAGTGGTCGGTGGCGATGCCCACAATGACCACCTCGTCGACGTCGTTCTCCCGCAGCCAGTCATCCAGCGTCGTTGGATCCGCGGACTCATCCTGGGCAGCTTCGTGGGCTTCACGTTCGCCCACGGCGACCTCGTCCTCTGGTGCCAGCAGGCCGTCAAAGCCGGAGTAAGCGGCGTCAAAACGCCCCTTGCGGAAGTATGCGTCGATGTCCTCGGTGTCCAGGTTGCGGTGCAGCGCGGCGCCCTTGGAACCGGCCACGCAGTGGACCGGCCAGCTGGTGCGGAAGTCCGGGGTGTCCGAGAAGTGGGATCCCGGATCCACGTGCCAGTCCTGTGTGGCAACCACGAAGTCCAGGTCATGGCTGCTTTCGAGCAGCTCGCTGATTTCGCTGGCAAGGTCGGCGCCCCCTTCGACGGCAAGCGAGCCTCCTTCGCAGAAATCATTCTGGACATCAACAATGATCAGTGCCTTGGCCATGGGTGCTCCTTAGTGCCTTGCTGCTGCGGTGTCTTGTTCGTATTCAGTGGGGATGACGGCGTCGCCGCGCTGCAGTCGCCGTGCGGCCCCGGGCATCTCTGCCATGGACGCGGCGTGGCGGGCTGCGGCACGGACCACGCCTGCAGACCCCGTCCAGCCGGGCAGCAGCTGGCCGCCGGAGACAAACTGCGCCAGCAGCTCGCGGTCGTTGCCGTCACCGGCCGGGCGGTGCCCGATCCCCACAACTTCGGCTGTGGCGGTGCCGGAATCATTTAGGCGGCGCAGGGCGTACTTGCGACCGCCAACGCTGGCCTTGTTCTTCGCAGCCTTGGCCACGGAGACAAACTCGCCATCGTCGCCCTCGCGGGCCACCAGCTTGTACACCATGGAAGCGGTGGGGGCACCGGACCCGGTCACCAGCGAGGTGCCTACGCCGTAGGAGTCCACCGGTGCGGCGGCCAGGGCGGCAATGGCAAACTCGTCCAGGTCGGACGTGACGGTGATGCGGGTGCTGGTGTTGCCCAGCGAATCCAGCAGCGCCCGCACGTCCCTCGCCTGTGCGAGCAGGTCCCCGGAATCCAGCCGGACGCCGCCCAAGGCGGGCCCTGCAATGGCGACGGCCTTGCGGACGGCGGCTTCGACGTCGTACGTGTCAACCAAAAGCGTGGTTCCGGCGCCCATGGAACCGAGCTGGGCACGGAAGGCGTCCTCCTCGGTGTCGTGCAGGAGGGTGAAGGAGTGGGCGGCGGTGCCCTGGGTCAGGACTCCGTAACGGATGCCGCATTCAAGGTTCGAGGTGCTGTGGAAGCCGGCGATGACGGCGGCGCGGGATGCGGCCACGGCGGATTCCTCATGCGTGCGCCGCGAACCCATCTCGATGACGGGGCGGCTGCCGGCAGCACCGATCATGCGCGAGGCCGCGGAGGCGATCGCGGAATCGTGGTTGAGCACCGAGAGCACGTACGTTTCCAGGATGCAGGCCTCGGCAAACGTGGATTCAATGGTCAAAATCGGTGAATTGGGGAAATAAAGTTCGCCCTCTGCATAACCGTAGACGTCGCCGGAGAACTTGAAATCCGCCAGCCAGGCAAGGGTTTCGTCATTCACCACGTTGTTTTGGGCCAGGAAATTCAGCTCGTCCGGGCCAAAACGGAAGTGCTCCAGCCCCTCCAGCAGCCGGCCCGTTCCGCCCACAACCCCGTAGCGGCGGCCGTCAGGCAGGCGCCGGGCGAAGGCCTCGAACACGCTTCGGCGGTGCGCGGCGCCGGAGTGCAGGGCGGCCTGGAGCATGGTCAGCTCATAGTGGTCCGTGAACAGTGAGGTGCGGGGGTGGCCCCAGCTTGTTGGCGTAGTCACGGAATTCACTTTAGCGGCGCGACACTAGAATGGGTACATGAGTGTCAGCACAGCCCCGGAAGTTGACCGGGAAGTTTCCGCCAGCGAACTCATCTCCCCAGACATTCCTTGGGAATTAATCGTGTGGAACGACCCGGTTAATTTGATGAGCTACGTCAGTTTCGTGTTCCAAAGCTACTTCGGCTATTCGGAGGCAAAGGCGGCAAAGCTAATGATGCAGGTCCACACGGAGGGCAAGTCCGCCGTGGCGCACGGCTCCAAGGAAAAGATGGAAGCCCACGCCGTGGCCATGCACGGATTCGGGCTGTGGGCCACCGTGGCGAAGGGCGGCGACCGTGGCTAGGGCCTTTTCCGCCGGCCGCAAGGGCATCACCGGCCACCTGGAACCCGCCGAGCGCGACCTCCTCCGCAAGCTCTTCGCCGACATTATCACCATGCTCGAGCCTTCCACCGCAGCCTCCGAGGACCCCCTCGCCGCGCTGATCGGCCTCGACATGGATGTGAGAGTTCCCACAGACCCGGCCCTGTTGCGGCTTTTGCCGGACGCGGTGAGGGACGACGCCGACTCCGCCCTTGAGTTCCGCCAGCTCACCGAACGCTCGTTGAGGGAAGGCAAGATTGGCGCGCTTCGGGCGGCCTCGCTGGGGCTGGAAACGGACAAGATAGTGCTGGACAACGAAGGCGCCACCCTGTGGGCGAAAGCCCTCAACGACGTCCGTCTGGTGCTCGCCGAACGCCTGGACATCCGGGACGAGGAAGACGCCGAACGGGTTCACGAGGTGCAGGACTGGGGTGAGGCGGACGACGTCGAAAGTTACCTTTCACTGGTGTACAACTTTGTCTCCTGGCTCCAGGAAAGCCTGGTCCAGGCCATGCTGGTTTCGCTTCAGCGCGCAAAGTAGCAGGTGCGGGGGAATCGCAATGTCACCTCTTTTCGCCGCAAAAGCACTAGTGTTGAAACGATCATGACCAGAGAACCTGCACCCATGCCAAAATCGCCGGACCGGACGGACGCCGCCGCGCCGGAACCGCTGAACCCCGTGGCGGACCGGCCCATTGGAATCTTTGATTCCGGCGTGGGCGGGCTGACTGTGGCGCGCGCCGTCATTGACCAGCTGCCCAACGAGTCGATCCTGTATGTGGGGGACACCGCCAACGGGCCGTACGGTCCGCTCCCCATCGCGGAGGTGCGCGCCAACGCGCTGGGTGTCATGGACGAGCTGGTCAACTCCGGTGTGAAGCTCCTGGTGATCGCCTGCAATTCGGCCTCCGCCGCCGTGCTGCGCGACGCACGCGAACGGTACACGGCGCGTTTTGGGATTCCCGTCATCGAGGTCATCCAGCCGGCCGTGCGCCGGGCCGTTGCCGCCACCCGCACCGGCAATGTGGGGGTGATCGGCACCGTGGCCACCGTTGGCTCCCGCGCCTACGAGGACACCTTCGCCGCCGCGCCCAACCTGTCCATCACGTCCGCCGCCTGCCCGGACTTTGTCCGTTTTGTGGAATCCGGGATCACGGCCGGGCCGGAGCTGCTGTCCACGGCGCAGGAATACCTGGCCCCGCTCAAGGCCGCCAACGTGGACACGCTGGTGCTGGGCTGCACGCACTACCCCCTGCTGACCGGCGTCATCTCCTACGTCATGGGCGATTCTGTCACACTCGTGTCCAGCGCCGAGGAGACCGCCAAGGACGTCTACAGGGCTCTCGTCTCCCACGATCTTGAGCGCGTGTCCACCGCCGCGCCCACGCATGAATTCCTGTCCACCGGCGACGCCGCCAGCTTCGGCCACCTCGCCCGGCGGTTCCTGGGCCCGGAGGTCCGCGGCGTGTCGCAGGTGACGCATGTTGCGGCACACTATCCCACCGGATCCCTGGCGCGCATCACCGAGGACATGCTGGCAGCGGCGCGTGAGGCTGCACCGGGGCCGGCGGCCTCGAGGGTGTCAAATTTTGTTTTGTCTGGTTCCGCGGGCAGGCTGGCTGCTCCCGGATGGGGAGCGGGAGAGACAGCATGAAGTTGACCATAGTGGGCTGCAGCGGGTCCTTTCCCGGGCCATCTTCGCCCGCGTCCTGCTACCTTCTTACCGCGCACGACGGCGTGCGGCCCTGGCGGGTGCTCCTGGACCTCGGCAGCGGGGCGCTGGGTTCTGTGCAAAAGTACATGGACCTTGAGGACATTGACGCCATCTTCCTCAGCCACCTGCATCCCGACCACTGCATGGACCTGTGCGGGCTGCACGTGGCGGTCCGGTGGAGCCCGTACGGCTGGAACCGTGACCGGATTCCCGTGTGGGGCCCTGCGGAGACCGCCGACCGGCTGGCCACCGCCTATGGGCTGGACCTGGACCCGGGCATGCGCGAGGAATTCGACTTCATCAACTGGCAGGAACGCGAGCCTGTCACCGTGGGGCCGTTCAAGGTCACGCCCTACTCCGTCAACCACCCCACGCCCGAGGCCTATGCGCTTCGCGTGGAAGTCACCGAGTATGACGGCACCGGCATGGACCGCACGGCTGTGCTGGCATACTCCGGGGACACCGACGCCTGCCAGGGACTGGAGGACGCGGCGGAAAATGCCGACTTCTTCCTGTGCGAGGCCGCCTTTGAAGAGGGGCGGGACGACCACATCAAGGACGTCCACCTCACCGGCAAGCGGGCCGGCGAGGCTGCGGCGCGTGCCAACGTCAAGCGGCTGCTGCTGACGCACATCCCCGTCTGGACCGACACCAACAAAGTGGTGGAAGAGGCCCGCGGGGTGTTTGACCGCGATGTCGCCGCCGCCGTCGCGGGTGTCCACTACACGATCTAGAGCCTGCCCAGCCGCGGCACCCCGACACGAAGGATTTCCGCCATGGACAACAACCCTCCCAGCTACAGCCCTGCACCCGGACCCGAATCCGGGCAGCCCGCCGGCACGAAGTCCCCGGAGGCGCCGCAGCAGATCGGCTGGGCGGCCAAGCTGCTGCTGGCCGCGGCGGTGCTGCAGTTTGCGGCCACCATCTTCAGTGTCCTCAACATTGCCTCGGCCGGATACCGCGCCCAGGTGCGTGCGGAAATTGCCACACTGGGCCTGGGCGGCGACATCGAGTCGCTCATCGACGGGTCCATCGTGTTCGCCACCATCACCGCGATCGCCCTGGGCATCATCTCGATCCTGCTCTACATCCTCATCGCGCGGTACATCACGCTCGGGGCGACGTGGGCGCGCCTCGTTGCCGGCATCCTGGCCATCATGTCCCTGTACCAGCTCACCGTGCTGGTCATGCCCGGGGGAATCGCCACCGTCCTGCAGGTGCTGCTGGGCATCGCCGCCGTGGTGCTGTGCTATATCAAGCCCGGATCCACCTACTTCCGGGAAATGCAGATCCACAAGCTGCGGCTCAAGGGCAAGACCAACTGACCGCAGCCTCGCCCGGTAGCGCCTCCCGGCCTCCCCGGACTCGCTCCGCTCGCCCGTGGCCCCTCGCCCGGTAGCGCCTCCCGGCCTCCCCGGACTCGCTCCGCTCGCCCGTGGCCCCTCGCCCGGTAGCGCCTCCCGGCCTCCCCGGACTCGCTCCGCTCGCCCGTGGCCCCTCGCCCGGTAGGCTTGACCCCATGACTTCCAACGAAACACTGCGCGCCGACGGCCGCTCCAACGACCAGCTCCGCGACATCACCATCACCCGCGGCTGGTCCAAGCAGGCCGAGGGCTCGGCCCTGATCGAATTCGGCAACACCCGCGTGCTGTGCACCGCGTCCCTCACCCCCGGCGTGCCGCGCTGGCTCAAGGGCGAGGGCACCGGCTGGGTCACGGCCGAGTACGCCATGCTGCCGCGCGCAACCAACACCCGCAACTCCCGCGAATCCGTCAAGGGCAAGATCGGCGGCCGCACCCACGAGATCTCCCGCCTGATTGGCCGCTCGCTGCGCTCCATCATCGACACCAAGGCCCTCGGCGAGAACACGATCGTCCTGGACTGCGACGTCCTGCAGGCCGACGGCGGCACCCGCACCGCCGCGATCACCGGCGCCTACGTGGCCCTGGCCGACGCCATTGCGTACGCCAAGGAAAACAAGCTCATCGCCAAGAACGCCCAGCCGCTCATCGACACAGTCTCGGCCATCTCGGTGGGCATCATCGACGGCGTCCCCATGCTGGATCTGCCCTACGTTGAGGACGTCCGCGCCGAGACCGACATGAACGTTGTGGTCACCGGCTCCGGCAAGTTCGTCGAGGTCCAGGGCACCGCCGAGGGTGCGCCGTTCGACCGCGACGAGCTCAACCGCCTCCTGGACCTGGCACTGATCGGCACCACCCAGCTCGCCGAAATCCAGCGCGAAACCCTCGCCGGCTGATGGCAGCGCCCAAACTGGTTCTCGCCACCCACAACCAGGGCAAGCTGAGGGAGCTGCGCGAGCTGTTGCGCGGCCAGGTGCCGGGCCTGGACGTGGATGTTGACGTGCTCGACGCCGGAGCGATCCAGGCGCCCGATGTCGCCGAAACAGGGGTCACCTTTGCGGAAAACGCGCGGCTGAAGGCCCACGCCGTGGCCCAGTTCAGCGGCGCCCTGGCCATCGCCGACGACTCCGGCCTGGCCGTTGACGTCCTGGGGGGAGCGCCGGGCATCTTCTCAGCCCGCTGGGCCGGCGCCCACGGCGATGATGAAGCGAACCTGAACCTGCTGCTGGCCCAGCTCTCCGACATTTCTGAGGAGCACCGAGGGGCACGCTTCGTCTGTGCGGCAGCACTGGCCAGCCCCGACGGCTCGCTGGACGTTGTGGAGGAAGGGGCCCTTGAGGGGACGCTTCTGCACGAGCCCCGCGGCGAGGGCGGCTTCGGCTACGACCCAATCCTGCAGCCGGCCGGCATGGACCGATCCTGCGCGGAACTTTCCAGTGCAGAAAAGAACGCCATCAGCCACCGCGGGAATGCCTTCCGCGCCCTGCTGCCGCACATCATCAAGGCACTCGCCAGCTAACCCCCGGTCTATGACGCAGTAGATGTCGTGGATTGCGCTTTCCACGGCCATTTTGGTGCATCTAGTGCGTCACAGGCCGCAGGAGGGGTTGCGCGGGGCAGGAAAAACAAAGGCGACCCCCGGCACAGTGCCGGGGTCGCCGTCGTACTTAATGGCCGTGCCCAAAACACGGGCGCAGGGGAAGCCTAGGCCTCCTGCGCCTTCTTCTTCCGGCTGGAGCTGATGGCCTTCAGCAGCTCGATGCCGATCGGGATGACGGAGACGGCTACGATGCCGATGAAGATGACGTCGAGGTTGTCGCGCACCCAGGGGACCTTGTTGCCCAGGACGTAGCCGAGGTAGGTGACGCCGCCGGCCCAGGCCACCGCGCCGATGGCGTTGAAGAGCAGGAACTTGCGCATGTCCATCTTTGCCACGCCGACGATGACGGGGACGAAGGTGCGCACAATGGGGACGAAGCGGGCCAGGATCAGGGCCTTGCCGCCGTGCTTTTCAAAGAAGGCGTGGGCCGAGTCGACGTGCTGCTTCTTGAAGAGCTTGGAATCGGGCTTGTTGAAGATGGCGGGGCCGGCCTTGTAGCCGATGTAGTAGCCCAGCTGGTTGCCGACGAAGGCGCAGACGATGAGCAGCGCCATGAGCACCCAGATGTTCACGGGCATGGTGCCGGTGCTGACCAGGAGGCCGGCTGTGAAGAGCAGGGAGTCCCCGGGCAGGAAGAAGCCGACGAGCAGGCCGGTTTCGGCGAAGATGATGGCGCAGGCGATGACAACCACCCAGGCGCCGATGGCTTCGTTGCCCAGAATTACCATGGGGTCCAGCCAGTCGGGAAGGAAGCCGAGGGACGGGACGGCGCCGCGGCCCATGAGCGCGGGCAGGGCGGATTGGCTCAAAGCAGTAAGTATCACGCTACAAGATTACGGTACTTCCCTGAACGCAGCCTCCACCCGCAGGAGGATCTTGGCGGCCAAAAAAAGGGGACCAGGGGGTTGACAGCCCGTCTCCAGGTTGTATGGTTAGTTACATGAGTAATGAACCGATGAGGCGTCGAGGGTTGGACGGGGGCTGCTGCCGGTGATTGACGACAGCAGGCCGATCTTTGTGCAGATCGCGGAAATGATCGAGAACGACATTGTCGACGGCGTCCTCGCCGAAGAGGCGCAGGTGCCGTCCACAAACGAGTTCGCCGCGTTCCACAGGATCAACCCGGCCACCGCCGCCAAGGGCGTCAACCGGCTCGTTGATGACGGAATCCTTTACAAGAAACGGGGAATTGGCATGTTTGTTGCCACCGGAGCCCGGGCGGTCCTTGTGGGTCGCCGCCGGGAGGAATTTTACGAGCAGTACCTGGCGCCGCTTGCCCGCGAGGCCCGGAAGCTGGGGATCGACGGCGCACAGCTGTCGGACATGCTGGCACGGGAGGCTGCTTCCGCCGTCGCCGGCGCCACAACGAGAGCGAAGGAGGGTGCATTGTGAACACGGCCGTAGTGGATGTGGAACACCTGAGCCGCCATTACCGCAGCGTCACGGCGCTGGAGGACATCACGCTGAGCCTGCAAGAGGACAAGATTTACGGCCTGCTGGGCCGCAACGGCGCGGGCAAGACCACGCTGATGTCCATCCTGACGGCGCAGGGATTTGCCAGCTCGGGGGAGGTTCGCGTGTTTGGCGAGCACCCCTATGAAAACGAGCGGGTCCTGAGCAGGATCTGCTTCATCAGGGAGTCGCAGAAGTATCCTGACGACTTCAAGCCCGTCCACGCCTTCAAGGCCGCAGCCCTGTTCTACAAGAATTGGGACCAGGGGTTGGCGGAGCAGTTGGCGGAGGAATTCCAGCTGCCCATGAAACGGCGGATCAAGAAGCTCTCCCGCGGACAGCTCTCGGCGGTCGGGGTCATCATCGGCCTGGCCTCCCGCGCCGAGCTGACGTTCTTCGACGAACCCTACCTGGGCCTGGACGCCGTGGCGCGGCAGCTGTTTTATGACCGCCTGCTGGCCGACTACGCCGAATTCCCGCGCACCATCGTGCTGTCCTCGCACCTGATCGACGAGGTCGCGAACCTGCTGGAACACGTCATCATCATCGACAAGGGCCGCATCATCATCGACGACGACGCCGAGAACATCCGCGGTTCCGCCGTCAACGTCGCCGGCACCGCCGCCCGCGTTGAGGCGTTCACGGCCGGCCGCCCCGTCCTGCACCGCGAGGGCGTCGGCGCCCTGGTCTCGCACACGGTCGAGGGCACGCTTAGTGCGGCGGAGCGCCGCGAGGCGCAGGAGCTGGGACTGGAACTGGGTCCGGTTTCCCTGCAGCAATATGTCATCAGGAAGACGCTCGACGCCGGATCCTCCTGGGGAGCCGAACCGGCGGCCGATGATGCGGCCGGGCTGGGCAACGGCGCATCGGCAAGCAAGCATGCCCGGACAGGAGCAACACGATGAGCACCACAATTGACCCGCCAATGAACACCGCACCGTATGCGGGGCTGCCCCGCGGCACCGGCCACCGTGCCTGGGCGGTTGCCCGGATGCAACTGATCAACAAGTGGACATTCCTGGGCATACCGGCCGTCATCCTGGTGGCGTCCTTCGCCTTGACCTTGGCGATCTGGGCGATGATCCCGGACTCGGCAACGGGACCCAAATATTCCGGCGCCGGCCAGGCCATCATGTGGTATTTCTTCGCCCTCGGCCTCCAGTCGCTGACATTGACGTTCCCGTTTTCGCAGGGGCTGAGCGTCACCCGCCGGAACTTTTTCATTGGCACAGTGGGCCTGTTCATGCTGGTGGCGGCGGCCGTCTCCGGGCTGTACGTCTTCCTGGGATGGGTTGAAACGGCTACCCACGGTTGGGGCCTGAATGGCCAGATGTTTGCCCTGCAATGGATTGCCGACCGGCACTGGTTCATCCAATTGTTCTTCTACTTTGTGGTGATGATGTTCCTGTTCCTCCTTGGGTTCTGGGGTGCAACCGTCTACAAGCGCTGGCAGGCAACGGGATTGTTGGCCGCCGGCATCGCCCTCGGGGTCTTGGCCGTGGCGGGCATCGGGCTGGCCACCTGGCAGGGCTGGTGGTCGTCCGTGGGGGCGTGGATCGTCTCGCTGACGCCGCTGTCAATCGGGTTGGTGGTGCTGGGGCTGTGCGCGTTGCTGGGAGTCGGGGCGTACCTGACCCTGCGCCGGGCCACGCCGTAGGCCGGCTCCGCCTTCGCCGCCCATATTGACCCGTGCCGCTGAAATGTCGCCGGCACGGGTCAATATGGGCGGCATTTGTTAATTGCACCGGCAATATGGGCGGCGTGGGCCAACGCGGGCAGCATCCACGGCATATGTGAGATGCCGCTCGGAAGGAACGGCCTGTCGGTGCCCGGGGGTAGCCTTGGGGGGTGGCTTTGGACTTTACTGCAATCGATTTTGAAACCGCCAACGGATTTAGGGGATCGCCCTGCTCCGTGGGCCTGACAAAGGTCCGCGGCGGGGTGATTGTTGAGGAAGGCTACTGGCTCATGCGCCCGCCGGAGGGGCACGACCACTTCGACTCGCGCAACATCACCATCCACGGGATCACCCCGGACGACGTCGCCGCGGCCCCGCGCTTCCGCGACGTCTTCCCGGAAGTGGACGCCTTTATCGGCGCGGATCCGCTGGTGGCGCACAACGCGGCCTTCGACCTGGGCGTGATCCGTTCCGCCGCGGAGGTCTCCGGCATCCCGGCACCCGCCTATGACTACGCCTGCACCGTGGTGCTCTCTCGCAAGAATTATTCGCTGCCGTCCTATTCCCTGCCGTTCGTGGCCGAGGCTGCCGGCGTGCCGCTGCGCAACCACCACGACGCCACCGAGGATGCCCGCGCTTGCGCCGGCATCATGGTGGACATAGCTGGCAAGCACGGTGCGGAGTCGGTCCGCGGCGTCTTTGAGTCCATGAAACTGGCCATGCCGCACGCCGGCGCCTGGAACCCCGCCACGGACGGGCTGTCCAAGGCCACCCGGTCCGCCCTCGAAAAGTTGGCCGAGATGAAGGCCGGGACAGCCGGTGGAACAGCCCGCCGCGGAGGCGGCAGCTGGTCCACCGAGGGCCCCAACCCGGAGCCCAACCTGCACGCCGACATCGCCCACCCGCTCTTCGGCCAGACGGTGGTCTTCACGGGCGACCTCGGCCTGGGCCGACCCGAGGCCAAGCTCCGGGCAGCCGCACACGGTGCACGGTGCGCAAGCTCCGTCACGCTCAAGACCACGGTCCTGGTGGTGGGCAGCGGGTTCACGGCCTCTGACCTGCGGAGCGGGCGGCTGACATCCAAGGCCAAGCGCGTGCTGGACCTCCAGCGCCGCGGCCAGGGCATCGAGGTGCTCTCCGAGGGCGAGTTCATGCAGATGGTGGGCTAGTAAAACCAGCCCGACGGCGCCCGGCCCCACCAACCCGTGACGCTGCGGCCGGTCCGCGCTACGCTTTCTGGCATGGCCCACCCCCGGATGTACGACGACGCTGACCCCCTCCTGGTGCGCCTGCGCACACTGTGCCTGGCCTTCCCCGAGGCCGTGGAAAAGGAAACCTTCGGACGGCCCACGTTCCGCTGCGGGAAGATCTTTGCCTACTTCGGACAGGGACAGAAGGACCATCCCCGCGAGGCCTCGGTCCAGGTTCTGCCCGAGGCGGACGAGCGGGAGGCGCTGCTGGCGGATCCGCGCTTCTATGTTCCGTCCTACATCGGCGCGTATGGCTGGGTGGGACTTGACCTCAGCGACGGCGACCCGGACTGGCAGGAAATAGCCGAGCTGCTGGACAGCTCCTACCGGCACATTGCCCCTGCCCGGTGCCTGGCCCGGCTGGAGCAGGAAGGCTCCCCGGCGGACTCGAAACCATGACCACAGGCCGCCAGTTTCGTCATGCGGCGCAACAATTCTGGGGAACAGTCGCCCGGCGGTCCTACTGTTGGCCTATGAGCCAGTTTGCAGACATCCCCGCCGCCACCGAATTCATCCAGGCGCCCGGCACACCGGGTGCGCCCGGCGGGTCGCTCACCCCTGCGGCCGACAGCTCACTCAAGCGCTTCTTCTCGTTCCCGAACCCGGTCAATGAATATGCCGCCCGCAGCACGGCCGGCATCGTGGTGGTCCTGGCGCTCGTGGCCGTACTCGCCCAGTGGGAATGGCTGGTGGGCGTGATCGCTGCCGGCTTCATTCTTCGACTGGCCTTCGGCCCCCGCATTTCACCGGCGGCTCTGCTCTCCGTCAAGGTCCTCGCCCCGCGCTTTGGCGAACCCCGCCTCGTGCCCGGCCCGCCCAAGCGTTTTGCCCAGGGCATCGGTGCGCTGCTCTCACTCGCGGCGTTCGCACTCCTTCTGTCCGGTGCGGCACTGCCCGGCTGGACGCTCATCGCCTTCCTGATTGTCGCGGCGTCGCTCGAGGCATTTGTGGGCCTGTGCCTGGGCTGCAAGATCTTCGGTTTCCTGGCGCGCCGCGGACTGATCCCGGAGGGCATTTGCGAGGAATGCGCCAACATCGGTCTCCGCAAGCCATAGCTCCCGCCGGGGAAAATCTGGATTTGGGGCTGCAGGTCCGCCGCAACCGCGCCGTCCGTGTGCCCCGGCTATGCCCCGGTGGTCAGCCGGATGAACTCATTGCCCAGGTGCTGGATCACGGACGGTGCCTCACACAATGTCAACCACGACGGCGGCAGGGCGGCTTCCCCGTGCAGCGCGCCCAGGATGTTCCCGGCAATCGCAGCCGTGGAGTCGCTGTCGCCGCTGTGGTTGGCTGCCAGCCGGATCGCCGCCAGGAAATGGTCGACCGCCGAAACAGCCGCCCGCTCCGTCACCAGCACGGAATAGAGAGCAACCGCCAGGGCCTCCTCGGCAACCCAGCCCAGCCCCAGCGCGTCGGTGAGGGCATCGCCGGACAGGGGTTCGCCGTCGTGCGCGGAGAGGGAGAGTGCCGCGTCCAGGCGCGCCAACAGCTCCGGATCAGCGGAAGGCTCGACGGCGGCCCGCGCCTGGGCGGATTCCGCCGCCTCGCGCAGTGTCCGGCCCTCCGTGACGAGCTCGTGGATCAGCCAGCTGAACGCGCCGGAGGACTGCCGGGCGGCGGGGTGCCCGTGGGTGAGCGAGGCGGCGTCGGCGCTGATTTTGTAGACGGTTTCCGCGTCAATGTTGGGCAGGAAGCCGTAGGGGGCCGAGCGCATGACGGTGCCGCAGCCCTTGGAATCGGGGTTGACGGGGCGGGCGGGGGTGCCCATCTCGCCGGTGGACAGGCCCGTGATGCAGGCGTTGCCGGGGTGGCGCTGGTGGTGGAGGACGCTTTGCGCATCGATCCAGCGCGGGGACTGCTCGGGCGCGTGGCCGGGGGCCTCAATGCCCTGCGTTTTGAGCCAGCGAAGGTAGGCAAGCCACTGGCAGGCGTTGATGTCGGCGCTGATGCCGTCGTTGGCCCATTCGAGGACGTCGAGCAGGCCGTCGAGGGTGTAGAGGGTCATCTGGGTGTCGTCGGAGAAGTGCGGCGGGGTGCCTGACTGCGAGAGGTCAACCAGTCCCGCGGGGCCGTATTTTGCGGTGATCTCGGCGAGCGAATCAAATTCCACGAGGTAGCCAAGGGCATCGCCCAGGGCCCCGCCCATGAGCGAGCCCCGGACGCGGCTGGCGAATACGGCGGAGTCTGCGGGGGCTGGGGTCTGCGCGGGAGAAGTCATGCCTCCAATTTACCGTTCCCGGGCGGCGTGTGGGTCAGCGGGGTGAGGTTCACAGCGTGTTCCCCGGCAAGCCGCAGCCCCGCGGCCCGGCCGGCGTTGCCCAGTAGACTCGTGGGTGACCATAACATCCTGCAATGACGAGGAGACGCATGCGCGAGCCCGCCTGGCGACGGACCGGCAAGACACCCGACTACCGTTTTTCACTGGCCAATGAGCGGACCTTCCTGGCCTGGGTGCGCACGGCGCTGGCACTACTGGCGGGCGCCGTCGCGATTGACCAGCTGGCGCCGGAAATTGCCCCGCCGCTGGTCCGCATCATCCTGTGCATGGTCCTGGCGGGAATCGGCGCCGTGCTGGCGATCGTCAGTTACCGGCGCTGGGCGCACCAGGAACAGGCCATGCGCAACGACGCCGAGCTGCCGCACTCGTGGCTGATGCTGGGCATGACGGTCGTCGTCTCACTCGCCGCCATCATCTTCGCCGTGCTGATCCTGGTGGCTCCGTAGCGTGGCGCCGAGCGAGCGGCCGGCCCGGGACCCCGGCCTGCAGCCGGAGCGCACGGCCCTGTCGTGGCGCCGGACCATCATGAGCGCCATCGCCGCCGACATCCTCATCTGGCGCGGCTGGTTCCAGGCCCTCACCGGGGCCGGCGGCGGGGCTGCGGACAACACCGCCCAGGTGGTCGGCATGGGGGTGTGCGCCTCCGTGGCGGCCCTGACCACGATCATCCTGGTCCTGTGCGCCGTGGCCCGGATCAAGGTGCTGCACTCCGGCACGGCGGCCCTGGAATCGGAGGCCCGCATTGCGGCTCCGGCTCTTACGTTGCGTACAGCTTCGGCCGCTATAGTTGCTCTGGCTGCCGCCACCGTGAGTGCCATCGCCCTGGGAATGTAACCCTTCCCGGCGGTCAAACGGCCCGCCGCGGGCGCAGCCCGAACCGACTTTTTCGTTTTCGAACCGTAAGGACCCTCCCGCCATGACTTCATCCGGAACGGCCAAGGCCCCGGCGCAGGCCTATCCGCTCAGCATTCGCACCGCCATCGAGGGGCTGGGCAGCTTCATCATTGTCTTTGCCGGCCTGGGCACCGCCCTGTTCAGCCCCGCAGGCTCCGGATCCACGATCGGCTTCGCCTACGGCCTGGCCATGGTTGCCGCCATCATCTCCTTCGGCCATGTCTCCAACGGCTACTTCAACCCGGCGTTTTCGCTCGGCATGGCGGTCGCCGGCCGGCTGAAGTTCTCCGCCGCGGGCCTGTACATCGTGGCCCAGACCGTGGGCGCCATCCTCGCCTCGGCAGTATGGCTGGCCATGATGAAGGTCATGCCGGCCGAGGCCACGCCCGAGACCGCCAAGCTCTTCGGCGCCCTCGCCAACGGCTTCGACACCCACTCGCCGTCAAGCGTGCCCATGATCGGTGTGCTGATTGTGGAATTCGTGCTCGTGGGCGTGCTGACCGCCATGCTCCTGGGCGCAACCTCGCCGCGCAACAAGACGGTGCTGGGACCCATCTCGATCGGCATCGCCTTCGCCATCGCCGTCGCCATCACCATGCCCCTGAGCAACGGTTCCCTGAACCCGGCCCGAGCCACTTCGGTGGTCTTCCTCGCCGAGTCCTGGGCCGTGGGCCAGCTGTGGCTGTTCTGGCTGGCACCGTTGTTCGGCGCCGCACTGGCCGCCGCCGTCTACCGCTCCTTTGCCGCGTCCGAGAAGAATGTGCCGCTCCTCGCGGACGACGCCGAAACACCCTCCGCGCCCCTCGCCGCCGAGGCTTCTTCCGCAGCTTCTGAGACGGCTGCCGCGCTGTCCATTGAAAAGTCTGGTGAAACCGGGGCCGCGGACAAGGGCGACGCCGCTGCTGACGTGGACGATGCACCTGCCGCCAAGTCCGTGGACGACGCACAGGCCTTCTTCGACGCTCACAAGAAGTAGCAGCACCCTGCAACCACGACTCCTCCCCGATCATGGCAGTGCCGGTCGGGGAGGAGTCGTTTAAGGACCGTGGCCGGGAATGTCGGAACCCTCGGATACCTTGGAAGCATGAAGCTTCTGCACACCTCAGATTGGCACTTGGGCCGGGCCTTTCACGGCGTGGGCACCCTGGATGCCCAGCGCCGCTTTGCCGACCAGCTCCTGGACACCGTAACGGGCCAGGGGGTGGATGTGGTGCTCATTGCCGGGGACGTCTATGACCGCGCCCTGCCCGGCGTCGACGTCGTGAACCTCTTTGACGACATCCTGGCCCGGCTCAACCGGGCAGGGGTGCAGGTGGTTGTCACCAGCGGCAACCACGATTCCGCCACGCGCCTCGGATTTGGCGGCCGACTGCTGGAAAGCGCGGGCGTCCACCTGCGCACCCGCATCGCGGATCTCGCCGTGCCGGTCCTCCTGCCGCTGGAGCCGGACGCGCCAGGGGAACCGGGCGGCGCGGCCGGGCCGCAGTTGGCCATTTACGGCATCCCCTACCTCGAACCGCGGCTCGTGGCCGAGGACCTCGGCGTGGAGACAGCCACCCACTTCGGGGTCACCGAGGCCGCCGTCGAGCTTATCCGGGCGGACCTTGCAAGCAGGCCTCCGGGCACCGCCTCCATTGTCCTGGCCCACACGTTCGCCAGCGGCGGGATCACCTCGGAAAGCGAACGCGACCTGGCCATCGGCGGAGTCGGCGCCGTGCCGCTGGACCTCTTCGAACCCTTCAGCTACACGGCACTGGGCCACCTGCACGGGCGCCAGCAGCTCAGTGAGAGCGTCCGCTACTCCGGCTCGCCCCTTCCGTACTCCTTCTCCGAGGCCAACCACGTCAAAGGTGCCTGGCTGCTGGAGATCACCGCCGCCGGCCTGGGCGAGGTCCGCAAGGTCGACTGGGCGCCGGAACGTGCCTTGAGCCTGGTCAAGGGCAAGCTGGCCGACGTGCTCGTTGATGAAAAGTGGGCCTCCGCGGAAGGCAACTACTGCCAGGTCACGCTCACCGACAACGACCGCCCTGAGCTCGCCATGGACCGCGTGCGCACCCGCTTTCCGCACACGCTGGTGCTGATGTTTGAGCCCGAAACCGCCCGGGACGCCACCACCCAGAGCTACGGCGCCCGCATTGCCCAGGCTGCCGACGAGCTGGAACTCTGCTGCGGGTTCCTCGACCATGTGCGCCACCGCGCCGCGAACGACGACGAACAGCAGCTTCTGCGCGGGGCCCTGGCCTCCGTGCGGGAAGAAGAGGCGACACGATGAGAATCCACCGCTTGGAAATTCAGGCCTTCGGCCCCTTTGCCGGCCGCGAAACCATCGACTTTGACCAGCTCGGCTCCCAGGGGCTGTTCCTGCTCAACGGCTCCACGGGCGCGGGAAAATCCAGCGTCCTGGACGCCATCGCCTATGCCCTGTACGGGCAGGTGCCCGGCTCCCGCGCAAGCAGCCCGGCCCAGCTGCGCAGCCACCACGCCGCCGACGGTGTGGGGCCGGAGGTCACCATCGAGTTCACGGCGGGCGGGCGGCGCCTTGAGGTCCGGCGCAGCCCGGAATGGATGCGTCCGCGCAAGCGCGGTGCCGGAACCACGCGTGAACAGGCCAGCACCCAGCTCCGCGAGAGGAACGGGGCGGGCTGGGAGGTCAAGTCGACGCGCAATGACGAGGCCGCCAGCGAGATCCAGTCGCTCCTTGGCATGAGCATGGCCCAGTTCACCAAGGTGGTGCTGCTGGCCCAGGGCGACTTTGCCGCGTTCCTGCGCGCCAACGCCACGGACCGCCAGGCGCTGCTGCAGAAGCTCTTTGGCACAGACATTTATGAAGGCGTGCAGGAGCGGCTGGCCGCCGACTCCCGCCTGGCCCAGGACAACGTGGCTGCCGGGCTCGGTGAGCTGGCGGCAGCCGAACAGCTGGCACGCAGCCAAAGCGCCCAGGTGCTCGCGGCGGAGGAACAGGCCCTCGCATCCGCCGGACAGGGCGGCCAAGACATGGGCAGCACAGAACCGGCCAGCATCGAAACTGCCGACGGAGCTGAACTGGAAGCCGCAACGGAAGCCGGTGCTTCGGAGGATGCAGTGCCCTGGGGCGAGCTGCACGGACCGGACTTGTTCCAGTCCCTGAAGGAGGCACTGGCCCGGGCCGTGGACCGCACCGGCAGCTTGTCGGCGCAGGCACGGGACACGGCGGCGTCCCTGGCCGACTCCGTCCAGGAGGCTGAGAAGCTGCGGCGCAGGCACCTTGCCCTGGCCGCCGCCACGGCCGAGGAGGCCCGGCTGGCAGCCATGGCCCCGGAAGATGCCGGACGGCGTGCCCGCCAGGAACGGCACCGCCAGGCGCAGGTGCTGGCCGCCGTCGTGGGCAATGCTGCAAAGGCCGCCAAGGCCTTGGCCCTTGCCGAGTCGGCGGCAGCTGGCGCCGGTGACGGCCTTGACGCCAACGCCATGGCCTCGGCCATGCTGGGCGGGGAATCCGCAACTGCCACGGTGGCGGCACTGGAAGGTGTGGACCGTGAGCTGACCGAACAGCTGGCCACGGTTGCTGCAGCCCTGCCGGGCGAGGCTGCGCACCGGCAGAAGACCCTGCAGCTGGCCAAGGACGGGGCCGCGCTGAAACTTGCCCTGCAACGGCAGGAACTTCAGGGCGAGGCTGCGGACACCGCCAAGGCAAGGTTGTCGCAGGTCCAGGAAAGACGAGAGGAAGTGCGGGCAGGTGCGGGCGCCGTCGACCACAGCGCACAGGCGGTGCGGGACGCAGAGCAGACGGTCGCCACGATCGAGGCCCACCAGTCACACAGCATCCGGGTGAAGGAACTGGACGCTGCCGAGTCCGCGGCACGTGAGCAAGCGCTCACCGCCAAGGCGGCCTGGCTCGAGGCCTTTGACCTGCGGCTCAGCCAGGCCGCCGGTGAGCTGGCCGCCACCCTCGTGGACGGTGAACCGTGCCAGGTGTGCGGCAGCACGGTCCACCCGGCACCGTCACCGCTCGCCGGCACCGGCGCGGACCTTGTCAAGGCCGAAACGGCCGCCAAGAAACGCTTTGAAGCATCGGACGCGGCAGCGACCGCGGCTCGCACCGTGCTGGAGGAAGCCCGGAACAAGCTGGCAATCCTGGCCGAACGCGGCGGCGCCGGCGGCCTGCAGGAGGCGCGGGACGCCGTCGTGCTCAAGAAGGAGGAGCACCGGCTGGCCACGGAGGCGGCGGCGGAACTTGCCCGGCTGGTTGCGGAACTGGCCACCCTGCAGGCGGAAATTGATGCGGCGCAGCAGGCCGTTGTCGCGGCCACCGGGCAGGCGGCGTCCCTGGCTGCGGGCCAGGCTGCCCTGGAGTCCGAGCTGGCGGTGCTGGCGGCCTCGCTGGAGGTGGCCCGTGACGGGCACGCCACGCTGGAGGCCCGCCAGAACGCGCTGGCCCTGGCCCGGAAACCTGTTGCGGCACTGCTGGCGGCCAAGCGGGAGCTGGCCGCCGCCACGTCTGCCGCGGCCGATGCCTCCGCCGCCCTGGACAAGGAACTGGGGGAGTCCGACTTTGCCGATGCGGCGGGAGTCCGCGCGGCCCTGCTTGCACCGGCGGAGGCGGCCGAGCTCGACCGGCTGGTCAAGGATTATGCGAGGGAGCTGGCCGTGAACGCCGACCGGCTGGCAGCCCCCGAGGTGGCCGCTGCCCGGGAGGAGGCCGCAGCCGGCACCGCCGTCCCCGGGGAGGAAACGGTTGCGGAGCTGGTGCGCGGTGCCGCGGAGGCGAGGGCCGCGGAGGAGACCGCGGCACTGGCTGCGGGGATGGCACGCAATGCCGCCTCCCAGGTGGCACAGACCGGGGAGGAGTTCCTAGCCCTGGAGGAGAAGGTGGGGCCGCTGCGGGAACGCGCCCGCCTGCTGGCCGGACTGGCCGAAGCGGTGCGGGGCGGCGGCGACAACAAGTACAAGATGACGCTCAGCGCCTACGTCCTGGCAGCCCGCCTGGAACAGGTGGCCGAGGCCGCCTCACTGCGCCTGGGCACCATGAGCGACGCCCGCTACACGCTGCGCCACAGCGACGCGAAGAAGGGAAACCAGAAGGCGGGACTGGGCTTGGAGGTCGTGGACGGGTGGACCGGGCTCAGCCGCGACACCGCCACGCTGTCGGGAGGCGAGTCATTCATGGCCTCCCTGTCGCTGGCACTGGGCCTGTCCGACGTCGTGCAGCAGGAGTCCGGCGGCCTGGACATTGAGACCTTGTTTGTTGACGAGGGCTTCGGCAGCCTGGATGAGGAATCTCTGGAACAGGTCATGGATGCCCTCGAGGGGCTGCGCGACGGCGGCCGAATGGTGGGCCTGGTCAGCCACGTGGCCGAGATGAAGCAGCGCATCCCGCTGCACCTGCACGTGCACAAGGGACGCCACGGCTCCACCGTGGAGCTGAAGATGGCGGGGGCCGGGACGCCGTGAACGGGTAGACTTGCCGGGTTGCTGCTTGACGAAACCGGTGTTTGGGACCGGCACAGGCAGCAGCCGCGACAAACGTGAAAGCAGTTGGCCATCACACCCTCCACCGACATTTCCCCCGCCCCGGCCGTCAAGGGCGGACGCTACTCAGTCCTTCCCCGGCTCGCCGGCACCGGATACATCCCCCTGGGCCTCTTTGCCAGGGTCCCGCTGGCCATGCAGACCATCGGCGTCCTCACCATGGTCACCGGCGTCAGCGCCTCCTACGCCGTCGGCGGTTTCGCCGCGGGCTGCGTGGGAGTGGGTGCCGCCGTCGGGGCGCCGGTCATCGGCTTCCTTGCAGACCGGCTGGGCCAGAAGCGCGTGCTGCTGGTGCTGGCGGTGGTCAACGCACTGCTGCTGGCGGCCGTGGTGCTGCTCAGCTACACCATCCTGCCCGCCGGCGGCAACGGACCGGCCGACGGCGGAACACTCGCCGTGATGGCCGCAGCCCTGCTGGTGGGTGCCACCTCCCCGCAGGTGGGGCCGCTGTCCCGGGTGCGGTGGATGGCGCTGAGCAGAAAGCTGCCTGCCAAGGAACAGGGCCCTGCCGTGGACACGGCGCTGTCCCTTGAAGGCACGGCCGACGAGGTGACGTTCGTGCTGGGACCGGCCCTCGTGGGGCTGCTGGCCTCGCTTGTTGCACCGTGGCTGCCGCTGGTCATTGCAGCCGCCATGACCGCCGTGCTGGTCTCCCTCTTTGCCGTGCACCACACCGTTGAGGCGGTGGGTCCCCGGGCCGCGGCCAGCACGGTGGGCAACGCCGGCTACGTCGCCAAGGAGAAGCCCAACTGGTTCCTGGTGGCCGTGCCCGTGGCCGGAATGCTGGCCATGGGCACCTTCTTTGGCTCCTCGCAGACCGCGCTGACAGCCTTCACCGGCGTGCACGGTTCGGTGGACCAGGCCGGGCTCATGTACGCCATCATGGGCCTGAGCTCCGCATTCACTGCGTTGTCCGTGGCCTATTGGCCCGAGAAGTTCAACTACACCTGGCGGTGGGTGGTGATTGCCGGGCTGATGGCGGCAGGCTCGGTCATGTTCCTGGTCCCGGAATCCCTGGGGCAGATGGGGTGGGTGCTGCTGCTGATGGGCCTGCCCGTGGGCCCGGTGATGGTCTCAATTTTCAGCGTGGGCAGCGTTGTCGCCCCGCAGCAGTGGATGGGCACCGTCATGACGGCCCTCTCCAGCGGCATCGTGGCAGGGACCGCCCTCGGCTCGGCCGTGTCCGGGGCCCTGGCCCAAAGCTCCGGCTACTACGCGGCGTTCCTCGTCCCCATCGCCGCGGCATCCACCTTGTTCGTGCTGGGCCTGGTGTCAGTGGTGGTCCTGCGGCGGCGCACCGCCCGGTAGGCCCGGAACCCCGTTGCGCAACTGGACGGCGCCTTGCGGAACCGGCGGCCTGGCCAAGGTCAGCCCAAGAATGCGATGGCCGCGTCCTTGAACTCCCGCGAGGTCACGGTGTTGTTGTGGTTGCGGCCCTCGATGACCAGCTGTTCCGTGCCGGGGCTGAGCTCGGCGAGCCGGCTCATGGTGCGGGCGCGCTCGTCCAGGCTGCCGGCCACCAGCAGGACCGGCATGTGCGGCACGGCGTCCGCAGGCTCAAACGGCTCCATCTTGACGGCCTGGACCAGGGCCAGCAGGGCAAAGATGTCATTGGAGGGCACCAGCTGTGCCATGTTCAGCAGCCAGACGGTGGACTCGTCCGCAATGGGGGTTCCGTCGTTGAGGAAATCCTGTGCCGCGCGCAGGTCAAAATCCGCCAGCGGGTCTTCCGGGTTGGGGCCGCCCAGCACTATCCTGCGCACCAGCTCCGGCTGCGTTGCGCCGAATTCCCAGGCCAGCCGCGAGCCCATCGAGTAACCGACCAGGTCCACCCCGCTGGTGGGGTCGCCGTCCCGCAGCGGCCGCACGCCCTGGTCAATGAGGATCTGCAGCAGGTCCGCCCTGATTTTGCCCGGCGTGTACGAGTCAAGGTCGTAGGGTGAGGTGCTTGCGCCGTGTCCCGGCAGGTCAACGCTCAGGACGTTTCGCCCGGCCCGGTTCAGGGCGGACACCCACCCGGTCTTGACCCAGTTCAATTCAACGGAGGAGGCGAATCCGTGGATCAGGAAAACAGGGGGCAGGGGGGCCGGCTCGTCGGCCTCGAAAACCACCACATGCAGCCCGGCCGGGGCGCCCTCAATGGAGTGTTGGGCCGCCGGAGCCGCGTTCTTGCCAAGGGAAGACATAACTGGACCTTTCCCGCGGCGGGCCGTGCCGCCGTCGTACGTCAACAATAGCGAATGGCGGGCGCGGCCGGGCAGGAGTCAGGCGCGCGTGGCGGACTGGGTCCGGCGGTACCGCTGCCCGACCCAGCTCAGGGCCGCAATCGCGGCGACCAGGGAGAAGGTGCCCAGCAGCTGCCTGCCGCTGACGGGATCGCTGAAGCCGACGGCGAAGATGGCGGCGAGCAGCACCAGGCCGGCGATGGTCAGCCACGGGAATCCGCGCATGCGCAGGGGCAGGGGGGTGCCGTCGCGGTCGGCCCGGCGCCGCAGGATGAACTGCGAGAGCAGCGCCGCGCCCCAGATCACCAGGCAGGTGGAGCCCACAAGGTTCAGCAGGATGCGCAGGACGGTGTCGGGGTAAAAGAACTCCCACAGGACCGTAACAAAGCCGAACGCCACAGACACGAGGACGGCGGCCACCGGTACCTGGCGGGAGTTGATGCGCTTGAACGGGCGGGGGGCCTCGCGGCGTTCGGAGAGTGAGTAGATCATCCGGGAGGCGCCATAGAGATTGGCGTTCAGGGCGGAGAGGAGTGCGGCGACGGCCACGAGGGTGATGGCGGTGCCTGCCCAGGGCAGCCCGGCATAGTTCAGCACGCCGGCGAAGGGGGACAACAGTGCCTGCGAGGTCCAGGGCAGGACGGCGGCGATGATGAAGATCGAGCCCACGTAGAACACCAGGATGCGCCACACCACGGTGCGGACGGCGACGGCCACGCTGCGGGCGGGGTCGGCTGTTTCGGCGGCGGCGACGGCCACGATTTCGGTGCCGCCGAAGGCGAAGGCCACCACGAAGAGGGCGGAGGCGATCCCGGCCATGCCCGTGGGTGCGAAACCGCCGTTGCCCGTTAGGTTGCCGAGTCCGGGGGAGGGTGTGCCGGGGATCCAGCCGAGCAGCAGCGCTGCGCCGAAGGCCAGGAACAGGACAATGGCGGCCACCTTCAGCAGGGCAAACCAGAATTCAAACTCGCCGTAGTTTTTCACCGCGGTGAGGTTGACGGCCGTGAAGATGACCATGAAGATCAGGGTCAGTGCCCAGGCGGGCAGGACGGGCCAGATGGTGACCAGCAGTTGCGCGGCGCCCAGTGCCTCCGCGGCAATGACCACCACCAGCTGCAGCCACCACAGCCAGCCCACGGTGGACCCGGCCACCTTGCCCATGGCCTTTTCCGCATAGACGGAGAAGGCGCCCGAGTTGGGGTTGGCCGCGGCCATCTCGCCCAGGGCCCACATGACCAGGATGATCAGCGTCCCGGCCACCAGGTAGGAGATGAGCACGGCAGGGCCGGCCAGCATGATGCCCTCGCCGGAACCGAGGAAGAGCCCTGCCCCGATGGCGGAGCCGAGGCCCATCATGGTCAGCTGGCGCTGCTTGAGCGAATGCCCCAGCCCGGACTTTGCGGGTGCTGTCGTGGCGGCGTCGGGTTGGTGCGTCATGAAAGGGGTGGCCTTCTTTGCTGTTCCGGGCAGGGTTGCTCCGCGGATGATCGGAATGTGTGATCCCTGTCAAGAATTATCCATCATGTGGGCGACAGTCCCAATTCGCCCGACGCCGGAGCCCGACCCCCGGCCCGATCCCTGCCAGGTGCAGGCGGGGTGGCCGCCGCCTTGTGGCGGGGGAGATTTGTTTCATTGCCCGCCGGCGTCGTAGAATCAGTTGTAGTCAAAATGACTCTAACTGGATCAGCCATCGGAAAGGTGGGGTGCAGGGCATGGAACGGACGGAATTTGTCAGCGCGGCAAACATCAGCGAGCGGCTCGCGCAGCCGCCGGCACTGGCCATCTCCACTGTCATTTTCGCGCTTCGGCCCAGTGAAAAGACCGGCCGCCCCACGCTGTGGCTGCCTCTCGTGCGGCGCATCCGCGAACCGTTCAAGGGGCTGTGGGCGCTGCCCGGCGGGCCCCTGACCCAGGCCGACTCGTTGCAGGATGCGGCCGCCCGCAACCTGCGCGACACCACGGGCCTGGCCCCGAGCTACCTCGAGCAGCTGTATGCCTTCGGGGGCCTGCACCGCTCGCCCAGCCAGCGCGTCGTCTCCATCGTGTACTGGGCCCTGGTCCAGTCCACCGAGGCCGAGCTTGCACAGGAGTCGGAAAACGTCCAGTGGTTCCGGGCGGACGGCTTGCAGGAGCTGGCCTTTGACCACAACGAGATCGTCAACTATGCCCTGTGGCGGCTGCGCAACAAGATGGAGTACGGATCCATTGCCTACCACCTGCTGGGTGAAAAGTTCACCCTGGCCCAGGTCCGTGAGGTTTATGAGGCCGTGCTGAACCGCAAGGTCGACCCCGCCAACTTCCGCCGCCAACTCAAGCAGACTCCGTACATTGAGCCCACCGACGAGTTCCTCCAGGGCGGCAAGCACCGCCCGCCCCGCCTCTACCGCTACACCGGGGAGGATGCGCACACGTGGCCGGGGGGCAAGGCAGGCGACATCGGCCCGCCCGGGCATCCCCCGTCCCGCCCCTAGCCAATCCCGCCCCTAGCACGTCCCGCCGGCCCCATTCCCCGCCCCATTCCCAACGCTGTCGCAGCAAATGCTGGATTATCCCGGACCCTGTCGCAGCATTGGCCGGATATTTTCAAACCCTTCCGCACCGTCCCACTCACGTCCCCCTGCCTCAACACCTTGGAGCAAGCCATGTCATCCGTGAACACCACCATCCAGCTCATCACCCGCGAGCAGGCCGAAGCAGTCCGGGTTCCCGGCCAGCCCGGCCGGACGCAGGAATCCTGCGACGACGACCTGGCCAAGGGCCCGTGGGAATTTGACCTGGCCGAGGCCCTCGCAGGCACCCCCGGCTACGGCCCCGGCGCCTCCAACGAGGACACCGCCCCGCCCGCGACTCCGGTGCAGGGCCAGCTGCCCCAGGAGTACAAGGACGCCTCCGACGACGAGCTTGAGGCCCGCATTCTCTCCGCCAAGGCGAAACTCGGGGACCGCGTGGTCATCCTGGGGCACTTCTACCAGCGCGACGAGGTGGTGCAGTTCGCCGACTTCGTGGGCGACTCCTTCCAGCTCGCCAACGCGGCCAAGACCCGCACCGAGGCGGAAGCAATCGTGTTCTGCGGCGTGCACTTCATGGCCGAGACGGCGGACATGCTATCCGGCAGCCACCAGTCCGTGATCCTGCCCAACCTGGCCGCAGGCTGCTCCATGGCCGACATGGCTGACCTGCCGTCGGTGGAGGCCTGCTGGGCCGAGCTCGAGGCGCTGTACGGCACCGAGCCCGACGCCGACGGCCGGGTTCCGGTCATTCCCGTCACCTACATGAATTCCTCGGCCGCGCTGAAGGCGTTCTGCGGCAAGCACGGAGGCATTGTCTGCACGTCCTCCAATGCCTCCACCGTTCTTGAGTGGGCCTTTGAACGCGGCCAGCGCGTACTGTTCTTCCCCGACCAGCACCTGGGCCGCAACACGGCCAAGGCCATGGGCGTACCGCTGGAGCAGATGCCGCTGTGGAACCCGCGCATGCCGCTGGGAGGAAACACGCAGGAGGTCATGGACGCCGCAAAGGTGGTGCTGTGGCAGGGATTCTGCTCCGTGCACAAGCGTTTCACGGTGGGCCAGATTGAGCAGGCACGGGTGGACTTCCCCGGCGTGCGCGTGATCGTGCACCCGGAGTGCCCCATGGAGGTTGTGGACGCTGCCGACGAGGCGGGCTCCACCGACTACATCCTCAAGGCGATCCAGGCCGCCCCGGATGGCACCACCTTCGCCATCGGCACCGAGATCAACATGGTGAACCGGCTCGCGGCCCAATACCCGCAGCACACCATCTTCTGCCTGGACCCGGTCATCTGCCCCTGCTCCACGATGTACCGCATCCACCCCGGCTACCTCGCCTGGGTCCTGGAAGGCCTCCTGCGCGGTGAAGTGCTGAACCAGATCACGGTCCCCGAGGACACCGCGGTCAACGCCAGGATCGCGCTGGAGCGCATGCTCGCCGCCCTGCCGCAGGCCGCCACGAAGCAGCCCGCCAAGGAGCCGCAGCCAGCACAGAGCGCCGCACGCGCATGAGCAACTCGCACCTGGTGGTGGTGGGCAGCGGCATCGCCGGGCTCTACGGTGCGCTGCTCGCCGCCGAGGCCGGGGTCCGCGTCACGCTCCTGACCAAGGGGACGCTGGCGCAGAGCAACACGCACCAGGCGCAGGGCGGCATCTGCGCCGTGTTGGCCGAGGGCGAGGCCGCACCCGGTGATTCGGTGGAGGCGCACATTGCCGACACCCTCAAGGCCGGCGCCGGCCAGTGCGATCCCGACGCCGTGCGTATTCTCTGCACGGAGGCTGCGGGCGACATTGCCGCACTGGAACGCTTCGGCGTCCGCTTTGACCGCGACGCCGCCGGCAGGCGCGCCCTCGGCCTGGAAGGGGCGCACTCCGCCGCCCGGATCCTGCACGCCGGCGGGGACGCCACGGGTGCCGCCATCGCGGACGGGCTCATCAACGCGGTCCGCGACGCCGCCGACCTGGGCCTCATGACGGTCTTGGAGGGCTGCTTCGCCACAGAGCTGCTGGCCCGCCCGGCCGCACCGGCCGCTGACCCGCACGACGCCGGCTCCCCGCCCCGCGCGGCGATCGCCGGCATCGCCTACCTTGACCAGGGAGACGAACGCCAGGCACTGGAAGCCGACGCCGTCCTGCTCGCCACCGGGGGTGCCGGGCAGCTCTTCGAATTCACCACCAACCCGGCCGTGGCCACGGGCGACGGCGTGGCCCTCGCCTGGCGCGCCGGTGCCGTGCTCGCCGACCTCGAGTACTTCCAGTTCCACCCCACAGCGCTCGCCGTGGGGCAGAACTTCCTGATCTCCGAGGCCGTCCGCGGCGCCGGCGCCGTGCTGCGCGACGCCAATGGCGAGGCCTTCATGCCCCGCTACCACCCGGAGGGTGACCTGGCCCCGCGAGACGTTGTCTCCCGCAGCATCGCCGCCCACCTGGAAACGCTCGCAGCCGAGGCCGGTTTGGCCGGCCGGGACGAAGGCCCGCACCACGTCTTCCTGGACGCCACCGGCATCGAAACGGCCAACGGCCACGGCTACCTCGCCCGCCGCTTCCCCACGATC
Source organism: Arthrobacter stackebrandtii (assembly GCF_017876675.1). Classification (NCBI taxonomy): domain Bacteria; kingdom Bacillati; phylum Actinomycetota; class Actinomycetes; order Micrococcales; family Micrococcaceae; genus Arthrobacter; species Arthrobacter stackebrandtii. The sequence continues at coordinate 3,156,189 of NZ_JAGIOI010000001.1, forward strand.
GACGCCGCCACCGCAGCACTCGGCTTCGACTGGCGCCGCGACTGGCTGCCCGTGGCCCCTGCCGCGCACTACTGGATGGGCGGTGTCGCCACCGACCTGCACGGGCGCACCTCCGTTCCGGGGCTTTTCGCGGCCGGAGAGGCGGCCTGCACCGGCGTCCACGGCGCCAACCGGCTCGCCTCCAACTCGCTGCTCGAGGGTCTGGTCTTCAGCCGCCGTGCCGTTGCCGCCTTCACCGGCGGGAGCGCCTGGCACGTGATGCACGACGGCGCCGCGTCCCTTCCCGGTGTCCCGGCACCTGCGGCGGGGGAAGTGCGGGAGACGGCTGCGCCCGCGGCACCCCCACGCCCCGAACTGCGCCATGTGATGGCCGCGCACGCGGGGGTGGTCCGCGACTCGCACGGACTGCAGGAGGCTGCTGCAGCCCTCGGCACCCCGGCGGAAACCGGTGTGGGCCGCCCTCCCTCCGGGGACCACCCGGACACGTCCGAACGCCGGGAGCTGGAAGACCGCAACCTGGCGCTCGTGGCACGGCTCCTGGTCCACGCCGCCCAGGCACGGGAAAACTCTGCGGGGGCACACTTCCGCAGCGACTTCCCCCAGGCCACCGACGCCCCCTCCCCGCACCAAGCCGCCAGGGCGTCCAACCACTGGGTCAACCCCGTCCCCACCCTGACCACCACCGAACCCCAGCGTGAAAGCGAAACAGTATGAACGCCGTCGTGCCTGTCCTGAAGAAAACCACCGCAGCGCTGCCCCAGCTGCCGCGCACCGCCGTCGAGGAAATCCTGCAGCGGGCCTTTGCCGAGGACGCGCCATACGGGGACATTACCTCGGCCACGCTGCTGCCGGCCGACGCCAGCGCCACCGCCTGGCTCGTGGCGCGCGAGCCCGGCATCTTCTCCGGCGGGGATGTGTTCCGCGCCGCCATGGTGATGCAGGACCCGGAAGCGCATGTGGAGCAGCTGGTGGCCGACGGCGCCACGTTCGCTACGGGGGAGCGGCTCATGTCCGTGACCGGGCTGGCTCGCGGCGTGCTGACGGGGGAGCGGATCGCGCTGAACCTGACGCAGCGCATGAGCGCCATCGCCACCCAAACCGCCGAATACGCCGCGCTCATCGCCGGGACCGGCGCGCGGGTGACGGACACGCGCAAGACCACGCCGGGCCTGCGCATCCTGGAACGCTACGCCGTGCGCTGCGGCGGCGGGCACAACCACCGCTTCTCGCTCTCCGACGCCGTGCTGGCCAAGGACAACCACCTGGCCGTGCTCACCGGCGGCGATACCGGCAGGCTCACAGCCGCGCTCGCAGGTGTCCGGGCGCAGCTCCCGCACACCGTCCACTTTGAGGTGGAGGTGGACAGCATCGAGCAGATCGAGCCCGTGCTGGCGGCCGGCGTGGACACCATCATGCTGGATAACTTCAGCAACGAGGAGCTCGTCCAGGGCGTGGCGCTGGTCAACGGCCGGACCCTGGTGGAGGCCAGCGGCAATGTGAACCTGTCCACGATTGCCGGCATTGCGGCCACCGGCGTGGACATCATCTCCGTCGGCGCCCTGACCCACAGCGTGCGCGCCCTTGACCTGGGCCTGGACATTGCGGTGGAGCTGCCTGGCGCCCCGGATGTGCAGGAACGCGCGGACCTGCCGTGATCTTCCTCGACGCCGCCGCCACCACGCCAGTCCGCCGCGAGGTCATCGAGGCCATGTTCCCGTTCCTGACCAACCAGTTCGGCAACCCCTCCAGCCACCACGAGCTGGGGGAGGCGGCCGCTGCGGCGCTGGCAGCCGCCCGTGAACAATGTGCGACGGCGTTGGGCGCCCATCCGGAGGAGCTCACATTCACTTCCGGCGGCACCGAGGCGGACAACCTGGCACTGAAGGGCATCGCACTGGCCCGCCGCGCCGCTGACCCCTCCCTGAACCGGGTTCTGATCAGTGCCGTGGAGCATCCGGCCATTGTGGAATCGGCAGACCACCTGCGCCGCATCCACGGCTTCGAGGTCTGCGTGGTGCCGGTGGACGCCCAGGGGCTGGTGGACCCGGATGTGTTTGCCGGGATGCTGGCAGCTTCGGGTGCGGGCTCCGGCTCGGCTGCCGGTGAACAGGATGGTGCCGCAGCGGGGGGCGGCGTGGCCGTTGCATCCGTCATGTACGCCAACAACGAGGTGGGCACCGTCCAGGACCTGTCCGCGTTGTCGGCCGTTGCGGCCGCCGCGGGGGTGCCGCTGCACAGCGACGCCGTCCAGGCTGCCGGGTGGCTGCCCCTGGATGTGGCCCGGCTCGGTGTCACGGCGCTGAGCATGTCGGGACACAAGATCGGCGCCCCCAAGGGTGTGGGACTCCTCTATGTCCGGGGCGGAACCCTGTACGAGCCCCTGATCCACGGCGGCGGGCAGGAGCGCGGCACCCGCTCCGGAACAGAGAATGTGGCGTTCGCCGTGGCCCTTGGAACGGCGTTGGCGATGGCGGAATCGGCACGGCCGTCCGCCGCCGGCCGCGTCACGGCGCTGCGGGAGGGCTTCATGCGGCGCGTCCTGGCCGAAATCCCCACGGCGCAGTTGACCGGCCACCCGACAAGGAGGCTGCCCAATGTGGCCTCATTCTGCTTCCCCGGCACCAGCGGCGAATCGGTGCTGCTGGAACTGGAGCGGCGGGGGATCGTGTGCTCCTCCGGTTCAGCCTGTGCCGCGGGTGCGGATGAACCGTCGGCCGTGCTGAGCGCCATGGGCGTGGAGCGGACCGTTGCCCAGACCGCACTGAGGTTCAGCTTTGCCTCCGACATCACGGCGTCGGAGCTGGATGCGGCGGCCACCGAACTGGCGGCCGCCGTCGAGCGGATGTTGCGGCTGGGGTAGGGCAGGTGCCGGCCGGCTGAAGTGAAACCTCAGGCGGCCAGCGGCACCGTCCCTGCTCGCGATGATGCCGGGTCCCAGTCGAAGCGCTCGCGCAACACCCGGTTCCAGCGGTTGGCCGGCAGGTGCGGATGCAGCAGGGCGATGCCCACACAATACTTGCTCATGCTCAGGGCCCTGATGCCCATCTCGGCCAGGACCCTGTCTGCAACTCCCCGCCCGTCAGCCGATTTCGTCTCCACGACCACCAGGTCCGGACCGGCAACCTCACGGGCGCCGCCGTCCGCCCCGACACCGGCCGGGCCGTCCGCCCCGCCGGCGTCGCGGCACAGCAGCCCGACGTCAAGGGTGAGCCGTTCCCTGCTGTGCGGGTTCACCAGTGTGCCGCGGCGGTAGTCCACCGTCATGACGGGCCGCAGCTCGGGGAGCGGCAGGCCATACTCGGCGTCGAGCAGCGCGCCCAGGAATTCCCGGGCCTCACCATTCATGGTGCCGCTGTCCCCGAGGCCGTAGGGGATCCGGTGCTTGTCGGTTTCTCCGCGGGCACCCTTCAACTTGGCCTCAAACATGCACAGCCCCGAGTCCAGGTAGGTGCGGGTGCGGACCTTGAACCGGCGGCGCCGGCCCTGCCGGTGGGCACGGAACTGGTCCAGTCCGGGGGTGTCGAAGTAGGTGGAGCTGTAGCCAAAGACCCGGCGCCCGGCGATCTCCATGACGGCAAAATCACTGCCGAGCCGGTCCAGCAGCGCAGCCAGCTGGCTGCGGGTCAGGAGGAACTTTTTGTCCACGCGGCGCTGCAGTGCAGCCTCCTCGTTGACAGCTTCCAAACTGATCGGATCACGCAGCGCCAATGCTGCATCCAGGATGTCTGCGCAGCTCATGACCGGTTCCCCAGCTGGTGGGACGTCAGCTGGACCGGAATCGGTTCCATGCGGCCCGGTGCCACCGACGGATACTGCGGCAGTGCCGCGGCAGCGTGCTCGTGGATGCAGGTGCTCGAGGGTGCATTGACGGCAGCCTTGTAGCGGACGTCGGCAATGGTCAGGTCGCGGACAACATCGAGTTCCATCACTTCAATACGGGTGACAGGGCCGCCCAACAACGTTTCCAGCGCCACACGCAGTTCGCCCTCATTGGGGTAGGCCCGGTCCAAGGTGATGGTCTGCCTGCGGGTGCGCGGGGCAATGCGGGGGTGGTCTGCAATGAACAGCACGGCGACAAGCGCTGCGGACAGCACCGGGGAAAGCCATGCCGGGTCCGGGTGCAGGCCGTTCATCAGGCCCAGCACCAGGGCGGCGAAGTAGTAGCCGATCTCGCCCTGGGTCAGCGTGTCCGAACGCAAGCGGATGATGGAGAGAACACCGAACAATCCCAGCCCCAGGCCCATGCCGGCGGCGCTGCCGGACAGGAGCATCGTGACGAGCATGATGCCCACATTCAGGCATACGTAGGCAATGGCCAGGTCGCGGCGCTGGTAGCGGGGGAAGTACACGGCGTACACCAAGACACTGATGCAGACCATGTTGGCGGCGAGTGCGATCCAGAGGTTGAACATTTTTATCTCCCAAAACGTTGAGGTTGTTGACTAACCTCTACTGTTCCGCAGCCCTATGAGAGTAAAAGGAGACTGAGATGAGATCGTTCTCATGAACGCCCGGCGGCGCCCGGTTCAGTCCAACTTCAGCCGGTAGCCCATCCCGCGGACGGTCTCAATCCGCTCCGCACCGAACTTCTTGCGCAGATACCGGATGTAGACGTCCACAATGTTTGAACCCGGATCAAAGTCGAAACCCCACACCTGGGAGAGCAGCTGTTCCCGGGAGAGCACCTGGTCGCGGTGCCGGAACAGTGTCTCGGCCAAGGCGAACTCTCGGGCACTGAGATCCTTGTTGACGCCGTCCACCGAGGCCCTGCGGGTGCGCAGGTCCAGGCTGAGCGGCCCGGCCGTGAGAATCGTCTGTTCTTCCAGGACATGCCCGCGCAGGCGCAGCCGCACCCGGGCGAGCAATTCCTCGAAGGCGAAGGGCTTTGGCAGGTAGTCGTCGGCCCCGCCGACCAGGCCGGCCACCTTGTCCTCAACACTGCTTCGGGCAGAGAGAATGATGACAGGGATGTCCACCTTGTCCTGGCGCAGGCGGTGCAGCACCGTCAGGCCGTCGATGACAGGCAGGCCAATGTCCAGGATCAGCAGGTCGTGGACATAGGACCGTGCCTCATCGTAGGCGGACTGGCCGTCGCCGACCACCTGGGTGACAAAGCCTTCGGCGGCAAGCCCCTTCTGCACAAACGTGGCTATGCGGGCTTCATCTTCAGCGATCAGGATTCGTTTCATGCATGGCCTTTCTCATGGCTGCCGGGGCCTGCCCCACCAGCGTTCGATTCATCATCCGGGAGCAGGCTCACCGGCAGGAGCATGGTAAAAATGGAGCCCGCTCCCAGGGAGCTGGCCACCGTCACGGAGCCACCATGGCCTTCGGCAATCGACTTCACAATCGACAGGCCCAAGCCGGCCCCGGCACTGTGCCCGGAGTTGGGGCCTCGGTGGAAGCGGGAAAAAATCCCCGCCTGATCTTCTTCGGCGATCCCCGCACCAGTGTCACGCACCCACAAGAGGAGCGTGCCGTCGTCGTACGTGGAGCCGAGCGCAATGGTGCCGCCGGGCGGGGTGTGGTTGACGGCGTTGGAGGCCAGCTGCATGAGGGCCTGGGTGAGGCGCTGGCCGTCGGCAGCGATGTGGCCTTCGGCGAGCTCATCCAACGTCCAGTTTTGCGGGCCAAGCATGCTGGCCTTGCTCAGCGCATCCACCATCAGCTCCATGAGCTCCACCTCCTGTGGCACCACGAAGTCTGGCTGTTGGGACTTCGCGAGCAGCAGGAGGTCGTTGACGATGCGGGCCATGCGGTCCAGCTCATCAGTGACCAAGGCGATGGTTTCGGCCCGCTCGGCGGGATCCTCACTCATCATCTCAAGGTGCCCCCGGACCACTGTGATGGGCGTGCGCAGCTCGTGGCCGGCGTCGTCCACGAATTGCTGCTGCGTGGCAAAGGCGGTCTCGAGCCGGTCCAGCATGCGGTTGAACGTGGTGGCCAGGGCGGCGACGTCATCGTGCCCCTTCACCTCGATGCGGCCCTTGAGGTCTGTTTCACTGATGGTCTCGGCCGTCTCCCGCACCTGCCGCAGCGGGGCCAGCACCCGCCCGGCGATGAGCCAGCTGGCGATCCCGGCGCCGATCACGGCCAGCACGCCGGCCAGTGCGAAGATGCCCAGCGAGCTGAACAGCGGGGCGGCAACTTCACGGCGGAACTGGACGCTGACCAGGGCGCCCGATGCGGAGTCGCCCACCACCTGGACCGGGATGACGGCGTACGCGACCGGGCCGGCACTCGTGGCGTAGCGGCCGTGGACGGGCTGCTCGTGCCCGGTGACGAGCGCCAGGAACGCCGGGTCCCTGTCCAGCCGTGCGGGCGGGTCGCCGGCCATGCGCCTGTGCGGGACACCGTCGAGCAGGCTGAACGCGGTCTCGGCGCGGGTGGGCACGGTGTCCTGCAGGAACCGCGTCAGCAGCGCGTCGGCGGTGAACTGCGAACTGCCCGACGGGGACGTGGCGAAGGTGCGGAAACTTGTTGCGGCGTGCGTCAGCCGATCGTCCACCATGGCGTCGGTGCGCGCGTTCAGGATCTGCGCCGACAGCACAATCGAGCCGGCAAAGGCCACCGCCAGCAGCAGCACCATCGCACCGATGATGCGGCCCCTGGCGGTGAGGTGCCGGCGCGGGGAGTCAGTCATCATCGGGATCGTCCCAGTCGTCCGCGTCATCGCAGTCGTCGTCGCCTGCCAGCGGGGCGCAGCCGGGGACCACCACTGCGCCTCCATCTGCAGGTGGCGCAGGCGGTGCAGGTGGTGCGGACGACGGCGGAGGTGGTGTTGGGCTGGTGTCCGTTGGCGGGGCGGTGGTTGGGCTGGCAGACGGGCCGGGGCTGGGTGTCGCCGTGGCTGACGGTTCAGGTGCGGGGGTGGGCGTCCGGGAGGGTGGCGGCGTGCCGTGCGGGGTGACCACGATGGTGTCGCCAAGGCGCGGTTCCGAACTGGAAACGAGCAGGGTCGTGGCCACGATGGTCCCGCCCACCACCAGGGTGATGAAGGCGGCGAGGATGAACCGTGGGATGTGCATGGCTCAATCCTTTCGCACGGGATTGCCAATTGGATGAGGCCTGAATGAGAGTTCTCTCATCCAAACATGTTGCCAACGCGGTGGCGAATTGGCCAAGGGAAATTCGTGCTAATTGCTTGGGGGCGTGCGGACTTAAAGTGGAGGGAACCCGGCCGTGCGGGCCGGCTTCCCAGCAAGGAGCTCATCATGACTGCCACCGTTCCCGTCACAGAATGTGCAGTGTCGAACTGCTCATTCAACGACCACACGCATTGCGGGGCTGCGGGCATCACGATCGGCGGCAACGCCGACCACGCCCAGTGCGCCACCTTCATCGACACCGGCGTCCACGGCGGGCTGCCCAAGGTGCTGGCCTCGGTGGGCGCCTGCCAGCGCACCGAATGCATCCACAACGACCACCTGATGTGTGCCGCCGACTCCGTGCGGGTGGGGCCCGGTGCGGACAATGCCGACTGCCTGACCTACGAGCACGCCGGGTAGTCGGCGTGAACCCCGCTTCAGGATGACTGGTGCTGGTCCTGGCGGGCGGCGGGGCGGCCGTGGCGGGCCCGCCGGAAAATCCAGTAGCGCAGCAGCAGGAAGCGGGTCACGGCAGAGGCCACGTTGCCCAGCACAATGACGGCCAGTTCGAGGGCAACAGAAGCCTCGGGGTTGACCTGTTGCAGCAGCCACAGGCTGCCGCTTGTCATGGCCAGCGCCAGCAGCATGACCCACAGGCCCCGACGCTGGTCCCGCCACCACAGGTGCCGGCCCGTGAGGCCGAAACTCATGCGCCGGTTCAGCTCGGTGTTCAGGACGGAGCACAGCACCAGCGAGATGACATTGGCCCACTGGGTGCCCAGGGCGGGGCGCAGGCTGGTAAAGATGGCCATGGAGATGACGGTGCAGATCACGGCCACGAGGGCGAAGCCGCGCAGCTGCCCGGCCAGGACCGGATGGGCAAGCCCCCAATTTTTGGCGGCACCCAGCAGCCCGCGGGCCGCAGGGGCCTGGTCCGCGGGAACCGGTTCGGGAATTGTTGTGGTTGCCATGGTTAACTAAATCTTGCCAGCTGTGGGTGTTAAGTCCCAAACAGGAACGAGTATGTTGCCTGTGAACTCAAGGGCGGCCGCCGCCTTGCACGAGTCTGGTGCAGGGGCGGCAGCCGCCTTGCTATTGCCCGGCGGCCACTGGGTTGCGGAGTTCGCCAATGCCTTCAATGCGGCAGATGACCTCGTCGCCCGGGTTGATCCGGCGGCACTCTGCGGGGAAGCCGGTCATGATGACATCGCCGGGCTGCAGGGTCATGAAGGCGCTGAGGTAGACCAGGATTTCGTCCACGCCCCAGCCCAGGTCGTCACTCGAGGCGGGGGAAAGCTCGGTGCCGTTGTGCACAATGCTGATGGCCACGCCGTCGTCCTTCAGGCCCACAACAATCCAGGGGCCCAGGGGCGTGAAGGTGTCCGGGCTCTTGGCGCTGAGCCATAGCTCGTCGGATTTCTGGGCGTCGCGGTCGGAGACGTCGTTGCCGATCGTGAACCCGAGGATGGCGCTGCGGGCGTTCTCCAGCGTGAGGTTTTTGGCGGGGCGGCCGATCACGACGGTCAGCTCGGCCTCCGGGTCGGTGTAGCCGGTGCCGGGGCACAGCTCGATCGCGTCGCCGGGGCCCACGACGGAGCTTGCGGCCTTGTGGAAGGCCTGCGGCGGGAGGGCGCGGCCGGGGGCGCCGGTGTTGTGGGCCATGCCGAACACGTTGACCGGGGCGCAGGGTGCGAGGAAGGTGAATTCGTCCTCGGTGACGGTGGCGCCCAGTGTCCAGCCATCCCTGTAGGAGCTGTTTTGGTTGGCCGGCGAGGTGGGGAACGGTGTTTCAACAACCTGCCAGATGCGGCCTTCGGGGCTGTCGAATCCGGCAGCGTCGTTGCGGACGAAGAACTGCTCCGGCAGTGCAGGGCCGGCGCCGGCGCCCGGGCCTTCCTGTGCTGGGCTGCTGGGGCGGACACGGGCGAGGCGGTGGGGCGCAAAGGTCATGTGGACATCCTACCTCCTGTGATTGCCGGGTGCTCCCAGTCACATGGCCTAGAATCCCATTCATGCCTAAAGGATCCGTCAAATCGATCAACCGCGCAGTGACCGCCGCCCTGTCCGTGGGTGCCGCCGGCGCCGCAGCCGTCATCGGGGCCCGGGCATTCCGTGCCGGTCCGGGAACCCCCGTGGGGGACTTCGGGGCCGCCCCGCACATGGGCGAGATCGGTGCGGAGCATGCGCAGCCCGCGGCGGACATCCTCAGCGAACTGATTCGCTACCGCACGGTTTTTTCACCCGCGCGCGACCAGATTGAGCTGGAGCAGTTCACCGGCTTCATCGAGGCACTGGAGCGGTTGTACCCGGGTGTCCATGCCTCGCTGGAACGCGAGATGGTCAACGGCCACGGCCTGCTGTTCAGGTGGGCTGGCCACCTGCCCGACGCCGGGGCGCGGCCCACCGTGCTCATGGCCCATTACGACGTGGTGCCCGTGGATGAGCGCGACCCCTGGACCCACCCGGGATTCTCCGGCCACCAGAAGGACGGCTTCGTGTGGGGGCGTGGCGCGCTGGATGACAAGGGTGCCCTCGTCACAATCATGGGAGCCGTCGAGTCGCTGCTCTCCGAAGGCTTCTCGCCCGCGCATGACGTGTACCTGTCCTTCGGCAATAACGAGGAGACCGCCGGCGACACTGCAGAAGCGGCTGTTGCCCTGCTGGCCGGGCGCGGCGTCAAGCCGTGGCTGGTGCTGGATGAGGGCGGTGCCGTGGCACTGGATGCATTTCCCGGGCTGAAGGTACCCGCTGCCGTCGTCGGCGTGGCTGAGAAGGGCATCCTGGATCTGGAACTGCTGGTGCGCGGCGCCGGGGGACACGCCTCAACCCCGCCCCGGATGGGTCCCACGGCACGGCTGGCCCAGGCCATCGTGGCATTGGAGGAAAACCCGTTTCCTGCATCCATGCCGGATCCCATTGCCGAGATGATGCGCAGGATCGGCCTGAACAGCAGTTTTGCACTGCGCCTCGTGACGGAAAACCTGTGGGCCTTCAAGGGGCTGCTGACCCAGGTGTTCGGACTGGTTGGCGACGAAACCCGTGCGCTGACCCGCACCAGCGTGGCCGTGACCATGTTGGAGGGCAGCAAGGCCAACAACGTATTGGCTTCCACTGCCCGGGCCAATGCCAATATCCGCATCGCCGTGGGGGAGACCGTGGAGTCCGTTGTTGCGCGAGTCCGCGCCATCATTGACGATCCCGAGGTGGAACTTGCGGTGGTGTCCGGGCATGACCCGTCGCCGGTCTCATCTTTTTCCAACGAGCAATTTGCACTGCTGACCCGCGCCGTTGCCGCCTCCTACCCGGACGCCGTGGTGACCCCGTACATCCAGACCGGGGCCACGGATTCCCGCCATTTCACCTCCATCTCCCCGGCCGTCTACCGCTTCTCGCCGCTGCTGATGGACGCCGCCGACCGGGCCACCCTCCATGCCGTCAACGAGCGCGTTCGCATCAGCTCGCTCGGCGCCGGCGTGGTCTTCTACCGGGAGCTGCTGCAAGGCCTTCCCTGACCCCGGCGCAGCATTGCACCGCTCTGGTTTCTGGGCGTGCGTATGCATGATCTCTGGCGGCGTGAAGATCCTTGGCGCACCGTGGTTAGCAGCCGATGCCGTTGGGGTTTTCGAAGCAGTTGTCGGCGTAGAGGTTGATTTGTGCGCGCCAGACCTTGATCCAGAGCGGGGCTGAGGGGATGTTGCCTTGGCCGGGGATGGGCAGTTCGGGGCCGCCGTTGACGGTGTAGGTGCCGTTGAAGTGGGTGGTGAGGTTGATGTATTTTTCGCCGGTTTCGGTGTAGACGTGGCTGGTTCGTGTTTGTTCGCCGATGCGGTCTTCGTGCAGGGGTGCGCCGTGGACGTCGGTGGGGCCGAAGAGGGTGCCGTCGCCGTAGTCCCAGGTGTAGGCGGCCGGGGTGGCGGTGATGGTGACTTCCTGGCCCAGGAGGTTCAGTTGGAAGGTTTGGGTGGCGGCTTCTGCCCAGACGTTGGTTTCCCTGCCGCGCAGGGTGTGCGGACCGGGCTGGGAACCAATCACCGCCGGAGCAATCGGCACTTGCTGGAACTCATGGGCGATCTGCCCGGCAATCTCCGCCAGAACATCGCGGGGCTTCTCGGCTGGCTTGTCGGTGTAGACACAGTGGGGACCTGAGTCAAAGGACCATGCCGGTGGCGTAATGTCTGCCCTTGATTTGTAGCGGTAGAGAACTGTGCCGGATTCCGTCCCGGACTCACCGCCACCAGTGCTGCAGCCCGCGACGACGGCGATGCATTGATCAAACGTCCGGCTGTCGCCGTCGGTGCAGGCATCCCTCATGTCATAGATGTATGGGTCGGGGTTGGCTTCCGGCACTGTGGGTTCGTCTGTTGAAGGAGCACCGGGGACACTGCCAACCGTGCCGACGCGGGGACTGACCCCCGCAATTTCTTTGTCCTGGGAAGTGACCACCGTGGAATCAAGCCACGTTGGATCTTCGCTTGCCAGCATCGACGGCAAGACAGGCAATGCCGCACCAATTACCATTGCTGGCAAGATCAAACGCGACGAAGCCACCTCGACGAACCACATATCTAGTTCCTTTTCAGAGGTTCACTCGTTGAGGCGGTCCACTGGCCATCCGCCCAATGGGCATTAACGATGCTCGTATGCGCAGTGTTCTGCTCGTGCCTCGTCCTGACGGTGCCATCGCCGTTGTAGTAGACCACGCGAATCTGCAAGGCTTCGACTTGGGCCTGGTAGTCGCCGTCGGACAGCGGCGTAAAGTAGCAGACTGTCTGGACGACTTCCATCTGTCCGCCAACTACCCAGCCGCCCTCCGCGTAGGTCTTGGCTAGGGGTTCATTGACGTAAGCGCACGTTTCGCAGTCAGGTTCGGTGACCGCCATCATTGGACCGGAATCACCGGTCTCGTACACGTACCCAAGCGTCGAGAACCAATATTCGGCGAAAGCCTCCAGGCCTTCCTTGCTGAATTCCTTGGCTGCCTCGGGCAGGACCGGAACGGGGACGTTTTCGGCGGGACCCTTGTCGGTGGCTGGCTTGTACGGGCCTGCAATGGTCGGCCGCGGGGTGGTGCTTTCCGGCGGTTCCGTCGTGGCCGAACCAGTGCTGCCGAGCGGGGCCCCCGGCGGTGCGGAGCATCCGGCCAGGACAAGGACCACGGCAAGGAGGGTTGCGGCAACCAACCTGGCAAACGCCCGTGCACCCAAGGCCCTGCCTCCGCGACTTCGCCCCGGTGGACGGCCGCTTTTCAGAGAGTTCAGCGACCCGTGGCCGTTCGGCGTGCCTGTTCCGGGTGCGGCCGTGGTGTGCGACTCGGTCATAGCGGTCCCCCATAAGTCGTTATGAGTGGCAGGCCTCGCCGGTGAAGCCTGTCGCTGGCTGTCATCCCAAAATACACGCAGTGCAGAAAAGCCGCCAGAAGTTATCCACACCCTCCCGGCGCCTGGGGCAGGATCGCGGCATGCCGCCCCGTCATGAATGCGGGGCCCCGGGGCAGTCGGGATAGCATGGCAGCACTGGAAATGGTGCCAGCCAACGGCGGAGGGAAATCTATGACACAGCGGTCAGGATCAACAACGGCAATCGCGGCGGCAGGCTTGCTGGCACTGTCCCTTGCCCTGACCGGCTGCGGCCTCAGCCTCAAGCGCGTCGAACAGGATCCAGGTCCCTCGGCGGTGGCCACCACGGCTCAGGCGTCCCCCAGCGCAACCGCCAGCTGGGCGCCGTCGGGCATCAGCACCGCCATGCCCAGCGAGGGTGCCAAGCAGAAGCCCGGCACGGTCGCGAAGAAGTGGAAAAAGTTTGCTGACGCCGAAAAGACCGTCAGCTTTGAGCTGCCGGAGGACTGGACCGTCAAGGTTCTCCCGCCGCCGCCCGTGCCGGATGCGCTGGCGCTGGAGGTGCGCAACGCCCAGGGGACGGTGATGGCCATGCTCGGCACGCATATTTCCGGGCTGGGCGGCGCGTGCCCGGACAAGTCGAAGGCGCCATACACGGTCCTCGCGAGCATCCCCATGGACATCCCGTCCAACAATTCCAGCGACGGCGCCGTGGATCCGCGCTACGTCTACCGGGTCATCCAGGGCAGCACGCACTTCTTTGCCTCATATGGCATCACCGACCATTCCGCGGGCGCCGACGGCACGGCCTGCCTTGTCTACAACACGGTCACCTCAAAGCAGCTGGGCATCTACATGTTCGGCGATGCCCTGCAGTTTACCAGCGACCCCTCCGGCACCCCCGGCTTGCGCGCCTTCGCCACCATCGCCGACGCACAGGCCTACATGCTCTCCAGCGAGTACCAGAACATCCAAAAGATGGTCACCTCGCTCAAGTCGCTGGGCTAATTCCCGGCCACGGAGGCGCTGAGCTTGCCCGTCAGTTCCTGCAGGGTGCGCATCTCGTCGTCCGTGAGCGCCGCCTCCATGAGCTCCAGGATGTTCTGCACATGCGCCCGCCCCACCTGCTTCTGCAGGGCGGCGCCTTCCTCAGTGAGCCCGATCAGCACGCCGCGGCGGTCATTTTCCGCCGTCTTGCGCTGGATCCAGCCGCGCGCCTCGAGACGGTCCACCATGCGCGAGATGCTCGGCTGCGTCAGCAGCACGTGGTCGTTGAGCTCGTTGAGCCGCAGCCAGCCGCTGGGGCAGCGCGAGAGGTTGTACAAAATGTCGTACTCCCGGCTGCCCAGCGCCTTGAAGCTGGGCTCCTTCTGCAGCTCGCGCATCATGGCCACCTGTGATCTCAGCAGCGACTCCCATGAATCCGTCGCGAGCCTCCTGTGTGCTGCCGCGTTCATCTCACTTCACCTCTTCATCTGCAGGCACGACGCCGGAACCCGCCTGGGCTGCCTTGCGGCGGGCCTCGAAGGTGGGTGCGTCCGGGACGGACGCGGGGCGGTTTTTGGCAAATTCCTCGCGCAGCGTGGGCAGGACGTCGGAGCCGAACAGGTCCAGCTGCTCCAGGACCGTCTTCAGCGGAAGGCCTGCGTGGTCCACGAGGAACAGCTGGCGCTGGTAGTCGCCGAAGTAGTCGCGGAAGGTCAGGGTCTTCTCGATCAGTTCCTGGGGACTGCCAACCGTCAACGGAGTCTGCGAGGTGAAATCCTCCATGGACGGGCCGTGGCCGTAGACCGGGGCGTTGTCAAAGTAGGGGCGGAACTCGTTGACGGCGTCCTGGGAGTTCTTGCGGATGAAGAACTGCCCGCCGAGGCCCACGACTGCCTGCTCCGGCGTGCCGTGGCCGTAGTGCGCGTAACGCTCACGGTAGAGCCCGATCAGCTGCTGGTAGTGCTCCTTGGGCCAGAAGATGTTGTTGGCGAAGAAGCCGTCGCCGTAGTACGCGGCGATCTCCGCGACCTGGGGAGTGCGGATGGCGCCGTGCCAGACAAAGGGGGCAACGCCGTCGAGCGGGCGCGGCGTGGAGGTGAAGCCGCGCAGCGGAGTGCGGAACTTGCCCTCCCAGTTCACCACTTCCTCATCCCAGAGGCGGCGCAGCAGGGCGTAGTTCTCCACGGTCAGCTCCACCGAGTCCTGGTTGTTCTTGCCGAACCAGGGGTAGACGGCGCCCATGTTGCCGCGGCCCAGGACAATGTCGGTGCGGCCGTCGGAGAGGTGCTGCAGCGTGGCGAAGTCCTCGGCGATCTTGACGGGGTCGTTCGTGGTGATCAGCGTGGTGGACGTGGAGAGGATGATCTTCTCGGTCTGGGCAGCGATGTAGCCCAGTATGGTGGTGGGGGAGCTGGGGTAGAACGGCGGGTTGTGGTGCTCACCCGTGGCGAAGACGTCCATGCCGACGTCCTCTGCATGCTTGGCGATGGTGGTGATTGCCTTGATCCGCTCATGCTCCGTGGGGGTGCGGCCGGTGGTCGGGTCCATGGTGATGTCGCCGACGCTGAAAATTCCGAACTGCATGGTGTGCTCCTTCGCCCCCGGAACTCCGAGAGATATATGCGTTTGTATCTATTATAAGGCTCAACCTGCAATGGTGTGAATATGTTCCCTACCGGGTAGTAGCATGGGTATGCGCTGCACCATGTAAGGCGCGTCACATTATTACTGGAGGGCTCCCTTGGCATCAGCGCAACGCAGCGTGGCGGGCACCGGCCTGAGGCTGGCACCCACGGCCACCGCCATTGTGGGCTTCCTGGTCCTCGTTGAGCTGACGAGCGGCATCCTGCAGGGCTACTACACGCCGCTGCTGACGGACATTGCCCGCCACCTTGGCATCCACGACGCCGACGTCAACTGGTTTGAAGCCGCCCAGCTCATGGTCAGCGCCCTGGTGGTCCCCGTCCTGGCCAAGCTGGGCGACATGGTGGGCCACCGCAAGATCCTGCTCATTTCCACGGCGCTGACGGCAGCCGCATCCTGGGGCGTCGCCTTCGCCCCGAACTTCTGGATGTTCCTGGCCGCCTGGGCGCTGCAGGGCTTCTACGTGGTGTGGCTGCCGCTGGAAGTTGCGCTGATCTACAGCCGCTCCCACTCCCAGCCCAACGGCGCCGCGCTGACCCGCAAGTCCGCCGGCATCCTCGTGGCCGGGCTGGAATTCGGCGTGATCGTCGGCGCCCTGGCCGGCGGATTCATTGGTGGACTGCTCCCCGGCCAGCTCTGGCTGACACTCATGATCCCCGCCGTCGCCGTGACCCTGTGCTTCTTCGTGGTCCTGGTCGGCGTGCCGGAATCCGACTCCCGCACCGGCGGCCGCATCGACACCATGGGCCTGGCCCTCCTCTCCACGGGCCTGCTGTTGATCACCGCCGGCCTGACGTTCATGCGCATCAACGGCCCCGGAACCTGGTGGGCCTGGGCCGCCGTCGTCCTGGGCGTCGCCTCGCTCATACCGTTCACGCGCTACGAACTGGGCCACAAGGACCCCCTGATCGACATCCGCCTGCTCCGCCAACCCAGCATGTGGCCCGTCCAGCTGACCGCCTTCCTGTTCGGCGTCTCGGTCCTGGGTGCACAGGCCCCGCTGTCCACGTTCGCGCGCACCGACCCCGCCGAAGTGGGCTACGGCCTCGGCGCCAGCGCGTCGGTGGTCTCGATCCTGATCGGCGTGTATGTGCTCGGCATGCTGGGCGGGGCACTCCTGTACCCCTTGGTCACAAGATGGACGACGCCGAGAATCACCTTGATGGGTGCGGCCTTCCTCGTTGCTTTGGGTTACCTCCTGTTCCTGCCGTTCCACGATTCGACGCCCCAGGTGCTGCTCAACATGGGGATCGCGGGCATTGGCAGCGGCGCCCTGGTGGCAGCACTGCCCTCGGCAGCCGCGGCTGCAGCGCCGCTAACCCAGACGGGCATGGCCACGGGGCTGACGAACGCCACAAAGACCGTGGGCGGGGCATTTGCCTCCTGCATCTTTGGCATCGCCCTGGCCGGCGCCGCCTTGGGGACCCTGACTGCGGGAGCCGGCTCAACGGCCGCTCCGCTGGCGGGATACATGACGGTCTGGACCATCTGCGGCGTCACGGCGCTCGTGGCGGCAGTGGCCCTGTACTTCGTCCCGAAACTGGCCTTCAGCCCCACCCTCCCGTCCTGACGGGCGCATCTGCTGCTTCGAATCGGATGCGTGGGTCGGGATCGCAACTGCTGCTGCTTCGATCCGTTGGGTGCAGCCAGGAGTTGGGCTGGCTAGTCCGTGGCGGCGCGGCGGCCGCGCACCTTCGGGATGGCGCCTGTGGTCCAGTCCTGGAACTCGGGGTTGGGATCCTTGGACGAGTCCGTGGGCTTGGCACCCTTCAGTTTGGACTTGGACACGGGATTGCCGCTTTCCGGCTGGTCCTTGGCCTTGCCGCCCTCCAGAGTCGATTCCTTGCTGGCGGACTTGCCCGTGGACGCGCCGGTGCCGGCCGTCTCAGCCGTGGCCGGAAGGTCGGAGTCGTCGAGGGGTATGCTCTTGGGCGCCGAGGCAGCCGGAGTGTGCACCTGCTTCAGCGCCTTCTTGAGGTCATGCTTTTCCTTTCGGCCCTCAACGAGCCGGTACAGGACCGGCACGAGGACCAGTGTCAGCAGGGTGGAGGAGATGAGCCCGCCCACCACCACGACGGCCAGCGGCTGAGAGATGAATCCGCCGCTGCCGGTCAGCCCCAGGGCCATGGGCGTCAGGGCGAAAATGGTGGCCAGGGCCGTCATCAGGATGGGGCGGAGCCTCTGGCGGGCGCCGTGCTCGATGGCGTCGGCCACGTTCATGGCAGGCCTGTCCCCGGAAGGCTGCCGGTACTGGTTGATGAGGTCAATGAGCACGATGGCATTTGTGACCACAATGCCCACCAGCATCAACATGCCAATCAGGGACGGCAGGCCCAGCGGAATCCCGGTGATGAGCAGCAGGGCAATGGCGCCCGTGGCGGCAAACGGGATGGACACCAGCAGGATGAGCGGCTGGATGAGCGACTTGAACGTTGCCACCATGATCACGTAGACAATGGCGATGGCGGCCAGCATGGCCAGACCCAGCTGCTGGAACGATTCGGCCTGCTGGGTGGCTGCGCCGCCAATCGTGGCGACGGTGCCTGCCGGCAGCGTGGTGGCGTCAAGCCGGGTCTGCACCTCTGCACTGAGCGAACCCAGGGAGTTGGTGTCCGGCGTGACGGAGACGGTGGCGGTGCGCTGGCCGTTGGAGGAGGTCACCGTCAGCGGGGTCTGGACCTCTGCCACGGTGGCCACATCGGAGAGCGGAACCGGTCCTGCCGGGGTGGGGATCTCGGCGGCGGCCAGGGCGTCGACTGAGTCGAACTTGGTGCCAGTGCCGATCTGCACGCGGTAGTCGGTGGTGTCGATGCGCACCGTGCCGCCGGGGATGGGGCTGACGGTGGCGGCCAGCAACCCGGTGATCTGCTTCTCGTCCAGACCGGCGGCCACGGCCTTGTTCCGGTCAACGGTCACCTGCACCACGGGCTGGGCGCCGGAGAGGTTGCTCTCCACCGACTGCGCGCCGGGGATGCCCGTCATGGCCTTGACCAGGGCGTCGGAGGCCTGCT
This sequence comes from Arthrobacter stackebrandtii, assembly GCF_017876675.1. Lineage (NCBI taxonomy): Bacteria > Bacillati > Actinomycetota > Actinomycetes > Micrococcales > Micrococcaceae > Arthrobacter > Arthrobacter stackebrandtii. Next base: position 3,174,255 of record NZ_JAGIOI010000001.1, read on the forward strand.
GCAGTTCCTCGCCCGTGGTGGCCTTGACCGTGATGTCCACGGAAGAGGACATGCCGAAGCCGCCGCCCTGGGAGCCCACGGTGATGGTCCCGGCGTCCTTAATGCCGTCGACAGCGGTGCGGACCTGGTCCTGCAGGGCCACCTGGTCGGCGTCGGGGTCGGTGATGACCTGGAAGGATGCGCTGGATGCGCCGGAGGACAGCAGCGCGGCGAATCCGCCGGTGCCGTTGCCGACAGTGACCTGGACGTCGGTGACGCCGTCAATCCCTGACAGGACCTTCTCCACCCTCTGGGAGGCCGCGTCGGTCACCTCAAGGCTGGTGCCCGGGGGCATGTCCTGCTGGATGCTCATGCTGTTTTGCCCGGTGTCGCCCAGCAGGTTGGTGGGCAGCAGCGGGGTCATGGCCAGGGTGGCCGCCAAAATCACGCCGCCGGCTATCAGCGTCACCACGGGGTGCTTCTGCGTCCTGGCCAGGATGGGCAGGTAGCCGCGCTGCAGCCAGGACGAGCGTTCCTTGGCCTCCACGGCGTCAAGGAGCGCCTTCCCGCTCAAGGGGGCGCCGCCGTCGTCCTTCAGGGCGGTGGATTCCGATGGTGCGGGGGACTTCAGGAACCAGTACGCCAGCACCGGGACAATGGTCAGCGACACCAGAAGCGAGGCGAGCAGCGCGAAGGTGACGGTGAGGGCGAAGGGGCGGAACAGCTCGCCGGCGAGGCTGCCCACGAACGCGATGGGCAGGAACACGGCCACCGTGGTCAGGGTCGAGGCGGTGATGGCCGCGGCGACTTCCTTGATCGCGGCGAGGATGGCGGTCTTCTTGTCCTCGCCGTAGCTCAGGTGCCGCTTGATGTTCTCGATGACCACAATGGAGTCGTCCACCACCCGGCCAATGGCGATGGTGAGCGCGCCCAAGGTCAGGATGTTCAGCGAGTAGCCCGTGGCCCACAGCCCGATGAACGTCACCAGCAGTGAGAGGGGGATGGAAATTGCGGTCACCAGGGTTGAGCGCACCGAGAGCAGGAACAACAGGATGACGACGACGGCGAACCCGAGTCCCAGCAGGCCCTCCACCGTGAGGTCGTGGATGGACTTTTCAATGAAGGGTGCCTGGTCCAGGACGGTGGTGAACTTGGTGTCGTTGCCCATCGCCGCCGTGATCCCGGGCAGGGCCGCGGAGATTTCCTTGGACAAGGTCACGGTGTCGGCGGCTGGCTTCTTGGTGATGGACAGGGCCAGGGTGGGCACGCCGTTGGTGCGGGTGATGGAGGTGGTGGGGTCGTCGGCCAGGGCCACGGTGGCCACGGATTCGATCGTGGGAATGGGTTCGGTCTCGGCGCCGGGTGCGGCTGGAACTGCCGGCGCGCCGGGAAGGGTCTCGGCCGTGGCCGTTGCGGCGGGCTCGAGCGGCAGGGACTTCACGGCGTCGATCGAGTCGACGGGGCTGCCGGCCTGGACGGAGAGGGTCTTGCCGTCGGTGCTCAGGGAGCCGATCGGGATGAGGGTGCCGTTGTCGGAGAGCGCCTGTGTGATGGAGGAGACGTTGACGCCGGCGGCAGCCATCTTGGCGGGATCCGGCATGATCTCAATGTGCTGGGAGTTGGCGCCGCTCACGTCGGCGCTGCGGACGCCGTCGATCTTCATGAGCTGGGGCACCGCAACCTGCTGCAATTCCGTGTTCAGCGCGGCGAGGCCCTGGTCGGAGGAGACAGCGAGGAAGACGATCGGGAAGTCGGCGATGCTGCCGGCAATGGGCTGCGGCTGGACGCCGTCCGGGAGCCGGGAGCTGACGTTGGAGATGGCCCGGTCGATCTGGTTCCGGGCCCGGTCCAGGTTGGTGCCGTAGGTGAAGGAGAGGTTGATGGTGGAGACGCCCGTGCGGGAGGTTGAGGTGCTGGACTCCAGCCCCTCCACCGCATTCAGGGCGGCCTCAAGCGGCTCGCTGACCTGCTTGTCCACCACGGTGGGGGAGGCCCCCGGCATAGAGGAGATCACCGTGATTTGCGGGAACTCGATGCTTGGAATGAGTTCCTGCTTCAGGGAGCCGAGCGTGATCACGCCAAACACCATCGCGAAGATGGTGATCAGGGCAATCAGCGCCCGGTTTCCCAGGGACATTTTGGCCAGGTTGTACATCTTTCTCCCACTGCTTTATGCCGGCCCCCCACCAGCTGAACGGGGAGCTTTAGACCTTTTCCTGCTTGAGCTGCAGAGAAGCTGCCGTGGCGGCCAGTGACTTCTCAAAGGCGTCCGCGTCATCGTTGAGCTTGGTGCCGTAAGTGGGCATCATGGTGCGCAGGGAATCCTGCCACTCCAGCTTGAACTTGCGCGGGAAGCAACGCTGCAACAGCTCAAGCATAATGGGCACGGCCGTGGACGCCCCGGGGGATGCGCCGAGCAGTGCGGACAGGGTGCCGTCGGCCGCCGTGATGACCTCGGTGCCGAACTGCAGCACGCCGCCCTTCTTGGCATCCTTCTTGATGATCTGCACGCGCTGGCCTGCCGTGATGAGTTCCCAGTCCTTGCCGTCGGCCTCGGGGAAGTACTCGTGGAGGGCCTCCACCTTGCCGGCGCGTGACTTGGTCACCTCGCCCACCAGGTACTTGACCAGGTCCAGGTTGTCCTTGCCCACGGCGAGCATGGGGATCAGGTTGCCGGGGCGGATGGAACCGGGCAGGTCCATGTAGCTGCCGGTCTTGAGGTACTTGGTGGAGAAGCCGCCATAGGGGCCGAACAGCAGCGAACGCTTGCCGCCCACGTAGCGGGTGTCCAGGTGGGGCACGGACATGGGCGGGGCACCCACGGAGGCCTGGCCGTACACCTTGGCACTGTGCTTCTTGGCGATGTTTTCATCCGTGCAGCGGAAGAACTGGCCGGAGACGGGGAAGCCGCCAAAGCCCTTGCCCTCGGGGATGCCCGACTTCTGCAGCAGGTGCAGCGCGCCGCCGCCGGAGCCGATGAACACAAACTTGGCCTTGATCTTGCCGTGTTCCCCTGAAGCCGGGTGCTTGAGCGCAACGTCCCAGCCGCCGTCCGTGGTGCGCGAGACATCGGTGACGGACGTGCCGTAGTTGATTTCGACGTCGTGCTTGCCCATGTAGCCGATCAGTTCGCGGGTCAGCGCGCCAAAGTCGACGTCGGTGCCCTCGGCGGAGCGGGTGGCGGTGACCATCTGCCCGGCGTCGCGGCCCTTCATGACCAGCGGCGCCCACTTGGCGATCTGGGCCGGGTCCTCGGAATACTCCATGGAACCGAAAACGGGGTTGGGCTTCAGGGCTTCGTGTCGGGCCTTGAGGAACTTGCGGTGCGCCTCGCCGATGACAAAGCTCATGTGCGGGACGGTGTTGATGAAGCCCTTGGGGGAGCCGATCAGCTGCTCATCCACCAGGTGCGACCAGAACTGGCGCGAAAGCTGGAATTGCTCGTTGATGTGGATGGCCTTGGCGGGATTCACCGAACCATCGGCGGCTGCAGGCGAGTAGTTGAGCTCACAGAGCGCGGAGTGTCCCGTGCCGGCATTGTTCCAGGGGCTTGAGGATTCAAGGCCGGGAGTGTCGAGCTGTTCGAACAGCACAATCTTCCAGTCTGGTTCCAGCTGCTTGAGCATGGTGCCCAGCGTTGCGCTCATGATGCCGCCTCCAATGAGGACAACGTCAGCGTCTTTGGTGTTCGAAATGAAGGTCACAGTCAACTCCGGTAGAGGCTCTTCCTAGCGGTAGAAGCGTATCGCGGCAGGCACACTATGAGTAAATCGCGGCGCTTTTCCGGGTTTTTTGATGGGCGACGGCGCACGGCCCGCCCGGGTGCCCTGCCGGGCTGGGCGCGTGGCCATGCCGGACTGCCCGGGTGCGCTGGGCGGCGGGCCGGTTCTGCCGTGGCCCGGCTCAGCCGGCGGGTTCGGGCGCCAGTTTGACCTGGTTGAAGACCTCGTTCAAGACGGGGCTCAACGGGTAGGAAAGCACGCGGTCGGAGAGGGCCAGGGCGGAGATGGGGAAGGCGATGGGAACCGCCGGAACCGTTTCGGCGAGCTGCTTGTTGATGGAATCATAGGCCGCGTCCCGGTCCGGGCCGTTGGGCATGCTGCGGGCGCGGGTGATCTTGGAAACCAGTTGGGGGTCGTCCATGCCGAGCTCGGCGTTGGGGGAGCCGAAGAGCGGTCCCACAAAGTTGTCGGGGTCGGCGTAGCTGCCGTTCCACCCCATCAGGCTCAGTGCGTGGTCGCCATCGCCGGTCACGGCGGTGACGTAGCCGTCGCTCCACGGGATCGGGACGGGCTTGATGTTGAAGCCGATTGAGGTCAGCTCCTTCGCGATCTGCGCATACACCTTTTCCGGCTGGGGCAGGTAGGTCCGTGCGGCGTTGGTGGGGTAGTAGAACTTGAGTTCCTCCCCGGCATAGCTGGACGCGTCCAGCAGGGACTTCGCCTTGGCCTTGTCGTAGGGGATGCCGGCCACGGCGTTGTTGAAGCCGCTGAGCTTGGGAGGGATGAACTGGCCCGTGGGCGCCGTGCCGGCGATGAAGTAGTTGCCGGTCAGCGTGGCCTTGTCCACTGCGGAGGCGATGGCCTGGCGCACCTTCAGGTCCTGCAGCACTGGGATCGCCTGGTTGATCCCCAGGTACATGACGGAGAACGGGTCGCGCTGGAGCACCTGCTTGCCGTTCTTGATCAAAAGGTCATAGTTGCCGGGTGTCACGGGGTCGAAGCCGTCAAGGGTTCCGTCCTCCAGCGCCGCGAAGCGGGTCTCGGGCTGTTCAAAGGTCCTGAACTTCAGCGTGGTGATGGTGCCCTTCTCGCCCCAGTAGTCCGGGTTGGCGGTCATGGTGACACCGCCGGGGGCCGCCTCCGTGAAAGTGAACGGGCCCGTTCCCACCGGGTGCAGCCCGTACTTGGAGACCTTGTTGGCGGAAAACGTCTGGTCCAGCACGTCGGCGGTGCCGGCCTTGAGCGCGGCAGGGGAGGAGATGGCAAACGCCGGCAGCGTCAGGGCCTGCAGGAATCCGGTCAGGCGCATCTTCAGCCCGATCGTGACCTCCAGGGGCCCGTCCGCCGTGCACCCGTCGTAATTGGAGTTCTTGGCATCGTCCTTGAATGCGCGGAAGACCTGCTTGAACATGGTCGAGGACCCATCGCCGCGCATCGCCGGCGTGAACGAGTACCACCGCTCAAAATTGCGGCACACGGCGGCGGCGTTGAATTCCGTGCCGTCATGGAAGTTCACGTCGGGCCGCAGGGTGAAGCGGTAGCTGAGCCCGCCGTCGAGCTCCTCCCATTCCGTGGCCAGGCTTGGGGCGGGCGCGCCGGTGACCGGGTCAATGGTCAGCAGCCCCTCCAGCACCTGCCGTGTCACCCGGTACGACTCCGTGTCGGACACCAGCGCCGGGTCAAAACCCAGCGGGTCCGCGCCGGTGCCGAAGGTGAACGTGGTCTGCACGGGCAGCAGCGGGGGCGCGGTGGTGGGTGCGGGGCCGGGCATGGTGCAGCCGGTCACCGCAAGAAGCACGACGGCGGACATTGCGGCCGCGAGCCGCAGCGCCTTGGGCAGCCGGCCGGCCGGGCATGTCACGTTGTGGTCTCCTTGCAGCATGGATTTTCCGTCAGCCACTCATCATAGTGCGGAAATCTGGGTGGTTGCCGGTGCGCGGCCGCCGTGGTCGCCGGGGCAGCGCCCAGCCGGTAGTATTGTTGGTGCTTCACGGCTCCCGCGCGAGTGGTGGAATTGGTAGACACGCAGGTTTTAGGTACCTGTGCCTTCGGGCGTAGGGGTTCAAGTCCCCTCTTGCGCACATCGAAAAAGGCCCCTTCCGGAAAGAAACGGAAGGGGCCTTTTGCATGCCCGCGAACAGCCAATTCTGTGGCGGACACGGGAAGGTGGGGCTATCCGGCGTCGATCTTCAAGTCGCGGCGCAGCTTGGCCACGTGCCCGGTGGCACGAACGTTGTACTGGGCCACGGCGACCGTACCGTCCTCGACCACGATCGTGGAACGGATCAGGCCCTCATAGGTCTTGCCGTAGTTCTTCTTCTCGCCCCAGGCGGCATAGGCATCGGCCACGGCGTGGTCCTCGTCGCTCAGCAGCGGATAGCTGAGTTCATCGCGGGCGGCGAACTTCTCCAGCTTGGCCACGGGGTCGGGCGAGATGCCCACCACCTTGTAGCCGTGCGACTGCAGTGACGCCAGGTTGTCGCGGAAGTCGCAGGCCTGCTTGGTGCAGCCCGGTGTCATGGCTGCCGGGTAGAAGAAGAGGATGACCTTTTGGCCGGCAAAGTCGGCGAGCGAGGTGGTGGTGCCGTCGGCGTTGGGAAGTGTGAAGGCCGGGGCGGGATCGCCGGCAACAAGGCGTTCAGTCATGGAAGGCTCCTGGTGGTTGGGGTTTCATTTCAGCGTAGGCCAGTTGCTCCTGTGAGCTAAATTCGGTCGACGGTGCAGAGCCGTTTGGTGGGGTTCAGGCCGGCATGGCCTGGCGGGCATGTCTGCTAACAGTGCCGGGTCACGCACATGCATCAGCGCCCGCCGTCGATATTGGCCTACGCCGCGGAAATTTCGACGGCAGCGGTCAATATGACAGTCTGAAACCTACCTGTCAAGGCGACTAGCGATGAATCCGTGCCCTGTCTGCAAAGATGTACTTGTTACTTGTCAGGAAAACTTTTTCGGCGCTGGCTCAAGTGTTGAACCAAAGGGGAGAGTCGTCGTGAATGAACCTCAAAACTTCCGGGCGCTGGTAGAGTCTGCCAGCGCTCGGCACGAAACATTTGGGCGCCAGTTGGCGTTCCTTACGCAGAAGGAAGACATCACCCGCGCTACGACCACAGTGAACGCGATTCGCCAGGGCACCTACAAGTCGGTGCCCACGGATGAAAGCATCCAGTGGACTGCCTGGCTGGCCGGCATCAGCGACGAGGTCGCATTCCGCGCCGCGGGACAACCCATCCCCGGTCCACCCCTTGCAGAGGAACTCCCACCAGTAGTTGGCAACGTCCCGCGAAAGCGCGAAAGGCCGCGATGGACATGCTGAGGGTCCTCATAGACATGAACAATGAAGTGGTGGGCAATGACGAACAGCATCCCACCCATGTGACCCAGACAGGGGACAAGCCGTGCAAACTCACCGTGCGGGTCCCGTGCCTGGACCCGCACGCTCACCCAGACGCAGTCAGTGCCGGCAACATCCCGCTGCCGGCCAACTACTTTGAGCTAGCCGCCAACAGCTCCCGCAATCTGGGAGCCGACGACGAGGCGCGCTGGGCCGAACGCGGCGAAGAAACACAATACACGGAAAAGTTGGGGAAAGAGTGATGTCGGTAAGTGACCAGGAGGCCCATCTCCGCTCAGCCAAATTCGAAAACGTCCAGGCAACGGTTCTGGCACTCCGGAGCTCACTGAATGACAGCCTGGGCACTCTCGAGCCTGAAGACAACATCAACCCATCCCACGTCACTAAGACTGTCCAAGCAGTGGTGTTTTTTCTTAGTCACGACATAGTACGCGAGGCCTATCTAACCGCCCCCCAAGCGTCTCTGGGTCGACACCCGGTAAATGATTCGTTTCTAAACACGCTGCACGTGACCTCAGATGAGCTTCAGCGTTATCTGGAATCGCAGGAGCAACTGAATCATGTATACGTCGTTCTGGGTTACTTTCATGATGCCTTCGATCAAGCCCAGGAGCGAAACTCCCGAACGCAGCACAGGTTTCTGGGCCCACAACAACAAGCCGAACTCGACAACGCCCTCCATGAGGCGATCGCCCAGTTTGAAGAAGTTCAAAAAGAGACCAGCACCGAGGCCGCCATTCGGCGGCTCGAGCAGGCCGCAACACAAGCTGAAGCGTCCGCAACTGCTGCATCGAAAGCCGCCGGGAAAACAGCTGACGATACAGTCTCGAGCCATTTCCAGTCCATGGCCGCCAACGAAGCCGAGGCTGCCGACAAGTTCCGGCTATGGACCATGGCCGCAATGGGTCTTGGTGGCATCATCGCCACCATCTACCTGCTCGGACCGGTCGTTGGGCTATCAGGGCTCGAAATCGGAACGGGTGACTACGTACACCTCCTCCAGCGCGTCCTAGTTGTCGGCGCAATATTCGCCTTTGCGGCCTACACTGGCCGGCAGGCACATAACCACCGCACACAAGCCAACTGGGCAGACTCATTGGCCGTTCAACTTCAGTCATTCGATGCCTATTGCGACGCCATCGCCGATCAAGCATCAAAAGATCAACTCAGGACAACATTTGCCGCACGTGCTTTCGGCGAGCATCCAGCCCTACGGGGTGGGTCCTCCCCAGAGAGCGGCGACGCGCTAATCCAGAAAGCCGCAGACCTGGTCTCCAAAATTATTCCGGGTGACAAATCATGACGGCCCGCGAGCACGACGAAGAAACTCAAGACTCAAAAGATGGAGGCCTCCAGTAAATGGCGGATTACGGATTCAAGATCGCTACTTTTACGCTGGCCTCGCTCCGAAGTACGATGCAGGTCCTTCCATTGAACTACCCGGTGATCGGGCCAGAAGGCGCTTACGGCCTGTTTCAAGAAACGATTGCTAAGGCGTTTGCCGATGGGGGCAAGACTGGTCCACGGGGAGACTACCTTGAACTGGTAGATATTCGGCGCCTCCAGAACGCCCTAGTCATTACGTCAAAGGGAGGCGGCACGGGCGAGGAGTTTGACATCATTCGCACAAGCACCGGCACCCAAGAAGGTGTAGTTGGTGAAGACGACGCACTTACTTGGACGAGTAGGATCGTCATCATTTTCCCGCAGGACAAGTACGACGGCATGATCGTGTCCGAGACCAAGGGAAACCGCCATCACGCTCCCAGCCTCATCAATGCTCTCGAAGCCGCCCTTAGGACGGAGCACGAATATAAGCTGGACGTAACGCATGATGTTGCTGACCTCGTAGGCTGGAAACAGATCCTTAAGTCAGAGACTCTGGCAGTCCCAACCGTAGAATTTTGGTATGCCCCTGGCCACAACGACGACACGGAGTATCCGGAGGACTCGGACATCTCGAGGATTAAGATCGAGTACTCGATAGCCAAGGGCAGCCGTCTTGAACGTCAGGTGGCCAAACTCATCACGAGTGAGAAACCCGACAAGAAGCAGTTACTCAAGCAACTTGTCGGTGGTCGTCGCTACACTGGCACTGACCTCGACGGGGAAGCGGCAACGATCGTTTCCAATGGTCGACCAAGGAAGTACCGTGTATCGAAACGGCAATCATGGTTCAACTACCACATTGAGAGCAATGCAAGACTTGAAGACCGAGAATTCATATATGAGATTACACCCGCTGTAATCGAGACGTATTCAAAACTAAGCATCTCACTTTCTGGACAGTGGGCCACGCCAGTAGAGTAGGCAGAAAGGAGGCTCGACGTTGACTCGCAACAAACGATTCAGTGTTTGGCCCATCTTCACCAGACACTACAGAGGCATGATCCCGACCGGGCGCCGTCGTCTTGAATTCAAAACGGTCCTGTATCTCTTCATTGCGCCAGCCACGATAGGTGCTTGGGCCGCGCTTGGCAATGTCGGTTTCGATAAACTGGAGCCAGCCATTGCTGGACTGGGCGTCCTTGCCGGAGCCTTCTTAGCGGGGTTTGTCCTGCTTACTGATCTTCGTATCAAGATTCGCGAGACCGAAAGCTACCGTGTTCACCTAGGCCGCCTCATAGGCCGCACTGCTGCAAGCACTATGTACCTAATGGTCATGTCGATTCTGACGCTGATGCTGATCATATTGGGAGGAGTTTTGACAGGATCACTTCCGGAAGATTTGCTTGTCGTCCAGCACATTATTGTTGGAATCTCCGTGGCGGCTCTCGTCCACATCGTTGCTACCGGAATGACTTTCCTGCGGCGACTTTTCAATGTTTACGTTCAACTATTCAGCGGTGACTTCGCGCCGGAGCTTCATATAGTCGATCAAGATCCAACCGACGGATCCGCTCCACGTCAACGTAGAGCTCGATAGCCCGCACAATATCGGAGGCTCCCACCTGCTCTAGAATGAACGTTTGATTCGGGGGTGTGGTGCTTCGGCGGCTACCCCACATCCACATGTGTATTGTTCGCATGCCGGACGGCGCCCCTGGGTGCACTGACGGGCAGCGAGTAGGCTGGTTGGACAACAGGCTCCAGCAGGACCAGCGGGGCTGCACCTTGACGGACGTGCTCGTCCACGTGGAACGTGGGCATGCCGGCTACCAAGAGCCGGGGGATTGAATACGGGGTCGGCGCCGAAACCGCGCGGCGTCTCATCCCCATTGACGCGCTCTGCAAACACGCCGTTTGGGCCGCGAAGTTCTATGCGTGGCCCCTCACGTGGTCACCGACCGCCTGCAAAATGCTCACGCCCGAAGAGAAGGCGCAGCTGTCTCGTGTCGAGCTTCAACCCCTCTGGCCTCAGGGCTCCTGACATCACGATTTATTTGATGAGAGCCGAGGCCTTGGTTTTGATGGCGTATTTGAGGATGAGATTGGTGCCGGGGTAGCGGGTTTCGGTGGCGGTGAGGTGCTCGCACAGCTGAGCGGCGGCCGCAGTTTTGGCCTTGGTCGGTAGCGGGTCCAGAGTGATGGTGAGATGGCCGGGGTCGGTGGTATTCACGTCACCGGGCTGATTGAACATCTGACGCATGAGGGCGTGGGCTTCCTGGTTCGCGCGCCGGTAGCCAGTGTTGGTACGGATCTCTCTGGCGATCGTCATCGCCGTGTTGTAGGCGGCCATCCGGATCCCGGTGTGGATCAGTTTCACCTCGATATCCAGGACTTGTTGGCCCGGGTTCAGGTCACCGAGGCGGATCTTCGCCGGAATGCTTTGATGTACATTCTCAGCAGCAACCAAAGCACTTTCTGCTTCCCATACTGGTGCCATGACGTGGTTGTGCATGGCACTGGTCACCGTGATTTCATCGGTGCCCTCGGTCGGGGTTTTCAATGCCAACAGGTTCAGATCAGCTATGGCTGCTGCTTCTGCGTGGTGGCGCCGGGCGGCGACAACTTTTTGGTAGGCGCGGGCCTTCGCCGGTTCCGGCACCAAACGGTCCTCGTTGTCATCGGTGCTGGTGTAGGAGTCGTGTGAGTCGAGGGCGAAGTGCATGCGCGCGTAGCGGAACTGGTTTTCCTGCCGCCACCGATTCCCCATCCGATACACGACCTCCCCAGCGCTCATGGTCCGGTCAGTGGTGAGGATATGAATTTGCCTCGTGCCACCACCGGTGGTGCCCACGATCCGGCTAATCTGGCGGATACTGAAGACTTCACCGGTCTTCTTCGTGGTGTTCAGGGGCAGGTCAACGACCGTGTCAGCAACCGACCAAGTCTTCTCTTCACCGTGTTCGTCGGTGTAGGACACCTGGGCGAACAACTTTTCTTCGATGTCTTTGGTGGTGCCTTTGCGCCAAGTCAGCACATCAAAACCAGCCGCATCCATGTGCTTGAACAAGGCGGGGGACCATCCTCCGCGGTCGAAGCCGACCAGCACCCGCCGCTCGTCCCCGACCGTGGTGCGCAGTTCCGGCAGGAGGTCGCGGAGTTCGGCGGCCAGGGACGCACCGGGCGCGGCCATGACGACAAAGACAGGGGCACCGTGCGCGTCGGTGACCCAGGTTTCCTCGGTCGCCGGAACCGGGAACTTCAACCGTGTGGAGTAGATCTTCCCGATCTTCTTCGTGCCCTGGTAGGCGCGCACATGCCCATCAACATAAAGAATCGCCGCCAGGTCCTCACCACCGGAACCGGTACCTGACAAGTGGTGTTTGGCGAGGGCAGCGATCAGTTCCCCGGCTTTGCCCGTTTCGGCAAGTTGGCTGATCCGGCGGCGGATGGTTTTTACTTCCGGGGCCCGATCCAACCCCAACACCCGCCCAAGTTCCTCCGGGTCAAAGCGGGTCGCGCCCTCGGCCCGGGCTTCCCCAGCTAGTGCCCGCAGCACACTATCAATCAGTATCGTTTCCAGGCCGTAGAAACCATTCGGCAACGCCCCGTACACTTGCCTAGCGCAGGCGAGTAGTCCGGTGGTTTCCAGTGCGGGGAACGCCAGAAACAGTCCGGCATAGCGAACATGGGCGGCCGGGGCAAACAAAGGCGCTGCAGCCTCGAGCAGGCCGGCGGCGGCACGCTCAGCAGTGCGGGGTGCCGGGGCTGGAAAGAGCGGCAGCTCAGGCTGTGGTGCTGGTGCTGGTTCCAGGGGTTCTGGCTCGAGGGCTGCTGTTTCTGTGGCAGTTTGTTCGGCAGCGATTTTCAGGGCGCGGCGGACACTGAATTCCGAGACGCCAACCATGTCGCCGACAGCCTGCTGGGACAGGCCAGTGCTGCGCAGTTCCACGATCCGGGCGATGACAGTGTCACTAAGTCGGGAAGCCTTCTTCGGGCCCTTCTTTTCCGACACCAACGCAGCAATGCCACCGACGGCCGCCCGCTGGACCCATTTCCACACCGCCACCGAGGAAACTCCGAAAGCTGCCGCGACCTGCTCCTGCGAAGCCGCACCCAAACGCACCAATTTCACTGCCGCCCAGCGACGTGCAGCAGCGTCTTCGGCGTCCCACACGTCACACAGTTGCCCGCGAATATAGACTTCCCCGCCACGATCGTTCTCCACCAGGGACACCGCCAGGCCCACCGACACGGCAACAGGATCCATCGTCACAGGCAGGGGAAGTTGAGCAGTCATAAAAACCATCATTTCACCCCTCGATTGACGACAAAACACTAACTCTATTTTTCGTATCGCGGGCAAGATTAACAGCCCTTCAGCCACTCAAAACCCCTGAAAATCAACGAACTTCAAATGCCTGTCCCCGACCATGACCGGAGCCCTGGGCCTCCAGGCAGTCCAACCAAAACGACAAGACCACGCGAGGCGAACCCAAACTCGGAACTCGCCATCGGCTCCCACGGGGTCATCCGCGTCAGCAAACACGGAGGGTCCTTGCAACCGCGCTGCAACTACCGCGACACTGACGGTGAAACCCGCCGCGTGGAAGCCTTCGCCCCCTACCCAAGGCAAACCCCGCCTCCGCCTCTAGGAGAAACACAAAACCCGTGGCCGCGCCGGCGGCGAAGAACTTACCGGGTATACCACCGTCGCCCAGCTGCTCCTGTTCTGGCTCCGCGCACTCACCCAATCCGTGGCCACCACCGATCAATGCCAGGACAAAGTGGACTAGCATATCGTCCCCGCGCTGGGAGACCTCGCCATTCATGAAGCCACCACAGGCCGTCTGGAGGCCTTCCTGCGAGCGGTTCGGGCAAAGACTCCCACGACGGCCCGGATGACGTGTACGGTGCTGTCCTTGATGTTTAGCATGGCTGTCCGGCATGACGCCATCACGGTTAACCCAGTGGGGGAGGTGCTGGCGCTGCGGTTCAGCGACGCCGACTACAAGGCCGGCACGATCGAGGTGACCGGGGCGGTGAAGCGGGACTCTCTCGATGTTCTGCATCGGATGGATTACCTCAAGTCGGAGTCCGGCGTGCACATCCTCTCCCTGCCGTCCTTCGGCATCAAGGTGCGCCGGCGCCGGCGGCTGTCGACAAAGTCCGGCCAAGTATTCACCAGCCGGTCAGGCGACGTCATGGAGCCGTTCAACTTCCGCCGACAGTGGTGGGACACGCGCGGGGAGAAGTGGGGCCACATCCAGCCTCGGGGCTTCCGGAAGGCCGTGGCCACGCTTATTGAACGTGAGTCCGGGGCGGTGGCTGCTTCGCTGCAGCTGGGCGACAGCTCCGACGCGGCGACTAAGAATCACTACATCGCCCGCGACAAACTCGCTCCGTACGACAGCTCCACGCTGGATCAGTGGGGCACCAAACGTGCGGCGAAATCATGATTTCTCACGTGAAGTCACGAAATGAGCGGCGAGTCGGAGCATTGAACGGCGAACGAAAAAACCGCTCCAACCCCGGCGCTTGCCAGTGTTGGAGCGGTCTGTGCCTTGTGCACCCCTCGGGACTTGAACCCGAAACCCATTGATTAAGAGTCAATTGCTCTGCCAATTGAGCTAGAGGTGCGGCTTTTCACTGCAGTAAAAAGCCGTTCCGGCACCCGTTGTTACAGGTGCTGGAACGGCCCCTACTCTGTGCACCCCTCGGGACTTGAACCCGAAACCCATTGATTAAGAGTCAATTGCTCTGCCAATTGAGCTAGAGGTGCATCTTATCGTTGCAGTGGCGCACAACAGTTTGTGTCCGTCGTGTTCTTTGCAACGACATGAAACTATACGGGTTTTTTGCGCAGGTGTGAAATCGAAAATGGGGTTTCGGCACGTTTTGCGGCGCGGATCACACCCGGAAGGTTCCCCTGCCGCGGAACGACGCGGATTTTGCCCGCGCAGGCAGTGCTCAAATTTTTGCATACAGTGGCCCGGATCACCTTTGCGTCCTAGACTGGCGCACATGAGCCCGGTGAAGAATTCTGCAGAAGATCCCGTTGTCCGCACCAAGGACGGCAGCCCGGACATCAAGCCGCGCAGCCGCGTCGTCACCGACGGCATCCATGCCGCCCCGGCCCGCGGCATGTTCCGTGCCATCGGCATGGGCGACGACGACTTCCGCAAGCCCCAGATCGGCGTGGCCAGTTCCTGGAACGAGATCACCCCGTGCAACCTTTCCCTGAACCGCCTCGCGCAGGGAGCCAAGGAGGGCGTCTTCGCCGCGGACGGCTTCCCCATGCAGTTCGGCACCATCTCCGTCTCGGACGGCATCTCCATGGGGCACGAAGGCATGCACTTTTCCCTGGTCTCCCGCGAAGTCATCGCCGACTCCGTGGAAACCGTCATGATGGCCGAGCGCCTTGACGGTTCCGTCCTGCTCGCCGGCTGTGACAAGTCCCTGCCCGGCATGCTCATGGCCGCCGCCCGCCTGAACCTCGCCAGCGTGTTCCTCTACGCCGGCTCCATCATGCCCGGCTTCGCCAAATTGGAGGACGGCACGGAGAAGGAAGTCACGCTCATTGACGCCTTCGAAGCCGTGGGCGCCTGTGCTGCCGGAACCATGAGCATGAAGGACCTCGACTCGATCGAGCGCGCGATCTGCCCCGGCGAAGGCGCCTGCGGCGGCATGTACACCGCCAACACCATGGCCTGCATCGGCGAGGCGTTGGGCATGTCCCTCCCCGGCTCCGCAGCCCCGCCCAGCGCCGACCGCCGCCGCGACATGTTCGCGCGCAAGTCCGGCGAGGCCGTGGTCCACCTGCTCGAAAAGGGCATCCGCGCCCGCGACATCATGACGAAGAAGGCCTTCGAGAACGCCATCGCCGTCACCATGGCCTTCGGCGGCTCCACCAACGCCGTGTTGCACCTGCTCGCCATTGCCCGCGAAGCCCAGGTGGACTTGACCCTTGCCGATTTCAACCGCATCGGCGACAAGATCCCGCACCTCGGCGACCTGAAGCCGTTCGGCCGCTACGTCATGTTCGACGTCGACAAGATCGGCGGCGTGCCGGTCATCATGAAGGCACTGCTCGACGCCGGACTCCTCCATGGCGACGCCCTCACCGTCACGGGCAAAACAGTTGCGGAAAACCTGGCGGACATCAACCCGCCGGACCCCGACGGCAAGGTCCTGCGCGCCCTGGACAACCCCATCCACAAGACCGGCGGCATCACCATCCTGCACGGCAGCCTCGCCCCCGACGGTGCCGTGGTCAAGAGCGCCGGTTTCGACCTCGACGTTTTCGAGGGCACCGCCCGCGTGTTTGAGCGGGAACAGGGCGCACTCGAGGCCCTCGACAAGGGGCGGATCCACGCCGGCGACGTTGTCGTCATCCGCTACGAAGGCCCCAAGGGGGGCCCGGGCATGCGTGAAATGCTCGCCATCACCGGTGCCATCAAGGGTGCCGGCCTGGGCAAGGACGTCCTCCTGCTGACAGACGGGCGCTTCTCCGGCGGCACCACGGGGCTGTGCATCGGCCATGTCGCCCCGGAAGCGGTCGACGGCGGACCCATCGCCTTTGTGCGCGACGGCGACCGGATCCGGGTGGACATCGCGGCGAGGTCTTTCCACTTGCTCGTGGATGAGGAGGAATTGGCGGCGCGCAGGGTTGGCTGGGAACCGCTGCCGGCCAAGTTCACCTCCGGCGTCCTCGCAAAATACGCCAAGTTGGTCAACAGCGCCTCCACCGGCGCGTATTGCGGATAGCCCCTGTGCCGGGGCCCGTTTGGTTCGGCAGGAGAAGTGGTTGCGGTGAGGCAATGGGGATGCGGGCAGTGGCGCGGGCGCCGGGCGGAACTGCCTGGTCGGCCGGGCACCCTGGCTGCAACGTCCCGGCCCGTAACATTCAGCGGCGCGACGTGGTGGACGCAATAGGCTGCGCAGGGTAGGTATTACAAACGCTGGGGGCGGACATGGTTGGCATGGGTGGAATATCGGCGCGGAGAAGGCGCCACCTGCGGTGGGCGGTGCCGCTGGCGACCGCGCCCGCCATTTACGTCGCAGCCATGCTCGGCGTCGCCTGGACCGAGCAGGGCCTTGACAGAGGGGCCCTCGGCGCCGGCTGGGCCTGGGCGGCCATGCTGCTCCTGCTGCTGGCCGTCGTTGGCACTGTCATGGCGCTGGTCCGTGCGGCCCGGGCCGGGTACCGGGCGTTCCGCCACTGGCGCCGGGACTCTGGCCACCTGACGAAATCCGAAAGGGCCGCAGCCCGCAGGGTAGCCTCCTCCGCAACGGCGTGGGAGGAAGCCCGCGTCCTGCAGGCCAGCCTGGCGCGGCATGAGGTTCCGCCGTCGATCAGCATCTGGGATGTTGTGCCCAATCCCGGCGAAGTATTTTTCCTCGATGTCCCGGCGCACTATGCACGCCATTACGGCATGGAAGTCCCCTACTCCCAGACCTCGGCGTTCTATTACGGCCGGCCGGCCTTCGTGCTGGCCGGGGTGGGGCTGACCGCCATGTCCAACGCGTCCCGGCGCCGCGCCGCCGCCAGCCAGGGCGTCGCCCAGTGGCGCGAGCACCAGCCGTGCCGGCTCGTCGTGAGCAACCAGCGGCTGCTGTGCCGGGTGGGAGGGCGGTGGCTGAGCTTTCACTACTCCGCCATGACGGCCGTTTATCCGGAGGTGGGGGACTGGACGCTCATCACCCAATACGGCGCCACGTCGCCCCTGATGTTCAGCGGCCTGCATGTTCCGGCGGCGGCCGTGTTCACCGTCCTTGGCACCCACGGTCCCGACGCCGTGGCGGCCCATCCAAGCCTCCAGTTGCTGGCTGCTGCAGGCGTCTCGGCGCACCACTGACCATAGGGTGGACATCACGTCCACATTGTGAGACGGGCGTGCGGTCTGTTTGACACTCGAGAGACCAAAACGGGAGACTACAGGTATGCAACCAAAGCTTCCAGTCGTCATTAGCTAGCGCGTGACGCAAAATGGCCACACCCATGGCCATTGGCTCCGCGGCCTTCCAATGAGAGAAGGCTGCACCACGTGCATACCCCTCGATGAAAGCCTTATGGGCTGAGGGGTTTTTTTGTTTCCACCACCAGCGGCAACTCGAATCACTGCGTGATCCACCAAGAATTGAACGCAACCACAGAAGATTTACCCGAGTACATGAGTTTCCCAAAGGAAGAACCGATGAGTAAAGGAACGCCCGCCAGCCCTGCGCTGATGGCAGCCAAGTCCTCCGGGCATGGTGCCCAGGGAGGCGCCGCGTCAGGCGCCGTGAGCACCCAACACCCAGCCACCGACGTCGTGGGCCCCAACAATGTTGTGGCGCCCGTGCAGATGACCGGCTCGGAAGCATTGGTGCGCTCGCTTGAGGAGCTTGGCGTCAAGGACATTTTCGGTCTTCCGGGCGGGGCAATCCTCCCCACCTACGACCCCCTCATGGCCTCATCGCTCAACCACGTCCTGGTGCGCCACGAGCAGGGTGCCGGCCACGCCGCCCAGGGCTACGCAATGGTCACCGGCGAGGTGGGCGTCTGCATCGCCACCTCCGGCCCCGGCGCCACCAACCTGGTCACCCCGATCATGGACGCCCACATGGACTCGGTCCCGCTCGTGGCCATCACCGGCCAGGTTTCCAGCGCAGTGATCGGCACCGACGCCTTCCAGGAAGCCGACATCGTGGGCATCACCATGCCGATCACGAAGCACTCGTACCTGATCACCGACCCCAACGACATCCCGCGCGTTTTGGCCGAGGCATTCCACCTCGCCTCGACCGGCCGCCCCGGCCCCGTCCTGGTGGACGTGGCCAAGGATGCCCAGGTGGGCCAGATGACCTTCTCCTGGCCCCCGACCATTGACCTGCCCGGCTACCGCCCCGTTTTCCGCGGCCACTCGAAGCAGCTGCGTGAGGCCGCCCGCCTCATCCGCGAATCCCAGAAGCCGGTGCTGTACGTTGGCGGAGGTGTGCTCAAGGGCAACGCTGCCGAGGAGCTCCTGGCCCTGGCGGAACTGACCGGCGCACCCGTGGTCACCACGCTGATGGCCCGCGGCGTCTTCCCGGACTCGCACCCGCTGCACGTGGGCATGCCCGGCATGCACGGCTCGGTCTCGGCCGTCACCGCCCTGCAGCAGTCGGACCTGCTCATCACCCTGGGTGCTCGCTTCGACGACCGCGTCACGGGCGTGCTCAGCAGCTTCGCCCCGCATGCGAAGGTCATCCACGCGGACATCGACCCGGCGGAAATCTCCAAGAACCGCACGGCCGATGTGCCGATCGTGGGCTCCGTCAAGGAGATCATCCCGGACCTCGCCGCCGCAGTGAAGGCCGAGTTTGAAGCCAATGGGCCCTCCGACCTCGGCGACTGGTGGGCGTTCCTGGGCAACCTGCGCGACACCTACCCGCTGGGCTGGACCGAGCCGGAAGACGGCCTGATGTCCCCGCAGCGCGTCATCTCGCGCATCGGAGAGCTGACCGGACCCGAGGCTGTGTACGTGGCCGGCGTGGGCCAGCACCAGATGTGGGCCGCGCAGTTCATCAAGTATGAGCGCACCCGCTCCTGGCTCAACTCCGGCGGCGCCGGAACCATGGGCTACTCGGTGCCGGCCGCCATGGGCGCCAAGGTGGGCAACCCCGACCGCGTGGTCTGGGCCATCGACGGCGACGGCTGCTTCCAGATGACCAACCAGGAACTGGCCACGTGCCGGATCAACAACATCCCCATCAAGGTTGCCGTCATCAACAACTCCTCGCTGGGCATGGTGCGCCAGTGGCAGACACTGTTCTACAACAGCCGCTACTCCAACACCGACCTCAACACCGGCCACGACACGATCCGCGTGCCGGACTTCGTGAAGCTGGCCGACGCCTACGATTGTGTTGGCCTGCGTTGCGAACGCGTTGAGGACATCGACGCCACCATTGAGGCCGCACTGGCCATCAATGACCGCCCCGTCATCATCGACTTCGTGGTCAGCCCGGACTCCATGGTCTGGCCGATGGTCCCGTCCGGCGTCAGCAATGACCAAATCCAGGTTGCCAGGAACATGACCCCCGTATGGGATGAGGAGGACTAGAGCATGACACGACACACCCTTTCCGTACTGGTGGAAGACAAGCCGGGCGTCCTGACCCGAGTGGCCAGCATGTTTGCCCGCCGCGCCTTCAACATCAACTCCCTCGCCGTGGGCCCCACCGAGAACCCTGGCATCTCCCGGATGACCGTGGTGGTCGACGCCGACGGAGACTTGATCGAACAGGTCACCAAACAGCTCAACAAGCTGGTCAACGTCATCAAGATCGTTGAACTGGTTCCAGAGAATTCCGTGCAGCGGGACCACATCCTGGTCAAGGTGCGTGCGGATGCCGCCGCGAGGCTGCAGGTCACCCAGGCTGCAGACCTCTTCCGCGCCTCAGTGGTGGATGTGTCCACAGACTCATTGACCATTGAAGCCACCGGCTATGCAGACAAGCTTGCCGCACTGCTCAACGTCCTGGAGCCCTTCGGCATCCGGGAAATCGTGCAGGCGGGCACCCTGGCCATCGGCCGCGGATCCCGCTCCATGGGCGACCGGACCCTGCGCGCCTCCTAGCGGAGGCGCCAGCCGCAGACCGGTTCGCCGTGCCGCGGCAGGCCCGCACCCGCCACGTTGTGCGCCGGGCCGCCAGAATACTTTTCACCCCAAGCAACAAACCATTAATCAAGGAGTTACTAAAGTGACCGACATGTTTTATGACGACGACGCCGACCTGTCAATCATCCAGGGTCGCAAGGTCGCCATCATCGGCTACGGCAGCCAGGGCCACGCCCACGCACTGAACTTGCGCGATTCCGGCGTCGACGTCCGCGTCGGCCTGAAGGCTGGCTCCAAGTCGATCGCCAAGGCCGAGGCAGAGGGCCTGCGCGTCCTCAGCGTCGCCGAGGCAACCGCTGAAGCAGACGTCATCATGATCCTCACCCCGGACCAGGTCCAGCGGTTCGTCTACGCCGAGGACATCGCCCCGAACCTGAAGGCCGGCGACGCCCTGTTCTTCGGCCACGGCTTCAACATCCGCTTCGGCTACATCACTCCCCCGGCTGATGTCGACGTCGCCCTCGTTGCACCGAAGGCCCCCGGCCACACCGTGCGCCGCGAGTTCGAGGCAGGCCGAGGCATCCCCGACCTGATCGCAGTGGAGCAGGACTTCACCGGCAACGCCACGGCCCTGGCCCTGTCCTACGCCAAGGGCATCGGCGGCACCCGCGCCGGCGTCATCGAGACCACCTTCACCGAAGAGACCGAAACGGACCTGTTCGGCGAGCAGGCAGTCCTCTGCGGCGGCGCCTCGCAGCTGATCCAGTACGGCTTCGAGACCCTGACCGAAGCCGGCTACAAGCCGGAGATCGCCTACTTCGAGGTCCTGCACGAGCTCAAGCTCATCGTTGACCTCATGTGGGAGGGCGGCATCGCCAAGCAGCGCTGGAGCGTTTCCGACACCGCAGAGTACGGCGACTACGTCTCCGGCCCCCGCGTCATCACCCCCGAGGTGAAGGAAAACATGAAGGCCGTCCTCGCGGACGTCCAGAACGGCAACTTCGCCAAGCGCTTCATCGAGGACCAGGATGCCGGCGCACCGGAATTCCTGGCACTGCGCAAGAAGGGCGAAGAGCACCCGATCGAGTCCACCGGCCGCGAACTGCGCAAGCTGTTCTCGTGGGTTGGCAGCAACGACGACTACACCGAAGGCTCCGTCTCCCGCTAACGGTTGACCCACCCCAAGAGCTAGGTGAGCTGCCGAGGATCCCGCTGCGAGCTTGCGAGCAGTGGGAGGCAGCGAACGGACGGCGCCTGCCGGACCCCAAAGGTCCGGCAGGCGCCGTCGTGCTTCCTTGGCAGCCCAGCACGCCGGAGGGTGCGCCAGGGCGTGTGATTTGTGTCGCTTACGTCGCTGTTTGAGGCAATTGTTACGGCGTGCCATGGGCTCTCCCATAAACTGGAGACCGGTTTTGCCGATGCAATCGCACCCCAAAGCCCCTTCACCAAAATCCCCACCAGAACACAACCGAGAACTAAAGAGGTCACCAGGTGAGCGCCACCAAACCCGTAGTACTCCTCGCTGAGGAACTTTCGCCCGCCACGATCGAGGCCCTGGGCCCCGATTTCGAGATCCGCCAGGCCGACGGCGCAGACCGCTCCGCACTGCTGTCCGCCATTGTTGACGTCGACGCGATCCTGGTTCGCTCCGCAACGCAGGTTGATGCCGAGGCCATTGCTGCGGCGAAGAACCTGAAGGTCATTGCACGTGCCGGTGTGGGGCTGGACAACGTGGACATCAAGGCCGCAACCCAGGCCGGTGTCATGGTTGTGAACGCGCCGACCTCCAACATCGTCTCCGCTGCCGAGCTGACCATCGGCCACATCCTCTCACTGGCCCGCCACATCCCGGCCGCCAGCACCGCCCTGAAGAACGGCGAGTGGAAGCGCTCCAAGTACACCGGCACCGAGCTGCTGGAAAAGAAGCTGGGCATCATCGGCCTGGGCCGCATCGGCGCCCTCATCACCGAGCGCGCCAAGGCCTTCGGCATGGAGATCGTCGCATACGACCCCTACGTCACCTCGGCCCGCGCCGCGAGCCTGGGCGTGCAGCTGCTCTCCCTCGATGAGCTCCTGGAGCAGTCCGACTTCATCACGATCCACATGCCGCGCACCCCGGAAACGCTGGGCATGATCGGCACCGAGGCATTCGCGAAGATGAAGAAGAGCGCCTACGTCATCAACGTGGCCCGCGGCGGACTCATCGACGAAGCAGCCCTGAACATTGCCCTGCGCGACGGCGAAATCGCCGGCGCCGGCATTGACGTGTTCGTCAAGGAGCCGGCCACCGACGTCGACTTCCTGGAACTCGACAACGTCATCGCCACCCCGCACTTGGGTGCCTCCACCGACGAGGCACAGGAAAAGGCCGGCATTTCCGTGGCCAAGTCCGTGCGCCTGGCCCTGGCCGGCGAGCTGGTGCCGGATGCCGTGAACGTCGCTGGCGGCGTCATCGCCTCCGACGTTCGCCCCGGCATCCCGCTGATCGAGAAGCTGGGCCGCATCTTCACCGCGCTGACCCACGCCTCCGTGACCCAGATCGACGTCACCGTGGCCGGCGAAATTGCCGCCCTCGACGTCAAGGCCCTGGAGCTCTCCGCTCTCAAGGGTGTCTTCAAGGACGTCGTGTCCGAGCAGGTCTCCTACGTCAACGCTCCGGTCCTGGCCGAGCAGCGCGGCATCAAGACGAACCTGATCACCACGCTGGAATCCGCCGACTACCGCAACGTGCTGACCATCAGCGGCGCCCTGTCCGACGATTCACAGATCTCCGTCTCCGGCACCTTGACAGGCCCGAAGCAGATCCAGAAGATCGTCGCGGTCAACGGCTACGAGCTGGAAATCCCCATGAGCGACCACCTCCTGGTCATCTCCTACGCGGACCGCCCCGGCGTCGTGGGCACCCTGGGCCGTCTCCTCGGTGAGAACGGTGTCAACATCGCCGGCATGCAGGTTGCCCGCCACAGCGAAGGCGGCCAGGCCCTGGCCCTCATCACTGTGGACAGCTCCGTCCCGCAGGAACTGCTCGAAGCCATCAAGGCCGAGATCGGCGCCTCCATGGCCCGCGAGGTCGACCTGGAAGACTGAGCGTTCTGACGGACGACGGCGGCACTTGGGTGAGTTTTTCGGCTCACCCGGGTGCCGCCGTCGGACTTTAACGTACGGAGGGCCCATGGAAAGGGCCACGAATCGGTGTTTGACGGGGTTCACGGTAAATTTGGGGGGTGACATCTTCTGAAACGGCCAAGACGCCTTACTACCTGACCACCGCCATCACGTACCCGAACGGCGATCCGCACATCGGGCACGCCTACGAATACATCGCCACCGACGCCATGGCACGCTTCAAGCGCCTGGACGGGTACGACGTGATGTTCCTGACGGGCACGGATGAGCACGGCATGAAGATTGCGCAGACGGCCGAGAAGGAGGGCATGACGCCCAAGGAGCTCGTGGACCGCAACGTCACGATCTTCAAGGAGACGCACAAGGCCCTCGGCATCACCTACGACCGCTTCATCCGCACCACGGACGCCGACCACTACGCCGCCTCGCAGGCCATCTGGAAGAAGATGGAAGAGGCCGGGGACATCTACCTCGGCAAGTACGAGGGCTGGTACTCGGTCCGCGACGAGGCCTACTACGGCGAGGACGAGACCGAACTGCGCGAGGACGGCAAGCGCTACTCCAAGGTCACCGACACCGAACTGACCTGGACTGAGGAGGAAAGCTACTTCTTCCGCCTCTCCAACTACCAGGACAAGCTCCTGGCGCTCTACGCCGACCAGCCCGACTTCGGCGCCCCCCGCACCCGCTTCAACGAGGTCATCAGCTTCGTCAAGGGCGGCCTCGAGGACCTCTCCGTCAGCCGCACCACCTTCGACTGGGGCGTCCCCGTCCCCGGCAACGACAAGCACGTCATGTACGTGTGGGTGGACGCCCTGACCAACTACCTGACCGGCGTGGGCTACCCCGACGTGGATTCCGAAGCGTTCAAGAAGTACTGGCCGGCCGACGTGCACATCATCGGCAAGGACATCTCCCGCTTCCACGCCGTCTACTGGCCCGCGTTCCTCATGTCCGCCGGGATCGAGCTGCCCAAGCGCGTCATGATCCACGGCTTCCTGCACAACAACGGCGTGAAGATGTCCAAGTCGCTGGGCAACGTGGTGGCCCCGGCCGACTGGGTCGCCCAGTACGGCCTGGACCAGGTCCGCTTCTTCCTCCTCCGCGAGGTCCCCTTCGGTGCGGACGGCTCCTACAACCACGACGCCGTGGTGGGCCGCATGAACTCCGACCTTGCCAACAACCTCGGCAACCTGGCGCAGCGGTCGCTGTCCATGGTGGCCAAGAACTGCGACGGCGTTGTGCCCACGCCGGGTGCCTTCACGGAAGCCGATGAGGCGATCCTGGGCGCCGCCCGCGAACTGCTGGAGCACTCCCGCCACGCCTACCAGGTGCAGGACTTCCACGGCTCGCTGGAAAAGATCTGGCACGTGCTTGGCGACACCAACGCCTACTTTGCCGACCAGGCCCCTTGGGTGCTGCGCAAGACGGACGTGCCCCGCATGGAAACCGTGCTCTATGTGACGCTGGAGATCCTGCGCATCGTCTCCATCCTGGTGCAGCCGGTCATGCCCGACGCCGCCGCGAAGCTGCTGACGGTCCTGGGCCAGGGTTCCACCGAGGACGACGCCGTTCGGCAGTTCGCTGCCATTGCGGCACCCTTGGTGCCCGGTACAGTCCTGCCCGCCCCGGCGCCGATCTTCCCCAAGTATGAGGAGCCGGCCGAGGAGGCGTAGCTTCACGCCCGCATCGTGAAAATGATCCCGTTCCCGCATTCTGACCCCGAAATCCCGGGATCAGAATGCGGGACCGGGATCATTTGCGTCTGTGGTTTGTTTTCTGTGGCAGGCCAGCCTGCCGCAGAACCTGTTCCAGCAGGTTTTTGTCAGACGCCACTCGCCAGGTCCATCGCACAAACCTGACTCCTTGGCTCCTGATGTCGTCTTCACGCTGCTTTTCTTTCCAGAGCCGTTCCTCCATGGAGCCGCCGCTCCAGTCTTGGCGCAGGTACTTTGCCTTGCCATCAAATTCACCCGCGAGATTGAGCTCCTCGAACCAGAAATCAACAGCAGCATTCCTGCCATCCCGGAGTCGGTACTCCTTTTGCAGGACGGGCGTGGGAAAGCCAAGCTGGAACATCTTGGCCCGGCTCAGTGACTCACCGGCTGATCCCGACAGTGGTGAGGAAAAGTTGATGACGGCGATTGTTCGATCTCTGGCTGCCTGACTGGGCAGCTGCTGCGCGGCAGCCAAGAGCAGGTCCTTGGTCAGCGGATCTCCTTGCGGTTCGTCCATTTCCCACACCGCTACTGCCGTGGATTCCTGCGAGGCCGGGACAAAGGTGTTGACCTGTCCGCGAGGGTTCTTGGGGCGCAGACTGGAGTCGCAAACGGCGACGGCAGCGGGAAATGCGAACTTGCTGATCAAGGCAATGGTGGTGGTGAGTTTGTCGGTGATCAAGAACTGGCCACAGCGCAGGACCCTGTCCGTTGGCGCCCCTATCTTGCGACGGACACCGTTGCGGCTTTGCCCGCCCGTGGTGACTTCCGTGCGTACCATCAGTTCCTCCGGCGTGCCGACGATCCACAGCCCCCACAACAGACCCGCTGTCAGGTGGCAGTAGACCGGCTCTGTCCGGGCCAAGTGGCGGAAGGCGTCGGCCTGCAAACCGTATTTGCCTGCTGGCGTGAGCAAAGCCCACTCGGACGCCTTGACATAGATCCCCTGCCTGACGCGCTTGAGCACGCCCTTCTTGCAGAGCTTTGCCAGGGAACGGGGATCTTGGCCGGTCAAGGCGAGATCGGAACTGAATATGAGGCGTGGCTTGTTCATGAATTCAGCGTTGCACTGGAGCAAACTCCCCGTCAGTGCCACTGTTCGGAATGTGAACAACGTGGCGTGTAGGGCTGGCTGTGGAGGAATGACAATGCCGACATGGAGGATGCAACAGCACGGTCGTGGGCATGTGCAGGGGCGGAGGCGGCGCCTCGTGGGTGAAAAGGGCGCCAGGCGGGGAGGTGGCGTTGAAACGGCGAGAAATGAAGCCGGTCCCGCGTTCTGACCCCGGGATTTCGGGATCAAAACGCGGGACCGGCTTCATCTGCGCAGTACGCCTTGGTTCGTATCGTTTAGTCCATGGCCAGGCCTTCCACGGGGGAGAGCTTTGCCGCACGGCGTGCCGGCACCACGGAGGCGAGGAGCCCGGCAACGGCAGCCACCAGCACAACCGCCCCGATCTGGCCCCACGGAACCACTGCGGTGACTTCGGTGAAGGTGCCGAGCCCCGACTGCGCCCCGGCCCAGCCGTAGAGGGTGCCCAGCACCGAGCCGATGACGGCGGCAACGCCCGCAATCAGCACCGCTTCCAGCGCCAGCATGCCGCGCAACTGTCCGCGGGTCAGGCCAAGCGCACGCAGCAGTGAATTCTCACGGGTTCGTTCCAGCACCGACAGCGACAGCGTGTTCGCAACACCAATCAGCGCAATGAACACGGCCACTGCCAGCAATCCGGTCACAACCAGCAGCAGCATGTTGATGACCTGGCTGAACATGGCCTTCTCCAATACGGCTCCGGAGACCATGTACTCATTGACGCCAAGCGCGGAAGCCAGTGACGTGCGCAGGTCCATCAGTTCGTTGGTGTCCAGCGACTGGTCCACGGAGATCCACAGCGGGGCAGCCTCCTGGGTGCGCAGGGGGTCTCCGGCCGCCAGCGGCGTGAAGGAACCCAGCGACACCAGGGCCGTGCCTCCGTTGTTCGTGCCGGGCGTGGCTGTCAGGTTGGTGGTCTGCGTGCCGGCCGCCAGGGTTGCGGTCGTCGCCGTGAGGCTGGACGGCAGGACCACGGACGTGCCGGCGGGGCGGTTGGCCGGGTTGGCCAGGAGCGCCGCGGCGTCCGAGTCGGAAATGCCATACGCCGGCAGTTGGGTGTCCCCGGCCGTCACCATGCCCACCAGTTCCAGCCGGGCAATGTGCTCGACGCCGGGAAGGGCTGCGGCGGCGGCCACGGCCTGGTCGGTGATGGCGGGATCGCCGGGGAACGACTCGACCGTGACGTCCACAGGGTAGATGGCGTCCAGTTCGGTGTCGAAGGCATGCCGGGCCGTCGCGGCACCGGTCATCATCATGGTCACGAGCGTGACGCCGATGAGGAGGGCCGACGCCGTCGCCGTGGTCCGCCGGGGGTTGCGCACAGCGTTGGCTGCGGCCATTTTTCCGGGAACTCCGGCCGGTGCGGCGAGGCTGCCGGCCAGGGACACCAGCTTCGGCACGAACAACGTGGCCGCCATGAGGAAGCCGACAAACGAGGCGGCGCCGGCCGGCAGGGCAATCAGCAGGTTGGCTGAAATTCCGCCGTACACCAGACCCGCACCGCCGGCGAGCAGCAGCAGGATGCCAATGCCCAGGCGCAGCCGCCCGCCGGAATTGTGCACCGAGATGTCGTCGGCCGGGCGCAGCGCTGCCAGCGGGGCAACCGCCGTCGCGGCACGGGCAGGAACCAGCGCGGCCAGGACGGTGAGCAGCGTGCCCACCACAAGCCCCGCGATGACGGCGGACGGCGGCACCGCCAGGGTGGCGAAGCTGAAGTCGGGATTCTGGCTCAGCAGCGTCAGGACGAGTGCCATCGTGCCCACGGCAAACAGCACGCCCAGCACGGAGGCTGTGAAGCCCACCAGAAGCGCTTCGAGCATCACCGAGTTGCGCACCTGCCGGCGGCTGGCGCCGATGCAGCGCAGCAGCGCCAGCTCACGGGTGCGCTGGGCAACCAGCACCGAGAAGGTGTTGGAAACCACCAGGGCGGAGACCAGCAGGGCCACGCCGGCGAAGGCCAGCAGAACAATCGTCAGCTGGTCCTGGCCGCCGGTGAAGCCGGCAACCATCTCTGTGGTCTTCTCATCCGGTGTCTGGACCGAGTCAACGGGGAGCGAGAGGGCCGTGGACAGGCCGTTCTTCGCGTCGGAGATGGAGACTCCGGGTGCAACCTTGACCAGGATGGCCCCATAGCCCGGACTTGCGGCGCCGAGCGCCTCCACATCCGCGGTGGTGCCCACAAATTGCGCCATGCCGGACATCTGCGGATCCTTCGACGTGGCCGAAATGCCCGTGACCGTCGCGGCCACCTCCGGCTCCACCGGGGTTCCTTCCTGGCCTTCCGCGGGCGGGGCAGGCTGGCCCGTCAGGGTGACCTTGCTGCCCACGGACAGGGAGTTGCGTTCAGCCGTGACCGAGTCCACCACAATCTCGCCTTCGCGCGAAGGCCAGGCTCCGGAGTTCAAGGGGACAGATTCCAGTGCGGGGTCATTTGGCACGCTGCGGATGAAGGAAGCCACCGTGGCGGAACCGAGGCTGCTGTCCACGTAGACCATGCGCTGGGCATAGGAGGCGGAGACCAAAGGCGAGGAGGCCGCGGAGTCCGCGTTCGCCGTCGTGAGCGGCTCGTTGCCGGGAGGTGAGATGACGAGGTCGGCGGTGGAGTATGCCTGCCCGATGGACGCCTTCAGCGACGCCTCGGTGGAGGCATTGACCATCAGTGTGGCGGAGAGGAACGCGACCGCCAGCAGCACGGCGAGCGTGATGGCGATGAAGCGGCGCGAGTGCGTCTTAAGTTGGCTCAGGGCTACCTGCAGCATGGACTACGCCCCCAGCGATGCCAGCGAGGCCAGCACGGTTTCGGCGGTGGGGTTCTCGAGTTCGCCCACGAGTGCGCCGTCGTTCATCAGGACCACGCGGTCGGCATAGGAGGCGGCGACGGGGTCGTGCGTGACCATGATGATGCTCTGGCCCATCTCGCGCGAGGAGCGGCGCAGCATGCCCAGGACCTCGGCGCCGGAGCGCGAATCCAGGTTGCCGGTGGGCTCGTCGCCGAAGATGACGTCGGGGCGGGTGAGCAGGGCGCGGGCCACGGCGACGCGCTGCTGCTGGCCGCCGGAGAGCTCATGCGGCTTGTGCGCCAGTCGGTCGGTCAGGCCCAGCGTGGAGGTGATGAATGTGAACCACTCCTTGTCCACGGTGCCGCCAGCCAGCGCCACGGGCAGGGTGATGTTGGCTTCGGCGGTCAGCGTGGGGACCAGGTTGAATGCCTGGAAAACGAAGCCGATCCGGTCGCGGCGCAGCTGTGTTAAATCCTTGTCGTTCAGCGAGGTCAGCTCGGTGTCGCCCAGGTGGATGGTGCCGGCGGTGACGGTGTCGAGGCCTGCGAGGCAGTGCATCAGCGTGGATTTTCCGGAGCCCGACGGGCCCATGATGGCGGTGAACTGCCCTGCCGGGAACTCCAGGTCCACGCCCTTGAGGGCCGTCACCTCGGTCTCGCCCTTGCCGTAGGTCTTGCGCAGGCCGCGGGCCTGAACCGCCAGCGTGCGTTGGTTGTGCTCAGTTGTGATGGTCATGGCACCAGCCTATTTCCGGCCCGGGTGGCGCGGATCGGAGCGCGGTCGGATATCGGGCGGAAGTTCGACGCCGGACCCTCCTACCGTGGGTGGAGGCGCCGTGCGCCGGGGTGCTCCGGGCTCCCGCCGCGGCGCTGCCCGCCCGATGCCGCCGCGGCGCCACCCGCCCGCCCGCCGCCACCCGGGGTGAGGGAAGGCCGGTGTCGCGGTCATTCTTTTCAGGGGGCGTTGCAGGGAGGAGAATTGTTGCCATGGTCCAGGTGCCGGACGGCGTGGTGGAGGCGTACTCGGACAGGGTGGTCAATGCCCTGCTCGGTTTCGCGGAGCTGTCGAGCATTGTGCTCGGCGACGGGCTTGGCTGGTACGCAGCCCTGGACGCGGCCGGGAGTGCCGGGTTGTCCCCGGATGAACTTGCGGCAGCCACCGGAACGCAGGAACGCTATGCGCGTGAATGGCTGGAACAGCAGGCTGCCGCGGGATTCGTTGGCGTGGTTCCAGCTGGTCCGGGCGGTGCCGGGCAGCCCGCCCGCCGGTTCACGCTGCCGCCCGGCGCGGCCGAGGTGCTGCTGCAGCCGGACTCGCTCTCGGCGGTGCTGCCGATGGTGCGGATGCTCCGGGCCGGGGTGGCCCAACTGCCGGACCTGCTGCAGGCCTACCGGCATGGCGGCGGCGTTGGCTGGGCGGAGATTGGCGACGAGGCGCGCGAGGCCCAGTTCGACGGCAACCGGCCGTGGTTTGAAAAGCGGCTGGGCCCGGCCCTGGCATCGGCACCGGCCATCCATGAGGTGCTGTCGCGGCCGGGCGCGCGCATCACCGACCTGGGTGCCGGCTGCGGCTGGTCCACGCTGGCGCTGGCCAGGGCCTACCCGGGGGCCGCCGTCGTCGGAATCGACATTGACGGGCCCTCCATCGAGTGGGCACGGGAGCACGCCCGCCGCAGCGGCCTGGAGGGCCGGGCCACGTTCCGCATTGCCGACGCGGCGGATCCCGTGGCACCCGCCAGCCAGGACGCCGTCTTCATCTTTGAGGCGCTGCACGACATGCCGTTTCCCGTGCAGGTGCTGGCCTCCGTCCGTGCCATGGTGAAGCCCGACGGCGTGGTGGTGGTCATGGACGAGGCCGTCGCCGATGCCTTTGCTCCCGACGCGGACGAACTGGAACGGCTCATGTACGCCTACAGCCTGTTCATCTGCCTGCCCGACAGCCTGTCCACGCCGGGGTCGGCGGGCACTGGAACGGTCATGAGGGCGCCGGTGCTGGAAGGGTATGCAGCGGCTGCAGGCTTTTCATCCGTGGAGCGCCTCCCCATCAAGGGGTTCGCGGTGTTCCGTTTTTACCGCCTGCATTTGTAGCGACGGTTCCTTCGCCGGACGCTTCCGAAGGCGGCTATTTTCCGAACAGGCGGCTGAACCAGTTGCCGGAGGAGGCAGCGGGCGCCTTGGGTGCGTTGCGGTCGCAGCTGCAGCGGTCTGCCCGGGCAACGTTGGCCATGACGGCATCCACGTGGTTGCCGCAACCGGCCCAGGTGGTCTTGTTGCAGCTCTTGCAATTAACGGCTCGGCACATGGGTTCTCCTTAGACCTGAATACCCTAGGGGGTATATTTACTGACCAGTCTACATACCCCGGGGGTATTGTTCGAACCGGTCCGGGGCCAACTGTGCCCGTGCGTTACACCCACTCCAGCGCGCCGGGCAGCCCGTGGAAGGCGGAGAAATCCGCAGCTGCCGCTTCGACTGCCAGCCGTTCCGCGGTGGCAAGGTGCCGCAGGGGAGCCACCAGGACCCGGGCAGCACCGGGGGAGGGGGCATATTTCCACGTGCCCGCGATCACCCCGTCGATGAGCACCGGGTGGTAGAAGGCGGCTGCCGGAGCAGGGCCGGGCCCTGCCTGCATGAAGATCAGCGGCTTCGACTCAAAGTACGACATCACATACTCGTCATAACACTGGAGCAGGTCCACCCGCGGAGCCGCCGGTGCAGGAATCACTCCCGACGGTTCCCACCACAGGGACATGCCGTCCACCACGCAGGGCTCAAAACGTCTGGGGGATGCCTCCACCGCCGACACCACGCCGGCACGGGCATCGGCCATGGGCAGGCCGCTCCACACGGCAAAATCCTTGACACCCACCGGCCCGCGCGTGCCAAGGTACCGTTCCGCGAGGGCCTTCAACGCACCGTCCCGGTCCGCGGGTGCGCCGGGCACATGGCCGGGAACGCGCTCGTCGAACAGGGCATAGCCGCGCTGCCTGCCCTGGGAAGCGCCGCTGATCACCAGCCGCTCCAGCTCGGCATGCATCAAGATGTAGCTGAGCCGGATGCCCGACGCCTCGATGCCCGAGCGCACCAGGGCATCCTGCAACTGCCGGCGCGTGCGGTGGCGGCCATTGGCCAGCTCCGCAGCCAGCACGCCATGCGCCGCGGACAGGGTTTGCCCGTCCAGCCCGGACTTGCCGTAATACAGCTTGTTCGTGCGGTGCACGTGCGGGGCCGTGAGTTCAAGCAGCCACCGTGCGTCGGCCGGCGACACAAAATGCCAGGTGGGCCGCAGCACGTGGGTGCGCAGGATCTCGCCGCGGTCGACGGCGGACGCGAGGTCCGCGGCCCTGTTGCCTTCCGCCGTGGGCAGCCTGCGCCGTGCCATGCCCCACAAGGCGTAGGCATAGTCCTGCGCCTGCATGGCGACATGGCGCTCGACCACGCCGCCGGCGCTCGCAGGCAGGGGCGACCACAGGTTGTGGCGGTGCATGCGCAGCGAGATGGCCTCTGCGCGGCTCAAGGTCTGTGGCACACACCAAGCGTAGCCCCGGGCGCCGTCCAGGCCCGCGCCGCCTCCCCTTCCGACGCCGCATCACATAAGTCGCGTTTTTCTCCGACGCCGCATCACATAAGTGCCACATACGGCCAACGCCGCATCAGTAGGGGTTGTGCCGTGTTTTTCGCCAACGCCTGCGAAGTCCCACGCCAGGGCACGGCGGCGGGAGGGCAGCCTCTTTGCCGAAAAGCTGGCTTCCCGCCGTCGTGCCCCAGGAAGGGAACAAGGGAGATTTTATAGACTGGGGCATGGCCATCTCGCCGAACCCCTGGACCAACACCACCCACGACTGGGCCGCGGCCGTCGACACCGCGCACCTGGCCTCGATCGCGGCGGACCCGGGCCGGTACGCACCCGGAGGGGTGTGGCACCTGCTGCTGGAAGTGGCGGCCCACCCCGTGGATGAGGCCGAGGACCGCGGGGCCCGGGGGCTCTGCACCGTCACGGCGCATGCCGACGGCTCCTGGTCAGTCGCCGATGACGGCCGCGGCACCGACACGCGCCTGGATGCCTCCGGCCAGCCCGTCAAGAAGCCCGTCATGTCCACGAAGGACCTGCGTTTCTTCGACGGCCCCGCCTCCGAGATGCTCCCGGACGGGTTCGCGCGCCGAGGCATGTCCGTCGTGTCGGCGCTGAGCACCTGGCTGGTCCACACCAACCGCCGCCTGGACGGCTCGTGGACGCAGCGCTACGAACGGGGTGTTCCGGCCGCCCTGCTTCCCGTCCCCGCCGACGGCACCACCGGCACAACGGTCCGCTTCATGCCGGGCCGGGAGGTTCCCGGCGGGATTCCGCCGGAGCGGGAGACCCTGCAGCGCCTGTCCCGTGCCTGGCCGCAGCTGGAGTGGCGCTTCCGCCAGGATTGACGACGGCGCAGCCCGCCTTCCAGCGAACCGCCGGCGACTGCGGCCGCAGCGCGCAGGTGACGGGGCGCCGTCGTGCCCGGGGCGTGCCTTGGCGTTCCACCGGCAGCCGGCGGGGACGACGTAGGATTAATCGACAATGCCGGCTTCTGCCTTGATGTGGGCCAGCCTGCAGCCTCCATCCGTTCGAGCGAAAGCCAGCCGTGCCCAGTACCGCGCCAACCGCCCCGTCCTCCGTGCTGACTCCGGAAGGGGAACCGGCCGTTGCCGACTGGACCCTGGCGCCGGACTCCATACACCTGAACCACGGATCCTTTGGCGCCGTTCCCCGGGTTGCGCAGGAGCGCGCCCTTGAGTTGCGCCGCGAGATGGAGGCCAACCCGTGCACCTGGTTCAAGGGGCAGCCGGCGAGGCTGGCCGCTGCGCGGGCTGGCATCGCGGAGCACCTGCGGGTCCGGGCCGGCGACCTCGCCCTGGTCACCAATGCCAGCGCGGGTGCCAGCGCCGTGTACAACTCCCTGCCGTTCCGCGACGGCGTGGAGATCGTGGTCACCAACCACGGCTACGGCGCCGTCACGGAAGGTGCCCGGCGCATCGCACGGAGGCACAACGGCCTGGTGCGCACCGCCGAGGTGCCGCTGGACGCGGACGCGGCCCTCGCCGTCGAACGAGTCATGGAACAGGTGGGCGGGCGCACGGGGCTGATCGTCGTGGACCAGATCACCTCGGCCACGGCCCGCCGCCTGCCCGTGGAGGAAATTGCCGCCGCGGCGAAGGAGCTCGGCGTCCCTGTGCTGGTGGACGGCGCCCATGCACCGGGCGTTTTGGCCAGCCCCGTGCCGGACGTTGACGGATTTTGGATCGGCAACCTGCACAAATTTTCCTGTGCACCGAGGGGGACCGCCGCGCTTGTGGCCCGCGGCCCCTTCCGGGAACACCTCCGCCCGCTCATCGATTCATGGGGCTATCCGCACGCGTTCCCGGACAGCTTTGACCACGTGGGGACACAGGATGTGACGCCGTGGCTGGCTGCGTCGGCATCGCTGGAGAGCATCGGGGAACGCTTTGGCTGGGACACCTTCCGCAGTTACGCCGCCCAGCTGGCCGGCTACGGGGCGGACGTGATTGCCCAGGCCTTTGCCGCCCTCGACGGCGTGCCGGCGGCGGTCGAGGTGGGCATGCCCGTGGGGCCGCTGCGCCTGGTCCGGCTGCCGGACGGCCTGCCGTGGCCCGGGGCCGATGTCGGGGCCATCCGCACCATGCTGTCAGGCTCGCTGGGTTTTGAGACTGCCATTACCCAGTTCGACGGCGTGGGCTACCTTCGGCTCTCGGCCCACCTTTACAACACCCCGGCAGACTACGAGGCGTTTGCCGAGCGCGCCGTCCCGGAGCTGGTGCGGCTGGCGCGGGCAGGGCGGGCCCGGACGCAGCCCTGAGGGGCTGGAAGTTGTCAGCAGGTCCCCGGCCAGCTCTCGCTTGAGGGCGATTCGGCCAGGAACAAGCCACCTGACATACTCTGACCATGACAGTCTCCTTCGTGCGCACCACGCGGACCAGCATGCCGCAAGCACAGCTGTTTGACCTTGCCCGCAGCATTGATGCCCATAAAGACTCGATGTCGCATGCTCGTGAAAAGGCCGTGGCTGGCGTCACCTCTGGCTTCATTTCTTTGGGGGAGGAAGTGACCTGGCGGGCTTGGCATTTTGGGGTGCCGATGCGAATGACGAGTCGGATAACACAAATGGAAATTCCCAATTCATTTACCGATGAGCAGGTCAAGGGCCCATTCCTGAGGTTCCGTCACGTCCACGAGTTCAGGCAGGATTCAGGCGGAACCACAATGATTGATCGCATTGAGTTCGCAGCACCCTTTGGCGGGATCGGGCTTCTCGTCGAAAAGCTGGTCCTGGCCCGCTATATGCAGAGGCTGATTGAGACGAGAAACCGGCACCTCACACAAGGGTAATTCGGCCCTGTCCACTGGTTGGGCGCCGTCCTCCGCACTGTCGTCATCCGGGCCACCGCACTGGAAGCGACACCCCCAGCAGCGGTTGGCACGCCGTGGACGCGGGCGGCGGAATCCGCCATTGCCTAACCCTGGGGGACAACGCCACCTTGGTACGCCATGACGGCTGCCTGCACACGGTTGCGCGCACCCAGCTTGATCAGGATGGAGCTGACATGGCCCTTGACGGTGCCTTCCACCAGGAACAGCCTGGCCCCGATCTCTGAGTTGGAATAGCCGGCTGCAGGTGATGCCGCGTTCGCCAAGACAGCGACTTACATGATGCGGGGATCGTGAAAAATGCGGCATATCTGATGCGGCGTTTGACCGCGGCGTTTGAAGAGCATCGGAAGGGTGGCTGGAGGGCCCGTGGCGGGCGCGCGGGCGACGGGCGGGGTCAGCGCGGGGTGACGATGCCTGTCTCGTACGCGATGACAACCACTTGCACGCGGTCGCGGGCGTTGAGCTTGGCCAGGATGTGCCCCACGTGCGTCTTGACCGTGGCCTCGGAGACGAACAGCTGTGCCGCGATCTCGGGGTTGGAGAGGCCGTTGGCGATCAGCACAAACACCTCGTGCTCGCGCGCGGTCAGCGAGGCGACGGCGGCGGCGTTGGCGTCGTTGGCCGGGCTCGGCGCGGACAGCATGGGCGCAACATGGTCCAGCAGCCGCCGCGTGGTGGAGGGCGCAATCACCGCGTCCCCGGCAAATACCGTCCGGATGGCTCCGAGCAGTTCCTCCGGCGGCGCGTCCTTGAGCAGGAAGCCGCTGGCCCCGGCCTGGATGGCCGCAAGGGCGTACTCATCCAGGTCGAACGTGGTCAGCACCACGATCTTCAGCTCCGACAGCCACGACCCGGAAGGCGCCGCCTTGGTCCGCTCCATGAGCCGCCGCGTGGTCTCGAGCCCGTCCATCCCGGGCATGCGCACGTCCATGAGCACCACGTCGGCGGCGGTCGCGGCGAGCCCGGCCAGCGCCTCGATGCCGTTGCCGGCCTGCAGCACCACCTCGAGGTCGGGCTGGGAATTGATCAGCATGCCAAAGCCGGACCGGACCAGCTGCTGGTCGTCCACCAGGGCCACGCGGATGGGGGAAAGAGTGCTCATGAATCAATGCTCCGAATAGGGGATGAAAACTGCAATGCCAAAACCGCCGCCCGCCACCGGGCCCGCCGACAGCGTGCCCTCATACAGCCGCACCCGCTCGGACATGCCGCGCAGGCCGTTTCCGCCGCCTTGGGCGGGGACCGCATCGGTGGGCCGGGCGCCCGGGTGATGGCCGACGTCGGACTCTGCCTTGGTGCCGGCCGGCGCGGACATGGCGGGAACCTTGGGGGACGGGACGCGCGGGACCGGTGCCGTGGCGAGGGCGGCGGTGGCGCCGCGGCCGTCGTCGCGGACCGTGATCTCCAGGCCGCGGGCGTTCCAGGCGAGCGCCACGGAGGCGGTGACGTTGGGGCCGGCGTGCTTCATGACGTTGGTCAGGCCCTCCTGGACCACGCGGTACGCGGTGAGCTCGGCTCCGGGCGGGAGCTGGCGCCGGGGGTCGCCGAGTGCGCTGAAGTCGACCGGCAGGCCGGCGGCGCGGGTGCCGAGGAGGAGTTCGTCGAGGTCGCCCAAGCCGGGAAGGGGGCGTGTGGATGCTTCGTCGCCGCCGCGCAGCACGCCCAGCAGGCGGCGCATTTCCTGCAGGGACGACCGGCCCGTGGCGGCGATCGTGGCGAGCGTTTCGGGTGCGATCTCGGGGTTGGCCACGGAGGCGTAGCGGGCGCCGTCGGCCTGGGTGATGATGACGGAGAGGGAGTGGGCCACGATGTCGTGCATCTCGCGGGCGATGTGGGCGCGCTCGTCGCTGGCGGCCAGCTCGCGCTCATGCTGGGCCTCAATTTCCAGGCGGTGGGCGCGGTCGGAGAGGGCCTGCTCGCGCAGCCGCTTGGTGCGGGTGAGGTCGCCGGAGGTCCAGCTGAACAGCACCAGCACCCAGACCATCAGGACCGTGATGACGGTGTAGGGCAGGTCGCTCAGGCTGATGGTGGAGAATTCGTAGAAGTAGCGCGTGACCAGCATGATGGCGCCGAGCAGGGCCAGGGCCAGGCCGCTCAGGCTTGCCCAGCGGGGGCCGAATGCGGCCAGGGCGTAGACAACCAGAGGTACCGCGATGTCGGCCGGCAGGGGCTGTACATTGAGAGCCCACTGCGCGATGGCAACGCCGGCGATGATGGAGCCGGCCATGACGGTGCGGGTGCGGCGCCAGGCCAGCGGCACTATCAGCGCCGTGGCGAAGGTGCCCGCCACGAGCATGTCGAGCAGGGTGCTGGAGTAGCCGCCGTCGGCGAGGCTGAAAGGGATCACCACGAGCCACAGCACGGACATCAGGACAAAGTCCACGGCAAAGCGGTGCCGCCGGAACCAGTCGTAGATGGAATGCATGATCACACCTTCAACCTTAGGCTGTGCGGTGGGCGCCAGCATCGTGCCGCGGGTGGAGATTCCGGCGTGTTCCGGGCCACAGGCGCGGCAGGGCTGCAGGGCGCAGGTGCAAGGGCGCGGATTCTGCCGGGGCGGGGGAGCGGGGTCTGGGCGGGGGAGCGGGGTCTGGTGGACACGCCGTCCGGCTGAGCCAGCTGCTTGGTGTCTTCTGCTGCCTCAACCCCGCCGCCTGGCAACCGCCCCGCAAGCACCCCATCAAGTCTCAAATAGTGAGATGCTTTGCCCATCATGTGGATGGTTTCGTAGGCTGAATCCATGAGCGCATCGAATGACACTGCAGTTAACGCACCCGCCCCCTCCGCGATCGACATTGCCGTCATCGCCGGCGATGGGATCGGCCCCGAAGTCACCGCCGAGGCCGTCAAGGTCCTGCAGGCCGTGACCGCGTCAGATGGCCTCGAGCTCAAGCTCACCGACTACAAGCTCGGCGCCGAGCACTGGCTGGCCACCGGCGAAACGCTCCCCGAATCCACCATCGAAGCCCTGCGCGGACACGACGCCATCCTCTTCGGTGCTGTCGGCGCGGCCCCCGGCGACACGTCCATCCCCTCGGGCCTGATCGAGCGCGAGATGCTGCTCAAGCTGCGCTTCAGCCTGGACCACTACGTCAACCTGCGCCCTTCTTTCCTGTACGACGGCGTTCCCTCGCCTTTGGCGAACCCCGGCACCATTGATTTCGTTGTCGTCCGCGAAGGCACCGAGGGCCCCTACGTCGGCAATGGCGGCGTGCTGCGCAAGGGCACCCCGCACGAGGTTGCCACGGAAGTTTCAGTCAACACCGCCTTCGGCGTCGAGCGCCTGGTCCGCGACGGCTTCCGCCGCGCCAACGAGCGCCCCCGCAAGAAGCTGACCTACGTGCACAAGCACAACGTGCTCGTCTACGCAGGCCACCTGTGGAAGCGCACGGTCGAGGCCGTGGCGAAGGAATTCCCGCAGGTCTCGGTTGACTACCTGCACGTGGACGCGGCCATGATCTTCCTGGTCACCGACCCGTCCCGCTTTGACGTGATCGTCACCGACAACCTGTTCGGCGACATCGTCACCGACCTGGCCGCAGCCGTCACCGGCGGCATCGGCCTGGCCGCATCCGGCAACATCAACATGGACCGCACAGCTCCGTCCATGTTTGAACCCGTCCACGGCTCCGCACCAGACATTGCGGGCCAACAAAAGGCAGACCCCACGGCGGCCATCCTGTCCGCGGCACTGCTCCTGCACCACCTGGGCCACCACGGCGCGGCCACCAAGATCGAATCTGCCGTCGCCGCCGACATCGCCACCCGCGATGCCTCGTCCCCCAGGCCAACCAGCGCCATTGGCGACGCCATCGCGCAATCCCTCTAACGCCGTCGTCCGCGTCCCGGAGTAGGCTTGGAGTCAATACGTGTGAGTGCCGGCACGAGCCACCGCCACGGGGCGGCGTCCGGACACTTGCCAGGGCAGAAAATTGTGGAGGAAGCATGACCCAGATCGCCAGCGAACTGAGCTTTTCGCAGCAGCTGAACCAGAACCCGAAGAGCCCGGCCGAGCGTGAAGCCATTTTGGCCGATCCCGGTTTCGGCGACTATTTCACCGACCACACGGCCGTGGTGGATTTCAAGGTCGACGCGGACGGGCAGGGCGGGTGGTCGAATGCGCGCATTGAACCGTACGGGCCCATCCAGATGGATCCGGCCGCGGCAGTGCTGCACTACGGCCAGGAGATTTTCGAGGGCATGAAGGCGTACCGCCACGCCGACGGCTCGATCTGGACGTTCCGCGCCGAGGCCAACGCCGCACGCCTGAACGCCTCCGCCCGCCGCCTGGCCCTGCCGGAGCTGCCGCCGGAGACATTCCTGGAATCGCTGCGCCAGCTGGTGCAGGCGGACCAGGACTGGGTGCCCTCGCGCGACGGCGACGCCCTGTACCTGCGCCCGTTCATGATTGCCACCGAGGCATTCCTGGGCGTGCGCCCGGCCCGCGAGGTCTCCTACCGCGTGATCGCATCGCCGGCCGGAAACTACTTCGGCGGCGAGCTCAAGCCCGTCTCCATCTGGCTCACCACCAGCTTTGCCCGCGCCGGCGAGGGCGGCACAGGAGAGGCCAAGTGCGGCGGGAACTACGCCGCATCGCTGGCGGCCCAGATGGAGGCCGAGGCCAACGGCTGCAAGCAGGTGCTGTTCCTGGATCCGCACAACGACAACGCGGTGGAAGAGCTCGGCGGCATGAACATCTTCTTCGTGTTCAAGGACGGCACGCTCGTCACCCCGGAACTCAACGGGCACATCCTGCATGGGATCACCCGTTCCTCGGTCATGCAGCTTGCCGCAGACCGCGGGTTGAAGGTTCAGGAACGCAAGATCACGATCGACGAATGGCGTTCCGGCGTTGCCTCCGGCGAGATCACCGAGGTGTTTGCCTGCGGCACGGCGGCAGTCATCACCCCGATCGGCGAGCTGAAGACGGCCGAGGGCACCATTGCCTCGCCTGCCCAGGGCATCGGCGAGGTCACGGCCGCGATCCGCGAGCAGCTGGTCGGCATCCAGACCGGTGTCATCGAGGACCTGCACGGCTGGCTGACCCGCCTGGCGTAGCCCCCGTCCGCGGCGCCCCCGCCTGCCTTGCGGCGGCCGCCCGTTTTATGCGCCCGTTCCCCCTAAATGCGCCCCGACGTCCGGGCGCATTTAGGGGGAACGGGCGCATTTTTGTTACGCCGGACGGCGGGGCACCGCCCCCGGCTTGGGCGGCCGTGGTGAACTTGGGGTATTCATTGGTGAAATGACTGTAGGGGGAATTGTGAAAGAACTGTTCGACTTGTCGTTTACGCGGTTTGTGGCGCCCAGCGTTGCCCGCATTGTTTACATTGTGCAGATCGTGGTGGTGGCGCTGTCCTACCTGATCGGCGTCATTGCCGCGTTCAGCGAGGGCATCGGGCTGGGCCTGTTTGTCCTGGTGATCGTGGGCCCGCTGCTCGCCGTGTTCTACCTGGTCCTGGCCCGCGTGGGCCTGGAATCGCTCATCGCCACCATCCGCACCGCGGAAAACACGGCAGAGCTGGTGCGCCTCCAGGGCGGGAACTACCCCACCGCACAGCAGGGCACGCCGCCCAACTACCCGCCGGCACCGCAGGATCTTCCCCCGGCGCCGCCGCAGTTCTAACTGCCGCCAGTTCACAGAAGTGGCCCCCAAAACACCCCACACAGGGTGATTTGGGGGCCATTGTCCGTTTTGGGGAGCCTGCCCTGCCTGAAGCACGACGGCGGCGCGCGGCCTCCGCCGGAAGCGGCAGCTCCGCCGTCGGGCCCGGTGACGGCACGGTCAAGACGCCCGGGACCCGGTTCTGCCGGTGGTAGTGCACCGCCGCCACACTGTGGCCCGGCACCTGGGCGCCGCCGAATTGGACAGGGCTGTAACGTCCGGGCCGGATCCGGAAACTATGGGGGTATGGCGGCATTTACCGGCCGTTCGGACAGGCAGCTGAGGCAACAGGAGGATGGCCATGTGGATGCGAACAGCCGCGGCGGCGGCAATTTTGGCGGCAGGGGGACTGGCAGTGCCGGCCGGTGCCACGGCGGACCAGGCCTCCGGCCCGGACCCCGTCCAGCAGCCGACCCTGGCCGCCCACCCGCTTGAGGGCACCGACCCCGTGTCCACCGGGTGCCACATCGGAGCCCATGTGGTGACGTCCTGGGGCATGCACAATGACGTCTACGACGAGGTCCAGGGCCTGGCCCAGTTGGTTTACTCACCGGCGTGCG
This sequence comes from Arthrobacter stackebrandtii, assembly GCF_017876675.1. Lineage (NCBI taxonomy): Bacteria > Bacillati > Actinomycetota > Actinomycetes > Micrococcales > Micrococcaceae > Arthrobacter > Arthrobacter stackebrandtii. The sequence continues at coordinate 3,215,580 of NZ_JAGIOI010000001.1, forward strand.
GCACCAACTGGGTCAATGTGTACGGGTTCACGCCCGGCAACTCCTACAGGGTCGTTCTCTTCGACCACGATGGCGGCAGCGCGTCCTTTGAAACCAGCGTCGGCGCGGGCAGCAATGACGCCACCTTGCAGAAATATGCTCCGGGAAACAGCTGCGTGGCAGTGATGTGGCAGATATCGAACACCACCAGCCTGTTCCGTGAAGGCTGGGGCACCAGCACCATTTGCTGAACCGTGGCGGCCGCCCCGCGGCTGCACCAGACTGGTGAACGAGGACGACGGATGGAGGGATCCGGTGCCGCAGACACAGCAGGACAGCTTTCTGGCACTTTATGAGGCTTTCAGCCCGCGCGTGCTGGGCTATGTCAGACGCCGGATTTCTTCGGACCAGGCCGCCGAGGAGATCACCGCGGATGTCTTCCGGATCGCCTGGCAGAAATCCGGCGTCGAGCCCGATCCGTCCATCGGCTGGCTTCTCAATGTGGCCAGGAACCTGATCGGCAACGAGTACCGCCGCAGGGCCCGGGCCGCGCAGCTGCAGGACAGGCTTCGTGAAAGTGAACGCCTCAATGCCCAGGGCGGCGGTGACGACGGATCCAGGGCCGCCATCGCGGCAGCCCTGGAAAAGCTGAGGGACAAGGACCGGGAAATCCTGCTCCTGAGTTATTGGGAAGGGCTCACACTGGCGGAAATCGCCACGGTGCTTGCCTGCCGGGAGGCCACAGCGAGGGTCCGGCTGCACCGGGCCCGGAAGTCTTTTGAACTGGCGCTGCCCCAACGGCTCCGCCCCACCGGGAGGGATTGAGATGGACCCCATCGAAGCAATGCTGCGCAGCATCAACCCCGTGCCCGACGAGACAGCACCCACCACCCCGGCACCCATGCCGGACCTGGCCGCCACGCCCCGCAGCCACGCACGCCCCTCCCGGCTTGCGCCGCGCAATCCATGGTTCACTGCGGTGCGTGCCGCAGCCGTCGTCCTGGCCGCGGTCGTCGTCATCGCAGCCGCCGGCTTCCTGGGTGTGCTTGCCGAGGGCCTGCTGAAGCCGCAACCTGCCATTCCCACGCCCGTTCCTTCACCAAGCACGACGGCGGCCCCCACCCCAGCGGCCTCGCCGCCGCCGAGCACGTCCCCGGCACTTCCTGCCGCACCTCCCAGCGATCCGTACACCGGGGCGGCCTGCGCCTTCCGGAACGTTTTGGCCGAGGGGCAGGGCGGGCAGCTGGCGGGCAACATCGAGCAGTTCCCCGACGACTTCAGGGTCCTCGGCTGCGCCGGCTCATGGCTGGCGTTTGAACTGACTGACGCCGGCTACCAGCGGCTCCTGGACCAGGGGGCGGGCGAAGGGGCTTTCGGGGTGTACCACTTTGCCCGGTTCAACGTCGGCGGCTACGTCTTCCACCCCGAGCTTTCGGTCGCCGGCTGGAACACCGTCGAACCGGTTGGCGGGACCATGGCTGAGAAGGCCGTGGAAATGGACCGGCAACTGCAGGAAAACCTGGGCCTCCTGCCGGTGCTGCGCCCGGCCCTGGTGGGCGGGGCGCCGGCCAGCCCCGACGCGACACCCGCACCCCCTCTGGAGGCCGGGGTGGACGACCCCAACAAGGGCTCGGACTGCAGCATCGGCAAGATGACAACGGTGGCCGGGAGCGGTGACTGGGTCGCGGAGGACATGGCAGCCCACCCGGAGAATTACCGGGTGGTGCACTGTGCCGGCGGCTGGCTGGCCTTCCAGCTCAGCGAGACCGGCCGGCAGGCCTGGCTCGACGACACCCGCGCCAGCGGCCGGGTCCACGAAGGCGCCGACTCCTTCTATTTTGCGCAGCACGATGGCACCGCGTACGCGTTCACACCCGGGACATCCATCCCGGACTGGGCGTCCCGCACAGGTGCCGGAGCCGGCCCGGAAGCCATGATTGAATCCTTGGAGCGGGACATGGTCGCGGCCGGAATTCCTGCCAGGATCCGGATACTGCTGCTGGGCGAGCCTCCGGAGTGACCGGCCCGGGCGCCGTCGTTCGCAAACAACCGGCCGGGCCTGGAACCGATACACTGAAATACATGCGCATAGCCCGATTTGTAGTAGACAATGACCCCATGTACGGCATCGTGGAAGGGGAGTCCGGCAGTGAAATCGTCACCGTCATCAAGGGTGACCCCTTCTTCAACGGCATCGAGCGGACCGCCGAGAAGCACCCGCTGGACGATGTCCGCCTGGTGGCCCCGATCATCCCGCGCTCCAAGGTCATCGGCGTGGGCCGCAACTTCGCCGAGCACGCCCGCGAACTCGGCAACGAGGTGCCCGAGAACCCGCTGATGTTCCTCAAGCCGAACACCTCGGTCATCGGCCCGAACGAGCCCATCGTGCTGCCGGAATTCTCCGAGGAAATCTCCTACGAGGCCGAACTCTGCGTGGTCATCGGCCGCATCTGCAAGGACGTCCCGGAAGACCGCGTGGAGGAAGTCATCTTTGGCTACACCTGCGGCAATGACTTGACGGCCCGCGACGTCCAGGCCGGCGACGGCCAGTGGGCCCGCGCCAAGGGCTTCGACACCTCCGCCCCGCTCGGGCCCTGGATCGAGACCGAGCTGGACCCCGACGACGTCTACATCAAGGGCTGGCTCAACGGTGAGCTCCGCCAGGACGGCAGCTCCAACCAGATGGTGCGCAGCGTCCGCGAACTCGTCTCGATCGTCTCCCACGCCTTCACCCTGCTCCCGGGCGACGTCATCATGACCGGCACCCCCGCCGGCGTCGACCTCCTCCAGGCCGGCGACCGCTACGACGTTGAAATCGAGGGCATCGGCCGCCTCTCCAACCCGGTGGTCCGCCGCTAGCAATCGTCCCGCAGGTGCCGCCGCCGTCTTTCGCCAGGAAGCACGACGGCGGCACTTGCGTTTTGCCTCCCCGTTCCCGACGCCGCATCAGATAAGTCCCTTTTTTCCCCAACGCCGCATCAGATAAGTCCCGCTTCTCTCCGACGCCGCATCACCCGTCCCTGACCCAGCGCCGGTGCCTCACGGAATGGACAACTTTAGTCGGATGTGGCGGCACTGCACCGAAAATTAGGCTCGAAGCATGAACATGAACAAACGAGTTGTGAACCGCCGCCTGGCGGCCGTGCTGCTGATTTTTGTAGTCGCCGTGGCCGATGTCCTGCTGTCCTTTGTCTCCATCGGGATGGGGCTGGAGGGCGGAACCGTCCCCGACTTGACCGACGGCGGCGGGGCCGAGAACCTGCTCTGGGCCAGATTCGCCATTGCGCCGCTCCTGGCCCCGCTGGGTGCGGTCGCGCTCATCTGGCGCCACCGCTTCCCCCGGTCGGTGGCGGCGGCAACGTCCGTCCTTGGAGCCCTGTCCCTCAGTGGCTTCGCCTTCATCGTGGCCCTGTTCCTGCTGGCCAGGCGCCGCCTGGACTGGTGGGTGGCTGCTGTCATGGCACTGGCACTGGCCGCAGAGGCCCTGCTCGGCACGGAGGCGATGGACTGGCAGATTGCACTTTTGGGTGTGGCCATGCTGACGGCCATTGCGGCTTTGGGAGCGTACCGCGGCCAGCGGGCGCGGCACCGCGAAGCCCAATTGAATGCCCTGAAGGAGCGGGCAGACCAGACGGAGGCCAGGCATGCCGCTGACGTAGAACACAGCCGGCTCGCAGAGCGGCACCGGATCGCCCGCGAAATGCATGACACACTTGCCCACAGGATGTCGCTCGTGGCAGTCCAGGCCGCAGCCCTGCAAGTGGATGCCCCGGACGAGGAGACCGCCGGCTCAGCCCGCCTGATCCGCGAAACAGCACACGCGGCCCTGGGCGAATTGCGCGATGTCCTCGGCGTGCTCCATCAGGACGGCGCCGCGAGCGCGGATGCAGCGTCGGCCGGGAGCCAGTGGATTCCCGTGGCGAACAGCCGTCCGGGAGTCGCTGCTGCCGGAACCGATGGCCAGGTCCGCGCGGCGCCGTCGGGGGTTGCACAGATCCCCGGGCTGCTGGAGGAGTGGCGCCAGGCCGGGGTGGCGGTTGACTACGACCCGGACCCGAACCTGGGGGAAAACCTGCCGGACGCCGTCAGCCGGGCGGCCTTCCGCGTGGTCCAGGAAGGCATCACGAATGTTGCCCGCCATGCCGCCGGGGCAGATGCCGAGGTGAGACTGGAAACGCACGGTGCCGAACACGACGGCACCGGCGCCGGCCGCAAGGAACTGCGCATCGTGGTCTCCAACGGCCCCGGGGGCACGGCCGAACCCGCTGCGGGTGCCGGGCTGGGCCTCGTCGGCTTGGGAGAACGCGTCCAGCTTCTGGGCGGAACCCTGGAACATGGCCCCACCTGGTCCGGTTTTCAGCTGGAGGCCCGCATACCATTTACGGAGCAGCCCCCAAGCGGCACCCCGGAAGGAACCACCGAGTGAGCGCGAAGATCCGCGTCATCGTCGCCGACGACGAACAGCTCGTCCGCGCGGCCCTCGTCAAGATGGTCAACTCCCGCCCCGACATGGAAGTGGTGGGCGAGGCGGCCAGCGGCCCGCAGGCAGTGAGGTGCGCGCAGACGCAACGGTCCGACGTCGTGCTCATGGACGTGCGCATGCCCGGCGGCGACGGCATCACGGCCACCGCCGCCCTCCGTGCCCTGCCCGCCCCGCCGCAGGTCCTGGTGCTGACCACTTTCGACCTTGACGACCATGTGTTCGCCGCGCTCGAGGCCGGGGCGGCCGGGTTCCTGCTCAAGGACACGGACCCTGAGCGGCTGTTCCACGCCATCCGGGCCGTGGCAGCGGGAGAGGGGATGCTGGCGCCGACGGTGACGAAGCGGCTGATCGACCGAACCCGGGAGCGGGCCGCGGCGGCGAGGTCGAATGCCGCGGCGGCCCGGCTCGAGCGGCTCACGGCGCGCGAGGCCGAGGTGCTGGACGCGATTGCGCAGGGCATGAGCAACGACGGGATCGCGCGGTCGCTGTTCCTGAGCGAGGGCACCGTGAAGACTCACGTCTCGCGCATCCTGGCGAAGCTGGAGCTGGAAAACCGGGTGCAGGCGGCCCTGCTGTTCCGGGATTCCCGGCAATGAATGCCCGACGGCGGACACCCGGCCTGGGTGCCCGCCGCCACCCCGGCGCGGGGTCGGGTGTGTTACCCGGCGGCGGCGGAAATTGCGGCGGCGTGCTCCGCCCAGTGGTTGGAGGCCGGCAGCGACCGCAGACCCTTGTTGAACAGGGCAAGAAATGCGGCGGCTGCGCAGGTGGCGGCACAGGCCAACAGAATTCCCGTCCAGCCCAGCCAGGCGTAGCCGAAGCCGGCAATGAGCGGGGACAGGGGAGTGGCGCCCAGGGTCAGCAGGTCCAGGGCGCTGCCGGCCCGGCCCAGCATGTCGGAGGGCACGGCCACCATGAAGTAGCCCAGAAGTGCGGCGTTGATGGACGGCCCGCCGAAGATCGCCACGGCCTGGACCACCAGGACGGCAGGCACCTCGTGGACGAACGGCAGCACGGCCAGGGCGGCGGTCATGAGCAGCAGCCCGGCGATGACGACCCGCCCCGCACCGGCCCGCTTGACCAGGGGCGCCGCCACGAAGGACCCCAGCAGCATCCCAACGCCGATGCCCGCCGAGACCATGCCGATCACAGCCGGCGTCTCTCCCCGCTGCTGGAGCCCGAACACCACCGCCGTGATGGCCGAGTTCAGCCCCAGGTTGATGACGGTGGCCAGGATGACGATCCCCCGCAGCTCCCGGCGGTGGAACAGCCAGGTGATGCCGGAGGCCGCCTCCGCTGCGAACTTCCGAAAGACGCCCCGGCCCGCCACCGCAGGAGCGCCGGGTGCGCCTGCCGTGGATCCGCCCGGATCGCCAGCGGCCTGGCCTGCGTCCCGGGCATCTGCGGGTACCGACCCCGGCCGCAGGTCCGTTCGGATCATGAGGGCTGAGACGACGGCGATGAGGTGGGCCGCCGCCGTCGCCGCAAACGGCAGCGCCCGCCCGAATCCCATGAGCACGCCGCCAACCGGGCCGCCGGAGAGGGCGATCACGGAATCGCGGGCCTCGTTGGCGGCCATGGCCGGGCCGATCTGCCGGGCCGGCACCACGGATTTCAGTGCCGCGTTCGAGGTGGAACTGAAGAAGCCGTTGCGCATGGCCATGAGCAGGTTCAGGACGGTCAGGAGCCAAAAGTCCAGGTGCCCGGCCATTTGCAGCCCGGTCAGCACGGAGGCAATGGCCAGGCCTGTCAGCCCGCCAACAACCATCAGGGTGCGCCTGTTGTGGCGGTCGGCCACCACGCCGCCGGGGAGCGTGGCCGCGATCCGCCCCACCTGGCCAATCCCCGCGATGATGCCGGCCTGGGCCGGGCTGCCGGTGATGTAGAGCGCCAGCAGCGGCACGGCAAAGCCATGCAGTGCCGAGCCAAATGCGGTGAACGTGTCGGTGGCAAGCCACCAGCGGTAGTGGGGGTTTGCGAGGAGCCGTGTGGGGGTGGCATCGGCCTGCCGGGTGGTGGACATGCGCCGAGCCTATACCCGCAAATAAACTTGCGCAATATAAATTGTGCAATTATTTCTGCCTGTTTGTACACTGGTCCCATGGCAACGGAAACACCAGGCACGCCCGCGGGGGAGCGGCCCGCCCGTAAGCGCGCACAGCCCCGCACCATGACCTCGCCCATGCTCAAGGCCATGGCGAGCCCGCTGCGCCGGCGGATCGTGTCGGTGCTGGCCGCCCAGGACTACGCCCGGGCCACGGACCTTGCGCAGCAGCTGGACGTGCCCGCGAACAAGCTCAGCTACCACCTGCGTATCCTGGCCGACGCCGGCATGGTCCGGGAAGCCCCGCAGTTTGCACGCGACAACCGCGACCGCGTCTGGCAGGCCGCCAACGAGGTCTACCGGCTCGGCTCGCCGGAGGACCCCACCCCGGACCGGGAAGCGCTGTCGCTCGGCGCCTACCTTTCCCAGATGGAGCTGGACCAGCACGCAGCCCTGTCCCGCGTGCTCGCCTGGGTGCCTGACTACGCCACCGGCCGCGACGCCGAACCCAAGGCGGAACTGGCCATCGGCACGCTGCGCCTGACCCCGGCCGAGGCCAAGGACCTCTTCCAGGACATCGAACGCGTCGTTGAGGCAGCCCGCAAGCTGCACCGCGAGCCCGGCGAGCCCGGCGTGAAAACGTGGGACTACACGTTCATGGCGGTCCGCGAAGACCTCTAGAAATTCCATGCCCGACGGCGGAGCGTGCCAGCCGCAGCCGGCAAGCCTTGCGCTGTGGCCGCCCGCGCCCGGGCCTCTGCCCAGCTGCGCATAGTAGAATCGACAAGTCTTTCGCCGGCCGGGTCGAGATTTTCCGCGACATCACGCGGTTCTGCACAGAAAGGCAGTCACCTATTTAAGGATTCCTGCGTGTCACACGACGTCACAGACACAGCCCCCACGCCTTCCGGCGGAACCCACGTCTCGGCAGAGGGCTACCAGCAAACGCTCTCCCGCCGGCACGTGACCATGATCGCCATGGGCGGGGCGATCGGCGTCGGACTCTTCATGGGCGCAGGCGGGCGGCTGGCCTCAACCGGCCCGGCACTCATCTTCTCCTACGCCATTGCCGGCGTCATCGCATACCTGCTGATGCGGGCGCTGGGCGAGCTGATCATGTACCGGCAGACGTCCGGGTCCTTTGTCTCCTACGCGGGGGAACTGTTCGGCAAGAAGGGTGCCTACCTGTCCGGCTGGATGTACTTCATCAACTGGGCCATGACGGGCATTGCCGAGCTCATCGCGATCGGCCTTTACTTCCAATACTTCTTCCCGGGCGTTCCGGTGGAGCTCAGCGCCCTCTGCGCCCTGGCCCTGCTGGTGGCGGTGAACCTGCTCAGCGTGAAGGCGTTCGGCGAGTTTGAGTTTTGGGCCGCGTGCCTGAAGGTCGGCGCCATCGTGATCTTCCTGCTCGTGGGCACGGCGATGGTGCTCATGAACACGCAGGTGGGCGCCTCGGAGGCCTCGGTCGGCAACCTTTTCATCGGCGGGAGCATGTTCCCCAAGGGCGGGCTGGTCATGATCCTGGCCCTGAACGCCGTCATCTTCGCATACAACGCCATCGAGCTGGTGGGGATCACGGCCGGAGAGATGAAGAATCCGGAACGGGAAGTGCCCAAGGCGATTCGCGCCGTCGTGCTTCGAATTGTGGTGTTCTACGTGGGCTCGGTGTCGCTGCTGGCGATGATCATGCCGTACGACCAGTACAAGTCCGGCGAAAGCCCCTTCGTGACGGTGTTTTCGGCGATGGGCCTGGACTGGGTGGGCTCCGCCATGAACTTTGTGGTGATCACGGCGGCCCTGTCCTCGTGCAATTCGGGGCTGTATTCCATTGGCCGGATCTTCCGCACCATGGCCAACAACGGCCATGCGCCGCACTGGCTGACACGGATGTCCTCGCGCTATGTGCCCTACGCGGCCATCCTGAGCATCGCCGCCGTGTACGTGGTGGGCGTGCTTGCCAACATTTGGCTGGGCGGCTCCTACGCGTTCGACCTGGCGCTGAACACCGCATCCATCGGCGTCATCTTCACCTGGGCCTCCATTTTCGCCTGCCAGATCATGCTGCGGCACCGGCGCGGCAAGGTGTCCTCGCTGCCCATGCCGGGGTCTCCTTGGACCAGCTGGGTGGGGCTCGGCTCGCTCATGGTGATCACGGTGCTCATTGGTTTTGACACCATTGCCAAGCCCGACGGCGGCCAGTTCCTCCTTGGTCTGTGGACCCTCTGCACGATTCCGGTCCTGGCGCTGGTGCTGTGGTTCGGCTGGCAGTTTGTGAAGAAGAACGAGCCGAAGAACGAGCTGTTCAGCTGAGGTAGGCGGCGGCAGGCGCTGAGGCCGGGCCTGCCGCAGGCACCGATCAATTTGCCTCGAACCAGGCTTGGCCCGGGCCTGGAAGCCGCACGCCGTGCGATGCTGCGGGCCCTCCGGCATCCCCACCCGGGTATGGCCCGCGTGCCCACCCGGCATCTGCGATCCGGCCAATATGACGAAGATTACAGCCATGTGACGTGGAGCGCATCGAAAACTTTGGATTTATTTTGTTAGTGAAGTTTACTAACAAACATGAATTCAGTGTTGTTTGGCCACGGACGGAGCCTGCGGGCCTCGTCAAAAGTGCTGCTCGAGCACGTCCGTGGACACAACCGCTCGCTTGTTCTTCAAACGCTCTACAGCGGCGGTGAGCAGTCGCGCGCCGACCTTGCCCGCCAAACGCGCCTGACCAAAGTGACAGTCTCCGACCTCGTTTCCGAACTGCTGGCAGATGGGCTAATCATCGAAACCGGGCCGCGCGAATCCGGTGGCCCGGGCAAGCCGTCGATCGGTTTGGACATTGCACGGTACAGCTGGCACGTGATCGGGATCGATCTTTCCGACGCTGAATCGTTCGTCGGGGCACTGCTGGACCTGGACGGCCAGATCATTGCCCGCGTCGCCGTCGGCCACAACGGATCAAGCGGGGCCGAAGCTGTCACCGTGATCACCAACATTGTGCTGCAGCTCAAGGCGGCGGCCACGGCCCCCATCATGGGTGTCGGCGTGGGCACCCCAGGTGTTGTCGACCTCGACGGCGTGATTGTCTCGGCACCCAATCTGGGCTGGGTCGGCATCGACCTGCGGCGCGAACTCGCGGCAGCTTCCGGGCTCACCGTCGTCGTGGCGAACGATGCGAACGTTGCCGTTCTTGCCGAGCACACCTTTGGCGGAGTTGAGGACGACCTGCTGCTCATAAGGGTTGGTCTCGGCGTGGGGGCCGGGCTTCTTGTCAACGACACAGTCGTCTACGGACGCGATTTTGCCGCAGGGGAGCTCGGCCACGTGGTGGTCGGCACCGGTGACGGGCCGCTCTGTGCCTGCGGCATGCGCGGATGTCTCGAGGCCTGGTTGAATGTTCCCCGCCTCACCGCCCAGATCAATGCCATTCCCAGCGACTCGGTGGACCCCGCCGAAGATCGCGCCCACATTCTTCGGGAGGCCGGACGATGCCTCGGGATCGTCCTGGCTCCTGTTGTCGGTGCACTCAACATCAACGAAATCGTGTTGAGTGGACCAATTGCTCTTCTTGATGGTCCGTTGGCGACAACAACTGTCGAGACCATCCGGAGTCGCTCGATGGCTGAGTTCACTTCAGACCTCAGCCTCCGGATGACCTCGGAAGGTCAAGACATCGTCTTGCGAGGCGCGGTTGTCTTGGTCCTCTCCGGACAACTCGGAGTTTCCTAGAAGCTCCTGCATCAACGGTGGTGGCAAAACGCTTTCACCTTCATCCCCGAAAGGAATCAACAAAATGCGCAAGTTAGGCCTTGTAGCGATTGGCGCTGCCGCCATCCTCGCCATGTCCAGCTGTTCAACCGGAGGCAACGATAAAGCCGCAGCCGACTCAGGCAAGATCACGGTCTGGGTCGTCGGAAGCGACACCCCCGACACTGCCCGTGCCTACTTGAAGGACACCTTCGAGGCAGAGAACAAGGGCTGGACCCTGCAGGTTGAAGAAAAGACCTGGGCCGATGTGAGCGACACCTACGCGGCGGCGCTGCAGTCGAACGACGCGCCGGATGTGGTCGAGATTGGCAACACCCAGACGGCAAGCTTTGCCGACCAGGGTCTTATCGCTTCGATTGAAGACCAGCGCAAGGCCCTCGGCTCAGAGGACTTCCTCCCCGGCCTGGAAGAGTCAGCCACCTACAACGGTGAGCTCTTTGCGGCTCCCTACTATGCCGGTGGACGCATCGTCTTCTACAGCAAGCAGATCCTGGGCAAGACCCCGGTTCCCACAACGCTCGACGAATACGTTGCCACAGGCGTCTCCACCGCGACCGACAAGCGCTCGGGCATCTGGGCTCCGGGCCGTGACTGGTACAACGCACTTCCCTACGTGTGGGCACACGGCGGTTTCATCGCCGAGCAGGAAGGCGACACCTGGAAGGCCGGCTTCTCGAGCGACGGCGGTGTCAAGGGCCTGACCCAGCTGCAGGAGGTCTACACCAAGGCTTCACGCGCTGCCAAGGATGGCGACGAAAACGGCCCGCAGGTTGCGTTCTGCGCCGGCGAGACCGTCCTGCTCTCCGCACCGGCGTGGGTGCAGTCCTCGATCACGGCACCGGCCGACGCAGAGAACCCCGGCTGTGCCGACACCTACGGTTCAGACCTTGAGGCCTTCGCACTTCCCGGCCTCAAGGCAGGCGAGACCGCACCGATCTTCGCCGGCGGCTCCAACATGGCTGTAGCCACGAAGAGCGCCAGCCCGGAGAAGGCCCGTGCCGCACTGGCCGTCATCACTTCCAGCGGATACCAGAAGCTCATGGCAGAGGGCGGCCTGACCCCCGGCATCCTCTCCGCCGCAGAGTTCCTGCCCGACACCCCGGTTGCCAAGGCGCAGGCCAAGGCGCTCGCCAACTCGAAGGTAACCCCGACCACCCCGAAGTGGGCCGAGGTTGAGGCAGCACAGATTATTCAGGAGGCGCTGGTCAAGATCGCCCAGGGCGGCGATGTCAAGAAGGTCGCGACCGACCTCGACGCGCAGATCGAAGGCATCCTCAACAGCTAGTCTCCACCGCTAGTTCGTTGCAACGTTGAAGGTGAGGGGCGGTGCCCGCCATGGGTAGCGCCCCTCACCTTCAACGTTGCCCCCAGCATCCGAAACAATCCAGAGGAGCAGCCGATGAGCGCGCCCCCACTTGAGCGGCAATCTGCCGCTCGCCCGACAAAGTCGGGCAAACGGCAACCCAAGCCATTCAGCATTACGGTGCGTGGGCACAAGATCCCCATCGCCCCGTGGGCGTTGCTCGCCCCCAGCCTTATATTGCTCGCCGTCATGGTCGGATATCCAACCATTGTCATGGTGATCAACTCGTTCTCTGATTACCAAATCAAGAACAAGATGACCGGCACTCCAGCCAACTTTGTTGGTTTCGACAACTACATCGCGATCTTCAGCAAGGGAGACTTCCCGGCGGTGCTCGCCAGGAGCCTCGGCCTCATGGTGGTGCTCACCATTCTCATCCTTGTCGGCGGCATGCTCTGCGGCCTGCTCATGACCAAGCTAACCAAGGGTTGGCGCCTGCTTGTCTCGATCGGCCTGCTGCTCGCATGGGCCATGCCGCCGCTGTCCGCGACTGTCGTCTGGGGCTGGATCTTTGACACCAACTATGGGCTGGTCAACTGGCTCCTGAACACCATTACCGGCTCAGAAACCTTCTACGGGCACTCGTGGCTGATGAACCCGTGGTCATTCATGATGGTGCTCGTGATCATCGTTGTATGGCAGGGCATCCCCTTTGCCGCCTTTACGTTCTATGCCGGGCTCGGCCAGATTCCCGGCGAGGTGCTCGAAGCCGCGCAACTCGATGGCGCCACCCCCTGGCAGCGCTTTCGCTTCGTCGTCACTCCCTACATGCGCAACATCATCACGGTGGTGCTGATCCTTGAAACCATTTGGAACCTTCGCATCTTCACCCAGGTTTATGCACTGCAGCAAAGAGGCGGGCTCGCCTCTGAAACAAACGTGCTCGGCACCTACCTTTTCCGCCAAGGCCTTGGTGAATTCGGCATCACAGCCGCCATCGGCGTGGTCATGGTCCTGTTGCTCATGGGCATCTCGTACTTCAACGTTCGCAACACCCTGAAAGAGGAGGAAGAGCTGTGAGCAGCAATGCCACTACCGCTACACGAACGCCCAACCGCCAGCGGCAGGGCCTCAACCACAGTGGATTGAGCGAGGCATCAATCGCCGAGCTCAAGCGCGGCAGGGTCAAACGCGCCGCCAACCGAACCTTGATCAACGTTGTGGCACTCCTCGTGTTCCTCGGCTCCATCTTCCCGGTCTATTGGATGGTGAACATGTCGTTCACCCCGAGCAACAAGATCATCAGCCGGGATCCCAGCTTCATTCCGCTGGACTTCACCTTGAAGAACTATGTCACCGCGTGGACGCGGGAGGCTGCTCCGGGCCAGACGGACTTTCCGCACGCCCTCGCCTCCAGCCTCACACTCGCCGTGTGCGTGGTTGCCGCCTGCCTGCTGTTTGCCTTTCTTGCCGCAATCGCCTTGGCCCGCTTCGCGTTCCGTGGCCGCGTAGCCTTCATTCTCTCCGTCCTGGTCGTGCAGATGATCCCTGGCGAAGCCATGATGTTCACCATCTACAACATGGTGGATGACTGGCGCCTGCTCAACACCCTGTTGGGCCTGGGCATTGTCAACCTCGCCGCGGTGGTTCCCTTCACCATCTGGACGCTTCGAGGCTTTGTCAACGGCGTGCCAGCCGATCTTGAAGAAGCCGCTCAGATCGACGGCTGCACCAAGTCCCAGGCCTTCTGGAAGGTCACCTTTCCGCTGCTCGCCCCCGGTCTCGTCTCCACCGGCATCTTCTCCTTCATTCAAACGTGGAACGAGTTCACCATGGCGTTGCTCATGATGAAGGGGTACAACCTCACATTGCCGCCGTGGCTGAACTCCTTCCAGTCGGCCACCGAGGCCACCAACTGGGGCGCCGTCATGGCCGGGTCGACCCTCATCGCGTTGCCCGTTGTGGTCTTCTTCCTCTTTGTCCAGGGCCGCATGACGGGCGGGCTCGTCAGCGGAGCTGTGAAGGGCTGATCACACAACTGCCCGCGTTTTAACAACGAGAGGCCCCGACACAACACAACCCATGGGTTGCGTTGTGTCGGGGCCTCAAGCATGCCGGGCGGAAAGCCTCCCGCTAGACGCCCGCATCCGTGGCCAGGGAAGCCGCGTCAGGTGCTCCCGCCCCAAGCTCGGGTGAGCGGTGAAAGTTGATGCCAAGCCGGTCAAGGCGGGCGCAGAACGCGGCAAGGCGTGGCGCGATCTCTTCGAAGCGACGCGGCCCGGAGACCTGTGACCACGCGATCTCCGCCACGCACGCCAGCCGGGGAAAGACCATGAACTCAACATCGGAGGACGTCTCCAACGTCTCCGTCCAGACGGGCGCCTCCACACCGAGCAGTTGCGCCTCCGTGATGCCCTCGACCAGCGTGGCCGGGTCCCATTCGTAGGAGTCGGCGAGTGAAATTGTTCCGGCCCAGCCTTGTCCGAGGCGGGTCTCGTCCGGGTAGTGCATGTCGAGGTAGCTGTGCTCGGCGGGGGACATGATGACGCTGCCGCCCTGCTCCACGAAGGAACGGATCTGCGGGCCCACCTTGGCATGATCTGCATGGCGCCCCCAGTATTGCCCGATGGTGCCCGTTGGCAGCGCATCGGCCTGTCCCATTTCATGCCACCCAACCAGGGTCTTTCCGGTTGCCGCAGCGACTGCGGTGGCGCGGTTGATGAATTCCACGAATTGTTCCTGTGTCAGCGTGAGTGATTCATCGCCGCCGAGGTGGAGGTACGGGCCGGGGGTCATGGCCGCGACTTCCCGGACCACGTCATCAATGAAACGGTAGCTGGAGTCCTTGTTGATCGCCAGGGATGTGAAACCGACTTCGATGCCGCGGTAGGGCTCGCGGAGGACACCGTCTTCGTTCAGCTCGGCATAGCTGGCCAGTGCTGCGTTGGTGTGCCCGGGGATGTCGATCTCGGGAACGATGGTCACAAAACGTTCGGCCGCGTATGCAACCAGCCCTGCGTAGTCTTCCTTGGTGTAGAAGCCGCCGGGCCCGTCCCCGGTCTCGCTGGCGCTGCCGATCTCGGTGAGCAGTGGCCAGCTGTCGATTTGGATGCGCCAGCCCTGGTCGTCGGTGAGATGCAGGTGAAGATGGTTGATCTTGAGCATGGCGATCGCATCGATAAAGCGCTCGACGTCGGCCACCGGGAAGAAATGCCGGGCGACGTCGAGCATGGCGCCCCGGTAGGCAAAGCGGGGTGAATCGTTGATCGTCACGCTCGGCACGTGGTGCGCGGCTGCCGGGAGGGCGTCGGATGCAGCCCCGGCTGCGTCCGGGGCAGGAACAAGCTGACGCAACGTCTGGGCGGCGGCGAAAAGTCCCGCCGGGTGTGCAGCGCCCAGCCATGCTCCGGAGGCGTCCGTTGTCAGGGAATATGTCTCGGTTTCCGGCCACGCAAGGTCTTCGCACGTTTCTGCCGAACCGCCGGTGAGGGCCAGCACGACGTCATGGGCGCCTGCCTTGACGGCGTCGGCGCCTGTCCCCGTCCCGCCGTCGACAACGGGCAGTGCGAGCCCGGTGTCCACGCGCAACCAGTCCGCAAGCTGTGCGGCCACGGCGGCGGCACCCCCACCCGTCGCAACGAGCCGCGATTCCGGCGTGAGGGTGAATGCCTCGGCGGCATGCTCAATCAGGGACACAGGATGGGGGATGACAGAGACCATGGGGGAAGCTCCAAGAGGTGGCAGGTGGCAGGTGGCAGGTGGCAGGTGGCAGGTGCACGGGAGCGTGCAGCACAGGACAAATTACTCTGCTCTACAAGGTATGTCAGGAAACCTAACAAACAAAGCAGTTACCAGGCATGTGTCCTCCATGGGGCCCGACTTGATTCGCAGGCAACTTGGGGCTAGCGGCCATGGCCCGAATGGGGGTGTCGCAGGCCAGTGACGTGACGCTCCAGGGCCAGCCCGGAACACGGTGATGGCCCCTCCATGGGCGGGGGCCATCATCCACTGTGCGGGATACTTCCCGGCGGACTTACTTCGCCAGGATTCCGTCGATCTGGCCCATGGCCTCCTTCATGCCTTCCTCCATGCCCATCTCCAGCATCTTTTGCATCTGCTCGGTGTTTTCAAACGTGGTGGTGATGGTCATGGCGGTGCGCCCGCCGCCGTCAACAATCGAGACTTCCATGAGCGCCTGGCCCATTTCCTCAACCCGCTTGCCGTCGTCGTCGGCGAATCCGTCGTTCAGCGCCAGCCGGGTGGGGCCGTCGACCGAGGTGAACTGCCACCAGCCGCGCGCCTTCGTCCCGTCCGGGCCGGTCATGTAGTAGTCGGCCTGGCCGCCGGGATGGAAGTCGTACGTCTCAAACGTTGCCGGCCAGGTGGGCGGCCCCCACCAGCGCTCCAGCTGGCGCGGGTCCTCCCAGATCTGCCAGACGCGTTCGACGGCGGCCGGAAACTCTGCGGTGATGGCGAGGGTGAGTGCCTCGGGACTTTTGATGGAACTGGTGACGGTCATGATGGTTCCTTTGCTTGGGCTCCGGGGGCTTGGCCCAGGAGGTCCGTAATCCGGGCGGCGCGCTGCCGCCAGATTTCCTCATATTCATCGAGCAGCCGGCGGGCCAGGGCCAACCCGTCCGGATTTGCCTGGACCAGCTGCTCACGTCCGCGCTTTTCCTTGGTGACAAGGGTTGCGCGTTCCAGTACGGCCACATGTTTTTGGACCGCGGCAAAGCTCATGGCGTAGAAGGTGGCGAGTCCCGACACGGACATGGGGCCGGCGGAGACCCGCCGGACGATGTCGCGGCGGGTGGCGTCCGAGAGGGCCTGGAACAGGCGGTCCACGACGTCTTCACTGAGCTGATCTACAACCATTTGGTTGCACATTACTCCCGTCGAAAAACCATGTCAAGGACTTTTCTCAAGGCGCGCCCGCGAGGCAGCCAGAGGCCGGCCCGGTGCCTTTCCGCGAGCATGTTTGGATGGGGCGCGCTTTGCATCTTTCGGCACCTTGAATGAGGCACGCAAAACCATTGCCGCGGCAGCCCTCGAGTCCTAGCCTTGACCCGTGGGCTCCGACAGCCGTCATTGAGCCCCTTGAATGTATGGAGATTCTGCAATGCACAAGCACTTTATCGGAGTGTCAATGGTGGTTGTGGTGGCATTTGTCGCCGCGATTACCGGTGCCGGCGCCGCAGACGCCGCCCCGACACCCACCTCGAAAACAATCCCGAATTCACAACCTGGCTGGCTCACCCACGGCAAAAACCTCGGTGCCGCCTCCCAGAACGCCCCCGTCAATGCGCGCGTCTACCTCGCGCCCAACGGTGGGGTCAGCGCATTGGAAGCCGCTGCGAAGGCAGCCTCCAACTCCAACCAGTACCTCACACCGGCCCAATACCACGCACAGTTTGACGCCACCGACGCAGCAGTCAGCGCCGTCAGCAACTGGCTGACGGGCTCTGGCCTGAAGGTGAGCGTGGAGGCGAACCACCGCTACGTTGACGCTGCGGGCAGCGTTGGCGCGGCCAACAAGGCCTTCAACGTCAAGATCTCCAAGTACAGCCACGACGGTCTGACCGTTCAGGCCCCCACGGGACCGGCCAGTGCGCCAGACAATGTCGCGGCATCAGTTATTGCCGTCTCGGGACTGGACACCACGGTCTCCGTGGTCGCACCGGCAACGAAGAAGCCCTCGCCTCCCAGCGACGGCTTCCGCAACGCGCCGGTCTGCTCGCACTGGTACGGGGACCAGACCCCCGCCACGCTTCCCACCCCGGATGGAACCGTCATGCCACAGCTGAACGGGGCAACGCTGCCCTACGCACCGTGCGGCTACACGGGCCCGCAACTGCGCGGCGCCTATGAAGCCGGAGCCCCCGCAGGCCTGGACGGCCGCGGCGTGACCGTGGCCATCACCGATGCCTATGCCTCCCCGACCATCGAGGCAGACGCCAACCGCTACGCCGTCGACACCGGCGACCAGCCCTTCACTGCCGGCCAGTACTCCCAGGTCCTGCCCAACGCCTTCACCCAGGTCAACGCCAACAAGTCGCCGCACCAGTGCGACGCGTCCGGCTGGTACGGCGAGCAGACCCTCGACGTCGAGGCCGTCCACGCCATGGCCCCGGCAGCCAACATCCGGTACTACGCCGGCAAGAGCTGCCAGGATGCAGACCTGCTGGACACCTTCTCCCGCATCAACGATGAAGGCATCGCCAACATCGTGACGAACTCGTGGGGCGGCTTGGGCGATGCTGTCAGGCCGGCACTTTTCCAGGCGTACGAGATGGCCTTCCTTCAGGGTGCAGTCCAGGGCATCAGCTACGTGTTCTCCACCGGCGACTCCGGCGATGAGGTTGGCAACCTCGGCACTCCGGAGACCGACTACCCGGCCTCGGACCCGTTCGTCACCGGCGTCGGCGGCACCTCAACCGCCATCACCACGGCGGGCGTCACGGGCGAAACCGGCTGGCAGACCACCAAGTACTCCATCACCAATGGTGCCTGGACCCCGTCCATCGCATTCCAGTACGGCGGCGGGGGCGGCTACTCCTCCAACATCCCCGAACCCGACTACCAGCTGGCGGCCGGAATCCAGAGCCCCAACGGCGGCCGCGCGCTGCCGGACGTGTCCATGGACGCCGACCCCACCACCGGCATGCTCGTCGGCCAGACGCAGGGCTTCGGCAAGACGGCTTCCTACGACAGCTACCGGATCGGCGGAACAAGCCTCGCCTCGCCGCTGTTCGCGGGCATCACCGCGCTGAAGATCCAGGCCAGCGGCCACGGACTGGGCCTGCTCAACCCGAAGATCTACACGGACCATTCGGGCTTCCACGACGTCTCCGGCGCCGGCATCGACGCCGGCAACATCCGCGTCGATTTCGCCAACGGGGTGGACGCCGGCGGCGGCTACCTCTACTCGGTGCGCTCGTTCAACACCACCAACACCACGCTGTCGGTCGGAAGCGGTTGGGACAGCGAAACCGGCTGGGGCAGCGCCCGCGCCGGCTGGCTCACCCCGGCACAGTAGGGCACCATCCACCAAGCACGAAACGGCAGGGGCCGGCAGCACGCCGGCCCCTGCCGCCTGCCGTGCAGCCCGGCGCCCAAGGTGCCGGACGCCAAGGCACCCAAGGTGGGGCGGTCCGGCGTCGTGCTTAAAGGCAGGCGCAGGGAAACCAGGTGAATGCGGGCAAGAATCGGCGGGACGGCTAAACTGGGAACCATCATGACTAACGCTGCCTTAATCCCCCTTGTCACCGCTGAAACCCCTGTCCGTGTGCGGTTCTGCCCGTCGCCCACGGGAACGCCCCACGTGGGCCTGATCCGCACCGCCCTGTTCAACTGGGCGTATGCGCGCCACACCGGCGGGAAGATGATTTTCCGCATCGAGGACACCGACGCCAAGCGCGACAGCGAGGAAAGCTACCTCCAGCTGCTCGACGGCCTGAAGTGGCTGGGCATCACCTGGGACGAGGGCGTTGAGGTGGGCGGGCCGCACGAGCCGTACCGCCAGTCGCAGCGCGGGGACATCTACGCCGGCGTGATTGAGAAGCTGGTGGCCGGCGGGCACGCATATGAGTCGTATTCCACACCCGAAGAGGTGGAAGATCGTCACAAGGAGGCCGGCCGGGACGTTAAACTTGGATACGACAACTTTGACCGTGACCTCACGCCCGAGCAGATTGCTGCTTTCAAGGCGGAGGGCCGCGCGCCGGCGCTGCGACTTCGCATGCCGGATGCCGACATCACGTTCACCGACTTGGTCCGGGGCGAGATCACCTTTAAGGCAGGATCAGTCCCGGACTACGCCATTGTCCGTCCCAACGGTGCGCCGTTGTACACGCTGGTCAACCCCGTGGATGACGCCTTGATGGGCGTCACCCACGTGTTGCGCGGCGAGGACCTGCTCTCCTCCACACCCCGCCAGATCGCCCTGTACCAGGCGCTGTTCGAGGTGGGCGTGGCCGAGTACATGCCGCTGTTCGGCCACCTGCCCTACGTCATGGGCGCCGGCAACAAGAAGCTCTCCAAGCGTGATCCCGAGGCGAGCCTGTTCCTGCACCGCGACAACGGCTTCATCCCCGAGGGCCTGCTGAACTACCTGTCGCTGCTGGGCTGGTCGCTCTCCGCCGATGAGGACATCTTCACCGTGGCGCAGCTCGTGGAGAAGTTCGACATCCACGACGTCGTGGCCAACCCGGCCCGCTTCGACATCAAGAAGGCCGAGGCCATCAACGGCACGCACGTGCGCATGCTTGAGGCCGGCGACTTCCGCAACCGCCTGGTCCCGTACCTGCAGGCCGCCGGGCTGGTGGGGGAGACGCTGACCGATCGTGAGAACGAGATCCTCGACGAGGCCGCCCCGCTGGTCCAGGAGCGCATCACCCTGCTGGGCGAGGCGCCTGAGATGATTGCCTTCCTCTTCAAGAAGGACGACGCCGTCGACGTCGCCGAGGATGCCCTGAAGGGCATGCCGGAGAACCTGGCCGAGGTCCTGGATGCCGCACTGGCCGCCCTGGAGCCCCTCGAGCCCTGGGACGCCGAGTCCATCCAAGCCGCGCTGAAGGGCGCACTGGTGGAGGGCCTGGGCATCAAGCCGCGCTTCGCCTTCGGCCCAGTCCGCACGGCCACGTCGGGCCGGAAGGTTTCGCCGCCGCTCTTTGAGTCCATGGTGATCCTGGGCAAGGAATCCTCGCTGACCCGCCTGCGCGCGTTCCGGGGCTAGTTCCTTGACTTCTTCCGCTTTGCACAACACCCCTGGCTCCGCCCGTCTCCCGGGCCGGGTCAGGGGTGTTTTGTTTGACATCGACGAGACCATCGTGGACCTCTACAAGGCCATGGCTGATGCCATGGTCGCCGCGTCCGCCCACCTGCTGCCCGGCCACGGCGACGCCGACTGGGAACAGTTCGCCGCCATCTACATGGCCGACGCCGAGGACTACTACGACCGCTATGTGGCCGGCGAGTTCACCTTCAACGAGCAGCGCGGCCTGCGGGCCCGTGCCGTCTTCGCCCGCCTCGGCGTCCCCTTTGGTGCGGACGCCGAGGAACAGTGGATCGAGGACTTTGAGAGGGCCCAGCCGCTCTCCATCCGCGCCTTCGAGGACGTTGTGCCCGTCCTCGATGCTCTGGACGCCGCAGGGATCGCCTACGGGGCCGTCAGCAACAACGTCCACGACTACCAGCGCGCCAAGCTGGACCAGGCCGGCCTGCAGCGGATCTCCGTCCTGGTGGGCATCGACACGGTCGGCGTCTCCAAGCCGGCGCCGGAGATCTTCCTGGAAGGCTGCCGGCAGATTGGGCTGGCGCCGGGGGAGGTGCTGTATGTGGGGGACAACTTCATGGTCGACGGCGTTGGCTCCGTCCAGGCCGGCCTGCACGGCATGTGGTTGAACCGGCTGGGGCAGGAGGTGCCCGCCTTCGGTGGCGGCTCTTCCCTGGGCGGCGGCGCCTCCGCGGGCGGGGAGGCTGCGGCAGCTGACGCGGCGGCCCAGGTCGCCGTCGTGTCTTCGCTGGCTGAAATCCCCGTGCTTCTGGGGCTTTCAGAGCCCGCGAAGCAGGTGTGACGCACGACTCACCGAAAAGCGGCCTTCTCGTTTTGGACTTCCGGAAAGAGTCCGGTATAGTTTTATCCCGGCGCGAGGGCCGCTGAAGGGCCGGGGAAACCCGCTCACTTCAACGGCAGAACGCAGCCATTGGGATATGGTGTAATTGGCAACACATCGGTTTCTGGTACCGACATTCTAGGTTCGAGTCCTGGTATCCCAGCGCTTGCAAAAGCCGCCTTCCATTTGGCGGATGAAGCAAACTTCAGCTAGTATTCTGAAGTTCGTTTCGTCAAAAATGAATGTATTAGGGCCCCATCGTATAGCGGCCTAGTACGCCGCCCTCTCACGGCGGTAACGCGGGTTCGAATCCCGCTGGGGTCACAAGCAAGGCCGGGAAGCTGAAAAGCTTCCCGGCCCTTTTTGCATTCCCCGAAAGCATCCCCTTAGGAAAACGGGGTTGGCGGCCAAACTGGGGTTTGAGTGACGACTGCGCCGACTCGGAAAAGTGATCCCGATCCCGCCTTCTGAAGCCGGGATCCCGGGATCAGGAAGCGGGATCGGGATCATTTCCGGACGCAGGTGAGTCTAGGCGTGGAAAAGGACGGCGTTTCCGGGATCGGACGTGCCTATACCCCCGTCCGATTCCGGAAACACCGTCCGTTTTGGCTCCAGCCTTCCGCCCTGCCCCCTCTGGTGCCGTTCTGGCCCGTGCCAGCCCGTCCGATCCCGCAAACTCCGTCCCTTTTGGCCGCAAGCCCCGTTTTGGCTCGCACCAACCCTACGCAGCAGCCAGCCAGCAACCCAATACAACCCCCGCCACAACAATTTGGCACCGGATCGCCAGCAATAGCCTGAATCCCGGCCCGCAACTGGCATGATGAAGCTGTGAACCCCACCGAATCGCGCCACCCCGGCTCCAACCACGCAGCCGCGGAGCAGGAAGCCGCCGTCGAGCTCCTGGAGCGCGTCCGCACGGAACTGGCCGGACTGGGCCTCCCCCTGGAGCTGCCCACCGCGCAAGAGGCCCGGACCACGGCGGCCAACGCCCTCGGCCAGCTGGACGACTACATCCTCCCGCGCTGGCGCAGCCTCGACGCCCCGCTGCTCGCCGTCGTCGGCGGCTCCACCGGCGCCGGCAAGTCAACGCTCGTCAACGCCCTCGTCGGCCACCCCGTCACGCGCTCCGGCGCCATCCGCCCCACCACGCGCCAGCCCATCCTGCTCCACCACCCGCAGGACGCAGACTGGTTCACCTCCACCCGCGTCCTGCCCACACTGCGCCGCATCCAAGGCGAAATCGTCAAGGGCGGCACCCCTGCATCCAAGGCCGGGGCAGCCCCGGAGGCAGGGGCCATCACCTCGCTCGTCCTGGTGGGGGATGAGGCGGTCCCGCAGGGCATCGCCATCCTGGACGCCCCGGACGTGGATTCCATCTCTGACGACAACCGCCAAATGGCCGGCCAGCTCCTCGCCGCCGCGGACCTGTGGCTGTTCGTCACCACCGCCAACCGCTACGCCGACGCCGTCCCGTGGAAGCTCCTCCTCGACGCCGCCGGACGCGACATCACGGTCGCCGTCGTCCTGGACCGCGTCCCCGCCGGAGCCGAGCAGGAGATCGCCGCGGACCTCCACGCCATGCTCATCCGCGAAGGCCTCGCCGGAGCCCAGCTGTTCGTGGTCCCAGAGGCCACCCTCAACGAGCTCGGCATGCTCCCCGCAGACTCCGTCGCCCCCATCCACACCTGGCTCGCCGGCATCAGCGAGGACGCGGCCGGCCGGGCGGAAATCGTCCGCCGCACGCTCAATGGAACGGTGCGTTCACTCTCGGACCGGCTCACCTCGCTGGCCGGCGCCGTCCAGGACCAGAACGACGCCGGAGCCCAGCTGGGCGATGACGTCCGCGCCGCCTTCGCGGACGCCGGGACGAGGATTGGCCAGGCCACCAGCGACGGCACCCTCTTGCGCGGGGAGGTCCTGTCACGCTGGCAGGACTTTGTTGGCACAGGTGAGTTTTTTAGGGCCGTCGAGACCAACATCGGCCGCGTCAGGGACCGGATCGGCGCCTTCTTCAAGGGCCAGCCGCCGCCCGCCGTCAAGGTGGAGACCGCCATTGAAACCGGGCTGCAAGCCGTGATCCTGGACCAGGCCGCCCGGGCCGCGGAAGACGCAGACCAGCGCTGGCGGGCCGATCCCGCGGGCCGCCAGCTGCTGGGCACCGACGACCTCTCCGGCACCACGGCAGACTTCCCGGCCGAGGTAGCCGCGGAAATCCGGGCCTGGCAGGGCGGGGTCCTGGCTCTCATCCGTTCCGAGGGATCCTCCAAGCGTTCCCAGGCCCGCTGGCTCTCGTTCGGCGTCAACGGCCTTGGCGTTGCACTGATGATCGTGGTCTTTTCCTTCACCGGGGGACTCACGGGAGCCGAGGTTGGCATCGCAGGAGGCACCGCCGTCGTGGGCCAAAAGCTGCTCGAAGCCATCTTCGGCGAGGACGCGGTCCGCCGCCTGGCCAAGCACGCCAAGGACGACCTCGACCAACGCTGCGCCACCCTCCTGGAACGCCAGCAACAGAAATTCCTGGACAGGCTCGCACCCGTGCAGGCCGACGCGCAGCGCCTGGAGGGCCTCGCCGCGCAACTTGCCGACCTCGGAAAGGGCACGAACGCATGAGCCGGCACCGCCAAGACCGCGCCGAATCCACGCTGGCCCGGCAGCTCGTCGCCCTCAACGAGGCCCGCGAACTGGGCGAGGGCCGCCTCGACGACGCCTCACTGCAGGACGTCTATGACGTGCTCGAGCGGGCCACCGAGCGCCGCTCGCTCAGCGCCGATCACACCGTGGTGGGTTTTTTCGGCGCCACGGGCAGCGGGAAATCCTCGCTCTTCAACGCGGTGGCGGGCACGTTCGCGGCCACGGTCGCCGTCCGCCGCCCCACCACCAGCGAACCGCTCGCCATGGTCTGGGGGATGGAGGGCAGCGCGCCGCTGCTGGACTGGCTGGAGGTTGCCGACCGCCGCGAGGGCGCCCCGGTTCCCGGCCTGATGGACGACGCCGGAGGACTGGTTTTGCTTGACCTGCCGGATTTTGATTCGGTGGAGTTGGGCAACAGGGCCATCGTGGAACGGCTGGCCGGGCAGGTGGATGTGCTGGTGTGGGTCATGGACCCGCAAAAATACGCCGACGCGGCCATCCACAACGATTTCATCCGGGCCTTCTCCTCGCATGCCGATGTCACGCTCGTGGTGCTCAACCAGATCGACCGCCTGGACCCCTCAGAGGTCAAACCTGTGCTGGAATCGCTGTCAGCCATTTTGGACCGCGACGGGCTGCGCAACGTCAAGATTTCCGGTGTCTCGGCCACCACGGGGGAGGGCATTCCAGAGCTGCGGCAGCGGATCGCCGCCGTCGTGAAGGCCAAGGCTGCCAAGTCCGCACGGCTTGCGGCCGATGTTGCCGTGGCGGCGCAGCGCCTGGCCGACGCCTCCGGTGACGGCGTTGCAGCAGGCGTGCACCAGCAGGACCGCAAGGCGCTGGCGGCCGGGCTGGCCGGGGCCGTCCATGTGGAGACAGTGGTCTCGGCCGTGAAGACGTCATACCAGTTGGAGGCCACGCGCCGCACCGGTTGGCCGGTGACCCGGTGGGTTTCGCGCTTCCGCAAGGATCCGCTCCGGCGCCTCAGCCTGCGCCGCGAAGGCACCTCCGAGGTCAACCGGACGTCGCTGCCTCCCGCGGGTGCCTCGGAGCAGGCCCAGATTGACTCATCCGTGCGCGAGTTTGCCGATGCCGCCAGCGCGGGCGCATCCGGACCGTGGCGTGCCTCCATCCGGGCCGCGGCACGCAGCAACCGTGACCAGCTGCCCGACGCACTGGACCAGGCCGTCGCAGGCACGGACCTGAAGGCCAACACCAGGGCGTGGTGGTGGCCGGTGTTCTCGGTCATCCAATGGCTCGCGCTGCTGGTTGCCGTCGGCGGTCTCGTGTGGCTCGGCGTGCTGGCCGTGCTCGGATACCTGCAGCTGCCGGTGCCGGAGACCCCCAAGGTGGAGGGCTGGCCACTGCCCACCCTGATGCTGCTCGGGGGAGCGGTGCTGGGCATTTTCCTGGCGGTCACCAGCAAGTTCATTGCACTGGCGGGGGCCAACGGCCGTGCGGCCCAGGCGCGCAGGAGGCTGCGCGAAAGCGTCGCCGAAACGTCGGAGGCTCTGGTGGTGGATCCCACCGAGGCCGAGGTAGCCGCCTCGCGCGCCTTCGCCGAAGCCCTCAAGAACGCCCGCTAGGACAAAGCTGGCTTCCCCGCCCCGCCTTCTCGACGCTGTCGCACCATTGGTGGCTTTTTCCTTGACGCTGTCGCAGCAATGGCGGTTATTCTCTCAACGCTGGCGCAGCCGGCGGTGGCTCAATTTTCCGCAATGCCGGTGCAAATCAGGCGAAGGCGGCCATGGCCTCCTGGCACTTGAGCAGCGTGCGCAAGTTGCGGGTCGTCGTCGTGCTTTTGTAGCGCGGGCGCGCAGTGAGCTTGCTGAACGGGCTGTCCAGGGTGCCGCCGGCCTTCGCAGGCCACGCAATCGCTTCGGGGCTGAGCCTGGCAAATTCGACGCCGGCGATCTCGCCGCCGTGCCGGGCCAGCTCGTCGAGGACGGCCGGAACGGAGGACAGCGTCACGTAGCTGTGGGTGGAGGCGTCGTCGGCGGGCCAGGGACAGGCCGCGATGATGGCATCGAGCTGGGCGGCCGTGGTCACGACCACCCAGGCGTCGTAGCCGAAGCGTTCGCGGAGCAGGGTTTCCACCATGACCTTGAGCTTCGCGGCGGTGCCGTCGAACGCGCAAACCACGTTCCCGGACGCCAGCAGTGTCTTGGTGCGGCCAAGTGGCAGGGTGGCGAGCGCGGCGCGGAGGTCAGCCATTTTCAGGTTGATGCCGCCCACGTTGATCCCGCGCAGGAACACTGCATAGTTGGTCATGGGAAAACAATACTCGTCGCTAAGGTGGACGTAGCTACATTCCGTTCTGGGGGAGGTCACATGAACGCTTCGCTGTTGAGACAACGATTGATATTTCCACTTTTGGTGGCGTTGACGTTGGGGCTCATGGGCATGACACCTGCGGTGGCGGCAGGGACGCTGTCCGCGCCGGTTCCGGCCATTTCCGGTTCGGCGGCGGTGGGCAAGAGACTGACGGCGTCGCCTGGGAAGTGGACCTCGGGGACGTCCTTGAAGTACCAGTGGTACCGATCAGGGACAGCAATTTCCAGGGCGACCGGATCCTCACTTGCCCTGGGCGCTGCGGACCGAGGCAAGCTGATCTCAGTGCGGGTGACCGGCTCAAAGCCTGGGTTCAAGACGGTTTCCAAGACAAGCAGGACGACGGCGGTCGTGGCCACGGGGACGCTGTCGGCCCCCGTGCCGACAGTTTCCGGTTCGGCAGTGGTGGGTAAGAGACTCACTGCGTCGCCTGGGCAATGGACGACGGGTACAACGCTTAAATACCAGTGGTACCGATCCGGTGCGGCAATTTCCGGGGCGACCGGGTCATCATTGATGCTGGGTGCGGCGGACCGCGGCAAGACCATCACTGTGCGGGTGACGGGATCGAAGTCCGGGTTCAAGTCTGTGGCGAAGATGAGCAAGGCTACGGCGTCCGTGGCTGTGCCGTCGTTGGCGGCACCGGTGCCGGCCATTTCCGGTTCGGCGGCGGTGGGCAAGAGGCTCACGGCCGTGCCCGGGAAATGGACCGCGGGTACAACGCTGAAGTACCAGTGGTATCGATCGGGGGCAGCAATTTCCGGGGCGACCGGCTCCTCACTTGCCCTGGGCGCTGCGGACCGGGGCAAGGCGATCTCAGTGCGGGTCACCGGTTCAAAGTCAGGCTTCAAGTCGGTGGCGAAGACCAGCCGGGCGACCCCGGCTGTGGCGACGGGGACGCTGTCGGCCCCCGTGCCGACAGTTTCCGGTTCGGCAGTGGTGGGTAAGAGACTCACTGCGTCGCCTGGGCAATGGACGACGGGTACAACGCTTAAATACCAGTGGTACCGGTCCGGTGCGGCAATTTCCGGGGCGACCGGGTCATCATTGATGCTGGGCGCGGCGGACCGCGGCAAGACCATCACTGTGCGGGTGACGGGATCGAAGTCCGGGTTCAAGTCTGTGGCGAAGATGAGCAAGGCTACGGCGTCCGTGGCTGCGCCGTCGTTGGCGGCACCGGTGCCGACCATTTCGGGTTCGGCAGCGGTGGGCAAGAGGCTCACGGCCGTGCCAGGGAAATGGACGACGGGTACAACGCTTAAATACCAGTGGTACCGGTCCGGTGCGGCAATTTCCGGGGCGACCGGGTCATCATTGATGCTGGGCGCGGCGGACCGCGGCAAGACCATCACTGTGCGGGTGACGGGATCGAAGTCCGGGTTCAAGTCTGTGGCGAAGATGAGCAAGGCTACGGCGTCCGTGGCTGCGCCGTCGTTGGCGGCACCGGTGCCGACCATTTCGGGTTCGGCAGCGGTGGGCAAGAGGCTCACGGCCGTGCCAGGGAAATGGACGGCGGGTACAACGCTGAAGTACCAGTGGTACCGATCGGGGGCGGCAATTTCCGGGGCGACCGGCTCCTCACTTGCCCTGGGCGCTGCGGACCGGGGCAAGGCGATCTCAGTGCGGGTCACCGGTTCAAAGTCAGGCTTCAAGTCGGTGGCGAAGACCAGCCGGGCGACCCCGGCTGTGGCGACGGGGACGCTGTCGGCCCCCGTGCCGGCCATTTCCGGTTCGGCGGCGGTGGGCAAGAGGCTCACGGCCGTGCCCGGGACGTGGACGTCGGGAGCCACCTTGAAGTACCAGTGGTACCGCTCGGGAACGGTGATATCCGGGGCGACTGGCCCGTCGTTGACCCTGGGTGCGGCTGACCGCGGGAAGACCATCACGGTGCGGGTGTCGGCGACGAAGTCCGGGTATGCCTCGGCAGCCAGGACCAGCCGGGCGACCCCGGCTGTGGCGACGGGGACGCTGGCGGCCTCCGTGCCGGCCATTTCCGGTACGGCGGTTGTGGGCAAGAAGCTCACGGCCGTGCCCGGGACGTGGACGTCGGGAACCACATTGAAGTATCAGTGGTACAGGTCAGGCGCGGCAATTTCCGGGGCGACGGCCTCCACAATGACCTTGGGTTCTGCAGACCGTGGCAAGACCATCACGGTCCGGGTGACGGGGTCGAAGTCCGGGTATGCATCGGCAGCCAGGACAAGCCGGGCGACTGCCGTCGTGGCTGCACCGCCGCCGAAGGTTCCCTCATTATCCGATCCCATGGTCTCGGAATCACTCAAGCTGGTGAACGACTACCGCGCCAAGAACAAACTCAAACCGTTGAAATGGAACCCGGGCCTGGCCACGTGGTCGCAAAAATGGGCCGACCACCTTTACATGGACTTTGCCTCACCGCGCTGGAGCGGAAACTGGCACAACCCCACCTTCTACACCAACTATCCGGCCGGCTGGTCAGGCGCCGGGGAAAACGTAGCCCTCAACACAAGCGCGAAGACAATGTTTAGCTTTTGGGTGAGCTCCCCGGCACACCGGGCCAACATGCTCAACCCCAATTTCACGGACTTCGGGTTCGGCTACACACGCTACACATCGGGTGACTACGCGGGCCTTGCCATTGGGGTGCAAAACTTCGCCCGCTACTGAACCGGCAAGACCTGCGGCCCGGCCAAGACCGCGGCGCTGCAAGACAAGCCGCAGTCGAGGCAGCGCGGTCAGGGGCAGGTTTTGCCGATGGGCAGGTGGAGAGTTTCGACCTGCTCGCCGTGCTTGACGGTGAGGGGCACGCAGGCCGGGGCATCGAGCCAGAAGCAGCCGGGGTACACGAGCCACTCCGCATTGTCCGTGTTGGCCGTGCAACCGGGGGAGTGAAGAGAATCAGCCAGCGTGTAGCCGGAGTTCGACCAGCCAATTTTCATGTGCCCGCGAAGTTCGGCGGGAACCTCCAGCGTGAAAGACCGGCCTGCCTTCAGGACCAGCCCGACCTTGGAAAGATGGAGGCCCTGGTAGCTGGCCCCGCCGACCCACTGGATGATGGTCCCACCGGTGGCGGAGGCGCTTATGTACACGAGGTCCGGGACGCCGATGGCGTCGGGTCCCGCGAGCTTGGCAGCCGCCGGCCCTGAACCGATCGGGTTTCCGCATTCAAAGGGAAGTGAGGGTCCGACGGCGTGCGGCGCAATGTCCGTGCCTGGCGCCGAGCTGGACCCGGAAGCTTCGACGGAGACCGAGGTTCCAGCCGACCCGGTCGGGCCGGGCACCGGAGTTGCGGTGCAGCCCGGGACCAGCAGCGCTGCCACGGCAGCGGCTGCCATCAATGCGCCCGGAAACCGGCCGCCGGATTTGCGTCCCATGACCGCACCCTAGTCCTGTCCGGCAGGCACAAACAACTGTGGCGCACCAGCTGCAGGCCATGCAACCAATGTTGGTCGGGCATGCGGCAGGTGCGCCACAGGTCGGAGATGGGGTCGGTCAGGAGCTCTTGCGCAGGGCCTCGGTCAGGATGCGGGAGGCGTTGCACACGATCTCTGCGTGCAGGCGGCCGGGCTGGCGGGTCAGGCGCTCGATGGGGCCGGAGATGGAAACGGCGGCGATGACCCGGCCGGAGGGGCCGCGCACAGGTGCCGAGACCGAGGCGACCCCAGGCTCACGTTCGCCGAGGGACTGGCCCCAGCCGCGCCGTCGGACGCCGGCCAAAACGGTGGGTGTGAAGCGGGCGTTGTGCAGGCCCTCCAACAGGCGCTCGTGGTCCTCCCAGGCGAGCAGGACCTGGGCTGCGGATCCGGCCTTCATGGTCAGCTGCGTGCCGACCGGAATGGTGTCGCGCAGGCCGATGGGGCGCTCGGCCGAGGCCACGCACACGCGGGAATCGCCCTGGCGGCGGAAGATCTGGGCGCTCTCGCCGGTGGAGTCGCGAAGCTGCAGCAGAACGGGTCCCGCAGCGGCAATGAGCCGGTCCTCGCCTGCGGCCGATGCCAGCTCGACGAGCCGGCTGCCGAGCACAAAACGGCCCTGCATGTCGCGGCTGACCAGCCGGTGGTGTACCAAGGCCAGTGCCAGCCTGTGCACGGTAGGCCGGGCCAAACCAGTGGCTGCAACAAGCTGAGCCAGGGTGGTAGGGCCGGCTTCCAGTGCATCAAGCACAAGGGCCGCTTTATCGATGACGCCAACGCCACTAGAATTGTCCATGTAATGATATTGACGTCTCAGCATGTGAGATGCAAATCGGCTGGCTGGCTTCAGCGCCAAACTGGCTGGGACAGTAGGACTATACAAACCAACGAACCCGCCGCGTGGCCTGCAAAACGGCGCCGCGGAACACGGGTTCAACTTTAGGAAGGGAGCTGCTGTGAGCGAGTCATCCACACCCGACGCAGTAGCGGTGGCACCGTCTGCCCCGCGCAAAGAAGCGAAGACGCTGGCTGAAAAGGTATGGCGTGACCACGTCGTGCGCCAGGGTGAAGGCGAAGGCGATGCCGCACAGCCGGACCTCCTGTACATCGACCTCCACCTGATCCACGAGGTCACCTCGCCCCAGGCCTTCGAGGGCCTGCGCCTGGCTGGCCGCCCGCTGCGCCGCCCCGACCTGACGATCGCCACGGAGGACCACAACACCCCCACGCTGGCCATCGACAAGCCGATCGCCGACCTCACCAGCCGCACCCAGATCCAGACGCTGCGCAACAACTGCGCCGAGTTCGGTGTCCGCCTGCACTCCCTGGGCGACGCCGAGCAGGGCATCGTCCACGTGGTGGGCCCGCAGCTGGGCCTGACCCAGCCCGGCATGACGGTTGTCTGCGGCGACTCGCACACCTCAACCCACGGCGCAGTCGGCGCACTGGCGTTCGGCATCGGCACCTCCGAGGTGGAGCACGTCATGGCCACCCAGACGCTGCCGCTGAAGCCGTTCAAGACCATGGCCATCAACGTCGAGGGCACGCTGCGCCCCGGCGTCACCTCCAAGGACATCATCCTGGCCATCATCGCCAAGATCGGCACCGGCGGCGGCCAGGGATATGTCCTGGAATACCGCGGCTCCGCCATCCGCGCACTGTCCATGGACGCCCGCATGACCGTCTGCAACATGTCCATCGAGGCCGGCGCCCGCGCCGGCATGATCGCCCCCGACGAGGTCACCTTCGAGTACCTCAAGGGCCGCGCCCACGCACCGGAGGGCGCAGACTGGGACGCCGCCGTCGAGTACTGGAAGTCACTCACCACTGAGGACGACGCCGAATTCGACGCCGAGGTCTTTCTGGACGCCGACACGCTGGAACCGTTCGTCACCTGGGGCACCAACCCGGGCCAGGGCGTCTCGCTGAGCGACACCGTCCCGTTCCCGTCCGACTTCGGCGACGAGAACGCCAAGGCCGCCGCCGAGCGCGCCCTGACCTACATGGACCTGGAAGCCGGCACCCCCATGAAGGACATCCGTGTTGACACGGTCTTCCTGGGCTCCTGCACCAACTCCCGCATCGAGGACCTGCGCGCAGCGGCGGACATCATCCGCGGCCGCGAAAAGGACCCGAACATTCGCATGCTCGTGGTCCCCGGCTCGGCACGGGTCCGCCTGGAAGCAGAAGCCGAGGGCCTGGACAAGGTGTTCCTGGACTTCGGTGCCGAGTGGCGCTTCGCCGGCTGCTCCATGTGCCTGGGCATGAACCCGGACCAGCTGGAGCCGGGCGAGCGCTGCGCGTCCACGTCCAACCGCAACTTCGAGGGCCGCCAGGGCAAGGGCGGACGCACGCACCTCGTCTCCCCGGTCGTGGCAGCCGCCACCGCCATCCGCGGAACCCTCAGTTCGCCGTCGGACCTCGAACCTGCCCTCGCCGGCACCGTAGCGTAAGGAGCTCACCATGGAAAAGTTTTCCTCCCACACCGGCATTGGTGTCCCGCTGCGCCAGAGCAACGTCGACACCGACCAGATCATCCCCGCCGTCTACCTCAAGCGGATCACGCGCACCGGCTTCGAGGACGCATTGTTCTCGAGCTGGCGCAAGAACGAGGACTTCATCCTGAACCAGGAGCCGTACAAGGCCGGTTCGGTGCTGGTTGCCGGTGCCGACTTCGGTACGGGTTCCTCCCGCGAACACGCCGTCTGGGCGCTGAAGGACTACGGTTTCAAGGCCGTGCTCTCGAGCCGCTTCGCCGACATCTTCCGCGGCAACTCCGGCAAGCAGGGCCTCGTCGCCGCCGAAGTCGCCCAGGATGACATCGAGCTGATCTGGAAGGTTCTCGAGCACGCCCCGGGCACCGAGGTCACCGTCGACCTGGTCGCGAAAATGGTCACCGCCGGCACCGTCGTGGCGCCGTTCCAGGTGGACGACTACACCCGCTGGCGCCTCCTCGAGGGCCTGGATGACATCGGCCTGACGCTGCGCAACGAACCGGACATCACCGCGTTCGAGGCCACCCGCCCGTCCATCAAGCCCACCACGCTGCCGGCAAAGTTCTAACGCCGCCCGCGCAGCGATCGCCGGTCCGTCCCTTCCCCGGGGCGGGCCGGCTTTTGCCGTTTCTGAAGCACGACGCCGGGACCTCGCCTTGCGCTGCCGGCCGGACTTGGGCAGTGCCCCGCCACCGGGGCAGCCGATTCATCTCCGGGGCAATTATTTCTGCCGCGGGGCAGACATCGTGATGCGATGTAGGTTCACAGGTGGCGGATCACGTTTTCTGCCCCCATCAGCTGTGTTGCTGCGGGCTTCAGTGCCGCAGGGGTTCGCCTTGGGGCAGGCCAGCCTCTGTCAGCAGCCTGATCAGCCGTTGCGGATTGCGAATGTCTTCCCACAGCCAACGGACCACCTTGTATCCTTTGGCTCGGAGTCGGTCCTCACGCTTCTTTTCCTCAACCACCACCTCCGACGGCGTCTTGCCCTTGAGGTAGCGCTGGGCAGAGTATTTCTCGTAGCCGTCAAATTCGCCCAGAAGCTTGAACTCTTCCCAATCAAAGTCTGGGAAGCCAATTCTTCCTCGGGAATCGTTGAACTCCTTTTGGAGCGCCGGTGCCGGGAACCCGTTGAGGATCATGACTGCCCTGCTCAATGATTCCCCGGCGGACCCGGACAATCCGTTTGCAAACTCCAGCACCCGTTCCACCCGCCTGCGTTGTGTTTGGTTGGGCAGCAAGGCCACGCTGGCCAGAACATCTTCTCGTGTGAACAGTCGGGTCCCGTTGAGAGGGGCGTCAGGCAAGGGTTTCGCCAAGAGCACGCGGTCCATGGCTGGCAAGGCTTGTGTAAAGGGCAGGCGCAAGGCAAGATCCCTGGCCGTTTGCGGCGGTGGGGTCATCCGCAGTCCGGATAACTCCCACGGGGCCGGGTCGCCCACAATGGCATTTGCCCGGATGATCCCTGCACTGCTTTGGCCGCCACTTCTCCCAGGCGACACCACGGTGTAGATGGAGCCTGGGATGTGGATGATGGGCAGCCCCATGATTTGGGCGGCCGAT
Organism: Arthrobacter stackebrandtii; assembly: GCF_017876675.1. Lineage (NCBI taxonomy): Bacteria > Bacillati > Actinomycetota > Actinomycetes > Micrococcales > Micrococcaceae > Arthrobacter > Arthrobacter stackebrandtii. Next base: position 3,249,174 of record NZ_JAGIOI010000001.1, read on the forward strand.
TCACGGGAGAACACAGGAGGTGTCAGTGCCAGCTCATGGACGGCCTGAATAGTTACACGGTATTTTTCCCATGGAGCCAGCGACGCCCATAACTTTGCTGGCAAGTACAGCCCCCTGCGAACACGGTATAGCTCACCTGACTTTGCCAGTGCCGCCACTCGTCGGAGCCCGTACTCTTCCATGAGCTTGCTCTCCGGCCTGATGAATTCGGGAACTTGGAATCTTGTCATGTTTCAAGGCTTGCCCAGCCCCGCCCCCGACGGGAGGGTCCCGAGCCCGAATGTGGACAGTCCACCCGCTGGGGCGTCCTGTGGAGGAAGCAACAGGCCAGTCTGGCGGCGGGATGTGGCTGCTGGTGGGCATCAGGGGGCAGCTAATGCACCGCGGGGGCAGATAACGTGATCCGCCACAGGGCAACAGGCGGCGGATCGCGTTATCTGCCCCCGCGAGTCTTGTTGCACGTGTGGAACGGTGGCGGATCGCGTTATCTGCCCCTGGCCGGTGTTCCGCTACAGGAGCTGACCCACGGGAGCCCGCGCCGCGGGCCGGTCATGCGTACCGCAGTGCCGCCCCGCCGCCCATCTCACAGAGAACGCCTGCGCAAGCGAGGCATCCGCCACATCCCCGCTGTGCTTTTACGCTTCCCGCGCCGGAGAAACTATGCTTGACGCAGGCCCCGGACCATACTGGGGCAGGACCCCGGCGAGTGCCGGGATGCGCCCGCGGGCACGGGAGTACCCCGGCCGGCCCGGCGGGCAGAGTTTGGAACAGAGGATTTAGGTGACGATGAGCAGAATTCTGACAGTCCGTGGTGGTGTTCCACTCAAGGGACGTGTGCAGGTGCGCGGTGCCAAAAACCTCGTCCCCAAGGCGATGGTGGCGGCAATTCTGGGCAATTCGCCCTCAACGCTGCGCAATGTTCCGGAGATCAAGGACGTCGAGGTGGTGACCTCGCTGCTGCAGATCCACGGCGTCACTGTGGACAAGGACCCCGTCACCGGCGACCTGACCATGAACCCGGCCAACGCCAAGAAGGCCTCCAGCGCCGAGATCAACACGCACGCCGGCGACTCCCGCATCCCCATCCTGCTGTGCGGGCCCCTGATCCACTCGATCGGCCACGCCTTCATCCCGGACCTTGGCGGCTGCAAGATCGGCGACCGCCCCATCGACTACCACCTGGAAGTCCTGCGCCAGTTCGGTGCCGTCGTGGACAAGACCGCCAGCGGCATCTCCATCTCCGCACCCACGGGCCTGAAGGGCACCAAGATCAACCTGCCGTACCCCAGCGTCGGCGCCACGGAACAGGTACTCCTCTCGGCCACGCGCGCAGAAGGCATCACGGAACTGACCGGCGCCGCCACGGAGCCGGAAATCATTGACCTGATCGCCATCCTGCAGAAGATGGGCGCCATCATCTCCGTCCAGACGGACCGCACCATCCGCATCGAGGGCGTCACCGAGCTGACCGGATACGACCACACCGCCCTCCCAGACCGCAACGAGTCCGCCTCCTGGGCCTCGGCGGCGCTCGTCACCGGCGGCGACATCTACGTCGAGGGCGCCAGCCAGCGCGACATGATGACGTTCGTGAACACCTTCCGCAAGATCGGCGGCGGCATGGACATCCAGGACGACGGCATCCGGTTCTACCACAAGGGCGGCGCCTTGAAGCCGCTCGTCCTGGAAACGGACGTCCACCCGGGTTTCATGACGGACTGGCAGCAGCCCCTCGTCGTGGCGCTGACCCAGGCGGAGGGCGTGTCCATCGTCCACGAGACCGTCTACGAAAACCGCTTCGGCTTCACCGAGGCCCTGCGCCGGATGGGTGCCAGCATCCAGCTGCACCGCGAATGCCTCGGCAGCATCCCGTGCCGCTTCGGCCAGCGCAACTTCATCCACTCGGCCGTGATCTCCGGCTCCACCCCGCTCAAGGGTGCGGACATCCACGTCCCGGACCTGCGCGGCGGCTTCAGCCACATGATCGCAGCCCTCGCAGCCCAAGGCACCTCCACGGTCACGGGCATCGATGTCATCTCCCGAGGCTACGAGCACTTCACGGCCAAGCTGGACGGCCTCGGCGCCGACTTCGACGTCCACGAATCCAAGTAGCCAGCCAACCACCCCAAGCCAAGCACCCGACACGAGCACCCGAGGCGGATCACCACAGTGGCAAACCAGAAGCGGCCCTTCAAGCCCCACAGCATGGCGCTTGGCACGCGCATGTTCTTCGCGCTGCTCGCCGGAGTCGCGCGGCCCCTCATGAACGTCGTCATCGGCAAGGAATGGCACGGCCTGGACAAGCTGCCCCGCGACGAGGGCTTCATCGTGGTCCCCAACCACTGCACCGAAATCGACCCCATCGTCGTCGGCCACATGCTCTACAACCAGAACATCATGCCGCACTTCCTCGCCAAGGACGGGCTCTTCAAGACCCCCGTCCTCGGCGCGGCCCTGCGCGGCGCCCACCAGATCCCGGTGGAGCGCAGCGGTGCGGGCGCCGGCAAGTCGCTCACGGCCGCGCAGGAAGTGCTCGACGGCGGCGGCGCAGTTGTGATCTACCCTGAAGGAACGCTCACCAGGGACCCCGAGCTGTGGCCCATGAAGGGGCGCACCGGTGCGGCCAGGCTCGCCCTGGGCACGGGCGCCAAGGTGGTGCCCGTGGTGCACTGGGGCGCCCAGGAAGTGTTCCCGCGCTATGCCAAGGGGTTCAAGGTTTTCCCGCGCAAAAAGGTCAAGGTGGTCGTCGGCGACCCCGTCGACCTCAGCGAATTCAACGGCCACGACGCCGACAAGGCCACCCTGGAGGCCATGACCGAGAAGATCATGGACGCCATCACGGCCCTGCTTGAGGAGCTCCGCGGCGAGAAGGCCCCCACCCCGCGCTGGGACCCCGCCGCGCACCACCAGTCCAGCCACGGCCGCTTCGTCGAACGCGGCGCTGACGCCCAGGCCCCTGCGCGGGACACCGGGGCAGCCAAGACCAACAACACCGGGCACGACGCCGGAACAACAGATAAAGGGGACGTCCAGTGAGTTTCGTGGATGGCATTGCGCCGGTCAAGACAGCAGTTCTGGGTGCCGGCAGCTGGGGCACCACCTTCGCCAAGATCATGGGGGACGCCGCCGCAGGCACCGACCGCAAGATCGTCCTGTGGGGCCGTCGCCAGGAAGTCGTCGACCAGATCAACGACCACCACCGCAACCCGCGCTACCTCTCCACCACGGAGCTGCCGGAGAACATCTCCGCCTCCACGGATGTTGCCGAGGTCCTCAAGGATGCCCAGCTGGTTGTCCTGGCCGTACCCGCCCAGACGTTGCGCGAGCAGCTTCGCGGGTGGGCCGGGCTCATTGCCGAGGACGCCGTCGTGGTCAGCCTGATGAAGGGCCTGGAGCTGGGCACGGACCAGCGCATGTCCCAGGTCATCGCGCAGGAGCTGAACCTCACCGAGGACCGCATCGTGGTGGTCTCCGGGCCCAACCTGGCCATGGAGATCGCGCGCCAGGAGCCCACGGCATCCGTTGTTGCGTGTGCCAGCGAGGCCACGGCCAAGTGGGTTGCCAACGTGTGCAAGCCCAGCTATTTCCGCCCCTACACCATCAACGATGTGGTGGGCGTGGAGATTGGCGGCATCGTGAAGAACGTGATCGCGCTGTGCGTGGGCATCTGCGAGGGCCAGAAGGTTGGCGACAACACCAAGGCCTCCGTCATCACCCGCGGGCTCGCCGAGACAACGCGGCTGGCCCTCGCCCTGGGCGGGCGTGCCGAGACCATGGCCGGGCTGGCCGGGCTGGGCGACCTCGTGGCCACCTGCTCCTCTTCCCTGAGCCGGAACCACACCGCCGGGCGCATGCTGGGCGAGGGTCTCACGCTCGATGAGGTCAACAACCGCATGACGCAGACCGCCGAGGGCATCAAGTCCGGCCGCGCCGTCTCGGACCTGGCCGCGAAGGTTGGCGTTGACATGCCCATCACCAACGCCGTGGTGGGCGTGCTTGAAGGTAAACTGACTGTCGATGATCTGGGCCCGCTCCTCCTGGCCCGCCAACTGAAATCCGAAGGCGATTAAACGCGTGATAACTGATTCCCCCGCCACCACCGCGCGCACCCGCGTGGCCATTCTCTTCGGCGGGCGCTCCAGCGAGCATGCCGTGAGCTGCGTGACGGCCGCCGGCGTCCTGGGCGCCATTGACCGGGGGAAGTACGACGTCGTTCCCATCGGCATCGCTAAGAGCGGCCAGTGGGTTTTGGCCGGGCCGGAGATCGAAGGCTGGTCCCTCAAGGACGGTGCCCTGCCGGAGATCAAGGCGGGGGACAAGACGGTGTCGCTGGCCCACCTGGGCGGCGGCCACCAGCTGGTGGTTTCCGCCGCGGCCGAGGTTCCCCAGGAACTGGGCGCCGTTGACGTGGTGTTTCCGCTGCTGCACGGGCCGTGGGGCGAGGATGGCACCATCCAGGGCCTGCTGGAACTCTCCGACACCCGCTATGTGGGTGCGGGGGTGCTGGCGTCGGCCATCGGCATGGACAAGCACTTCATGAAGGTGGTCTTTGAGGCTGCCGGGCTGGCTGTCGGCCCGTACGTCGCCGTGACGGACCGCGAGTGGACCGTCGATCCGGCCAAGGTGCGCGCGCGGGTTGAGGCCTTGGGCTTCCCCGTGTTCGTGAAGCCTGCGCGTGCGGGCTCGTCCATGGGCATCTCCAAGGTGGATTCCGTGGAGGAGCTTGATGCCGCCATTGCCGAGGCACGTGAACACGACCTCAAGCTCGTCATCGAGGCCGGCATCACCGGCCGCGAAATTGAGATCGCCGTCCTCGAGGGCCGGGGGAGCAATGCCCCGCGCGTCTCGCTGCCCGGCGAGATCGCCATGGTCGACGGTGCCCACCACGCCTTCTACGACTTCGAGGCGAAGTACGTCCAGGGCGATGCCGTGGCCCTCAGCTGCCCGGCCGACATGCCGGAGGCGGACGTCGCCCGCATCCAGGAACAGGCCGCCCTGGCCTTTGACGCTGTCGGCGCCGAGGGACTCTCCCGCGTGGACTTCTTCTACACTGCAACCGGCGAGCTCATCATCAACGAGATCAACACGATGCCCGGCTTCACGCCGAGCTCCATGTATCCGCAGATGTGGGAGGCCTCGGGCCTGCCCTACGCGGACCTGATCGACGAGCTGATCCAGCTGGCACTGCACCGCAAGGTCGGCCTCCGCTAAACCCCCTACTGACGCCGCATCAGATATGTACCGTTCTTCCCCGACGCGGCATCAGATAATCCGCTTTTTCCCCCGACGCGGCATCAGATAAGTCCCGTTTCTCGCCGACGCCGCATCGCCGACGGACCTTGACAGGCGGGACGCTGCCATGCCGGCGCCTCAGCCGGAGCCGCGCGGCCGGTTCCCGGTTCCGTGAACGACGGCGCACATCTCTCCCACGCTTTCGAGCGGCTGCGCCTCCTGCATGGGTGGTCTCCGCGTGTCACAAAGTGAACAGCCGGAAAACAGCAGGTTGCATTGTGACATTCACTTCGCGCCAACCACCTGAACTGTTGGTTAACTTCCTTCAATTCCGCGAAAAACAGCCCTTTTCGGGCGGTTCCCTGAACTAGCGTCATCACTGAACGCGGCATCTGCGGATGCCGGAAAAGTTGAAACGTTGAATCAGGCGATCGGAGATGGGCGGCATGCTCGTTGAATCGAAACACGAACCAGGGCAGCTGGCGGCATGGCTTGCTGACGCCGGCCTGGCGCTGCGTCCCTTCATGGGACCGCGCTCCGGCCGCGGCCGGCTGTCCGTCGTGCTGCTCGGTTCCGGCAACGAGCAGGAAGCCGCACTGACCATTGCAACGCTGCTGGACTCCTCGTTCCAGGACTTCCGCGTCGAGCTTCCTGCCGGGATGCTCAAGCAGGGCACCGAGATCGGCCGGTGGCTGGCCGGGGACGACCGGTTCAGCGATGCCTCGGTGTTCGCCAAGCATGTGGCCCAGTCGGAGACGGTGCTGGTGCTTCCGGCGGGGCTCCTGCTGACCAAGTACAGCATCGAGGCCATCTATGAGGCGCTGCAGCAGCCGGGCACCAGTGTTGTCCGCACTGTTGTGCCCGGCAGGCCGCAGGCACTGGAGTTCTGGGATGCCCAGTTCCTGCGCAACGAAGGTTTCGAACAGGCCGAGGCGGCCGCACGCCGGGCCGGCGCCGAGCGGTGGATCGACGGCGCAGCCCTGGGCCTGCACTTTGTCGGCGAGCCGGCACCCAAGGTGTTCTTCCGGCGCGGTGCGGCGGAGCGGCACATCGTGGATGTCAACGTGCTGCCCGGCCCGCCCAAGCAGGGCAGGGGCGGTGCCAAGGGGGCAAGGCACTACGCCCGCGCCATCCTCCGCCGGCTGAAGGCACTCGGCAACCGTGCAGGCGGAACGGCAGCCCGTGGATAGTGTCGTCGTCCCGCTGGGGACCATTGACGCCGCAACAGCCGTGGCATCCCTGGGGCTGGATGCCAACAAGCCGGGGTGGCACAAGCGCGACATCCTGGACGCCGGCCTGGCCCGGGACCTCAGCAACCCGCCCGGCCCCTGGCACCAGGACTATGTTGTCGTCGTCCAAAGCCTGGGCAGGCTCCGCGAAACCCTGCCCCTGTTCTCGGCCGAAGGCCGGGCAAAGCACCTTGCCGTCGTGGTCGAGCAGTCGGACCCCACCCGCCCCTTCCACACGGGCCTCGCCGCAACAGCGGCCGAATCCGTCACACTGGGCACCCTGGACTGGCTTCCGGGAGCAAGGGTCATCGAGGTGGCCTCCGCCGGCTGGCTGGACGTCCACGGGGTCCTGGCCGCTGTGGCTGCCCAGGGCCGGCGCACGCTGCCGCTGGGCGGGCTCCGCCTCGGCGTCGCAGGCAAGGACACTGCTGCCTGGGCCGCCGCCGACCCGCAGGCCCGCTGGGTCTCACCCGACGTCGACATGGACATGGTGGAGCCGGTCGACTCCATGGACGTCATGGCCGGGCCCGCAGAAGGGCCCGCAGAAGGCCTCGCCGCGCAACTGGCACCCGTGGATCCGTTCAACAGCTCACCCGCCGGATTCAAGACATTCCCGGGGCGCAGCACCGCATCGCTGGAGGCCATCGACGGCGGCACCTGGTGGAAGCTGACCGGGCAGGAAACAGCCGGCACCGAGCCGCTCCTGCTGGACACCAGGACCGGCGGCTTCACCGAAATCCACATCGGCGCACTCCGGAACTTCTGGAGCGTGCAGCTGGAAGGTCTTGAGTCACTGACACCCATGGCCTGTGCCAGGGCCCTGTCCCAGCTCGCCGCCTCAGGCGTTCCGCTCACCCTGGGTGCCATCCCGCCACTGGCGGAAGGCCTCCTGGGCACGGAAACCATGGCCGCCCTCCGGGAGAACGCGGGCCCCACAGATTCCGCCACCGACCGCGAAGCGGCCTCCATCGCCACCCGCCGCACCGCGCTGCGCGCCTTCCTGCCGCGCTACCGGGGCGGGGTGCTCCGCCGGGCCGCAGGCCTTGCCGATTCCCTGGACCCGGCCATCTCCGTCCTGCTCGCATCCAAGCGCCCGGCCATGGTGCCGCATGCGCTGGCGCAGGTCGCCCGGCAGAGCTGGACCAACACGGAAACCGTCCTCATCCTCCACGGCGTGGATGAGCTTGGCCCCGAAGGCGACGCCGCCGTTGCCGCCTTCCCCGGGTTGCTCACCGTCGTCCACGCGCCGCAAAGCCTGACCCTGGGCGGCGCACTTAACCTGGGCGCGGGGCAGGCCTCGGGCGAGTACCTCGCCAAGATGGACGACGACGACTGGTACGGCCCGCGGCACCTGGAAGATTTGTTTTTGGCCCGGGAATACTCGGACGCCGTCCTGGTGGGCAGCCCCGTTGAGTTCACCTACCTGGAGGGGCCGGACATCACCACCCGCCGGTCCCATGCGGGGGAGCAGTACACCCGCCACGTGGCAGGGGGAACCATGTTCATCTCCGCCCACGACCTGCGGGCAGCCGGCGGCTGGCGCAACGCCCCCAGGGCCGTGGACCGGGCCCTCCTGGACGCAGTCCTGGCAGCCGGCGGCACCGTCTACCGCAACCACGGACAGAACTACATGATGCACCGGCGCTCCGGCAGCGGCCCCGCCCACACGTGGCAGGCCGACGATTCAGTCTTCCTGCAGGACACCCTCGAGCAGTGGAACGGCTTCCGGCCGGCCCCGCAGATGGACCTGCCGCCACGGGAACCGCTGCAGGAGCGCCGCTCCGCCGGATACCGGAGCTGGTTCTCCGCGGGGCACCATGCCCCGGCCTGACCGGCACCGGCCCGGGAGCGCCACCCACTTGCACACACAACAAACCATTCGGGGCCACGCCGGCTCCAACCATGAATCAGGGAGCACTATAACCATGCGAATCAGCGTCATCGGCACGGGATACCTCGGCGCCACACATGCCGCATGCCTGGCCGAGATGGGTTTTGAGGTCATCGGCATGGACACCGACCCCGCCAAGGTCGCCGCGCTCGCCGAGGGGCGGCTGCCCTTCCACGAGCCGGCGCTGCCGGAACTGCTGCGCAAGCACGTCCAGTCGGGCCGACTGAGGTTCACCACGTCCATGGCCGAGACCGCAGCCTTCGCCAACGTCCACTTCCTGGCCGTGGGCACCCCGCAGGCCAGTGAGGACGGCACGGCCGATGTCTCCCAGATCGACGGCGCCCTCCGCGCCCTGCTGGCCCACGTCGACCAGGACGCCCTGGTCATCGGAAAGTCCACAGTCCCTGTCGGCACCGCACGCCGCCTGGCCTCCATGGCCAAGAAGCTCGCCCGCCCGGGCACCACGGTGGAGCTCGCCTGGAACCCCGAATTCCTCCGCGAGGGCTACGCCGTCAAGGACACACTCGCCCCCGACCGCCTGGTCTTCGGCACGGACAGCGGCACCGGGCTCCCCATCCTCCGCAACGTCTACGCCACGGCCCTGGCCGCCGGCACGCCGCTGGTCGAGACGGACTTTGAAACCGCCGAACTCGTCAAGGTCGCAGCCAACGCCTTCCTCGCCACCAAGATCTCCTTCATCAACGCCTTCGCCGAGATCACCGAGGTGGCGGGCGGGGACATCACAACCCTGGCAGACGCCATCGGCATGGACGAGAGAATCGGGCGCCGCTTCCTCAACGCCGGCGTGGGCTTCGGCGGCGGCTGCCTCCCCAAGGACATCCGCGCGCTCCAAGCCCGCACCCGCGAGCTGGGCCTCGGAAACACCATGGACTTCCTCGCATCGGTCGACGCGCTCAACCTGCGCCGCCGCGACAAGGTCGTGGAACTCGTGGAGCTCGCACTCACGGGGTCCGGGGCCCGGCCCCAGGTGGCCATCCTCGGCGCCAGCTTCAAGCCCGAGAGCGACGATGTCCGCGATTCGCCGGCCCTGGATGTCGCCGCCCGCCTGCATGAACGCGGCTTCGCCGTGTCCGTGTTTGACCCCATCGCCCGCCACAGTGCCGCGCAGCGCCGCCCCGAGCTTGACTACCCGGAAACCATCGAAGGCGCCGTGGCGGGGGCCGACGCCGTCGTCCTCCTGACCGAATGGCGGCAGTTCCGCGAGCTCGTGCCGGGCGACCTTGACGCCCTGGTGCGCCGCCGCAACATCATCGACGGCCGCAATGTGCTGGATGCCGCCCAATGGCTCGACGGCGGATGGAACTTTTGGCAGCTCGGCCGGAAGCCCGCGGATGGTTGCGCGGCCGTGCCCGCTGCCGCCGCCGGGCTGGACGCGCTGGCGGTGCGCGCGTGAAGAATGGAGCCCCGGGACGCCGGCCGGCACTGAGCATCGTCGTCCCGGTCTACAACGTGGCCCCGTGGCTGGACGAATGCCTGAACTCCCTGCGGAGCCAGTCCTTCTCCGACCTTGAGATCGTCGTCGTCAATGACGGCTCCACGGACTCCTCCGGCGCGATTGCCCGCAGGCACGCCCAGGCCGATGCGAGGGTCACGGTCCACGACTTTGCCAACGGCGGGCTCGGGCGGGCCAGGAATCGCGGGCTGGAACTGTGCCGCGGAAGCTACGTCCTGTTCACCGACAGCGACGACCGGGTCCCGTCGGGCGCCGTCGCCGCCATGATGGCGCAGCTGCAGGAGAGCGGCTCCGACCTGGTCACCGGCAGGGCAGTGGACTTCTACACCGACCCCGAGAAGTACTCCGACTACTGGACCACCGTGTCCTCGGTGTTCACCCGCTCCCGTCAGGGCGTGACGCTGGCGGCCCACCCTGAACTGATCCACGACCACACGGTGTGGAACAAGGTCTACTCCCTGGCCTTCCTGCAGGAGCACGGCATCCGCTTCTCCGAAGACACCCTGTGCGAGGACGTCTACTTTTGCGCCCAGGCCTATGCCAAGGCCGTCAGCGTGGACATCGTCAGCGACTACGTCTACGAGCACCGACGCCGCCGCGGCGCCATTTCCAACTCCCTGGGGGACGCCAAGCCCCTCACCGACTGGATGGCCGAGACTCAAAAGGTCCTCGGGCTGCTCACGGACCAGCCCGCTGCCGTCCGGGACGCCTACGTGTCCCGGCTCCTGCGCATCGAGGCCTTTGACCGTGCCCGCTGGGTCGACGCGGGCACGCCGCAGGAAGTCAAGGCTGCCCTTGCGCAGCTGGTTGCCGGGCTGCTGGACCTTGGCTCGGCGGAGGCCGTCCGGGCGGTGCCGCAACGGCATCTGGCCGTGCTGGAGTCACTCCGCCTCGAGGTGCTCAGCGCCTCGCGGCCCCGCATGGAGGCACCGCAGCTGTCCGTGGTGGTGCCCACGCTGAACGTCGAACGCTGGATCGACGACTGCCTCCTCAGCATCCGCCGCCAGGATTTTGCCAATCTTGAGATCATCGTGGTCGACGACGGCAGCGAAGACAAGACCGTCAACGCCATTGCCGAACACCTCCGCGACGATCCGCGCATCCACTACGTGCGGTCCTACGGCGCCGGCGGGGGAACGGCCCGCAACACCGGCACCGACGCCGCCCGCGGCGAGTTCCTGGCCTTTGCCGACGGCGACGACATGGTCCCGCAGGGCGCCTACACCCGCTTCATTGAACAGCTGGAGCGCAGCGGCTCGGACATGGCCGTGGGCGACTACCTGCAGCTGAGCAAGGACGGGGTGTGGCACCCCCACTGGAAGAACAAGCGCTTTTCCGTGCTGCGCGAGGCCATCACCATCGCGCAGTTCCCGGAGCTGGTCATGAACCGCTGCTGCTGGGACAAGATGTTCCGCCGCCAGTTCTGGGACAGGAGCGGCAACTTCTTCCCTGACGCGCGGCGGGCCAACGACATTGCGCCCATGGTCCGCGCCTATGTCGGTGCGGCCTCCCTGGACGTGGTCCCGGGCCCGTCGTACGTGTACCGCAAGCGCCCCGGCAACTCCTCCATGACCGCCAAGGCGTCGAATCCCGCCAGCCTGCAGAACTACCTGGAACAGGAACTTGCCTGCGCCCGCATGGTGCTGGCCACGCACAGCCCTGAACTGGCGCAGGCCTACTTTTCTGCAGTTGCGGAGCGGGACCTGTGGGTGCACCTGAAGGGATTCCTTGCCAGCGGGGGAGCCAGGAACCCCCTGGTGGCCCGGCCGGTGTTTGACGCGGCCGCCTCACTGCTGCGCGTGGTGCCCCGGAGCTACCTCGCGGCGCTGGAGCCCACCAAGAAGCTCGTCTACCAGCTGCTCCTGAGCGGCAACACGGGACCGCTCGCCAACGCGCGGCGGGGCGCCCTGGACATGGAGCGGGGCGGCATCGGGGCACTGTTCCCGTGGAAGGATGCACTGATCGTGTCCGCAGATGAGCACGTGCAGCTGGAACTGCGCCGCCAGGCGTACAGCCGCGGCGTCCTGAACCGCCTCGTCAACGACTGGCCCCGCCTCCCCGAGGACCAGCGGCGCCTCGCCAGGGCCAGGGTCGTGCGCTTCGCCGGCGCCAACATCGGCCGTCTCGGCAGCCTGCACCGGTCGCCGGCCGACAGGGTGCGGTTCACCCTGATTGCCGCAGGCAGCACCGGCGCCATCGGTGCCGTCCAGGCGCTCTCCGGCAAGGGCCACCCCAAGCGCCGGATGTGGCGGATGCTGAACCGGCAGCCGCTGGCCGTGCAGCGCGTCGTCCGCCAGGGCTGGAAAACCGTCCAGCGCGCCGCCCTGGCGGTGTCACCGTGACCGCACCACAGACAGAAAGCACCCCATTGCAACGCAGGATCTTCGTCTTCCCCTACTGGGCAGACAACGCCTTCATCGACATCATGTACATGGCCAGCGCCAGCCGCGGGATCGGCATCGTCAAGACCTATTACCTGGATGACCTCCAGCGGGCCATTGAAAGCGGCAACCCCGGCGACGTGCTCCACATCCACTGGACCACGCGCGTCTGCCAGGAGGCTGCCTCCGAGGAGGACGCGGAACAACGCCTCACCCGGTTTGCAGGCACCCTGGCCCTCGCCAAGGAGCGCGGGGTCCGGATTGTCTGGACCGTGCACAACGCCATGGCCCACGACGCCCGGTACGTGGAGCTGGAGACGCAGCTGTACCGTGTCCTGGCCGAGGCCGCGGACAAGATCCACATCATGAACCCGCAGACGCCGGAGATCGTGCGCGAAACCTTCACCATCGATCCGGCGAAGACCGTGGCCATACCCCACCCCAGCTACCGGGGCTGGTATGACAACAGCCTGAGCCGGAAGTCGGCCCGGGCCTCGCTGCGCCTGCCGCAGGACGCCAAGGCCGTGCTGTTCTTTGGCAACATCAAGCCGTACAAGGGCGTGCTGGAGCTCATTGCGGCCATCAAGTGCCTGCAGGAGATCGACCCCTCCGTGCACCTGCTGCTGGCCGGCCGCGTCTCGGACGCAGACCGGGGCGTCCTGGACGCGGCCCTCTCGTCCGGGGTGAAGCACATCAAGGAGCTGGGCTACATCCCGGCGGAGGACACGCCCCGGTGGTTCAACGCGGCGGACCTGACAGTGCTGCCCTACAAGCGCTCGCTGAACTCCGGCTCCCTGCAGCTGGCGGCCTCCTTCGACCTGCCGGCCCTCGTGCCGGACCAGGCCGAGCTGCGGGCCGTGTATGGCGGCGAGCAGTGGGTGGGCTTCTACGAAGAGGACCGGGAACCGCGCGAGCTCGCCTTCCGCATCGCGGCCTCCCTGGCGGAGGCCCCCCGGCAGCGCCGGGCAGCCTACGAGTTCTCACGCCAGTACCCTCCCTTCGCCATGAGCAACGACTTCGCCGATGCCGTTGCGCAACTCTGAAACCACCTCCGGAAAGGGGCCCGCAGCCATGGTAGTGGACCAGGAAAGCCGCCGCTCACCCTACAAGGGGAGGGAGGCCAAGTCCTTTTGGAAGCAGTCCGTCGCCGGCAGGGCGCCGCACCAGCTGCCCGGCCTGTACAGCAGGAAGTTTGGGATCGCCCCCACCGACGGCATCATGACGGCAGGCAGCTGCTTTGCCCAGCACATCGCCAGGCACCTCCGCGCCGCCGGCTACAACGTCCTGGACACGGAACCGGCCCCGCCGTGGATGTCCGGGGAAACGGCCCAGCGCTACGGCTTCGGCACCTACTCGGCCAGGTTCGGCAACATCTACTATGTCCGCCAGTTCCTCCAGCTCGTCCAGGAAGCCACAGGCCGGCGCACCCCGGCGGACATCGCCTGGGAAAAGGACGGGCGCTACTTTGACGCCCTGCGTCCCGCCGTGGAGCCGCACGGGCTCGAGACTGCCGAGCTGGTCAGCCTGCACCGGGAGCAGCACCTGGCCCGCGTCAGGCAACTGCTGGCCGGCACCAGCGTCCTCGTCTTCACCCTGGGCCTGACGGAGGGCTGGGTGCACACAGCCTCGGGAACGCTCTATCCGACGGCGCCCGGAACCATCGCGGGCGACTACGACCCCGCCACGTACCACTTCCACAACTTCAGCTACGCCGAGGTGCACGCGGACCTCATCGAGCTGCGCCAGCTCCTGCAGCAGCTGTCCCCGGGCCTGAAGATCATCCTGACGGTCTCGCCGGTGTCCCTCGCCGCAACGGCCGGCGGCGAGCACGTGCTGCCGGCCACCGTGTACTCAAAGTCGGTCCTGCGCGCCGCCGCGGGCGCGCTCGCAGGCGAGTTTGCCGACGTCGACTATTTCCCCTCCTACGAGGTCATCACCGGCGCACCATCCGGCAACTCGCTGCTGGATGCCACGCTGCGCAACGTCACGCCGGAGGGCGTGGAAACCGTCATGGGGTACTTCTTCGCGGAACACCCGGTCCATGCAGTGGCGGCGGACCCCGCCCCGGGGCAGCCGGCGGCGCCAAGCGCCGAGGCCGTCCTGTGTGAAGAAGCACTATTGGAGGCATTCGGATCATGAGAATTTGCTTTGTCGGCGACTCGCACCTGGGCCACGTCAAGCCCGCCTGGGACGAACTCGCCCAGGCCCACCCGCAGCTCTCGGTGGACTTCAAGATTGAACGCACCTACGGTGAAAACCCCCTCGTCATCCGGGACTCCGGGCTGGGGGAGCAGGACGTGCCGGCCGTGTTTGAGGACATCAGGCTCGTCTACGGTGAGATCCTGGACTGCGCCCGCTACGAGGTCTTTGTGGTGTTCGGCATGCACTACTCCATGAACACCCTCGCCCGGACCTACCCGCGCTTCTGCAGCGACCACCAGGCCCGGGGTGCCGGCACCTACATGCTCTCCCGTGAGGCATACCAGGCCTCCGCCAACGAGCTGCTGATGAGCCACAAGGCCGGGCGCATCATCCGGGCCCTGCGCGCCCGCACGGACAAGCCGATCGTCTATGTCCAGCAGCCGCTGCCGCTGGAATGGATCGCCGCCCGCAGCGACCTGGACTTCGGCTTCTACCAGGATGTGCTCGGCAATGCCGACGACGCCGGGCTGGCCGCCGTCTACGCCAACTCGCTCGCCCACCTGGACACGCTGGGCGTGCACGTCCGCCCGCAGCCCGCAGCCACCCGGTCGGGCAACATCTTTACCCAGGCCCGGTACGGGCTGGCGGATGCGGCGGACACCTCGCCGGAATCGCTCTACAGCCGCGGCGACTACTACCACATGAACAAGGACTACGGCCTGCTGGCATTGGACGACCTCTTCACCTCGGAAACGGCCGCCCTGTTCCGCCGGCAGTGACCCGGGGCCCCTCCTGCCGCGAGCCGCTAAACTGGGGCGTCGGCCATTCCGCCGGCACAGCACCCCAGACAGGCCATCCAAGGAGCCCTTCCGCCCATGAGCACCGAGCCGTCCACCGCGCAGTCCGCCCCCACCGTGAGCTGGATGCGCGACGGCGCCGAGCACACCGCCCGCTGGTTCTCCGCCGGCGGTGCCGCCGCGCCCAGGAACGTCACCGCCGTGGATGACTCCCTCACCGCCGACGACGCCTACCGCCTCGCCGCGCAGGGCACCGCCATGCTGTGGCAGGGCGACTACCACAACGCCCGCCAGCTGCTCTCGGCCATGGCCCGCCGCCTGCCCGCCTTTTCCAGGCACGACGGCGAGGATGTCGCCAAGGCCTTCTACCGCTACCGCCAGGGGAGGACGCAGCGGGCACGGATGCTCGGGCTGCTGCTGGTCCCGCTGGAGCCCGGCCCTGCAGTCGCCCTGAGAAGGGCGCCGGACGTGGCACAGGCCTGGGCTGCCGCGGCAGGGGACGTCGCGGAGGCAACCGTCACGCCGCTGCAGGATGTCCTCGGCGCCGTCGGCGCCTTTGAGTGGCGCCGCAACGGCGTCTTTGTGGAGGAGCTGGACGCGGTCATCCATCCCCACTACGGCACCTTTGCCCCCATCCGCAGCGAGTACCTGGGACTCGTGGACCGGGCGGAGCTGCCATCCACGGAGCTGGCCTTCGACATCGGCACCGGCACCGGCGTCCTCGCGGCCATCCTGGCCAAGCGCGGGGTCAAGAAGGTCATCGCCACCGACACCGAACCCCGGGCCATTGCATGCGCCCGGGAAAACCTGGCCAGCCTCGGCCTGGACGGCATCGTCGAGCCAACCCTGGTCAGCATGTTCCCGGACGGCAAGGCGCCGCTGATTGTCTGCAACCCGCCGTGGCTGCCCGGCACCGCCAACACGCTTCTGGACAATGCGGTCTACGACCCCAAGAGCCGCATGCTCAAGGCGTTCATTACCGGCCTGCGGGCCCACCTGGCTCACGGGGGAGAGGGCTGGCTGATCATCTCGGACCTGGCCGAGCACCTCGGCCTGCGCTCCCGCGACGAGCTGCTGCAGTGGATCGCCAACGCCGGCCTCGAGGTCAGGGACAAGCTGGACACCGAACCGCGCCACCCGCGCTCGATGGACCGCAGCGACCCCTTCTTCGACGCCCGCTCCCGCGAGGTCACCTCGCTGTGGAAGCTGGCGGCACGGAGTTAGCCAGGCCGTGGTGTGCTCTGTGAAGCAGTGAAGACTGTGATGTAGTTAACGGATCGCCAGATCGTGACCCTGAAATTCTTGGAGTTTGTCGCAGGGCATTGAATTTCAACGAGGAGTTCCCATGGCTGCTGGATATTTGTACCTCACACGAAATGTGGATGACGGCTGGGTCTATGTCGGCCAATCTAGCCGTCTGGATGAGCGGAGTGTTTCAAAATATCTTGGCAGCGGTGACTTGATGTCCCAAGCGATTCAAGAACACGGGGAATCCGCATTCAGGAAAGAGATCCTCGCGTACTACGACGACCAGAACGAACTCGACTATGCCGAAATTCTTGAGATCGCCAGGCTCCGCGCGGGGGGATTTGAGCTGTACAACTCCGGGGTCGGAGGCCCCAGGACAGAATCTCGGTTCATCGGCGCCATGCACTCCGAGTTTGGGGTTTCTCCGGTGGTTTTTCCGGCGTGGTACCGGGTAGTTAGAAGTCATCCTGAAGCGGTAAAAGGACTGCTCAAAGACATCGGTGCACCCTCAACCGAAGAATTCTATTGGGAATTAGAGCGACAACTGCAAGTGACACAAGACCTGAACAGGAAGTGTGCGAAGTGCGGTGCTGGAATCGCCCAAGTCTGTCGAACCAAGACCGGCAAACCGGCACGCAACCACGCTGGACGGTAGCCGCGCGGATGCCAGGAAAATAGTATGGGCCGGGGCCCTTACGTTGTGACGGGCTCAGTTGCTCACAAAAGTGTCGGAAGGCTTCGTGAGCAACTGCTCCCAGTCGTCGAATTCCTGTTCCTGGGCTTTCGGAACCACGGCATCCAACAGATCGTCAACGTCGGTGCTTGGCCAGATCACAGGCAGCCGCCGGTCGAGGGGATCTTTGCCGCCGCGGCGGAGATCTGGGTCAGGGCCGTGTCGGACGGGATCTTGTTCTCGGACAGGATCAGTTCGGTGGCAGGGTTGCGCCCGTACGTCGTGAACGTCCACGAATTGTTCTCCGTCTCCTTCATGACCCAGTCCACGCCGTTGATGGTGACGCACTTGTCTGTCGTCGGACCGGGCACCGTGACACCGCAGCGCAGCACGGCCACGGACGGCTCGCCCCATGCCGCCGTCGCCTGGCTCGTGGTGGTGCGGCGCTTGGCTTCGGCCAGGGAATCCGGCAGGGCCACCATCATGGGTGCGCAGGCCGGGTTGTTGGCATCGGCGGCTGCATCGATCGTCACGGTGGGGGCGCAGGCGGTCAGGACCAGCAGGGCGGCGGCCGCAAAAGGCACAGCAATCCGCCAGGAACGAGAAATCAAAGGCATGCCTAGAAGCTTATCCGGTGAAGCTGGGAACCTCCCGGCCCTGGGGCGGGCAGCGAACACGCTCCGGGCGCGGCCACGCCGAAAAACAAGAAAGCCGTGGACATTCAGCCGCCACGCAGCAATCGTCCAGAAAACCATGGCACCATGAAACATATGACTGATCTCCTCGATGCGGCCGGCCCCGGCGCGCCCGGACACGGCCCGCGACGCCAGAACCGCAGCCAAGAACCCAAAAAGAAGAAGACCGCACGCAACGTCCTCTTCTTTTTTCTTGGCCTCTTCGTCATCGCGGCCTTGGTCGCCACCTTCTTCGTGGCCAAGCTCGCCAGCGACTTCAACAGCGGTGCACAAACCATCACCAAGGAAAAGGTCTTCCCCAAGGAGGACAGCCGCCCGGCACCAGCCTCAACCGGCGCCAAGAACATCCTGCTGCTCGGCAGCGACAGCCGCGGCGACGGCGTGGACATGGCAGAAGGCGGGCAGGCTTCCGACCAGCGCTCCGACACCATGATGTGGGTCCACATCCCGGCCAACCGCAAGAACGTCACCATGATGTCCATCATGCGCGACACCTGGGTTGACATCCCCGGCTTCGGCGAGGCCAAGATCAACGCGGCCATGGCCTACGGCGGCGTCCCGCTCGTGGTCCAGACGCTCGAGGGCATGTTCCAGAACCGCATCGACCACGTCGCCATCGTGGACTTCGAGGGCTTCAAGGCCATCACGGACGCCCTGGGCGGCGTCACGGTCCCGGTCACCGTGCCGTTCACCACATCGCACGGCAACCACACCTTCGCAGCGGGCCCGCAGAAGATGAACGGAGACCAGGCGCTCGCCTTTGTCCGCGAACGTTACTCCTTCGCCGACGGCGACTACCAGCGCGTACGCAACCAGCAGCTCTTCCTCAAGGCAGTCATGAACACCGTGCTGACCCCGGCGACGCTGACCAATCCCATGAAAATCAGCGAGTTGGTCGGCCAGGTCTCCCCGTACATTTCCGTGGATGAGAGCCTGGATGCAGGAACCCTCGGCGCCCTCGCGCTGAGCCTTCGTGACGTCCGCAGCGCAAATGTGATCTCTTTCACGCTGCCAAATCTTGGCACCGGAACCAGTGCGGACGGCCAGTCCATTGTTATCAAGGACGATGCCGCCGTGCAGGGCATCGCAGATGCACTCACCAAAGATTCGCTCGTGTCATACCTCTCCCAAAACGGTCTCGGCTGATCCCTCCTTCCCGGAAGCGGCCGTGGAAATATGCGATAATAACGTGTTCGGACTTCGCGGTTTGATAGATTCTCGCTGCTGACAGTCCAACGCTCGTACTTTCTGCGGCCACGTCGTGGCCGGGGTGTTTGTGGATGAAGGGGAAAACTTGGGGCTAATGCTCACCCGCAGGTGGCCTGCCGCTGCCTTGGCGGCTGTCGTTATGGCGGCCCTCTGGAGCCTTCTGCTTGCCGGACCGGTCCTGGCCGTCAATGCCGGGCACTCCGGCCCCTCCGGGATTCCCGCAAGCAGCCACGCAGCTGTCCAGGCGTCATCCGCCCGGGCATCCATCCCGCAGCAGGCGGCACCCACACCCGGCAAGGCCACCTACGAGTCCACCCGCACGGCCACGCCCAAGACGGCACCCGAGGGCAGCCCGTTCTACGTCCAACTCATCATGATTGTGCTGCTCGTCGTCCTTGGCGTCGGCTACTTCAAGCTGATGGGACATTCCGGCCGCCCCACGCCGTCCACCCAGGCCGAAAAGGCTGAAAAGGCGGCGCAAGCGGACCCCGCCAAGGCACCGGCGGCAGAAAAGCAGCCCTCAGATGCTTGACAAGGTCCGCGCGCAAAAGCGCGCCGCCACACGGACGCCCGCCAAGGATGCCGAATCATCCGGCAGGCCCGCAGGCCGGGGCAAGCCACTGCGCATCATGCTCATGATCCACTCATACTGGCCGGAGAACAGTCCGCCGCAGCGGCGCTGGACAACCCTCATCCGTGAATTCCGCAAGGCCAACTGGAACGTGGAAGTCGTAGCCCCCGTGGCCCACTTTCCGCTGGGCAAGCGCACCCTCCCCACATCACTGGCGGGACGCCCCTTTCGAGGCCAGCAGGGACCCCTGGGCGAGAGCATCAAGCGTGCCCCCTACATACCCCACAGCGGCAACTCCCACGTCGCCCGGCTCATGGACCAGCTGGTGTCAGCCGCCATGTCGGTTCCTGCGGGCCTGATGTGGCGCAAGTCGGAGGTCGTCATTGTCACGGCCCCCAGCCTGCCCATCATGGTCGCCGGCTACATCGTGGCCAAGGCGCGCCGTGTGCCGCTCATAGTCGAAATGCGCGACGCCTGGCCGGACCTGGCCCGCGATGCCCGCATCGTCAAGGGCAGCGTCAAGAGCCTGGTGGAGCGCGTCGTCGAAGCAATCCAGCTGCGGGCGGACATGGTCGTCTCCGTGACGGAAGGTTTCGCCGAAACCCTGAGGGCCCGCGGCGTGAAAAACGTGGTCACCGTCAGCAACGGCCTGGACCTGGACTCCGTTCCGGTCTTTGACCCGCCCCCGATGGATCGCGAAATCTTTGAGGCCCTGTACCTCGGCAACCACGGCGAGAGCCAGCGGCTGGACGTAGTCATCCGGGCCAGCGCCCTGGTCGGCGACTCCATGGTCCTGCACATGGTCGGCCACGGCACCCAGCGCCCGGGCCTCATGGAGCTGGCGGCCGAACTCAACGCACCCGTCATCTTCCACGATTCCCTCCACGGCAAGGACGTGCTGGACCGCTACGAGAAGGCGGACACCTGCATCGTCTCCCTGCGTGACGACTGGAAGTCCTTTGAAGCCACGGTGCCGTCCAAGACCTATGAAGTCATGTCCATCGGCCGGCACGTGACGGCAGTGGTCCGCGGCGAAGCTGCCCGCATCGTCAAGGAAGCCGAGTGCGGCGACGTCGTCGCCTGGAAGGCCGAGGCCATCGCCCAGCTCTGGCGCGAACTCGCCGCCGACCGCAGCCGCCTCCAGGCCGGCACCAGCGGCCGCGAGTGGGTCCGCAAGAACGCCAACTACCCCATGCTGGCCACACAATACATGGAGGCCATTGAGGGCCTGGTCCGTGAAAGGAGTGCTGTTTAGTGGGGTTGTTGAAAAACTTCTCGCTGGCGGCGACAACCGCCCTCAGGCATGTTTCAGATGATCCCGTGGTGCTCGTGCTGCAGCTGTCCCGCCGACTGCCCGCCAAGATCGTCCAGCCCGCCGCCAAGGCCGTCTGCAAGGCGATGCCCTCATCCACCGCACCCGCTGCCCTGATCGCAGCGCATGTCGCCGGCGACAGCAACGGCCTGGAACGGCGCCTTGAGTCGGCCCGCGCCAACGGCGTCTCCGGCAACCGCGCCCGCCTGGCCGCAGACATCGCCCTCGCCGCCGGGCAGCCCGAGTGGGCGGACCAGTTCCTGCCCGCGGCCGCAGGCAGCGCACGCCTGCCCGCCACGGTGGCCCGCCGCAAATGGTACGACGGCGACATGTCAGGCGCCGTTGCCGCCCTCGCCGGCCAGCGGGGGAGCCTGGGCAGGCACCACGACCGCCTTGCTGGAGAGCTGAAGACTTTTTCGGGCTGGACCCCGCTGCTGCCGTCAGTCCACATGGTTCCCGTGCCCGGACGGGTCCTGCACTTCTTGACCAACTCGCTTCCGCACACCGCCAGCGGCTACGCCCAGCGCAGCCACTCCATCATGGCGGCACAGCGCGACGCCGGCTGGGACGTCCTGGCCGTGACCCGGCTCGGGTACCCCGTCCAGGTCGGCAAGGTGCTCGCGGAGGAACAGGATGTCGTTGACGGCATCACCTACCAGCGGCTCCTGCCCCCGCGCATGGCTGCCACCGCTGACGCCCGCATGCAGCAGGAAGCGGAAGAGCTCCTTCGCGCCGCCCTGGAATTCCGGCCCGAGGTCCTCCACACCACCACGCACTTCGCCAACGGGCTTGTCGTGGACGCTGTCGCTCGCGCCCTCGGCATCCCGTGGGTGTATGAGGTCCGCGGCCAGTTGGCCGACACCTGGGCATCCACCCGCGCCGACGCAGCCAAGGAAAGCCAGCGCTACCTTGAATTCCAGGCCCGCGAAGCATCGGTCATGAACGCAGCCAGCTCCGTCTTCACCCTGGGTGAGACCATGAAGGACAGCATTGTGGCCGCGGGCATCCCGGCGGAAAAGGTGCTGCTGGCACCCAACGCCGTGGGCGGGGAATTCCTCGGGGAGCCCAAGAACCACGTGCAGGCCAGGTCAACCCTGGGGCTCGATCCGGACCTGTCCTACATTGGCACCGTCAGCTCGCTCGTTGACTACGAGGGCATGGACGACCTTCTGGACGCCTTCGCAATTTTGTCCCCGGACTTCCCCAAGTTACGCCTGTTGATTGTGGGAAGCGGCACATCAGCCCCGTCACTTCAGGACCAGGCCAAACGCCTCGGCCTGTCGAACAAGGTCATCTTCACCGGCCGGGTTCCCCGCGAATCCACGCCGATTTACCATGCGGCGCTTGATATTTTCGTTGTCCCCAGGAAAGACCTGGCGGTCACCCGGGCCGTGACCCCGCTCAAGCCGGTGGAAGCCCTGGCCAGTGCCCGTCCGGTCGTGGCAAGCAATTTGCCCGCGCTCCGTGAGATAGTTGAGGACAACGTTAACGGCAGGCTGAGTGCTGCGGATGATCCCGCGGACTTGGCCACGGTTTTGTCTGGGCTGTTAACGGATCCGGAATTGAGAAAGCGCCTGGGTGCGGTCGGTCGCAGCCGTGTACTGGAGACCCGCACGTGGGCGGCCAATGCTGCTGCCTACAGCGCGGAGTACAAGAAAGCAGTTAAGTTGTCGTTGGAAAGTCGCAGTGGAACGCATGACTGAAGCTGTAGGGCAGCTGCCACAGCCTGCTGCAGTACATGACGTCCCCGTGGACCTGAGCAAACTGAAAAGGGTGGGCGCGCGCCCCAAGTTTCTGGACTACCTGGTCCAGCTGTGGGACTTCCGCCAGTTCACGTACTATGACGCACGTGCCCGGATCCAGAGCGGCACCCGTCGCGACAAGCTGGGCAGTGCGTGGCTGATCCTCAACCCGATCTTCAACGGCCTGACCTACTTCCTGGTGTTTGGGCTGCTGTTGAACACCAGCAAGGGCATCCCCAACTTCATCGGCTACCTGGTCATCGGCGTGTTCATGTACCAGATAACCTCCGGTGCCATCATGAGCGGCGCACGGTCCATGCAGCAAAACAAGGCGCTTGTGCAGGGATTCAGCTTCCCCCGTGCCGCCCTGCCCATCGGCGTAAACCTGCGTGAATTCCTTGGCAACGTGCCGATGCTCATCGCCATGCTGCTGATCGTCCTGGTCGTTCCGCCGGCAGAGCCCATCACCTGGCGCTGGCTGCTGCTGCTGCCGGTTTTGGTGCTGCAGTTTGCCTTCAACCTCGGCGTCGGCCTGATCCTTGCCCGCATGATCTCCAAGGTCAATGACATCACGCACCTTCTGCCGTTCTTCCTGCGCCTTGTCATGTACTTGTCCGCGGTGTTCTACTCCCTGGACCGCTTCAAGGACCACCCCACCATCTTGAGGCTCATGGAAGCCAACCCCATGTTCATCATCATCGACATCACCCGTGACTCGGTCCTGTACGGGGTCACGCCATCTCTTTCGTCATGGGCCATGCTGACCGCGTGGGCCTCCCTGGTGCTTGTCATTGGCATGGTCTTTTTCTGGCGGGCGGAGGAGTCCTATGTCAGGGGATAGCACTGTGCCCGGCGTGCTCGCGGACCCCTGTGTCGTGGCCGAGAACGTCGCCATGAAATACAAGGTCATCTCCACCGAAGAGCAGGCCAAGACGCCAAGCCTCGGTTGGAAGTTCCTGCGCCGCATCAAGCCCAACCCCAACACCGTCACGGTCAACGCCCTGAACGAGCTGTCGCTGATCGTGCGCCGCGGCGAATCCGTCGGCGTCATCGGGCGCAACGGATCCGGCAAGAGCACGCTCATGAAGCTGGTCAGCGGACAGGTGCGCCCCACCAGCGGTGCCATCCACGCCACCAGCACGCCCATCATGCTCGGCGTCAACGCCGCCCTCGTCCCGGAACTCGCCGGTGACCAGAACGTCATTCTGGGTGGTTTGGCCATGGGCCTGACCATGGAGGAGATCGAAGCCCGCTTCGATGAGATCGTGGAAGTGTCTGGCCTGGAGAAGTCCATCCACCTGCCCATGAAGTCCTACTCCTCCGGCATGGGCGCGCGCCTGCGCTTCGCCATTGCCGCCTGCGGCAACCCGGAGATCCTCCTGGTCGATGAGGCACTGAACACGGGTGACGCCCAGTTTGCCGCCCGCAGCAAGCGCCGCATGGATGAGCTGCGCGAAAAGGCAGGCTGCGTCCTGCTCGTCAGCCACAGCCTGACCACCATCAAGGACATGACCGGACGCGTCGTGTGGCTGGACAAGGGCGACCTCATCATGGATGGCGAGCCCAAGGAAGTCACCAAGAAATACATGGAATTCACCAAGCTGCTCGCCAAGGGCAACAACAACTCTGCCTTCGAACTGCGGGCGGAACTGCGTTCCTCCCTTGAGATGGTCAACGTCGTCAACGCCCCGGAATCCAGCCGGAGTGCGCAGGTGGTGCGCTGATGTACACCGTCAACGAAGCAAAAACCGCACTGTGGCACCTGCGCTCCGGCGGCCCGGAGCAGCTGAAGGAATGGCAGGCCCGCCGGCGCGTGGACCTCGGCTTTGCCGCGCCAACCAGCGTCCAGGGCGTTGAAGGCGGATGGGTGGGTCGCGGCAAGAAGCGCCACCTGTCCTTCACCCCGGCAGACATCCCCACCGGGGAGGCCCGCCGCAACGACCTCAAGGTCGGCGTCATCCTCGACGACTTTTCCGCCATGGCCTTCCGCTTTGAATGGAACGCCGTAGCCCTTGACCCCGCCGCCTGGGCACAGCAGCTCGACGGCCTGGACTTGGTTTTTATCGAGTCCGCATGGGCCGGCAACGAGCGCCTGTGGCGCGGCAAGATCGCCAGCGATGACGGCCCGGCACAGCCCTTCATTGACATGCTCGCCGCCTGCAAGGCCCAGGGCATCCCCACGGTCTTCTGGAACAAGGAGGACCCGCCGCACTACGACGA
The DNA here is from genome assembly GCF_017876675.1 of Arthrobacter stackebrandtii. Lineage (NCBI taxonomy): Bacteria > Bacillati > Actinomycetota > Actinomycetes > Micrococcales > Micrococcaceae > Arthrobacter > Arthrobacter stackebrandtii. Next base: position 3,273,990 of record NZ_JAGIOI010000001.1, read on the forward strand.
CTTCCTCCCTGCCGCCAAGCTCTTCGACGTCGTCTTCACCTCGGATGAGGGACGCATTGAAAGCTACCGCCGGGACCTCGGCCACGACCGCATCGACGTGCTGCCCTTCGCAGCACAGCCTGCAGTCCACAACCCCGTCCGCCCCGCCAAGGGCTGGCACAAGCGCGACGTCGCCTTCGGCGGCATGTACTTCGCCCACAAGTACCCCGAGCGCCGCGAGCAGATGGACCTTCTGCTCAACGGTGTCATGGACGCCTCCAGCAAGATGGACACGGGCCTGGAGATCTTCTCCCGCCAGCTCGGCGGCAGCCCGGAGTACCAGTTCCCGGCACCCCTTGACTCGCGCGTGGTCGGTTCTCTGACGTATCCGCAGATGCTCTCCGCCTACAAGGCGTACAAGGTCTTCCTCAACGTCAACTCGGTGGTTGACTCCGCCAGCATGTGCGCGCGCCGGATCTTTGAGATCTCCGCCGCCGGCACACCTGTCATCACCACCCCCAGCGCCGCCATCCGCAACTTCTTCACCGAGGACGAGGTCCCCGTTGCAGAAACACGCGAATCTGCTGCGCACCAGAGCCGGGCGCTCGTGAAGAACGCCGAGCTGAATGACCGGACGGCACACCTGGCCCAGCGCCGCATCTGGCAGGAACACACCTACGCCCACCGCGTGGAAAGTGTCCTCGCCAGCGCCCTGCCCGGGCGCGCTTCCGGCATGGCCCGTCCCACCGCATCTGCGCTTGTCCCCACAATCCGCCCGCAGCAGATCGAAAACGTGTTCCGCACCGCTGCCTCGCAGAACGGCATCGAAACCCAGCTCGTCCTGCTCACCCACGGCTTTGAGCTTGAACAGGACCGGCTGCGCAAGCTGCAGGAGCAGTACAACGTGCCAAACGTCGCCCTGCTGACCGCCGGCCGCGACGTCTCCCTGGGGGAGTGCCTGAACCGCTGCGTGGCAGCAGCCGACGGTGATGTGCTCGCCAAGATGGACGACGACGACCACTACGGCGTCGACTACCTCTCCGACCAGATCTTTGCCCTGGATTACTCACGGGCCCAGATCGTCGGCAAGCAGGCGCACTACATGCACCTGGAGTCGTCCAAGGCCACCATCCTGCGCTTTGGCCATAAGGAGCACAGGTACACTGACTTTGTCATGGGGCCAACCATCGTGGCGGCAAAGGAGACTTTCATTGCCAACCCGTTTCCTGCCCTCGGGCTGGGGGAGGACACCGGGTTCTTGCGCAATGCAGGACAATCAGGGATGCAGATCTACTCTGCTGACCGTTTCAATTTTTACCAGGTGCGTGCCGGCGACGGCCATACCTGGCAAGTGGAAGACGCCGAACTACTCGCATCCGGCGACCTAAAATTCTATGGGGATCCCAGTGAACACACCGACATTTGAATCAGCAAAAGCAGCCGGCATTGAGACCGTTGCCGTTATTGGCTTGGGCTACATCGGCCTGCCCACCGCCGCCATCCTGGCCACCAATGGCCTGAAGGTCATCGGCGTAGACGTTTCCTCCGCCACCGTCGAGGCCGTCAACCGTGGCGAGGTGCCCTTCGTGGAGCCCGACCTCGGCACCAGCGTTGCCGGGGCAGTCGCCCAGGGCTTCCTGCGCGCACAGAAGGAAACCCCGGCTGCGGATGCCTTCATCGTCGCCGTCCCCACGCCGTTCCAGGCTGACAAGTCGGCTGACCTCAGCTACATCGAGGACGCAGCACGCGCCATCGCCCCGCAGCTGCGCGGCGGCGAGCTGATCATCCTCGAATCCACCTCCCCGCCCCAGACCACGGCCCACATGGCCCAGGTCGTGCTGGAGGCCCGCCCCGACCTTAGCCTGGACGGCTCCGAGGGCCGCCCAGCCGTTCTCTTTGCGCACTGCCCGGAGCGAGTCCTCCCCGGCCGTGTCATGATCGAGCTCGTCACCAACGACAGGATCGTCGGCGGCCTCAACGCCGGCGCCGCCGCTGCAGCAACTGCCCTCTACAAGGTCTTCTGCAAGGGCGAGATCCTGGAAACGGACGCCACCACTGCCGAGCTCTCCAAGTTGGTTGAGAACGCCTACCGCGACGTCAACATCGCCTTCGCCAACGAGCTCTCGGTCGTCAGCAAGAACCTGGGTGTGGATGTCTGGGAGCTCATCGAGCTGGCCAACCACCACCCCCGCGTGAACATCCTGCAGCCGGGTCCCGGCGTTGGCGGGCACTGCATTGCAGTTGACCCGTGGTTCATTGTCGCCGCCGATCCAGAGAACGCACGCCTAATCCGCACCGCCCGTGAGGTCAACGACTCCAAGCCGCAGCGCGTTGTGGAACAGATCCTTGAGCCGCTCGATGGCAACGGCGCGCCCACAATTGCCGCCCTCGGCCTGGCCTTCAAGCCGAACATTGATGACATGCGCGAATCGCCGGCCGTGGACATCGTCCACAAGCTGGCCACACAGCGGCCGGACGCCAAGATCCTCGTTGTGACGCCACACTCCAAGGTGCTGCCCAAGAAACTCGAGGGCTTTACAAACATCACCTCGGCAACGGCTGAGGAAGCCATCGCCGCCGCTGACGTGGTGGCCCTGCTGGTCGACCACGACAAGTTCCGTGAAATCGACACTGCAACCCTTGCAGGCAAGCACGTCGTGGACACCCGCGGCTTCTGGCACATTCGCGACAATGAATAATTGCCGAGCAATAGCCGAATATCCATTCATAATTGCGTTTCGGTAGCTTTTAGTAAAATTATGTCGGACCTGAGCTGGCCTTACTTTCGGATTCGATGAAAAGAGATTATATAAAGATGAAATCAAGTGAAAGTGCGATACAATTTAGTATTGTATTAGCGGTATATAATAATGAGACCTACGCGCAAGATCTTTATCGATCGTTGGATAGTCAGACCATTGCGCCAGAAAAGCTCGAAATTATCATTGTTGATGATGGATCAACAGATGAATCATTCAAAATAGCGCGTGAGTGGAAAGCGGATACTCGTTTCACTGTGAAACTTCTCTCTCAAGAGAATGCTGGTGTTTCTGCCGCCAGAAATACCGGGATATCCGCAGCTTCGGGCCGTTGGATCGCATTTGTAGATTCCGACGATGTGCTACATCCGGACTATTTTAATGCGCTATCAGAATTTGACATCCGCGACTCGTATGGTAGCGCCTCCATGCTCTCCTCACGATCGGTTATATTTCTCGAAGACAAAGGACTGACGATAGACAATCACCCTCTAGGGTGGAAATATAAGCGCGGTGACCGTCTAGTAAGTCTGATTGACGAACCCCACGTGGTCCATTTGGGTGGACACTCCACCATAGTCCGCCGGGATATTGTCGATGACAATGGCTTGCGCTTCAACGGCGAGGTTAGGCCTGGGTTTGAAGATGCGGACTTTAATGGTCGTTACCTGTCACATTTTAGTGAGCCAGTGCTTGGACTGGTCGCCAGCGCGAGGTACTACTATCGGAAACGAAGTGACGGCACCTCGTTGATCGACACGGCCTGGACAAAAACAGAAAAGTTCACGCATGAACCAAAATATGGTCACTTGGGTATGTTGCGCTATGTAACTGATCAGCTTGGATACACGCCCGTTTGGGCCCAGAACATGGTTCTATATGGTCTCTACTGGTACTTCACTGCAGACCGAAGCTGGAAGAATCCCTTTGCGTCTCTGGACGAGAAAGTTCTGGATGATTTTTGGGAGACGCTTGATGAAATATTTAAACTAATAGAGGCCTCAACGTTACGAAATTTTCCGATTAGGAATTTTGGCTGGTATCTGTCCGAAGGTCTGCTTCGATACTTCAAAGACGAAGCGTGGGTTGAATCGAACAAGAGTGTCGTCTATCAGTGGGGCGGCGTTGAGAAGAAGCTTTCAGCCCAGAAGTATGTGTACTCCTACAAGGGAAAGATGCCCAGGGAGAAATTCTATTCAAATGGCAGGCGTGTAAAGGCAATCTATTCTAAGTCGATCCGACATGATTTATTCGGTCGGCACCTTATGAATGAACGAATTCTGGCGCTGCCAGCCAATACTAATATCGAAATACGTCTTGGTGGTAAACGATCCATAATTACGAAAGTCCCCGCTTTCAATCGAATTCCGAGTTTCAAATCAAACGTTCCGAAGCGCCTCGTGCTGCTCCCTGGAACCGCAGTAGTATCGCCACACGAAGAGGTGGCTGAATTCCGTCAAAGTTTGAATCGCATGTCAACCATATCGTTCAGCCCAAGGCTCGTCACGGGGAGAGTCCGAGCAGCAACCGCAATCTTGCAGACCAAAGCAGTCGAAGAAGCTTGGGTTAGTGGAACCACGGTTCGGGACGCAAAGATTCGGATCTTGAAACGGTCTGCTAAACGTGTTGGGGGATCACTGAGGAGCTCTTTCGATAGAAAAAGGAATCGTAGGTTCGTCAAGTCTACGCTGGCTGCGAAGGATAATCGGGCATATCAAGGTGCTTGGATATTTATGGATCGACCCGATAGGGCTGATGATAATGCGGAACATCTTTACCGCTACGCTAGGGTCAACCATCCTGAAATAAACTCATGGTTTATGCTCAGTCGAAGCTCCAAAGACTGGAAACGTCTCACGGATGAGGGATTTAGACTGATCCCCTATGGTGAACCGACGGCTATCCCTGCTGTTCTCAAGGCGGCTTTTATATTGTCTTCCCATATGGACACTGATGTTTATGAGCCGATCGATCGAAAGAAGTACGGTGGAATCGGTGCGCGGCGGATCTTCCTGCAGCACGGTATTACAATGAATGACATCTCGCGATGGATTAATACCAAGAATCTAGCGTTGGTCGCGGCTTGTAGCCCAGGAGAAGTTGAATCGATCGTCGCCGATGAAACTCACTATAGACTAATGAGACGCCAAATCAGCATGACCGGTTTCCCTCGACACGATCGCCTTAGTATGCTTGCACAGGCTAGCCCGATGTCGGAGCGCGATCGACTGATGATCGTTCCGACATGGCGAAAGGACCTCGCGGATCAATTACGTGATTCGGAGACCGAGACTGCCAGAATTGATATTCTTCACCGTAGTGAGTTTTATCGAGCATGGGCAGATCTGTTGACAAACAGCGATTTTATCATGTGGATCAATACTCAGGGGCTAAAGCCAATGTTTGCTCTTCATGATCATCTGAGTCCCTATGCTGAGGTGTTTAATTTCGGAAATACTGTTGAGGTTGTTCCCTTCTCGGAAATTTCGATACAGGAAACGCTTGCTGATTCAAAAATCGTTATCACTGACTATTCGTCACTTGGTATAGAAGCGGCGGTTGCTGGTGCCGCTGTAGTTTACTATCAGTTTGACGCTGGTTCCATTTATGAAGGTGGTCATACTTTCAAGAAGTCTTGGTTTAGCTATTCAGATCATGGAGCTGGGCCTGTGGCCGCTACTGTAGATGAAATCATGTCCGGCTTGAACGATCTAGCTGACTCTGGCTGGAAGATTCCACTTGTCTATCAAGATCGACTCAAGACACTGCTTCCGAATCTGGATGGGTCTGCATCGGCACGTGTCATTGAGGCTGTCAAGCAACTCTAAGATGGCCTGGACCCAGGGCTCCGGTCATGGTGAGGTAATTGCTGTGGGGTGCTAGGTGGTGTTCTTGATTTTGTAGCGCAGGATGAGCTCGGTGCTGGGGTAGCGAGTTTCGGCGCTGTTTAGGTGCTCGCATAGTTGGGCGGCGGCCGCGGTTTTGGCCTTGGTGGGTAGCGGGTCCAGGGTGATGGTGAGGAGGCCGGGCTTGGTGGTGTCGATGTCGCCGGGCTGGTTGAATATCTGACGCATGAGGGCGTGGGCTTCCTGGCTGGCGCGCCGGTAGCCGGTGTTGGTGCGGATCTCGCGGGCGATGGTCATCGCGGTGTTGTAGGCGGCCATGCGGATGCCGGTATGGATGAGCTTGACCTCGGTATCCAGGACTTGCTGGCCCGGGTTCAGTTCCCCGAGACGGAGTTTTGCCGGAATGGCTTTGTGAGCCTTCTCGGCCGCGATCAATGCGTTTTCGGCGTCCCAGAGCGGTGCCATGGCCTGGTTGTGCATGGCGCTGGTGACCGTGACAGCCAGTTCCGTGGAGCCTTCTGCCGGGGTTTTCAGCGCCATCAGGTTCGTCTCGGCGATCGCAGCGGCCTCGGCATGAGCATTCCGGGCGGCAACGACTTTTTGGTACGCCTTGGCCTTGGCAGGGTTCGGCACCATCCGCTCCTCATCGTCACCGGTGCTGGTGTAGGAATCGTGGGAGTCAAGATCGAAGTGCATCCGGGCGTAGCGGAACTGATTTTCCTGCCTCCACCTATTGCCCATGCGATACACAACCTCCCCGGCACTCATGGTCCGGTCGGTGGTGAGGATATGGATTTGCCTGCTCCCGTCACCGGTGGTGCCCACGACCCTGCTGATCTGCCGGATCGTGAAGACTTCACCGCTGGTCTTGGTCGTTGCCAGGGGCAGATCAACGAGCGTGTCCGCCACCGACCATTTGCGTCTCTGCCCGTGGTCGTCGGTGTGCGTGACCTCTGTGAAGAGATCTTCGCTGATGTCCTCCGTAACGCCTTTGCGCCAGGTCAACACATCAAAACCGGCTGAGTCCATGTGCTTGAACAATGCCGGTGACCAGCCGCCGCGGTCGAAGCCGACCAACACGCGCCGGTCATCCCCAACGGCTGTGCGCAGCTCGGGCAGGAGGTCGCGCAGTTCGGCGGCCAGGGACGCGCCGGGTGCGGCCATGACAACGAAGACCGGTGAACCATGGGCGTCGGTGACCCAGGTTTCTTCGGTCGCCGGGACTGGGAACTTGAGCCTCGTGGAGTAGATCTTCCCAATCTTTTTCGTGCCTTGATAGGCGCGCACGTGCCCGTCAACATAAAGCACCGCAGCCAGGTCCTCCCCGCCAGGCCCGGTGCCTGTCAGATGGTGTTTGGCCAGGGCGGCAATCAGTTCCCCGGCCTTGCCGGTTTCGGCGAGTTGGCTGATCCGGCGGCGGATGGTTTTTACTTCCGGGGCCCGATCCAACCCCAACACCCGCCCGAGCTCACCCGGGTCAAAGCGCGTCGCGCCCTCAGCCCTAGATTCCCCGGCCAGTGCTCGCAGCACGCTATCAATCAGGACGGTCTCGAGGCCGTAGAAACCATTCGGCAACGCCCCGTACACCTCTTTCGCACAGCTGATCAGACCGGTGGATTCCAGTGCGGGGAAGGCCAGGAACAAGCCGGCGTGGCGAACGTTGGCGGCCGGGGCAAACAAAGGCGCTGCAGCCTCGAGCAGGCCGGCAGCGGCCCGCTCGGCATCGCGGGCCACCGGGGCTGGTAAGAGCGGCAGTGCACGCTGCCCCGCTGCTTCAAGGGGTACCAGAGAATCGTGGGCAGCATCAGTGGTCGGTGTTTCTGCCGTGGTGGTCATGGCCATGGCGCGCCGGACCGTGTCGGTGGAAACCCCCGTCGCTTCAGCGGTGGCCCGCAGGCTCAAACCGCCGGCACGAATAGCACGAATTTCTGCTGCTTTGGCTTCCGTGAGCAGGGAAGGGCGTTTGGGTCCCTTCTTTACCGGTGCCAGGCCCATCAGGCCAGTGCCTTCAAGGGACTTGCGCCAGCGCCGCAACGACTCCGTGTTGACGCCGAAAGCTGCGGCGACCTCGTTGACCTGGGCGGCACCGGTATCGACCAGTTGAGAGGCCGCCAACCGGCGCAGACCGTCCTGGCCCGCACCCCACACATAGGCCAGCTGCCCGTTAATGAAGACCTTGCCACCAGAGGCGTTTTCCAGCAGGGCCGCACGCTCGCCCATGAGCACAGCGCCAAGGTCCGGAAGTACGGGAAGGGCGGTTTGGGTAGTCATTGAAACCATTGTTTCACCCACCCACACAAGAAATCATCACGCCTTTATTATCTCACAACAGGCGTGAAATTAACAGCCTCAGCCGCAGTAAGAACCGCGGCAATTCAACAAACTACAAAAACCGCGCACTGACCATGTCCGGAGGCCTGGTGCCATGGTGCCCATCCTTTCAAGGAATCAACACCCTCCATTAAACCCGGGGCGGTTCAATCCATCGACCATGACAGAGCCACCTGCCAGCAAACTGTCCACGAAGTCATGAGACATCACGTCCACGATGTCATGAGATCGTGTGTCCACGAAGTGCTGAGACAGGACATGCAAACTCATGACCCCCGGTGTCACCGAAGATATGAGATCCGGTGTCTACGAAGTGCCGAGGTTACACACCGAATGCCTCGGCTAAACACATGGCAAAATTCAATACCCAAAGCCTGCCGCAAATCGCAACTGCCTAGCCCAAAAGTAGCTAACCAATTGTTTCAAATCCTTGTAACACCTCACGTCACGGGACGCGCACGATGCTGCTTCCAAGCTGGTCACGTATCGCTTAGGGGCTTAATCGGCTAATTGTTGAATAATCGCTGCCTCACGTGCCATGCCCGGCGCCGAAGGTTGAGTGCGAATCTGTCAGTAGGACTCAGGCTACGGGCCGGTTCCTGTGTAGGATTCCAGTATTCTTCGCTCTTCTCAACGGTGCTGGCATCAGGCTTGTAGGGTGGAGCGACATACGACAGGTGGGGCCGTTCCCATGCAATATTCTTTCGCACGACCTTTGCCGGGGACCCAACCGCGACGCAATTGTTTGGGATTGTATTGGTGACGATGCTGCGGAAACCAATGACAGATCCATCACCTACTACGGCGCCGGCAAGGGCAACAGCCTGGTCGCCGAACCACACGTGGCTGCCGATGGTTATGTCCTTGACAGGGTTGACCCGTTTCTGAGAATAGATGTCGAATATTGGATGGCTGTCGTCCGCTCGAAAGTGGTTTCCGCTTGCGATCATGACGTCATTGCCGAAGGTGACGTTCGCCCCCTCAACGGCGCTGACGATGGAGCGCTCAGTTGTAGTTACGTCCGCACCCAACTTAACCGTCGCATCTTGTCCGATGCGAATGAACATGTTGAATCCATGCTTACTGCTTGGCCCCACAATCAAGGTGCCGTTGTCGCAGTCGAATTGGAGCCTTAGCCCCGTAATCTTTGCCTCACGATCAATCAGGACACGATTGTTCTTTCCGCGAATAGTGATTGATATGTTGCGATCGAACACAGTCGGAGAGTCAATGACGTTGCCGTAGTCATCTTGGAAGTTCGAAAGTACAGTTAAGGTCTTCACCCCATGAGTCTACTAGTGACGCAGTCGCTAGGATGACCTGGCATTTGCACATTCCCGTACTGAAGCAAACCTAGATTGACTCAGCAGATGTCATGTTGATTAGGGTTGTCATCGGCCGTGAAATAATGCCCGTTGAGGGCAGAATGCGGACAGGTATTCGGTGGCAGTCGCTGGGTCTGCGACAGGGTTGATGCAAAGTCGTTTGTGGAGTGGTTGCGACTTGAAATGTGAGAGGTGGGCAATTGCGTGCTAGGAAGCGAAATCCGCCATTCGCCTTCCCGTGCCCAGCAGTTGTGCAATTGCGGCTACCGTGCGGGCTGCGGCCTTGCCGTCACCGTAGGGGTTGACTGCAGTGGCCATGGCGTCAAAGTGTGCGGGGTCATGAAGCAGCTGGTTGACTTCGGAAACGATTCGTTCTTCGTCGGTACCGATGAGTTTCACTGTGCCGGCCACTAGGGCCTCAGGGCGCTCGGTGTTCTCTCGCATGACCAGGACAGGCTTGCCCAGGCTGGGAGCCTCTTCCTGTACTCCGCCGGAATCTGTCAAGACCACATGGGCGAGCGAGAGCATACGTGTAAATTCACCGTATGCGAGCGGCTCTGTGACCATGACGTTGGGCGGACCCTCGATCGCCGGCAGGACTGCATCCCGGACGACGGGATTCTTGTGGATGGGCAGCACAATCATGAGATCTGGTTCGGCTTTTGCGATTCGGGCCAACGCGCGGCCAACACCGCGCATGGCATCGCCCTGGTTCTCGCGGCGGTGGGTGGTGACCAACAGAATTTTCTGTCCACTGGCTGCAAGTTCCTCAAGAGCCGGGTCGGTGAAGGGGATTTTCTTGTCCACCGTTGTCAGCAGCGCGTCGATGACGGTGTTTCCCGTGACGACGATGTCGGCGGCATTGACGGACTCGGCCAGGAGGTTGGCCTTGCTGGTGCTGGTGGGCGCCAGGTGGAGACTTGCGATTTGGGTGGTGATCTTGCGGTTCGCTTCTTCAGGGAAAGGCGAGAAGAGGTTGTGGCTGCGCAGGCCGGCTTCTGCATGCACAACGGGGATTCCACGGTAGAAAGCCGCGATGGCGCCGGCCGTTGACGTGGTGGTGTCGCCTTGGACAACGACGGCATCCGGTTTGGACTCGGCAAAGAGCTTGTCCAGGCCATTAATGGTTCTGGTGAGAATGTCCGAAAGAGACTGCCCGTGCTGGAGGATGTCCAGGTCGTGGTCCGGGGTGATGCCGAACAGATCGTTGACCTGGTCGAGCATTTCGCGATGCTGACCCGTTACCGTTACGACGCAGTCGAAATCCTCTGATGCATTCAATGCTGCAACAATCGGAGCCATCTTGATGGCTTCTGGACGCGTGCCGTAGATCGGCATGATGACGGGCATTATTCCCCCAGTGAAAGTGGACATGGACTGCGACCAGTCTAATCCAAACTGCACTCGGGAAAGGCCGGAGTGCCACTGGATGAGGGCCGTCTCACTGTTCAGCGTGCCAGGAGCCGCCGTCGGAGCCTCCAAGCCTTGGCCCGAAGTGATCGGATCCTGATTCCGAACCATCTCGTCTCCTTGCCTTTGGCCTTAATGGGGAGCTGAGGATCCAGAAGCTCGGCCTCATCGGTGAGATCCCAGTAACCGGACTTCTCGATGCTGCTGGAGTCGGGCTTGTAGAACGGTTCACGCAGAGACAGATGCGGGCGCTCCCACACGACGTCACGGCGGACGACCTTTGCCGGTGTGCCGACGGCAATGGAGTTGTTTGGGATCTTTCCTGTCAAGATGCTGCCGAACCCCAGGACGGAACCGTCGGCGATGGATGCGCCCCCGAGCACTGCCGAACGCTTGGCAAGCCAGACGTGGTTGCCAATGCGAATCGAGCGTGAAGGGTTGCTGCGCTTGCCCGTGCGAACGTCAAAGATTGGGTGGGCATCGTCCGTGCGAATCTCGACCTGGGACGACAGCATGCAGTCGTTGCCAATCGTGATGTGGGTTCCTTCGACTGCGGAAATGGTGACGGTTGTGCTGTTGGACACGTTGTCGCCGATGGTGACGGTGGAGTCTTGTCCCACCCGGATGTAGGCCTTGAGGGGTGTGACTCCACGCGTGCTGCCAATGCTTACTTGGCCGTTGTCGCAATCAAAATGAGCGGTTAGGGCATGGAGTGAGGATTGCGGGTGCAGCGTCAGTGTGTTGTTGGATCCCGAAAATCGAACCTGGATTTGCTGGTCCATGATTCCGTCGTAGACGATCTTGTTGCCGCGCTCATCTTCGTACGCCTCGAGCCTGGTCAAGGTGGTCATTGTAGTTCTTGAAGCTCCGCTGCTAGTTGGATTTGGTGTCGCACTGGGGGTTGAGGTTGACGTCGATGAGTCCACCGGTCTCGATGATGAACCGGCGGAACCACTGCCAGGGTGTGAACTGCGGGGTTGTCGACACCATGGTGGTGTTGGCGTCGACGCATTGTTGCATGAGCAGCCCTGCACGTTCGATGTGGTAGCTGGACGTGACTACGACAATGTTCTCCCATTGGTAGTCCTTCGCCAGCTGGGCGATAGCTGTGGCTTCTCCTCGGGTGTCCATTGGCACCGGGGTGAAGCAGATGACGTCGGGGTAGATTTCCTTGTTGCTGTGGGTGTCACAGTACTCGTCGGCACTCGCATTTCCACGTGTATCCGTGTTGGAGAGGACCAGGTACGGGGCCTTCAAGTCAAACCTGACCATCATGGCATCCAACATGCGTTCATTGCTGGCGCCGCCCAACATGACGACAGCGTCAGCCTGCTTTGGTGGTGCTGTGTGGACGTTGTAGAACAGCTGGAAAGCGGCGAAGAGCCAGCCGAGGAAGAGGACGAGGAGAACAGCCCCTGTAATGAAGACGGTCTTCTTGCGGGGCTTTCTGATGGCAGGCACGGCCCTAGTCTAGCGGGCAATTCTAGGCGTCCCGGGTCCTCCCGGGCCCCTTGTCAAGCACCTCTCACAGTCCGCGCACACTATGGCAGCGATTGTGCGAGAGAGATGCGCAATTCGGACTGCTCACCTCTCACCACGGTGAAATCACTGTCATCACCCTGCCATTCGTTGCCGCCTGACGTGCAGCGAACCTCAAAGTTGTAAGTTCCTGGTAGCAACGCGATCTCATTGGCGACAGCCACCGTTATCTGCCCCAAGGGAACGGCCGCTCCGGCCAGGCCTCCACCGCCGGACAGGACAGATTCTGTCCTTTGTGCGATTCCCGTGCAGGCGGCTCCCACGGGAGGTTCCGCGCCATCGAGAGTCAGTAACACCGTTCCCGAATTTGCAGAGGAAGGGAATGCGCCGGGCGGGCTGGGATCCCGGGGCGCCTCCGGCGTGGCTTTGGTTTCAGGTACGGCCGGCGTCGGGCCCTTGCTGATGGATGGAGGTGGCGGAGTTGTGGGATCTGAACTCTGAGAGTTCGACGGAGCCGGCATTGATTGGGGTTCCGGCATGCAGGCATTGACGCCGCCCAACATTGTGATTGCGCAGGCCATGCCAATCCCCGTCGCAGCAAGCTTCCCTCGTCCCATGCCTGCAGTCTCGCAGGGATGTTCGGCGCTTGATAGTGGGGCCGGGGGATCGAAACGGGAACGTGACCATGAGAGTTAAGGAAATTGAAATTGTTAGATCTTTTTGGGAAATATATATTTCTGAAAGTTAATGCATTAAACGCTCGTCGCCGACTTCCGTTCTGGAAATGGGAGTTTCTCGATGCTCTCCGGGAACGGGCAGATCCGGGTATTGATCCTAAAGGGATCGCGTCCATGCGTGGCCTTTATTTGACGTCATATTTGACGTCATATTTGACGTCAAATATTGCTATAGTCAACTAACTAATTAATTTAGGTTGCTATAGTCAACTATTGCTATGTGTGAATTTAAAGAAAGTATTTACTTATTCAATAAACTGCTGAATAGTTGAGCGCACCTGAGCCGGAACTTCGCCAGTTTGAAGGGGCGGAGGTGTGCTCAAGTGATACCGCGGCCCAATGGCGAACCGCGTCGGGCCACTGTTTTGGGGAGTGCTGCTGTGCAGGGTAGACAAGGAGTGCCTGGAAGTGCAGGCAAGAAACTGGGTACAATCGCCATCGCGATAGCCATGGTGGCAACGGGAGCGCTCATGAGCGCTCCCGCTGCCATTGCGGCACCGCCGCCAGGGCAAGATTTCAACGTTTCGCAGGGTGATCTTGAGTTCATCATCAAGCAGATCGAAATCTCAGAAGCCCACGCCGAAGACACTTTGACGGACCCAGGTTCGTCACCGTTGTGCAAGGCGACATCAACGTTCGATATTCCATCCCAGACGCATTTCGATTTGGACGGAGATCCGTGTGTCGGTTCACCGCTATTGCCTTTCGGACTGCGTACGGTGGACGGGCGCTGGAACAACCTCATGCCGGGACAAGACGGATATGGAACGGCCCAGGAAGTCTTTCCAAGGCTGTTGGAAGCCCGGTACCGGCCAGCGGAAGTCACTCCGCCGTTTGCGCCAGGGAATGACTCAGCCCAGCCGGGAGCCCAAACGAGTTACGAGCAAACTGACGGGTTTGTCTACGACTCAGAACCGCGCAGCATCAGCAACCTGATTGTTGACCAAACGTTGGCCAACCCGGCGGCAGGTGCCGTGGCTGCTCGCGTGGAAGGCGCAGGACGGGAACCGGGAGGCGCCACGGCGCGGCTCTTTGGAGCGACGTCCACAGCCACGTCAGCAGAGATCAGCCAGGCCAACTTCCCTGCCAATGTGGGCACCGTGGTTGTGGCCCGCGTGAACCACTACTCTGACGCACTGACTGTCAGTGCCATTGCAAAGGCTGCAGGGGCTCCCGTGCTGCTGATCAATACAAACAGCATCCCCGCGGAGTCGGCTGCAGAGCTGACCAGGCTCAGCCCCGACAAGATCATTATTGCCGGCGGGCCAAGTGCGATCAGCGCTGCTGTCGCAACCAAGCTGGAAGCTTACGCACCAGGGGGAGTGACCCGCATTGCCGGTGCCAATTCCTATGCGACTGCCGTGGAGATCAGCAAGTACGCCCACCCGAACCCGGCGACGGACAACCCCTTAGGAACCCTCTACGTCGTTACAGGGCAGCGGTTCCAGGACGCACTGGCGATTGCAGGACCCGCAGCGCGCGACAATTCACCTGTCCTGCTCGTGCAGCAGAATGCAATTCCACCGGTGGTCCTGGCTGAAATACAGCGGCTGGCACCCAAGAAGATCGTGATTCTGGGTGGCCCCTTGGCAGTGTCTGCTGACGTTCAAACAACGCTCAGCAAGAGCTGGCCAACGGAACGAATTGGCGGCGCGAACTCTGCGGAGACAGCAGCCTTGATTTCCGCGGCCAATTTTGGTCCGCCAGTCGACACCGTGTATCTCAGCACGAATGCGAACTTCCCCGACGCGCTGTCCATCGCCTCGGTGGCCGGCGCCAAGGGAAGCCCGGTCCTGCTGGTTCCCAAGGACGGAACCCTGCCTGCCGTGGTGCAGGCAGAACTCAAGCGGCTGCAGCCAGCCAACATCGTCATTCTCGGTGGGAACATTGCGATCCAGGCACCACTGGATGCAGCGGTGGCTCCACTGACGCTAGGGGCGAACTTCCAGATTCCGGACATCGCAACCGACGAAGGACTGTCGGCATCGGCAACGAGCCTGTTCACGATCTTTGGCCAGTTCTTTGACCACGGGCTGGACCTGGTTTCCAAGGGCGGCAACGGTACGGTGGTGATTCCGCTGAAGCCCGATGATCCCCTGTATGTTGACGGCGCGCAGACAAACTTCCTGACATTGACACGCGCAACCATTGATACAACGGATGGGCAGCGTGAACACGTCAACAGGACCACGCCGTTTGTGGACCAGAACCAGACCTACGGCTCGCATGCCTCACACCAGGCCTTCATGCGAGAGTACATCTTGGACGCCAATGGCTGGCCCGTCCCCACGGGCAAGATCCTCAACGGAACCACTGGTGGCGGCCTGCCCACGTGGAAAGACATAAAGGACCAGGCACTCAACGTGCTGGGCATCAGAATGAATGACTTCGATGTGCTGGACGTGCCGTTGCTGGCCACGGATCCATATGGTTCACTGATCCGGGACGGGAACGGCCAGGCACAGCTTGCATTTGAGGCGGGTCTAAAGTCCGGCAATCGCGCTGAACCCCTTTCAACGGAAGGTTCACTGACGGCCAATGCGTCCTTCCTCGATGACATCGCCCACGGGGCAACACCTGTTGCTCCGACCATCAGTGAAAGTGGGGTGGTGATTCCCGGTTACGACAACGCCGCCTTGGATGCCCACTACATCACGGGGGACGGTCGAGGGAACGAAAACATCGGTCTCACCTCCGTCCACCATGTGTTCCACTCCGAACACAACCGCGTGCTGGATCAGGTCAAGGATGAACTGGAAAACAACATGCCGCCGGAACTCCTGGCACGATACCAGGCAGGGGGATTCTGGAACTACGGTGAACGGCTCTTCCAGGCGGCACGATTCCTGACTGAGATGGAGTACCAGCACCTGGTCTTCGAAGAGTTTGCCCGGCGTGTGGTTCCGACCATTGACCCGGTTGTCCTCAACGAGAACTCCTACCAGCCCAATGTGAATTCGTCCATCAATGCAGAATTCGCACACGCCGTCTACCGGTTCGGACACTCAATGCTGCGTGAATCCGTCCCACGGATGCATGGCACCACGGTGACGGAAATGCCGCTGCTGGATGCATTCTTGAATCCGACGGCATTCGCCAACGGTCCGGATGGTGCGCCCATGTCAGCCAGTGATTCTGCCGGCGGCATCCTCAAGGGGCTCGCCAACCAGACAGCCAACGGTGTCGACGAGTTTGTTACGGACACACTGCGCAACAAGCTGTTGGGACTGCCGCTGGACCTCCCCGCCATCAACCTGGCGAGGGCCCGCGACGCAGGTGTGCCACCGCTGCAGACCGCCCGGACGACCTTCTACACCGAGTCCGGGGATTCGCAGTTGAAGCCCTATGCCAGCTGGGAGGACTTCCGTCTGTCCATGAAGAATCCCGAATCCATCGGCAACTTCCTGGCAGCCTACGCCAACCACCCCTCGGTTGCTGACGCCACAACGTTCGATGCCAAGCGTGCTGCCGGGCAGGTCCTGGCAGCAGACGTCGGCTTCATGAACGCACCGGCCGCAGACACCGGAGTCAACGACATTGACCTTTGGATGGGCGGCATGGCTGAAAAGCCGTACATCTTCGGAGGCATGTTGGGATCGACATTCAACTACGTGTTCGAGCAACAACTCGAGGACCTGCAAAACGGTGACAGGTTCTACTACCTCACCCGAAACCTGGGCAACACCCTCTTCCACTCGCTGGAAGCGAACTCACTGTCCCAGATCGTCCTGCGCAACACTTCGGCGGACCGTGTGCCGCACGATGTGTTTGCGTCTCCCCAGCTCACCTTCAACCTCGATGCCGCCCAGGCGGACTTGAACGCAGCCGGCCTCACGGGCGACGCTGCAAGCGGCTGGAGATTCACCGGACCCGAGCATGTGGTCATCCAAGACACAGAAGCTTCAAGCACCATTCGAGGCGGGCTCGGCGATGACTCCATCTGGGGCAAGGCCGGAAACGACAGGATCGAAGGTGACGACGGCGTCGACTCCCTCATGGGAGGTGACGGCGATGACATCCTCACCGACCTGTTCGGCGACGGCGACAGGCTCCAGGGTGAAGCCGGGAACGATGTCATGAACCCGGGTCCCGGCGTTGCTGACATCACCTTCGGCGGTTCAGGCATCGACTACATGATGGGCGGCCAGGACCGTGTGACCGCCCATGGCGGGCTCGGCGACGATTTCCTGATCGGATCCACCGGTCCGGACATCCTCTACGGCGATGAAGGAAACGACTGGCTCGAGGGCCTTGGCGGTGCAGACCTGGTACAGGGCGACATGGGCAACACCATGTTCAACGACGCCAACCTGTACCACGGAGGCCACGACGTCCTCATCGGCAACGGCGGCAACAATGACCTTGACGCCGAAGGCGGGGACGACATCATGGTTGCCGGCCCAGGAACAGACCGGTACTCCGGTGTCCTGGGATTCGACTGGGTGACGCACAAGGGTCACACGACGCCAGTGAATGCCGACATGGGCTTCATTGTCGGCATGCCCCAGGACCTGACAGCCATCAGGGACAGGTTCCTGCAGACCGAAGCAACCAGCGGATGGGACGGCAACGACATCATCCGCGGCTCGCAGGGAGGGATCGACCTAACCTTTGATCCGTCGGGAGGCGCCATTGGGTACGGACACGACCTGACCCAGGCCCATCTGGACAGGATCAACGGGCTGCGGGAACTGCTCGGCGGTGGAGACATTCCGATCTACGCCAGGCCGTTCCTCCAGGACGATCCGGTCGCGTTTGACGGCGACTTCAACAACAACATCCTGCTCGGTGGCATGGGTTCGGACTTGCTGGAGCCCCGCGACGGCCGGAACTTCGTCGACGGCGATGCTTGGCTGAACGTGCGGATCGAATACCGTCCGGCGAACGGAGGGCCGGTGGAGTCGCAGGATTCCATGGCCGCATTCAATACAAGGATGCTGGATGGCACGATCAACCCGAGCGAGCTTCACATTGTCCGGGAGGTCCTGCAACTGGAGAACCAGGCCAACAACATTGACACTGCGGTGTTCGAGGGCATTGCCGGCGACTACACGCTGACAGAGCTTGAGCCCAATGTTGTCAAGGTGGTCAACACCCTCGAGGGCGAAGAAATGTCCAACGTCCTGAGAAACATTGAGCGAATCCAGTTCAATGACAAGGCGGTGTGCCTGCCTCTAGGGACGGAAGCGAACTGTGGACAGGCAGCCGGCGACGTGCTGCTGCAGCACGACGATCCGATTGCCGAAGACGGAACGCTGACGACGGATGCTTCGGGTGTCAGTGACGCTGACGGCATTGACTCGGTGCTGACATACTCACTGCAGTCATTTGTGGAAGCCGGAACTGATCCATTCTCGAATGCCTGGGTCACGACCCAGACAAACGAGACGGGCATCTTCACCCTCACCGACGCCGAGGTTGGCGCACCGGTACGTGTCCAGGTGACCTACATCGACGGACTGGGAACCCACGAACAGATCGCCTCCGCCGGAACCGCGGCTGTGGCCAATGTGAATGATGCCCCGGTCGGTGCCGTCATTGCCCCGCTGGCGCCGCAGGTTGGCGACATCCTGAGGATCACCACCCACATGAGTGATGCCGACGGTGCCGAATCCGTGCTCGAAGAGCCAGGTGGGGTCTATACCTGGCAACAGAGCCCGGACGGGACGGAATGGAGCGACATCCCCGGAGCCACCGGGGATGGAACCAACATGGCCTCATTCACGGTCACGGCCGGACAGCAGGACAACCACGTCCGTCTGGCCATCGCCTATACAGATGACTTGGGAACCAACGAGGTGGCATACTCGAACGCCACCGAGCTGGTCCCGAGCCCAAACAACCCGCTCCCGGCGCCATAGGAATCCCCAACCTGTGACAAAACGGAGCGCCTGAACGAAGGGTGTTGCTTCCATCGCTGGGAAGCAACACCCTTCGCATGTCTGCCCTTGTCAGCGGAAGCTCATGTTCCCGTACTTGGTTGAGTAGACCTGGACATGGCCACCAACACCCTCAAGCGGCACCCGGGTGCGGATCCGGCTGTTCAAAAGACGGCTTTCAATCGACACATCCGTCAGCTGGCCTTCAAGGCTCGCGACGAGGGATGGGGGCAGCACAAATTCGAGGTACCTGCCGCCCGCCCTGTCTTCTGCCCTGGCCGCCTGTACACGCTGCCAGGTGCCATCCCCGCGATTGACCAGTACCGCGAAATGCTCCGCGGCGGAGTCGGGATCTCCCGCCACCTGAATTTCGACGAACAACGTGGTGCGGCCGCCGGACTCGAAGGTGACCCCGCTGCTTGAGACGGCGGTGGACAGCTCCGGACTGGGCCGTGCCTTGCGGGCGGCTGCCCGCTGCATTTCCTGTGCCCACAGCCGGGAGATCTCCTCATCGCCGAAGCGTGATGCTTCCTGAATGCCGTGCTGGCGGAGTGCACGGACATCTGCATTCGACAGATTCCGCGTAGTCACAATGGAGGCAGCCAGCGCATCGATGTCCCCGTCCGGGACCAAAAAACCGTCGCGTCCTTCATCAATGACAAAAGACGGGCCGTACTTGATGTTGTAGGCAATGGGGATGCACCCGACGGCAAGGCTCTCGACAAGAACAAGGCCGAAGCCCTCGGCCGAGCTGGTCAGCAACGACATTGAGGCAGCGGCGAAGGCGTCATTGACAGATTCGGTGTGTCCGCGAAGTTTGATGAAATCACCGGCATCCAGGTCGGCGATCACGCC
Organism: Arthrobacter stackebrandtii; assembly: GCF_017876675.1. Classification (NCBI taxonomy): domain Bacteria; kingdom Bacillati; phylum Actinomycetota; class Actinomycetes; order Micrococcales; family Micrococcaceae; genus Arthrobacter; species Arthrobacter stackebrandtii. The sequence continues at coordinate 3,293,590 of NZ_JAGIOI010000001.1, forward strand.
TTCGATCCGCTCCCTGTCCTCACCATCACCGTAGATATCGAGCGTCAGTGGATGTCCTGAATCGTGCCTGGCCTTCACCACGGCACGAATGGCGTGGTCGAGCCGTTTGCTCCGCGTCAGCCGTGCCACGACGATGAGCGCATTCGTGTCCCGGTGCGGTGCCGACTTGGAGGTTTCAACGGCCGCCCGGCTGTTGGGGATGACACTGAAGTTATCGGCGCCCTGGTACCTCTCGAGGGCGTCGTTGCACTGTTCCTGTGTGAGAAACACCAACGAGTCGTACTGATCGACCTTGGCAAAGGCATCGATCCTGCCGACGCTCAGCCGGGAGTGCGGCCCATCCTTGGCGCGTGCGAGGTGGGAACCGTGGACCAGGTGCAGGACGACACTGTTTGCCCTGCGGTAGCTGCTCATGAAGCGGGCCGAAAACTTGCTGTCGACAATAAAATACGCAGCTTGTCCGCCGGACAGTGCGTCCAGCCATGCATGGTAGAGACCGGTCATGGAATTCCAGCGGCGCACCGGGATCCCGTTGAGATCGCAAAAGAACACGGTGCGGGTGGCTTTTCCCTCCGCTGTGAACCCATCCAGCCGGTCCGACAGGTACATTGATCCATCGACGCGGAAGTAGTCGGTTTGCATGACGCTGCCGGAGTCGTTGTCCATGCGACGCCGCCTGCTGGGCCCCCCTGACGTGCCGGCCCGGTTGATGACTGGGTGGGTGGTGTCCAGAGGTTCAAAGGACGACAAATCAACGTCAGCCTGCGGGGGGAACACCGGAGGGTTTTGCGGGTCCGCCAACTGTTCCCACATATTCACGACCCTCAGCCCCTTGACCAGGTATCCGCCACGCTCAAGGGTGCGCCGGACGGAATCGTAGGAGTCGTTGTAGTCGAACGTCACGATGTCTATGTCCCGGCGCCCCAGCCGGGCAAGCGCCTTGGATCTGTGGAACAGGACATTCGTCATGCCGCCAAACTGGTGGGAGACAGCCCAAGTCACGGCAAAATGCCGGCCACTGGGAAGATCAACGGTGGCTGGTTTTTGCTTGCGCCAAGGCAGCATGGTCACTCCACTTTCTTGCGTTCGTCGGTTTGCATCGTGGGATAGCAGTTTTCGGTCATTTGCTGCGGCCGGACAAGAATCCGGGGATCTTTGCCAGTTCATGCATGGTTCGTTCCGTGGCGTGGCCGTCGCAGTGCGGAGCAAACTTGGCAACGAATGCCTCGTATCGTTCGGAATAGCGTTCCGTGATCTCGGCAATGTTCCCAATTGCGTCGATGACCTGGCCGGAGGTGCTCAAAAGGGGCCCCGGCGCCTGTGACTCGAGGTCGAAGTAGAAGCCGCGTGTTGAGTCCCGGTAGCGGGCGATGTCAGGGGTCAGATAGACGATCGGCTTGCGTGTGACACAGAAGTCGAACATGACCGATGAATAGTCGTTGACCAGCATGTCGGCGGCCAGGTACAGGTCGTTGACTTCCGGGTATTCGGTGACGTCGACGATGAATGAGTTTTCTGCGGTTTGGCGCTGTCCGGAGATGTTGTGGTGGCCGCGAAGCAGGATGGTGTAGCCGTCGCCCAGTTCCCGCTGTGCCTGCTCGAAATCAAGGTAGGTGACGAGTTCGTAGTTGTTGCTGGCGGAGCGGACGTCGTCGCGCCATGTGGGTGCATAGAGAATGACGGTCTTGCCGGCGGGGATGCCCAGCCTTGCACGGGTCTCCTGCCGAATCTGCTCCGACCGTTCGGACCTCAGCGAATCGTTCCGGGGATAGCCCTGGGCGATGACGGGGCCGTTGAAGCCAAAGCAGGTGGCCAGGACGTGCGCGGCGTAGTCATTCTGGGCCAGCAGTGCGTCCCAGTATGTCGCCTCCCGCCACATGAGATTCCAGTAGGAGAGCGAGAAATTTGTCCGCGCCACGTCGTTGCCGAGGCGTTTCAGGGGTGTGCCGTGCCATGTCTGGATGTAGGTCTGCCCCGGCCTCTTCCTGAAATAGAACGGGAAGTTGTTGTTGTTGATCAGCAGGCGCGCTGTGGACAGGACCTCAAACCACTCCCTTGAACCGATGACGGTTCGGACGGCGCCGTCGGGGACGGGGACCGAGGCGTCTGCAACCGCCCAATGCACTTTCACGTGTGGCGCCTGGACCTGGAGCTCTTCAAAGAGCCGCCGGGGACTGTCGGTGGCCCGCTTGCCGCCGAAGCACATGATCAGGGCCAGGTTGTCCTGAATGGGCCCGTGGCCGGTGTCCGCCCTGAGCTTCTGCTGGTTGAACCGTCCTATCTCATCAGCCCGCAAGCTGGGGCGGAGGTGAATCACCAGCGCGGCACTGTTGGGGGTGCGCGAAACTCCGACCTCAATGTTGTTCCCGTGGATCCGCTGCGGCATGGTCTGCTGGAGGCGGGGGGTGGAAATAATCCAGTGGCCTGAAGACGGTGGCACCCCGGTGTCCACTTGTCGCAGGCTGTACGCGCCGCTTTCCCTGTAGACGGGACCCAGCGACCATTCGTCGTGGACGAGCGGGAACGTAGCCAAGTATTCGCCGGACGAGCCGGAAGTGTGGTTCAGCTCGACGTGGGAGGGGGTGATGACTGCCTTCCCGCTGTGCAGCACAAGATTAGGTGCATCGGGGGAGTCGAATGACCACGACCCCTTGATTCGCAGCGACGACTCGTCGTCTGACAGGGTGACGTCGTCGGCCAGAATCAGGTTTCTTGACGAGGACGTCCGCAGGTAGCCGTGCCCGGTCTGGTCAATGGAGAATTGTTGGAGCGAGCAGTTGCTGGATTCCATGGTGGACGAGCCGCCGGGGAGGGCAATGGGGACCTGTGCTCCGTCGGGCAGAGCCAGGGTCAGGTCCCATGAACTTGCATCGTACTTGCGGTGCCCTTGTGGGCCCTTCGGCAGCTGCAGGCGAACGGACGCCGAGCCTTCGGCGCTGAAGGAAAACTCCTTCGCATGTGTGCGTCTTCCCGTGGTGGAAACCGCGAGCAGGCGTGACGTGGTGCCGGCCAGGGCCGGGTCACTGGTGTGGAGTTCGAGGCTGAGGAACATGTCATGGTCAAATGAAGCGGAGGCAGCCTGGACGCGGGGTGCCACGCGCAGGACGCTGAGCCCGGTGTCGGGGGAGAACTCAATGGCCATGCGGGTGCCATTGGACATGGGGCCGACAGGAACGAATCCACCGGAGCCGCGCATGTCACGGGTGGTTTCCAGCTGGTCAAATTCACGGCCGAAGACTGTGAGTGCCAGCACAAGGTTCCAGCGGTTGCTGCTGTCGTCCTTGGCAGCTTCAAAGAGCTCGGCAGGATTGATGGACAGCTTGAACCCTGATGCCGCGTAGCTGGTCCAGTTGTCGTTCGCGGTCCAGTCGATCGTGTGATCGGTTACTGGAAGTGCGGCCAGCGACTGGACGGCGGCGCCTTCACCATCCACCAGTGTGGCGTTCAGCTGCGACATGCCGGCGACAGGATCCAGGCCCTTGACGTAGGCGTGGCCCTGAATCTCCAGTGTTCCGTCGTGGAGCCACGAGAAGTGCGTCAGCCTGGCGACGGACACCTGGTCCACCGGGTTGAATTCAAGGAGTTCCATCGGTTCCGGTGCCTGGATCCGCTTGAGGTATTCCGGTTCCGCGCGCAGGGCACCGTCTGCTTCCTTGACCACATAACTGGAGGCGTAGTCGCTGCGGGAAATCGATATCGTTTCCACATCGGAACGATGCCCCTTGAGCATGTTTGCCAGAAGAAGGCGCTGGTGCAGCCGGATCTCCGGCCAAACGATTTCTCCGGAAGCGGCCAATCCGGTGACAGAGCGCTGAAGGGATTCCCAGTAGGCGCCATCCACCCTCGGCACCACTTCATAGAAGGGGAAGAAGTTTGTGCCGAGCTGCCGAGTAAGCCAAGTGGAGTAGACGGCGCCAGACAGTGCGGGCTTCAGGATCTTCGAAACGGCTTCAGTGGATGCCACGACGGCGTTCATGAATTCCGGATCGCACAGCACCGCGCGCCCCAAGGTCCGCAGGTTGTCCGGGACAGCCCTCCGAAGCGCCGGAATGGAAGTCAGCTCAAAGGATTTGGCGAGTCCGTAAGCCAGGTCGGGCAGGTCGGCAGTCCGGATTTCCGGATTGTCGCCGGCAAGCTCTGTCAGTTCGGCCAGGAACCGGCGCGAGAACAACTTGTTGCCCACCGCCCTGTCCAGGAAGACTTGGGGCAGCCCCTCCACATTGACTGCAGCATCGTCTTTGGCTGCAGTCTCACCGAACGCCGCACTGGCGCCCTTGCTCCCACGAACGGTGCCCACCAGAAATTGGGCGTTGCTTCGCCCCAGTTCGCCGATGACCGTCCTGAGGAATGCGGTTTGCAGTTGCTCACCTCCGCGGAGAACAAGCACACTGGGAGCAGTGGATCCTGCAAGGCAGTCGCCCACATCTCCGAGCTCGTTCCCGCCGCGGGAACTCAGCCAGGACACTCTGCGATCGGTGGGGGAGTCTGGGGAGCGGACCCACGGCACGCCGTCAACGTGCACCGGATGGCTGACGACAACCTCGATGGCATGGAGTTGTTGGCTGAGGACATTTCGAATCGTTTCGGCTGTCGATTCAGGGTCCGTCGCGATGACAATGACAGCAATCTTGGGCTGCTGAATCTTGACGCGTCCATTCAACGAAGCAGCCGCCGACAGCGCCTTCCCTGTGGCGCCCAGCGCCTTGCGGATCTTGGTGCGCCGGGCAGCCGGCAGCATGCGCCAGACAGGCAGGGCTGTGCTGCGCAGCGACTGTTTCAAATTCGGACCGGACTGTTGCAAGGGATGTCTATTTTCTTGTTGGTCTTTAATGGAGGAGCAATGAATCGGTGCAGGGTCAGAGGTGCTTGTTTGCTTGTTCGAGGTCTTCGGGGAAGTCGACTTCGACGGCGTAGTACTTGCTGATGTCGATGGGGAGCCACTGGATGCCGTCGTCCTTGATGGTCAGCTCGATGCCGCCTTCGAAGTAGTCCTGCTCCTCGACCTGTTCCAGGCGCTTGATGAACTTCTTCTTGTCCTTTTTGGAGACGTAGTTGATGCCGACGGCTTCGCCCAGGGCTACGTCTTGGGGGACGCGCTTGGAGAGCTGGTCAATGAACCCGTCCTCATCGACTGTGTACTTCACCTCTTCGTCGGAGACGGAGGAGACATCGACGGTGATGAAGGACTGGCCGGCCTTGATGTGCCCGCGAAGGGACTCCAGGATCTGCGGGTCAAAGACCACGTCGCCGTTCATCCACAGGACCCCGCCCTTGGGGGAGTTCTTCAACGCCTTGAGCAGGCTCTTGGACGTGTTCGTCTGGTCAAAGTTTTCGTTGTAGATGAAGGAGGCGTCCGGGACGTGCTCCATGATCTGTTCCATCTTGAACCCGACCACGATGGACAGGCGAAGTTTCTTCCCGAACGTGGACTGCAGGTTGCTCAGCTGCTGGTGCATGATGGTGCGCCCGTCCTCGAGCTCGGTCATCGGCTTCGGATGCGGACGCGCCAACCGCGTGCCCATGCCAGCAGCAAGAATTACAGCCTGAACAGTCATTTTTATCGTCTTTCCTAGATTTCTTGGAGGGGTGCCGCCAGCCACGCTGGTGGGCCTGTCAATCCGGCAGGTGCCGGCCCTGTCAATCCCACAGTGAAGCCTATCTGACCATTGTGTGAACACACTATGAACATGAAGTGAACCGGATGTGTGCAAGCAGGATGGATGCTGCATGCCCGCAGCTGGTGGCCTCGCCTGCCCGGCCACCCGGCAAACGGCAACGGCGGCACCCAAGGTGGGTGCCGCCGTTGTGCATGGATTGGTGAAGCTTGGCCGGGCCTAGAACGTGAAGTTCAGGATGGTTGCCGTGCCGGAATTCAGGGTGACCGTGAAGGTCTGGTCGCCGGCCTTGAAGCCGGGGATCCTGCCCTGCGTCTCGAGCGGCTCGCCGTTGGATTCCTGGCCGTCGATGCGGGTGGTGTCCTCGGACTCGAAGCTTTCACCGGCCATCTGGGTCATGGTTCCCGTTGCGGCCTGGGTGGGCAGTGTCAGGGTGATCTCTGCAGGGGCCTGCACCTGGGGATCGTTCTGGTTGACGACCATGATGCTCATGGTTCCGTCGGCGTGCTTGACGGGGTAGGCGTAGATGTTTTCATTGCCCGCCATTTCCGAACGGAGGAAGTCGCCGGCACCCAGCTTGTTGGTCATCATGATGCCGTAGAAGCCGGGGCGCATGACCATGTCGCCGGTGGGCTTTCCGACAGAGCCGGTGTCGCAGAGCGGGGACATGGGGGCGCCGCCGCGGCAGGCCTCGAAGCCGCCGTGGAAATTCAGCATGGTGACGCCGGCCTCCGCCTGGGTCAGTGCGTAGCTGAGCGTCCAGAGGCCCGAGGCATGGTTCTTGGTGACGGGGCTGGAGCCGGAGCAGGACGATGCGTTGGTTTCCGTGTTCCACGTCATGAGGCCGTGGGGTTCGGCAACTTCCACTGCCGCCCTGGCGTAGTCGAAGGCTGAATCGTGGGTTACGCGGGACATCATGTTGGCGATGGTGCGTTCCTTGGGGGTTCCCTCCGGTTCCTTCGGGCAGGCGGACAGGGGGTAGTTGTGGAAGGCAAGCGCCTCAAGGTTGGGGACGCCGGCGTTCACGTACTCCTTCCACCACTGCTCGGTGTAGACGTCGGGGCCGACAATCTTGACCTCGGGTGCAGCATCCTTCACGGCCTGGGCCAGGGGGATGGCTTCGGCAATGTACTTTTCAAACGACCACGGCTGCGGGCGCCGCGTGCGGTATTCGTAGGAGCTGGCGCCCCAGCCGTTGGGCTCATTGCCCAGACTCAAGCCAACCAGGCGGTCGCCGAAGATCTTGTGCGCCCACTTGGCAAGGTCAGCGGTCCTGGCGTTGTCCAGGTGTCCCATGTCCGCAGACATGAGGATTCGTGCGTTGCCTACAACCAGCAGGCGGTTGACGTTCTCAAGGACCTCCGGGGTGACCTTGATGATGGGGCGTTTGTCTGTGGGGTACGCCGGGACCAGTTCCCAGTCCGGGATGGGCTCATCCGTGGAGGTCCAGAAGAAGCGGCGGTCAACGCCCTGGCCGCCGAAACGCAGCACCGGGTTGTTGGCCATCTTCAGCCGCTCGGCAAGGTTGGAGTTGTCCGGGTTCATCTGGACGTCGACCATGTGGTCCGTGTCCAGGGACAGGCCGGCCAAACCTTCCGGCATTTTCTCGCCGGTGGGTTCTGCGCCGACCTTGATGGAAGTTGCCTCCACAGGCTCCGTTGCGCTGGGGGCGACCGCCGGCTGGACATAATCCTGGCGCTCAAATGTGGGGAAAGTCTCAGGCGTTGCGGGCGTGGTGATCACAACGGGGGGCGGGGTGGTCTTGCCTGCGGTGGCGTTCCCCTGAAGCATGGGCAGGCCGGTGAGGACAAGCGAGCCCAGCGCGACGGACAGGACAGCGCCGGATACTCCGGCCGCGACGAGGCGCTTGCGCTGCGTGGTGCCGGGCCGGGAGCGCTTGAGGCGCCTGGCCTGGCCCACGGGAGTGGGCTGTTCTGGTGTCTTGTGGTCCGGTGTCATAGAGGCTCCGTAAATACTGGGGAAAGTTCAGTGCATGCAAATCTTGTTTCGGGGCGAGTCTACCGGTGCAGGCTGGGGGAGGGCTGCAAGGGGGAGTGTGAGATTTGTCTGTGGTTAGTGGGATTGGGCGGCTGATTGAGGCGTCAGGCGGGAGCCGGCTATTCGGACCGGCCTGCAGCTGCCAACCGGACAGGCGCGGGTGTAAGAGGCTGAATAGCCGCGTGGCAAGCAATGGCGTTCGCCCCGTGGGGACGTCCTCACGATGCGGGAAGCAGGCGTGCGGCCCGGTGGTAGCATCCGACGGGTAAAGCGGTGCATGCGTGCGCCGGAGGGCTGGCGCCGGGAAGACGGTTGGACGCAATGACGTTTGTACGAATCAACGGAGCAGGGCTGTATTCGGAGGTCGAGGGGGCAGGGGATCCTGTGCTCCTGCTGCACGGCGGATTCTGCTCGCTGGAGTCCCTGCGATCGATTTCCGATGCCCTCGTCCCTGACCGCCAGATCTTTGCCTTTGAGCGGCCCGGGCACGGGCGGTCGGCTGACATCGAGGGCGGCTACAGCTATGAGGCCGGGGTGCGCGATGCCCTCGCATACCTTGATGCCCAAGGCCTGGAATCCGCCCACGTCATCGGCTACAGCGACGGCGGCATCATCGGGCTGATGCTTGCCATGGACCATCCGGAACGGGTGCGCTCACTTGTTGCCGTCAGTGCGAACCTGGACCCCACTGCCTTCACCCACTCGCCCGAAGGGGACGATGCGCCGAGGCTCAGCGCCTTGGCACCGTCGGCGGACCCGAAACCGGACGTGGAGCGCATGCACTACGACCGGCTCTCACCCGACGGCCCCGGCCACGCCGATGCAGTCCTGGCCAAGCTGTTCCGGCTGTGGACAAGCGAACCGCAGATCGACCCGGCCGGCCTGGCCGGGATCACGGCGCCCACCCTCATCATGTCCGGCGACCGCGACACCATCCGCCCCGACCACAGCCTGCTCATCGCCGCCTCCATCCCCGGTGCGCAGCTGTGCATCGTGCCCGGGACAAGCCACGGGCTTGTGGGAGAGCGGCCGGAACTCATCGCCTCCATCATCCGGGCGTTCCTGCCGTAGCACGTGGGCCCTTGGCTTGCATGCCTACCGGGACCGGCGCAGCAGCCATACAAAGTAGGGGGCGCCTATGAGTGCGATCATCAGTCCGGCCGGCAGCTGTGCCGGTGCAATGAGCGTCCGGCCCAGAATGTCCGCGACGGAGACCAGCAGCGCGCCCAGCAGCATGGATACCGGTATGAGCCGCCCGTGCCGCGCGCCGACCAAGGCGCGGGCGAGGTGTGGGGCAACAAGCCCCACAAACCCGACTGCGCCCACCGCCACCACGCTCAGGGCGGCCAGCACGGCCGCCACGGCGAGCAGGCCCAGCCGGGCCCGGTCAGACTTGATGCCCAGGATCCGGGGGGGTGTCCTCGTCGACCGCCAGCAGGTCCAGTTGGCGGCGCATGGAGAAGAGTAGCGGAACCGCCAGCAGCAGGCCGACGGCGACGGGGCCGACGTCGGCCAGGGACCGGCCATAGGTGGTGCCGGAGAGCCAGGTGAGGATCCGGGGCGTGTTCCATGGGTCGGCGCGCAGCAGCACAAACGTGGTGAGGGCGCTGAGGCCGTAGCCGAAGCCGATGCCGATGAGCACGAAACGGTCGGGCAGGAGTCCCCCGCGCCAGGCGAGCAGGGCGATGAGCCCGAACGTCGCCAGCGCCATCAGCACGGCCATGACGATCATGAGGGGGCGGCCGCCGGCCCCAGAGGTGACGACGCTGACGGCGCCCAGCCCGGCGCCGGCCGTCACGCCGAGGAGGCCGGGTTCGGCGAGCGGGTTGCGCACGGTTGCCTGGACCACGCAGCCGGCCAGGCCCAGTGCCGCCCCGGCGAGGACGGCGGCGCCGACGCGGGGGAGGCGTTCATCGAGGGCGCGCCCGATGAGGTCCGGCGCGGCGCCCTGGAGCCAGAGCCCGATGTCGCCGGTGCGCAGCCAGAGGCTGCCGGCCAGCAGGCCGACCACGACCGAGGCGGCGAGCAGTGCCGCGGCGACGGTGAGCGCCGTGATGAAGCGGCGGCGGGAGTGGATGCCGGCCCGGGCGTGCGGCGGCTGGCGGATGGGCCCGGAATCGCGCATGCGCATGGCGAGCAGGACAATCACGACCGCACCCAGCAGTGCCGTCGGAATTCCCGTGGGGACCGAGCTGGCACCCTCGGCGCTGAGGATGGCGCGCAGGGCGGTGTCGGCGAGCAGGATCAGCAGCGCGCCGAGCAGGCCGGATGCGGGGACCATGAACACGTGCCGGTGCAGCGCCGGGATCCTGTGTGCGAGCAGGCGGGCCAGCACCGGGGCGCCGAGGCCCACGAAGGCGATGGGCCCCGCGAGCGTCACGGAGATGCTGGTCAGCAGCACGGCGGCGGCGACGGCCATGATGCGGGTGCCGCGGACGGGGACGCCCAGCGTGGCGGCGGTGTCGTCGCCGAGCTTGAGCACGTCGAGCCGGCGGCACAGCAGCAGCGCCGCGGCGAGCGTGAGGATGATGACCGGGGCGGCACGCACGGAGGCGTCCAGGTTGAGCTGGGCGAGCGAGCCGCTGCCCCAGGCGAACAGGCCCGTGGTGTTTTCGTCAAACAGGATCAGCAGCATGGCGGTGGCAGCATCCAGGGCCATGGCCATGGCCGAACCCGCCAGGATGAGCCGCGTGGTGCCGCTGCCGGCGCTGCGCCCTGCCAGCCCCAGGACCACGGCGGCGGCAGCCACGCCGCCAATGAATGCGACGGCGCCGGAGGCCCACAGGGGCACGGCCAGGCCGAACGCGGCAACGACGGTCAGGGCAAGGTATGAGCCGGCCGTGACGGCCAGGGTGTCGGGGGAGGCCAGCACATTGCGCGTGACGGACTGCAGCAGAGCCCCGGCCACGCCCAGCGCGAAGCCCACCGCCACGCCCGCGAACAGGCGCGGCAGGCGGGACCCCGTCAGGACGTCGCGGACCGGCACGCCGCCCACCTCCTCCTGCGCGCCGGTGAGCAGGCGCAGCAGCTGCCACCCGCCGACGCCGGAGGTGCCCTGGGTCAGGTGCCACAGGCCGACCGCAACAACTGCCGCGGCCAGCACACCCAGGACGGCCGTGCCAACGGCGGCACTTCCGCCTGGTCCGGCGTCGTCCACCAGCGGCAGGGCCTCCCCGGTGCCGGTTTGGGTGCGGGTGCTCACGCCCCGGCGAGTGCGGCGACGTAGGCGTCGATCGCCTGCTGGCAGGACAGCGGGCCGCCGGCGCCCCACACCCCGGCGGGGAAGGCGTAGGCGCGGCTGTCCTTCACGGCGGGCAGGGCCGTCCAGATGGGGCTCTTGGCGAGTTCGGCGACGTAGCTGCCGGCTTCCTCGTCATTGGAGTAGAACAGGTTGGCGCCGCCCACGGCGGTTAGCCCCTCGATGTCCGTCTGGCCCAGGCCGTAGGCGGGATCCACGCCGCCGCTGCCGTACGCGGCGTTGATTTCCTCGGTCCAGGCCGTCTTCATGCCCAGCTCCTCGCCGAGCGCGGTGAACAGGGCACCCTGGCCGTAGGGGCGGATGACGACGTTGCCGCCCTCGATCCAGCCGTCAAAGAACAGGAAGCTCGACGTCGGCAGGCCGGCGGTTTCGACCTTGGCCTTCGCGTCCGTGAGGTATTGGTCGAACCCGGCGAGGACCTGTTCGGCGCGTTCGGTGCGGCCGGTGGCCTCGGCGATCATTTCCATGACCGTCTTCATGTTGCCGATGGGGTCCGCGCCGTTGGCGCCCAGGGTGGCCAGCACGGGGACGCCGCGCTTTTCCAGCGTGGCGATGAGCTCGTCGTCGGCGCTGAAGGCCTCCACAATGATGAGGTCGGGATCGGCGGCGTAGAGCGCATCAAGGTCGGGTTCCCCGCGGGTGCCGATGTCGGTGGTGCCGGCGGGGATTGTCTCGGCGCTGACATAGGTGCCGTAGCCTTCCGAATCCGAAACGGCCACGGGTGCCACGCACAACGTCAAGGCGTCCTCGATCTGCTGCCACTCCAGCACTGCGACGCGCTGTGCCGGCTTGTCGAGCGTGAGCGTGCGGCCCACGCCGTCGGTCATGCTGACAGGATCCGTGCTCGTGGCCGTGGTGTCGGCGTCGCAGCTGGCGGAGATGGACGCGGCGGTGCCGGCGGCCGGTGTTTCCACAGTGGTGGTGCCGCAGGCTGTCAGGGCAAGTGCGGCGGCGGCCAGCGTGGCGGCGGCCTTCATGGTGCGCCGGAGGGTTCTGTGGCCGGGCGTGGGCAGGGCGGGGGACAGGCTCATGGGTGGGCCTTTCGTGGGTTGGCTGCGGAATGCCGGCCGATCGGGTCGATGCGGAGGCGTTGCGTGCGTTCGTCGAGGGTGACCTCGACACGGATGGAGTAGACCTTGGTGATGTTTTCGGCCGTGAGGACATCGGCGGGAAGGCCCGCGGCGTGGATGCGCCCGGCATCCATCAGGAGCAGTTCGTCGGCGATGAGGGCGGCGTGGTCGAGGTCGTGCAGCACGATCCCCACCGCCGTGCCGTGCCCGTCGGCCAGGTCCCGGACCAGGTCAAGGGTTTCGACCTGGTAGCGCAGGTCCAGGTGGTTGGTGGGCTCGTCCAGCAGCACGACGCCGGTCTCCTGGGCCACGCAGGCGGCGAGCCAGACCCGCTGGACTTCACCGCCGGAGAGTTCCCCGACCGGCCGGGCGGCCATGTCGGCGACGCCGGTGGCTTCCATGGCGTGGTTGATGGCGGCCCGGTCCTTGACGTCCAGGCCCGCGAAGCGGCGGCGGTGCGGGTGGCGGCCGAAGGCCACGACCTCGCGGACCGTCAGGCCTTGTGGCGCCGGGCGGGACTGGGAGAACAACGTGACCTCGCGGGCAAACTGGCGTGCCGAGAGCAGGGCGGCGGGACGCTGTTGGCCGTCCGCGCCGCCGAGCGCAAGGGTGCCTTCTGCCATGCCGTGCAACCGGGCCATGGAGCGCAGCAGCGTGGACTTGCCGCTGCCGTTGGGGCCCACAAGGGCCGTGACACGGCCCGGCGCCAGGGCGAGGGAGACGCCGTCGACCACCGTCTCCTTGCCGTATCGCAGCACCAGGCCGTCGCCGGAGAGTGCGGCGGCGGGCCGGAGCGGCGTGGTCCGGGGAGCTGTGTTTGTGGCGGTGGGCATGGGCGACCTAGGGCATGAAACGGGAAGGTGGGGCGAAGCCAAACCTCATCGAATTAGGTAAGGGTAGCTTTACCTAATTGAGTATAGGGGCGTGTCCGGGTGTCTGCAATCGGGATTGCGGGACATGGGATTTGGGATTTCGGACAGCGTGAATCGCTCGATAATGCGGATTGCCAAAGGCCCGGCCGGACCGGGGATGTGCGGACGTGCCGGTGCTGGGGCGCTACTGGGAGGAATTGAGGAAGGCGCCGGGCGTGGTGCCCATGACGGCGTGGAACGCCTCAATGAAGGAGCTCGGCTGCGCGTAGCCGAGTTGTTCCGACGTGGCCCGCACGTCCCAGCCGTCGGCCAGGAGTGCGAGTGCGTGGTGGACGCGGAAGGTGCGGCGCCATTGGGCGAAGGAAAGCCCGGTGGTGCGGCGAAAGGCCCGCGTGATGGTGCGCCCGCTTGTGCCCAGGTGCAGCGCCCAGTCGTCCAGGGAGCGGCCGTCCGACGGGTCCGTCATGAGTGTCTTGGCAATGACGTCGATGCGGGGGTCGCCGGGCAGCTGCAGGTCGATTTGGCGGCTCGACGGCTCGACGACGTCGAACACCACCAGCTCGGCGCGGGCCCTGGCGGCATCGTCCAGGTCTGTGCGGGAGAGATGCAGGAGGAGCGACTCCAGCAGCGGATTCATGGTGATGGTGGTGGGCCCGTTGAAGGCCAGGGGCGTGCGCTCCGGGGTGAAGAATGCGCAATGGAATTCCACCTTGGCCGTGATTCGGCCGGCGTGGACGTGCCCTGCCGGGAGCCAGAGCCCTTCGCCGTCGGTGAGTGTGAAGATGCGGTTGCCCACCCGCGTGGTCAGCGTGCCGCCGCGGACCCAGACCAGCTCATGCAGGGGGTGTGCATGGAGGTCCCACTCCAAGGGGGCGGCGGGGGTTTCGGATTCGGCGTAAATGACGGACGAGGAAGGCTTGCCGGCCGGAAGGGCCCGGCCCGGGCGCACCTCCGTGCTGGGCTCGCGCCGCCACGCCCCGAGCCCCGCTGCGCTCTGCGAGTCCAGGTTCATGGGAACGAGCCTACCGGAGCTGCCGCCGGCCGCGCCTTTCGCGCGGCCTGGCCAAGGCGGCGGGCGCGCCGGCCGCGGAAGGCGACATCCCGCCGTCGGGCGTGGCTTGAAATCCAGGGTGCAGATTCACAGGAAACTTGCACCGCCGGCGGTTCAAAAACCATTGTCTCGAGGGGTCGGTAGACATATCGTTAGGTATATCGTTCGATAGCGACTGAGGTGGTCACGATGCATGAATCATTTCCCGTGGGCGGTTTCATGGGCGGCAACTTTGACAATGTCTGGCAGGCGGTGGAGGACTTCCGCTCGAAGTTTGAAAAGCGCTCCGGCACGCGGGCCGGGCGCGGCGGACTGAGGGCGGCGGTGCTGGCCCTGCTCGCGGAGCGGCCCATGCACGGCTACCAGATCATCCGCGAGATCGAGGAGCGCAGCGGCGGCAGCTGGAAGCCGAGTGCCGGCTCTGTTTATCCCACGCTGCAGCTTCTGGCCGACGAGGGCCTGGTGACCGCGGAGGAATCCGAGGGGCGCAAGGTCCACTCGCTGACCGAGGCAGGCCGTGCCGAAGCGGAAAGCGCGGAGTCGGGGGCGCCGTGGGAGCCGGGCGGAACGTCGTCGGGATTCTCCGCACTGCCCAAGGCAGGCGTTGAACTGGCCCAGGCAGCGGCCCAGGTGGGGCGCACCGGCACCAAGGGCCAGGTTGCCGAAGCCGTCAAGGTATTGGAAGAAGCACGGCGCAAGCTCTACGCGATCCTCGCCCAGGACTGACGTTGGCCGGTCCTGGCCGGCGCGCCGGAATGGAGGCCGGCGCCGGGAACACACGCGCCCGGTACCGGCGCATCCTGCGCTTTGCCGCGTGGAACCTGGCGGTGACGTGGTGGTTTGAACTGCTCCTGCCGCGCATCGGGCTTGCCCGCCTCGCCGGGCGCAACCGGGCGGTGCGGATGCGGCGCTTCGCGAGGCGCTTCCATGCGCTCGCCGTGGAGCTGGGCGGGCTGATGATCAAGGTGGGACAGTTCATGTCCTCGCGCCTGGACGTGCTCCCGCCCGAGATCACCGAGGAGCTGGCGGGCCTGCAGGACGAGGTTCCGCCCGTGCCGTTCCCCGCGATCCGTGGGCTTGCCGAGGCCGAGCTGGGCGCCCCGCTGGAATCCGTGTTTGAGTCCTTCGATGAGGTGCCCGTCGCGGCGGCGTCGCTGGGACAGGTGCACCGGGCCGTGTTGCTGCCGGCCAACGCGGCGGACACCGGATTTGGCACAGTTGTGTTCAAGGTGCAGCGGCCGGGCATCGGCGAGATAGTCGACGTCGACCTGGCCGCCCTGCGCCGGGTGGGCCGGTGGCTGAGCCATGTGCGGTTTGTGTCCTCCCGGGTGGACGCCCCGGCGCTGGTGGAGGAGTTTGCCAAGACCAGCCTGCAGGAAATCGACTACCTGAATGAGGCCGCGAACGCCGAACGGTTTGCGGAAGAATTTGGCGCCGACGCGCGGGTGGCGGTGCCGCAGGTGGTGTGGGAACGGGCGACGCGGCGCGTGCTGACCCTGGAGGACGTCACGGCCATCAAGGTCACGGACGCCGATTCGCTGCGTGCAGCCGGCATCGACCCTGTTGCCGTGGCGCCGGTGTTCGCCTCGGTGATGTTCGAGCAGCTCTTCAGCAACGGGTTCTTCCACGCCGACCCACACCCCGGAAACATCTTTGTCACGCCGGTTGCCGCCGGCTCCGGCGGCCTGCCCTGGCGGCTGACGTTTGTGGACTTCGGCATGATGGGCCACGTTTCCGACGAGACCCGGTCCGGCCTGCGGAAGCTGCTGATCGCCGCGGCCTCACGCGACGGCAAGGGGCTGGTGGCGGCGATCCGCGAGGTGGGCGTGCTGATGCCCTCCGCCGACACGCACGAGCTGGAGCGGGCGATGACAGCGCTGTTTTCCCGCTTCGGCGGCATGGGGTTTGCCCAGCTGCGCAGCGTGGACCAGCGGGAGTTCCGGGACTTTGCGGACGAGTTTGGCGAAGTGGCGCGCTCGCTGCCGTTCCAGCTTCCGGAGAACTTCCTGCTCATCATCCGCGCGATGTCCCTGACCTCGGGGGTGTGCAGTGCGCTGGACCCGGAGTTCAACCTGTGGGACTCGATCGAGCCGTTCGGGGCCAAGCTGCTGAAGGATGAACGCGGCGGGCTGGTACGGGACGTGTCCCGCGAGGCGCTGGAGATCGCCGGTGTTGCCGTGCGGCTGCCCAAGCGCCTGGACGCGTTCCTGTCCGACGTGGAGGAGGGCACTCTGGCGGTGTCGAACCCGCGGCTGGAGCGGCAGGCGGCGCGGCTCAACCGGCTTGTCCGGAGGGTGGGGTCCTTTGTGGTTTTCGGGGCACTGCTTGTGGCCGGTGCCGTGCTGCGCCCTACGGACATGGTGTTCGGGAACGTACTGATGTCAGTTTCCGTGATGCCGCTGCTGCACGGGCTCTGGGTGGGCCGGCGGCGGTGAGCCCGCCAGCGGACTGCCGTCTTGGTAAAGGACCTCGTAGATGCGTTCGGCAAACTTCCAGCCGTCCGGGGTGCGTTCATAGCGGTCGTGGTAGATGGCGTAGTTCAGGTGGGGGCTGCCGTCACGCATGAGCCCGAACTCTGCGGTGTATGCGCGGCCGGTCGCGGTGTCGCCGTCGAGCTGGATCGTGCCCGCATGGGTGGTCTGCACGAAGTAGTCCCACAGGCCATGCAACCGTTCGATCCCGGCGCGGATCTCCCCGCGGCCGGCCATCCTTGCGCCGGCAGCGGGAATCTCCCACACGCCATCCCCTGTGAACAGTGATGCGAAGCGGTCGTAATCACTCATCATCCCCGCATCGGTGAACTCCCCGTGCAACGCTTCGATCTCGACGCGGTCGGCGACCGCCTGGAGCCCGGTCATCGGATGACCGTTGCAGCAAGGGTGGCCACCGCGAGGGCCAGGAAGATCACCGGGCTGGGGAGTTGGCGGAAGGCGCCCGCCCTCAGATGCGTGATGACCGCACCAATGAAGAACAGCACGAGACCGATGGCGGCCGCGGTGCCGATGACGGGGACGCCGAGGAGCCCGAGAAGCAGGCCTGCGGCCCCGGCGCCCTGCAGCGCCGACAGCACGGGGAGCCACGAATCGGGGAGGCTGACCTCGCCCAGATTGTCGATCAGGAATTTCGCCCGGGCAAGGGTGGCCAGGGCGATCCCGCCGTTGGCCACGATGGCGATGGTGGTGATAATGACGTAGTACATGGCAATCTCGCATTCGTCAGTTGGTTCAGGCATTTGTGCCCTGCCCTGTTGACGACATAGCCGGGGAGAGTGTCAGGCGGATCTTGCCGCCTCACAATTCCGGGTGGCGTTTCGTCAGTACTGTGAGACACGCTTCGAGAGGAGGACGAGCGATGGAATCCGTTGACACGGATCGCGGCCTGCTCATGAGCGTCGCATACCGACTGCTCGGCTCGGTGTCCGAGGCAGAGGATGCGGTGCAGGAAGCCTTTGCGCGCTGGTATGCCCTGTCCGAGGACGGCCGCCAGGAAATCGGCTCTCCGACCGGCTGGCTCATCACCGTAACGACCAGAATTTGCCTCGATGTGCTTGGCTCCGCCCGGGCCAGGCGTGAACGGTACGTCGGCGAGTGGCTGCCTGAACCGGTTCCCGCCGAAGCGCAGTGGACGAGCCAGGCCGCATCCAATCGCGGGGCCGACCCGGCAGACCGGGTGTCGCTCGATGAATCGCTGAGCATGGCCCTTCTCGTCGTTCTCGAGTCGATGACTCCCGCCGAGCGGGTTTCGTTCATCCTGCACGATGTCTTCACATACACCTTTGCCGAGGTCGGCGAGATCGTTGGCCGCTCTCCCCAGGCCTGCCGCCAACTCGCATCCTCTGCACGGCGCCGGGTCCGGGATGCCCACGGTGATCACGTCTCGGCCCAGGAACATGCCCGCGTCGTGGCCGTCTTCCAGGGAGCGCTGGAAACCGGCGACCTCACCTCACTTATCGCCATCCTCGACCCGGAGGCCACGGCCATCCCCGACGGCGGCGGCCTCGTCAAGGCGGCCGTCGAACCGATCGAGGGGGCTGAGAAGATCGCCCGCTACCTGCTCGGCCTGTACAGACTGCAACCCGGGTTGAGTTTCCAGCCCACCACCGTGAACGGGAGGGCCGGACTCGTGGCCCGGGACGCGGCCGGACACGCGCTCGCTGTCGCTTCCGTCGCGGTCGCCCACGGCCTGGTCGAACGCATCTGGGTGATCCGCAACCCCGGCAAGCTCACCGGCTGGACGTAGGAGCATTCCTTGGGGCCGGCGGCGCAAGGCGGCGTCCCGCCGTCGTGCCTGGTCCTGGGCGTGTCTTGAATTACAGACAGGGTGGCGGGAAGCGGCCTATGAAAGCGGGGGCGGCGCGGCTTGGATGGAAGAAGAGGAACATCCGCCCGGGCCGCAGAGCGCCGGGCATTGACGCGAAGGAACCATCATGGCGACGATGCATGACCCCACCCGCACCATCCGCGCAGCCCGCGGCACCGAGCTGTCCGCGAAGTCGTGGCAGACCGAGGCGCCGCTGCGCATGCTCATGAACAACCTGGACCCCGAGGTTGCCGAGCGGCCCGAGGACCTGGTGGTGTACGGCGGCACCGGCCGCGCGGCTCGGTCGTGGGAAGCCTACGATGCGATCGTTGCCACGCTGAAGACATTGGACGACGACGAGACGCTGCTGGTGCAGTCGGGCAAGCCGGTGGGTGTTTTCCGCACGAACGTGTGGGCGCCGCGGGTGCTGCTGGCCAACTCGAACCTGGTGGGGGACTGGGCCACATGGCCCGAGTTCCGCAAGCTCGAGGCCGAGGGGCTGATGATGTACGGGCAGATGACGGCCGGTTCCTGGATCTACATTGGCACGCAGGGCATCCTGCAGGGCACTTTCGAGACGTTCGCCGCGATTGCCGAGAAGCGCTTTGGCGGCACCCTGGCCGGGACCCTGACCCTGACCGGCGGCTGCGGCGGCATGGGCGGCGCGCAGCCGCTGGCCGTCACGCTGAACGGCGGGGCGTGCCTGATTGTTGATGTGTCGGAGGAGCGGCTCAAGCGCCGCGTCGGCAAGCGCTACCTGGATGAACTGGCCCCGTCCCTGGATGCCGCGCTGGAGCGCGTGCTCGAGGCGAAGGCTGCAAAGACTCCGCTGTCCGTTGGCGTTGTGGGCAATGCTGCCGAGATCTTCCCCGCCATCCTGGAACGGCACAAGGCCGGCGAATTCACGGTGGACATCGTCACCGACCAGACTTCGGCGCACGACCCGCTCTCCTACCTGCCCACCGAATACTCGGTGGATCAGTGGGCTGCCGAGTCCGAGGCGGATCCCGACGGCTTCACCAAGAAGTCCCAGAACGCGATGGCCCGCCACGTGCAGGCCATGGTGGAATTCCAGGACGCCGGCGCCGAGGTGTTCGACTACGGCAACTCCATCCGCGACGAGGCCCGCAAGGGCGGCTACTCCCGCGCGTTTGAGTTCCCCGGCTTTGTCCCGGCCTACATCCGCCCGCTGTTCTGCGAGGGCCTGGGCCCGTTCCGCTGGGTTGTCCTCTCCGGAGACCCGGAGGACATCCGCGTCACCGACGAGGCACTGAAGGAACTGTTCCCCGAAAACGCGCACCTGCACCGCTGGCTCGATGCCGCCGCCGAGCACGTTGAATTTGAGGGCCTGCCGGCCCGCATCTGCTGGCTCGGCTACGGAGACCGTGCCAAGGCCGGTGTGCTGTTCAACGAGCTTGTGGCGTCCGGCAAGGTTTCCGCTCCGATTGTGATCGGCCGCGACCACCTGGACTCCGGCTCCGTGGCCTCGCCGTACCGTGAGACCGAAGCCATGAAGGACGGCTCAGACGCCATCGCCGACTGGCCGCTGCTGAACGCCATGCTCAACACGGCATCCGGCGCCACCTGGGTGTCCATTCACCACGGCGGCGGCGTGGGAATCGGCCGCTCCATCCACGCCGGCCAGGTATCTGTTGCCGACGGAACTCCCCTGGCCGCCGAGAAGCTTGCGCGGCTGCTGACGAACGACCCCGGCATGGGCGTCATCCGCCATGCCGACGCCGGCTACGAGCGCGCCCTTGATGTTGCCGCCGAGCGCGGGGTGCGGATCCCGATGCAGGAGCAATAACCCTCACCCGCGCTGACACCTGTTTCTCCATGCCGGGCCCGTGGAAACGACGAAGCCCCGCCGCGAAATGGTTCCGCGGCGGGGCTCTGCTGCGGGCCAATCACCGCCGCAAGGAGCGGCGTGTCACTGGCTCGCCGGCCGGCGCGAGAGTCGTTGCACCCTGCTGTGCCCCAATGCCGGCGGATTTTGGCTGGGCGAATGGGGCAGTGCTGATCTTTCGCAGCATCGAATCCAGTCCGGGGGCGGCGCAGATCGTCACCGTCCCGACCGCCAGCACGGCGACGAGCAGCAGCGTGCGGAGGTGTCCGGCGTCGAACATCCTGGCAAGGGACGCCGAAAAGGTGAGCACAAAGAATCCATGCAGAAGATACACGGACAGGCTCCGCCGGCCCACGGTGGCCCAGATGGTTTTGCGGTTTGGCAGGAATGCCAAGAGCGTGACGGTCAGGACCGCGGCTCCTACCATCAGCCCGCTGCGGACAACCACTGCTTCCAGCTGCCCGGCGTTGAGTGCCTCCGCGCTGGCGCTGCCATAGAACCAGCGCGGGGTGAGCTGGGCCCGCAGCAGAACGACAATGGCGACTACTGAACCGGCCGACAGGGCGCACTTGAGAGGCCACGTGGCGGCCGCGGTCCAAGCCAATATGCGCTTGCCGTACAGGAACCCAACGGTGAAGAAGGGGAGGAATGCCAGCATGCGTGCAGCGGAATAGGGGTAGCCGATCCATGGAACCGTGATTGCCATGAGCGCCGCCGCGATCACGACCGTGGTGGAGGCTTTGGGGAATCGGGCCATGACCGGGGTCAGCATGGTCCAGCATGCCAGTGCGAAGAGGAACCACAAGATCCAGAATGGCGTGTCCAACGCGAAGGTGCGTTTCAGCCCGAGCAACTGAACGGTCCAGTAATAGGCGATCTGGAACAGCACGAGCAAGACGAGCAGCGGCCCCACCCGGCGGACCAGGTTCGTGGGCTTGGTGGTGATGCCGGCGAGGAACGCGAAGGCAGGCATGTGGAATGCGTAAATGATGGTCAGGGGAACCCTGGATTCAGGGACCTTCCAGTTGTTCATTCCCTCGAGAAGGTGGCCGAGGACGACGAGGCAAATGAGGACGCCTTTGGTGATGTCGAGTCGATGATCCCGAACTGAGGTTATGGGCACCAAGAGATCCTAACCCTTCGGCGCCCTAGCTCAGTGGCTGCCGATATTTGTTGATTGACTTTTGTATCATGCACAGTGGGACATGTTGGGGGCCGGCCGGCGTCCAATCTATCAATCAGGAGCACAGGTGGGATACGCCTCATTCAGCAACACCGCACATTTCAAGGGCGACCCGGCGGAAATCTGGGACGCCTTTGCGAACCCGGCCGTGGCGGGCATCTACGCGGAGCACCAGACGGAGTTTTTCCCCGGCCCGGACTTCGCGCTCGCAGCCGGGAAGACCTGGCAGGAGCGCCACGGGGCCGAGTGCGACTTTGACGTGGTCGAGTGGACCATCACGGACTACGTGCCGCAAACGACGATCGCATTCAAGGGCAGGCAGAGCGGCATCCTCCAAAAGGTCCGGATGTCCATGGAAGCCGCGGACGGCGGCTGGACGCTGGTGGAAGACATTAGGTTCTCACCGACGGTCGGGGGAAAGTGGGGCACCAGCGTGGTTGCCTGGATCATGTGGGCCACGGGCCTGCTTGCCAAGTTCAGCGACGACCACGGCGACACATTTGACCGGCTCCGGAGGCATCTGGACGGGGAGAGCGGGGAAGTGGCCGTGCCGGATGAGGTTCGGCTGGAGTCCGCGATGGTCGGGCATGCTTCCAGCTTTGTCCCTGCCGTGCGCAACACCGTCTCTTCAGCAGCAGCGGACGAACTGGACGGGACCGCCGAGTCCATGGCCGCCGTCGACCGCGTCTTGGGGCACTATGGCGAGCGGACCGTGCCGCTGAGCGAGGACGACTACCTTCGCGCCGCCGCCTATGTGTTTGAGGTGGCGCGCGCGGAGTTTGGCGGCCGATACGTTGAAGACGAGGATGGCGAGGCCGTTGCGCTGGTGGTGGGCGAGCCGTCGTGCAGCGTCACGGTGATGGCGCTGGGCAAGGTCATGAAGCGTGTGCAGCACGGGCCGGCTGACAGCATCGAGTTCTTCTACGCGGGTATTGCGCCGCTCGTGGAGCGGGGGCAGTCGGCGGTGCTGCGCTGAGGCAGGAGGGGATCGGGGCAGGGCGGCCGTGTCTGCAGAAGCATCGCTGTCCGTGTTGCTCAAGCATGTCAGTGCCCCATGTCAGCATGGGAACCATGAAGAAACTACTGACTACTTTTGCCCTTGCCGCAGTCCTGGCGCTGACAGGTTGCGGAGGAACTGCCGATGCGCCGGCAGGCGAGGGCGTGTCCGGACAAGCCATCGAGGCCCCTGCAAAGGCCGAAGAGCCCGCTCCTGTCCAGGAAGCGCCCAAGGCTCCGGATCTGACCGGTTCCTGGAAGGAAGCCGACAGTGCCAGCAAGGAAACCTACCAGCAGGCCACGATCACTGCTGACACGATTACGGTCGAATGGGTGTCTGACGGTGGCGACACGACTGCAGTGTATTGGGTGGGGACGTTTGTGGCTCCGGTCGACGCCACGAAGCCGTACACGTGGTCTTCCCAACGGGACGCCGCCGCGACCGACATGGCGCTCCTGGCATCCTCCGATGACGCCAAGGACTTCACCTTCGACGGGGACACGATCAGCTACAAGGTCACGGCCCTCGGCACCACGGTGACCGCCAAGCTCAAGAAGGGCTGAGAAGCCGAACTGGTGGCGGCTTCCGCACTCACGCCTTCGTGGCCAGGGTTGCGGCGAGCGAGTCCAATGCGCCGGGCACCAGTGAGTAGTAGGCCCACACCCCGCGTTTTTCACGGGTGAGCAGCCCTGCTTCCACCAGAATCTTCAGGTGGTGCGAGACCGTGGGTTGGCCCAGTTCCAGCGGTTCGGTGATGTCGCAGACGCAGGTCTCGGCCGCGGGGTCGTTGGAGATGATCGACAGGATGCGCAGCCGGTTGGGATCCGCCAGCGCCTTGAACCGGGCGGCCAGGGCAATGGCCTCGTCCGTGCGCAGAAGCCCCTGCGCCGGTGGTGCATCGCAGCACGCTGCATCAGGCCTGCTGCCCGCAGCCGTGTTCAATTCATCAACCAGCGGTGTTGGCATGGTCCCGGTCCTGCCTTCATTCGACTCCCCAACGGGAGATTGACAACCATCGATATGTTCAACCATACTCGAAACATCGAAAACCGTCGATGTCTGACCGCAGGCGTCCCAAAGTGGAGAGTATCAATTGTGACAACCACCGCCGCCCCCGCACCGCCACACACGGGACAACTGCCGGGCAGGCTTTCCATCCTTGACCGCTACCTCGCCGTCTGGATCCTCGCAGCCATGGCACTGGGCCTGGCGCTGGGCAAGCTTGTCCCGCAATTGGGCGGGGCGATGGGCACCTGGCAGGTGGCGGGAGTGTCGGTGCCCATCGCCGTCGGACTTCTGGTGATGATGTACCCGGTCCTGGCCAAGGTCCGCTACAACGAGACCGGCCGGGTGCTGGGCGACCGGAAGCTTATGGCCACCTCGCTGGTGATCAACTGGCTGCTGGCGCCGGCCTTCATGTTTGCACTGGCTTGGATCTTCCTGGCCGACCTGCCCGAATACCGCACCGGTCTGATCATTGTGGGGCTGGCGCGCTGCATCGCCATGGTGTTCATTTGGAACGACCTCGCCTGTGGCGACCGTGAGGCTGCGGCCGTGCTGGTGGCCGTCAACTCGGTGTTCCAGGTGTTTGCGTTTGGTGCGCTGGGCTGGTTCTACCTGCAATGGCTGCCGCAGATGCTGGGGCTGCCCACCACGAGCGCCGACTTCTCGTTCTGGGCCATCACGCTCTCTGTCCTGGTGTTCCTGGGCATCCCGCTCGTGGCCGGATGGCTGAGCCGCACGCTGGGGGAGCGGGTGCGCGGACGGGACTGGTACGAGGGCACGTTCCTGCCGAAGGTTGGCCCGTGGGCGCTGTACGGGCTGCTGTTCACCATTGTGCTGCTGTTCGCGCTGCAGGGGGAGGCGATCACCGCCAAGCCGCTCGACGTGGTTCGCATTGCCCTGCCGCTGGTGGTCTATTTCGTGGTGGTGTTTGCCGCCTCGATGGCCATCGGCCGGGTGCTGAAGCTGGGCTACCCCCGCACCACAACCCTCGCGTTCACCGCCGCCAGCAACAACTTCGAGCTCGCCATCGCCGTGGCCATTGCGACCTTCGGCGTCACCAGCGGCCAGGCGCTCGCCGGCGTGGTGGGCCCGCTCATTGAGGTGCCGCTGCTCGTGGCACTGGTCTACGTGGCCCTGTGGTCGCGCAAATTCTTCACCCCGTCCCTTTCACCTACCGCCAAGGATGCCGCATGACCGCCACCAAGCCCTCCGTCCTGTTCGTCTGCGTCCACAACGCCGGCCGCTCCCAGATGGCCGCCGCCTTCCTGGCCAACCTCTCCGCCGGGCAGGTGGAGGTCCGCTCCGCCGGCTCCGCCCCCGCCGACTCCGTCAACCCCGCGGCCGTGGAGGCCATGCGCGAGGTGGGCATCGACATGTCTGCAGAGGTGCCGAAGGTCCTTTCCACAGCGGCAGTGGAGACCTCCGACGTCGTCATCACCATGGGCTGCGGCGACACCTGCCCGATCTTCCCCGGCAAGCGCTACGAGGACTGGGAACTCGAGGACCCCGCCGGGCAGGGCGTTGAGGCCGTCCGCCCCATCCGCGACGAGATCCGCAGGCGGGTTGACGGGCTCATCGAGTCCCTGTTCCCCGGCGCTGCCTGACATTTCCACCCGCATTAGGAGCCGCAAGACCATGAGTTCACGCCATCCAATTGTTGTCATCGGTGCCGGGCCCGTCGGCCTGGCCGCCGCAGCCCACCTGCTTGAGCGCGGGCAGAAAGTTGTTGTGCTCGAGGCCGGCGCCTCCGCCGGTGCCGCGATGGGGCAGTGGGGCCACATCAAACTGTTCTCCACCTGGCGGTACAACATCGACGCCGCCGCCCGCCGGCTGCTGGAGACCCCTGCAGGCGGGTACGACGGCGGATGGGCGGCACCGCGCGAAACGCGCCTGCCGACCGGGGCTGAGATGGTGAACGGGTACCTGGCGCCGCTGGCCGCCCACCCGTCGATGGCGCCCCGCATCAGGTACGGGCACAAGGTCACCGCTGTCACCCGGGTGCTGAACTCCGGGGCCGGGGTTGACCTCTCCCGCTCCGCCGGACGCGACGACTCCCTGTTCCTCGTGCGCACCGAGGCGGACGGCGCAACCGTGGACGTCACCGCTCGTGCCGTGATCGATGCCTCCGGCACGTGGGGAATGCCCAACCCTGCCGGGCGTTCCGGCATCCCGGCCATCGGTGAGGACGCTGCGCGTGCCGCCGGCTTCGTCTCCTCGCCCCTGCCGGACGTGCTGGGAGCGGACCGTGCGCAGTTCGCCGGGAAGGCCGTGCTGGTCCTGGGCGCCGGGCACTCGGCCGCCAACACGCTCCTGGCGCTGGCCCGGCTGCGCCAGCAGGATCCTGCCACGACCATCCTGTGGGGGCTGCGCGGTACGGCCAATCCCGTCAGGCTCTACGGAGGAGGGGCAGCCGACGAGCTGCCCGCCCGCGGCCAGCTCGGTACGAGCCTGCGCCGCTTCGTGGACAACGGCGACATCACCCTCGTGGAGAACGTTGCCGTTGCATCGATCGCATCCGGCGCCACTGCCGGCGTGGAGCTGGCGCTCGCAGACGGCCGCACCCTTTCGGCCGACGTGGTGGTTCCGGCCACCGGCTTCCGCCCCGACCTGTCGATCCTGTCCGAACTCCGCCTGGACCTGGACCCCGTTGTCCAGGCGCCGCGCGCGCTGGGCCCCCTGATCGATCCCGAGTTTCACAGCTGCGGCACGGTGGAGGCCCATGGGGAGCGGGTGCTTTCGCATCCCGAACCCAACTTCTACCTTGTGGGCATGAAGAGCTACGGCCGGGCCCCGACCTTCCTCATGGCCACCGGCTACGAACAGGTGCGATCCATCGCGGCAGCCCTCGCCGGGGACCGGGCCGCTGCAGACGCCGTCGAACTCCAGCTGCCGGAAACCGGCGTCTGTTCCACGGACCTGTCCGGTTCCTGCGACGCACCGGCTGCCGGGGCAGAAAATGCCGCGCAGGCAGGCTGCGGCGCCCCTGAGCCAAGCGCCGGGCCCGAAGCTGGAGGCTGCTGCGGTGCGCCCGAACCCGTCACGATCGGTTTCGCCACCGGAACCCTGCACGGTTTCACCGAAGTGGCCGGGGCACACGCTAGGCGCTCCTGAACTATGCCCTAATTGGGTGGTGGGTGCGGATGCAAGAAGTTCGCACTCTATTCCAGCGGCAGCTCGGTCCACGTGGCCGTGCCTGCGGTGAGGTGCCGGAGGACGTCGTCGCAGAAACTGTCGACGGCGTATCCCAGTGAGTCGGCCACGTCCTGGCCGCCGGAGCTGAACACGATGTCGGCTGCGCCGCTGCCCTGCGAGAGCACCTCAACGCCGAAGCCGCCCTGGAAGTATCGGCCGCGTTCGCCGTCGTTGTCCAGCCCTGCCAGCCAGCTTCCCAGCAGGGCATCGAGCGCCTCCGGATCGGCGCCGCGGAGGTTCAGTG
The DNA here is from genome assembly GCF_017876675.1 of Arthrobacter stackebrandtii. Taxonomy (NCBI): domain Bacteria; kingdom Bacillati; phylum Actinomycetota; class Actinomycetes; order Micrococcales; family Micrococcaceae; genus Arthrobacter; species Arthrobacter stackebrandtii. Next base: position 3,320,221 of record NZ_JAGIOI010000001.1, read on the forward strand.
CAAGGCGGGCGACCTTGTCCAGGAGCGGGTTGTCGGGACCCCACACCCAGCCGAAATTCATGGCGTAGCGCTGCGGCGAATTCGTCATGGCCTGCTCATCGCTTCCAGTTGTAGGGCGTGGTGGTGGAGACCTTGAGCAGGCCGGAGCGCTCCAGGATGGGGCGGGAGAATTCGGTGGAGTCGCTGTGCACCAGCGTCTTGCCCTGGGCCAGGGCGGAGCACGCCCGCGCTGCGGTAAGTGCACGGTAAATGCCGCGGCCGCGGAACGCCTCAAGCGTGGCGCCGCCCCAGATCCCGGCGAAGTCCGTGTTGGGCACCGGTTCGAGCCTGCCCGTGCTGACCATGCGCCCGCCAACCTCGGCCACCCACAGTTCCATGCCGTCATTGCGGGCCAAACGGGCGATAAGGGCGTCGGCCTGGCGGGTGCTGACTGCTTCGCCGAATGCTTCATCGGCCATGGCGCTCATGGCACGCACGTCGTCGCTGCCCGCCACCTTGCGCAGGCTCACGCCGTCGGGCAGGGGAGCATCCTGGCACAGGGCCTCGAGCGGGCCCACCATGATGGACTCGGTGTCGTCGGGGGTGAAGCCGTTGGCGATGAGGGCTTCGTGCAGGCCGGGCGCGTGGTCGTGGCCGCGGGTCTTCCACTCCACCTCCGTGATGTCCGGGTTGCTGCGGAAATGCTCCAGCGCCTGGTTGACGACGGCGGTGAGCCCGCCAACGCCGTCGAGGTCCTGGTAGGTGATGAATCCGCGGCCGCCTGCGAAGGTCACCAGCCGCAGCGGGCCCATCCGGGTGACATCAACGGCGCTGGGCGTCTCGGCGTCGGTGCGCAATTGCTGGTCATAGGCCTTGAGGTACTGCTCTTTGATGGTCATTGGGATTCATCCTCACAGCTACCGGGTGCACGGCGCAAGCATGGATGAACAGTGATGCGGTTCTTGCATCGGATGTAAGAAGTTCGCACCATCTTTGCACCCGCACCCGCACCCGCACCCAGCCCAGGCCCCGCCCAAGGTGGGGATGAACCGTGAAGGCGGGTGCCCGGCGTCGTGCCTCAACGGTGCAAGGGGCAGCCAAGGCCCAGCGGCTTGGGGGAGGGCGGCGCTCAGGCCTGGACGTGTGCCGGCCGTCCGGGAGGGTGTGAGGGCGTGCCGCTTTGTTTGGCGGGCGCCATGGTCAGCACGGCAAGGCTCGCGGCGATCACGCCAAGGCCTGCCCACCCCAGCGGGCTGAGCCGTTCCCCGACGACCACGACCGCCAGGACCGCGGCCACCGCCGGCTCACTGAGCGTGATGGTGGTGGCCGTGCTGGCGGGCAGCCGCGACAGGCCCAGGCCGAACAGGACGTAGCCGAGGAACATCGGGACCAGCGCCATGTAGGCGGCGACGGCGAATGCCTGCGGGCTCGCGAGAAGGGGAGCGCCGGTGGCGGCGAGAACCGGCATGAGCAGCAGCCCGCCCGCGCCGAAGACGGAGCCCATGGAGGCCGCGCGGCCGATTCCGTCGTCCATCAGGCGCCGGGCGGCCCAGGAGTAGAGGGAGTAGCTGGCGCCGGCGACCAGGCCCAGGCCGAGGCCGGCGAGGGTTGCCGGGGTGCCGGCGGGGTCGTTCTGCAGCTGGGAGAGGCAGAGCATGAGGCTTCCAGCGATGCCCAACGCCGCGGCTGCCATCCACCAGCGGCCCAGCGGTGCCCGGCCCGCCAGCCGTTCGAGCACGCCCGAGGCCAGCGGCGCCGACGCCAGCGAGACCACGGTGCCCAGCGCCACTCCTGCAAGGTGCATGGAGCTGTAGAAGGCGAGCGGGTAGACGGCGACCGCGACGGCGCCCAGGGCCACGGTCCGGCTGTTGGCCCGCAGGCGCGGAGCTTCTCGGCGAAGCTGCGGGATTGCGATGATCGCCTGCAGCAGGCCGCCGATGCCGAGTGCCGCGGCGCCAATGGCGAGGGGTCCGGCGTCGGGCGCAAACGTGGCGGCCGTTCCGGTGGTGCCCCACAGGATGGAGGCGGCGGTGACGGCGGCAATGCCGGCCAGGCGCCGGTTCACGCTGCGGCCTGGGCTGCGCGGACGATGGCCCCGGCGGCTTCGCGGGCGTGGCGGAGCCGCTCGGAGCTGCCCTCCAGGCCGGCCCTTGCCACGGCGCCCTCGAGCAGGAAGGAGAGTTGTTCCGCCAGTGGCGCCGCGGTGGCTGCCTCCAGGGACTCGGCCAGGGCTGCGCGGAGCAGGGACTCGACTTCCTCCTTGTGGATGCGCACCGCGTCGCGGCCGGGGGAGCCCGCGGGCAGTTCTGCGGCGGCGTTGAGAAGCCCGCAGCCGCGGAAGCCATGGATGTAGGCGGAGTCGGCGTGGTCGATGTAGGCGTCGAAGACGGCAAGGACCAATGCTTCGGCGTCCGGGGTTTTGGTGTCCGGGTATTTGGCGACCGTGAATTGGGCGGATTGTGCCCGCGCCGCATACAGGTCCAGCCATTCCTGGTGGCGCTCGCGGAGGTACTCGAGGACGAGCTCGTCCTTGGACGCAAAGTTGTTGTAGAGGCTCTTCTTGGCCACACCGGCGCGCGCTGTGATGGCGTCGATGCCGGTGGCTGAGATGCCCCGGGCGTAGAACAGCTCGGCGGCGGCCGCCATGATGCGCGACTTGGCAGGGCGCTCGCGGACAGATCGCTTGTTCATGGGCTCGACCTCGTGCACTGGCTTGTCCTTTGGGTAGGTAGACCAGTCTACCTATCTTTGCGGGCGGTGGCTAGGATTGCCGGCATGGGTGAACCTCTTGACGTTTCCGAGACCAGGGCCGCGTATGACAGTGTTGCCGCCAGCTACGGCCGGATGCTGCGGGGGCTCATGGCGGAGAAGCCGTACGACCGCGCCATGCTGGGCTCGTTTGCCGAACAGGTCATGGCCACGGGCAACCGGGCCGTGCTGGACGCGGGCTGCGGCACGGGCAGGATCGCCGGGCACCTGGCCGCGCTGGGACTGGAGGTGGCCGGCGTCGACCTCTCTGCCGGGATGGTCGAGGTGGCGCGGGCGGAGCATCCGGGCCTTGAGTTTTCAGTCGGGTCGCTGGAGGAACTGGACCTGGCAGCCGGAACCCTGGGCGGCATCGTGGCGTGGTATTCGCTCATCCACACGCCCCCGGAACGGCTTGCGCCCGTCCTGGCCTCCCTCGCCGGGACCCTGGCCCCGGGCGGCCTCCTCCTGCTGGCCTTCCAGGCCGGGAACGGGCGCCGGCACATCGGGCACGCCTACGGCCACGACGTCAGCATGCACGCGTTCCTCATGGATCCGGACGCCGTGGCGGCCCGGCTCGAGGAGGCCGGGCTGGCGGTGGAGGCCCGGCTGCTCAGGGCGCCGGACGCCGACGAGCGGACACCGCAGGCGTACTTGATGGCGCGAAAACCCCGGGGGTAGGCTGCCCGGCCTCCGGCGCGAAGCCAGCAATGTCGGCCCCCTCCGCTACGGTTAATCCATGACCCTCACCGTGGCGCAACTTTCCGAATCCGAGCTCCTGGCCCGCATCTTCCCGCGCCTCCATGCCGGCACCACCACGCTGCTCGGCCCCGGCGACGACGCCGCCATCATCGCCGCCCCCGACGCCCGCACGGTCATCTCCATCGACACCCAGGTCCAGGACAAGGACTTCCGCCTCGCCTGGCCCAACGGCACCGCCTCCACCGGCTTCGACGTCGGCTGGAAGGCCGCCGCACAGAACCTCAGCGACATCAACGCCATGGGCGCCAGCGCCACCGCCATGGTCGTCAGCCTCACCCTGCCAGGCACGACGCCGGTGGGCTGGGTTGAGGACTTTGCCGACGGCCTGAGTGCCGCGATCGTTGCGCTCGGGGCGCCCCAGTGCTCGGTCGCCGGCGGGGACCTCTCCGGCGGCAGTGAAATTGTTGTCACCGTGGCCGTCACGGGCTCCCTTGAAGGGCGCGACCCCGTCCTGCGCAGCGGCGCCAAGGTGGGGGACCAGGTGGCTGTCTGCGGCAACATGGGGTTCGCCGCGGCCGGCTGGGCCCTGTACGAGAGTTCAATTCTCCCGTCCGGGCACACCGGCGCCATGGCCGATGCCGCCACGCTCTTCGCCCGGCCGGTCCCGCCCCTGGCTGCCGGCCCCGCGGCCGCCATGGCCGGTGCCACGGCCATGATGGACATTTCCGACGGCCTCCTGCGCGACTCCCAGCGCCTGGCCGCAGCGAGCGGGGTCTGCCTGGACCTCGACTCCGCCGTGCTTGCGGCCCAGGCACGCAAACTGGAGGAAACCGCCGTCGTGCTTGGAGAAAACCCGCTCCACTGGGTGCTGACGGGAGGCGAAGACCACTCCCTGTTGTCCACATTTCCGGACGGCTACAGCCTCCCGGACGGCTTCGTTAGGATAGGCTCGGTAGTGTCCATGGGCGCGCCGGAAGCGGCCGTGACCGTGGACGGACAGAATTTTGAAGGCGCCGCGTCAGGCGCCCTGGGATGGGATCATTTTGCAGTCTAAGATCACCGCAACTGCACCCGTAGTCCGCCGTTGGCTGGCCATGGCGGAACAAACACTGGCAAACCACAGCGACCGGCTCAACGCCATCAACATTTACCCGGTGGCGGACGCTGACACCGGCACCAACCTGTACCTGACCATTCGGGCGGCGTCGCAGGCCGTGGCCGAATCGGAGCCTGCAGACGTCGGGGCAACCCTCGCCATCGCCGGGCGCGGGGCCATGGAACAAGCCCGGGGCAACTCGGGGACCTTGATCGCGGTGTCGATCTCCGCCATGGCCGAGCCCCTGCTCGGTGCCCAGCGCATGAGCGGTCCGCTGCTTGCCGCCGCCTTGCACCGCGCGCAGCTGCGGGCGTGGAGCGCCTTGAGCGAACCCATGCCGGGAACCATCCTCTCGGTGCTGGAGGCAGCCGCGAAGGGCGCCACCTCCGCTGAATCCGCACTCAACGGTGACGAGTCCAACCAGGCCCTCGCGGAGACCATCAACGGCGCTGTCTGGGCCGCCCGGGCCGCCGTTGAACTGACAGAATCCCAGCTGGACCCGCTGACCCGGGCCGGCGTTGTCGACGCCGGGGGAGTCGGGCTGCTGCTCATCCTCGACTGCCTGCGCGCCGTGATCTTGGGTGAATTCCTGCAGGAGGACCTGCTCGACGGGCTCTCCGGCTACAAGGTCCAGGACCCCAACATTGCACTGGAAATGCCTGAGCAGGAGGGCGTCGAGGTCATGTGCACCATCTCGCTGACGCCGCTTGCCGCAGCCGGGCTCCGGCTCGAGCTGGACGGTCTGGGTGATTCCGTCATCATGAGCGCGGTCACCGAGGAGGCGGATCCCACGGGGGCCTACCCGTGGCGGCTGCACGTCCACGTGCCCTCCGCCGCGGTCGCCCTTGACGCCATCCACGCTGTGGGTGATCCAAGCAATGTGAGCATTTCTGCGTTGACCGCCTCGGTTTCCGAAGATCTCCACGATGTCCTCTGAACCAGCCTTCGACCCGCCGCCCGGGCCGCGACCCGTCCCCTACGCGGACCTGCGCCTGGAACTGTCGCGGCTGGTGGGAGCGCCGTCGGCCAAACCGGTCGCCAAGGCACTGGACATCCACACCGTGGGACAGATGCTCCACCAGTTCCCGCGGCGCTACATCCCGCGTGGTGAGCTGACACAGTTGAACCTGCTGGACCTGGACGACTACGCCACCATCCTGGCCCGCGTGGTTGACCAGAACACACGCAAGATGCAGACCCGCAAGGGCTACATCACCGACGTCTACATCACCGACAACTCCGGCGCCGGAACCACCATGACCATCAGCTTCTTCAACGGCTTCAAGGCCCAAAAGGAACTGCTGCCCGGCGTGCTGGCGTTGTTCTCCGGAAAGGTCTCCTCCTACAGGGAGAAGCTGGTCCTGACCAACCCCGAATACGACATGCTGCCGGACCACGAGCTGACAGAGCATGAGGCCGAGCTGCAGGCCGCGCGGCCCATTCCCGTCTACCCGGCCACGGCCAAGTTCCCCAGCTGGAAGACCCGGCTGGTCATTGAGGCGCTGCTGCCCACACTCGACCTCACCCGCATCCCGGACCCTGTCCCGGCTGCCATTGCCCGGCGGGAGAGGCTCATGCCCCTGGCCGAGGCCTACGAGCAAATCCACCAGCCGTCCTCCATCGAGTCCTGGCCGCGCGCCCGCAAGCGCTTCCGCTTCCAGGAGGCCCTGGCCCTGCAGACCTCCCTCGCGCAGAAGCGCCACGAGGCATCCCAGCAGGATGCCACCGGCAGGCCCCGCATCACCGGCGGCCTCCTTGACGCCTTCGACGCCCAGCTGCCCTACACGCTGACTGCCGGGCAGGCGGACATCGGCGGGCTCATCTCCGACGAAATTGCCGGCGCCCACCCCATGCACCGGCTGCTCCAGGGCGAGGTCGGCTCCGGCAAGACCGTCATCGCCCTGCGCGCCATGCTGCAGGTGATCGACGCCGGAGGGCAGGCCGCGTTTCTGGCCCCCACCGAGGTGCTCGCCGCCCAACACCTGCATTCCATCCAGGCACTCCTCGGCTCCCTCGGCGAAGGCCGCCTGCTGGGCGGTCCGGTCGCCACCCAAGTGACGCTGTTGACCGGCTCCATGCCCACGGCGGCACGCAAAAGGTCGCTGCTGGCGGCCGTCTCCGGGGAGGCCGGGATCGTCATCGGCACCCACGCCCTGTTGTCCGACAACGTGCACTTCGCCGACCTTGGCCTCATCGTCGTGGACGAGCAGCACCGCTTCGGCGTGGAGCAGCGTGACGCCCTGCGCTCCAAGGCCCTCAAGCCCCCGCACCTGCTGGTCATGACGGCCACCCCCATTCCGCGCACCGTGGCCATGACAGTTTTTGGCGACCTCGAGGTTTCCGAACTGACAGAGCTGCCTGCCGGCCGCGCACCCATCAAGACGCACCTGGCCCCGCTTGCCGAGCGCCCGCAGTGGTTCAACCGGGTCTGGGAGAGGTCCCGGGAGGAGATCGACCGCGGCCACCAGGTCTATGTGGTGTGCCCCAAGATTGGCGACGGCGACGAGCAGTTGTTCGAAGGCGGATCGGCACTGGGCGGGCCGGGCGAGGGCGGCACCCTGTTCGGCACTGACGACGGGAGCGTGCTGTTCGGTCCGGATGACTCGTACGCGGAGTCTGCCGGCGGCGACGGCGACACACGCCCCATGGCCGGGGTGCTTGACGTCGTGCAGATGCTGCGGGGCCTGCCGGTGCTGGCGGACAAGCGGATCGAGCCGCTGCACGGCCGGCTGGACTCGGCCCTCAAGCAGGGCACCATGGCGGCGTTTGCGGCTGGCGAGATCGACGTGCTTGTCTCCACCACCGTGATTGAGGTGGGCGTGGACGTGCACAACGCCACGCTGATGGTGATCATGGATGCCGACCGCTTCGGCATGTCGCAGCTCCACCAGCTGCGCGGGAGGGTGGGGCGCGGAGGCCACGACGGCACCTGCCTGCTCGTCACAAACCTGGAGCCCGGACACCCCAGCCGCAAGCGCCTCGAAGCCGTGGCCGCCACCACCGACGGATTCGTGCTGGCCAGGGAGGACCTTGAGCTGCGCCGCGAAGGCGACATCCTCGGCGCCAAACAGTCCGGCGGCAGCAGCGGCCTGCGCATGCTCAGCGTGCTGCGCGATGAAGACTTGATCGACCGTGCGCGCGAGGATGCCACCGCGATCGTGGCGGAAGATCCCCTGCTGGAGCGGCATCCTGCCTTGAAACTTGAAATTGAGATGTACCTGACCGAACAGAATGAGGCCTTCCTTGAACGTGGCTAAGAACTTGCGTACGGCCCTCCATGCCGGCGCATCCGGAACGCGGCAGTGCGCTGCCCTGCCGGCACGGACCCAGCCCGAAGGGCGAGGCGCATGAGCCGCATCATTGCCGGCGCCGCCGGCGGCAGCCCGCTCGTGTCCGTGCCCGGCGACGGCACCCGGCCCACCACGGACCGCGTCAAGGAAGCACTGTTCTCCCGCCTGGAAGCCATGAACATGCTCTCCGACACCCGCGTCCTGGACCTCTATGCAGGGTCCGGTTCACTCGGTGTTGAAAGCGCCAGCCGGGGTGCCAAGTCGGTTGAGCTCGTCGAGTTCAACGACAAGGCCGCCGCCGTGTGCCAGCGCAACGCCGAGCTCGTCAACAAGGTGGCGGGTTCCAAGGTCGTCACCGTGCAGCGCTCACGCGTGGAGTCCTTTCTGGCGCGCGTGGCAGAGGCCGGCGTCGACCAATGGGATCTTGTGTTCATCGACCCGCCCTACCCGCTCACTGAAATCGAGCTTGCGCTCGTGCTGGAACTGCTGGCACCCCGGCTGAGCCCGTTCGCCGTGGTGGTGGTGGAACGCTCGGCCCGCACGCCGCAGCCCACATGGCCGGCCGGCCTGGCACTGTTCGCCGACAAGAAGTACGGCGAAACCCGGCTCTGGTTCGCCGAGCCGGCAGGGGACCCAACCAACCCCAGCGTCTGAGATCCCCGCCCCACGTCTGGGCTCCATCATCGTTCAGAGCAGTCAGGGCTCCATCATCGTCCGGGGCCGTCCTGGCGGCACTCAACCTCCTCCGGCTTCGTCGCGGCTTCCTCTGCCGCCCCTCTCGGTCTATGACGCAGTAGGTGCAGCAAAAGTGCCGAAGAAAGCGCTTTCCACTGCAACAACTGCGTCATGGATGAGCCGGCGGAGTCGCTGACGGCATGGACCTGGGGCCTCGCGGAATCTGACACAAAAATGCACGGCCCATGCCAAGGAATGGCGAGTATTTTGGTGGTAGGAACTTCGCACGTCGCAGCTCCTGCCACAGCGTGGCCCACAACTGAATATTCAGGCCGTTGAGATCGTCCCGGGATGGGGAAGATGCATCGCTGCGACCATTCCCCCTTGGAAAGGACCGGGGTCATGCAATTTCTTCTCCCATATTTACCGCTTGCCGTCCTGATCGTTGTTGTGGCCTTCGTGGTCCTGGTGGTCCGCGGCGCAGTGAAATTGATGTGGCAGGTGGCTGAACCCAACGAAGCACTCATCATTTCCGGCTTCACCCGCGGCAGCGCCGGCACCACGGACGGCATGGACTTCAAGATTGTCACCGGCAAGGGGGCGTTCGTCATCCCCGGCCTGCAAACCGTGCGGACCCTGTCGCTGACCCTGAACGAGACCGAGCTGCAGGTCAACTGCGTCACCTCCCAGGGCATCCAGGTGGTGGTGCAGGGTGTGGTGATCTTCAAGATTGGGGATTCGACGCCGTTCATCGCCAATGCCGCCCGGCGCTTCCTGGGCCAGCAGCCCAAAATGGAGAGCCAGGTCTACAACGTCTTCGAGGGCCACCTGCGCTCCATCATCGGCAGCATGACCATGGAGGAGATCATCCGGGAGCGCGACAAGCTTGCCTCCCAGGTGCGCAGCGCCAGCGGCGTTGAAATGGAAAAGCTGGGCCTGGTGGTTGACTCCCTGCAGATCAAGGACCTGGAAGACCCCACCGGATACATCCAAAACCTGGCCAAGCCGCACATCGCGCAGGTCCAGATGGAGGCGAGGATCGCCGAAGCCACCCGGAACAGGGAGGCGTCCGAGAAGGAAGCCGAAGCGGCGTCCATGATCGCCGACGCGCAGAGCATCTCCGCCATCAAGCAGTCCGCGGCCCAGGCCAACGCCGAAACGGCCAGGGCCAACGCCGCCCAGGCCGGTCCGTTGGCCGACGCCACGGCACGCCAGAAAGTGGTGGTCCAGGAAACCGAGGTGGCCAAGCTCGAGGCGGACCGGGAGGAACAGAAACTGCAGACCACCGTCCGGAAGCCTGCCGACGCCAAGGCATACGCCCAGCGCACCGAGGCCGAGGCGCAGAAGGCGGCTGACATCAGTGCTGCAGAGGCCCGTGCCCGGAAGACCGAGCTGGAAGCACAGGCCAACGCGACGGCCGCGGCAGCCACGGCAGGCGCCACGCGCGTCACGGGCGAGGCCGAAGCGGCGGCGACGAAGGCGCGCGGGGAGGCAGCGGCGTCGTCCATCAAGGCGAAGGCCCTGGCCGAGGCCGACGGCATCAAGGCCCGCGCCGAGGCGTTGGGGGCAAACCAGGAAGCTGTCATCTCGCAGCAGCTGGCCGAGAACATGCCGGCGATCGTGGCGGCGGCCGCCGAGCCGTTTGCGCACGTGGGCCAGATGACGGTGCTTAACGGGGGAGAGGGCATCAACAAGATGGTGGGCGGCGTCCTGTCCCAAGTGGGCAGCTACCTGCCGGCCCTGACGTCCGCGCTCCGGGACGGCAAGGCCAAGGGCGGGGCGGCCGGGGCCGGGAAGGCTGCGCCACAGGAGCCGCCGCATGCATAGGGGCGCGGACAGGAGCCTGACCGGGAAGATCGGCCGGGTCACCGGGGCGGTCGGTCCCGGCACGCTGGGCGAAGTGATGCTGGAGGTTCGGGGCGGGACGGCGGCGTACTTCGCGCGCCCGTACGACGGCGCGAGCACCTTCCCTGTCGGCGCACGGGTCCTGGTGATGTACCTGGACCCGCCGCAGACCGTCTACGTCGAACAGCTGCCCGGATTCCTGCAGGATCATGCTGGGGATGCTGGGGAAGCCGGCGCGGGCAGTGCGGACGCAGGCACCCCCTGACCCCGCCAACCCGACGCGGCATCACTTTTCCGGGTTGTCCGGCTCAGAGCCCGTCGTCGAAATTCCAGTGCTCCTGCCAGCGCCAGTCGATGGGTTCGGTCTTGCGCTGGTACCGGATGTCGGTGGACAGGCGCAGTTTGTTGGCAGGGTCCACGTTGTCGGTGGAGGCGTGGACTATGTGGGCCGAGTGGACCACAACGTCCCCTGCCTCGTAGTCGGTGACGAGCCAGCGGGTGTTGTGTGTGTCCGCCAGGCCGGGCAGGTCCGCTGTGATGGAGACGGCCGGGCGCTGCAGCGTGCCCTCCCGTTCCTGCGCCATGACCCAGTGGTGGCTGTTCTCCAGGTAGGCCAGGCCGCCGCGCTCCAAGGGGCAGTCGCCGAGCGGGATCCACATGGACAGGACCTTGTCGCTGCCTTCCCGCAGGTAAACGAGGTCGTAATGGGCCTGGGTGGCAGTGCCGATGCCTGCCTCGCCGGGCTTGGTGTGCCGGATGATCTTGCGCCGGTGCAGGTGGACGTCGTCCTCGAGGAACCATGCGAACCAGTCGGCGATGGCGGGGTGTTCGCACAGCTGCTGGTATTCGGGCCCTGGGACGACCGTGCCGAACAGTGCCTCCCGCATGGAGGCGCGGTCCACTGCCTCCGGGGTGCTGATGCCCAGCCCCGGATCCGTGCCTGGCTCCGTGACGTTGGCGCCGTCCAGGGACTGGAAGTAGTAGCCCCGGAATCCGTTGACGGTTTCGGGGGAGAGATGGCCCTTCAGGTATAGGTAGCCGTCGCGGCGCAGACGGGCCCAGAGGGCGTTGCGGTCGTGGCGTTCGCCGTCCGGAACCGGCTCCAACAAGCCCAGGCGCCGCTCGTTTTCTTCCAGGACGTAGCCGTTTGAGGTGATCATGAATCCATCCTGCCCATTGCAGCTCGCATTTCCCATGGACTCCGGTAATGTCTATTTGGACTTTTTGCACACGGATCGGAGGGCGATGGAATCCTGGGCGAGGTACCGCGGCGCAGCACAAGCACTGCGCAACCTGGGCATGGCATGTGTCGGCGCGGGCGAACAGGAAGGCGCCCTGACGCCCTTTGAAAACAGGAAACTCAATGTCCATGCACTGGTGCTCGTGTCGGAGGGGAACGGCTGGTTGAAGTACGCCGGCAAGCGGCGGGCAGTCCGTGCCCCTGCGCTAATTTGGATTTTTCCGGGCGTGGAACACGGCTACGGGCCGGATGCCGGCGGCTGGTGTGAGCACTGGGTACTGTTCACCGGAAGCGGGGCCCGGGCCTTTGAGGAAATGGGCTGCTTCAGCAAGGACATCCCCTTGGTGGCGGCGGACGGGCAGCTTGACCTGGCACAGTTCCCGGTGCTTCGGACGGCGTTGGAGGAAGGGGGTCCGCACGGGGACCTTGCCGCCTCGGCCGCTGTGCAACAGCTGTTGGTGGAGGCCGGGCGGCACGGGCGCCACCACGTCGTGGACGGCGGGGAATCCGTGGCGGAACGGCTTCGGGGGATCGCCTGCCTCCCGCTGGGACTGGCCGAACAGGCCCGGCAGCTGGGATGCACGCCGGCCGAGCTGCGCCGCCACGTGAGGCGGGAGGCCGGTGTCAGCCCCAAGGAACTCGTGCTGCAACACCGGATTTCGAGGGCGCAGGCGCTGCTCGCCGGAACCGACCATCCGGTGGAACGCGTGGGCCGGATGGTGGGCTATGACGACGGCGCCTACTTCAGCCGGCTGTTCTCGCAAAAGGTGGGCCAGGCGCCGTCGCACTTCCGGGCGGCACACAGGCGGGCCGGGGAAGCATAGGTGAGTGCCGGCGTCGTGCGCAAAAATGTGCGGCGGCCCACAGTAGGGTGGAGGCAGCGAATTCCCACGGTGAAGGATGGTTTTGTGACGCAGCTGCGAATTGGTCTCATTGGTGCCGGCGGAATTGCTGGTGTGCACATTGCCGGTTGGCAGGCCTTGGGCGCCCACGTCACCATTTATTCGCGATCCGGGGCGGCAGGGTTGGTCGCCGATCATGGGATCGATGAGGTTCTCACGCTTGCTGAGCTGCTCGAGGCGTCGGATGTGGTGAGTATTTTGACGCCCACACCCTCGCACCATGAGTACGCCATGGCTGCCATCGCTGCGGGCAAGGACGTCATGTGCGAGAAGCCGCTCGCAGAGACCGCCGTCCGGGCAGCGGAGATTGCCAATGCTGCGGGCGCGGCCGGAGTTCGGCTGTTTCCGGCCCACGTAGTGCGGTTTTTCCCGGAATATGCCCAGGCTCGCAAGACGCTGGACGACGCAGGGACTGCACCAGCCGAGCTGCATCTGAGCCGTGCCAGCGCTGGCCCGGCCGATGGTTCCTGGTTCTATAATGAGGCGCTGGGTGGTGGCATCATCCGCGACCAGATGATTCACGACATCGACCAGGCCCGCTGGCTCGCAGGTGAGGTGGCCCGGGTGTCGGCGGTTCAAGACCCGCCCAGCGTTGATGGCATCGTGCCCCGCCCTGTGCGCGCCACCGTTTCCCTGACGCATGAAAACGGGGCCGTCAGCCACCTGTCGGGGGAGTGGGGGCCGGACGGCCAGGCATTCAGCACCACCTTGGACATCGCTGCCGCGGACGGCAACACAATTTTCTACTGGCCCCAGTACGGTGCTCCCAGCCCGGCCAATGAGCCCGGGGATTACCTGCCCGTCCAGGACGTTGCGACAAGTCCGTACACCCTTCAAATTGCCGAGTTTGCGGCGGCCCGTTCCTCCGGGGGTCCTGCCCGTGTTTCCGCGTACGACGGCGTCATGGCAGTTGCGCTGGCAGAGGCCGCCTATGCGTCGCTCGCCACGGGTGCACCGGTGGAATTCTCAGCTGCAGCGGTGCAGGCCCTGCTTCCGGACGCCGGTCCGCGCTAAGCGGCCGAGTAGGGCTGGGGGTGCGCGGGGCTGGGCTGGGTTGGGCGGGGGGCAGAATATAGGGCATGAGAAATTACGGAACGGGACGAGAGTACGGCAGGACGGCGCGCTACGAATCGTACCGCCACCGATTGTTGGCTGAAGCCGAGGGAACAGGGCGGCTCAGCGCGGTTGACCAACGCGCCGCCGAGGGCGACCAGGAACTTATCACGAAGCACCTGATGACCGGCGAGTACGACGTTCTGCTGGACGACGGACAGTTGGAACAGTGGCCGGCGGCCCTGGGCCGGCTGTCGGAAGCCGTTTCCGAGGAAATCTTCTACCAAGGAAAGATCGACGGTCGCGTGTTGCGCCGCCAAGTTGGTTTGCAGTTGCAGTTGAAATTTGGGCTCAGGCCGCATGCAGATTTAGGGAGCCGGGACTATCTGCGTTTCCGGGATTACATTCAGGCCTGTGGTGAGTTGGGAGATCTTGGTTGGTGGCGGGACCACAGGGCCGCAAACGTAGGAAAGGCAATGGCTGTCTTCCGTTCGGAACGGGGGTCGCGGACGCTCAGCCTGCATTGGAAACTGCAGCACATGCATGCCACGTTCTTGGTTGGCGGCCGAGGGGTGCCCTCGCGAGCCGTTCTCTTTACGCTCTCCACGCAAGGTGCCTTGGTGGCGGTTGACGGGCCGCTTCCTGACGGCTTTGCTCTCAGCCGGAACGAATGGGATGCGTTGGGGCGCATTCTGGTGGCGATGGTCGGGTTGCAGACTGATTTTCAACAGCAGGCCTATCAAATGGCCATGGACAAAAGCCATTGAGCAAGTGGCCGCCAACATAGGAACCGCAGGGCCTGCGGGAATCGTATAGGTTGCTCCTCCAACAGTTCGGCGCTGCGCATTCTCAGGTCACCGCGGACCTCGACGTGGAACACGAAAAGATACTCCCATCCCAGCTCAACTCGCCGGTTAAGGAGTGGCCGGGATGTTCTGCGGTTGCGAAGAAGAGTTCGTTGACAGTGCCGTACCCACAGCATAAGTTCAGAGAACTGCACTCTCGCCGACCCTAAGGCTGGAATCATGCGCACCAGGACCATCCCCTGTCTACTGGCACTCAGTTCACTTCTTTTGGCGGGCTGCGGCGGGGAGGCTCCGATTGCATCCACCACGGATTCTCCCAGCACCCAGAAAGCCTTGTCCGAGACGGTGTCACCCGAGACCGTGCCATCCCCCGAAGCGCCTGCGGCGGCGGACATACGGGTGGTGGACCTGGGGGCGGCGGAGTGGCTCTATTCAGCCGGAGGCTTTGATCTTCCTGTAGCGGTAAAGCTGGCGGGAGGAACGGCAACAGCCGAAGTCGACGGCCTCCCCGTCACTTACACCCTGGGAGAGGTGAGTTATGGAGATGTCGATGCGGACGGCGATGACGACGCGGTGGCACGCATCGACCGTGCACAGGACATGGGCTTTGAAGGCCTCTGGTACGTATGGCTTGCCGAAGGTGAAACGGCGGTTCAGCTGAAATATCCCATTGCCCGGACCAGCCGGTGCGGCACCTACGTGGAGTCCGTCGTCGTTGGTGCAGGTGCGGTCGACCTCACCGAATATCATCGGATTCCGGGACTCGACGATGCCATACCGTGTTCTGATCCTGGGACGGGCTTGAAACAGCGCACGATTGCAGTCCACGCCGAAGCCGAGGAGGCGTGGCCGGTCCAGACAGCACCACTTCCCGCATGGGGTGGGCTCTGTTCGGGGCCCAAATGGCCGGATTCGGCACCCGGACTGGTCGGTTTGTTGGCAGCCCCTGCCGACAACGCTCCGGTTGTTGCAGGTCCATCACCCGATGGTGGTGCCATTTTCGAGCAGAAGGACGCCCCGCTCACGCAACGGAACGGCTGGGCGCTGGTTGGATTCCGCATCTTTGGTGTCGAATCGGATCTTGGCGGTGCCGACATGTCCTGCGCCTGGGCACGGAACTGATACGGCGCCGGGATTGCGGGCGCCACCGGTGATACGGCGTCGGGTTGGTGGGGAAGTCAGCCGGTGAGGTCGTCCAGCTCTACACCCGTCAGGACAGTCGCCGGGTGCGGGCCGGCCGCCACGAGCGACTGCGCCCAACCCTCAGGCCACGGCGTGTTCTTGCCCATCAGAATGATGTTGCCGGGATAACGACGACTAAATAGCATGCTCGTGCCATATGCCGCCACGCTGTCCATGGCCTCCTGCAGTGCCTTCGTCTGGCTCGTGACCAGCGTGAAGCCGGGCTCGTCGCCCACGTTGACCGCCAGGATTCCTCCCGGTGCCAGCACCGCCGCGGCCTCGCGATAAAAGTCCGCGCAGGCCAGGTGTGCCGGCGCTTCTGGCCCGCTGAAAATGTCCAGGATGACCACGTCGAACTTTAGTCCGTCGGGAAGCGCCGCCAGTTCCTCGCGGGCGTCGCCAACATGGCTGGTCAGGTCGGTGCCCGCGGGAAGCGGCAGCTGCTCCAGCACAAAGTCCAGCAGTTCACGCTCCAGCTCCACGGCGTGCTGCACGGAACCGGGCCGGGTGGCCTGAATGTAGCGGGCCAGGGTCAGCGCCCCGGCGCCCAGGTGCAGTGCCGTGACCGGCTCGCCGGCGGGCTTGAGAAGATCGATCGCATTGGCAATGCGGCGCAGGTACTCGTAGAACACCTCCTGCGGCTCGGCCAGGTTCACGTGTGACTGCTCGGCATTGTCGATGCTCAGGACAAAGGCGTTGGCGTGCCAAGGATCAGGTTCGATGGTTGCGTGGACGCCGCTGGTCCGCAGGTAGCGGCTGCGCACCGCCATTAGAGCCTGCCCTGAAGCGTGGCGAGGCGTTCTGCGGCCTGCTCCAGCAGTGGCACCTGCTTGCAGAACGCGAAGCGCAGCAGCGAGCGGGTGCGCCGGGCGCCGTCGGGATGGCAAAACACCGGCACCGGTATGGCCGCCACGCCCACCAGTTCGGGCAGGCGGCGGGCCAGCGCAGTGGCGTCGGTGATGCCCAGTGCGGAGGTGTCGGCGTTGATGAAGTAGGTGCCCTGCGGCAGGTAGACGTCCATGCCCGCGGCGCGCAGGCCGTCGGCGAGGATGTCGCGCTTGTGAGCCAGGGTGTTGGCGGCGTCGGTGAAGAAGGAGTCGTCCATCCGCAGGCCGGCGGCGATGGCGCTCTGGAACGGCGTTCCGGAGGAGTAGCTCAGGAACTGCTTGACGGTGCGTGCGGCGGCCACGAGCTCCGCCGGGCCCGACAGCCAGCCGATCTTCCAGCCTGTGAAGGAGAACGTCTTCCCGGCCGAGGAAATGGTGAGCGTGCGGTCCGCGGCGCCCGGAAGCGTGGCCACGGGTATGTGCCGGGGACCAAACGTGAGGTGCTCGTAGACCTCATCGGTGAGGATGACGGCGTCGTACTTGATGGCGAGGCGTACCACCTCGGCGAGCACCTCCACCGGGAACATGGCGCCCGTGGGGTTGTGCGGGTTGTTGATGATGACCATTTTGGTGCGCGGGCTAAAGCTCTCCTCGAGCGTGGCCAGGTCCGGCATGAAGTCCGGCGCCAGCAGCGCGGCGGTGGTGTGCGTGGCGCCGGTGAGGCCGATCATGGCGCCGTAGGAGTCGTAGAACGGCTCGAAGGTGAGGACCTCATCGCCCGGGCCGGTCAGTGCCAGGACCGCGGCGGCGATGGCTTCGGTGGCGCCGGTGGTGATGATGACCTCGTGTTCCGGGTCCAGCTCGAGGCCGTAAAAGCGCTGCTGGTGCTCGGCCACGGCCTGGCGCAGGTCAAGGATGCCCTTGCCCGGCGCGTACTGGTTGTTCCCGCTGGCGATGGCCTCCCGGGCGAGGCGGCTGAGCTCGGCCGGGCCGTCCTCGTCGGGGAAGCCCTGGCCCAGGTTGATGGCCCCGTGGCGGCCCGCGAGGGTGGTGATCTCCTCGAAGATGGTCACGCCGAGGGATCCGTCGGGGCCCAACAGGTTGGCGCCTTGCGCGGTACGGTGCCAGGGCGTGCTCATGGTTGCTCCTTATGTAGTGCGGGTTCCCCCGCAACGTTACCGGCGAAGGCGCCCCCACCCCAACGCCTGCCGGCCGGTGGCCCGGAAACACGGGGCAAAACGGGCCGCGGTGGTGGCAACGGTGCATGGAAGTCGGTACATTCATGGGTATGCGACGCGCCGTATGCCCCGGATCCTTTGACCCCATCCACAAGGGCCACATTGAGGTGATCGCCCGCGCTTCGGCCCTCTTCGACGAGGTCATCGTCGCCGTCTCCACCAACTACGCCAAGAACTACCGCTTTACGCTCAACGAGCGCCTCGACATGGCCCGCACCACGTTCTCGGCGCTGTCCGGCATTGTGGTGGAACCCATGGGGGAGGGCCTGCTCTCCGACTACTGCCACGCCCGCGGTGCCTCCGCCATCGTGAAGGGCCTGCGCTCCTCCTCGGACTTCGACTACGAACTCCCCATGGCCACCATGAACCGCCAGCTCTCCGGCGTCGAAACCGTGTTCCTGCCCGGCGACAGCCGCTACCTGCACCTCTCCTCCACGCTCATCAAGGAGGTCCACACGCTCGGCGGCGACGTGGCCGACTACGTCCCCCGCGCCGTCCTGCGCCGCCTCCAGGGCGATGTTGGCCCCGACACCCGCCCCGTCACGATCGTCCCGCCCAGGCAGTAGACCGGCGCTCCGGTCAGGCGTGCCCCGGATGCTGAGGTGTGGCCCCGGATGGTGAGGCACGACGCCGGACAGTCACCTTTGCGCATTTGGCCCTCCTTTTGCAGGCCTGCTTTGTGTATGCGCAAGAGTCGGGTGGCAGCACGCGCACAGGCAAAGTTCTTTGGCGTATGCGCCGGGTTTGGGATCAACGTTGCGCATGTCCCAATCTGACTTTGCGTATGCGCATGGTCGCCCGGTCAATAGTGCGCCAGTCGAAGAGCTGCGCCACTTAGGGGCCCGTATCGTGCGCACGGCCAAAGTGTGTTTGCCTATGCGCATGGTCCGGCAGTAATGGTGCGCATAGGCTGCATTTGGCGCACGTGCCCTATTTTCCGGCTCAGACTCAGGATCGGCATATGGATCCGGCAGGGGAGTGCTGCTGGGATCCAACACGGTTCCCGACAGCGGGGCGTAGGCAAAAAAGCTGCCGCCATCCTCCCTTACGAATGCCTCGAGCCGCGCCAGTTCCGCCTCCTCGCGTCCCGTAATGCCGTGGAATGCGATCGCAGCAGCGGTGGTATCCCGGCCAAAGCTGCCATAGCCCGTTCCCGGTTCCCTGGTGTCGGTGTGAACAAGAAGGACGTGGCTAAACGCCATGCCAACCACAATCCGCTCGATGTCCCCGTTGCCTGTTTGCCAGTCCGATACGTAAACAGGAATGATCAAGATGACTGAATATGCCGCAGGCGGCGTCCGGAAGGCAGCCCTGAACGGGCCGGCGCAACACGCCAAACCCAGCCATCCGGCGTCGTGCAATACGGCGTGAAGCAGGGCAAACGGCAGCACCGCAGGCCTGAGAGTTACATCACGCCGCCAGGTTCGCCGCAACGGGCGGGGCTGTCGTAGACTGGATAAGGCCAATTTGGTCTGGTTCGCCCCGTTTTGATGCCCGCGTAATTTCGGGCTAAGATGGTGCGTCGGTCATATGTTTTTACAGGAGTTCTCATTAGCGAAACCACGTTGGGCAGCAAGTCCAACCATGGCACGCCCCTCACCATTGGTGTCAGGGAGCTTGGGCGAAGCCCGGGCAGCATGTGGAAGTTCCAGGAACGTGTACCTGTGCCGGAGGATTTTGGCACCCCGCTCATCAGCGTGACGCCCGGAACCGATTTGGATCTGGAACTCCGCTTTGAGGCCGTCCATGAAGGAATTCTGGTGTCGGGCAATGTGCTTGTCGATGTGACAGGCCAGTGCTCCCGGTGCCTGGAGAACTTCGAGGATGACCTTGAAGTTGATGTGCAGGAACTTTTCTTCTACGAGGAGCCGTCCGCGGACCACCTTGCGGAAGAGGAAGATGAGCAACGTTGGGTCGAGCACGATTCTATCGATCTTGAACCGGTGTTGCGGGACGCAGTGGTAACCGCCCTGCCGTTCCAGCCGGTGTGCCGGGAAGACTGTGAGGGTCTGTGTTCCGAATGTGGAATACACCTTGCAGATGAGCCGGGGCACCATCACGAGGTAGTTGATCCTCGGTGGGCTGCCCTACAGGGCTTTACCGGCGAAGAAAACTAGCAAAAAAGTTTTACTTTCGGACATGAGTCCGTGAGTTATCGAGAGAAAAGAGTTTGCCGTGGCTGTTCCCAAGCGGAAGATGTCCCGTGCCAATACGCGCGCACGCCGTTCCCAGTGGAAGGCCACCGCGCCTGCTCTGGTCAAGACCATCGAAAACGGCCAGGTTGTTTACAGCCTCCCGCACCAGGCCAAGGTCGTCACCGACTCGGCCGGCACCGCGCTGTTCCTTGAATACAAGGGCCGCAAGGTAGCCGACGTCTAAAGACGTCCGTGCGGCCAACAGGTCCGTATCGATTCTGAATAATACTTAGCAGGAGTGGCCATGTCCGCAGATCTTCCATCACCGGAGCTCACGGACGGACACAAACTGCTTATGAAGCGTCTCGGTGTCAGTATTGATGCCGGGACGCTTCGTCTTGCCCTCACTCATCGCTCCTATGCGTATGAGAACGGCGGCATCCCCACCAACGAGCGCCTCGAGTTCCTCGGCGACTCCATCCTTGGCTTCTCCGTCACGGACGCCCTGTACCGCGACAACCCCACCCTTCCCGAGGGAGACCTGGCCAAGCGCCGCTCCTCCGTGGTCTCCACCCGCGCCCTCGCCTCGATCGCCCGTGACCTGGGCGTCGGCGAATTCATCTACCTCGGCCACGGCGAACGCATTACCAAGGGCCGCAACAAGTCCTCCATCCTGGCCGACACCATGGAAGCGCTCATCGGCGCCACGTACCTTACGCACGGCATCGAGACCGCCCGCGAGCTCGTGATGCGCCTGGTGGGGCCGCTCCTCGCGGATGCGGATGTCCTCGGCGCCGGCACCGACTGGAAGACCAACATCCAGGAAATCTCCGCCGCCCGCCACCTCGGCACCATCGTCTATGACATCACCGGCACCGGCCCCGACCACGCCCGCAGCTTTTCCGCCGCCTTGGTCATCGGCGGGCGCCACTACGGCACCGGCACCGGCCCCTCCAAGAAGGAGGCCGAGCGTTCTGCCGCGGCCGCCGGGTGGATTGAGCTGCAAAAGAAGTACGGCCCGGGTGAAGATGCGTCTGCGGCCACTGCTGCCAAGCACGACGGCGCGCCCTCCTCCGCGGCAGGCTCACCCGCCGTTTCTTCCGCGGCTTCCGGCGCGAACGCCGCCCGTTCCGGCGCCAAGCAAGCGAAGTAAATGCCCGAGCTGCCCGAAGTTGAGGTCGTTCGCCGCGGTCTTGAGCGCTGGGTTGCCGGACGCCGCATCTCTTCCGTCGCTGTGCCCGACCCCCGCTCCATCCGCCGCCACGCCCTGGGCGTTGAAGACTTTCGCGGCAACCTCGAAGGCGCCACGGTGAGTTCCGTGGTCCGCCGCGGCAAGTTCCTGTGGATGCCGCTGAGCGACTCGTCCCTGCCCGGTGCCGGCACGGACTCCGGGGATGCCGGCCCCGAAGCCGTCCCACACACGGCACTGGTGGCCCACCTTGGCATGAGCGGGCAGCTGCTGGTGGAATCGCCTGAACAGCCCCACGAAAAGCACCTCAAGGTGAGGCTGTCACTGGAACCCAGGGGCGATGAGCCCGAGGAACTGCGCTTCGTGGACCAGCGCATCTTCGGCGGCCTGTTCGTCACCTCCCTGCAACCCACCGCGGACCACATGCCGGGCGGGGCCGGCTCAGCATGGGACCTCATCCCGGACGAGGCCGCACACATTGGCCGGGACCCTCTGGACCCCCACTTCGACCTTGAAGCACTGCACCAGAAACTGCGGTCACGCAAAACTGGTTTGAAGCGTGCCTTGCTGGACCAGTCCCTGGTCTCCGGCATCGGCAACATCTACGCCGACGAGGCCCTGTGGGCGGCAAGGATGCACTACGCCCGCCCCACGGACACCATGCGCCGCCCGGACACCGAACGGATCATTCACGCCGCGCGCGACGTCATTGCCCGGGCCCTCGACGCCGGCGGCACCAGCTTCGACTCCCTGTACGTCAACGTCAACGGCGCCTCCGGCTACTTCGCCCGCTCGTTGAACGCATACGGCCGCGAAGGCGAGCCCTGCCCGCGCTGCGGAACCATGATCCGGCGGGACACTTTCATGAACCGCTCGTCCTACAGCTGCCCCGTCTGCCAGATGAAGCCGCGCAACGCACGGATGTAGTTGGCACGTTGTCCCTCGACATGCAGGGCGGTTGCCGAGTCCAGTGGAATCCCCGTTGAGGCATCCGACAGCGTCACGGCTGCGTAGAATGCCGGGCCGTGAAAGAGCCCATTTGCAGCCAGCCGCGTCAATGCGGAACGTCGGCAGGGTATTGGGGCCTTTCTTTAGCCCATCTTGAGGGTGCTCAGGTGCTCCCTGGCAAGCACGGCGGCTGCCGGTCCATCGCGGTCGGCGATCGCATCGACGATGCGGGTGTGTGCGTGCTGGTCAGCGTCGCTCCCGAATTCGCCTTGCAGGCGCAGAAGGTCGATCATCGCTTGGCGGCTGCGTGGGGTGAAGCTGTCGAACAGGTCGACAAGGATGGGGTTGTGCGCCGCGGCCACAATGGCACGGTGGAAGGCAATGTCTGCGTCAACGTGCGCTTCGATGTCGGATCGCGCAGCGTCGCGCTGGTCCCCCGCTCTCCTGATTGCACGCAGCTCGGTGGGGGATCGTCGCTCGGCTGCAAGCGCGGCGGCCTCGACCTCGATGGCGATGCGTGCCTCGATCACCGAGTTAATGTCGGCCTGCAGAAGTGCGGCACTCCAGTCTTCGACAATGTCCAGCGAGGCCACGAAGACGCCGGCACCTTGCCTGGTCGCCAGCACTCCTTGTCCTGCAAGGCTGCGGATGGCCTCACGCACCGTCGATCTGCCCACTCCGAGTTGGGGGCCGAGCGTGTTCTCGCCCGGGAGTTTCGATCCCAGCGGCCACTCGCCTGCGCGGACGCGCTCGAGAAGAAGGTCTGCTGCCTGCTCTGCCAGCGAGGTTCGTTTCACCTGTGCCATGAAGTCTCCACTTCGCTACTTGTCTGAGAAGTTGTGTATAGTCTACCGCATGCCTCAGCAACTCCTCCTTTGCTGCCGCAGCAGGTGCTGACCCGACCGGCGGGCCTGTTCGCGGTGTGACCTACCGTGCCGGTCTCCCCACCATTGCGTCCCGGATGCCTGTGGCCTTGTGCCGTGGGCACTCCCTGGCGCACGGCACCGAAAGAAGCCCATGAACACGTCCTTACCCCACACTCGAAATCGGTTGGGCCTTTGGGCCCTGACGGCAACCCACGCGGCAAACGACTTCTATACCGGCGCGGTCGCGGCGTTGCTGCCGTTCTTCGTGCTGCATGCACAGTACTCCTATGCGGCTGTTGCAGGGATCACGCTCGCTGCGACTGCATTGTCGAGCGTCGCCCAGCCGATGTTCGGATTTCTCAGCGACCGCTTCGGGATGCGCTGGATGAGCCTCGCCGGGCTGCTCGCGGCCGGTGCAGGCATCGCCCTCAGCGGCATCGTCGCCGACTCCTACGCCGCCGTTTGGGCCGTCGTGGCGATCTCGGGCATCGGTGTCGCTGCCTACCATCCGGCAGCGACGATGGAGGCCCGCGAGCTTGGCGGCGGCACCAGTGGTTCCATGAGCCTGTTCTCCGTGGGCGGGAACGTGGGTGTGGCGCTGGCCCCCTCTGCCGTGATCCTCGTGGTTGGCCTGTTCGGACTGTCCGGCTCAGCCCTGCTCATCATCCCTGCTGTGGTGCTCGGGGCGGTGTATGCCGTGGTCTCACGGCGGCACCTGTTCTCACGCGCAGCGCCCGTCGAGCGGGCGGCTGCCGCACCCAAGGCCTCCATCCCCGACGACTGGAGGGCTTTCACGTGGCTCACCGCCGTATTGGCCACCTGGTCTGTCGCCTACGTCGGCACCTCCACCTTCATCTCCCTGTACTCGATCCAGAAGTTCGACGTTGGCGCCGGTTTTGCCTCGATTGCGCTGTCCGTCTTTCCCGCTGCCGGTGCGGTCGGGACCCTCACCGGGGGCTGGCTCTCTGACCGCTTGGGGCGGCTGCGCGTCGTCCGCGCGGGATATCTGCTGGCGGCGGCGGCCACGGTCGCGATCGCATTTGCCCCTACGCCCGCGGCGGTCATCGCCGCGACGGCGGCCCTGGGGACAGGCTTGTTCCTGCCGTTCGCCGCGCAGATCACCCTGTCGCACTCCTATCTGCCGAACCGGATCGGCATGGCGAGCGGCGTCACCTTGGGACTGACCCTCTCGCTCGGAGGCCTGGTGAGTCCGCTGCTGGGATCCATCGCGGACCGGGCAAGCATCCAATCGGTCTTCATGATCGTCGCCGCACTCCTCATGGCGGGCTTCGCACTTTCGTTCGTCCTCAAGGAACGCCGGCCCGGCTCCCCGCAGATTCCCGAACCACAAATTCAGGCGACAGAACTGGACCGCATTCATGAATGACAGAGAAATCCTTCGCCTAGAGAACGTTGACTTCGTGCGAGAATCCCGGCAGATCCTCACAGACATCAACCTGACAGTGGCAGCGGGGGAGCGCTGGGCGCTGATCGGTCCCAATGGAGCCGGCAAGAGCACCATCCTGAGCATGTGTGGCGCGGTGAAACACCCCACGCGCGGCAGCGTGCACGTCCTCGGCCGCAAGCTCGGCCGTGTCGACATCCGGGAACTGCGAGAGTCCATCGGCCACGTCAATCCGCGCCACTCGCCGGGCTCCCCGCTCACCGCGCGCCAGGTCATTCTCACTGGTTCGACGGGCACGACCGAGCCCATGCCTCGCTGGAAGCCCGACGCCGCCACCCGGGCCCGGGCAGACGGGCTGATCGAGATGCTCGGAATCGCCGGGCTTGAGGCTGCAAGATGGCCGACACTGTCCCAAGGCGAACGAGGACGCGTTCTCATCGCGCGTGCACTGCTGCCCGACCCTCCGCTCCTGCTGCTGGACGAGCCCTCCACAGGACTCGATGTGGCGGCGCGCGAGAAGTTCCTGGCCACCATCGACGAGCTGCACCGGGCACGGCCAAGCCTCGCCACCATCCTGGTGACGCATCATCTGGAGGAGCTTCCGACGACAACGTCACATGCGATGCTGATCAAGGACGGCCGTCGACATGCGTCAGGGCTGGCCAGTGGGGTGCTGACGACTGAATTGGTGAGCGAATGCTTCGACCACCCGATCAAGATCGAGCACCGTGGCGGCCGCTGGCAGGCACGGGCGCATGTGGGCAACTGACGGGTTGGGTTTCAGTTTCCTGCTTCGTCGGCGGGCAGCACCGGCATGCACCCGTGGGGCAGGCCCGGCGCAGTAGGCGCATTGCGGGAAGGAAGGTGGAGTCAGCGGTTCCGGTAGTACTCGGCCAGGCGTTCCAGTCCCTGGTCCAGCGAAACGGACGGCGTCCAGTCGAGGACGGCCTGAGTGTGCCGCTGGTCGAACCAGTGGGCGGTGGACAACTGTTCGGCCAGGAAGCGGGTCATGGGCGGTTCGTCGTGCACCCAGCCTCGGGTGCCTGCAGCAGTCCACGCCTTCTCAATCACGGATCCGGCGCCGCGCGCCAGCCAGCCAGGCACGGAGTAGCCCGGCGCCGGGACACCTGCCGCGGAGCAGATGCCGGCAATCAGCTCGCCCACGGGCCGCGGCTCGCCGTTGGTCACCACGAGGGCCTGGCCGTGCGCGTGGTCCATGCGTTCGAGCCCGCGGACAATGGCCTCGGCCGCGTTGTCAACGTACGTGGTGTCAATGAGCGCCCGGCCACCGTCCAGCAGGGGAAGCCTGCCGGCCCGTGCCCTCTCCACCACTCGCTCCACGAGCTGGGTGTCGCCGGGGCCCCACACAATGTGCGGCCGGATGGCCGTGACACGGAAGGCGGGGGAGTCCTCGGCCAGGGCGATCTCTTCCGCCGCAGCCTTGGACCTGGCGTAGTGGCCGCGGGCCCGGTCGGGATCGGCCGTCCCCGCCTGTGCGCCCACAATGGAAGACCCAAAGTGCGCCACCGACGGCGAGGAGACAAAGACGAAGTCGCGCAGGCCCTCACGCTGGGCGGCCGTGATCAGCTGGCGGGTGCCCACGATGTTCGTTGCCACGAAATCGTCCCAGTCGCCGGTGAAGGACACCTTCGCCGCAAGATGCACGACGGCGTCCATGCCCGCCACCGCCTGTGCGGCAACGTCGGGGTCCACCACGGAGCCCTGGACTGATTCCCAGGGTGCCTCGACGGCCCCGCGCTGCAGCGTCCGCACCGTGTAGCCTCGGTCAAACAGCAGCTGCGCCACGGCCCGGCCCAGCATGCCGCTGGTTCCAGTCACGAGGACGCGGCGCGGTCCGGATCCCGCGGGAGCGGGGGGCACGGGCGCAGCGCCAGGTTCCCCGCTCACGGGCGCCCGGCCTTGTCGCCGGCAAGCATCCGGGCCGCCCAGCGGGACAGCGCCGCACGGTCGATCTTGGAGTTGTGCCGCACGTCCGTGGGCATGGTGTCAATCACCAGCACAGCCGAGAGCGGCAGGTCCACGCCGGCAGCGGAGACGGCAGCACGCACCGCCGCGGCCAGCCAAAACGGTGCCAGCCCGGAACGCCGTGCAGCAGGGACCGTCTCCACGATCGCCACTGCCGCCTGCGTCCCGGCGGGCCCGACGCCCACCACTGCGGCGCGGGCCACGGAGGGAAGCTGTTCGGCGGCCTGCTCGGCTGCCACCGGGGTCCGCACGCCGGAGGGGGTGGCCAGGATGTGCTCCATGCGCCCCTCAACCCACAGCCTGCCCCCGGCATCCAGGTGCCCGACGTCGCCCGTGCGGTGCCAGCCCGGAATGGAGATGCTGTGCTGCTCGGTGACCCACAGGCGGTCATAGCGGGCCTTGACATGCGGCGCACGCACCAGCACCTCGCCCGTCACGCCGGCATCAAACGAGGGCTGAAGCGCCACGGATCCGTCGGCCGCCACCGGCGCAATCGCCACGGTGGCACCGCTGACGGGCCGCCCCACGCACACGCCGTTGCCCGCGCCCGCGGCACGGATGCCCGGCAGGTCGATGTCCGTCACCGGCAGCGCCTCGGTCATGCCGTACGGGGTGTGCAGGGCGGCGTTCGGAGCCAGCGCTTGGACCTTTTCCAGCAGCGGGATGCCCAGCGGCGCCCCAGCCGAGAGGACAAGTTCGACGGCGGCCAGCGCCTTGGCCTGTCCAGCGGACAGTTGCGCTGCGGTCGCCACAACGTTGACGAGCGCGGCCGGCGAGGCAAACACCACGGTGGCGTCGATCGCGGCGGCGGCCGCCGCCAGCGCGGAAGCCGTCAGTGTGCGGGGCGCGGTGACATCCATGTCCGGGGTGACGGTGGTTGCGCCCAGGGCGGGGCCCAGCAGCGCAAACGGGGCAAAGCCCGCAACCAGCGAGGTCCCGGCGGCCAGGTTGTACGTGGCCTTGAGCGTGTCCCGCATCGCCGCGAGCTTCCGGTTGGTGTACACCACGCCCTTGGCCGGACCGGTGGAGCCGGAGGTGAACAGCACGGCGGCATCGGCGTCGGCATCCGGTGCGGTGAAGGAGGCGGCATGCCCGGCCAGGCGCATGACGCGTCCGTTGGCCATGAGCTGCGGGACCGTGGCGGCACAGCCCAGCAGCGCCATCCTGGCCGAGGCAGTGGACGGGGTGAAGTCCTCAGCAGCAATCTTCACTCCGGGCCAGCTGTACAGCCGGGCCCCCGCCAGGGCGCGTTCGATCCCCACCAGGAAGTCGGGGCGGGCGCCCTTGATGGCGCGGCTCATGCCCTTGGTGCCCAGCCCGGCGTCGGCCACAACAATCACGGCGCCCAGGCGCAGGCAGGCATAAATCAGGGTGGTCAGGTTGATGCCCGGGGGCACCAGCAGGCTGACCCGGTGCCCGGCGCGCACGCCGAGGTCGGCCAGGCCGGCGGCGAGGTCGTCCACGTCAACGGCCAGCTGCGCCCAGGACAGCTCGCGGGTGCGGCCGTCCGGCAGCATGTCCACGATCGCCGTGCCGGTGTCGCCGCGGCGGGCATCCACCTCGGCCAGCATGGGGACGTATGAACCAGCGTCCGGGGCAGCGTCCGAGGTGGACCCGCTGCCGGCATCCGGGCCGTCGGCACGGCGGGCAACGTTGCGCCCCAGCCACTCAAACGTGGGCGCGGCAATGTCCCGGTCCTCCTGGACCAGGTGGCTTGCACCCTCAAAACGGTGCACGTCGGCGTGCGGCAGCCGGGTGATGAGGTCGTTGAGGTAGCGGTCCGAGAACACGGGGTCCTTGGGCCCCCACATCATCAGCGCAGGCACCTCCAGGCTGCGGATGCCCTCCGCCACTCCCTCCAGCGCTTCCCACGACGGGTGTCCCGGGGCCGCCGGAATGTCGGCCACAAAGTTGCCCACGCCGGCACGCCGCTCCACGGAGCGGTAGGGGGCCATGAAGGCCTTGGCCACGTCGTCCGCCAAGGCGGGCTGCGCCAAACCGTGCGTCACCTTCAAAAAGGCGGGGGTCGTCGTCGTGCCCCATTGGTGCACGGCCGGGTGCAGGGCCAGCTTCAGGGCCGGCGGCAGCGCATGGCCGGCCGGGTGGACGGCCGTGTTGGTGAGCACGACGGCGGCCAGCTGGCTTGGGTGCGCCAGGGCCCAGCCGAGGGAGATGACCCCGCCCCAGTCGTGGCCCACGCTGACCACCGGGCCGGTGAGGCCCAGCTCGGCGGTGAAGTCGGAGAGGTCGGTGATGCGGTCGGGCAGGCGGCGGAAGGTTCCGGTCCGTTCGGAGAAGCCCATGTCCAGCTGGTCCACGGCGATGACGCGCCACGGTCCGCCGCCGGCGATGGCTGCGGGGGAGGTGGCGCCGGCCAGGAGCGTGCGCCACAGGTAGGACCAGGTGGGGTTGCCGTGCACGCACAGCAGGGTGCCCGCAGGTTCCATGCCGGTGGCGGCGACGTCGGACTCATTGTCCAGGTAGTGCCACTGGCGCAGGGTGCCGGGGGCGTCAACGGAGGCGGTGGACGGGACGGAGAGGGTGCGGCGCCACTGCGCGTCAACACCGGGCCAGGGCGTGGCAGTGTCCTGCGAAAGCACTGCTACCACGCAATTTCCATCATCGCGGTGTTCAGCCCGGAACCCACGCCCATGCACAGCACGCGGTCGCCGGGGCTCAGGGTCTGGGCTTCCTGCGCCAGCGTCATGGGCAGGGATGCCGGCCCCACGTTGCCCCACTTGGGGAACGTGATCGGGACCCGACCCTTGACCAGGTTGACCGCCTTGATGATGGCGTTGGTATAGGAATTCGAGACCTGGTGGGTGACGTAGCGGTCCATGGAGCGCCAGTTCCAGCCGTCGGTGTGGGCCTCATGCCAGGCGTTGGTGACAAGTTCCAGGCCGTTGTCCAGCAGGCCCTTGGTGTCTGTGAACATGCCGTCCGGACCGCCCACGCACAACTCGTGGTGTTCGGTGCCGGCACGTGAGACGCCGCCCAGAATGCGGTGCCCGCCGGGGTGCTTGTCAGCCGGGCCCATGACGGCCGCGGCGGCGCCGGAGCCCAGGGTCAGGGTGGCAAACTCGCGCAGGTAGTCGTCGCGCGTGGACGTCTCGGCGTTGAGCCGGTTGAACGTGGTTTCCTGCGTGGCCTGGGCGTCCTCGCCGGCCACGATCAGGGCGTACTGGATCTGACCGGAGTCGATCATGTTCGCGGCCAGCGTCATGCCGTTGACGAATCCGAGGCACGCGTTGGCCACGTCAAAGTTCATGGCGGAAGACGGCAGGCCCAGCCCGTTGTGCACCTTGACGGCGACGGACGGCTCCAGGTTGCGGCGCGTCACGGACGTGTTGATGAGCAGGCCCACCTGGCCGGCCTCGATCCCGGCCTCGGCCAGCGCCTTGGCACCGGCCTCAATGGCAGCGTCGTCAAAGGACGTTCCCGGCGCCCACCAGCGGCGCTCCTCCACGCCGGCCACGCGCTCCAGAAGGCGCTTGGACAGGCGGAGCCGTTTCAGGCTGGGTGCGAGGCGGGCATCAAAGTCACTGGACTTGACCACCACGGGGGCTTCCACGCTTGAGACAGCGAGCAAGGCGGTGTTGTGGTGACGAAACGTAGCGTTGCCGATCAAGTTCCAGCCTTTTTCTTGAGGTATTGTGCAAGTCATTGGGCACCGGAAAACCGGCACCCCTGCCTTGAAATACGCGGAAACAGCCTAAAACGGTCCCCCGCGGTTCAAGACCCACCCTTAACTATGCACCTTGTACCGCTGATCGTGCACATACGCCACAGTGCATATGCCCACATCCGCACCGCTCGCCCGCAGGCAATTCACGGTAGATTGGCTACTTGAGAAACAGCCCGCCGCAGGAGAAGAAACCAGTTTGCATCTAAAGAGCCTGTCCGTGCGCGGATTCAAGTCCTTCGCCTCGGCCACCACTTTCGACTTTGAGCCGGGCGTCACCGCGGTGGTGGGCCCCAACGGCTCCGGCAAGTCCAACGTGGTGGACGCCCTCGCCTGGGTCATGGGCGAGCAGGGCGCCAAGACGCTCCGCGGCGGCAAAATGGAGGACGTCATCTTCGCGGGCACCGCCGGGCGCCCCGCCCTGGGCCGCGCCCACGTGGCCCTGACCATTGACAATGCCGACGGCGCCCTGCCGATCGAATACTCCGAGGTCACCATCTCCCGCACGCTGTTCCGCGCAGGCGGTTCAGAGTACGCCATCAACGGCACTTCCTGCCGGCTCCTGGACATCCAGGAACTGCTCTCCGACTCCGGCCTGGGCCGGGAAATGCACGTCATCGTGGGCCAGGGCCAGCTGGACAAGGTGCTGCACGCCACCCCGGAGGACCGCCGCGGCTTCATTGAGGAGGCCGCAGGCATCCTCAAGCACCGCCGCCGCAAGGAAAAAACGCTGCGCAAGCTGGACGCCATGGGTGCCAACCTGGCCCGGCTCACCGACCTGACCGGGGAGATCCGCCGCCAGCTGACCCCGCTGGGCAAGCAGGCCGCCGTGGCCCGCCGCGCCCAGGCCGTCCAATTCGACGTCCGCGACGCCCGCGCCCGCCTGCTGGCCGATGAAATCGTGACCCTCTCCACCGCCGTCGAGCGGGACGAGGCGGCGGAACTGGCCCTCAAGCGCCGGCGCGAGGAGGTGGATGCGTCGCTGCAGGCGGGCCGGACCCGCCAGGCCGACCTGGAACAGGCGGCGGCCGCGGCCACCCCCGTCCTCAACGCCGCCCGCGACAACTGGTACCAGCTCAACGCCGCCCGCGAAAAGTTCAAGGCCCTGGGCGTGCTCGCCGCTGAACGCCAACGCCACCTGGGCAGCACCGACGACGTCCCCGACCCCAGCCGCGACCCGGACCGGCTGGCCCAGCAGGCCGCACGGCTCCGTGCCGAGGAAGCCGAGCTGGACCTGGCGCTGGAGGAAAAGCGGTACGGGCTCGAGACGGCCATGGAGATCAAGGATGACGCCGAGGCCGCCGTCCGTGACGAGGAACAGCGGGTCCGCGAGCAGATGCGCGCCACGGCCGACCGCCGCGAGGGCCTGGCCCGGCTGGCGGGCAAGGTGGCCTCGGCCCGGTCGCGGGTGGAGTCGGCGGAGGCCGAGATTGGACGCCTGCACCAGAGCCGGGCCGCCGGAGCCGACCGGCACAGCGCCGCGGCCGAGGAATTTGCCGCGCTGGAGTCGCAGGTGGCCGGAATCGAGGCCGGCGAGCAGCGCCTCGACGCCGGCTACGAGGAGGCCGCCGCCGCCCTTGCGGAGGTTGATGCGGCGCTCGAGGCCGCCTCGGCGGCACAACTGGCCGCCGAGCGGGAGCGCGATTCACTGACCGCCCGCCGCGACGCCCTCGCCACCGGCCTGCTCCGCAAGGACGCCGGCGCACACCTGCTCGATGCCCGCCCCGACGGCGTCATGGCCTCCATGGCCCAGCTCGTCCAGGTGGCCCCCGGCCACGAAACCGCCGTCGCCGCCGCACTGCACGCCGCGGCCGAGGGCGTGGCCGTCACCGACTTTCCCTCCGCCCTCGCCGCGCTGGAACTCATCAAGGAGCACGACGGCGGACGGGTCACCCTGGTCCTGGCCGGCGCCGGCGCCGGGGCTGCTGCGCCGGACGGCGCCGCAGGAACGGGCAGTGCCGGGCCGGCAGCTGCCGGCCCCCGGGACGCCGCCGGGCTGGCGTCATTGCAGCAGGCCGCGCAAGCTGCGGCGTGCGCGGTGCCAGGTGCCGCCGTCGCCCGTTCACAGGTGACCGGGCCGGAGGAGCTGGGGGACACCCTCGATGCACTCCTGGCCGGCGTCGTGCTGGTGCCGGATGCCGCTGCCGCACAGGATGTCCTGGCCCGCGGTGCGCAGCTGACCGCAGTGACGGCTGCCGGCGACGTTTTCACACAGTGGTGGGTGCAGGGCGGCTCGGCCGTGGCGCCGTCGCTGCTGGAGCTGCAGGCCGCCGTGGACGAGACCGAGGCCGCCCTGGCAGAGGCCGTGGCGCGCGGCGAACAGCAGCGCTTTGCCGTGGCAGGGCTCCAGGCCCGGCGCGGCCCGTTGGCACAGGAGGAAGAGGACGCCCTCGCCGCGCTGCACGAGTCCGACGCCCGGCTGGCGGCCGTGGCGGAGCGACTCGGCACCCTGGGCGCCACGCTGCGCTCCGCAGCGGGGGAGTCGGAGCGGCACGCCCAGTCGGTCGAGGCGGCCACCGCCAACCTGGGGCGCGAACAGGCGGCTCTCGAGGAGGTGGCTGGGAGGCTGGCCAAGGCGCAGGAGGCGCCGGCCGACCTCGAGCCTTCCATGGACGAGCGCGACGCACTGTCCGCTGCGGCCGTGGCGGCGCGGGCCGTCGAAATGGAGACGCGGCTGGCACTGCGCAGCACCGAGGAGGCGCTGAACACGGCGCGGACCCGGGCGGCGGCGCTGGAGCGGGCGGCCGCCACGGAGAAGCTGGCACGGGAACAGGCGGCGCAGCGGGCCAGGCGCCGGCTGTTCCAGGCGAAGAAGGCGGCCGCCGTGGCGCTGGCTGTGGAGCACATTCTGGTCCATGTCGAGGCGTCGATCGAGCTGGCCGAGCATGTCCGCGACGAGGCGGAGGAGCAGCGGGCGGGGCGCGAGGTGGAACTCATGGCGGTCCGCGGAGAGACAGCGGAGGCCGAGAAGGAACTGGCGCGGCTGACCGATTCCGTGCACCGGGACGAGATGGCCCGCACCGCCCAGAAGCTGCGCATTGAGACGCTGGAGAACAAGTCGATCGAGGAGCTGGGGCTCAGCGTCGACCACCTTCTTAAGGAGTACGGCCCTGACACGCTGGTGCCGCTGGGGCCGGGCGAGGTCACGGACAAGTGGGCTGCGCTGCGCGTGGCGGTGGACGAGTCCGGCGAGGAAGTCCGCGAGGGCACGCCGTTTGTGCGCGAGGAGCAGGAAAAGCGGCTCAAGCGCGCCGAACGCGACCTCGCCGCACTGGGCAAGGTCAACCCCCTCGCCCTGGAGGAATTTGCCGCGCTCGAGGAACGCCATCAGTTCCTGTCCTCGCAGCTTGAGGACCTCAAGGCCAGCCGCAAGGACCTGCTGGAGATCATCAAGGAGGTGGACCAGCGGGTGGAGGAGGTGTTCACGGCCGCCTACGCCGACACCGCCGCCCAGTTTGAACGCGTCTTTGGCCGCCTGTTCCCGGGCGGCGAGGGCCGGCTGGTCCTGACCGACCCCTCCGACATGCTGACCACCGGCATCGAGGTCGAGGCGCGCCCGGCCGGGAAGAAGATCAAGCGGCTTTCGCTGCTTTCCGGCGGCGAGCGGTCGCTGACTGCCGTGGCCCTGCTCGTGGCCATCTTCAAGGCCAGGCCCTCGCCGTTCTACGTCATGGACGAGGTGGAGGCGGCGCTGGATGACACCAACCTGGGCCGGCTCATCACCATCTTCGAGGAGCTGCGCGAATCCAGCCAGCTGATCATCATCACCCACCAGAAGCGCACCATGGAAGTGGCCGACGCCCTGTACGGGGTGTCCATGCGGGGCGACGGCGTCTCCACCGTCATCAGCCAGCGCCTGGACCGCGTCGCAAGCGTCTAGCAACGCCCTCCCCGACGCCGCATCAGATAATTCGGGTGGGGGCAGATAATTCCGGGCCGGGGGCAGATATCGTAATCCGCCCCCTGTCTACCTGGGGCGGATTACGATATCTGCCCCCGGCGTGAGTGGCGGGTGTGCGGAACGGCAGCAGATCGCAACTTCTGCCCCCGTCACTGAAAATGTGCCGTCACCCGCCCCGCGCGCCGTCACCCACCCCCCGCACCGCCCAAGGCGCCGGGACAGCGGAGGCCGGTACCGCCATCGTGCTTAAAAACCAACCCCGCAGTTGTGGTTGCAAAATCAGCCGCAACGGCCTGTTTGCAACCACAACCGCGGGGTCGGCTGGAAAAGCAGGAAGGCTACTTCCGGCGGGCGGCCTCACGGCTGCGCCAGTAGGCCTCGATTTCCTCGAGCGACTTGCCGGATGTCTCGGGCACGCGGCGGATCACGTAGAAGAACGCAATGGCGGAGAGCAGGGCGAACACCAGGAACACCAGCGGGCCGAACTTCTCCATGGCGGACGGGAAGGCCTGGGCGAAGATGGCGTTGAAGAGGTACTGGGTGAAGGTGATGACGCCCATGCCGATGGCACGCATGCGCAGGGGCAGCGCCTCGGGGACGTAGAGCCAGAAGACGGGGCCCAAGCCAAAGCCGAAGGAGAAGGTGTAGGCGAAAACGGCCGCGATGGTCAGGTAGCCGGACTCCGGGAACATCCACAGCACCACCATGGACACGGCCTGGCCTGCCATGCTGATGGCGAGCATTTTCACGCGGCCCAGCTTGTCGATCAGGGGCAGGGACGCGGCGGTGGAGACCACCAGGGCAATGCCCACGCCGTAGTTGGCGACCATGCCGGGGTTGGAGCCCAGCGAGGGGACGTCGGCGAAGATGATGGGTGCGTAGTAGACCACGGCGTTGATGCCCGTGAACACCTGGAAGAACGTCAGGATGAACAGCACTGACATGGCCGGGCGGGCCGACTTGAACAGGGCCGAGATGCCGGCTTCCTGCTGCTTGAGGCTGTTCTCGATGTCCTGGACTTCGGCGTTGGCGATCTCGTCCGTGGCGCGCAACTTGCGCAGCACCTTCAGTGCCTCGTCGTGGCGGCCGCGCATGATCAGCCAGCGCGGGCTCGGCGGGCTCAGCAGCATGCCCACGAAGAAGATGACGGCCGGGATGACACCGGCGCCGAGGATCCAGTTCCATGCCCCGGCGTCGTGCAGGGCGTCGCCCACAATGTAGGCGCACAGGATGCCCACGTTGACGGAGAGCTGGTACAGGGCGGTCAGCAGGCCGCGGATGCGGGTGGGCGCCAGCTCGGAGAGATAGATCAGCCCGAACATGTTGGCGATGCCCACGGCCAGGCCCAGGAAGAACCGGGCAAACATGAGCAGCGGGATGTCGGTGGCGAACAGGCAGATCAGCGAGCCGACGATGAAGATGACTGCCGCAACCAGCAGCAGGTGCCGGCGGTCGTAGCGCTTCGCGGCAAGCGTGGAGCCGATGATGGCCGGCAGGGCGCCCCACAGCAGGAGCGAGGTGATCAGGCCCTGGGCCCCGGCGTCGATGCCGAAGTCGTTGATCAGCAGCGGCAGTGCGCCGGAGATCGCCCCGGAATCGTAGCCGTACAGGAGGCCGGAGAAGCCTGCCAGGATGGCGATCAGGATGACCACCCGGGGGATGGCTTCGGTGCTGTGGTCACGCGGCTTTGTGACCTCGTTGGTGCTTTGCGTCATTGCTTCCAATTTCTGTGGCTGTTCTTGGTCAGCAAGCAGCACGGATGGGTGCGGCTGGCTGGGGCTACGGTGCCCGGGCGGCACTCCGGTGCCGGTTGGCGCGCAGTGCGTGACTGCGCCGGGCGGAGGTGCCCATGATCCATGGCTGATGCGCGTCTTCCGCGGCCGACGGCGTGCCGGTGTCCTCTGCGGAGCGGCGCCATTCGTGACCAGGACGTGCGGAACAGGGCCGACACTCGGTCACCTGGCAATTCCGGCCCTGGCAGCTGGATGTTTAGTGATTTCAGTCTAGACATCGGATGCATTAAGTGCCAACCGACACATTCCGGCGCATGGAACTGTTGTTCAGCTCACAAACATCTGATGTTATGCGTGTTGGTGCCGCGGCCACCCTTCCTGAAGCACGACGGCGCGTGCCCGGCTTTCGGCGTCCGGCCCACCCGCTGCCGGCCTGCTTTCGGATGTGCCCGCTCGATGCCTCGTTGGATACCTGCGGGCTGCGATGGCGTTGGGGAAAATTCAGCCATTGCTGCGATGGCGTCGAAGACGGAAGAGGGGAGAGGGAAGGGGGAAAGAGGGGAGGCGGGAAGAGGGGTGCCTGCTAGTGCAGGAGGTGCCGGGTGTCCTTGGCCGGCAGCCAGAACAGGAAGCTGAGGAAGGCAACGGCGGTTGCCATCAGGAATGCTGGCCCGTAGGAGAAGGCGTCGACCAGGAATCCGGCGGCAATGGGTCCGATGATGGCGCCAAAGTCCGAGGACATTTGGAAGGTGGCCAGGACCTTGCCGCCGGAACGGTCGTTGCCGATGACATCGGCCACTGCCGCCTGCTGGCCCGGCCCCATGAGGCCGCTGCCAAATCCGGCAATCGCGGAGACCAGGAAGAACCAGAATTCATTGCCGGTGAAGCCCAGCACGCCCATGGCGATGCCGTTGACCGCCAGGCCGGAGAGGATCATGGGCTTGCGCCCCCAGGTGTCGGCCAGCTTGCCGGAGAACGTCAGGGCCATGCCCGTTCCGACAGCGAACACCGCCAGCGAAATTCCCGCCACCTCCGGCCCGGCGCCGAGTGCGGCAGTGGCAAAGAGGGGAACCAGGGCCATGCGGATGCCAAACGCCGACCAGCCGTTGGCGAAACCGGAGGTCAGCACGGCCCTGTAGGCGGGGATGCCCAGTGCCTGGCGCAACGGCAGGGCATCCTTTTTCGCGGCGGGTGCGCCGGCCCCGCCGGCAGCTGAACCGGCAACACCGGATCCGGCGACAGGCTTCACGGCATGCAGCTGGGTGGCAACAAGCAGCGCCACCAGCACCAGGGCGCCGGCGTAGACGAGGAACGGCAGCTGCATGCCAAATCCGGCCAGCAGCCCGCCCACGGCGGGGCCGGCGATGTTGCCCAACAGGAAGGATCCGGCGTACAGGCTGGAGATGCGGCCCCGGGCCTCCGGCGGGGCCAGCCGGATGAGCAGGCCCATGGCGGCGACGGTGAACATGGTGGAGCCGATCCCGCCCAGGCCACGGTAGATCAGCAGCTGCCAATAGTCCTGGGCAAAGGCGCAGGCGGCGGAGGAGGCGGCGACGATCAGGATGCCCAGGATGTAGGTCCGGCGCTCGCCCATGCGCTCCACGAGCACGCCGCTCAGCGGGGCAAACACCAGCCGGGTGAACGCGAAGGCGCTGACCACCACGGCCGCGGCGGTCACGCTGACGTCGAAACTCTGGGCGAACTGCGGCAGCACGGGCGCCACGATGCCGAAGCCGATCGCGATCAGGAAGGCGGCGGCAATGAGCACCTTGATCTCACGCGGCAGCTTCACGGGTGCCGGATCAATGGCTTTCTTGGGGGCGGGGCTGGTCATGGGCATCAGCTAAGAGTTTGTCACATGCGCGCAAAACGGGCCCGGCCCGGCCCGTGGACCCGGCCCCGGCCGCCCCACATGAGAGACTGGGGGAGTGAATGAACTTCTCCCCATCATCCTGTCCATTGTTGTTGGGCTCGCCGTCATTGGCGGTCTCATCCCCGTCTTCATCAAGGCCCGGCGCAACAGCCAGAACTACACCGGCCCCCGCGACGCCAATGACCCCGCCCCCCTGGATCCATCCACAACCGGCGCCCAGGGCGGCGGCACCTTGGTGGAGGAGCGCCCCGAAACCCAGGTTCCGCCGTCGGACCTGGAAACCCTTGAGCCGGAAGCCCCTGCGGCACCGGCACTTGAGACCCCACTGCCCGTCGAGGGCCGCCTGGTGCGCCTGCGCGCGCGGCTGTCGAAGTCGAACAATGCGCTGGGCAAGGGCCTGCTGGCGCTGCTTTCCCGCGACACCATCGATGAGGATGTCTGGGAGGAAGTCGAGGAGACGCTGCTGCTGGCGGACATCGGCACTGATTCCACCATGGAGCTTGTGGACAAGCTGCGCGAGCGTGTGAAGGTGCTTGGCGTCCGCAGCCCCGAGCACGTCCAGGCCATGCTGCGCGAGGAGCTCATCGCCCTGGTGGATCCCTCCATGGACCGCAGCCTGAACATCACCCGCCATGACGACCGCCCGGCCGTGCTCATGGTGGTGGGCGTCAACGGCGTCGGCAAGACCACCACTGTTGGCAAGCTGGCGCGCGTGCTCGTGGCCGAGGAGAAGGACGTGCTGCTCGGTGCAGCCGACACCTTCCGCGCCGCCGCCGCCGAGCAGCTGGCCACCTGGGGCGCGCGCGTGGGTGTTCCCACCGTGAAGTCCGACGTCGATGGCGCGGACCCTGCCTCCGTCGCCTTTGAAGCGGTGAAGGCAGGCATCGAGCAGGAAGTCGATGTTGTCATGATCGACACCGCCGGGCGCCTGCAGAACAAGGTGGGCCTCATGGACGAGCTCGGCAAGGTCAAGCGCGTCATTGAAAAACAGGCAACCGTGGATGAGGTGCTGCTGGTGCTGGATGCGACGACCGGCCAGAACGGGCTCACCCAGGCGAAGGTGTTTGCCGAAGTTGTGAACATCACCGGCATCGTGCTGACCAAGCTCGACGGCACGGCCAAGGGCGGCATTGTCGTGGCCATCCAGAACACGCTCGGCGTGCCGGTGAAGCTGGTAGGCCTCGGCGAAGGTGCAGATGACCTGGCGCCATTCGAGGCAGCGAGCTTTGTTGACGCCCTGCTGAACTAGTTTTACCCGGCGCCGGCCGGTCCGCAGGGCCCGGCCGCCGTGGTGCCAACGCTTAGTTCCACCGCGAACGGACATCGGTAAAGAGGGATTGCCCGCTTCGGCGGCCAGTCCCTCTTTATGGTTAACGGGTTGTTCGGAAGCAGCGGTTGGCTCCGCCCGGTGGCCATGTGGGCGTTTGACGTCAGCTGACGTTGGGCGCGAGCTGCCGGCCCAACACCACATTCAAGCCTTGGGCAAGAACGCCCTCGACCATCGGCTAAAACGTACGCCCGGAAGAAAAGTAGCATGAACTTGGCAAGATTAATGCCGGGGTGCCACGTCCCGGCTGCACCTGCCTGGATGGCTGAACCGCCCAAAGACTAGCCGTTTGGACAGGGTTTTTAGTCCATTGTCCAACGCCGGTGAGATAAGATTATGACGCCTTGGGGGTGAAAGCGGGGGGTTAATATTCCATCCGCCGGTCCCGTTTGCACGGATGCCGGAAGGCGACCCTAATACGATCTTTAGCCTGAAGGAATTTGGTGGCAACACGTTGAATGCAGGAATCGCAGAGAAGACCGGCAACCTGCGCATGGCCGTCGTGGGAAGCGACTACATAACGGGACTGGGCCTCACCCAGCTCCTGGACCAGGCGCCGTTCATCACGAATGTCGGCAGTGTTGCCACCGCCGGCCAGGTGCTGGCCATGGCGGACGAGTGGCCCGTGGACCTCGTCCTGGTCGATGCAGCCATTCAGGGACAGGACCTGGCGGCAGCCTGCCGCAGCCTCATCGAGTCGGAGAATCCACCCACCGTGGTGGTCATGGGCGAGGTTCCCTTCAACGTGGCCGAGTCCCTGGTGCTGTGCGGCGTGACCGCCTTCCTTAATCCCGGACTGGTCGCCGAGGACCTGCCCGTGGCGCTGCGCCTGATCCAGCGCGGCGGTGCCATCCTGCTCAGCGATGCGGCCCGCGAGGCGCTCGTTGCCCGCGGCAGGTCCTTCGACACTGCCCACCGGAGCCGCTACGAAACCCTCAATGCCAGGGAAAAAGTCGTGGCCGAGGGCGTGGCCGAGGGCAAGACCAACCTGGAGCTCGCCGCCGACATGCATGTCAGCGAGGCCACCGTGAAGCTGCTCGTTTCCAACGTGATGAACAAGCTGGGCGTCTGCAACCGAGTCCAGGTCGCCGTCATTGCAACCAAGGCCCGCATCATCTAGGCAGGCGACCTCAGCCTCCCGATTACGACGGCGGCCGCCAGCTTGGCTGCCGCCGGCGGATCCTGTCAGAGTGGGCTCCGACCCCGGCCGTAGACCACCGGCGGTGGCGCCGCGCACCAGGGGCGGCCGCTCCGCCGTCGGCCCGAAACATGGCGGAAACATGCCCGACCCGTCAATTTAACACCGCAGCCGGCATCCGTAACTTCGCGGAAACTTCTCCCGTGCGGATGTGAAACATGGGTCGACCAGCATTGCAAGAGTACAAAGTGCACCGCACCGGCGGGCACCACACCTCCTGCAATGAAAGGCCGGTCCAATGAACACTGGCGACACGGCATGGGTCCTGATCTCGGCAGCCCTGGTGCTGCTCATGACTCCGGGACTTGCCTTCTTCTACGGCGGCATGACCCGCGCGAAGGCCGTCCTGAACATGATGATGATGAGCTTCGGCGCCATCGGCATAGTCGCGGTCCTGTGGGTCATGTTTGGCTACTCGGCAGCCTTCGGCACCGACCTTGGCGGCGGGCTGCTCGGCAACCCGCTGCAGAAGCTGGGCCTGCAGGGCGTCCTTGACACCGGCGACGGCGCCCCGCTTGTGGGCACCATCCCCGAAATCGTCTTCGTGGGATTCCAGGCAGTCTTTGCCATCATCACCGTTGCCCTCATCACCGGGGCCATCGCCGACCGTGCCAAGTTCGGCGCCTGGATGACCTTCGCCGCCGTCTGGGTCTCGCTGGTCTACTTCCCTGTTGCGCACTGGGTGTTCTCCTTCACGGAGGACGCCGACGGCAACCCGACGGGCGGCTGGATCGGCCAGGGCCTGGGGGCCATCGACTTTGCCGGCGGCACGGCCGTGCACATCAACGCCGGCGCCGCGGCCCTGGCCCTGGCCCTGATCCTCGGCAAGCGGAAGGGCTTCGGGAAGGACCCCAGCCACCGGCCGCACAACCTGCCGTTCGTCATGCTCGGTGCAGGCCTGCTCTGGTTCGGCTGGTTCGGCTTCAATGCGGGGTCGGCCCTGGGTGCCAACGCCGTGGCCGGCTACGCCTGGATCAACACCCTCGCCGCCCCGGCCGCCGCCATCCTGGGCTGGCTCGTGGTGGAGAGGCTGCGCGACGGTCACGCCACCTCGCTGGGAGCCGCATCGGGCGCCGTCGCCGGCCTGGTGGCCATCACGCCGGCCTG
The DNA here is from genome assembly GCF_017876675.1 of Arthrobacter stackebrandtii. Taxonomy (NCBI): domain Bacteria; kingdom Bacillati; phylum Actinomycetota; class Actinomycetes; order Micrococcales; family Micrococcaceae; genus Arthrobacter; species Arthrobacter stackebrandtii. The sequence continues at coordinate 3,361,151 of NZ_JAGIOI010000001.1, forward strand.
CTCCGCCTTGACACCCATGTGGTCCATCGTGCTGGGCGTGCTGGCCGGGGCCCTGTGTGCCTGGGCAGTTGGCCTGAAGTACCGCCTGGGCATCGATGACTCGCTCGACGTCGTTGGCGTCCACCTGGTGGGCGGCATCGTCGGAACCTTGTTCATCGGACTTGCCGCGGACCCCAACTCACCCGCAGCAGGAACGGGCCTCTTCTATGGCGGCGGGCTGGAATTGCTGGGCAAGCAGGGCATCGCCGCCGGCGCCGTCATGGTCTACTCCTTCGCCATGGCCTACGCGATCGGCTGGATCATCAACAAGACCATGGGCTTCCGGATCTCCGGGGCGCATGAATCCGCCGGGATCGACGTCTCCGTCCACGCCGAATCGGCCTACGACATCGGCGGACGCACCTCCGGCAGCTTCCACCCGATGGGCGGGCAGCCCGCCGCACACCCCAGCACCGACCGCTCCAGCGAAGAAAAGGTTGACGCATGAAACTCATCACGGCCATCATCCGGCCCGAACAGCTCGACGACGTCCGCAACGCCCTGGAGAGTTTCGGGGTCCAGGGGCTGACCGTCAGCAGCGCCCACGGCTACGGGCGCCAGCGCGGCCACACCGAAATCTACCGGGGTGCCGAATACACCGTGGACCTGCACGCCAAGGTGCGCATCGAGGTCCTCGCGACCGACGAACAGGCGTGGGACCTCGTGGACATTATCGTGGCCAGTTCCAATACCGGCAGCGCCGGCGACGGCAAGGTCTGGATGGTGGAGGTTTACGAGGCTGTCCGCGTCCGCACGGGGGAACGCGGAGTCTCCGCCATCTGAACCGCCAGGTTCCCTCCGGTTCCACACGTTGCGGAGTGACATGGCGATGCGGCGTCCTTGATAAGGAGTGGCATGGCGATGCAACGCCCCTTGAGATATGAGAAAACCCCAACGTTGATTGGGGTTTTCTCATGTCTCAACGCTGTGCCTGCATTGTTTTCTCGCATCCAAACATAGTGGGGGCGTTGTGTGCCCGCACCTCAACATTGGAGGACTATTCCTCTTGGGACGTGGTCCAGCCTTCGGGCCCCGGTGAGCCTGCGGGGTAGTCCGCCATGGGCACCTCATCGGCCTTCCACGCGGCGAACGCCGGTTCCACAATGCGCCAGCATTCCTCGGCCGTGTCCCCGCGCACGGACAACAGCGGGTCCGCCGCCAGGACGCCGTCGAGCACTTCACCGTAGGGCAGCACGGGGTTGCTGGCCAGCTCCGCCTCCAGCTGGACGCGGTCCAGGGTGAACAGGTTGCCGGGGCCGTTGACGTCAAAGTCAAGGGTCAGGGTGTCGGGGCCGAACCCGATGTGCAGGCGGGTGGGGGAGTCGGCGCCCTTGAAGCCGACCGGCAGGTGCGGGACGGGCCGGAACGTGACCACAGCCTCCTTGCGGGTCCGGCCGAGGGCCTTGCCGGATCGGAGGATGAACGGCACTCCGGCCCAGCGCCAGTTGTTGACGTACACCTCCACCTCGGCGAGGGTCTCGGTGCCGTTGGCGGGGTCCACGCCCTCTTCGTCGAGGTAGTTCGGAACCTTGCGGTCCCCGATCTCCCCGGCCGTGTACCTTGCCCGGCGGGTGTGGGCGGTGAAGTCCGACGTCCCCTGCGGGCCGATGGTGCTGGCACGCAACACGGCCGCAATGTTGGAGCGGACGTCGTTTTCACCCAGGGTGGCCGGCGGGTCCATGGCCATGATCGCCATGATCTGGAGCAGGTGGCTCTGGATCATGTCCCGCCCGGCACCGGCGTGGTCGTAGTACCGGGCCCGGTTTTCCAGGGTCAGCGACTCGTCAAAGATGATCTCCACCTTTTCAATGTGCGCGCTGTCCCACGAGTGCTCCAGCAACCGGTTGGCAAAGCGCAGCCCCATGATGTTCAGCACCGTGGACTTGCCCAGGAAGTGGTCCACCCGGTGGATGTGGTCCTCGTGCACCAGCCTGGCCAGGATCGCGTTGAGCCGCTTGGCGGAGGCGGCGCTGGAGCCGAACGGCTTCTCCATGACCAGCCGCGTGCCAGGCGGCAGCTCCTTCTTCAGCACCACCTTGCACGCCTCCTCGCTGATGGCCGGCGGCAGCGCGAAGTACAGGGCCACGGGGCCCTCCACGGTCTTGAGGAGTTCGCCCAGCGCACCCTTCGCCGTGACGTCGACCTGTTGGTAGCGACTGGCCTTCTTCATGCGGAGCAGCTCGGCGCGGCCCTCCTTGGTGGCGGCGGGGTCGTCGGTGAGGGCCTCGGCGAAGCTCTTGTCCAGGCGCTCCTGCCAGCGGGCGGCGGTCCAGTCGTCGCTGCCGGCACCCACCAGCGAGAGGCCGGACGCCCTGCCCGAGGCGATCAGGCGCGCAACCCCGGGCAGCAGGAGCCGGCCGGTCAGGTCGCCCGAGGCACCCAAAATCACCAGGGTCTTGATCCGCCCGCCGGAGCCGGGCGCGGCTGCCGGGGACCCGGCGTCGTGCGTGGAAGGGACAGGGGCGGAGGGCGCAGTGGTCTTGGTCACTTTTCCAGCATGCCACGGCTGCGGCGTGTTTTTGTGGACACAGGCCCATAAGCTCGGTAGGTTTTGTGGCAGGACAATCTATGGGCCGCGCAACTGGCAGAGCTGGGTGCCATGTGCAGCGAAGGGGCCGCGCAGTTGATACCCTTGATAGTTGAGTCCCTCAGGAAAGGGAGTGGGACGGCCCCAAAGCCGCCCGCCGGTCTCATCCTGATTAACGTATATTGCCGCGTCACGTGCGCGGCCAGGCCCATGGTCTGGCCGCGCCGGCGTTGGTGATTCCTGACGAAAGAAGTGCGCGGCGCGTGTTCAACTCCCTATCTGATCGCCTGACAGCAACTTTTAAGAATCTGCGCGGCAAGGGTCGGCTGAGCGAGGCCGACGTCGATGCAACAGTCCGCGAGATCCGCCGCGCCCTGCTGGATGCCGACGTTGCCGTGCCCGTGGTCCGCGAATTCACCGCCAAGGTCCGCGAACGCGCCCTGGGTGCCGAGGTCAACGAGGCGCTGAACCCGGCACAGCAGATCGTCAAGATCGTCAACGAGGAACTCGTCGCCATCCTGGGCGGGGAAACCCGCCGCATCAACCTGGCCAAGAACCCGCCCACCGTCATCATGCTGGCCGGCCTCCAGGGTGCAGGAAAGACCACGCTCGCCGGAAAGCTGTCCAAGTGGCTCAAGGGCCAGGGCCACAGCCCGCTGCTGGTCGCCGCCGACCTCCAGCGCCCCAACGCCGTCAAGCAGCTGCAGGTCAACGGTGAGCGCGCCGGCGTCCCCGTCTTCGCCCCGCACCCGGGCGTGTCCAGTGAATTTGAATCCGCCACCGGCGATCCAGTTGCCGTTGCCATGGCCGGCCTGGCCGAGGCCAAGTCCAAGCTCCACGACGTGGTCATCGTTGACACCGCCGGCCGCCTCGGCATCGACGCCGAACTGATGAAGCAGGCCGCGGACATCCGCGCCGCCATCAACCCCGACGAGGTCCTCTTCGTCATCGACGCCATGATCGGCCAGGACGCCGTCAACACGGCCCAGGCCTTCAACGAGGGCGTCAACTTCACCGGCGTTGTCCTGACCAAGCTCGACGGCGACGCCCGCGGTGGTGCTGCCCTCTCGGTTGCCTCGATCACCGGCAAGCCCGTCATGTTCGCCTCCACCGGCGAATCCCTGGACGACTTCGAGCTGTTCCACCCGGACCGCATGGCCAGCCGCATCCTCGACATGGGCGACGTCCTCACGCTCATCGAGCAGGCCGAGAAGAACTGGGACAAGGGCGAAGCCGAGCGCATGGCGCAGAAGTTCGCCGACCAGGAAGACTTCACCCTGGACGACTTCCTCGCCCAGATGCAGCAGATCCGCAAAATGGGCTCCATGAAGAAGATGCTCATGATGATGCCCGGCGCCGCCAACATGCGCCAGCAGCTGGAGAACTTTGACGAGCGCGAGATCGACCGCGTCGAGGCCATCGTCCGCTCCATGACCCCGCACGAGCGCGTCGCCCCGAAGATCATCAACGGCTCCCGCCGCGCCCGCATCGCCCGCGGTTCCGGCGTGCACGTCTCCGAGGTCAACGGCCTGCTGGAGCGCTTCGGCCAGGCCCAGAAGATGATGAAGAAGCTTGCCCAGGGCGGCGGCATCCCCGGCATGCCCGGCGTCGCAGGCCCCGGCGGCTTCAAGAGCTCACGCAAGGGCAAGCAGGCACCCAAGAAGAAGGCCCGCTCCGGCAACCCCGCCAAGGCCGCCGCCGAGCTCAAGGCCGCCCAGGAAAAGGCCAACACCCCGGCCCTGCCCACCGGCGCCGCCTTCGGTGCCGGCGCCGAGGACTTCGACCCCACCAGCCTGAACCTGCCCAAGGGATTTGAGAAATTCCTGGGCAAGTAGCCATCCCAAGGTGGGCCCCGTTTGGCGTTGAATCACGACGCCGGACGGGGCCTTTCGCTTGCCCGGTGCCTCCCGCCGGGCTGCTGGGGCAGCGCCGCCTGCGGTCGGTCCCGGCGCTTGGCCGTGACACACACGCGGAAATGATGGTGCCAACCGGTAGCCTGAATAGATGAGCAAAACCCGGATTGTGTTTGTCCACGGCATGGACGGCTACGGCGCGGCCGCTTGGCCCGCCCAGCACCTCCTGGCCGGGACCTACGACTGCCTTTTCCTCAAGCGCACGGGGTTTGACGCAGTTGAGCCACCCGTGGCCACGGACTTTGCCGCCGATGCCGCCTCCATTGTTGCGGCGCTGGGCCGCGGCGGCCACGTGGTGGCGCATGCCCAGGGTGCCCCGGCTGCCATGATGGCCGCCGTGGAGCGCCCGGACCTGGTGGCGTCGCTGGTGCTTATTGAGCCGATGCTGGCCTCGCTCACGGCGGAACTGCCCGCCACCGCCGCCTATTCCCAGAGGGTGGAGGAGCTGTATGCCCGCGCACCGGAGCTGGACGATGCCGCCTTCCTGCGTGAGTTCAACACGCTGCTGGCCATTCCTGCCGGCGGGTCACCCGAGTCCGAGGCCCGCCGGGCCGCCCGCGCCCGGCTGCAGCGCGCCACCACGGAGGCGCCGCTGCACATCATTCCCGGGGTCCCCACCATGGTGCTGACCGGGGGATGGGAACCGCTGTATGAAGAAGTGGCAGGCTTCCTGGCGAGCACCGGCGCGCACCACGCCGCCCTGCGCAGCGGCCCCCGCCCACAGGACAGCCCCGAGGGTGCCGAGATCATTGAGGCGTTTATTGACAATTCGGCACAGGGCGGCTGATTGTCGGTTCCGGGGGATAGGCTTTTCCCATGTGGGAGATCCGGCCGGCGGCCCTGAGTGAATTTGCGCTGCTGCCCGCCATCGAGGCCGAGGCGGACGAGGCCTTTGAAGCGCTCACCCCGGCCATCAGCACCGCCCGCTTCCCTCCTCCGGGCGATGCCGCCGAGTACGCCGCCGCGTTCCACATCATGGTGGCGGGGCGCCCGCCGGTGGGGTTTGTGCGTCTTGAAATTGTCGACGGCGGGGCCCACCTTGAGCAGCTGGCCGTCAGTCCGGACTATGCGGGGCAGGGGATTGGCCGTGCACTCGTCACCGCCGCCAAGGCGTGGGCGCGGGAAGCAGGATTCCGCCACATGACTTTGTGCACTTTCCGCGATGTTCCCTTCAACGCCCCGTTCTACGCCAGCTGCGGCTTCGTTGAGATGCGCGCGCAGGACCTGGGGGAGGAACTGCGGCAATTGCGCCAACATGAGGCCGGGCTGGGAATGGATGCCCTCGGGGTGCGGGTTGCCATGGAGGCAGTGCTCACCCAAGGCCGCGACTGGCAGGATCCGGCAGAACAACGCCTCCGCCCCCGGGGAATGGGATGACAACGCACCGCACCCGTTGAAATGGGAGAACACAGCGCACCTGTTGAGGCATGCGGGAGCGAGACCTTCAGAATAACTTGAAGCTTCAAGTAGTTTGCTATGATATGACTACAACGAACCTTGGAGAAAACATGACTGCCACCCAGGACCTGCTGTCCGCCGACCTCACCATGGGCACCGTGATGCTCAAGGTCGGAAACATGAAGACCATGTCCGACTACTACCAAACGGCGCTTGGCCTGGACATCGTGGCCGAGGCGGACGGCGGCCAGTACCTGGGCCGCGGCACCACCCCGCTGGTCCACCTCCAGCCGGCCGGCGGGCTGCACCTTCCCGGCCGCGGGGAAGCCGGCCTGTTCCATACCGCACTGCTCTTCCAGGACCAGGCCTCCCTGGCTGCCACCGTCGCCACCGCCGCACAGTACAACCCGCAGGCCTTCGCCGGATCCGCCGACCACCTCGTCTCCGAGGCCTTCTACTTCACGGACCCCGAGGGCAACGGCATCGAGCTGTACTGGGACCGCCCCCGCGCCGCATGGAGCTGGAAGGACGGCGGCGTGGAGATGGCGTCCCTCTCGCTCCCGCCCCAGCGCTACCTCGAAACCCACCTGAGTGAAGCGTCGGTGGCGGGGCAGCGGCAGGCGGCGGCCGACGTCGGGCACGTCCACCTGCAGGTCGGCGACGTCGCCACGGCGGAAAAGTTCTACGTGGACACGCTCGGCTTTGAGAAGACTGCCGGCTGGCACGGCCAGGCCCTTTTCGTCGCGGCCGGCGGCTACCACCACCACATGGCCATGAACGTCTGGAACAGCCGCGGCGCCGGCCCCCGCAAGGACACCCTGGGCCTCGGCGAGGTGCTGATCCAGCTGCCCAAGCTTGACGACGTCGGAGCCCTCCGCGAGCGTTTGGCGCGCCACCGCATCGCCGTCGCCGACACCGGGGAAGAGATTGGCTTCGACGATCCGTGGAACAACAGGATCCGCGTTACTGTTGAAGCTGTACAGTCCGAGCAGCCGTAGCCGGACCCGGGGCGCTGCCTCCGGACCCACAAAAACGAAAGGCTTATGCGTGGCCAATTACTCAGAGTTCTTCATTGCCGACCACCACCAGGCCGTGGCCCGTGCCAAGGCCCGCATTGCGGGAAAATCCCCGGCCGTGGACGTGCCCGTCCTGCCCACGCCGGGCCTGAGCGACTTTGAGATCGAAGTTCTTGGCGAATTTGCCGTCAAGAAGGTGCACGCCACCGGAGTCGCGGCCGAGCTAAGCCTGGTCGACATCGAGCTGGACACGCTGTTTGCCGTGCCGGATGCGCTGCTTGAGGTGTTTGCCGAGCTGGACGCGCCCGAGGATCCCGAGGAAGTTTCCGAGCTCGCCGCCGAGTGGGCCGCCGCCGAGGAGATGGAATCGACCCCCGAGGTGACGGAGCCGCTGCTGCGTGCCCTGACCGCCATGGCAGCCTCGGCCCTCTCGGCGGCCGAAGACAACGCCAAGATGGGCCTGTTCTTCTACTCTGCCGAGTAGTACCGGACTGCCACCCAGCCTCGTGCCCGGCCCCTCGGGGCGTGGCCGCCCCGTGCCTGATGAATCCACTGCTCCTGCGTACGGTCAAGTCCCCATGGTGCGCAACTCTTGGAGTTGCGCATAGTTCGGAATTAACGGTGCGCAGGAGCAGTGGGCCGCGTCCGGATTTCCGCCCCCAGCGGCGAAGTGCACTGTTCTGCGCAGCGTCACCCCTCGACCTGACGCACAACACTGTTCTGCGTCACGCCCGCACCAAACACTGCGCAGAACAGCACGCTCACCCCGCAAGAACCAGCCAGGCGCCCCGCCGCGGCCTGGTCTTGGACCCCACCATGGCGGCAACGTGGGAGAGCTCACAAACGGCGCCGTCCGGAAGGCGTCGCGCGGCTTGGGGATCTTCTGGCATAATGGACAGGTACTCGATCCGCATGGCCCCTCTCTCCGTGTGATGATCCTGTCCTTAGAAGTCCGCAGCACGGCCCGCCCCACGGGAGCGTAAAACGGATTTCGCCCCTTTTCGAACCAGGAGTAACCACAAAAGTGGCCGTAAAGATTCGCCTTAAGCGCTTTGGTAAGATGCGCGCCCCGTTCTACCGCGTCGTCGTCATGGATTCACGCGCCAAGCGTGATGGCCGTGCCATCGAGGAGATCGGCAAGTACCACCCCACCGAGCAGCCCTCGTTCATCGAGATCAACTCGGACCGTGCACAGTACTGGCTCAGCGTCGGCGCACAGCCGTCCGAGCAGGTCTTCAAGCTCTTGAAGATCACCGGTGACTGGCAGAAGTTCAAGGGCATCAAGGGCGCCGAAGGCACCTTGAAGACCAAGGCCGAGAAGGTTGCCTTCGTGGCACCGGAAGCCAAGAACGTCGTTGTCAAGGAAGCCATCACCCCGAAGGCCAAGAAGGCTGAAGAGGCAGAGGCCCCCGAGAGCACCGAGGCTGAGTAGCTTGTTGGCTGAAGCGCTGGAGCACCTGGTCCGCGGGATTGTTGACTCTCCCGAGGACGTGAAGGTGAGCGTCAAGAACAACCGCCGCGGGGAATCCCTCGAGGTGCGTGTTCACCAGGACGATCTGGGCCGGGTTATTGGCCGCCAGGGCCGCACCGCCCGTGCCTTGCGCACAGTGGTTGCCGCGCTGGCCCACGGCGAACCGGTGCGTGTTGACGTTGTTGACACGGACCGCCGCCGCTAACCTGCCCGGAGCCTGCCGCGGCCGCAAGGAAGCAGCAGGCATTCAGCAGTAAAGCCAAACGTTTGGCCCCGGCACCATCACGGTGACGGGGCCAAACTTTTTCCCACCAACATCTTTAGGAGTTCCCATGCAGGTCCAGGTTGCCCGGATTGGCAAGCCCCACGGCATCAAGGGCGAGGTCACCGTGCTGGTCCTCACCGACGCCCCCGAGTCCCGCTTTGCCGTCGGCGCCGAGTTCATTGTTGAACCGGCCAAGCTCGGCACGCTCACCGTGCGGAGCTCGCGCTGGAACAAGGACATCCTCCTGCTGGGCTTTGAGGGCACCAATACCCGAAACGACGCCGAACTGCTCCGCGGCGCAACCCTCTTCTTCGAATCCGACGACGACGAGGACGACGACGCCTGGTACGAGCACGAGCTGCTGGACCTTGAAGTCCGGGTCGGCAAGACCGTGGTTGGCAAAGTGGCCGGGCTGCGCACCCAGGCGGTGCAGGACCTGCTGATCGTCAAGGATGCCGACGGCGACGAGGTCCTGGTGCCGTTTGTTGACGAGATAGTCCCCGAGGTCAACATCGAGGAAGGCTATGTGCTGCTGACCCCGCCGGCCGGCCTGTTCACCGTCAACAAGGAGCCCTCCGAGAATGACGAGTCCGGCGAACCTGCGGACGTCCCCGGCGCCGTGATCGTGGACAGCGAAGACGGCGGCGACGAAGCGGAAGGCGCCGGCAAGTAATGCGCTTTGACGTCGTCAGCATCTTCCCCGAATACCTGGCACCCCTGGACCTGAGCCTGATCGGCAAGGCCCGCAAGGACGGCCTGCTGGAACTGGCCGTCCACGACCTGCGCAGTTACACGCAGGACCGCCACCGCACGGTGGATGACACCCCGTACGGCGGCGGCGCCGGCATGGTCATGAAGCCGGAACCCTGGGCGCAGGCCCTCACCGACATTGCGGAAAAGTCCCCCAAGTCCGACGGCGCCCGGCCCACCTTGATCGTTCCCTCGCCTGCGGGGGAGGTGTTCAACCAGAAGCTTGCCTACGAGCTGGCGGAGGAGGAGCACCTGGTCTTCGCGTGCGGACGCTACGAAGGCATTGACGAACGCGTCCTGGAATGGGCGGCGGACAGCTACACCGTCCGGCCCGTCAGCCTCGGCGACTATGTCCTGAACGGCGGCGAAGTTGCCGTCCTGGCCATGGTCGAGGCCATCGGCCGCCTCGTGCCCGGTGTCGTGGGCAACCCGGAGTCACTCGTTGAGGAGTCCCACTCGGACGGCCTCCTCGAATACCCCGTCTACACCAAGCCCTCCACGTGGCGCGAACGCGACATCCCCGAGGTGCTGCTCAGCGGCAACCACGCCAAGATCGCCAAGTTCCGCCGGGAATTGCAGCTGCGGCGCACCGCCGCCCGCCGCCCCGACCTCATTGAGGCGCTGGACGCCGCCGCGCTGAGCAAAACCGAACGCAACGTGCTCTGGGAACTGGGGTACGCCGTCGAGCATGGAAAAGTCCACAAGCGCCCCGAAACCGGCGCCAATTAGCGCCATCGCCGCGCATATGGCAAAATAAATAGATGTGCCTGCTGGGCGCGTTCCTGCCACAGGGGGAGCGTTTGTCAACAGCGCGGCACACCGGTGGTCCATTCAGGGCAGCCGGTCCAATTTCTTTCGCACTCCATGACTGGCCCCGCGCCGTCCATGGTGTGCGTGACACAAAGTAAATGACCTGTGGCGTTTACCTGGAGTGAGAACATGCATCTTCTCGATTCCGTTGACGCAGCCAGCCTGCGCAGCGACATCCCCGCCTTCCGTGCCGGCGACACCCTCAACGTCCACGTGAACATCATTGAAGGCTCACGCTCACGTGTGCAGGTCTTCAAGGGCTTCGTGTTGGGCCGCCAGGGCGACGGCGTCCGCGAGACCTTCACGGTCCGCAAGATCTCCTTCGGCGTCGGCGTCGAGCGCACCTTCCCGGTGCACTCCCCGGTCCTGGAAAAGATCGAGGTTGTCACCAAGGGTGACGTCCGCCGCGCCAAGCTGTACTACATGCGCAGCCTGCGCGGCAAGGCTGCCAAGATCAAGGAAAAGCGCGACGCCGTTCCTGCCAAGTAACGGAACAAGCACTTTGACTTACGCGAAACGCCAGTCCAGGAAACTGGGCTGGCGTTTTGTTGTTGTGGCGGTTCTTGCGCTGTTCCTGGTCCTGGCGCTGGTCCGCAACCTGTTCATGGACCTGTACTACATTCCGTCCGAATCCATGGAGCCGCTGCTGCTCACGGGCGACCGGGTTCTCGTCTCGCGCACGGCCTTCGCCAACGCACCCATCCAACGCGGCGACGTCGTGGTGTTTGACGGGCGGGGATCCTTCACACCCTGGAAGTCCGGCGCCGGACCCGTGGCGGACGGCATTGTGGCCGCCGGGCAGTGGCTGGGTGTCGTGCCCAATGACAACATTTACGTCAAGCGCGTCCTGGGGGTCGCCGGCGACACCGTCAAATGTTGTTCGGCGGAGGGGCTGCTGGAAATCAACGGCGTCCCCGTGACGGAAAGTTACCTCTTCCCCGGCGACGCGCCCAGCGATTTGGTGTTCGAGGTCACGGTGCCGCAGGGTAAGTTGTGGCTTATGGGCGACCACCGCAGCGTGTCCCTGGATTCACGGTCGCTGCTGGGGGCACCCGGCGGCGGGCTGATCTCCACCGACAAGGTCATCGGCGCGCCCGTGGCCAACATCTGGCCGCCGGCCCGGATCCACGCGATCCACGGCGACCAGCGCTGACTTTTACTCTGACTTTGCTAAGGAACCGACCCGTGAACCACCACAGTGAGCCGCAAGAGCCCGGCACCGGCACACCCACACAGTCCGGCGACGGGGCCTTGCGGCCGTGGGACCGGTCTGCCCGCCGGGCTGCGGGCACCCGGGCCGGCAAGGACGACGGCGGAACTCCCGGCTCGCGTGCGGCCCACCAGGCCTGGGCGTGGGGGAAGGAAATCCTGACCATCATCGCCATCGCCGTGGTGCTGTCCTTCCTGATCAAGACCTTCCTGTTCCGTGCCTTCTTCATCCCCTCCGGCTCCATGGAAAACACGCTGCAGATCGATGACAGGATCTTCGTGAACCTGCTGGTGCCCAAGCCGATCGCGATTGAGCGCGGCGACGTGGTGGTCTTCAAGGACACCCAGGGCTGGCTGGCCCCCGTGGACCAGGCACCCGCCAACTGGCTCACGGAAGCCGGGACGTTCATCGGCCTGCTGCCCGATTCCTCCCAGCAGCACCTGGTGAAGCGGGTCATCGGCCTGCCGGGCGACCGGATCATCTGCTGCAATGCCGAGGGCAAGCTGACCATCAACGGCGAGCCCATCACCGAACCGTACCTCTACCCGGGCGCCAGCCCGTCGGACACCCCCTTTGACGTGACGGTCCCGGCCGGCCACCTGTGGGTCATGGGCGACCACCGCAACAACTCCCAGGACTCCCGCTACCACTACGCGTCCAACAACACCGGCTTCGTGCCGATCGAGGACGTCGAGGGCCGTGCCGTTGTCATCGCCTGGCCGCTCTCACACTGGGGCGTCCTGGGCAACTACCCCGACGTCTTTGACAGCGTGCCCGATCCGAAGAGCGCCAGCGTGTCCTCCCCGCTGCCCGCCCCCGCCGCAAAGTAATGGCAGCCTCGCCCACCCTGGACTGGGAACGCGAGCTGGCAGGCCGGGGCTTCGCCGTCGTGGCCGGCTGCGACGAGGTGGGCCGCGGCTCCCTGGCCGGCCCCGTCAGCGTGGGAGTTGTCATCATTGACGCCGCCACCGCCGCCGAGCTGCCGGGCGTGAAGGACAGCAAGCTGCTGCGCACCACGGTGCGGGAGTCCCTCGTCCCGGCCATCAAGGACTGGGCGCAGGCAAGCGCCGTCGGGCATGCCTCCGCCGGCGAAATCGATGAATTCGGCCTCGTGGCTGCGCTGCGGCTGGCCGGCACCCGCGCACTGGCGCAGGCAGCCGCCGTCGTGCGCCCCGACTTTGTCATACTGGACGGCAACCAGGACTGGCTGTCGGAACCGGAACCCGACCTTTTCTCGGTGCTGGCCGACGGCCCCGGGCGCGGGGGACCCGAGGCGCAGTGGCGCATCCAGACCCGCATCAAGGCCGACATGACGTGCCTGTCCGTCGCTGCGGCCAGCGTCCTGGCCAAGGTGGAACGCGACGGCATCATGGCCGGGCTTGCCGAAAAATTCCCCGAGTTCGGTTGGGAGGCCAACATGGGCTACGGCACGGCCGCACACCGCGAAGCCATCGGCAGGCTCGGCGCCACGGACCACCACCGCCGGAGCTGGCGCCTGACATAGGCCCGCCGCGCCGCGCCCGTTGGGCAACCGGGCCCCAAGTGATGGATGATGGAACCATGAGCGCTGAGGATCTGGAAAACTACGAAACAGACATGGAACTGCAGCTTTACCGCGAGTACCGCGACGTGGTGAACCTGTTCAGCTATGTTGTTGAGACCGAACGCCGCTTCTACCTCGCCAACCATGTGGACCTGCAGGCCCGATCGGCCGACGGCGAGGTCTACTTTGACCTGACCCTCCAGGACGCCTGGGTGTGGGACGTCTACCGCACCGCCCGCTTCGTGAAAAACGTCCGGGTCATCACTTTCAAGGACGTCAATGTCGAGGAACTCATGAAGTCCGACGACCTCCAGATTCCCAAGGACGGCCAGCTCGGCACGCTGGGCTGACCGCCCGCGGCTGCCCCGGCGCCGCACACCAGCCACAACCTGAAGGACGACGGCGGAGCGCAGCTTCCGCCGTCGTCCTTCCCTGTGTGCCGGGCCGGCCGGGCCGCGCAGCCGCCGATGAATTCCTCCACAGGCGGGGCGGCCGGGCAGGCTGTCCACAATTTGGCTTTTCGTCCTTTTGCCCGTCCCCGCCCTCCGCAAGGCTGGTGGTGGAGGCAGCGATGAGAGCAAAAGATGTGTTGGGGCAGGCCGGTGAATGGATCGCCGCGGACTTCCTGGAGGACCGCGGCATCCGCGTCATTGACAGCAACTGGCGGTGCCGCGAAGGTGAAATCGACATTGTGGCGATTGACGGCCAGGAGTTGGTCATTGTCGAGGTCAAGACGAGGCGGTCGCGGCGCTACGGCGACCCCCTGGAGGCGCTGACCCGGGCCAAGCTGCGCCGGCTGCGCACGCTGGCGGTGCTGTGGGCGAGGGCGCACGGGCACGTGTACGGCAGCATCCGGATTGACGCCGTCGGCATCATCATGGACGGGGACTCCCCGCCCGCCATCGATCATCTCAAGGGGGTGGCCTGATGGGGGTGGGGCGGGCCCTTGCGGTGGCGCTCGTGGGGCTGAACGGCCATGTGATCGAGGTGGAGGCGGACATAGGGCAGACCCTGCCCAGCTTCATCCTGCTGGGCCTGCCCGATGCGTCCCTGTCCGAGGCGCGGGAGCGGATCCGCTCGGCCGCGCAGAATTCCGGGATCCCGCTGAGCCGGCGCAAGATCACCGTCAACCTGGTTCCGGCGTCGCTGCCCAAGCGCGGCTCCGGATTTGACCTGGCCATTGTCATGGCGGCCCTCAACGCGGCCGGGGACCTGCGCGGGACAGGAGGGACCGTGTTCATTGCGGAGCTGGGCCTGGACGGGCGGCTTCGACCGGTCCGAGGGGTGCTGCCCGCCGTGCTGGCGGCCCTGGCCGCGGGTTGGCGGGACGTGGTGGTGGCGCCGGCCAACGAGGCCGAGGCACGGCTCGTCAAGGGCGCACGGGTTCGTTCCTTCTCCTGCCTGGCGGAGGTGGCCTATGCCTTCAATGCCGACCCCAAGGAGCTGGTTCGCGTGGCCGGCGAACGGGAGCCTGAACCTGAGGCGGCCGCTGCCGAACCGGGTTCGGCCGAGCCCCCTGCGGACCTGTCCGAGGTGGCGGGGCAGCCCGTGGCCCGGCTGGCCCTGGAAATTGCCGCAGCCGGCGGGCACCACCTGATGATGGTGGGCCCGCCGGGATCCGGCAAGACCATGCTGGCCGAACGGCTGCCCGGGCTGTTGCCGGACCTTGCCGACGGGGATGCCATGGAGGTTACGGCCATCCATTCCCTCGAGCACAGGGCATCGGGGCCGCTGGAACTGGTGCGCCGGCCCCCGTTTGAGCATCCGCACCACTCAGCCAGCACGGCCGCGATCATCGGCGGAGGCAGCGGCATCCCGCGCCCTGGCGCCGCCTCACGGGCCCACAGGGGCGTGTTGTTCCTGGATGAGGCGCCCGAGTTCGACAAGCGGGTGCTTGACGCCCTGCGCCAGCCCCTGGAGAGCGGGGAGCTGGTGCTCCACCGCTCGGCCGGAACGGCCGCCTATCCGGCGCGGTTCCAGCTGGTGCTGGCAGCGAACCCCTGCCCTTGCGGCAAGGTCACCGGCAAGGGCGTCGACTGCGAATGCACGCCTATGGCGAGGCGGCGTTACTTTGGCCGCCTGTCCGGGCCGCTGCTGGACCGGGTCGACATCCAACTCCAGGTCAACAAGGTCCAGCTGTCCCAACTGGCCGGCACCGGGCCCGGGGAATCCACGGCCGACGTCGCCCAACGGGTGCAGTTGGCCCGGAGCGTGGCCAGAGAGCGGCTGGACCGGTGGGGACTGGTGCACAATGCGGAACTGACCGGACGGATACTGCGCGGACCCCTGCGGCTGGACGGCCACCGCACCGCACTGCTTGACCGGGCCATGGGCACGGGAGTGCTCAGCGCCCGGGGATACGACCGCGTCCTGCGGCTCGCCTGGACCGTGGCGGACCTGCACGGCAGGGACCTGCCGGACAGCGACGACGTCGGCCTGGCACTGACGCTGCGCCAGCGGGGCGAAGGACTGTGAAGCGAGGAGAGGGATTGTGAACAGCAACAATAGCGATGCAGGCAGCAGCGGCAACAGCCACGACGGCGGCGGCAACAGCGGGCGGGACGGGTGCACCACCTTGCTGCTCGCTCGGGCGGCGCTGACCCGGCTCATGGAACCCTCCGACCTCCCGGGGCTGGCCCTCATCAGGCTGCTGGGACCCGAGGAAGCGCTGGGCTTCATCCGCAGCAGCAACACCACCAATCCGGGGGTGGAACAAGAAATGACCGAAGTCCTGCAGGACTCCGGCACCCCGCGGTGGGACGGGTTGGCCGCGGCTCTGGAACGGTGGCGCCCCCGCCTGGCGGACCTCGCACCCGAACGGGACCTGGCCACTGTGGACCGGCTGGGCGGTCGGCTGCTGGTGCCTGAGGACCCCCAATGGCCGCAGGGGCTGGCGGACCTGGAGCTGGCAGCGCCCATTGCCCTGTGGTGCCGGGGCACGGCCCCGGCCATTCCGGCGCAGGAACGCTGCATCGCCGTCGTCGGCTCGCGCGACAGCACCAGCTACGGCGCCAACGTCACGGCAGAGATCACCCATTCCCTGGTGCAGCGCGGCTATACCGTCGTCAGCGGCGGCGCCTACGGCATAGACGCCAACGCCCACCGCGGTGCGCTGAGCGCCACCGCCGGCGGCACCCCGGCCGGCCCCGGCACGCC
The DNA here is from genome assembly GCF_017876675.1 of Arthrobacter stackebrandtii. Taxonomy (NCBI): domain Bacteria; kingdom Bacillati; phylum Actinomycetota; class Actinomycetes; order Micrococcales; family Micrococcaceae; genus Arthrobacter; species Arthrobacter stackebrandtii. The sequence continues at coordinate 3,377,249 of NZ_JAGIOI010000001.1, forward strand.
GCAGCCGGCCACCATCGCCGTCATGGCCGGAGGAGTGGACAGGTTCTACCCTTCAGGCAACGACGAGCTGCTGCGAACCATCGCCGGGCGCGGACTCGTGGTGGCAGAGGTGCCGCCTGGAACCAACCCGACGCGCTACCGCTTTTTGCAGCGGAACAGGCTGATCGCAGCCTTGTGCCAGGTGACGGTGGTTGTTGAGGCCCGCTGGCGATCGGGTGCATTGAACACCGCCCGCCACGCCGAGATGCTCAGCCGGATGGTCGGCGCCGTGCCGGGCTCCGTCTATTCCGCCAACTCGGCCGGCTGCCACCGGCTGCTGCGTGACGGCGCCGCCATCTGTGTAACCGACGCCGCGGACGTGGCCGAGCTCGCCGGCGGTGCGGGGGAGAACCTGGGCACCGAGCAGCCCGTCGAAGCAGCCCTGTACGACGGGCTGGGCACATCCGACCTCCTGCTCCTGGACGCCCTTCCGCTGCGGACCGCCACCACCTTGGAGAAGTTGTGCGTGGTGGCAGGCCTGAGCCCGGCCACCGTCCTGTCCGGGCTGGGCCGCCTTGAATCGCTCGGGCTGGCGCAGCCCGGCAGCGGCGGCTGGAAGCGGAAGGGACAGTAGACCCGGCGCCCGGCCCGCGGGCCTGCCGGCGCCTGCCTGCGGGCTTGCTGGGAGAGTGCCACAAACGGCAGACAAAAGCGGCAGGGCGGTGGCAGGATGGGCACATGGGCATCGATGAGCTTCCAGCTGTTCCGCTGCGCAGGCGGAGAAACCGCCGGCGCACGGTCCTGCTGTCCGCGCTGGGGCTGGTCCTGGTTGCGGTGCTCATCGCCGTGGCGTACCTGGCCAGCCTGGCACGCAGCTTTGACTCACAGACCGTGAAGATCCCCAGCGCGTTCCCGGCAGAAACGCTTCGGCCGGAAAAACCCACGGCCGGCCCGGCCGCCAATGCCATGAACATCCTGCTTCTTGGCAGTGACAGCCGAGGCGACTCCGTCAACATTGCCGAACAGGGCGGCGCCTCGAACCAGCGCTCGGACACCATGCTGTGGGTCCACATCCCTGCGGACCGGAAGAACATTTACATGATGTCCGTCATGCGCGACACCTGGGTGGACATCCCGGGCGTGGGACCTGCCAAGATCAATGCGGCCATGGCCTATGGCGGCATCCCTCTCGTGGTGCAGACGCTTGAGGGCATGTTCGGCAGCAGGATCGACCACGTGGCCATCGTTGACTTCGAGGGGTTCAAGGCCATCACGGATGCCCTCGGCGGGGTTGAGGTGGACGTGCCGCTGGCCTTCACCTCCATGGACGGATCCCACAGCTTTGCCGCGGGCCCGCAGAAGCTGAACGGGGACCAGGCCCTTGCCTTTGTCCGCGAACGCTACGCCTTTTCCGACGGCGACTACCAACGAGTGAAAGACCAGCAGATTTTCCTCAAGGCCGTCCTCAACACGGTCCTGACGCCGGCCACCCTGGCCAACCCCCTCAAGATCAGCGACCTGGTGGGCAAGGTTTCCCCCTACATCAGCGTGGACCGGGGGCTCGACGCCGCCGCCGTGGCGGAGCTGGCCGTAAGCCTCAACGGCGTGCGGGGCAGTGATGTCCACTCCTTCACCCTGCCCACCCTGGGCACCGGTACGAGTGCCGACGGGCAGTCAATAGTGCTCCGTGACGACGCCGCCATCGCCGCCATCAGCAAGGCACTGAAGGATGACACCCTCGGCACGTACCTGGCCACGGCCGGGCCCGGCTAGCAAATACCCGCACGTCCGGCGGGGCAGCTTGCCCTCGCACCGTCCGCACCGCACAGTTGAAGGGTGGATGAAGAAGAACGCAGCGCCCTGCCCCCTGCACTGGCCCGGGCCGTCGACGGATATGAACGCTACCTGCGGGCCGAACGCGGCCGGTCCGAGCACACCATCCGCGCCTACCGGGGCGACCTGGACACCCTGCTCATCCACATGGTGGCCGACGGCGCCACGGACTGGTCACAGCTGGACCTGGCCTCCATGCGCCGCTGGCTGGGTGAACAAAACACCGCAGGGCTGGCCCGGGCCACGCTTTCCAGGCGGGCCAGCGTAGCCCGGAACTTCACCGCCTGGGCCGAACGCGAAGGCATCATCTCCCTGGACCCGGCCCTCAGGCTTAAGGCACCCAAGCTGGAAAAGACACTGCCGGCCGTCCTGCAACAGCAGCAGCTCACCCGGCTGCTCGATGGGATGGCGGCGGCAGCCCGCGACCTGGACCCAGTAGCGCTGCGGGACCTGGCCGTCGTTGAACTGCTCTATGCCACCGGCATTCGAGTGGGGGAGTTGGCGGGCCTGGACATCGACGGCGTCAACCGGGAACGCCGCACAGTCACCGTCCTGGGCAAGGGCGACAAGGAGCGGGCCGTGCCCTTCGGGGTGCCGGCCGACACGGCGTTGGGGCGTTGGCTGGCGCACGGCCGGGGGAAACTGCTCCAGCCCCACAGCGGTGCCGCCCTGTTCCTCGGCATGCGCGGCGGGCGCATCGACCCGCGCACCGTGCGGAAGTTCGTCGACAGGGGCCTCGCCTCGCTGGGGGACACCTCGGCCACAGGCCCGCACGCGCTGCGGCACTCGGCCGCGACACACTTGCTGGACGGCGGGGCGGACCTGCGAGCCGTGCAGGAAATCCTTGGGCACAGTTCGCTGGCCACGACACAGCTTTACACTCATGTGTCGGTGGAGCGGCTGCGTGAGGGCTACCGTTCGGCGCATCCGCGCGCATAATTCACCCAAAAGCGGTGATTTCGGGATGTTGCGGTGGCGCAATCGCCCTTGCTACGGCACAATGAGAGTCAGTCAACGCATTAGAACTAGGGGACGGACGATTAGTCCGGACAATTGGGGGCCTGTTTTACGGTTCCGCGCCTGCATAATTTCATCCAGGAGAAGGTCGTTGGGGAAGACGCACCTACTGCAATGGAGGATGGAATGAAGGTAGAAACCACGCGCGGTGTCCTGTATGTACACTCAGCCCCTGCTGTCATGTGCCCACATATCGAGTCATCCATTGCCGGGGTGATGGATCAGCGCACGGACCTGCAGTGGACTGCACAGCCCGCTGCGCCCAATGTGCTGCGCACGGAGTACGCTTGGCGCGGCCCGGCCGGAACAGGTGCACGGCTGGCATCCGCCCTCCGAGGCTGGGCCAATGTGCGCTACGAGGTCACCGAGGAGCCCAGCGCCGGCGTTGACGGTTCACGCTGGTCACACACCCCCGAACTTGGCATCTTCCACGCAGTGACGGACGTGCACGGGAACATCATGGTCTCCGAGGACCGGATCCGCTATGCCTATGAAACGGGCAAGGGCGTTCCCGCCGCCGTCTACCACGAACTCTCGCTCGCCCTGGGGGAGGCCTGGGACGAGGAGCTGGAACCCTTCCGCCATGCCGCGGCAGGGGCCAACGTCCGCTGGCTCCACCACGTGGGATAGCGCTCCGCGCCTGCAAAACAACTTAAACAGACGGCCCGCAGCAGGCGGCGAAAATTCCCCTTCGGGAGATTTTCGCTGCCGGCTGCGGGCCGTTTGCGTGCAGGCTGCCTAGCCGGCCAGCTCAACCTTGGGGCCGGTGCTGCGGATGGCAACAACGGCGTTGTGCCCGCCGAAGCCGAAGGAGTTGTTCAACGCCATGACCTCGCCCTCAGGCAGTTCGCGCGGGGTTCCCGTGACCACATCGAGCGGGATTTCCGGGTCCTGGTTCTCCAGGTTGATGGTGACCGGCGCCAGGCGGTGGTATACGGCCAGGACGGTCAGCACGGACTCCACCGCGCCGGACGCACCCAAGAGGTGGCCGGTCTGCGACTTGGTGGCCGAGACGCACACGTTGTTGACGTGCTCGCCCAGGGCGGCCTTCAGCGCGGTGTACTCGGGGCGGTCGCCCACGGGAGTGGAGGTGGCGTGCGCGTTGACGTGGCAGACGTCCTCGGGCAGGGCGCGCGCGTCAAACAGCGCAGCCTTCAGGGCGCGGGTGGCGCCCAGGCCCTCGGGGTCCGGGGCCGTGATGTGGTAGGCGTCGGCAGTTACGGACGTGCCGGCCAGCTCGCCGTAGATGCGGGCGCCGCGGGCCAGTGCGTGCTCCTCGGCCTCAAGCACCAGCGCGCCTGCGCCTTCGCCCATGACGAAGCCGTCGCGGTTCACGTCGTAGGGCCGCGATGCCGTCTCCGGGGAGTCGTTGCGCTTGGACAGCGCCTGCATGGCGGCAAACGACGCCATGGGCAGCGGGTGGATGGCAGCCTCGGCGCCGCCGGCCATCACGACGTCGGCCTTGCCCGAACGGATGAGCTCCAGGGCGATGTGCAGGGCCTCGGTTCCGGAGGCACAGGCCGAGACCGGAGTGTGGGCGCCGGCGCGGGCGCCCAGGTCCAGGCTGACGGCGGCGGCGGGGCCGTTGGGCATCAGCATGGGCACGGTCATGGGCAGCACGCGGCGCGGGCCCTTTTCACGCAGGGTGTCCCACGCGTCCAGGAGCGTCCAGACGCCACCGATGCCGGTGGCGAAGGCCACGGCCAGGCGGTCGTGGTCGATCTCCTCAATGCCGGAGTCCTTCCAGGCTTCGCGGGCGGCGACGACGGCGAACTGGGTTGAGGGGTCCATGCGCTTGGCTTCAACGCGGCTCAGGACCTCTGAGGCAGGAGTGGTGACCTTGGCGGCGAAGTGGACGGGGAGGTCGTATTTCTCCACCCAATCGTCGGTGAGGGTGTGGGCGCCGGAAACACCCTTGAGGGCGTTCTTCCACATGGTCGGGACGTCGCCGCCAATGGGCGTCGTGGCGCCCAAGCCGGTGATGACTACTTTGCGGGCCATGGTTCAACTCTCTGCAAAAAAATAGTGGGCAGGTACTAAACGTAAAAGGAAAAACAGTGGTTGGCCGGTGTCCTGCATATCCGGCCAACCACCAGTCCCCGGTCCGCCGCGGCGGACGGGGCGCAACACAAGCGAAAGCTTATGCCTGCGCGCCTGCGATGAAGCTGACAGCGTCGCCGACGGTCTTGAGGTTCTTGACTTCCTCGTCCGGGATCTTCACGTCGAACTTCTCTTCGGCGTTGACAACAATGGTCATCATGGAGATGGAGTCGATGTCCAGGTCATCCGTGAAGGACTTGTCCAGCTCCACAGCCTCGGGGGCAAGGCCGGTCTCTTCGTTGACGATTTCGGCCAATCCGGCCAGGATTTCTTCGTTGCTAGCCATTGACGGCTCCTTTTCTATATATGTTTGCGCAAGACCAAGGTTTTGATCTGTTCAGGCATGTTGACCAGGCCACGGTTGTGGCCAGATACGTTTGTTAGGGAAGGCGCACCACTTGGGCGCCAAACACCAGTCCGGCACCAAAGCCGATCTGAAGCGAAAGTTTACCGGAGAGCTCGGGGTTCTCGGCGAGCAGGCGGTGTGTTGCCAGCGGAATCGACGCCGCCGAGGTGTTGCCGGCGTCGGCGATGTCGCGGCCGATGATGACATGCTCGGGCAGCTTCAGCTGCTTGGCAAGTTCGTCGATGATGCGCATGTTGGCCTGATGCGGCACAAATGCGCCGAGGTCGGCGGCCGTAATGCCGGCGTCGGCCAGGGCCTTCTTCGCCATCTTGGCCATCTCCCAGACTGCCCAGCGGAACACCGTCTGGCCGTCCTGGCGCAGGGTGGGCCACAGTGTGGAGTGGGCCTCGTCCGCGGCGGCGAGGGCAACGCCGTCGCCCTTCATCGCTTCGAGGCTGAAGTCCCGGATGTCCAGCTGCGAGTGGGTCATGCCGATCGTGTCCCACTTGCTGCCGTCCGAGCCCCACACCGAGGGGCTGATGCCCGGCTCGTCGGAGGGGCCGATCACCACGGCGCCGGCGCCATCGCCGAGCAGGAAGGAGATGGTGCGCTCGTGGTTGTCGATGACGTCGGAGAGCTTCTCCGCGCCGATCACCAGGACGTAGTCGGCGGTGCCGGAACGGACCAGGGAATCGGCCTGGGCCACGCCGTAGCAGTAGCCGGCGCAGGCGGCGGAGATGTCGAAGGCCGGGGCCGGGGTGGCGCCGAGGCGGTCGGCGATCTGGGCTGCGGCCGACGGCGTGGCGTAGGGGTGCGTCACCGTCGAGACCAGCACTGCACCAATCTGTGACGGCTCAATGCCGGCTTTCTCGATGGCCTCGGCACCGGCGGCAACCGCCATGTCCACGACGGAGACGTCCTTCGGGGCGCGGTGGCGGGTAATGATGCCGGTGCGCTGCTGGATCCACTCATCGGAGGAGTCGATCCACTGGCACACGTCCTCGTTGGTGACAATCACCGACGGGCGGTAGGCGCCGATGCCCAAAATGCGGGCGCCTGCCCGGGTGGCGTTCTGCTTCAGGGTGGGGGTGCTCACAGTGTTCCTGCTTCCGGCGAGGTGTGTGCTGCCAGCAATGCCCGGGCAGCGTCGAGGTCATCGGGGGTCTTGACGGCGACGGTGGCCACACCGGCCATGCCGCGCTTGGCCAGCCCGGTCAGGGTGCCTGCAGGGGCCAGCTCGACCAGCCCGGCGACGCCCATGGCGGACATGGTTTCCATGCACAGGTCCCAGCGGACGGGCCGCGACACCTGGGCGATGAGCGACTCAAGTGCCGCTTCCCCGGAAGTGACGACGGCGCCGTCGTAGTTGGAGAGCAGCGGCACCTTGGGGGTGTGCGGGGCCAGTGACGGCGCGAGGGCCTCCAGGGCGGAAACGGCCGGGGCCATGTGGTGGGTGTGGAAGGCGCCGGCGACCTGCAGCGGGATGACGCGGGCCTTGGCGGGCGGGGCGGCCACCAGGGCGGCGATCTGCTCCAGCGTGCCGGCGGCAACCGTCTGGCCCTTGGAGTTCATGTTGGCGGGGGTGAGCCCGGCGGCGGCGATGGCGGCCAGGACCTCGTCCGGGTCCCCGCCCACCACGGCGGCCATGCCCGTGGGGGTGGTGGCGGCGGCGTCGGCCATGCGGTTGGCGCGTTCACGCACAAACGCCATGGCGTCGGCGTTGGAGAGCGTGCCGGTAAGTGCGGCGGCGGTGATCTCACCGACGGAGTGGCCGGCGACGACTGTTGCTGCGGGAGCCAGGTCCGTGCCGTCCAGCAGGGCGGCGGCGGTGATGAGGCCGGCGGCCACGATCAAGGGCTGCGCAACGGCGGTGTCCTTGATGGTTTCGGCGTCCGAGGTGGTGCCGTGGGCGGCGAGGTCGATCCCGGCGGCTTCGCTCAGGGAGGCAAGTTGTTCCGCAACTCCGGGCAGTTCCAGCCACGGTGAAAGGAATCCTGGGGATTGGGAGCCCTGACCCGGGCAGACTATTGCAAGCACATTAACCAGCTTTCCAAACTTATCGGCATTTTCACGGTGTTTTCATGCACCAAGCTCGTGAGCACAATTTGTAGGAAGTCTACAATAGCTGCGCTGCGCGGGCCGCATCGATGACGTCCTTCGTGTGAATTGGGGAACGAGGGTCAGGGCAGGGGCGGTGCCGGGGCGGCGGCCGGCTTGCCGTGTCCGGCCTTGGATGCCCCCGTCCGAGGTGCGGACAGGCGGCCCACGATCAGCGCGGTCTGGAGCACGAACGCCTCACGGGGGATCAGCGGGTCCCACCCCGTGACGTCGGTGACCCGGCGCAGGCGGTAGCGGACCGTGTTGGAGTGGACAAACAATTCCCGTGCGGCGGCCTCCAGCGAATGGCCGCCCTGGAGGTAGCTGCTGAGGGTCTCGATGAGGCCGTTTGAGGCTGCCACGAGGGGACGGTAGATGCCGTTGAGCAGTGTCTTGCGGGCGGAATCGTCACCGCCGATGACCCGTTCCGGCAGCAGGTCCTCGGCAGAGACGGGACGGGGCGCGCCCGACCAGCCGCGGGCCACGGACACTCCGGCGAAGGCGGCCTTGGCAGACGCCGTGGCTTCCGTCAGTGTGACGGCCAGCGGCCCGTAGACCACGGGACCCGGGGCGAACAACTCGCTGAGCCGCGCATGGGCGGACTCCGGGTTGCGTACATTGCCCAGGACGAGAATGAGCCTGTCACCCTGGATGCCCACCATGACGTCCTCGGCAAAACGGGCTGCGGAACGGCGCAAGTTGCCCAGGAACGATGCGTTGGCTTCCGAAGGGGCGGGGCCCACCATGATCGTGAAGTTGCCGTGCGAGGTCCAGCCCAGTGCCGAAATCCGCGACTGCAGGGCGTCGGTGTTTTCGCCGCGCAGGATCCCGTCCACTGCCAGCGCTTCCAGACGCGTGTCCCATGCGCCGCGGTTCTCTGCAGCCCGTGCGTAGACATCCGCTGCGGCAAACGCCACCTCGCGCGAGTAGCGCAGCACGGCCTCCCGCAGGGCCACCTGCTCGCCGGCCGTGGCCAGCTCCGGGACCCTGTCCTCGACTACCTGGACCACGGTGCGGATTAGCTGCAGGGCACGCTGCAGGCTGATGGACCGGGTCAGTTCCGTCGGTGCGGTGCCGAAGACGTCGGAGAGCACCCAGCTGGGGGAGGAAGGCTGCTCGTACCAGGAAACAAAGGCGTTGATGCCGTTTTGGGCCACAAGGCCCAAGGCCGATCGTTCATCGGCGCTCAGCCGCCGATACCAGGGCAGCGTCTCCTCCAGTTCCTTGCGCATCATGGTGGAGAGGGTGCCGATGTTGGCCCGCAGCCGTGCCAGGGTTTCGGGAGACCGGGTGGGCCCGGTGTTCTTTGCCGGAGGTGTCTGCTGTGATGCCATTCCTTGAGGATAGGTGCAAACCTAGCTCCGGTGCTATTTGTGTGAATCCCACAAGTCAGGCCGTGCCCTGCAGTTCCATGCCCGCACCGTTTGTGTGGCCATGGAACTGCGTCGTGCGGCGAGGGTGATTTCGGGGGAGTTGAACCGGAACTAGCGTTTAGGTGGTGTTGGTTGTTTGAGTGCGTGGGAAAGGCCCCCGAACGGTGTGTTTGGGGGCCTTTCCTGTGGTTGTTGCCGGGCCCGTGGGTGGGGCCTTTGGTGTGTGTTGGGTTAGCTGTCGCCGCCTGCGTTGCCGGTGGTGCCGGCGTTGACGTTCAGCAGGTCGTATTTCGCGGCGGCCTGGGCGGGGGCTTCGGCGGGGACTTCGCCTCGCTTGGCGAGCATTTGCAGGGTGCGGACGACCACTGAGTGGGAGTCGATCTTGAAGAAGCGCCGTGCTGCTGCGCGGGTGTCGGAGAAACCGAAGCCGTCGGCACCCAGGGTGGCGAAGTCATTGGGCAGGAACTGGCGTACCTGGTCCGGCACTGCCTTCATGTAGTCGCTGACAGCAACCACCGGACCCTGGGCACCGGCCATCTTGGCGGTGATGTAGGGGACCCGTGCCTCGTTCTCGGGGTGCAGGAAGGATTCTTCCTCGGCAGCCAGTGCATCGCGGCGCAACTCGGTCCAGGAGGTGACCGACCAAACATCGGCGGCCACGCCCCATTCCTCGGCCAGGATCTGCTGTGCCTCCAGTGCCCACGGAACCGAAACACCGGAGGCGAGCAGCTGCGTGCGCGGCCCGTCGATCTCGGCACCCTTGAGGTGGTAGATGCCCTTGGTGATGCCTTCGACATCCATGTTTTCCGGAGCCTTGGGCTGGATGATGGGCTCGTTGTACACGGTGATGTAGTACATGACGTTGGGATCGGTGGAGTCCGGCCCATACATGCGCTCCAGGCCGGCGTGCATGATGGCGCCGATCTCGTAACCGTAGGCGGGGTCGTAGGTGATGACCGCCGGGTTGGTGGAAGCAAGCAGCGGGGAGTGCCCGTCAGCGTGCTGCAGGCCCTCGCCGGTCAGGGTGGTGCGCCCTGCCGTGGCTCCGATGATGAAGCCACGGGTCATCTGGTCGCCGGCAGCCCAGAAGGAGTCGCCGGTGCGCTGGAAGCCGAACATGGAGTAGAACACGTAGACCGGGATCAACGGTTCGCCGTGGGTGGCGTAGGAGGTGCCGGCGGCGGTGAACGCGGCCACGGAACCGGCTTCGTTGATGCCCGCGTGCACGATCTGCCCGGAAATGGACTCCTTGTAGGCCAGGACGAGGTCGCGGTCCACGGAGAGGTAGTTCTGCCCGTTGGGGTTGTAGATCTTTGCCGTCGGGAAGAAGGCGTCGATGCCGAAGGTGCGGGCCTCATCCGGAATGATCGGCACAATGCGCTTGCCGATATTGGGGTCGCGCATGAGGTCCTTGAGCAGGCGCACAAAGGCCATGGTGGTGGCGGCGTGCTGCTTGCCGGAACCTCGGTTGGCCACTTCGTACGTCTTGTCGCCCGGCAGTTCCAGTTCGGTGTGCTTGGTGCGGCGTTCGGGCAGGAATCCGCCCAGTTCGCTGCGGCGCTCCATCAGGTACTGGATCTCGGGGGTGTCCATCCCCGGGTGGTAGTACGGGGGGCGGTACGGATCCGCTTCCAGGACCTCATCGGAGATGGGCAGGCGCAGGTGCGTGCGGAAGTCCTTCAGGTCCTGCAAGGTGAGCTTCTTCATCTGGTGCGTGGAGTTGCGCGCCTCGAAGTGGGTGCCCAGGCCGTAGCCCTTGACGGTGTGCGCCAGGATGACCGTGGGCTTGCCCTTGAACTCCATGGCTGCCTTGTAGGCGGCGTAGACCTTGTGGTAGTCGTGGCCGCCGCGCTTGAGGTTCCAGACCTCGTCGTCGGAGAGGTGCGCAGCCAATTCCTTGGTCTGCGGGGTCTGGCCGAAGAAGTGCTCGCGCACGAATCCGCCGGACTCGGCCTTGTACGTCTGGTAGTCGCCGTCGAGCGTGGTGTTCATGACGTCCACGAGTGCGCCGTCGCTGTCACGGGCCAGCAGGTCATCCCACTCGCGGCCCCACAGGACCTTGATGACGTTCCAGCCGGCGCCGCGGAAGAAGGCTTCCAGTTCCTGGACGATCTTGCCGTTGCCGCGCACCGGCCCGTCAAGGCGCTGCAGGTTGCAGTTGATGACAAAGGTCAGGTTGTCCAGCTTGTCGTTGGCTGCAAGCTGGAGCAGGCCGCGTGATTCCGGCTCATCCATTTCGCCGTCGCCAAGGAAGGCCCAGACGTGCTGGTCGCTGGTGTCCTTGATGCCGCGGTTGTGCAGGTACCGGTTGGACTGCGCCTGGTAGATCGCGTTCATGGGACCGATGCCCATGGAGACCGTGGGGAATTCCCAGAACTCCGGCATCAGGCGCGGGTGCGGGTAGGAAGACAGGGCGTGGCCCTCGTGGGACTTCTCCTGACGGAAACCGTCCAAATCCTCCTCGGACAGGCGTCCTTCAAGGAACGCGCGGGCGTACATGCCCGGGGACGCGTGGCCCTGGAAGAAGACCTGGTCCCCGCCGCCGGCATGGTTCTTCCCACGGAAGAAATGGTTGAAACCCACCTCATACAGTGTCGCAGCACCGGCGTAGGTGGAGATGTGTCCGCCAACACCAATGTCGGGGCGCTGGGCGCGGTGCACCAAAACAGCCGCGTTCCAGCGCAACCAAGCGCGGTACTTGCGCTCAATCTCTTCATTGCCGGGGAACACGGGTTCCTGGTCGGCAGGGATCGTGTTCACATAATCAGTCGTCGTGACCATGGGCACGCCAACACTCTGCGCACCCGCCCGCTGAAGCAGGCTACGCATAATGAACTGGGCACGCTCAGTGCCACGTTCCTGAATCAATGTGTCCAGGGACTCAAGCCATTCGGCGGTCTCTTCGGGATCACGATCAGGCAGCTGGTTTGTCAACCCGCTGAGGATATGGGAGTTCTCGTCTCCTGCAGCCACGTCCAACCTCTCTTAAAAGCAGTGTGGGGTGCCCAATGCTGTGGCCTTGGGCGTATAAACACTCTAGTCCGACGTGCGCGCCAGTGCGTAGCTGTGCACGCCTCATGAACACGCCGGACCGTCAGCAATAAGGCTTGCACACACCGGTTGGTAAGGTAAATCACAGGATCTTGGGTGTTTGGCAGTGATGTTTATTGCCAATGTCCAATAAGTGGAGGCAATATGGCCTCACCCCCTAGACTGGGGTTACTGACCAACAAACCAGCGCGCAAGCGTTGATCGCAGGAGGAAAAACGTGAGCGAGGCCGACGCCGGCACTGTTGCCAAGGTGGCAGGCAATTTGGGGTTCAAGGACGGGGATCTTGTCCAGGAACTCGGATATGACGACGACGTTGATTATGACCTGCGCGACAGCATTGAGGAACTGATTGGTTCCGAAATGTTTGACGAGGACGATCACGACGTTGTTGACGCTGTCATCTTCTGGTGGCGCGAAAACGACGGCGACCTGGTGGATGCCTTGATGGATTCACTCACCAGCCTTGATGAGGGCGGCGTGGTGTGGATCCTCACGCCCAAGCAGGGTCGCGACGGCTATGTCCCGCCGTCGGACATCCAGGAAGCCGCGCCCACTGCCGGCCTCCACGTGACCACCACCGCCGGCGTGTCCACTGACTGGGCCGCAACCCGCCTGGTTCCGCGCAAGCGCCAATAATGGACGACGGCGGCACCCGCCAGGGATTGGTGCCAGGGGACATTGCTCCCGACTTTTCCCTGCCCAACCAGTTCGGCGAGCCAGTCTCGCTGTCCGGGCTGTTGGGCGGTTCGCGGCCGCCCAGGGGAGTGGCGCTTGTCTTCTACCCCTTCGCGTTCTCCGGCATCTGCACGGGTGAACTGTGCGAGCTGCGGGACAACATCGCCGACTTTGCGGCCGCCGGGGTAACCCTGCTCGCGGTTTCGGTGGACACGAAGTTCACGCTCCGTGCCTATGCCCGGGCCGAAGGCTATGACTTTGACCTGCTGGCCGACTTCTGGCCGCACGGGGAGGTCGCGCAGGCTTACTGCGTCTTTGACCCGGTGAACGGCATGGCCGGGCGCAGCACGTTCCTGATTGGCGCCGACGGGCGCATCGCCGATTCGTTCAGCACCCCCCGGGGTCAGGCGCGGCCGCTTGGGCGGTACCGGCAGGCGCTGGAGCGGCTGTGAACGGCGGTGCCGCCCTGAACGGCGACAAAGTGCGTCCCGGCATCGGCCAGACCGGCTTCCGGCAGGCTGCACCGTCGGCTGCTGCCGGGGAAGGAACGCCTGCGGTGCTTGCCCCGGCCGACGCCGCCGTTCTCGACACGGTGGCAGGCATGCTTCGCGGGCTGCCCGTGGCGCTGCTGACGGGGGCCGGGCTCAGCACCGATTCGGGGATCCCCGACTACCGCGGCCCCAGTGCTGCACCCCGGCAACCACTGACGTACCAGGAGTTCATGGGCGACCCGGACCTGCGCCGGCGGTACTGGGCCCGCAACCACCTTGGCTGGGCTCACATGCAGCGGGCCGAACCCAACTCCGGCCACTATGCGGCCGCCGACCTGGAACGGGCGGGTGTGCTCACCGGAATCATCACCCAAAATGTCGACAGGCTGCACCAGGCGGCCGGGGCCCAAAACGTCGTGGACCTGCACGGCCGATTCGACCAAATTGTGTGCACCGACTGCGGCAACAGCTATTCCAGGGAATTCCTGGCCGTGGTCCTCACGGAGCTGAACCCCGGATTCCTGGAGGCCGTTGAAGCTGCCGGTGGCGTTTCTGCCGCGCCGGACGCCGACGCCGAGCTGGAGAGCGAACTGCTCATCGCCTCCTTCAACGTGGCCAGGTGCCCGCTCTGTGGCGGGCTGCTCAAGCCGGACTTTGTGTTCTTCGGCGAAAACGTGCCCCGCGACAGGGTTGAGCGGTCCTTTCACATGCTTGACCGCGCCGGCGCCCTGGTGGTTGCCGGATCGTCCCTGACCGTCATGAGCGGGCTGCGGTTCGTCAAGAAGGCCGCAAAGGACGGCAAGCCGGTCATCATCATCAACCGCGGTGAAACCCGTGGAGACCCGCAGGCCACGGTGAAACTCGAGGCCGGTGTGGGGGAGTCCCTGGTGCGCCTGGTGGAATTGCTGGCCCCCGAGGCGCCGCAGCCGCGGACAGGCGCAGGCACGCTGTAGTCTCTGAAGTTATGGAAATTGCCAAGGATGTGGGCAGGCGCACGGCGCCCGCGACACTGCAGGACGTGGCCGCCCGGGCCGGTGTGTCCATCAAGACCGTCTCAAACGTGGTCAACGACTACACGCATGTCCGGGCCACCACCCGGGCCAAGGTGCAGGCGGCCATTGACGAGCTGAAGTACCAGCCCAACATGACGGCCAGGAGCCTGCGTTCGGGGCGCACCGGTGTCATCAGCCTTGCGGTTCCCGAACTGAGCCTGAGCTACTTCGCCGAACTGGCCGACGGCGTCATCCGGGCGGCCGAGCGCCACGGCCTGGTGGTGCTCATCGAACAGACGGGCGGCGACCGGGACCGGGAGATTGAGCTGCTCACCAGCACCCGTCTCCACTTGTCCGACGGACTCATTTTCAGCCCCCTGGGCATGGATAGCGACGACGCGCACCACCTTGATGTCCCGTACCCCATGGTGTTGCTGGGTGAGCGCATCTTTGGCGGGCCCGTGGACCACGTGACAATGCGCAACGTGGAGGCTGCCCGGGCGGCCACGGAGTTCCTGATCAGCCGCGGCCGCAAGCGGATCGCCGTCATCGGCGCCCATGAAGGCGAGGTCGTGGGCTCCGCGGCGCTGCGCCTGCAGGGATACCGGGAGGCGCTGGCGGCGGCAGGGCTGCCGTTTGACGAAGCGCTGATAGGTCCGACGGGCTTGTGGCACCGCCACGACGGGCTTGTGGCGATGAAGGCCATGTTGGACAGGGGCGTGGAATTTGATGCCGTCTTTGGGTTGAACGACACCCTGGCGCTCGGTGCCATGCGTGTCTTGCAAGAGGCGCGGTACAAGATCCCCGACGATGTTTTCGTCATGGGCTTCGACGACCTGGACGAGACCCAGTACTCGCTGCCCGCCCTGACCACTGTGGACCCCGGCCGGGCGGAGATCGCGGAAATGGCCGTCAAGGTGCTGCTGGACAGGATTGGCGCCCGGGGCAGCCGGAGCCAGCCTCCGCTACAGCACCTCACCGAATTTGCCATCCGCGAACGCGAGTCCACCGGGTAATTGCAGGCGCGGCCGGCCGATTCGACGACTCCGGCAGTGAGCATCGGCAACCAATTCCCGGCTGATTGCTGCCCTGGGCCGTGCCGTCGTGTGCGGCGCTCGGGATGAGGTCATAAATCGTCATAATTTCCATCGTTGGAAATATGTGACGCAAACCACTTGACGAGGCCTGCGGGGGTGTGAGAAGTTTTTCCAACGTTGTAAACGAGGAATTGCACAATCCATCCATCGAAAGGATCCCGTGATGATGAAGTTACGGTTCAAAACTGGTGTCGTGGCTGCGGCCGCCGCCATGGCGCTGGTGCTTGGCGGTTGCGGGGGAGCCGGCACCGATGCCGGCGGCACCACAACACTTACCTTCATGTTCCGCGGCAACGCGGACGAGAAGGCCGCCTACACCAAGGCCATCGCGGAATTTGAAAAGGCCAATGACGTCAAGGTCAACATGGTGGTCACCACGCCGGATGACTACTCGACAAAGCTCAAGGCGGCCATTGCCGGCAAGAAGGTGCCCGACGTTTTCTATGTTGACCCCGGCAGCGTGCAGGCCTACGTCAAGACCGGTGTCATCAAGGACATGAGCCCCATGCTGGAAGGCGCGGACCCCGTGGACCTGGACAACATCTGGCCCTACGGCGTGGACAGCTACCGCTTTGACGGCAAGCTCATGGGCCAGGGCAGCATCTACGCGCTGCCCAAGGATGTTGGGCCGTTTTCCTTCGGCTACAACAAGACCATGTTTGAAAAGGCGGGGATCCCGCTGCCCAGCAAGGACAAGCCCTATACCTTTGACGAGTTTGTGGCAGTGGCCAAGCAGCTGACCCAGGACACCAACGGCGACGGCAAGCTTGACCAGTGGGGGACGGGACTGAATGTCCAGTGGAACCTGCAGCCCTTCGTCTGGTCCAACGGCGGGGACTGGCTCAACGAAGACCGCACCAAGGTCACGGTGGACACGCCGGAATTTGCCGAGGCGCTCCAGTGGTTCGCCGACCTGCAGAACGTGGCCAAGGTAACCCCGTCCGTCGGCGAGGCCCAGACACTGGACACCTACCAGCGGTGGATGCAGGGACAGATCGGCTTCTTCCCTGTCGGCCCGTGGGATGTGTCCACGTATGAGAAGCTGCCGTTTGACTGGGACTTGATCCCGTACCCGGCAGGGGCCACCGGCAAAACCGCCACCTGGACGGGCACGCTGGGCATCGCCGTCTCCAACTCCACCAAATCACCGGAGCAGGCCGTAGAACTGGCCAAATACCTGAGCACCAACGAAGAGGCTCAGCAGTCCCTGGTGGATGCCGGGGTGCAGATCCCCAACCTGATCGACATGGCTGAGGAGTGGGTCGCCGAATCCACGACCAAGCCGGAGAACAAGCAGGAATTCCTGGACATCGTGCAGGACTACGGCCGGGCGCTTCCCGCCAACAACACCTACAGCGCCGAATGGTACGACGAGCTCTTCAAGAACATCCAGCCGGTCCTGGACGGCAAGAAGACGGCCGCCGAATACCTGAAGGAAGAGCAGCCCAAGATGCAGAAGTACCTGGACCAGGCCAACCAGGCCGCCGGGATCGGCTAAGCACGTGACAACCGTCAACCGCCGGTCTACCTTGCACCGCAGGGAGCAGCGCACGGCGCTGGCCTTTGTGGCACTGCCCGTCATCGGGTTCGCGGTGTTCGCCGTCTTTCCCCTGCTGTTCTCGGTGTATGCCTCATTCACCGAGTGGAACGGCATCTCCGCACCCGTGTTTACCGGGCTCGCCAACTTCCAGGCCATGATGGTTGACCCCTACTTCTGGCAGGCCATGTGGAACACGCTCTTCATGATGATCGGCATCCCCGTCGGCCTGTGCCTTTCCCTCCTGCTGGCGCTGGCCCTCAACCGGAAAATGCGGGGCACCACGTTTTTCCGCACCGTCTATTACGTGCCGGTCATCTCCTCGATCGCAGCCATCGCCATCATGTGGCAGTGGGCGTTCAACGGGGATTTTGGCCTCATCAACCAGGCCCTGGCGCTCATCGGGATCGACGGGCCCAACTGGCTGGCCAACACGGCCACCGTCAAGCCGGCCATCATCATGATGAGCGTGTGGAAGGGGCTGGGCTACTCGATGCTGCTGTACCTGGCGGCCCTGCAGTCAGTGCCGCGGCATCTCTACGAAGCCGCGGCGCTGGACGGGGCAGGGGTGCTGGCGCAGTTCCGCAACGTGACGCTTCCCATGCTGCGCCCCGTCACATTCTTCCTGGTTGTCACCTCGATCATTGGCGGCTCGCAGATCTTCATCGAAATCAACATCATGACGCCCACGGGGGGTCCCGAGTTCGGCTCGGCCTCGATCGTTTGGTACATCTGGCAAAAGGCTTTCAACTACCTGCAGATGGGCTACGCCACCTCCATGTCGCTGGTCCTGGGCCTGATCGTCTTTGCCGTCACCGCCATCCAATTCCGGCTCAACCGCCGCAACCAGTTCTCCATTGACTGAGGGAGGGACCATGAGCATTTCACCAACCACTTCCGCGCCCCCAAACGCAAGCACGGGCCCGGCGGAACGGTCCCTGCCCAGGCTGCCGGACCGCCGTCGGGCATCCGAAAGATCAGGCCGCGACAAGCGCAGGCGCACTGGAAACATTGTGGTGGCCGTCCTGCTGTCGGCGGGTGCCTTCATCATGCTGGCGCCCCTGGCCTGGACCTTTTCCACCTCGCTGAAGACCCACGAGGCAGTCTTTGCGCTGCCGCCGCAGTGGATCCCCGACCCGGCGGTGTGGGAGAACTACATCAGGGTGTGGTCGGCGGGCCCGCTGTGGAGCGGCATCAAGAACAGCCTGATCGTGGCCTGCTCGGTGACGGTCGTGGGCACGGTGGCGTCATCGCTTGCCGCCTTTGCCTTCGCGAAGATGCGCCTGCCGGCCAAGAACGTGATCTTCCTGGCGCTGCTGACCGGGATGATGATCCCGTTCCCGACCATGATGATTCCGCAATTCATGATGTTCGCCTCGATCGGCTGGGTTGACACGTTGTGGCCGCTGATCGTGCCGGGGCTGTTTGGCAACATCGTGATGATCTTCTTCCTCAAGCAGTACCTGGATTCGGTCCCGGACTCCATCATCGAGGCTGCCAAGCTGGATGGCGCGTCCTTCCTGCAGATCTTCGCCAAGCTGATCTTCCCCATCATCAAGCCGGCCATGGCGGCCCAGTTCATCCTGTGGTTCATGGCCGTGTGGAACGACTACCTGGCGCCGATCCTCTACCTGAACTCGCCCGAAAACCAGACCCTGCAGCTGGTCATCGCCAGCTTCAACGCCACCTATGCCACGCAGACCGACTACCCGCTCATCATGGCGGCGTCGTTCATCGCGCTGCTGCCGGTGCTGCTGGTGTTTGTCATCTTCCAACGCCAGATCATCGAATCGGTCGCCTTGACGGGGGCCAAGGGATGAGCACGACGGCGTACGACCCCGCCCAGGTGCGCACCTGGGGAGCCCGGAATGCGCACGACCCCACCGTGGTGCGCGGCGCCGACGGGCATTGGTACATGTTCAGCACCGATGCGGGGGCCGGCGCAGCCGAGTCCGCAGCGCCGGCCGGCGTGCACATGCGCCGCTCGGCGGACCTGATCACTTGGGAATTCACGGGCACGGCCCTGGCCGGCGTCCCCGCCGAGGCTGCGGCCTGGTCGGGGGCGGGCGGCCTGTGGGCGCCGGAAGTGGTGCGCTGGCCCGCGGCCGGCGGCGAGACGCGCTGGCACATGTACTATTCGGCGTCCACTTTCGGCTCAAACACCTCGGCGATCGGGCTGGCCACGGCGCCGGGCCCGGCCGGGCCCTGGACCCACCAGGGCCTGGTGGTCGCCACCCGGGCAGGCACGGACGCACAAAACGCGATCGATGCCGCCGTCACCTTTGACGCCGGCGGCCGGCCCTGGCTGACGTATGGCTCCTTCTTTGCCGGGATCCACACGCTGCAACTGTCCCTCGCCGACGGCATGCCCGAATCACCTGGCGACAAGGGCGTCCTGATCGCCCGGCGCGACGCCTCCGTGGAGGGATCGGTGGAAGGCGCCTGCGTGCTGCACCGTCCGGACACCGGACAGTACATCCTGTTTGCCTCGTACGGTTCCCTCTTCTCCACCTACAACATCCGTGTGGCAGTGGCGGACTCCATCACGGGCCCGTACCGGGATGCGCTGGGAAGTTCCTTGACGGATGCGGCCCTGCCGCCGTGGCGGGCCGGCACCAAGGTGCTGGGCAGCTGGCAGTTCAAGGGCGGGCCCGCCTGGACCGCGCCGGGCCACAACTCGGTACTGGTGGAGGAGGGGCCGGCCGGGCCCGAGTTCTTCATGGTCCACCACGTCCGCTTTGCCGAGACCGCCGCGGATCCGGCCATTGAGCACACGGCCCAGTTGCGGCGCATGTTCTTCACAGCCGACGGCTGGCCCGTGGTCTCGCCCCACACCTTCCACGGTGCGGGCAGCGAAATCCTGCCCGCACCCGAGGCCGTCGCCGGCCGGTGGCGCGCCGTGCAGTTCCGTCCCGAAACTGAGCAGCCGGCCCGGGACGTGGCGGGCACGATCACGGTGGCCTCCGGCCCCGCGGCCATAGCCGGGGAGCCTGTGCAGTGCCGCCTGGTCCTGGCTGTCGACGGCGGTCCGGCTGGGTGTGGCGGCACGGGTGGCACCGGGTCCGGGTCCGGGTCCGGAGCCGGGGTGGAACTGGACGCCGTCGTGTTTGGTTCGTGGGATGACACCCGCGGCGAAACATTGCTGTCCTTCTCCGGCATTGACAGCGACGGCACGGCCTGGTTCGGCAGCAAGGGAGGCAACCATGTATGACCATGAAACCGGCTGGGCCGGACGGGTCATGGGCTGGCTGAGGGCCTTGCTCAATCTTGTCCTGGTGAACTTGCTGTTCGTCGCAGGAACCGCGGCGGGGCTGCTGGTGCTCGGGTTCTTCCCCGCGGCCGTGGCGGCCCAGCACGTGCTGGCGGGCATGCGCGGCGGGTGCCGCGGGCAGCAGGTGGCCCGCGAATTTGCGCAGGAATACCTGGCCCAGTTCCGCCGTGCCAACCTGGTTGGCGCACCCTTCTGGGGAGTGGGGCTGCTGCTGTTCCTGGATGCGGGCGCCCTTGCCTCCGGGCATCTCTCCGGGCCGGGCACCGCCGTGCTGGCCGCACTGCTCCCGGCACTGGGGTTGTACGCCGTGCTGGTCATGCTGGCGTCCGTGACGATTATGGCCGGACGGCGGGATTCCGCGGCTGCCATCTGGCGGTATGCACTGGCGCTGCCCCTGTCCTCGCCGGGCATGAGCACCATGCTTGTCCTGGCCATGGCGGCCCTGGCGCTGGTCCTGGGGCAATGGACCGTGCTCATCCCGCTCGTGGGCGCATCCCTGCCCCTGTTTGCGGCCGGCTGGGTCATTGGGCACCGGCTCGAGGCGCTTGAGGCCGGCACGGCCAAATCCCCGGCCGCGACTGCGCCGGGCCAACCGAAACTGGGCTGAACCGGCCCGGCCACGGCCTGCCCCAGCCAAGAACCATCCATCCAAGAACCTACCCATCCGTGCACGGCACGAACATTGGGAACTCAATGAAAGAGGAAGCAACAGTGACAAAGGCAAGCATCTCCATTGACCGGAATTTGGTCGTGGCACCCATCAACCGGCGCATCTTTGGCTCGTTCGTCGAGCATCTGGGACGGTGCGTCTATGACGGCATTTACGAACCCACCCACGCAACTGCCAACGAGGACGGCTTCCGCACTGACGTCGTCGAGCTTGTCAGGGAACTGGGCACCACCACCATCCGCTACCCCGGCGGCAACTTTGTCTCCGGCTTCCGCTGGGAGGACAGTGTGGGCCCGCGTGAGAACCGGCCCGTCCGCCGCGACCTGGCCTGGCACTCCATCGAAACCAACCAGGTGGGCATGGATGAATTTGCCCGCTGGCTGAAGCTGACGGACTCGGAACTGATGCTCGCCGTCAACCTGGGCACCCGGGGCATCGAGGCTGCACTTGACCTGCTGGAATACACCAACCATCCGTCCGGGACGGCCTTGAGCGACCAGCGCATCAAGAACGGCACGGAGGATCCCCACGATGTGCGGATCTGGTGCCTGGGCAACGAGATGGACGGGCCGTGGCAGACCGGATACATGACGGCCGACGACTACGGCAAGATCGCGGCGCGCACGGCCCAGGCCATGAAGACGGCCGACCGCAACCTGGAACTGGTGGTCTGCGGGTCCTCCGGCTCCTCCATGCCCACCTTCGGCGATTGGGAGCGGACCGTCCTCGAGCACAGCTACGAGCACGTCGACTACATCTCCTGCCACGCCTACTACCAGGAGCGCAACGGCGACCTGGCATCCTACCTGGCGTCCTCGCTGGACATGGAGTACTTCATCAAGACGGTAGTGGCCACGGCCGACCATGTGGGCAACAAGCTGCGCAGCAAGAAGAAGATCCAGCTTTCCTTTGACGAGTGGAACATCTGGTACCTCGACGAGCACAAGGACTCGGACGAGGTCAACGACGAGTGGCGTGAAGCCCCCCGCCAGCTCGAGGACGTCTACTCGGTGGCTGACGCCGTCGTGCTCGGCAACCTGCTGATTACGCTGCTCAAGAACCACGACCGGGTGACCTCCGCGTCCCTGGCGCAGCTGGTCAACGTCATCGCCCCCATCATGACCGAGCCCGGCGGTGCGGCCTGGCGCCAAACCACGTTCTTCCCGTTCTCCGTCACTTCGCGGCTGGCACGCGGCGAGGTGCTGGACCCGCGCATCACAGTGGGCAGCTACGCCACCGAAGCCCATGGCGAGGCGCCACTGGTTGACTCCGTTGCCACGGTCGACGGCGAAGCTGCCGCGGTTTTCCTGGTCAACCGCAGCACCACCGATTCCATCGAGGTCACGATCGACGCCTCAGGGCTCGGTGCCACGGCGATCACGGAGGCGGTGACCCTGCACGACGCCGACGTCTACGCAAAGAACACCCTGGCCGACCAGGAGAGGGTGGGCCTGAAGCCGTTGGAGGGCGCAGTGCTTTCCGGCGGCGTGCTCACGGTGGTCCTGCCGCCGGTGTCCTGGTCCGCCGTCGCACTGGCGTTGTAGCACCATGTCGGGGAACCCCATGAGAAGGGCCATCACACTGATCGCAGCGGCCCTGGCCCTGGCCATGGGGCTCTCCGGCTGCGGTGCGCCCGCAGGGGAAAGTGCGCTCCACGGCGATTTCTACACCCACGACCCCGCCCTTGTGGCAGGTGGTGGCGGGGAGCCGTGGTTCGTTTACTCCACAGGGAACGGGGAGGAGGACGACGGGAACATCCAGATCCGGTCCTCCGTCGACGGGGCAACGTGGGAGCGGGTTGGCCAGGTGTGGGAGACGAAGCCGGCCTGGCTGAAGGAGGCCGTTCCGGGCGTGGACAACCTGTGGGCGCCGGAATTGTATGAACACGGCGGAACCTGGTACCTGTACTACTCGGCGTCGACGTTTGGCAGCAACCGCTCGGTGGTCGCGCTCGCCACGAACACCACGCTCGATCCCTCGGAGCCGGGTTATGAATGGGTGGACCGGGGCCCGGTCATCGCCTCCGAGGGGACGGACTACAACGCCATCGACCCGGGCATCGTGGAGGACGGCGAGGGGACGCCGTGGATGGCCTTCGGGTCCTTCCATTCCGGCATCCGCATCGTCAAGCTGCAGTGGCCCGACGGGTTGCGGGCCGACGGGGCCGAGCCGGCGCTGGTGGCCAGCCGCGGGGACGCCGTGAACGCCATTGAGGCGCCCTACATCCTGGAAAGGGACGGCTGGTTTTACCTGTTTGTCTCCAAGGGGTTCTGCTGCCGGGGACTGGAATCCACGTACAGCATTGCAGCCGGGCGCTCGAAATCAGTGACGGGGCCGTACGTGGATGCCAATGGCGTGGGGCTGCTGGACGACGGCGGCACGCCTGTCATGGAGGGTGCGGGGGACCGGGCAGGACCCGGCGGGCAGTCGGTGTCCGGAGGCATCCTGGCGTTCCACTACTATTCGCAGGCCCTCGACGGCGCTTTCCGGCTGGGGCTTGTCCCGCTGCGCTGGGAGGATGGCTGGCCTGTGCCCGACGAGTGAGCCGGGGGCGGCGGTCCGGCATGCCGGGACCGCCGCCGGTGCAGGTTGGCGGGATGCAGCTGCCCGATTGGCGCAACAGGCAAGCCATCATGTACAGTAGTTTCTCGTTGGTCAGCCCGACAGGCGGAAAGCCTGAAGTGCAGAACAATGAATGGGTCTTTAGCTCAGCTGGTAGAGCGCCACGTTTACACCGTGGATGTCATCGGTTCGATCCCGGTAGGACCCACCCAAGAAGAACCCCGCCCTTCCCGCCACATGGCACGGAACGGCGGGGTTTTTTGTGCAGGCGCCCGGATCCTGCGCAGGAACACGTGAGGGAGCACATGCAGGACATTTCATTTACTGGGGTTAGCGGCCAGAATGTGTGTATGGCCCGGGCGTGTCATCGGCTTCTTCCGCCCCATCCTTGTTGGATTCCGTTCCCGTCTTCGGGGCTGAAGGCTGTGTCGTAGAGGGCTGGCCCGATGGGCTCTTCGATGGTTTTGCTTTGTTTTCTTTGGGGCTGCCAGTGGCTGGGTTTCACGAACGTCCAGGGGTCTTTCGGAGACTCGCTGTGGAGGTAGAGGTACCAGTCAACGGCTCGTTTGGCGTGGTCGTCGGTGAGACCACGGTGATCGCGTAGAAGGTGCTTGAGACCGGCATTGATTCCGCCTTCCAAGGGGCTGGTGGTGCGGTCGATCTTGTGCTCGTTGGTGGCGGCGGTGAGCCAAGTGAACAGGTGCCCATTTTTCAATACCGTGGCCAGTGTTCCGCGGGCCCGACGCAGGCGTAGATGTGTAAACCACCATTGCTGGTTCGTGCCGATATGGGAGGGCCTCTCGCCGTTCTTCTTCGCGTAGGTTCGGGTCTTCAAGAAGGACTCCCAGCGTGCTTCCCAGGAAGCGAATTCCCCGGCCCAGACAGCGGCTTGGTCAAGGTCTTGGATCGGTGTCAGGGCCTTGGCTAGTGCCAGTAATTCCTTGCCGGCATCGAGGTTTGGGCGCATCGTGAGGTGTGTTCGAATGTTCTGCTGGATATGAAAAAGACACCGTTGCACCTTCGTCTCTGGCCAGTGCTCGCGCAGCGCACTTTCCAGGCCTTTGTGCCCGTCAACGATCGCGACCGCAGGTGCCGGGATTTGTTGCAGCAGGGCAGACCAGGACGCATTCTTTTCTCTGTCGCACCACTGCCAGGCGATGACGTGGTTGCCGGTGTAGGCGACCAGCACGCACCAGTCGTTGAAGTACGTTCCGTCAAGCATGATCTGGGGGTGTATTTCGCCGCTCACGACGGCTGTAGGGGGCACCGTCCAGCACCAGGCACTCTGACGCCTAAAGGTGCGTGCGGAGCCTGCATGGGCTTCCTGACGGTCCTTGCCGGTGATCCAGGACAGGAACGCTGTGAACTCTGCTTTCTTGCTGACATCGACACGTGACTGGGTGCTGGAAGCACCACAGGACTTGCACCGCCACCTAGTTCTTCCCGCGCTGGTCTTGCCATTCTTTACGAGCTTCTTAGTACATACACCACACCTGGGGTGATTCTTGGGAACTGTCACCGTACATGCTTTCAAAGCATGTACAGGGCCCTGCATCCCATATGATTACTGGCCAAAAGCCACTTTTCATACACACATTCTGGCCGCTAACCCATTTACTGCGATCGACTTTGAAACCGCCAACAACTTCCGGGCCTCGGCCTGCGCCGTGGGCATGACCAAGGTGCGGGCCGGCGTGGTGGTTGAGCAAGTGTCCTGGCTCATGAAGCCGCTGCCCGGCTTTGACGACTTCCACCCCGTCAACGTGGGCATCCACGGCATTACAGCCGCCCAGGTGCGGAACATGCCGGATTGGCGGGGCATCCACGGGCCCATGCTGGACTTCATTGGCGCCGACGCGCTGGTGGGCCACAACGTCAGCTTTGAGAAGTCGGTGATTTCCAAGGCGAACGAGGCCTGCGGGCTTCCCGCCCCGGCCTTTGACTTCCACTGCACCTTGAACCTGGCCAGGCAGCACCTGGTGCTGGACCACTACACGTTGTCGGACGTTGTGGGTGCGCTGGCGCTTCCGGCCTTTAACCACCACGACGCCGGCGACGACGCGCGCGCCAGCGCGTTGATTGCCATTGAACTCGCCAGGCGCAACGGTGCCTCAAGTCTGGGCGCCTTGTGGCCCGGCGAATCAAGGCCGCGGGTGCCCGCCTATTACTCTCCGGGCTACACGCGCAAGGTGTCGGAACTGCCGAAAGCCAACCCGGATGCGAACCCTTACGGTCCGCTCTTTGGCCAGACCATTGTGTTCAGCGGGGACCTGGCTGCCATGCCGCGTGCGGACGCCCAGGACGCTGCGGCGGCCAAGGGTGCGGTGATCGCCAACGGCGCCACCAAAAAGGTCACGCTGGTGGTCAGTGCGGATGCCGGGGGATCAGGCCGGCAGAGCGCCAAGGTCAGGCGCGCCCATGAGCTGGCCGCGGCGGGCCAGGACATCAAGGTCATCAGCGAGCTGCAGTTCCTGCGCCTGCTGGCCTTCAAGTAGCCGCCGCCAGTCGGCCCGCGACACAGTCCGCGACGGCGCGGCCTGTGGGCACGCCCCTCCCGAAGGTGACATCCACGGTGTATATGTGGAGCTCTTCCAGGCGCCCCGCCGTGGGCCATCCCATGTGCGGTGGCAGCCGGGGAGCAATGTCGGACCCCTCCCGTAGCGTTCCCTGCATGAGATTGCCGGGGGAAGAAGTGCTGGTGGAAACCACGGATGAGGGCGTGCCTGTCAGGGTGCACCGCAATGGCAGGCTGTGGACGGTGGGGGCGGAGCCGATGCGCTGGTATGAGCGCACGCCCTGGTGGGAGTACATGCAGCGGATGCCCAAAGGGCAGGGCCGCGTGGATGTCCAGGTGTGGCGGGTGCAGGCGCGGCTGGGGCAGAACATGCGCAGCGATCTCGTCACCATGGACCTGGAGTGCGAGCTCGAGGGAGGCCGGTGGCGCATGAGGGAGGGTTAAACTGAAAGGTTCCCCGCCACAGCTATTGGGGGACGCTGTGGTGGGGAACCAGTAATAAAAATATAACTGGTCGAGAGCCACAATGCAAACTGACACTCAACATTTCCAGATTATTAACAGCTGGCTGTCAGCGGGCGCTCAACTTGGCGCCTGCGGCCGTGTGAAGTGCCGGCCCGGCACGGCACCAGACGCCGTGATACCGTGGGGCGGTTGCCCTTGGCGTGCCATTGAGGCCTTAAATTGGAGGACCTCCCACTGTGGCTATTGGGGGACGCCACAGTGGAAGGTCTGAGAAGAAATATACAGTCTCCGGGGCCAAATCACAACACGGGACGTTCTACGTTCACCTGAACAGTATGATGAATGATGTCCACTGCAATGTACAGTTTTTTGGCCTGCAGAACGCCGCCCGGGGCCGGTCCCGGTGCCTTCAATGTTGAGGAAAACGAAAACACGTGAGCAATATTCTTGCCGAGCCCGTCAAGGGCAATGAGGCGCGGGGTCACGGTTCTCCCGCCCCGGCCGTCACCCGTGCCGCGGCCGTGCTGGACGCGCTGGCCGGCTGTGAAACGGGGCGGCTGACGCTCAGCGACCTGGCCCGGGAGCTGGGCATCCCCAAGTCCTCGACCTCAAACCTGCTGCAGGCCCTCGAGGACGCAGAGCTGATTACCCGGGTCGGGTCCGACTATGCCCTGGGCGTTCGGCTGGTGGAGCTCGGTGCCGCATACCTCAGCCGCCGCGACGAAGTGCGGGAGTTCTACCGTTTCTGCGAGGCCGCACCTGTGCTCAAGGGCGAGACGGTGCGCATCGCCATGCTTGACGGCGGAAACGTCATCTACCTGGCCCGCTATGAAGGCCACCCGGCCGTCCGGTTGACCTCAAACATCGGCGACAAGATGCCGGTCTCCCTGTGCGCGGTGGGCAAGGTGCTGGTGGCGAAGCTGCACGACCATGACCTGGACCAGCAGTTTCCCGACGAATCCCCCCTGCCCGTCCTGACGCCCAATTCGCTGCGGACGGGGCGTGAGCTGAAGGAGCAAATCGGCGCCATCCGCCAGCAGGGCTATGCGTTTGAGGACGAGGAGTCGACCCTGGGCGTGGTCAGCCTGGCGGTGGCCGTGCCAACGCGCGGCTCGCACGGCCCCAGCCTGGGCGTTTCCGTCACGGCGCTCAAGGCGACGTTTTCGGACGGCCAGCGGGATGCCATGGTGGCCGAGCTGACCGAACTGACCAAAATGCTGGGAAATCCCATGGGCTAGTGACGTGGGCAATACTTTACCTTGGCCATGTGTTCATTATGTTGCACGCTGTTCACCATAGTGATCGGCCTTATGGTCGTTGTCGCCTGCCCGGGCCAATGGTGGTCCGGCACGTTTCAAGGGAGATTCAGTGACTGCACGGCCATTAAGCCCCAAAAACCCAACCGTGAATTCCGACGCCGACAAGGTGGATCCGGACCAGCTTCGCCGGGCCACACTGGCCAGTTCGGTCGGCTCTGCGCTGGAGTACTACGACTTTTACATATACGGCCTGGCCTCTGCCTTGATCTTTGGCCCGCTCTTCTTCGCCCCGCTCGGCGACACAGGTGCGTTGATCGCCTCCTTCGCCACGTACGGCGTCGGCTTCGCCGCCCGCCCCTTCGGCGGACTCATCTTTGGCTACATCGGCGACCGCTTCGGCCGCAAGCAGGTCCTGCTGCTCACCATTGGCCTCATGGGTGGTGCGTCCTTCGCCATCGGCCTGCTGCCCACCTACGAGCAGGCAGGCATGGTGGGAGCCATCCTCCTGGTGACCATGCGCATCGTGCAGGGCCTGGGCGCCGGCGCCGAACAGGCCGGCGCTACAACCCTGATCTCCGAGGTGGCCCCGCGCAAGCGACGCGGCTTCTTCGCCGCGCTGCCCTTCGTGGGCATCCAGGTGGGCACGCTGCTGGGTGCCGGAACCTTCGCGCTGCTTGGCATGGCCAACCCCGAGGTCCTGGAAGGCTGGCTGTGGCGCGTTCCGTTCCTGGCCAGCATCCTGCTGATCGGCGTCGCCGTGTACATCCGCCTCAAGCTCAAGGAAACCCCTGTCTTCCAGGAACTGGAGAAGCACAAGAACGTCACCAAGAACCCGCTGGGCTCGCTGTGGCGCACCTCCAAGAAGAACGTGCTGATCGGCATCGGCCTGCGCATGGGTGAAAACGGCAACTCCAGCATCTACTCCACCCTCCTGGTTGGCTTCATGGCCGCCAAGGGCGGCGTGTTTGAAGGGGACAAGTTCATCGGCCCCGTGGGCCTGCTGATCGCGGCAGGATTCGCCGCCGTCATGGTCATCACCTTCGGTGCCATCTCCGACCGCATTGGCCGCGTCAAGGTCTACCGCTACGGCGCACTCTTCCAGCTGCTCTTCGCCTTCCCTGCGTTCTACCTCATCACCCTGGGCCATGTCTGGCTCGTCTGGGCGGTCATGGTGGTGGGCATCTCCATCGGCGTGCAGTCCATGCTTGGCCCGCAGTGCGCCATGCTCCCCGAGCTCTTCGGCTCAACCCACCGCTTCACCGGCGTCGCCATGAGCCGCGAAATCTCGGCCGTGTTCGCCGGCGGCATTGCGCCGATTGTTGGTGTGGCCCTGTTGGCTGCCACGAACCACTCCTGGCTGGTGTTGGCCGTGTACTCCGCGGTGCTTGCAGGCATCTCCTTCTTCACCACGTTCGTCACTCCCGAAACCGTGGGCCGCGACCTCAACCTGGTTGAGGACGCCTCCTAACCCTTCGAAACACCCCGGCGGCGCCTGCTTCGGCAGGCGCCGCACCCGCTTAACGGCCTTGATGTTCGACGGCGGGGCGTGCCTTGCGCCGGAAGCGCACCGAGCGCCGGGGTGCTTCATGCGGCATCGACGGGAGAGGCGGCCCGCCCCGGGTGGTGCGCATCGCCGTCGCCCATTCCCGGGGGCCGCAAAAAGGGTGAGGGCACACAAAAGGGGAGCCGCCCGATGGCAGCTCCCCTATGCCGGAATTGTCAGTAGAAGTGGACCGTGTCTACCTCGTGCAGCAGCGGGGTGCCGGCCTGAAAGCGCTTCAGGTTCTCCATGAAGCGCTCGGCGATAAGGCGGTTCTCGGCCTGGCTGAGGGCCGAGGTGTGCGGAGAGACCATGACGCGCGGGTGCTCCCACAGCGGGCTGGCCTCCGGCAGCGGCTCCACGGCGAACACGTCCAGGCAGGCGTAGGACACCTGGCCGTTGTTGAGCGCCTCGAACAGCGCGTCCTCGTCGATGACCGTGCCGCGGCCCACGTTGACCACGATGGTTCCCGGCTTCATGGCGGCGAAGATCTCGGCGTTGATCATCTTTTCCGTGTACGGGGTGCCGGGGAGGGTGTTGATGAGGATGTCGGCCGAGGCGACGAGGCCGGGCAGCCCTGCCGTGTCGGTGACGGTGTCGATGCCGTCGATGGGCTCCACGGTGCGCTTGGTGCCGCTGACGTTCATGCCCAGGGCGCGGGCCAGGCGGGCGGTTTCGAGGCCGATCTCGCCCAGGCCCGTGATGACCACATTGGAGCCGCTCGCGAGGCGGGTGGGGGTTCGCAGCTCGGGCCAGTGCTTGGCGGCCTGGTCTGCGGCGAGCTCGGCGGTGCGCTTGAGGCCGTTGAGCGCGCCCATCATGGCGAATTCAGCCAGCGGCAGGCTGTGCACGCCTGCCGAGCTGGTGACCTTGATGCGGGAGAGGGCCTCTTCCGGCAGCTGCGCCGCCTTGACGGCCCCGCCGGCACCGGCGGCCATGGCCTGGATCCACTGGAGCTTTTCGCTGGAGGCAATTTTGGCCAGGCCGGCCGGGCTTTCGTTGGGGAAGCCGTACAGGACGTCTGCACTGCGGAGCATCTCCCAGTAGCGCGCCTCCTGCTCTTCGGTTCGCTTGAAGGCAGGGTCGCCTGCATGGTCGGCAGGGAAGCGCTCCTGGGGGAGCAGCTCGGGTTCGTATATGACTGTGACGGCCGGGTTGGCGGCGCGGATGGCCTCCACATGCTCGGCTTCGAGGGGGACTGCAATCGCGACGGTGAGATTATTTGAGGTCATAGTGTTCATCATACTGAATTGTGGATAGAATACTGAACAGATATGGCAATGTTTCACGTCAGCATCCAAACCACAACGTTGTGAGGACTGGTAACAAATGGTGCAAACCACAACTTCGAGGCAGAAAGATCCGCTGACCGTCGGATTTGTCGGCCTAGGCCACATGGGGGCGCCCATGGCCGCCAACCTGCTTCGGGCCGGCTGGCCCGTGACGGTCTGGAACCGCTCGGCACCGGCCGTGCAGAACCTGGCAGGCCAGGGCGCGCAGGCCGCAGCCGGCGTCGCCGACATGCGCAGCCTCAATGTCATCATCTTCATGCTTCCGGACCTCGGACACATCAAGGACTCCGCCGCCCCGCTGCTCGACGCCTGGCGGCAGTCACCCCCGGAGCCGGGAACCGCCGTCGTGGTCATGAGCAGTGTCTCCCCGCAGGCGGTCCAGGCATTCGGCGGGGAGGTGCATGTCGCCACCGGCGGGCGGGCCTTCGTCATCGACGCCCCCGTCAGCGGCGGCACCGTGGGTGCCGCGAGCGGCACGCTGGCCATCATGGCCGGCGCGGAACCTGGTGAATTTGAGCTGGTCCGCCCGGTCCTGGACAGCATGGGGACCACCGTACGCCTGCTGGGCCCGCTGGGCAGCGGCTCCCTCGCGAAGGCCTGCAACCAGCTCCTTGTCGGAACCACGACGGCGGCACTCGCCGAGGCTGCCGAGCTCGCCGAGAGCTCGGGGATGGACGTCGCGGCACTCTTTGAAGTCCTGGCCGGCGGCCTCGCCGGCAGTGCCGTCCTCCGGCTCGCCGGTCCGAGGATCGCCGCCAAGGACTATACGCCCACGGGGCCGGCAAAGTTCATGCACAAGGACCTGGGGTTCGTGCTCGAAAGTGCCGCTGCCGTGGGGTCGGCTGTGCCCATGGCAACTGCCGGCCATGCACTGTACGGCACCTTGAAGGACCAGGGGCTGGGTGAGCAGGACCTGACGGTCGTGCGCGAATCGATCGCCCGGTTGGGCCGCGGGCAGCAGCCCGGCGCCGTGGGGCACGGCACGCCGTGACGCGGCAGGCCGGCATGGCCATTGAAGGTTTTTGGAACTCCCTATTAACAAGGATGAATTGATGAGTGGATTATTTGACCTGACAGGCAGGACGGCCCTCGTGACAGGGTCCAGCCGCGGGATTGGAAATTCCCTGGCCCGCGGGCTGGCGGAGGCCGGGGCGACCGTGGTGCTCAACGGGCTGAACGAAGCGAGGCTGGCGGCGGCCGAGGCGGCCATGGCTGCGGACTTTGCCCCCGGGCAGATCCGCTCGCTGGCCTTCGATGTCACGAGCGACGTTGCTGCGGCCGAGGGCATTGCCTGGATCGAGGGCAACGTGGGGCCGCTGGAGATCCTGGTCAACAACGCCGGCATCCAGCACCGCGTGCCGCTGCTGGACCTTGACGTCAAGGACTGGGACCGGGTTCTGAGCACCGACCTGACAAGCGCGTTCCTCGTGGGCCGCGAAGCCGCCCGCGGCATGCTGGCCCGCGGGCGCGGCAAGATCATCAACATCTGCTCGGTGCAGACGGATTTGGCCCGCCCCACCATCGCCGCGTACACCGCGGCCAAGGGCGGCCTGCGGAACCTGACCCGCGCAATGACGGCCGAATGGGCCTCCGGCGGGCTGCAGATCAACGGGATCGCCCCCGGATACATCCACACCGAGATGACCCAAAACCTGGTGGACGACGAAAAGTTCAACTCCTGGATCTTGGGCCGCACCCCCGCCAACCGCTGGGGCACTGTACAGGACCTGGTGGGCCCGGCCGTGTGGCTGGCCTCCGACGCCTCGAACTTTGTCAACGGCCAGACCATCTTCATCGATGGCGGCATGACGGTGGTGGTCTAGCACCATGGCTGAGAACTTTGACCTTCCCGAAAGCGCCCCGGCCGTGGTGGCCCACGGCAAGGACGACCTGCGCATCGAGGACGTGGCCCTGGCAGTTCCCGCCGCAGACCAGGCAGTCGTGGAGATTGCCTACGGCGGCATCTGCGGCTCCGACCTGCACTACTGGCTGCACGGCGCCGCGGGTGAATCCATCCTCAAGGACCCCATGGTCCTGGGCCACGAAGTGGTGGGGATAGTTGTTCGCGCTGCTGCGGACGGCACCGGCCCCGGAGTGGGAACGCCCGTCGCCGTTCACCCCGCCACGCCGGCGCCCGGCGCCGCCCGGTACCCGCTGGACCGGCCCAACCTGTCACCGGGCTGCACATACCTGGGCAGCGCCGCCCGGCATCCGCACACCGACGGAGCCTTCCTGCGCTACGCCAACCTGCCAACCCGGATGCTTCGCGAGCTGCCGGAAGGGCTGTCGCTGAGGGGTGCGGCCCTGGTGGAGCCCGCCAGCGTGGCGTGGCATGCGGTTGCCCGAGCGGGGGAGGTCCGCGGCAAGACCGCCCTCGTTGTGGGCTGCGGGCCGATCGGTGCCCTGGCCGTGGCAGTGCTCAAGCGCGCAGGCGCCGCCCACATCACTGCCGTGGACATGCATGCCAAGCCGCTGGAAATCGCGCAGGCCGTCGGCGCCGACGCAGTGCTCCACGCGGGCGACACGGAAGCCATAGCTGCAGTGGAGGCGGACGTGGTGATTGAGTCTTCCGGGAACCATTTTGGCCTGGCCTCGGCCATCAACGGTGCTGTCCGGGGCGGCCGCGTAGTCATGGTGGGCCTGCTGCCCTCCGGGCCACAACCGGTTGCCATTTCGCTGGCCATTGTCCGCGAGCTGGAGCTCGTTGGATCCTTCCGCTTCAACAATGAAATTGACGACGTCATTGCCGCACTGGCTGAGGGCTCGTTGTTTGTTGATCCGGTGATCACGCATGAGTATGCACTCGGCGATGCGTTGGAAGCGTTTGCAATGGCCAAGGACTCTGCCGTTTCGGGCAAAGTGCTCCTCAACTTCGGGGCCTGAGGCGTCAAGTTGGCAGCCGGTTGCCACGTTTCATTTCAATTGTGACGGCCCAGACCATCCAAATCATGGAATCAGCTGGGGAACCGGCTTCATCACCGATAAGCTGTAGGAAACCTGTTTATTTCTCTCTGGAGGTAGTATGTCTGCACAAACCGGCACTGCACAGATCGGCGTCACAGGCCTCGCGGTCATGGGCGCAAACTTGGCCCGCAACCTGGCCCGCAACGGATACACCGTTGCCCTGCATAACCGCTCGGTTGAAAAGACCGACGCCCTGCTCGAAGCCCACGGCTCCGAAGGCGTAT
This sequence comes from Arthrobacter stackebrandtii, assembly GCF_017876675.1. NCBI lineage: Bacteria > Bacillati > Actinomycetota > Actinomycetes > Micrococcales > Micrococcaceae > Arthrobacter > Arthrobacter stackebrandtii. The sequence continues at coordinate 3,410,600 of NZ_JAGIOI010000001.1, forward strand.
TCGTCCGCACTGAAACCCTGGCCGAACTGGTTGACTCCCTCGAGAAGCCCCGCCGCGTGCTCATCATGGTCAAGGCCGGCGGCCCGGTCGACTCCGTGATCGACTCACTGGTGCCGCTCATGGAAGAGGGCGACATCATCATCGACGGCGGCAACTCGCACTACCTGGACACCCGCCGCCGCGAAGCCGCACTGGCCGAGAAGGGCCTGCACTTCGTTGGCGTTGGCGTCTCCGGCGGTGAAGAAGGCGCACTGCTCGGCCCCTCCATCATGCCCGGCGGCTCCAAGGAGTCCTACGACGCCCTCGGCCCGCTGCTGGAAAAGATCTCCGCCAAGGTCGACGGCCAGCCCTGCTGTGCTTGGATCGGCACCGACGGCGCCGGCCACTTTGTAAAGATGGTCCACAACGGCATCGAATACGCCGACATGCAGGTCATCGGCGAAGCCTACGACCTCCTCCGCAGCGGCGCCGGCATTGAGCCCGCAGAGCAGGCTGAAATCTTCGGCAAGTGGAACGAAGGCCAGCTGGCCTCCTTCCTGATCGAAATCACCGCCGAGGTCCTGGGCCACGTCGACGCCAAGACCGGCAAGCCGCTGGTTGATGTCATCGTCGACTCCGCAGGCCAGAAGGGCACGGGCCGCTGGACGGTCCAGTCCGCACTGGACCTGGGCTCACCCACCTCCGCGATCGCCGAGTCCGTGTTCGCCCGCGGCCTCTCCAGCCAGCGCGACCAGCGTGCCATCGGCCAGGAAGTCCTGGCCGGCCACGAGGTTGCCGTGGACCTGGGCGAGAACTTCGTTGAAGACGTCCGCCAGGCGCTCTACGCCTCCAAGCTCATCAGCTACGCACAGGGCATCGACATGCTCACCAGCGCAGCCACCGAGTACAACTGGGACTTGAAGCTGGACGAGATCGCCTCGCTGTGGCGCGGCGGCTGCATCATCCGTGCCGAGCTGCTCAAGGACATCACCAAGGCCTACGCCGCCGAGGAGAAGCCCGCGAACTTGCTCTTCGCACCGGCCTTCGCCGCGGAAATCGCCGAGGTCCTCCCGGCCTGGCGCCGCGTCGTGGCCACGGCGGTCCAGCTGGGCATCCCGGTGCCCGTCTTCTCCTCCTCGCTGGCCTACTACGACGGACTGCGCCGCAAGCGCCTGCCCGCCGCACTGACCCAGGGCCTGCGCGACCTCTTCGGCGCCCACACGTACAACCGTGTCGACGAAGAAGGCACCTTCCACACCCAGTGGAGCGGCGACAAGAGCGAAGTCAGCGCAGTCGACACCCACTAGCAGTCCCCCTTCCCGTCTATGACGCGGTTGTTGCACGTAGAAAGCGTTTTCCAAGCGATTTCGATGCAGTAACTGCGTCATAGACCGGGGAAGGGCATGAAGCACGACGGCGGCCGGCACCTTTCCCTTGAAAGGAGCCGGCCGCCGTCGAGCTTTAACAACAAGAATGTGTGCGGCTGTTATCGGCCGAAAAACACCGAAGGATCCAACTGACGCACGGAAAAAAGAGCGGGGGTGCGGGTTAGATCCACATGGCGGGGTCGATGTACTCCGCGGGGTCCACGGCCGGGGCCATCTCCTTGCTGGAGTCGCGGTGCCGGACCTTGGCGGGGATGCCGGTGAGGATTGAGCTGGGCGGGGCATCCTTGACCACCACGGCGTTGGCGCCCACAGCGGAGTCGTCGCCGATGTGGATGGGGCCCAGGACCTTCGCGCCGGCGCCGATCGTGACGCGGTTGCCGATCGTGGGGTGGCGCTTGGTCTTCGCGAGCGAGCGCCCGCCCAGGGTCACGCCGTGGTAGATCATGACGTCGTCGCCAATTTCGCTGGTTTCGCCGATCACCACGCCCATGCCGTGGTCGATGAAAAAGCGCCGCCCGATCGTGGCGCCCGGATGGATCTCAATGCCGGTGGTGAACCGGGCCAACTGAGAGAGGACGCGTGCGGGGAAGCGCAGTGCCGGCTGGGCCCACATCTTGTGCGTGAGCCGGTGGACCCAGATGGCGTGCAGCCCCGAGTAGACGAAAAAGTTCTCCACGTTGCCGCGTGCTGCCGGGTCATGTGAGCGCGCGGAATCCAGGTCCTCGCGTATGGTGCCGAAAAATCCCACGGACTTCTTTCAGTTGGTTGCCGCGCGGAATGCGCGGCCGGGTTCTCAAAACGTCAAGCTGTGCCGGCGGGCCCAGATACCAGAAGACCCGCACCACCGGCACAGCGCCGGTGATGCGGGAAATATTCCGGGGTCTCAGACCCCGGAACACTGGGGATGCGTGGGCGGTCAGCTCCGGATGTCGTCGAACAGGACGGTGGAGATGTAGCGTTCGCCGAAGTCGGGGACCACGGCAACAATCAGCTTGCCGGCGTTCTCCGGGCGCTTGGCCAGCTCCAGGGCGCCCCAAACGGCGGCACCGGCGGAGATGCCGCCGAGGATGCCTTCCTGGTTGCCCAGTGCCCGCGAAACGGCAACTGAATCCTCGATGGTGGCGTCGAGGACTTCATCGTAGATGCCCTGGTCCAGGACCTCCGGGATGAAGTTGGCGCCCAGGCCCTGGATCTTGTGCGGGCCGGGGGCGCCGCCGTTCAGGATGGCGGAGTCAATGGGCTCGACGGCCACAACCTGTACCTCGGGCTTGCGCTTCTTCAGCAGCTGGCCTGCGCCGGTGATGGTGCCGCCGGTGCCGATGCCTGCCACGAGGATGTCAACGGCGCCATCGGTGTCTTCCCAGATTTCCTCGCCCGTGGTGGTGCGGTGGATGTCGGAGTTGGCGGGGTTGGAGAACTGCTTGGCCCAGATGGCGTTCTCGGTGTTGGCTACAATTTCCTTGGCCTTCTCGACGGCGCCGCGCATGCCCTCGGAGCCCGGGGTCAGCACAATCTCGGCGCCGTAGGCGCGCAGCATGACCCGGCGCTCGGTGGACATGGTCTCCGGCATGGTCAGGATGACCTTGTATCCGCGGGCAGCGCCCACCATGGCCAGCGCAATGCCGGTGTTGCCGGAGGTGCCTTCCACAATGGTGCCGCCCGGCTTCAGCTCGCCCGAGGCCTCAGCGGCGTCGACGATGGCAACGCCGATCCGGTCCTTGACGCTGTTGGCGGGGTTGTAGAACTCCAGCTTCACCACAACGGTGGCGCCAAGGCCCTCGGTCAGGCGGTTCAGGCGCACCAGGGGGGTGCCGCCAACCAGTTTGGTGACATTGTCATAAATACGAGCCATGGGTGGTCCTTAGTTCATTCGTGCAAGCATGAGACATGCAACGGGTGGGGTGCGCCCGCCAACGGAACCGTGCGCAATTGTTATCGAAAGCGTAGCGAGTCCGGCGCCCGGGTTCTAGGCGGCAAGCCACGCGGCGTAATGTTTTCGCACTTTTGCGATTTTGGGGTTGATAATGACCTGGCAGTAGCCCACCTCGGGCCGCTGCGCATAGAAGTCCTGGTGGTAGTCCTCGGCCTCGTAGATGACGCCCAGCGGCGAAACCTCAGTCACAATCGGGTCCGCCCAGAGCTGCTGGTTCCGTGCAATCGCGGCCCGGAACAAGGCTTCCTCCTCCGCCGTGCGATAGTACATGACGGAGCGGTACTGGGTGCCGACGTCGTACCCCTGGCGGTTGAGGGTGGTGGGGTCGTGCTGGACAAAGAACATGTCCAAGATGACGTCCGCCGGGATCACGGATTCGTCAAACGTCACCGACACCACCTCGGCATGGCCCGTCATGCCGGAGCAGATCTGTTCGTAGCTGGGGTTGGGAAGCGCGCCGCCCGTATATCCGGACACCACCGATTCCACGCCCTTGGTCATTTGATACACGGCGTCGAGGCACCAGAAGCAGCCGCCGCCCAAAACAAAAGTCGTCATGTCACATACAAGTCATATGGGGCCCACATGATTCCCGTGCATTGTTACGGTCCCTCAACAGCCTTTGCCGCCAGTAAGGTAGGAGCATGAGCAAGGATCCCACTTTCCCCATGCCCGACGCCGGAGCCGGCCAGGGCGCCACCGTCACCGACACTTCGGCCGGCCAGGCAGACGCGCCGGCCGCGGCTGCATCCGCAGGCGCCGGAACGCCTTCCGCGGAAGCCGCGCCGGCCGCCGAAACGGGCACCCCCGGCGGTGCCGGAGCCCCGTCCGTCGATGAACTTTCATCCGGCAGCGCCGCCGGCGAGCCTGCAGCCCCGCTTGATGGCGGCGCCGTTGCCGCCGGTGCGCACACCGCCCCCGCCGACGTTTCGGCCGCCCAGCCGCTCCATCTGGCCGACACTCCCGCAGCCCGCGTGGCAGCAGTGCCCGCACTCCACGAGGCCGGCACTCCCGGCGCCCACCTGGCCGATGCGTCTGGCGCAGAGACAGCGGACGGCGGGACCGGCGTCGAACTTCCCGTGGGCACCCCGGAAACAGGCGACAACCTTGAATCGCCTGTGCTGGCGGATGTCCTGGTGGCCATCGAGGAGCTGTGGCCCGAATCCCTCGCGGAGGCCTGGGACCGGGTGGGCCTGGTCGTGGGACGCACCGAGGCCGTGGTGGACAGGATCATGTTCGCCGTGGACCCCACCCTTGAAGTGATTGACGAGGCCATCGAATGGGGTGCCCAGCTCCTGATTACCCACCACCCGTTGCTGCTGAAGGGCGTAAACTCCGTTGCGGCGACCACCGGCAAGGGGAGGGCGGTGCACCGGCTCATCGAGGCCGGCTGCGCCCTGCTGACGGTCCACACCAATGGCGACAGCGCCGTGGGCGGCGTCTCGGACGTCCTCGCCGACGTCATCGGCCTGGGCGACGTGGAGCCGCTGGTCCGCACTCCACATGGCCTGGTTGAGGAAGGCATCGGTCGCGTTGGCGTGCTGGCCGGCCCGGAAAAGCTGGGCGACCTCGCAGCCCGCGTGTTCCTGTCCCTTCCCGCCGTGGCCGGCGGAGTCCGCGTGGCCGGGGACAAGGATGCGCTGGTGCGCAAGGTTGCCGTGTGCGGCGGCGCCGGCGACAGCCTGTTTGACGCCGTGCGCGCCAGCGATGCGGACGTGTTTGTGACGGCCGACCTCCGGCATCATCCCGCATCTGAGGCCAGGGACGTGCGCGGGGACGGGCGGCCGTACCTGATCGACCTGTCCCACTTTGCCAGCGAATGGCTGTGGCTGCCGGCCGCAGCCGAGGCGCTGGGGAACGTGCTCGCCGACCAGGGCTTTGCGGCCGAGCTTGCCGTCAGCCAAATCAACACGGATCCCTGGGACTTCATCCTGACACCGGGAACCTAACGATTGCCGGCCTCCCGCCGCTCGCGGGCTCGCGGCGGGTCCCTCGGCCGCTAACGCTTATCGGCCTCCCGCCGCTCGCGGGCTCGCGGCGGGTCCCTCGGCCGCTAAGCTTGGGGGCAACAACCCACTGATCCACACCAGGCATGCAGGAGGACACACATGGCCAAGGCAGCACCGGGCGAGCAACTGCGCTTGCTTGACATTCAGTCTCTGGACGGAAAGTTGCGGGGGCTCGACGTTCAGGCGAAAGCACTGAAGGAAGACCCCCGCCTTCCCGACCTGCACGGGGGAGTGACGGCGGCCAAGAGCGACCAGGTCGTCTTGGACACCGCCGTCGGGGACGCCCAGCGGGCCCTGACCAAGGCCGAAGACGACGTGGCCGCCGTCGTGGCCCGCATTGACCGTGACGAGGCCAAGCTCAACAGCGGCACGGGCCTGTCCAAGGACCTGATGGCGCTGCAGAGCGAGATCGAATCCCTGGGCCGGCGCCGGTCTGAACTTGAAGACACCCAGCTGGAAGCCATGGAGGCCTTCGAGGAAGCCGTGGCGCGGCAGGAGGCCCAGCGGGGGCTCGTGGAGCAGATGCAGTCGGTGCTGGACGAGGTCCTGGATGAAGTCCGCAGCAAGCTGGCCGGGCTGAAGATGGAGCGCGACGCAACACTTGCCGAGCGTGCCGAACTGGCCGCCACCTTCGACCCCGCCCTGTTGGCCATCTACGACCGCACCCTGGCCAAGTACGGCGTGGGCGCAGCCCGGCTGTTCCACGGAAAATCCGAGGGATCCGGCATGGAGCTCAGCGCCGGCGACCTCGTGGAAATCAAGAAGGCCGCTGCCGACACCATCGTGTTCTGCCCCGATTCGGGCGCAATCCTGGTCCGCTCGGAGGAGTGGGGCTGAGCAGCCCCCTCAGCGCCACGGGGCGGCTGCACCACGTGGAAATCTGGGTCGAGGACTATCCGCGGGCCAAGGCCTGCCTGGGCTGGATGCTGGAACAGCTGGGATACCGGCTGGAGTCCGAATGGGCCCACGGCGGCAGTTGGCAGGGTGCGGGGGAGTACATCGTCCTTGAGGCCGGGCCCCACGTTTCAGGCCCGCACCGGCGGCGCAGTGCGGGACTGAACCATCTCGCGTTCGCCGCCGGTCCGGCATCGGCCGTGGACGCCCTCGCGGCGGCCGCAACAAATCGGGGCTGGACGCTCATGTTCCCGGAATTGCATCCCCATGCCGGCGGCGCCGGACATTACGCCGCCTACCTGGAAAATGCCGACGGCTTCGAGGTTGAGCTGGTCGCCGGTGGTGCCAGTGCATAAATGCCGCCGTATGGGACGAATGCCACGGACCACACCACGGCAGTTGTCCCAAACGGCGGCAATTATCAAATAGTGCGGCGCCTGTGCCTGCCGTCAGTCCTCGAGGATGATGTTCAGGGAGTGTGCCTTGCGCGCGGTCCCCGGCACAAGCTCAACTGTCCACTTTTCCGCAGCGGCCTTCGCAAGCTGCGCGGGCGTTTCCGGAGCCTTGCCGCGGCGGACAATCAAATGCCGGGCCAGTTCCCCGCGCGTGTGCTTGGCGAAGTGCGAGACCACCTTGCGGACACCGTCGCGCTCCGTGAAAACGTTGACGGACACCGTGCGGGCCGGGTCGGGAACCCAGGCGGCGGCGTAGCTGCTCGAGCGGCAGTCCACCAGCAGGTGCCCCTCCGCATGCCCAGCCACGGCGGCGGCCAGCTTCGGCTTCCAGTAGCTGGCCAGTTTGCCCAGCCCCGGCAGCCCCACCGACATCGACAGGCGGTACGCGGGAATGCTGTCGGCAAAACCCACGGCACCCCACAGCCCTGAGACAACCACGACGGCGGAATCCGCCTTGCGCCTTTGCGCCGGCGTGAGGCTTTGGTAGCCAAGGGCGTCGAACAGGACGCCGGTGTAGATGCTGTGCGCGGGGGCCGCGGGTTCATGGGCGAGCCGCGTGTTGCGGCTGACCTCGTGGACCAGCGACGCGCCGACGCCCAATTTCGCCAGGGCATCCTCCCTGCCGGAAACGAGGGCCAGGGCCTCCGCCACTTCCTGGCGGGCATCGGTCAGTTCGGGAAAGCTCAGGGCGGCCAGGTCGACCGGGACGCCGGCGCCGGCGGGGGTCTTGCCTTCGGAAGGGGGAAGCAGAATAAGCACCAGATGAGCTTATCGGCTTTGTGACGCGGGCCCACGCGCCCGGGGGTCCCGCTGCGAGCGAAGCGAGTTGCAGGAGGGCGCGGGGATAGACCGGTCTAGTGAAAGGGCTCACTGAACTCGCCGGTAAGGCACATCGGCTGCCAGACTGGATTCGGCTTGAACCAAGGGTGTTTTGAGCTGGAAGAGGATATATCAAGTGGTGCAGCAACTCGTTGACAACAACTCCGACGCCGTCCTGGACTCCTGGATGGAACGTGAAGCCATGGCCGAGGCTATGATCCCGCTCATTGGCCGGCTCTACCGGGACAACAATGTCCTGACCAGCATCCACGGCCGCTCACTCATCAACCAGTCGGTCATCAGCATCCTGAAGGCGCACCGTTTTGCGCGCCAGGTCGATGACGTGGAACTGCCCGTAGAACAAACCCTGCCCATCCTGCAGGTCCTTTCAACAATGCAGCTGGGCGCAGCCTCCCTGGATGTGGCCCGTCTCAACGCAGGCTTCAAGTCCTCCAACGCGGACAGCCTGGAAGCGTACCTGCGCACCGAACTGGCCGACATCGTCAACAAGTACGGCGCCGACGAACGCCACAGCACCGACGTGGTCCTGTACGGTTTCGGCCGCATCGGGCGCCTGCTGGCCCGCATCCTGATCGAACACGAGGGCGGCGGCCACGGCCTGCGCCTGCGCGCCATCGTGGTTCGCAAGGGCGGCCCCAAGGACCTCACCAAGCGTGCCAGCCTGCTGCGCCGCGACTCAGTCCACGGCCCCTTCCACGGCACCATCACCATCGATGAGGACAACAACACGATCCAGGCCAACGGCACGGCCATCCAGGTCATCTACTCGGACAGCCCGGCAACCATCGACTACACCGCCTACGGCATCAGCGACGCCCTCGTCGTGGACAACACCGGCCGCTGGCGGGACGAGGAAGGCCTGTCCCAGCACCTGCAAAGCAAGGGTGTTGCCAAGGTCCTGCTGACGGCCCCCGGCAAGGGCGCCCTGAAGAACGTGGTCCATGGCATCAACCATGCCGTCATCGCCCCGGATGACAAGATCATCACGGCAGCCTCCTGCACCACCAACGCCATTACTCCGGTACTGAAGGTCCTCAACGACCGCTACGGGATCGTCCACGGCCACGTGGAAACCGTCCACTCCTTCACCAACGACCAGAACCTGACGGACAACTTCCACAACGGCGAACGCCGCGGCCGCTCCGCAGCACTGAACATGGTCCTGACCGAAACCGGCGCAGCGAAAGCCGTGGCCAAGGCCCTGCCGGAGCTTGAAGGCAAGCTCTCCGGCAACTCCATCCGAGTCCCCACGCCCAACGTCTCCATGGCCATCCTGAACCTGACCTTGGAAAATGGCACCACCAAGGAAGAGGTCAACACCTACCTGCGCGACATCTCGTTGAACTCCGGCCTGCGCAAGCAGATCGACTTCATCGACTCCCCGGAAGTCGTTTCCAGCGACTTCGTGGGCTCCCGCCGCGCCGGAATCGTAGACGGCCTCGCCACCATCAGCACGGACAAGCACCTGGTCCTGTACGTCTGGTACGACAACGAGTTCGGCTACAGCTGCCAGGTGGTCCGCGTCATGGAGGAAATGGCCGGCGTGCACCCGCGCCAGTTCCCCGCAGTGGAGCACACGGCCACCCTCCGCGGATAGCCCCAGGCACCCAGGGCGGGTGTCCGGCGTCGGACCTTGATGGCCGACGCCGGTCACGCGCCTTCCGCATTCGGCCCGCCGGAGGGCGTCTGCCTTGCGTAAACGCCCCGTCTACTTGGAGTAGACTGGGCAGCTGGATAGGGCAGCTAGGCAACCGCGCGTCACGCAAGTGGCTCGAGGAACGTCCGGGCTCCACAGAACGGGGTGGTGGGTAACGCCCACTCGGGGTGACCCGCAGGAAAGTGCCACAGAAAGTAGACCGCCAGCACGGCTTAGGCCGGAGCGGGTAAGGGTGAAACGGTGGTGTAAGAGACCACCAGTGCCCCAGGTGACTGGGGGAGCTAGGTAAACCCCACCCGGAGCAAGGCCAGACAGGGCATGATTGAGGGCTGTTCGCCCGAGTGCCTGGGTAGGCTGCTAGAGGGCGTCGGCAACGGCGTTCGTAGATGGATGGTTGCCTCTCCGTCGCCGGTAACGGCGGCGGATGACAAAACCCGGCGTATCGGCTGCCCTATCCACATATTTGCCGTCGCGGCGTGGGCCCGACGCACCAAATGCCCACCACACCATTTCTTCTCCCGCACCGCACCAACCTCCCCAACGCCATCGCAGCAATGGCTGGTTTCTCGGCAACGCTGTCGCAATCCGCCGTGGTGGAGGCGCCACCCGGCGGCGGTGATACCGCCCCTGTGGATAACCGGCGGCAGCATTTCGCCGAGGACCCTAAACTTGAACCATCACGATCCGCATGGCCTGGCCGCGCCCGCCAGGCAGCGCAGTTCGGGGATGGGGCGGCAATGGCACAACACGCACGGCAGCGCTACCCGGCGCGCCCGAGACGGCCCGCACCCTCCACCCCGGCGGTACACGGCCCGCGGCGCCCACCCTTTGTGTCCGCCGCCGTGCTGCTCGCGGTGGTTGCGGTGGTCCTGGCCGGCTGGCTGCACACCTCGGGGCGCTGGCCCTTTGAGCCCGACGCCGGACCTCCACCCTCCCTGCGCCCCGCACCTCCCGTGCTGGGCGCGCCCGTGGTCGACGTTGGGCCCGCCACGGCGCTGGCTGTCCTGGAGACGCTGCAGGTCAAGGGAAGGTCGCCGGGGAACAACTACCAGCGCAGTGCCTTCGGTGAGGCCTGGCTGGACGCCGACGCCAATGGCTGCGACACCCGCAACGATATCCTCCGCCGCGATCTGACCGCGACCGCGCTGGCGGACGGCCAGCTGTGCACCGTGGCGGCGGGAACGCTGCAGGAACCGTACACGGGGAAAGAGGTGGCGTTCAAGCGCGGCAGGGACAGCAGCGGCGACGTTCAGATTGACCATGTTGTGGCGCTCGGCAACGCCTGGCAGAGCGGTGCCGCGGCACTGACCGCCCAGCAGCGCCAGAGCCTGGCCAACGATCCGCTGAACCTCCTGGCCGTGGATGGGCAGGCCAACCAGGACAAGTCCGCCAGCGACGCCGCCACCTGGCTGCCGCCCAACAAGGGCTTCCGTTGCCAGTATGTGGCGCGGCAGATTTCCGTGAAGGCCGCGTACCGCCTCTGGGTGACCCCGGCGGAAAAGGCGGCCATGCAGCGGGTTCTCGGCCTCTGCCCGAAACAGCAAAGCCTGCCCTCCGGCTACCCGCCGTGAGGCGTGCGTGGCAGGCGGTGGGAATCAAGGGGCAAGTTGCCGGTGAATCACGCCTGCAAGAAGCTGCGGCTGGGTGAACGGCATGTCGTGTGCGGCATTGGGCACGACGAGCAGGCTGCCACCGGCGGCTTCATGGATGGTCCGGGCGGAGCTGCGCATGATCCTGCGCTCCTTGGCGCCGACCAGGACCGCAGTGCTGCCCTGGAACGCGCCCCACGCGCCGGGCAGGGTGAAGCGAATGTTCTCACCGACGCTCGCGAGCAGCGTGTCGCGGCTGATGCCGCGGCTGTCACGGACATACTCGGCCAGCAGGTCACCAGGCACGGAAAGCTGTTTCGCCTGGAGGCGGGCAAACCACTCCTGCCGGGCCAGGGGAGCGGCCCACCCCAGCAGTGCCAAGGTTGCACGCGGCATCGGTGCCGGTTGTGCTTCCGCGCTGATGATGACGGCGCCGCTGACGAGTTCGGGATGATCGGCGGCCAGCCGGATGGCCAGCTGCGCACCGAGGGAAAAGCCCACCAGCAACACTCCAGCGGGGGCCTCCTTGCGGATCAGCCCGGCAAGCCTGCCAACGGTCTCATCGTGGGACAGGTAGCCGGTGTCACGGCTTTGGCCATGGCCGGGCAGGTCGGGGACGACGGCGCGAACCCCGCCGTTCAGGACGTCCAGGAGCGGCCGCCACATCCACCCGGAAACGCCACCGCCATGCAGGAACAGCACCGGCCGCCCGTTGCCGGAGATGTCAACGTGCATGATCGATGCCCTGTCCATGGGAAGTGGGTGGTCGGGAGAGTCGCCCTGCGAGAGAGGGCGGGAGCCTACTTTTGCATGGAGGTGCCGATTTCGGCCAGCGGCAAGTCCGGGTTGTTCTTTTCCACCCGGCGCATGGCCCAAATGTCATTGAACAGGGCCAGGAACTCACCGTCGGAGCGCTCAAGCACCTCAGCGCCATGGAGGTTGGCCAGCGTGGCCGTCGCGTCCGCCGTCGTCAATCTGGCGAGGGAGTACGGCAGGCGCTCCAGGCGCATGGGGGCGTTGAAGTCGTGGTGCATGCGGTCCTCGACCACCTCGAACTGCATGGGTCCGACGGCGGCGAGCACGGGTGCCTGATCGCCGCGGAGGTCCGATCGCAGCACTTGGATGACGCCCTCGTGCTCGAGCTGTTCGATGCCGCGGCGGAACTGCTTGTACTTGCTGGGGTCCTTGGAACGGGCCACCTGGAAGTGCTCGGGGGCGAACAGCGGGATGGCCGGGTATTCCACGGGTTCCTCGACGAAGAGGCTGTCGCCCACGCGCAGGGCGGAGGCGTTGACCAGGCCGACGACGTCGCCCGGGAACGCGGTGTCGATGACCTCGCGGTCGCGGCCGAAGACCTGCTGGGCGTACTTCGTGGCGAAGGACTTGCCGGTGCGGGACTGGGTGACCACCATGCCGCGCTCGAACATGCCGGAGCAGACGCGGACAAAGGCGACGTGGTCGCGGTGGGCCTGGTTCATGCCGGCCTGGACCTTGAAGACGAAGCCGGAGAACGGGGCGTCGACGGCGCGGTCGTTGCCGTCGATGTCGGCGCGGGGCGCGGCCGGCGGGGCGAAATCGACGAGGGTGTCCAGGATCTGCTTGACACCGAAGTTCAGTGCCGCGGAGGAGAACAGCAGGGGGGTGGCCTTGCCGGCGTAGAAGGCATCCAGGTCCAGCGGGTTTGCCTCGTCCACCACCAGGGAGGCTTCCTCGGTGGAGTCCGTCCATGCGTCGCCTTCGGACTCGGCGGCCTGCTCCGGGGTGAGGTATTCGGTCAGCGCGATCTGGGCGCCGGAGCTGTTGCGGGCAAACTTGGCGAACTCGTCACGGCGAATGTCCCACACGCCGCGGAAGTCGCCGGCGATGCCGATGGCCCAGGTCAGCGGCATCGGAGTCAGGCCGGTGCGCTCGGTGATCTCGTCCATGAGCTCCAGCGGGTCAAGGCCCGGGCGGTCCCACTTGTTGATGACGGTGATGATCGGGAGGTTGCGCTGGCGGCAGACCTCGAACAGCTTCATGGTCTGCGTTTCCAGGCCCTTGCCCGCGTCCACAAGCATGACGGCGCAGTCCACAGCGGCCAGCACACGGTAGGTGTCTTCCGAGAAGTCTGCGTGACCGGGGGTGTCCAGCAGGTTGATAACAGTGTCGCGGTAGGAGAACTGCAGTGCCGCGGAGCTAATGGAAATACCGCGGTCCTTCTCCATCTGCTGCCAGTCAGAAACGGTGTCCTTGCGGTTGGACTTGCCGTTCGTGGCGCCGGCCGTGCCAATCACCTTTGCGTGCAGCGCCAGGGCTTCAGTCAGCGTGGACTTGCCGGCATCGGGGTGGGAGATGACGGCGAAGGTGCGGCGGCGTTCCGCCTGGCCGGAAATTTCGGTGGCGCGGGCGGGGGACTGGGCCGGAGAGGACACAAGACTACTTTCTAGCGGTGAAGTTCTTGAACAACTGCAAAAAATGTGGAGCACCGGGCGGCGGTGGGACCAGCCGCGGCAAGGGCGCAACTATCAAGTTTACCGCAGCACGGAAGCAGCCCTTTCGCTGTGCCGGGAGCCCGCCTTTCCGCGTCCGACTGTACCTACCCGGGCAGCGCCAGGTACCCGAAGCCCAGCTGCCAGGCGCCGCCGGCGTCGATCCGCTCCAGGACAATGCGCTGCAGCGCCGTGGCCCGTGGCAGTTGGGCAAGATTTTCCATGCTGCGCGTGCGGAAGGTGAAGTAGACGGCATCTGAGGGTTCGTCGCGGGGCGTGCCGTAGGGCGTGAAGAGGGCGGCGAACTTTGCGATGTTTGAGGCGGGGTCGATGTTCGCGGACAGGTACGGGTCCAGCAGCCAGGATTCGCAGTTGGCGGTGCGCACCGGCTTGTCGGCAAAATGCGCGGCGAAGAAGTCCGCCGCCAGGGCAAGGCTCCCGGCCACCTCTGCCTGGCCGAGCCCGCCGCCTTCCGGGATGTGGACGCCAAGGATCCACTCGCCCTCGCCGACGCCCGGAATATCGGCGGAAGGCTGGTGGATCAGGTACTGCAGCCGACCCAGCTGGTAAATGCGGCCGGAGTACACATGGTTGAGCCACTTGTACGTGTCCATGCCGAACCGGTTGTGGACGCGGCGGTTGATGGACATGTTGCGGCCAAAATCGGCCAGCGTTGCGTGCGACACCGCTTCGGGGATGCCCCGCCCGGCGTGCCAAGCAAGAACTTCCGGGGTGAACCGCATCATGGCGCCGAGCCAGTCCATCTCGGTGACGGGCACCTCCTCCGTGCCGAGCTCCGGATTCGAGTCGTCGGCGCTGCCGAGGCGTGTGGCCAGGTGCGCCAGGACCCGTTCCACGCCGGGGCGCACCGGAGCCTCCAGCAGTTCGAGGGCTTCGGGGCGGTCATCGGCGGCGATGCCCAGGATGTCGAGGGTCTGCCCGGGGCTCAAGGTGGTGCGTAAGGTCATTGGGCCAGTTTAGCGAACCCGTTGCCGACCTCATGCGCAGCCGCGGAGCCGCATCTTGCGCATGGCCAAACCCGAGTTGGGGCATGCGCCGCATTCACCCAGGAATGTTGCGCCACTGCAGGAGCTGCGCCACATGGCACCCCCAACGGTGCGCATGACCAAAGTCAGTTTCGATATGCGCCAGATAGCTATCCAACGAGGCGCATAAAAGGGGTGCCCTCTACGTCAGGCTGGTTGTGAGTCATTCATGCGCAACGCCCGCCCCGAATGAATCGCATGGCCAAATCCGGGTTGGGGCATGCGCCGCATTCACCCAGGAATGTTGCGCCACTGCAGGAGCTGCGCCACATGGCACCCCCAACGGTGCGCATGACCAAAGTCAGTTTCGATATGCGCCAGATAGCTATCCAACGAGGCGCATGAAACCGGAAGCGGCGCATGCGCACAAGTCATGCGGCGCTGCGCAGCACCATTCGAGGAACCGCCAGTGAGGCGGACAGAGCCACTTAGGGCTGTGCGGCGGCCTTGGGCTTCTTCACGAAGAGGGTTTCCGCCTGCTCCAGGGACATGCCGTTGGTCTCCGGGATCTTGAACATGACGAAGAAGAACGACGCCGCGGCAAACAGCGCGTACATGCCGTAGGTCAGCGGCAGGGACGCCGCTGCCATGACCGGGAATGTGAGCGTGATGAGGAAGTTGGCGATCCACTGGGCCGCGGCGGCCAGGCCGAGGGCCCGGGCGCGGATGCGCGAGGGGAAGATTTCGCCCAGCAGCACCCAGACGAGCGGGCCCCAGGAGACGCCGAAGCTGATGACGAACACGTTGGCGGCGACGAGCGCGACCGGGCCCCAGGCGCCGGGCAGTGAGATGTCGGTGCCGGAGCCGTTGGCCGCGGAGAACGCCAGGGCCATGGTGCCCAGGGACACGGCCATGCCTATGGAGCCGGTGAGAAGGATGGGGCGGCGGCCGATCCGGTCCACCAGGGCGATCGCCACGAGCGTCACCAGAATGTTCACCACGGAGGTGACCACGGAAATCGTGAGGGAGTCCTTTTCCTGGAACCCTACCGCCTGCCACAGGGTGGTGGAGTAGTAGAAGATGACGTTGATGCCCACGAACTGCTGGAGCATGGACAAGATGATGCCGATCCAGACCACCGGCATCAGGCCAAAGCGGTTGCCGCGCAGCGAACCCTTCCGGGCGGCGAGCGAGTCCTCCTTGACAGCGTTCTTGATCTCGCGAATGCTGCGCTCGGTGTCCTCGTCCGGTGCGATGGTCTTGAACACCCGGGCGGCTTCCTCGTCCTTGCCCTGGAGGACCAGGAAGCGCGGCGATTCGGGGAGCACCAGGGCTATGCCGAAGTAGACCACGGCGGGAACGGCGCCGGCCAGGAACATCCAGCGCCACGCCGGCAGTCCCAGCCACAGCTCCTGGGCGGCACCGCCGGCGGAGGTGGCGAACAGGGCGTTGGAGAGCAGGGCCGCGAAGATGCCGATCGTGATGGCCAGCTGCTGCAGGGAGGCCAGGCGGCCGCGATGCTTGCGAGGGGAGATCTCGGAAATGTACGCCGGGGCAATGACGGAGGCCAGGCCGATGCCGAGCCCGCCCACAATGCGCCAGAAGATCAAGTCCCACACGCTGAACGCCAGGCCGGTGCCCAGCGCGCTCACCAGGAACAACATGCCGCCAAGCTTCATGGTGGGGATGCGACCCTTGGCATCGGCAATCTTGCCGGCCAGGTAGGCGCCGAGGGCGCAGCCCAGAAGTGCGACGGCGACCGCGAACCCCGTGAGCGCATCGCTGAGTTTGAATTGGCCCTGGAGGGCATCGACGGCGCCGTTGACTACCGACGAGTCGAAGCCGAACAGGAAGCCGCCCACAGCTCCGGCGACTGCAAGTCCAATGACCTTGCGCGGGATGGAGCTGGGTGCGGGCGTGGGCGTGGTGGTGCTGGACATGGTTCCCCTTTGCGCCCGCCCTCCTTGTGGGAGCCGGCAGGCAGACAAAAATAGCTCAAGTTTTCTCTATGCCAAGCTACTGCACACCGGGAGGTGGCAGTGGCGCATGTTACCCAGAATGACGGGTGATAAAAGACTCATGGGAGGAAGCTCACAGCGTGCCGCGGCGGTCACCGGGGGCCCACTCGCCCCAGGTTCGCGATAAATCATGCCCGTGATTTATCGGGCCCGGGAGTGGGGATCAGTGGCCGAAGGGGTCCGGGTCCACGCCGGGCATCCAGGTCAGGCCGGGCACACCCCAGCCGTTGGACTTGGCGGCGCGGCGGGCCTTCTTGTTGAATCGGGCGTTGAGCCGGTCCACGTAGAGCTTGCCGTCGAGGTGGTCGTATTCGTGCTGCATGCAGCGGGCAAACCAGCCGGTCGCCTCAAAGTCCAGCGGATTGCCGTCCACATCGAAACCGCGCACGCGCACCCATTCGGCGCGCTTGAGCGGGAAGTCGATGCCGGGGACGGAGAGGCAGCCTTCAACCTCGTCGTCGGGGTCGGGGGCATTGCCGGAGATCTTGCCGACCGTCAGCGTGGGGTTCACCACCACGCCGCGGGCGGGGACGCCGTCGTCGTTTTCCATCTTGTAGGTGAAGATGCGCAGGCCCACGCCGATCTGGGGTGCAGCAAGGCCCACTCCGTTGGCGGCGTCCATGGTCTCGTACATGTCAGTGACCAGTGCCTTGAGCTCGTCGTCGAAGGCCTTGACCTCATCGGCGCGGCGGTGGAGCACGGGCTCACCCAAGATGGTCACGGGGCGGATGGTCATGACGGCTTCCTCATCAAGCTGGGCAACAATGGCGGTACTAGGAAATTCAAGCAGGCAAGTTCGTGCAGGCAAAGAAAAACACCCCGATCAAGTGACCGGGGTGTTTCATGATTCCTGGGAATCACTTGGGGTGAGATACGGGGGTTGAACCCGCGACCTCCTGGACCACAACCAGGCGCTCTGCCAACTGAGCTAATCCCACCATGTCCGCCGCGGCCGGTCTGGCCATCTTGCGATGTCCTCCGTGCTTGTGGCAACGACCAATACTCTACCCGAAAATATTGGCGCCTGAGACCACTTCGCGTCTTTTGGCCCTATTTGTGAGCTAAATCGCTTTGTGGCGGCGGAAGATTGGCGAAAAGCCGCGGATTCAGGGCTTGTACTTGGCCGAGATTTTCTTGGCGGTGGGGGTGTCCGGGCCCGGTGCCGGCACAAAAACGGCTTCACGGTAGTACTTGAGTTCGTTGATGCTGTCCTTGATGTCGCCGAGGGCGCGGTGGTTGCCGGTCTTGGCGGGGGAATGGAAGTAGGCGCGGGCGTACCAGCGGCGGGAGAGCTCCTTGATGGTGGAGACGTCAATGACGCGGTAGTGCAGGTGCTCCACCAGCTCGGGCATGTCGCGCGAGAGGAACACCTTGTCCGTGCCGATGGAGTTGCCGGCCAGGGGTGCCTTGTTGGGCACGGGGACGTACTTCTTGATGTACGCCAGCACCTGTGCCTGGGCATCTTCCATGGTGGTGCCGGCCGCGAGCTCGTCGATCAGCTTCGACTCGGTGTGCATGTTGCGCACAAAGTCACCCATCTGTGCCAGGGCCTCGTCGCTGGGCTTGATGACGACGTCAACGCCGTCGCCCAAAATGTTCAGTTCCGAGTCCGTGACAAGGGCCGCCACCTCGATCAGGGCGTCGTTGACCTCGTCCAGGCCGGTCATCTCACAGTCAATCCACACAATGCGTTCATTAGTAATAGCCACGGGTCCAATGTACCCCGCCGTGTCCGTCAGGCCGCAGAGGAGGTTTGTTCGTCGTCGTGCATGGAATGCCCGTGGCGCGGAATGGCGGAGGGGTTGCGGCCCATCAGGAACAGCTGCCGCACGCTCCAGGCAAACAGGACCACCAGCAGCCCGTTGCGGGCTGTCAGCACCAGCGCCATGAACGGGTTGTTCTCGGACAGCGGCCCGTAAAACAGGGGGTAGATGAAGAACGTCAGCACGCCGACGCCGATCAGCATGGCTGCCGGAACCCGCCAGGCCTTCCACTGGAGGGACAGTCCCACCGCCACGGCCGGCGCCAGCCACACCATGAACTGGGGGGAGCCGACCTTGTTGAACACCACAAACGCCGTGGTCAGGGCCAGGGTGCCAAACAGCAGCAGGGCCGTGCGGTCGGCGCCGCCGTTGCCCTTGCCGGTGTGCAGCGCCCAGAAGATGAGCCCGGCCACGAGCAGTGCCGCGGCAATCAGCAGCGGCTGCATCAGCACGCTCATGATCTCCGACCCCGGCCCGTCCACCTGCATCGAGTTGATGTCGTGGTTCATGTACATCTGCGCGCCGCCAATCCCCAGCACGCTCATCCACAGCCAGGGCGTGGTGAACGTCGCCTCCAGCTGCATGCCGCGGTCGCCCTGCTCAAGCAAAAAGTTCAGCAGTTCCGGCAGCTCGCCCACGGCCAGCGCCAGCCCCACCACCGCGGCGGTCACCAGCATGCCGGCCAGGACCACGCGCACGCGCTGCCTGACCACGGTGAACAATGCCAGGACGACGGCGGCCGGCCAGACTTTCGTCCAGGTCGCCACACTGAGGATGGCAGAAGCCAGGAACGGGCTGGCCGTGCCGATCGTCAGCGCCACCAGGACAATCGGGGCGGTGATGCCGTCCACCCGGGTGAAACCCAGCCAGGCCAGCAGCGTGGTGAAGCCGATCCACCACAGTGCGGCGGGAATGGCCTTCGTGTTGCGCCCCCACCGGGTGAGCCTGCCCACGGCCAAGGTGTTCAGGATGGCGATCATCAGCACCCAGATGAAAAGGAACGGCGCCTCGCCGAATGAATAGGCGATCCCCATCGGAATGAGCGCCAGGATGGGGTACACCCACGGGCTGGGGCCGATGACGCGGTCGCTGTCGAACCCCACGGAGGCCCACACCCGGTAGATCTCAGTGTCGCTGAACGCCTGTCCAAACAGCGACAGGATCGCGGCGGCGAGCAGGAACACGCCCTGCATGGTGCCCAGCACGGTCCACATGCCACGCGGCGTCTTCAGCCAGGCTTGGAGGCGTGCGGGCAGCACGGCATCGCGGGCCCGGGAGATTGCGGCAAAAAATGAGTCCGTGGAGATGGTCCAGTCCTTATCCGGTCGGTGGCGCCCCAGGCGGGGCCAGGCCGCCCCAGCGTGAACGGGCACGTGGACATACAGCGAACCGCCCGGCTGGAGTGGGTAGAATGCCAAGATACGGAGTCCTTGGCTGGTTACATGTTAGCGCAGCGCCTTGTTGCTCCTCTGGTCTCCCTGCAGGATCGCATGCCGCCCGGCTGCGTGCTGCGGGATGACATACATTCAGGAGAAACGCTTTTTGACCAGCACGCGTGTTGCCCCGCCGGAGGTGAAGTCCCAGGTGTTAGCCAAGCTGCCGTCCACGGATGGCACCGCAATGTCAGTAGTCTGGCAGGGATTCGCCGGATCCCTCCTGTTGTTCCTGGGCTCCCTGGGCGTGGGCTGGCTGGCCGGCAGCTCTGTCCTCATCCGGACGCCGCTGATCATCCTGGCCCGGACCACCCCCGCCGCCGTGATTGTCACCACACTTCTGCTGTGCCTCGGTGCGGCGCTCATGCTGCGTGCCTGGCTGCGCCTGCGCCAGCACCTCGCAGCCTGGGACGACACCGCGCGGCCCGTCCTGGCGAAGGCCCTGGCGCTGTGGGTCACCCCCATGATGTTTGCGCTGCCGCTGTTCAGCCGCGACTCCTACGCCTACATTGGCCAGGGACGGCTCATGCAGGAGGGCCTGAACCCGTACACCAACGGCATTTCCGCCCTCAACAACTACTTTGTCCTGGGCCCGGACACCTTGTGGACGGAAGCCCCCACACCATACGGCCCGCTGTGGCTCTGGCTTGAGCACCTGGCCGTGATGCTCCCGGCCCCCAGCCCGGAAATCGCACTGATCCCCTTCCGCCTGGCCAGCTTGGCCGGCGTCATCCTCCTGGCCGTCTACGTGCCAAAACTAGCCGCCCGGCACGGCCTGAACCCGCACCGCACCACCTGGATGGTGGTCCTGAACCCCATCCTCCTGATCAACTTCATCGCCAGCGTCCACAACGACTCCCTCATGCTGGGCCTGGTGGTGGCGGGAATTTACTACGCCTCAACCCGCAAGCCAATCCTCGGGATCCTCCTTGTGACGGCCTCCATCGCGATCAAGCCCATCACGTTGATCGCCCTGCCGTTTGTCGGCCTGCTGTGGGCAGGGGCCCATGCCGGCTGGGTGCGCAAGTTCGCCATCTGGGCGGCCACCCTGGCCATTTCGACGGCGGTCATGGCCGCCATGGGTGCCGTGAACGGGCTCGGCTTCGGCTGGCTCGCCGCCCTGCAGACGCCCGGCACCGTGTGGATTTGGTACGCACCCGTGGGCCTGCTCTCCAACGCTGTTGGATTTGTGGTGGGCCTGTTCAACGCCGCTGCCGGGGCGGCCGTGACGGATGTCATCCAGACCGTCGGGCAGGCGGTGTCCATCCTGCTGGTCATGGCGCTGGCCTTCGTGAAAATCCCGCTGCCCTCCGCAGCCAGGATCGCCTCCACCGGCCTGGACACCGAGCGCTGCTACAGCGAACTTGTGCTGCGCCGCATGGCCTGGGCGTTTGCCGCCGTCGTGCTCCTGGCGCCCATGATCCAGACCTGGTACATGCTGTGGCTGCTCGCGTTCTTTGCCGTCACCGGCATCAAGGAAGGCTGGCAGCTGCGTGTCGTGCTGTACCTGACGGCGTTCTTCACCGCGATTGCCCTGACAGACCAGCTGAGCATCTTCCCGTGGATTCCCGTGGTGCTGATTCGGATCGTGGCCATTTCAGCCACTGTCATCTGCATCACGTACGTCATGTTTTGGGACAGAAAGACGCGCGGTTCCTTCCTGCCGCGCTTTGACGCCCTGGTCCAGTCCCGCTGACCCTCTTGCCTGCGCCCGGCGGGTGGGCGGGCATGGCCGTGCGGCCCGGCACCACCGGTCAGTTCACAGGCGCTTGAGCCGCCGGATCACAGGTGCTTGAGCGCCTCCCTGCGCGAGAGCGGGCTCAGCCCATGCACCGCCACGAAGCGCAGCACCCATTCCGGATCGGTCCGCGCATGCTGGCGCAGCGCCCAGCCGATCGCCTTGCGGATGAAGAATTCCTTGTCGGCCAGGTTCGGCACAATGACGTCGGACAGCAGTTGCACGTCCGTGGCGGCCTTGGCCGGGAGCTGGGAAATGATGGCGGCCCGGCGGAACCAGAAATCCGGATGGCCGCTCCACTCCCGCAGCAGCGGCCCCATGGCCGCCCGGTCCTTGGCCAGCAGGTCCCACAGCCGCGGCGCCACGGAATCGACGTAATCCCACCACTGCCCCGTCCCAATGACGACGGCGTAAAACGGCAGGAGCGCTGCCTCACCCCGGCCCAGCCGGGAGTCGCACAGCATGATGGCGGCATGGCGTTCCTCGCGGTGGGCTGCACCGCTCCACAGCTCCATGACAGTTGCGTGGAGTTCGCCGGGGCTGGAAAACGGGTGCTCGCGCGCCAGCGACCTGACGGCCTTGCGCACGGCCGGGGCGGGGACGCCCAGAAACGGCATGCTGGATTTCATGTAGGCGGCCATGCCGGCCGCCTTCTCGGGCAGGGCAACGGCCGCCAGTGCCGGGCCGAGTGCGCACATAAATGCGGCGTTGGCGGGTTCTGTTCCGGACATGACTGCGGGGCCGGGCGGTTTGTGGACGGCGTCCTGCTTTTTCATTCCCCCAGACTAGCCGCCGCTGTACGATGTGGAAGCTATGGAGCCCGTTGACGTGCTGACCCCCGCAGGGCTGGCGGCCGCCCTGCGCCAGGCAGGCTGCGTCTATGCGGAAGAGGAAGCCGCCATCATGATCGAGGCGGCCGCGGGGCCGGGCCCGGCCGCCGTTCAAGGGTGCGATTCCCTGCTGGCGCACATGCTGGAGCAGCGCCGGGCCGGCATCCCCCTTGAACACATCGTGGGCTGGGCGGAATTCTGCGGACTGCGCATCCGCGTGGCTCCCGGGGTGTTCGTGCCAAGGAAACGCAGCGAGTTTCTGGTGCAGCAGGCACTTGAAGCCCTGGCCCTGGGCGGACCCGGACGGGCCGACCGCCCGCTGGTGCTGGACCTTTGCTGCGGGAGCGGGGCCATCGGCGCCGCCCTGGCCCAAGCCCTCAAAGGATTCCCGTTGCCGGAGGCACGCGGCAGGACGGGTTTCCTTCCGGCCATGGAGCTGCATGCTGCGGACATCGACCCGGCCGCGGTGGCCTGTGCCTCCGTGAACCTTGCCGCGCATGGCGGGTGCGTCCACTGCGGAGACCTCTTCCGGGCGCTGCCGAAGCAGTTGGAGGGGCGGATCCGGCTTATCGTGGCCAACGCCCCTTATGTACCCACTGCGGACATCCGGTTCATGCCACCCGAAGCCCGGCTGCACGAACCGGATGCCGCACTCAACGGCGGCGGAGACGGCCTGTGGCTGCACCGCCGCATTGCCGGGGAGGCGCCGCACTGGCTGGAGCCTGGCGGCCGGCTGCTGCTGGAAAGCAGTGCCCGGCAGGCGCCGCACAGTGCTGCCATCCTGGCTGGCTGCGGGTTCCGCCCCACAGTCCACACCAACAGGGACGTCGGGGGAACAGTGGTTGCCGGCATTCTGGCAGACCGCTGAGGTGCCGATGCGCGGTGCCAGCATTGCCTGGGCAGCCCGCCGGGCCCGGTCCCTGTCTTCCCCGCCGCAACTGGCTGGCCTCAAGGTATCAGCACCGGCCCAGCTCCACCTGTCGCACCGGCGCCCCAAGGAGAACTGCATGAGCCTGCACAGCCACCACCCGAAATGCCACGAAGCCATTGTCGAAAGCGCCTTCAGCACCGGCCTCGGCGCGATTCCCCGGCACGCCCTCCCCAGGGCAGCCAAAATACCGATGCGCCCAGGGATTGGTCCAGGACGAACTCATCCTGGACGGCAACGCGCGGCAGAACCTGGCCACGTTTGTGACCGCGTGGATGGAATCGCAGGCGTCGGCGCTGATCCAGGGGTCGCTGGAGAAGAACATCATGGACAAGGATGAATTCCCTCAGTCGGCCGAGATTGAACGGCGCTGCGTGAACATCCTCGCCAACCTGGGGCACGCACCCGAACCCACAGGCGAGACGGACGCCGTCGGATGTTCCACAGCGGGCTCCCCGGAGGCCGCCATGCTGGCCGGCATGGCGCTGAAGTGGCGCTGGCGTGCGCGGCGGGAGGCTGCGGGGCTGGGCACCTCCCGGCCCGACTTGGTGATGGGCGCCAATGTGCAGGTCTGCTGGGAGAACTTCGCCAGGTACCGGGATGTGGAGGCCCGCCTGATCCCGCTCGACGGCGCCACTCACCTGACTGCGGAACAGGCGGCTGCCGCGTGTGACGAGAACACGATTGGCGTGGTCGCGGTGCTTGGCTCCGCCGTGACGGCTCATGTGAACCCGTCGCAGGGATCGCCGCCGCCCTCGACGGGCTGGCTGCAAGCACGGGCCCGGACGTGCCTATGCACGTGGATGCGGCCTCCGGCGGCTTCATCGCACCCTTTCTGGACCAGGACCTGATCTTCACCGTGGACTACCTGGGCGGCTCCATGCCCACCTTCGCCTTGAATTTCTCCCGCCCCACGGCGCAGGTGATTGCCCAGTAGTACACGCTGGTGCGGTACGGATTCGACGGCTACCAAAGCATCCAGCTGCGTTCACGGGACATTCCCGGCACGATTGCCGCCGGGTGGAGGCGATGGGCCCCTTCACCCTGCTCAGCCGGGGGACGAGCTGCCGGTGCTTGCTTTCAGGCTGACGGCGCCGGGAAACTGGAGCGTCTACGACGTGGCGCACGAGCTTGGCCGCTTTGGCTGGATCGTCCGCGCCTATCCCATGCCCGGGGGATGGCGGGTGTGGATGTGCTGCGCGTGGTGGTGCGGAACGGTTTTACCGCGGACCTGGCGGGGATGTTCCTGGCCGGCCTGGAGAAGTCGGTTCGCAGGCTGTCGGGGCAGCAGCGGCAGCGGGGGCATTCCACCACTGACAGTTGATGCCGGCGGCAGCAGCGGACGCGTTGGGAAATCCGTGCTTTCCCAACGCGTCCGCGTGCGGGAAAATGAAGACAGCAGCCCTGCCATCGGTGGCGGGCCCGGGCGAAGGGGCAGGCCATGAAACCTCGTTTTGGACAGGGCGCCGTCGTGGTGGGCCTGCTGCCCGAGCAGGATCCGTCCGTGCTGCACCAGGCCGGTGCGCTCGCCGCCGTCATGGGTGCCGAACTGGTGGGTGCCTATGTGGACCCCGGCAGCTACCTCATTGAGTGGGACCCTGCGGGGGATGTCCTGGGCAAGTCCCTGGACAGGGCCCTGGATCCCGACGACGAGGCGGCCTCCGCCGTGCTCGAACTGGGGCCGCTGCTGGCCGGCGTCGCCCAAGACAACGGGCTGCGGCACAGCTTTCGGGTGTTGGGAGGGGATCCCGGACTCGCGCTGGGGCGGTTGGCGGATGCGATTGGGGCCGCGGTCATCGTGGTGGGCGCGCGGCGCCCTGGCCTGCTGGCCGGCGTCAATGAAGTTCTGACGGGCTCTGTGGTGCGGAAGCTGCTTGCCACCCAGTCCGTGCCGGTCCTCGCCATCCCGCGCGTGGATGCGCACCCTCCGGCACACGGATAGCAGGCCGAAGAAAAACCTTGACATGCCGCAGGGGCAGTCCTAGCGTTAAATAGTCAACAAGTTCGTTGATAAACAAGATGATTGATTACTGGATGGTGGATGTGTCCGAAAAGGCCGACGAACGGTTGGACAGGGCCTTCATGGCGTTGGCGGACCCCGTGCGCCGGGCCCTGGTGGCCCGGCTCTCCACGGGACCGGCCACGGTCAATGAACTGGCCGAACCCTTCACCATCAGCAAACAAGCCGTCTCCAGGCACCTGCAGGTATTGGAGCGGGCGGGCCTGATAACCCGCAGCCGCGACGGCCAGCGCAGGCCATGCCACCTGGCACCCGCCGCGCTGGAGGAACTGACCGCCTGGATCGACGGATACCGGCTCACGGCCGAGTCCAGCTTTCGCAAGTTGGACTCCCTGCTGGCCATCATGACAAGCAGCACCACCGAAAACAAGTAGAGGTACGTAAAATGACCACCAGCAATGCCCTTGTTGTCACGGCGGAACCGGGAGTGCCCTTCGTGGGCACGGTCCGGGAGGTGGACGCCCCCGTGGCGGACGTCTACCGGGCTTTCATCGAACCCGCCCTGGTCCGTCAGTGGATGGGCCCGCGGGACCTGGAAATGGACATCGACTCCTGGGACGCCCGGCCCGGAGGGAGCTGGGCCTACACCCACATCGACCCGTCCGGAGGCCGCTACGGATTCCGCGGCGTGTTCCACGACGTCGTGGAGAACAAAAGCATCACCCAGACCTTTGAGTTCGACGGCTATCCCGGCCACGTCAGCCTGGAGCGCGTGGAGTTTGAAGACCTGGGCGGGCACACCCGCATTGTGAACCACTCGGTGTTCCAGTCTGTGGAGGACCGGGACGGGATGGTCTCCTCCGGCATGGAACAGGGCGTCCGGGAAGGCTACGAACGCCTGGAGGAACTGTTGAGCGCCGCGCCACGCCCGGCCGGGGCCTGATCATGCCCCAGAATGGAGGTGCCCGTCGACCCGGCGCCTGCGCCCGGTCCCGCCGCTAGGACAGGATGGCCAGCAGCGAGGCGTGGATCCAGTCGCGGTAGTGCGGCAGGGACCAGCCGAACTGGGCCACGAGCGTGGCGTAGCTGTCCGGGTGCCCCACGGCGAAGATCGCGGCGGCGGCACTGTCGTCATCCATGCCGTTGGCCAGGCCGCCGCGGGCCCGCACTGCGGCGGCGGCCAGCCGGTAGTTCGCCAGCCGCTGCGCCGCCCGCTGTTCGCGCAGGACTGCCACGGCGGGGTCGACGGCAGCCGCCTGGCTGATGATGGTGAACACGGCCTGGCTGCGGGGCATGCCCTCGGCAAACCAGTCGGCCAGGACGCCGACCACCCCCGCCACATCCGCTGCTTTCGCGACCCGCTCCCGCATGAATTCAGGCACCGTGGCCGGTGCATTGGGGCCGGCCACCGCCGCGTCCAGGACGGCCGAGAGCAGCGCAGGCTTGTTGCCCACGGAGTTGTAGATGGTTTGGATGGCAACGCCCGCCCGGGTGGCAACCGCCTCAATGGAGGTGGCCATGTATCCGTTGGCCAGAAACAGCTCCCCGGCGCAGGTGACGATGAGCTCGCGCGTCTGCCGGGACTGGGCCTGGCGGCGGCCCGGCCGGGCTGCTTCACCCGCTGTTTCAACCATAAAAAAAGAATAGCATTCCAGTCAGTGGAAGCGTATTCTAGTGAAATAGTTTCCGGGGCGGTACCGAAGGACGCATCATGGCTGGACAACAGGAGAGCGGCACCATCATTGTTGGTGCGGGGCAGGCGGGCCTTGCTGCCGCGTTTGCGCTCCGGGCCAGGGGGCTCGGGTGCCGGGTGCTGGAATCGGCAGGCTCGCCGGGGGAGAGCTGGCGCCGGCGATGGGATTCACTGCGGCTGTTCACTCCCGCACAACACTGCTCACTTCCGGGCGTGGCGTTCCCGGCAGCCAAGGGCAGTTTTCCCACCAAGGACCAGGTTGCCGACTACCTGGCGGAATATGCGGCGCAGCTGCCCGTCACCACAGGAATTTCCGTGACGGGCATTGCCGCACGCCGGGACCGCCGGGACGGGGAGGGCTTCACCCTGGACACCAGCGCCGGGGAATTCACCGCCCGCCACGTTGTCATCGCCACGGGTGCCACCTCAACCGCGTTCGTCCCTGCACTCGCTGGCCGGCTGTCCGCCGCGACCCGCCAGCTGCACAGCAGCGAATACCGGAATCCCGCGCTACTGCCCGACGGCGCCGTCCTGGTGGTGGGGGCAGGCACCTCCGGGCTGGAAATCGCCATTGAGCTCGCTCGGGACCGCGAGGTGTGGCTGGCGGGCCGGGTGCCGTTCCATGTTCCCGACGCTGT
Source organism: Arthrobacter stackebrandtii (assembly GCF_017876675.1). Taxonomy (NCBI): domain Bacteria; kingdom Bacillati; phylum Actinomycetota; class Actinomycetes; order Micrococcales; family Micrococcaceae; genus Arthrobacter; species Arthrobacter stackebrandtii. The sequence goes on from NZ_JAGIOI010000001.1 coordinate 3,437,799, forward strand.
CCTGGCCCATGCCGGGGGGCTGTACTGGCAGTTCATCCACAACGTGCTTACCCGCAGGACACCGCTGGGCAGGAAAATTGCCGCGGACTTTACGGCGCAGGGCGGGCCGCTCATTTCGGTGTCACTGGCCGACGCCGAACGGGCGGGTGTGAGGCTCCTGCCGCGGCTTGAAGGCATTGACGACGGCGGCCGGCCGGCTTTTGCAGGGGGGCCTTCCCTGGCTGTCTCAACAGTCGTCTGGGCCACCGGCTACCGGCCCGACTGCAGCTGGCTGGGCGCGCTGTCCGGCGGCGGGCCGCCCGTTGACGGCCGGGGCTGGCCGGTCACTGTGCGCGGCGAGGTCCCTGCCATTCCGGGACTGTATTTTGTGGGCCTGCCGTTCCAATACGGGCTGACCTCTTCATTGCTGGGCGGGGTGGGACGGGATGCAGCCCACGTGGCGGATCTCATCGCGGAGCGCTCGCGTCAGTCCTCCGCGGCCACCACGGCAGCCAGCTGAGCCAGGCCCTTTTCAAAGTCGCCACCCACCAGCTTGTCCATGTTCATGAACAAGGCAAACACCCGGGCCACCCCCTTGTTTTCGCCCTGCATGGTCCAGGTGACGCGGGTACCGGAGCCTTCAGGGACAAAGGTGAAAGTGGTGGGGTTGACGGCCTTCATGGGCTTGGTGAATTCGAGCCGAAGCTCAATCCGCGAGGGTTCAACGGCGTCGACGATCTCCATGGTGCCGGCCCCGGCCCTGCCGTTGCCCTTCCATGCGTACTTGGCGCCGACACCTTCCACCGGGCCGGAATAGGCGCGCTGCATCGACGGGTCGATGCCCTCCCAGGGGGACCAGTTCAGCCAGCTCCGGAAGCCGATGACGTGCGGGTAGATGTGCTCCGCCGGGGCGGGGATGAAGGCGCTGCGGGAAACGCTGAAAGTGGCCATGGGGACAGCTTAGGCCGGAGAGCCGGCCATGTCCTCAAGGAGCCGCACAATTTCTTCCGGAGCCGACAAGGCGTTGAGCCGGGACGCAAGTTCGGCGGCGCGTGCAGCGTACCGCGGATCGGCAGTGACGGCGGCGATGGCGGCCGTGAGCCGGGCGGCCGTGGGGGTGCCGGTGCGCAGGTCGACGCCTGCCCCTGAATAGGCCACCCGGGCCGCAATCTCCGGCTTGTCGATGTCCCCGCCCGCCACGACCAGGGGAATTCCGTGCGAGATGGCTGCCAGCACCCCGCCCCAGCCGCCGTTGGTGACCATGAGGGCAACATGCGGGAGCAGTGCCTCGTAGGGGATCAGGTCGGCCATGTGGCAGTTTCCGGCCAGCGGCACGCCCGCGTCGTGGTGGCCGGGCCTGCCCGTGACGGCAACAGCCTGCGTGTCCATCGCTGCCACGGCGGCCAGGGCGGGCCGGATCAAGTCGGCCGGGTCAACGTTTTGCGTCCCCTGGGTGATGTGGACCAGCGGCCGGGGATCGGCCAGCACGGCATCCCACCACGGCGGCGGGGCCCCGTTTTCCACGGGCGCCTTGTGGACCATCCCCACATAGTGGACGCGCGCCGGCAGCGGCCGCGGACAGTCCAGTTCAGGGGTGCCAAAGACACAGACCAGCGCGGGGGAGAACCACGCGGTGTCGAGCCGAACCCGGGAAGGCGGCAGGCCGGCGTCGTGCCGGGTTTGGTTGTAGGCCCTGTGCAGGGGGCGGTCAACAGGGTGTAGGCGCCGCGCCACAGCACATCCCGGATCCGGCCGGCGGGGCCGCGGGCCGGGCGGAGCGCCAGGCCCTGCGGTGGGAGGCCGGGGCCGGGCAGGGCCAGGGGTGTCACGGACAGCGACGCCCACCGGCAGCCCGTGGCCTCGGCCGCCAGGACCGCCCCGGTGCTCAGGGTGTCGGCCAGCAGAACATCCCACGGCCGGGCCGCCCAGGCTCCCTGAAGGTCCCGGAACTGCCCGGCGCCCGTGCGGATGAAGAGGTGTTCAAGGTTGGCCATGAGCTGGCGCGGACCCTTGCGCCCCGCCAGGGCTGGAAAGGTGGCGGCCAGGTTGTTTTCGTCAAAGTCGGCGGCGTGCACCCAACCCAGCCAGGTGGCACCGGCGGCGAGAACGTCGTCGCGGTAGGCCGCGCCGGTGTACACCCGGACGTCATGGCCGGCGCGCACCAGGCCGGCGGCCACGGGCAGCACCGAGGCAAGGTGTCCGGCAAACGGCATGACTGCCACCATGACACGCACGGGACGGCTCCGAAGGCCCGGGCCGGCTAGTCGGCGTCGGGCCCCTCGGCCGCTGCCTGGGAGTGCATCCGGATCTCGGGCATCTCCAGGCCGTCGGTTCCCTCGACGGCAATTTCGCTGTGCTCGCGGGGGTTTCCGGCCTCGTTCTCAGCGGCTGTTGTGTGCGATGAACTGGAAGCTGTTGAGTTGCTCATGATGGGCCCTTCCTGCAATCCGGGCCGCAACCTGGCGCCGTGCGGCCTCACCTTCATTGTGGTCCTTTGCCGGGGGTTTGTCATGAGGAGCCCTCATGGGCGGCGGGCCATCGGCGCAAGGTCCCATTCGCCGTCGTCCATCTTCAGCACGGCGGCGGAGACCATCAGCGTGCACAGGGTGGTCAGGCCCCAGCCAAGGGTGACATCAAGCAGCCGGCTGGGCAGCACCACTGCAGCAATGAAATGCACGGGCTGGGAGGCGATGAGCGCAACCCACACCCAGGTGCGCACCACTTTTGCCCGGCCCAGCGCCATCTGGCGAAGGACCAGGCACAGCTCAACGGGGTGCTGGATGAGGCCGTGGCCGAATTGGGCACCGTCGTTGCGGAGATCCGCCAGCTGGCCCACGGGCTGCGGCCCAGCAGCCTGAACGCCGGCCTGCCTGCAGCGTTGGAGGAGTTGTGCCACACGGCACCATTCCCCATCGACCTGCAGGTGCGCCAGAACCGGGAGGCTGCCATCCCCGACCTGGTGGGCACCACGGCGTATTTTGTGGCCAGCGAGGCCGTGGCCAGTGCAGCAAAATATGCCCAGGCCAGCAAGATAGCAGTCAGCCTCGACCGCGACGGGACCACTGTCCGCATCGGCGTCACCGACAACGGCGGCGGCGGAGCCGTGCTCCGGCAGGACGGGGGACTGGCCGGGCTGCTCGACCGCGTGCGGGCCCAGGGCGGCACCATGAACGTTGTCAGCCACGCCGGCAGTGGCACCCTGGTGGAGGCGCAGCTGCCATGCGGCTAGTCATTGGTGAGGACTCGGCATTGTTCCGGGACGGCCTGGCCCGCCTACTCGCCGACGCCCGCCTGGCCCGGCTCACGCCCAGGGAGAGCCAGGTCCTGGCACTCATGGCGGAAGGGCTCACCAACATGGGCATCGCCAGCCGGCTCTGGCTGAGGCCGCGGACCATTGAGACACACGTGGGCAACATCCTGAACAAACTCGATCTGCCCCTGGGCACCGACGACCACCGCCGCGTCCTGGCCGTCATCGCCTACCTCGACTCCCAAGGTGCGGACCCCGCCTGAACACGACAGACTGGGGACATGGAAAACATCGTGGCCCGCTGGCGCAGGGAGCTGCGCGGCACCTTCAGCAACAACTCGCCCACCGTCCCGCAATGGGAGCTGGACCTGGAAAAGGGCGACGACGGAGGGTACTTTGGGCCGGAATCGGCGGCCTGGGCCGTGCACGGCTCCATGACGACGCTCGTGGCCGGGATCCAGGCGCTGCTGATCCAGGCCCTCCACCCGGGCGCGCTCGCAGGCGTCCACGACCACTCCAGCTATCGCACCGACCCCCTGGGCCGGCTGGCCGGCACCATCCGCTGGATCTTCACGCTCACCTACGGCGACACCGCAGCGGCCCGGGCGGCATCGGAGAAGGTGCTGCACATCCACGACTACATCCGCGGTCACTACTCCACCAACACAGGGGAGGAGCGCCCCTACACGGCCAATGATCCGGACCTGCTGCGCTGGATCCACCTTGCCTTCACCCAGGCGTTCCTCGGCACCCACCAGGCCTACGGCGGCCCCATCCCCGGGGGAGCAGACGCCTATGTTGCCGACTGGGCCGTGGCCGGGGCGCTCATGCGCGTGGACAACCCGCCCACAACCGTGGCCGGGCTGCGCGCGCAACTGGCCGCCTTCCGCCCGGAACTGCGCTACGACGAGCGCGTCGCAGAAACGCTCGCCTTCATCAAGGACCCGCCGCTGCCGCGCTCGCAGCGGGCCGGATACAAGGTGCTGTTCGCCGCAGCCATCGCCTCGCTGCCGGAGGAATACCGCAAACTCCTGCAACTGGAGGCACCGTCCCTGGGCCCGGTCCCGCTCCCGGTGGCGCTGCCCACCAAGGCCGTGCTCGGCGTCGTGCATTGGAGCCTGGGCGCCCAGGGGCCCAGCGAACTTGCTGCGCGCGCCCGGCGGCAGAGGCTTGGTGTGGAGCCGGCTCCCAGAAAGCGCCGATAGAATCCTTCAGACACCATTTTGTCGACTACCTGTCAGCAACTAACCGAGGACTGCACCCAGCCCATGACGCCCCGCATTTTTTACCGCATCCTGTCCATCGCAGAGGCGGTCACCTGGACCCTGCTCATCGCCGGCATGATCATGAAATACGTGTTCCATGTGGGTGACTGGCCCGTCAAGGTGGGCGGCTTTGCGCACGGGCTCGTGTTCATCGCCTACGTCACCACCGCCGTCATCGTGGGCCTGAACCAGCGCTGGCATCCAATGCAGATTGTTGGCGCCGCCGCCACGGCCTTTGTGCCCTACCTGACCATTCCCTTTGACCACCGACTGGAGAAGCGCAACATGCTCGACGGCGGATGGCGCACCACTGCCTCCGACCACCCCGGCGACAGGCACTGGATTGACGTGACGCTGCGCTGGATGCTGAACCGTCCGGTGCTGCTCGGCGTGGTGTTTGTGGTGTTCGTTGGCGGCATCATGGCCACCATGCTTTTCATCGGCCCGCCCGGCGGCCGCAGCGCCTAGGCGCCGGATGCCCGGCCGGTTGGCCGGGCACCGCCCGATCATGAACTTCCCCATTTTCCGCGCCTTGTCCCTCGTGTGTGCCGTCGCGGCGCTGCCCGGCATGTGGTTCATTGCCCTGGAAGGGAACATGGGCGTGGGCATGCCGTGGATTGCCGCGGCCAATGCATTGTTGGGTGTGGTGCAGGCGTTTCGGCTGTACCCCATGACCCTCGACGGGAGCGGGGGCAGCTTCGGTGCCCGTGCCCAAGGCATCGACTTGGCGTGGGCGTCGGCTCTTCAGGTTGCCGCAGCGCTGCTTCTTGGGCTGCTTTCCCTGTTGGGCGGAGGCGGGGGAGCGGCGTTGTGGCTGCCGCTGCAGGTGCTGGCGATGGTGGTCCTGGGGTTTCTCCTGGGGCTGTTGGCGGGCCTGCTTGTGCCGGTTCCGCTCGCCACTGCGGTTGGCGCCATCGCGGGCAGGGGAGGGGCGTCCGCCGAGGCCCTGCTGTTCTCCGCCATCCTGGTCTCCCTCGCTGCAGTCGGCGTCCTGGGAACCCTGGCCGTGGACATGGAATCCCCGGGGCGGGGCCGGGGTTGGCTTCTCATCATGCTGGTGGCGGGCATGCCCGTGGACAACAGCGCAGTGACCAGTGCACCCCTCATGTGGGGTGCACGTGCCGCGGCCCTGCTGATGGTTGCTGCCACCGTGGCCCTGGTGCGTTTCCAAGGGGGCCGGCGCAAGTCCCGGCGCGAAGGGCGCAACCCGGCCATCCGGCGTCGGGCCTCCGGAAAGGGCTAGGCGCCAAGCCCGGCACGCCCGGCCACGGCGGGGTGGCCGCCGCCGGGCATAAAGGTGCCGCCAGAGTGGACTGTTCTGCGCAGAACAGCACTCTTGCGCCGCCAGGGCCAGCCGGTCGGCCAACGCCGCGTGACATTCGCCGCCGCCGTGGGCATGCGCCGCGCCCGTGCGTTCGCTTGCGCAGCCGTCGCTGCTGCGCAAGCGAAGCGCCGTCGCGGGCGCATGGGCAAAGTGCCCAACGCGACTACTCGGCCCGGAGTTCGGGGATCGCCGTGAAATCCACCTGCCGGCCGCCACCGTGAAGCGCTCCACCAAGCCGGCGGCCTGCAGCATTTGGGCCAGCAACGTCCGGGACTCGCGTTCATAGGCGGCCAGGTCCCACAGCGCGACGGCGAGCGCCGTGGCCTGGGCGTCCGGCGAACCTGCCCCGGCGGCGGGGGCGCCCAGCAGCGTCAGGACGGGGCGCCGTCGAGCATCAGTGGACGGACAAGGTGGGCTGGGCGGGGTGGTTGCTGACCAGCAGGCTGAGGATGACACCCCGGGCCGTCATCTTGGACAGGCTCAGTTCCGGCCGGGTCCGCGCGCCGATGGCCGTCCCTACTCTGCGTCCGCTGCGTAGGGGTTGAGGGTGTGGCCGGGGAACGGGATGAACCAGTCCGACACGTCGTGGTTGTCGGCCTGCGCCGCATCCAGTGCCAGCGCGTCCCGCCAGCCGTGCGGCAGCGGAATGGACGGCAATAGCCGTGGGACCAGGTCAACGCCGCCCAGAATAAGCATCAGCGCTTGCGCCTGGGCGGGGCAGCTGGGGCCGGTGTAGTCCGTGGCGAGCGCGGTGCCAAGGTCAAGTGCGGCGGCCAGGAAGCGCTGGGCGAAGAGGGGGTCGACGCTGTCCCGGTGCTGTTCCGGCAGCTGGGCCAGCTGCAGGGTCTCGCCGAGAGCGGACGGGTCTTGGCGCAGCAAGGCAATGTCATCAAACAGTTCGTCGATGAGGTTCTCATAGGCCCAGTGGACCGCGCCCGCCAGCAGCACGGCGTGGCGTTGCGGCTGTGCAGGGTCGGCAGGGTCGGCAGGGGAGTCTCGGGGGTCAAGGCCAAACATTGCCAGGGGCAGCCCGGGCAGCTTGGCCGCGTCCACCCGGAACTTCTCCAGCCAGTCGTCCTCGCTCCACTGCCCGTCATCCTCGCCGGCGTCCATTGAGTCGTCGTCCGCAAGGATGTCCACGCCGTCCACGCCGTCCCCGGCGTCGCCGCCAAAGCCGCCGTCGTCGCCGTCGTCCATCTGGATGGGATCCATCCACATCGTGGCACTGACGGCCGTGACCCCCGGAATCTCGTCCACGACGTCGGAGGCCTCCACTGCCAGCATCAGGGCCGACTCGACGCCTTCTTCCGCCTGCGCCAGCATGTCCGCCAGGGCCGCCGCGCTACCGCCGGAATTGCGGAGGGCAAAGTCCCGGGCATGGGCCTGCACCTCCTCCGGATCGGTGATCTCCAGGTCCAGTTCAACGTACAGCCGTGCTGTCAGGGTGGGTTCCATGCCAGAAAGCCTACCGGCCATGCCTGCCCGGATGCGCCGGCCACCGTCCATAGGATGGGAACGGGCTTCGTCCCGCACGCAGAGCGAAGGAAAGAACCATGAAGATCGCCATCATCGGAGCCGGCATCGGCGGACTCACGGCAGCCCTGGGCCTGCAGCGCGACGGGCACCGGGTGCGGCTCTTCGAACGACAGCCCGAGCTACAGGGCATCGGCGCCGGGCTCTCACTGTTTGGCAATTCGTTCGCAGCGCTGGATGCGATCGGCCTGGGCGAGACCGTCCGCGGGGCGTCCGGCACGGAAGCCGCCGTCTTCAAGGGAGGCCAGCGTGCGCCGTCGGGGGAGTGGCTGGTGGTCCTGCCGCCGGCGGCAACGGCCACGCTGCGCGCGGCGCACCGGGCGGAGCTGCACCGTGCGCTCGTGTCCGCACTGGAACCGGGGACCCTCCGCCTGGGCGCCGATGCGTCGGTGTCCCCGGACGGGGCGCCGCGGATCACGGTCAACGGCCGCACGGAATCGTTTGACCGGGCCATCGCCGCCGACGGCATCAACAGCCGGGCCCGCCGCACCCTGGGGATCGACCCCGGCCTGCGCTATGCCGGGTACACGGCCTGGCGCGGCGTCACGGACGGGCCGTTCGATCTTGGCGGGGTGGCGGGCGAGACGTGGGGGCGCGGGCACCGATTCGGCATGCTGCCGCTTCCCGGAGGCCGGGCCTACTGGTTCGCCACCGCAACGGTGCCCCCTCTGGAACCGCCGGGTGACAGCCACGAGGAGCTGCTGCGGCGCTTTGGCGGCTGGCACCGGCCCGTGGCCGAGCTGCTGGAGGCCACATCGCCGGCTGCGGTGCTGCGCCACGACATCAACGACCTGGCCGCTCCGCTGCCCTCGTTCGGGCGCGGACAGACCTTGCTGCTGGGGGATGCCGCCCACGCCATGACGCCCGATCTTGGCCAGGGGGCCGGGCAGGCGGTTGAGGACGCGGTGGCCGTTGTCCTGCTGGCCCGGGCCGGCAGGCTGGGCCTGGACGCCTATGACCATGCACGACGGCGGCGCTCACAGCTGGTGGCCCGGCGATCGCGGGCCATGGGAAGGGTTGGGCAGCTGTCCTCGCCCGTTGCGGCCGGGCTGCGGGATGCGGCGCTCCGGCTGGTTCCCGGCGGCATGGTGGGGGCGGCGGCCATGAAATTCCAGCGCTGGGAACATCCCCGGTAGTGCGGGCCGCGCAGGTGCGGCGGGGCCGGGGCGTGCGGGACGGGCCGGGGGCCCTGGCATTGTGTCCGGGCTTAAAGACAGGTGCCGCCGCCGGGAAAGTCCGGCGGCGGCATCCGTTTCGCCCGCGAACGGGCGACACCGCTAGAAGTGATTTAGCACTTCAGGTCGGCGTTGAGCTCAGACTGGGCAGATGCCAGCTTCGAGACGTTGCCGGTCAGCGCGTCCTTGGCCTCGGGGATGGTCATGTCCTTGTCGAGGCCGGTGACGGCCTTGTCCAGACCTTCCCACGCGGCGTCCAGGGCGTCGACGCGGTCCTGGCTGACCTCGTCCAGGTTCTTGTTCAGTTCCTCGTAGGCCGAGGCGGCCTTGTCACGGGCGTCCCGGATGTCGCCGATCGTCGAGCCGGAGGTCAGAGCAGTGTTGACGTCGCCCACGGCATTGACGAACGTGGTGTAGGAATCACAGGCGGAGGTGGTGTTTTCCTCCGGGGTGGAGCTGCAGGCTGCCATGGAAGTGCCGAGAATGGCGGCCAGGGCCAGGGATGCAAACATTTTGGTGGTCTTGCGCATAGTTCTCCTACTTGTTGGGCTGCGTGGCGGGTCCACGCGGCCTGGTGGTTCCGTGGCGGGAGTGCCACGGGAAGGCTGGCTGCCGGGCAGCTTCGCCTTGGCTTGGCCAAACTTTGGGGCACCGAGTGGGCCCTGCTGTTTCAGCGGTCCGAACGGCGGCAGGGCCCTACGGCTCCGCCAGGCCAGTCCCATACTTTCGCAAGGGGTGCCCGCTTGCATCATCCATAATTGGTCAACTGCGGCGCCGCCACAGCCGGGGCAAGCTGAATTCCGCGGCTTCCTGCGGCAGGACGCGTGTCCGCAGCGCGGGCAATGGAGTCCTCCACGCGCCGTTGCGCGCGTCACATTTCCGACACATTCGACTCCAGGGCCCTTGGGGCGACGGCGGGGTGCCGGCCGCGCCGGATTTCCCGTTCCTGCGCCCGGTTGTTGCCCAACGGTGCACAACCCGAACAATGCCATGCCGAGGCAAGCCGCCCGGCTGGTTCGTGAGGCGTAAGCGCGCTGTTCTGCGCATGGTTTGGTGCCGGCATGACGCAGAACAGTGTTGTGCGTCGGGCCAACGCGGAACGCTGCGCAGAACAGTGCACTTGTGCTCCGGACTGCCATGCCCGACGGCGGCCAACCCGCCTGGGGCGGGCCGGGCGCTACGCGAGTGTGGTCCGCAGCCAGCCGATGATGGCTGCCGCGCTTTCGGGGTCCAGACGCGTGCCCGGCTCGTTGTAGCCGTTGCCGGGGGAGGCAGCCACCTCGGCGCGCGTGCGGACGTCCTCCTTGAACACGTGGTTGGCACGAGGCGGGAAAACGAAGGTCACGTTGGGCCGTCCGGATGCAGCCTGCTGGAGGGGACCGCCGTCGTCCTTCTGGTCAATCTGCACATCCCTGCCGCCAATCAGGACCAGGGCGGGGGTGCCAATGCTGCCAAGGGTGTCGCGGGCGGAGACCCTCCACAGCTCGCGGGCAAAGGGAAGGTTGGCGGGCGTGTCAAAGCTGCTGAGCACCTGCCGGACGCTTTCGGGCAGTGCGGGGTCCGGGTCCATGGGCTCCCCGGCGGCGTACCGTGCCGTCGCCTCCTCCACGAGCTGCATCATCTCATTCCCGCCCGGGACGGCGGCGGACTGGAGCCGCAGCTGGGCCAGCAGCACATCCTGGATGGGGCGGCCCGGAGGGGCTGCGAGCACGGCGGCCTTGAACGGAAACTCGTGCGTCCCGGCCGCGTAATTGAGCACGTGCAGGGTGCCTTCGCAGTTTCCGAAGCCTGCGATCCTGGCCGGGTCCATGAAGTCCAGGCGGGCCAGCACGGCGGTTGCCGCGGACAATTCGTCCAGGTGGGACTGCATGCTCATCCGGCCGAAGAGCTTTGGCAGGTTATCCATGGCGTGCGGCCCGGATGCGCGTTTGTCGTAGCGGATGCTGGCGAAGCCGGCGTTGGCCAGCTCCTCGGCGAAGAGCCGCCCGCTGCCGTTGGTGCCGGGCAGCATCGGCGAGCACCAATCCCTGTCCGTGGGCCCGCTGCCGGCCACCAGGACCACGCCCGGGAAGGGGCCGGCGCCGTCCGGCTTGATGGCGGTGCCTTCCATGGTGATGCCGTCAAGCTGCCACGTCAGGTCCGTTGAAGTCGCCATGCCGCCACTCTCACAGCCAACACACTGCCGGGCAACCCCCGGACGCCGGTTAAGATGGTGGATCTGAACACAACGGGATGGGCGGGGCATGGAATATTCGGCATCACAAGCGGCTGGGGCCGGCCTGGGTTTTCGGGCCTTCGAACCCGCCGACATCCCGGCCGTCCATGAGTATGCCTCGGACCCGGAAGTCTGCCGCTGGTCCACGTGGGGCCCCAACACCCTGGAGCAGACCGCCGCCTTTGTCGAGGCGGCGGTGCGGGGGAGCCTTGAGGGAAGCCCGACGGCGTTCACCCTCGCCGCCGTCGTGGACGGGCGGGCCATCGGGTCGGTGTCCGTGTGGACCACCGACATCCAGGACCGCAACGGCGAGCTGGGCTACACCTTCCACCGCGCACACTGGGGCAGGGGCTACGCGACGGAGGCCGTCGGGCACCTGCTGCACCTGGGGTTCGATGCCCTGGGGCTTGAGCGGATCAGCGCCACCTGCCATCCGGGCAACGCCGGGTCGATCCGCGTCCTGGAAAAGAGCGGTTTCAGCCGTGAAGGGTTGTTGCGTTCCCACCGCCTCGTCAACGGCGTGCGCCGCGACTCCGTGCTGTTTGCAAAGCTGCGCGCGGAGCATGGCCACCATCGGCACCAGGAGTGACCGGAGTTCCCGGGTTCCGTCCCCGTGGGCAGCCGGGCGGTAGCCTGATCCCATGGACACCGTGCTGATGGACCTGGTCGTGTACACCGACTATGGGCAGTTCGACCTCGTCTGGGCTGAGGGAGGCGGTTTCGACGGCAACTTCGACCGCAACTTCACCGGCCAGGTCAATGGCCTGGTTGGCGCAGCTGCCCCGGACGGCGTGTACCTCAACCTTGCCCGCCGTTCAGGCGGATCCAGTGTGCGAATCGTGCTGGTTGATGTCCCGCCCGGTATCGGCGGTCCGCTGTGGGAAGACATCGTGGAGGTGTCCACTTCCATCCCCGCCGGGCAAGCGCTGCACTGGTGGGGGTGGGCCGGCATGTCCGGGGGAGTCCTGGCAGGCCTGGAACCTGGCAGCTACCGGTTGCGGGCCAGCGCCCGGGGACGCGACACGGGCCGGGACGATGATTATTCGGACCGTGTCCTCGACTTCTACCTGCTGGAAATGTGGCCTGCCGCGTGGCAGCCGGACGCGATTTTGCGTGTAGGCAGCGATGATGCCAAGTATTGGCACCGGGAAGTGGGCGGCCGCCGCTAGCCAGGCCACCTAGAATGCCGCCCCGACACTTGGTGCAGGTCAACAGCACCACCAGGCTCGTATGGAGTGGATCGATGAAACCGGGACAATTGTCCTGCGCTACTCAGGGGCCATGCGCCACCTGGCCATCGGCCGAGGCCACAAGGGAAAACGCGTCATCGTCCGGATCGCCGACATCACGACCGGCGCGATCCCCGCCGAACACACCATAGACCGCAACCAAAACTACCAACCCAAGAAAAAACTGAAGCCCCTTCCCAAAGAAAGAGAGCTTCTGTCAGTGATGTCTCGCTACATCAGTCAACGATGTCTCGACACATCAAAAAGTGCCCCGGGCGGGAATTGAACCCACGACCAAGAGACTCTCATTATCTGGATGCTGACGGGTGCCGCTGGCTATCAAAATTCTTGCAGTTTCCGGAATTTTCGTCTCTTTTTTGGTGACAACGACATGTCAGCAATTGCCGTGGTTTTCGGTTGAATTTGATGGGTAAAAGATGAGTGGCACTGTTGAGGCATTTGACGTTTTCGGGGCTTGCCCTACAATTCTACGAAAAACAGGTTCATCAGTGGTCAGCTGCCCCCAATTTCACAGTCATACGGTGCACCCTCAACGGCATTGCAACCAGCGGCGGTCATCAGCCACCGGGTGCATGATCTAGTGAGGAACAGATTTTCTTCACCGAACGTGACCAGTGCGCTGCAGCCGAACACTTCGGTCGCGGACGAGGAACGACCCGCCATACTCGCGACAGCCAGTCCCGTATCCTTGAACTCGGTGCGACAGGAGCCACTTCCTTTCCTGGCCACGGAATTGGCGGTCACAGGGGACAGAAGTTCACACGCGCCCTCCAGATCGTGGCCGTCAGAGCGGTATGGAAGGCTTGGGCCGCGCTGACATGGCCTTCGCCCGGGGTGTGCAGCCGGGCATGGCCGCGAGCAGCAGCATAGGCACAAAAAGTCGCCAGGATAGGGTTGGCGTCCAGTACTTGCGGCAGCCAAGTCGCCGTTGAGGATCGTCCACGTGGGAGATTAGTCTTGACAGCATGATTTGACCGAAAAATAAGGAGTGGAGGTCCTTCGTCCTTCAGAGAAGGCAAGCTATTCCGGTGAGGCTGGGGGCTGGGCCCATGGCTCATTCGTAAGGGAAATTTCCTGGGTCATGTCGTCCAGGAAGCGGATGACCACATCGCGCTCTGCGGCGCTGAGACGCGCTGCTGCGTGGAACCGCTTGGACTGCTGGCGGCCAACTGTTTCCATGGCTGCTTGGCGGGTCTTGGCGGTAATGGAAATGGCCAATGCGCGACGGTCACTGGGATGCGGCTGGCGGATGATGTGGCCTGCGTTTTCCAGCCGGTCAAGCAGTTTGGTGGTGGACGCCGTCGAAATTTTCAGGTGGCTGGCAATGGCTCCGGGGGTGGCAATGGTCTCGGTGTTGGCCGCGACGATCAAGTAGTGCAGGGCCCGCATGTCAGACTGGTTCAACTTCATGTACTTCAGCGACGCCTCCGAGAGCTCCTGCTCCGCGGCCCGCAGTCTGCCCAGCGCAGCCATCAGCTCTCCAATGTGCGCCACGTCGGAGGGGTCCATTTCCGAGCGGTCGACCAATTCACTTTTTGGGTCGGCAGCATCGACATCGTAGACGTTGGGCGGCAATGGTGCAGGGGTTGCCTTGATACTTGCCATGGTCATAATTCTATCCTTTGCCCGATATAAAGACCTACCAACGTTGCAAGCTGAGTTACTTGCTAGCTAAACTAGATTAAAATTATGCGGCTACCGGAGAAGAACCAATGACTAAGACACTGCTGTCGAGCAACGGTGGCACCCGCCACAACAAAGTGGCGGGAAATAACAAAAAGTGGCTGCGGATCCTGCTGCCCGCGTTGATCATCATCGTCTGGTTCGCCGGCGGTTCCATCGGTGGACCATATTTTGGCAAGGTCAGTGAAGTTTCATCCAATGACCCAACCGCGTACCTCCCCTCTTCTGCTGACGCCACCCAGGTACAAAAGTTGCTGGGCGAGTTCCGTGACTCCGATGAGATCCCCGCCGTGGTGGTTTTTTCCAGCACTGCTGCCCTGGACAAGACTGATATTGCAGCAGTGTCCCAGGAGATCGCAAAGCTCCCGCAGATCCCCGGCGTCGGAGCCGATCTGTCCCCTGGCATTCCCTCCGAAGACGGCCGGGCAGTGCAGGCATTTGTTCCGATCCAGGCCGATGCAGACATCGGTGCGGTGGTCACCGCCATTGGCACGTCCCTGCGGGCTGCCGTCACCGACGGGGTAGCGGTTCATGTCACCGGCCCTGCCGGTTTCACCGCAGATCTCATCGCAGGTTTTTCCGGCATTGACGGGATACTTCTGGGGGTGGCCCTCTTGGCCGTCTTCATCATCCTGATCCTCGTCTACCGCTCCCTGCTGCTTCCCGTAGCCGTGCTCGCCACGAGCCTCTTTGCCCTGTGCGTGGCGCTGCTGAGTGTGTGGTGGCTGGCAAAAGCCGGAATCCTGATCTTGAGCGGGCAGACCCAAGGCATCCTGTTCATTCTGGTGATCGGCGCGGCCACCGACTATTCCCTGCTCTATGTGTCCAGGTACAGGGAAGAGCTGCGAGTCAGCACGGACAAATGGGCTGCCAGCATGGCGGCCATCCGCAAATCCGCCGAACCCATTGCAGCCTCCGGCGGGACCGTGATCGCCGGCCTGTTGTGCCTGTTGTTAAGCGATCTGAAATCCAACAGTTCGCTGGGACCGGTTGCCGCAGTCGGCATCTTTTTTGCCATGCTCTCCGCACTGAGCCTTTTGCCTGCTCTGTTGTACGCCTTTGGACGGAACGCTTTCTGGCCGCGACGGCCCAAATTTGAGCCCGAGGTGGTAGCCGCAGAGCACGGCGTACATGCCACAGGCGTCTGGGCCAAACTTGCCCGGATCATCAAGCGCCGCCCGAGGCTGATTTGGATGGCCACAACGGCTATCCTGCTGGTGGGTGCCTTTGGTGCCACCACGCTCAATGTCAGCGGTGTGCCGCAATCAGATTTGGTGCTGGGCGCCTCGGGGGCACGTGACGGCCAGGCCATTCTCGGCGAACATTTCCCCGGCGGCACCGGCAGCCCCGTCCTGGTGGTGGTCCCGGCGGCGGAGCTTCAGATGGCAGCAAACGTGATGCTGGTGCAGAACGGCATTGAATCGGTTTCCGTCATATCTGCGGATGCCCCCAGTGGCGCCGCCACGGTGACAACTCAGGGACTCCAGCCTATGGGCACCCCCGGCGCTGCAGTTCCCAAACCCACTTTGGTCGCCGGAGACGTCATGCTCCAAGGCACGCTGGAATCCGCTGCTGACTCGGACGCGGCGGCCGGCGTTGTGCGTGAGATCAGGGCGAGCCTGGCCGGCACTGTGCCTGATGCCCTGGTCGGCGGGGTCACGGCAACCGCGGTTGACACCAATGACGCATCGATCCATGACCGCAACCTCATCATTCCCGTGGTTCTTGTGGTGATTCTGCTCATCCTCATGATGCTGCTGCGTTCCATCCTGGCCCCGGTGCTGCTGGTCATGACCACGGTCCTCTCCTTCGGCACGGCGCTGGGAGTTGCGGCCTTCTTCTTCAACCACATCTTCGACTTCCCCGGCGCAGACCCGGCCGTTCCACTGTTCGGGTTCATCTTCCTGGTGGCCTTGGGGATTGACTACAACATCTTCCTCATGACCCGTGTGCGCGAAGAATCGGTCAAACATGGCACGCGTGAAGGGATTGTCCGGGGGCTGGTGATCACCGGTGGGGTGATCACCTCGGCCGGGCTGGTTTTGGCCGCCACCTTCTCCGCCCTGGGCGTGATCCCCATCCTGTTCCTGGCGCAGATCGCATTCATCGTGGCCTTCGGGGTCTTGCTGGACACCTTCATCGTGCGGTCGCTGCTGGTTCCTGCACTCAGTTACGACATCGGAAAAACCATCTGGTGGCCGTCGAAATTATCCGGCGCATCGGAGGGCGAAAGCGGTGACATGGCACCCTCAGCGCACCACCACAGTTAGTCTTTCGCTGCCCGAACCGGCGGTGCCTTCAGTGTTGGGCATCGCCGGTTCGGGCCATTGCCCTCATGTGCTCGTAGGCTGCCAGTGCGGCGGTTCGTGATTGTTTCAAATCCACCACGGGCTGCTGGCTCAGTGTTGGCCCGAACCGTGCATGGTAGCTGCCAAGGGCATCAAATTTCTTGGCTTGCAGGACAGGATTGAAAACCCTGAAGTACGGTGCAGCGTCAGCACCGCACCCTGCCACCCACTGCCAGTTCGCCGGGTTGGAGGCAGCATCCGCGTCCACCAGGGTGTCCCAGAACCACGCCTCACCGGCCTGCCAGTGGATGCCGAGATTCTTCACCAGCAAGCTGGCGGTGACCATGCGCACCCGGTTGTGCATCCAACCGGTTTCCCACAGTTCCCTCATGCCCGCATCGACCAGCGAAAAACCTGTCTCACCGCGGCACCATGCTTCGTATAAGGCATCGACCCGGGCCTGCCCAGGAGGATCCGATCCCGGTTGGGGCTTTGCTGCGCCGGGGCTGCTGTTGGGTGAGGGAAGCAACTCCGTAGGCCATGCCCAGTCAAAATTGTTGAACTCCGGGCGCAGGTTCATGGTGCCCATATCCGGGCAGTGGTACAGCTGGTTCCAGCAAAAGTCCCGCCACGCCAATTGGCGCATGATGGCCCTGGCACCGTCGGCAGCTCCCTGATTCCCCGCCGCCAACGTCCCCAGCGCTTCCCATACTTGCACCGGGCTCACATGCCCCCACCGCAATGCCGGTGACAGTCGTGAGGTGCCGTCCGTCCCGGGGCGGTCCCTCCCGAGCTGATAGTCGGCGGCCACGTCCTGAAGCACTACTGCGAGGCGCTCGTGCGCTGCCGACTCGCCGGGAGTCCAGGCCGCAGCCAGCCCGGCCGACCAATCCGGGTTGCGGGGCAGCAACCCCCAACCATCCAGTTCCTCGCCAAGGTGCATCTGCGGTGCACGGGCAGATTGAGGGGTTGCCGGTGCCGGCAATGCCGGGCGCAGCGGGAGCCGCTGCGAGGCGTTATGGAAGGGTGTGAAAACTTTGTAAGGGCGCTGCTCTTGGGTTTGCACGGTCCAAGGCTCGTGCAGCAGGGTTCCGGAAAAGCTGGTGACGGCGGCGCCGCGTTCACGCAGGTGCGCCATGAGGGAAGCATCGACGGCCCTTTCCCCGCCACCATAACGACGGTTCCAATAGACCGAGAGGTTTTCAGGGCTCAGGGAAAATTGTTCAAGGATGCCCCCTGCCGCCTGGGGGAGCTTTTCCAGTGCCGTTCCTTGGTGCAAGAGCAGCGGCACACCCAAGGTCGAAAGTTGGGCACGCAGTTCCTGCAGGCCATGGTGGAGCCACCATCGTGCTGCGGATCCCAGGGGCCTGATATTCCGGGAAACTTCGTCATGCACGTAGACGGCGATGGTGAGCGTGCCGGCGTCGTTATGTTCCAGGGCCGCAAAAAGTGCGGGGTTGTCGGCAACCCGCAGATCATCCCGGAACCAGACAAGATGCACGGTGTGCACAGCAGAATTGGTCATGGCAGCTGAGGTCCTTAATGTCATGTCTTACCCGGGCTTACCGTGTGAGGGAATACCAAATCAACAGCATGGTGACAAAGAAGCCCGTCCCGTAGTTCAACCAGAGGAAACGCACCCATCCTGTGTGTGCCCGGCCCGAGTCGGAATCCTGCAGGGCCAGGAACGGCAAGACATTGAGCAGATACGGCACTGCCAGCAGTGCTGCCAACGGTCCGGGCCAGTCGGTGAACACCAACAGGATGCCGGCCAGCAGGTAAGCCAGCGCGGCCAACGCCACGGTCCGACGGGTTCCCAACACGGTCCCGATGGATCCCAGGGATGCGGCTCGGTCCGGGACAATGTCCTGCACAGCCCCAAAGGCGTGTGATGCCATGCCCCACAGGAAGAAGGCAGCCGTGATTGCCAGCAACCCGGTGTTGAAATGTGCTCCGGCCAGCACCAGCCCGTAAACCATGGGGGAAACAAAATGGGTGCTGGAGGTCAACGAGTCCAGGAACGGGCGTTCCTTGAAACGCAGGCGCGGGGCACTGTACGCCACCAGTGCCGCCATGGACAGCAACAGCACCAGGTTCGCCTGCAACGAGCCAACGATCACCAGGACAACGAGGAAGGGCAGCACGGCCAGCACACACAGCAGCAGGATTCCCTGGTGTCTGCTGCGGTCCACCAGGGCCCCCTCTGCGCCGCCTTTTCGGGGATTGAGCAGATCGGACTCGTAGTCAAAGACGTCGTTGATGCCGTACATGGCCAAATTGTAGGGAATGAGAAAGAAGATCGTGCCCAGGACAAGAATCCAGTCCATGGTTCCAGTGCACAGAAAATAGGCTGCAGCAAAAGGGTAAGCGGTATTGATCCAGGAAACGGGGCGGGAGGTCTGCAAGAGTTCACGCAGCATGGCCTATACTCCTGCCTGGGTGGTGCTGGTTGCTGCCGCTTCCCGGGCTGAAGCTGCCGGAGGGTGCCCGCCGGCAAGCCACCACAAAGCCGGGGCAAAAAGCACCACGCTGACCGGGTAGCTGAAGTCCTCAATCGGGGCCAGCCCCACCCGCAGCCCCAGCAGTGTCTGCCGGCCGTAATCAAAAAGTCCCGATCCGATCATCACATTGTCAAAGACCGCTGTCAGAATAAGGAGAATTGCCAGGGAGAATCCAAGCGCCGGAAGAACGCGGCGCAGGCTGATGCGCCTCACGCGCAGTGCCAGGAGCAGCAGCAGGGCAGAGCCGGCCATGAAACACAGGGAAAGCAACGCGAAGCTCACATCGCCTCCTTGGCGGCGGCAGTGTCAGGTGCGCGGTGTTGCGGCCGCCGGGACGACCGCCAGCGCAGGAAGCCTGTTACCAGAACCATGGTCTGGTAGCAGAGAAAGAAGAGGAAGAAGGCTTCCTCCACCGGCAGTTGCTCCCCCAGCATGAGCCCGGTCATGAGTGCGGATTCGCGATGTAGAAAGATGCCCCCGGCGATGGCGATGACATCCCACAGCAGGAAAATGCCGGTGCCGACCAACAGTGTCAGCAGTGCAGGCAGCGGCTGGGAGAAGACGAACAGCCGGTATCTGGCATCGAGCGTGGCGATGCAGATGATCAGGACAATCAGGATCAACAGGTATGTCATGATCCCGCCTGTTCCCGCAACGGTGCCGGTTCGGCGGCATCGAGGGCAAACGGTCCCGGAGTCCTGATCCCGTTGATGCGTTTTGCCACGAGCTCGGCGCTGATCATGCACATCGGGATGCCAATCCCCGGCCGCACCGAACTGCCAACATAGTGCAGCCCACGGACCTTGGGGTTGCGGTTTGCTGGGCGGAAGAAGGCGCTTTGTCCCAGCGTGTGTGCCAGTCCCAGTGCGCCGCCGCGCCACGCATTGACATTGTTGACAAAATCCTCGGGACCATAGCTTTGCCGCACCACGATGCGCTCGCGGAGGTCCGCAATTCCCGCCCAGGCAGCCAGCTGGTCAATGGCGGCATTCGCCACCTCCTCCACCTTGGGGCTGCCCGTGCCGTCGGGGCCGCCGCTGCCCCAGGAGGGCAGGGCTGGCGCAGGGACCAAGATGAACAGGTTCTCATCTCCCACAGGAGCAACGGAAGGGTCGGTATGGCTGGGCATGCAGACGTAGATGCTGGTTTCTGGTTCAAGATCGCGTCCCTCGTGGATGCGGGCGAAATTTTCCCCCCAGTCCCTGGTGAACAGCAAGTTGTGGTGGTTCAGTTGAGGGAGTTTGCCTCTGACACCCAAACACACCAGCACGGCGCTGGGGCCAGGGTCGCGACGTTTCCAGGACGACGCCGAATGGGAGCGAAATTTCTTCGGCAGCAGCTCCGTCTCGATATGATGCAGATCTGCGGCACCGACGACGACGTCGGCCTTCACCTCATGGCGCTTGGTCCCCGTTGTCGCGGTGTTCACCCACCTCACCGCCTCAACCCGCGGTGTTCCAGCGGCCACACCGACATCGATGCCTTCCACACGCGCATCCGTAATGATCTCCACACCAGCCTCCCGGCAGATCCGCGCCATGG
Source organism: Arthrobacter stackebrandtii (assembly GCF_017876675.1). Taxonomy (NCBI): domain Bacteria; kingdom Bacillati; phylum Actinomycetota; class Actinomycetes; order Micrococcales; family Micrococcaceae; genus Arthrobacter; species Arthrobacter stackebrandtii. Next base: position 3,457,804 of record NZ_JAGIOI010000001.1, read on the forward strand.
CGTCGACGAGCTGTGCGAACCCGCCCAGGGGGTACTGCACGCCCTGGGTGAGATCCAGGTGGCTCATCAGGTGGTACAGGGCCGGGGTTCGTTGCGGGCTGGAACCGAGGAACACTGCCGGATAACCAAGGATTTGCCGAAGCCTGGGGTCGCCAAAGCGCTTGGCGACATGTTTTTCCAGCGAGCCGGCAAGAAGCGGTGCAAGTTTTGGCAACAGCTTCAGCAGTTGGGGGTTGAGGAACGTTTTGGCCGAGGAGAAATCATCGTAAAGGAAATGCTGCAGGGCAAGGCCGTAACTTTCCCGAGCTTCGTCCCGGTAGTCCGCGAGCGCGGCACCGGCTCCGGGCGATAACGACTCAAAGGCGGCGTCCGCTTCCTCCCCCGTTGAGAGATCCAGTGAACCGCCGTCCTGTCCAAACCAGATCCGGTACCCGGGGTCAAGCCTGACCAGTTCCAACGCCTGGTCCGTGCTGGTTCCCATCAGCCCGAACCAGTGCTCGATGACTTCCGGCATGAGGTACCAGGACGGGCCGGTGTCAAAAGTGAATCCCTCCCGCACCAGGCGTCCCGCACGGCCGCCAAGATGCTGCTGCTGTTCCAACACGGTGACCTTGTGACCGGACGCTGCCAAGAGACCGGCCGTCGCCAGTCCTGAGAAGCCTCCGCCGATGACCACCACGTGGTGGGTGTGGGCTGCCTGCAGGGCGTTTTTGTCGTCGTTTTTCACTTTTGGCTCTCTTCGTGCTGTGGCCGGGTCATCGGGCGGGGCCGCTTGAAGGCATATGGCAGCAGGGTTTGCAGTGCTATCGTCGCCTTGCGCCCGGAGGACACCGACACCCGGTGGAGGCGAAGCTCCGCCGCAGTGGTGCGTTCCAGCTGCCTATTGAGTTCGGCAAACAGCCTGTGGGCCAGAATCACCGCCAAAGCCGCGCGCGGTGGCAGGTGGGCGATGCCACGGGCAGCGGCGTCGAGGTCCTCACGAATCTCCCGGACCAGCTCATTTTTGTGGTCATCTGAAAATCCCGAAGGATCCAGACCCGGGAAATAGCAGCGGCCCAGCTCGCTGGTGTCCACGGCCAAATCGCGCAGGAAGTTGACTTTTTGGAATGCTGCTCCGAGGCGTCTGGCCGCAGATTCCGCCTCGGCCTCGTGGCCTGTGGGGGAGTCCGGTGCGCAACGGAAAATACGCAGGCACATCAACCCCACCACTTCGGCGGAGCCGAAGATGTACTGATCGAGGGAGGCCTCGTCATGGTTTGAGATGCTTAGATCGTTGCGCATGGAGGTGAAGAAGGGGCGGGTCAGATCGGTGCCAATGTTGCTGAGCCTTGCCGTGCAGGCGAAGGCATGCACAATCATGTTGGTGCTGTAGCCGCTCCGCAAGGCTGCTTCCGTTTCGGCTTCCAGCCGGTCCAAGGCCTGGGCCGTTGCTTGATCGCTGAGCCCCGCCTCGCGAGCCACCCCGTCCACCACTTCATCGACCAGGCGGACCAGGGCATAGACGTTTTCAATGTGCGTCCGTGATTGTTTGTCCAACATCCGGCAGGCCAGCGAGAATGAGGTTGAATACTTCTTGATCACCACCCGGGCGCTGCTGCTGGCCGTTGCAGAGTAGCGTTCCAAGGGTGTGGGAGCAACCCCGGATGCACGCCTCGCCGCTGTCGAATTGGCTGAAGTCTCATGGCCCATGAACTAGGCCCCCCTGGTCAAGATCAGTGTTGCAAAGTCTTTCAGCTGGGCCGAAACAGCCTCAGGCAATGCCAGCTGCCGGGCCGAAAACAGGGCCCCGTCGCAGAGTTCCTTGGCCAGCTGACGAGCCAACGGTTCCGCGTCGGCAGCCGCCAGGGCGGAACGCAGCGACTTGAGCGTGGCCGTGTGGGTGCGCAACAATTTAAGGTTTTCACCAAATTCGGGTTGTTCAGCAGCCAGCGCCGTCAAAATGGTGCTTTTCCCTTCACGCAGGTCGGAGTCAACCGATTTTCCGGTCTTGCCGGGATCTCCAAACGTGCCCAATACATCATCAATGAGTTGATACGCGACCCCGAGTTGGCCGCCGATGTCCGCCAGCGCGGCTGCCTGTGCCGGGCTTGCACCGGCCAACAGCGCTCCGGTTTGCAGCGGAAACCTGAAGGAATAGGACGCGGTCTTCAATCCTTCCATGCGCAGGACGTCCTGGACCTTCGCAGGAGAGTGATCCAAGGAATAGAGCAGGTCTTCTAGCTCTCCGGCGCCAGCATTGTGGATGGCCAGTTGAAAGGACCGTTCAATGGCGCCGGCATGATCCAGTGAGGCGCCGGCACGCAGTGCCACCGCAATCGACGCGGCGAGGAGCAGGTCTCCGGCAATGATCGCGGCAGAATGACCGGCATGGTCCGCGTCGGGCCGACTCTGCCCCGCGGCCAGGGCATCGTCGCGGTACTGCGCAGACAACGTGGGCCTTCCCCGGCGGGTGAAGTCCCGGTCAATGACATCATCATGCATCAGCAACGAAGTGTGCAGCAGTTCAAAGGCGCAGCCCAGAAGGACCACCCGCTTCTCGGCGGGCTGCTCCTGCCTGCGTTGGGGAGCGAAGGCGTCGTAGCCCAGCCTGACCAGGCGCGGCCGGGTAAGCTTCCCGCCCTCCAAGGAGGCAAGAATGCGTTCCCACATGATCGACGTGGCCGGTGAATAGGCTGCGGCCTCCTTTTTGTAGCCATCTACCAGTTGAACGATCTCATGGCGGACTGCTGCGTCAAATCTTGCACTTGTGGCAGGGCTGAGTCCTGCTGTGGATTGGGCGATTGTCCAGGTCGACAAGGTCATGATCGGGCTCTCCGTTTCGCGGCGGTCGTTGCAGGGAAGGAATCGATCCCGGCATGGATCGAGTGCAGGATGTCTTCCAGAAAAGCTATGACGGCCTGGTGTTCCTCCGGCGCGGTGTTGTTCAGTCGATCATTTGGATCCTTAAAAAGCGGACGCAGCGCCGTCACCACCAGTTCCACAGTGTCTGGGCTGGCATGTACCAGGACGCTGCGCCGGTCCGAGGGGTTCGGAGTACGCACCACCTGCCCCCGTGCGCTCAACCTGTCAACCAGCGCGGTTGACGCAGCAGAAGTGATGCCCAGCTTAGCCGCCAATTCACCCGGGGTCAGCGCTGTTCCAAAGGTCAGATGCTGCAGTGCCTTGAAATCAGTTTCGTTGATGTCAAGTTGGCGGCAAAGCGAATGCTGGAGCGCGTCGTTGAAGAGCAGGACTTCCTGCAACAACCGGGCCGCTGACGGCCCGCCGCTGGTCTGTTCGAGAGGGCTTTCTGTCATTTTTACCTCGAGGGGTTGATTGCTCGCCTATCTAGATACATTATGGGTTACACGACTCACACTTGTCGAGTGGGGACGAGAGCTGTCCAGTGGGGCTCTATTGGGAAGGGTATTTGCAATGCCAACTACATACTCAGCGTCAATGACGGCGAGGATGGTGTGCGCTGCCGCGGTGTTGCTGGCAACATTGGCAGCCTTCTACGGCAGTGGAGTGCTGGGAGGCACCCCCATTGCCGACGCCGCTGGCGGGCGTCTCGGCGCTGACTCAACGCTGCTGGCACCGGGAACGGGAGCCTTTTCCATCTGGAGCTTCATCTACACGGCCTTGCTGGTTTATGCAGGCTGGCAGTTGACCGCGACAGCCGGCCAAAGCCAATCCCAGCAAAAGATCCGCCCCTGGGCCGCAGCCTCGGCCGTCATCAACGCGCTGTGGATCGGTGTGGTGCAATTGGGATTACTGGGACTCAGCGTCCTGGTGATCTTGATTCTGTTGGTAGTCCTGATCAAGATCTTCCTGCTCATGATCCCCGGAGCGGAATCTGCGCCGGAGCGCTGGATTACCTCCCTGGCCTTCGGCCCCTACCTGGGCTGGGTCAGTGTTGCTGCAGTGGCAAACATTGCAGCGTGGCTGTCGTCGCTGGGTGTGGGGGAGGGCGCAGCATGGGCCACCCCGCTGGCGGCAGTCCTGGTGGTTGTTGCAGCACTTATTGCCGCCGGTACAGTCCACTCCTCCGGAGGGCGCATAGCGGCCGCGGTGGCCATGGCGTGGGGCATCGCTTGGATTGGCGTGGGCCGCAGCGATGGCGGGCTGGAATCGGCGCCAGTGGCGATCACGGCCTTCTGCGCCGCCGCCCTGGTCATTCTGTACGCGCTCGTGGCAGCTGCCACGCGCCGAAAAAAGTTCAACCGAACATCGGAGCAGGCCCCATGAGTGTCATTGCCGTCACCGGCGCAACCGGCTATATCGGGGGACGCCTTGTCCCCGTCCTCCTGGAACAGGGCCACGATGTACGGGTCCTGACCCGGCGTCGAAATGCCTTGCGCGATGTGCCGTGGAGCAAGAAGGTCACCGTTGTCGTTGGCGATCTGGCAGATTCACAAGCGGTCCGGGAACTGTGCGCAGGTGCAGAAGTCCTTTACTATTTGGCGCATTCGATGGGTGGCACCAAGGACTTCGGGCCGGTCGAGGAAAGGTGCGCGCAGGTGCTGGCAGCTGCAGCCAAGAACGCGGACCTGCAGCGCTTGATCTACCTGTCCGGGCTGCATCCCGACGGCGAGCTCAGCGCGCACCTCACTTCCAGGGTCAAGGTTGGTGAGATCCTTGAATCCAGCAGCGTCCCCACCCTGACCTTGCAGGCTGGACTGATCATCGGCTCCGGTTCAGCCAGCTTTGAAATGGTCCGCCACCTCACGGACGTACTGCCAGTGATGCCGGCCCCCCCGCTGGGTGTTGAACCAAGTGCAGCCCATCGCCGTGCGCGATGCCCTGCACTACCTCAGCGCGGCTGCAGCGCTGCCACCGGAGGTGTCGGGCCGCTTTGACATTGGCGGCCCGGAATCCCACAGCTATGCGGACCTGATGCGGCTCTACGCCGATGCTGCAGGAATTCGCCGGCCAAAGATCCTGCCCCTTCCTGTACTGACCCCTTGGTTGGCCGCCCAATGGGTCAACCTGGTCACCCCCATTCCGCGGTCCTTGGCGGTCCCCCTCGTCGAATCACTCCAACACGACTGCGTGATGCGCAACCATCACATAGACGCAGTGATAGCCCGCCCTGCCAACGGACTGACAGGATACCTGCGTGCGGTGGAACTGGCATTGGCCAAGATGCGCGAGGACACGGTGGAAACGACGTGGGTGAGCGCACACGCGCTGGAATCACCAGCAGACCCGCTGCCGACAGACCCACAATGGGCTGGACACACGGTCTTTACGGATGTGCGTGAACGCGACACCCAAGCCCGCCCCGAGAGCGTTTTTAAAGTCATTCAAGGAATAGGCGGGGAGACCGGATACTACTCGCTGCCAGTGGCCTGGGCACTGCGCGGCCTCATGGACAAGCTGGTAGGCGGGGTCGGGCTGCGCCGCGGCCGGCGCAGCCGGGGAAGCCTCTCCCTCGGAGACGCCGTTGACTGGTGGCGGGTTGAAGAAATAGTGCCCGGTCAACTTCTGCGACTGCAAGCAGAGATGCGCGCCCCGGGCCGGGCGTGGCTCGAGTTCTCGGTCGCCCCCACTGTGTCTGGAAGCCGCTACACCCAGCGTGCCGTCTTTTTCCCCTACGGCATTCCCGGCCGTCTTTACTGGCTGGCCATCCTGCCCTTTCACGGCCGGATCTTCTCGTCCATGTCCAAACGCATCACCATGGCGGCCGAGGAGATCGATCGCAACCTCCCACGGCACTTGGAATAAGGAGCCACTCGGGGTCCGCGTCGCAGTCACTGGTCGACGCCCCCATCGTTCGGAGGCCCAATGCCATGGCACGCTGTGGTGGTCCGGGCATGCCTACCTATGAATCAGCGCCGGCAGGCCACGATGGGAACGCGGACTTCTCCTGCCTGCCCAGGCAACACGAGATTGAGCATGCACCAGAGCCCGGCCCCAATGCAGGTTCGCCCGTCACTGAAGGGGACTCCACAGCCTCCCCCCTGAGCTGGGCAGCACGTTCCAAAGCCGCGTCAACAAGACCGGCAACAAAGGCAGGATCAGTACCAACCGAATCAGCACGCAAAAACGTCATGCCCAACGCGGCCGCGCTCTGTGCTGCCTCTGTGTCGAGATCGTACTTGACCTCCATATGGTCTGAGACGAAACCCAAAGGGACAACAATGACACCCTCGATGCCCTCCGCCTTGAGCTCCTCCAGGCGGTCGTTCACATCCGGCTCGAGCCACGGCACATGGGGGGCACCCGAGCGGGAACAATAGACCAGCTCTGACTTCAGCGGTTGTTCCGAGCCGAGCTCCCCGTCAATCCAGTCGATCAGCTGTTCATGCTGATTGCGGTATCCGGCTGTCCATCGCTCCGACGCATCTTGCATGCTCTGGGGAATTGAATGCGTAACATACAGCAGGCGATGGCGGCGAGGATCAAGTTCGCCTACTTCCTGTGCGAAGGCTTCGATGGCCCGACGGACACAGCCCAACTCAGCCTCAGCAAACCCAGGATGGTTGTAATACTGACGGATCTTATCGAAGGTGACTGGTATGCCTTCATTGGCCAGGGTTTCAATCGTTTGGGCAAAATCTTCACGGTACTGCCGGCAGGATGAATAGGAAGAATAGGCCGAAGTGTCAATGGCAAGAAAACTATTGCCTCCGGTCTCGGCGACGAAGTCCCGGGCCACATCGGTCAGGAACGGAGCCCAATTCCGATTCCCCCACAGGATCGGTGTTTTGATCCCACGCTTTGCCAGTTCTTGCCGCAATGCTTGCAAGAGATTCTGGTTCTGCTCGTTGATCGGAGACTTTCCCCCGAAACCGTAGTAGTGCTCACCGACTTCGACCAAGACGATAGAGGTCATCTACCGTTGTTCTTTCGCGAAGAACGCTGAAACTTTTTTTAGGAAGTCATTCTCCCGTTCGAGCTCACGCAGTCGTACTTCCATGGCCTTGTATCTAGCGGCATCCACGGGTGCATCAGGTTTCCGGTCGCCGCCTTCTTGGCCCTCACGGGAGAGCTTGATCCAGCGCTTGAGCGCGGTCAGAGAAATGCCAAGCTCAGCAGCTACAAGAGCTATCGGGCGGCCAGAGGATTCAGCCAAGGCAACGGCATCGGCTTTGAACTCATCGGAATAGGTTGGTCGAGAAGACATGGGAACAATCCTTTCAAAGACTGTCTCACATCAGTAATACACCTCAGCGAGACCAGCTCTGCCGTGTAGGGCGAAAGCCTGGCGTTGGCGGTCTGCCCCGGACCAGTCCGCAGGAGTTGCTCGGCCAATGCTGTCACGATGGCAAGGTCACCGGATGCTTTCAAGGCCTGACGTGATTCGGCCAGCAACACCTGAACAACCTCCGCGGCTGGTGCAAGCCTGAGCTCGACCGGATGAAGCAATGCACCGTCAAGGCCGTGTCGTGCCGCATGCCATAACGCCGCATCTAACAATTCAGGACCCGGCACCAAGGCCAAAGCCGCAGACCGGCCCATGGAGGTGGCGACCAGTGCCCGCCCCAGCAAAGCCAGCAGCAGCGTCGTGGAGGGCTCCAACTGGCATCAGCAACCCGTATTCCCACTGTGGGCTGGTGGCATGAAAGCCGGGCGGACCATGAAATGGATCCCTTGTCCGCGGTGACGCCGGTGCCGATCAGCGCCTTGGTCCTGCGGTCGTAGCCCGCTGCATCGATAAACGTTGGTGGACATCCTGCAGGTGTCCACCGCCGATACTGAATGGTACGCCAACTGGAGAACCTGTTGTCCTGGCCACACCAAAACGGCGAGTTTGAGGACATCGCCAACAAGACTGGCAACCACCGGCGCAGATAGTTCAACTCACCAATGGCGGCATTGCGATCCGGGACTCCCACATGGATGTGCAAACCGTTGATATGGTGCTCGAACGCCGGTTCACCAACGCTGTCGGAAATAGCCGCGTACCGACTATCGTCGGTCACGTTGGCCTCCGCCGGGTTATCAAACGGTGTACCGACCCCAGCGACCGAAACACCTTGGCTCTCGGCGCACCTCACAAGGGCTTCCCGGAAACCCCACAACGCGTCGACCGCCTCCTGAAACGATCTCAACACAGGCGACGCGTACTCCAACTGAGAGCGTAGAAACTCGCTCTGAACCACACCCCGGGCAGAATCAAACCCGTGGAGGTCGCATCGAACATCCGCCGCGACAGGGACCGGCGTCAAAGATACACGGTCCAGGAAAACGAACTCTTCCTCAATCCCAAAGGTCAACTTCGTCGACGCACCTCCCGTCCGGTCCGGTCTTGATCACTTCTGGAGTTAACCGCCGCCCAACCACCTGTGCCCAGTGGACGGTACTGGCCATTGAACCACCAAAATTGTTCTCCCGCCCTAACCGGGTAAAAGCATTTGAAAACCACAATGGCATCGCAAAACATCCGTGGACAGGCGAACGTAATGTGCATCGCTGAGACCAACGTCATCATCACCGACACCCGTGAGATGCAAGCCAGTGCGCACCATGGGTTCACCACAATGAATGTAATAGCGACTAGACTTCATCACGCCGCGTTGCGTATCAGAAAGGGTAAGGAAACACGCCACTGCCTGCACCGAGGCCTTCAGCGCGTAGCAGGATCCGCACTTGCGGCAGCTGTACTCCACCATCACCCAACCGTCGAGTCGGGGGACCACAGACTGGATGGATTCGACCGTCACATAAGTAGCTGTGCGGCAGTCGGAACAAGTGACGAGTGAACCGGCAATGGCAAGAGAATTCTCGGTGCCGGCTGGACGCGGATCGATCATCATTGCACACCTCCTCATCAGTTCAATGCCCCACGTGCCCGCCGAACCACGACTGATCGACAACGCAAATAGATTCAATCCACCCATGTTGTTCGGTTCCGCACCGCCACAGGTGCCTCCATTCCCGTGTGCCAAGGAAACCAACCAGCAGATGATGAGAAAAATATTGGCCCCGTTCATATGAACTGTCCGCGGCGCGGAGCGGAGCGGAAGGGGGCGTGGGATGAGGAGACGCTCCCATGGTTTTGGGGCGGTCATCCACAGTGCTTGCGGCGTGCGATGCGGGCACAGGGGCCGCCCATCGCCTGCCCTCAGGAGCTAATGTGGCCGGTCGGCCCCTGGTTCCTGCGGTGCCTCGTCCCTGCGCTCCTTGATCAATTCCTTGTTGCGCAGCAGGCGCAGTGCGGTCACCAGCAGCAGGCCGCCGAGAACGTTCAACGGCAGGGTGTACGCGAACCAGCCCAGCCAGTCCAGGTAGCCGACTGGTGCGCCGGCATGGATGGCACCGAAGATCAGCAGCGAATCCAGGATGGAATGGAACAGCTGCAATCCGGCCAAGAGAAATCCTCCGGCAATGGCGGCAGCCATCTTGGCCGGATCAGAATCGGTACCGTGTTGCATGCGCGTCATCAGCGTGATGGTGCTGCCGCCCAATACGGACAGGGCCACGGACTGCCACGTGAACCCCGCATCCACGAAGTGCGTGGCGGCTTCATGAAGCTCAACTTTCCATTGAGGAAAGGCCTGAACCACAATCCACATGAAGGCCCAACCTCCCGCCAGGTTCATCACCAGCGTCCCACCCCACAACTTGAAGAGCTGGGAAAAATTGGCTTCCTTGGCTGCCACGGCCATGATCGGGACCAGGAAACCCTCCGTAAATAATTCACTCTTGGCCAGCAGTAGGGCAATGAATCCAATGCCAAACGCCAGCCCGGCCAAAAGGTGATCATGCGTCTGGTGCAGGACGGCCAGATAGGCCATCACGCCAACCCCGATTTCAAGCCCGCCAAAGGCACCAGTCACCAGGATCGTTGTCCATGACCGGGCAAGGCGCTGGGCCCCCTCCTCCACGATGCGGTCAAAGGACTCCTCAATTTCTTGCTCGACCGGCCCGTCGTTGTCCCCCAGCTCCCGCCGGCGGCCATCCTCATTCATCACGGACCACAATCTGGAACAAGCAGGCGGCTGTGGAATCAATCACGGGCGTGGCCTTTCGGGATCTTCGTGCTAGCATCAAGAAGTTCGTGTCAGTATCAGGAAGTAGGGGCTGATAATTTCACAGTAGCCCCACATCCGCTGTGAGTCAGCCCCCTGCGGGTTCCGGTACTGCGCGGTAGTGTCGTTGCATGAGACACTCAGAGAATTCGGTTGCTGAGGCCACTGCCGATCTCGCCGACGCACTAGTCCGGATGAGCCCGGAATACCTCAGCAGGTGACACGGCTGCGGGCTGAGTCCTGGAAATATGTGGGCAAACGTTCCCTGGCCACGTTCAGTGCGGAGGGCTGTACCGACTTGGCCGCGTCCCTGACGTACTACGGCATCTTGTCACTATTCCCAGCCATCCTCGCCGTAGTATCCATCCTGGGCCTGGTGGGCCAGGGCGAAGAATCCACCCAGGTGATGCTTGACCTGGTGGGTGAGCTGGCCGATGAATCCGTAGCTGAAACCCTCGGCCCAACCGTGCAGCAACTCTCCGGCTCCCCAGCAGCCGGGTGGACCTTCTCACTGGGCTTGTTCACGGCCCTGTGGTCCGCTTCCGGTTTTGTTGGTGCATTCAGCCGGGCCATGAACCGGCTCTACGGCATCGCTGAGGGCCGCCCCGTCTGGAAGCTCCGCCCGTCCCTGCTGCTGGTAACCGTGGCAACTGTGATCCTTGTAGCCATCATTGCCCTGCTCCTGGTCATCTCCGGCCCCATCGCCCAGGCTATAGGTGACGCAATAGGCCTCGGCGATGCTGCCGTGACCGCCTGGAATATGGCAAAGTGGCCGGTGGTCGGTGCCCTCACCATTGCACTCATAGCCGGGTTGTACTACTTTACCCCCAACATCCGGCAGCCGAGGTTCCGGTGGATCAGTCTCGGAGCAGCCATCGCACTGACCACCGCCGTGCTGGCCTCGGGCGGATTCGGGATCTACCTGGCCAACTTTGGCAAATACGCCAACACCTACGGCGCCATAGCCGGGGTCATCGTGCTGCTGCTGTGGCTGTGGCTGTTGAACCTGGCCCTGCTTTTCGGGGCGGTGGTGGATGCAGAGATGGAACGCGGTCGGGAGCTCCAAGGCGGCATCCATGCAGAGGCCCAACTTCAACTACCACCACGGGACATCAGCGCCAGCCTAAAAAACGGGGCAAGGAACAAGTGCTGGTGGCCGAAGGGCGGGACCTCAGGCAGCAGCTCGCCCCGGAGCCGGGAGCGGACCCAGCCAAAAGCGGCACCGAACTGCGTGCCCTGCTCTGGCTCGCCGGACTCGGCGCTGCCGCAGCCGCGATCGCAACCACACGCCGCCGGCGCAGCAACCGCACAGCCACACACCCTCCCACCGCGCACCAGCAGTGATCCTGTGCGGCATTTTGATCTTGCCATCATCGGGACCGGATCCGGTGCCACCTTGCCCGGTCCCGAGCTGGCCCACCTGAGCATAGCGATCGTGGAGGAAATCCACTTTGGCGGCACCTGACTGAACGTTGGCTGTATTCCCAGCAAGATGTGTATCCACCCCGCAGAGTTGGCCGATGCCGGCCGTCACGGCCGGGCATTGGGTGTCACCTCAATGCTCAATGCTGTGGACTGGCCAGGCATCCGCGACAGGATTTTTGGCCGGATCGATGCTCTTGAGGCCACCGGCCGGGCCTATCGCGAAGGCCCCGAATGCGGCAACGTGAGCGTTTTCCCCGGGCATGGCCGTTTCAATGCACCGAAACAGCTGAACATTTCCCTGCCCCACGGTGCCAGGCAGGTAATCACCGCAGACCGCTTCGTTGTGGCGGCCGGTTCCCGTCCGACCGTGCCGGACATTGCAGGACTGGGCGATCCTTCGCTCACATCTTCTCCTCCTTCGGGGTGGCCGTGACACAGACTGTCCGGGCCCGGCTATGCTGCGCAGTCAGGACACGGATATCTCACAGCTCTTCACCTCGGAAGCAGCCGCACGCTACAGCGTGCACCTTGAGACGTCGGTGGCCCGCGTCCGGGCCAACACATCCGGCGTCGTCCTTGAATATAGAGACACTTGACGGGCTATCTACTGTCGCCACGGAGCTGTTGCTCATCGCCACCGGACTCACACCGAATGCCGACCGGCTGGCCGTGGATCGGTATCACGGCACCAGTGTGGAGGGAATCTTTGCCTTGGGCGACATCTCCGGCTCCCACCAGCTCAAACACGTCGTCAACCATGAGTCCCGGGTGGTCAAGCACAACCTGATCCATCCAACGGACTTGATCGCGGCTGCTCACCGGTTCGTCCCTGCCGCCGTGTTCTCGGACCCGCAAATCGCCTCCATCGGACTCACCGAACAACAGGCTGCCGGCCGGGGCGTTAGCTATGTGGCGATAGTGCAAAAGTACGCTGACATCACGGCAGATTGGGCCAGAAGACACAGTGCATTTCCTGAGCGTGCTGGCCGCCCCGGACACGGGCACCTGCTCGGCGCCCATGTGATTGGCCCGGAAGCAGCGACCATCATTCAACCCCTCACTCAGGCCATGTCCTTTGACCAGAGCGCGCATCAGGTGGCCCGTGGACAGTACTGGATCCATCCAGCCTTGAGCAAACTAGTCGAGAACGCCTAGTTGGGCCTGCCCGAACCCCATACCAGCCCCAGCACCGGCCGCCAACAGCAAACCCGGCCACCGGGTCCGTCACATCTTGCGCAGTGCCGTCCCCTTGTGCACGGCGATGTGGTCAGTTGCGTCACTGTGAATTTCATACTGCGGCTCGTCATCGCTGCAGTGGCGCGTGTACCCCTTGAACTGAAAATCATGGGTGTGAACCTTGGTGATCGTGCCCGCAACTTTTCCGGCCTCGGAATTCCACTGCACATGGTCCCCCACAGCGAATTTGTGTCTCATCTGTCCTCATTCCTTACTCAGGTTCCTGAAGCTGCTAAATAGAGTCGGGCGGTCGACACGGCGGCACCTCAAAGCCAGGACGCCCATCCGTTTCACCCTCCCTGGCCTTGAGATCGTCCTGGGTTTACCCGTCCGCACCGGCAACCAACGTGGCTGCCACCTTGATCTTCTCAATCATGGATTTCTCCTGCTCCTGATTCTCCTGGAGCAGGTGTGCCACGTCCAGGGCACCGGTGGCTTGGGCGCAGATGATAAAAGTTTCATAGGCGGCCGTTTCACAGTGCTCCATGACCAGTGCCCCCGCCATCACGACAGAGTCCACCAGCGACTGTTCAGTTCTGCCCGCAGAAGACGTGACGTGCCTGGCCAACGCCTTGGTGGCAGGGGTGGAGGCGAGACGGGCGTGGTCATCCAGCAAGGAAAAGCATTGTTTCAGGTTCTCAATGTGCTTGAACATTCTGTACCCGAAAAGCTGTTGCTGGTGTTGGCTAGGCGAGTTATGGTCAAAGGAGTCTGGCGGGGAACGCTTTTCCCGTTAGCGTTCCAGTGACAGGATCGGTGCTACGTGGGGATTTGGGCTTTGCACCCTTTCTTCGCCTGTGAGGGAGATTTCCTTCGTTATTGCATCAAGGAAGCGGATGACGATGTAGCGTCCTTCGGTGGCCAACATTGCCGCTGCGTGGAATCGCTTGGCCTGCTGGCGCCCCACCGTGCCCGCAGCCTGGTGTGCTGTTGAGACTGGCAGCAGTGCGCTGGACCAGGACCAGCGGAAGAATGGACCTTTCAGAGGCATCACGCGGCACCGGTGCACATTCTTGTCGACCGCCGGGGCAATGCACACCGGGACCAGAACTTCACCGTTGAGCAGGGCTGGAAAATGCGCAGGGCAGAACGGGGCCTGTGCTGCGGCGGCCGGGAATAAACTTGAGAGATGCGCTTGACAGTCTTGGGAGCGATCTTGTGGGCGGTGGGTGGCGTTGCAGTCGCTACCGGCCTTCTTTCATGGTCTGATGTGACGGCGTTGATGGTGAGGGTGACGCCGATCCTGCTGTTTGTGGCATCGATGACGGTGGTGACGGCGCTGGCTGACGAGGCCGGGATTTTTCTGTGGGTGGCCCGCGGTTTCCAGAAATGGGGGCGCGGCCGCCATGTTTTGTTGTGGCTGATTGAGGCTGATTGTGGCGGTGGTCGCCGTGGTGTGCACCGTTTTTCTGTCCTTGGATACAACGGCGGTGCTGCTCACCCCCGTGGTGGTCCGCACCGCGCGGCAGGAAGGCCTTTCGGTGCTGCCCGTTGCCCTGGCCACGGTGTGGCTGGCCAGTACGGCCCGCCTCCTGCTGCCGATGTCGAACCTGACCAACCTGCTGGCCCAAAACACCCTTGATGGCATCAGCCCGGCACGGTTTGCGGCCATGATGTGGGCCCCGGCACTTGTTGCAGCAGTGGTTCCCCTGCTGGTCATCGGACTAGTTTTTCGGACTGACCTGCACATGCGGTCTGGCAGGAATCCGGCCAGCACTACCCGCCCAGACAGAGTGGGCGGTGTTGGTGACGGCCCGGCCATCGGTGGGAGCGGGGCCGTGTCCGGCCAGCCAGCCCCGGACAACACCTTCCTGGTGGCCAGCTGCGCTGTTCTGGCCATCCTGCTGCTGCTCTTGGTTTCCGGGGTTCCGGTGTGGGTACCGTCCACGGCAGCCGCTATAGTGTTGACAGCCCTCGTTGCCGTGCGGCGGCGGCAGGCACTGACCATGGTGTTGGTCCCGTGGCCGCTGCTGCTGTTTGCCGCGGGGATGTTCCTGGCCATGGAAGCAGTCCGCAGCCTGGGCGCACCGGTGCTCCTGGGGCAGCTGGCGGGACAGGGCAACGGGCTGTTGGATCTGCTGCGACTGGCAGCCACCGGCGCGGCCGGCGCAAACCTGGTCAACAACCTGCCCGCCTACCTCCTGATCGAACCCGCGGCGGCGACGCCGCACCGGTTGGCAGCCCTGCTTATCGGCGTCAATGCCGGGGCGCTGGTGACACCATGGGCGTCCCTGGCAACACTGCTGTGGCACGACAGGCTCAAGCGCATGAATGTGGTGATCCGTTGGAAGGGGTATGTGCTGTGCGGGGTTGTGGCAGCTCCGCTGACGGTGGCGGCTGCTGTGCTGGCCTTGGCACTGGAGTCCAGGTGAGGCCTGTGGGGGGTGGGTTTCTTGTCGCCATCAAGTTCCCGGCGTCAGGGAAACGATTTGTTGGCGCAGAACGGAACCGCCCACGGCACCTGAGAGCTGCACCGAAACAACCATGGCGCAGTCAAGAATCCGCAGCGTGGTCGGGATCATGATAAACCTGATGGAAGAATCAGGTAATGTCCCTGCATCATGGCGCCGACGTACCGGCCAGCTGCCGCCTCTATTCGGGCGAATCAGCGGCCCAGACAGGCCGCCAGTTGTGGGTCCTGAATACTTGTCAATACACCCCTTGTTACGAAAGGCATGCCCCATGACAGAAGAAGCCAACGGAATCGCCCACCCCGGTACCCCGGCCCAGGCGTGGGCCACCCTGATGAAGGGAAACATGCGGTTTGTGGAGAGCATTGCCTCCCACCCCAACCAGGATGCAGCCCGCCGTGCTTCCTTGACGGACGGTCAGCACCCGTTTGTGACGATCTTTGGTTGCTCGGATTCCCGACTGGCCGCGGAAATCATCTTTGACATGGGCCTGGGTGACGCCTTTGTGGTCCGCACCGCCGGCCACGTCATTGACAACACCGCGCTGGGCTCGATCGAATTCGGCGAGGAGTACCTGGACGTGCCGCTCATTGTAGTTCTGGGCCATGACAGCTGCGGTGCCGTCACCGCCACCAAGGGCTCGGTAGAGACCGGCAGCATGCCGGCCGGGCATGTCCGGGGAATCGTTGAGCTCATCACCCCCTCCGTGCTGGCATCCCTGCGCGCCAACAGCGCCAGCACCGTCAACTCGATGGTCGCCGAACATGTTAAGCAGACTGCGGTGCGCCTGCTCGAGGAATCACCCATCGTCGCCGCTGCAGTGGCGAGCGGGAAAACCGCCGTGGTGGGGCTTACCTACCACCTCAACGACGGCCGGGCGGAACTGGTCCACAGCAGCGGACCCATCTCCATCTGAACCGGCCGCCGCCGCGGTATTTGGGCCACCGCGAAAGACGGGATGGTGGCGGTACCGGCGGCGGCCGCGGTGCATCTGGCCTAAACGACGGTGAAGGTGATGGAGTGCCATCCGGTGGAGCCGTCGGGTTCCGGCGGGGCCTGCCGTTCGTCCTGGAGCACGCCGGCGCCGTCGTAGGCGCGGACCCGGACAGTGTGGGTGCCGGCCCTGGCCCCGTCCCACTCGTAGGACCACTGGCGCCGGGTGTCAATGGAGGCTTCTCCGGCCAGGACTGCCGGTTGCCAGGGCCCGCCGTCGAGCTGGATTTCCACCCTCTGGATGCCGCGGCGCTGCGCCCACGCTGTCCCGCCAATGCCCACCCGGCCGGCGGGCACGCGCGCCAGTGCCCGGGGCACCTCAACGCGGGAGGCTGTCTTGATGGGCCCGTGGCAGGACCAGCCGCGCGAGGTCCAGTAGCCCTCCTTGGCCGCGAAGGTGGTCACCTCCAGATCCACCACCCACTTGGTGGCGGAGACGAAACCGTAGAGTCCGGGAACGACCATGCGGACGGGGAAGCCGTGTTCCAGGGGCAGCGGTTCGCCGTTCATGCCGATGGCCAGGACGGCGTCTCTGCTGTCTTGCAGCACCGGCAGGGGTGTGGAGGCGCTGAAGCCGTCGATGCTGGTGGAGAGCACCATGTCGGCCCCGGCTGTGGGCTTGGCGCGGGCCAGGACATCCCGCAGCGGATAGCCGAGCCATTTGGCGTTGCCGGCCAGGTTTCCGCCCACCACGTTCGACACGCAGGTCAGCGTCACATACGTTTCGACCAGCTCGGCGGCGAGAAGTTCGTCAAAGGTCAGGGTGAATTCGTTCTCCACCAGCCCGTGCACGCGCAGGCTCCAGGCGCGCGGATCCAGCTCGGGGACGACCAGGGCCGTGTCGATCCTGTAGAAATCCGGGTTGGGGGTGACGAATGGTCCCACCCCGCGATGGGCGACTGGGCGCCGGCGGGCAGTGCCGGAGCCGGTACCCGCGGGGCCGGGAGCGTGAGCATGTCACGGACCTGGCGGGCCGTGTTGCGCGCCGTGGACAGGAGGGTGCCGCCCACACCAACGACGACGGCGGCACCGGCCAAAACGGCCGACCTCACCAGAAACGCCCGGCGGCTCGGCTGCGCCGCAACCGATTCCGCGGACCCGTCGGGGGTGGGTGCCGCGCGGCGTGCTGTAGCGGCGCCGGTGAGGAAACGCAGGGCCGCCAGGCCGGCCGCCGTGCCGGCCAAAAGAGGCAGAAGGTCTGCCCCGGTGGCGCCGGCCCGGGTGATGACGCAGGCGGCCATGACGATGGCGAAGGCGCCGACCATCCCGGCACCGGCGGCAAACCGCTTCCGGGCCACCACACCGGCCAGGGCGGAGAGGATAATGGCGGCCGCCGCCGTGGAGAGCAGGAGCACCGTCTTGTCATTGGTGCCGAAGGTGGCAATGGCAAAGTTCTTCATCCACGCCGGGGTGAAGTCGATGAACGTGGACCCCACGGAGGTCAAGGGGGAAGATGCTGCGCCGAACAATGACGACAGCAGCTGCGCCACGGCAAACAATGCCCCGGCCGCGATGACGCCGGCCACCGCCGACATCACCAGCTGCCGACTGCCATCCCTTCTACGGGCTTTGACTGGCTTCTTGCTGCGTGATTTCACCACTGGCTCCTCGGACGGGACGTGGCCGCCCACGTTCATGCGGGCGGCGCTTCTTGCCAGTACTTCGGAGCCGGAGGGATGTCCGGATTGGCAAAGATTTCCTGCCGCCCTGTGTCCCAGGGCGAGGCTAAATGGGCTGGAGCAATATCGGCGTGGTGGTCGGCTGGGGCGAGCCACCGGCAGGCTCCACCGTGATGCCAATGTGTGTGGCACCGTCCAGGGGCCCCTGCAGGACCTGGACGCTTGTTGCGGAGTCGGAAACTTTCATCAGTCCCGCCGCCACCGCACCCTTGGCGGTGATGAACCACAGCTCGTACGCCTTTCCGGCGGGAGCGGGCGGCATGTCCTTGACCAGGACGGCAGCCTGGTTGGCCTGCCCCGAGGAGGCCACGGTCACCACGGTTCCGGCACCCACCTTGGCGGTGGAAATTTTCGCGTCCGGCGCTCCCATGATCGCCAGCATGGCCGACTGCTGCGCGTGTTCGGCGGCCAGCCGCTGCTCCGTCCCTTGTTGCCCGGCGCCGTGGCCAACCGCCCAGCCGCCCACCCCGGCTCCGGCGAAGATCAGCAGGGCGGCAGCGGCCGCCAAGGCCGACACCCACCGGCGGCGCGGCGCCCCGGGAAGCCGGAGACGCGCCGTCGTGCCCTGCTGGGAGGCCCGTGCGGTGCTGAGGTCCCGGACCACGGCGGAGGGCGACAGCTGGCGGGTGTTGCGGATGGCGGCCATGACAGAGTCCTTCAACTCCGGGGGAGGTGCTTCGGCCGGTGTGCCGTAGGCGAGCAGCGCTGCGGTTTCGCTGAGGCTGCGCACCTCCTCGAGGGTCTGCGCGTCAGTCAGGGCGTGGCGTTCAAAGGCGGTCTGCTCGGCGTCGGTGACGGCGTTGAGTGCGTAGGCGCCGGTCAGCAGATGCAGTTGTTGTTCCATTACGCCACCCCCAACCTGTCTCGAAGTCTGATCATGCCATCGCGAATTCTTGTCTTGGCGGTACCCACCGGTATGTCCAGCAGCTGCGCCACTTCCTGGTGGGTGTAGCCGCCGTAGTAGGCCAGGCGGATGGCCTCCTGCTGGGGGGTCGTCAAGGTGTCCAGGGCCTTGCGGACGCGTTCGGCGTCCATGGTGGTTTCCACGGTGTCCGCGACGTCGTCGTAACTTTCCTGGTACTCCTTGATGCCTGGCGCAGGTCGCGGTCCCTGCTGGCCTGGCTGGCCCGCACACGGTCCACAGCCCGGCGGTGGGCGATGACCAGAATCCAGGCCATCGCCTTCCCGCGGTCCGCATCAAAACGGGCCGCCTGCGTCCAAATGTCCAGAAAGACTTCCTGGGTGACCTCCTGGCTTTGGGCCGGGTCTCGAACCACACGGCGCACCAGGCCGAACACCCGGGGTGCCACGGCGTCGTAGAGTTCAGCGAAAGCCGCCTCGTCGCCGAGGGCGACGAGGCGGATCAACTCTTCGTGCGTGGGCGGAGCCAAGGGCTCCACGGACCGCAACCAGGGCAGTCGCATGCCTTCTACTCTCTCATGACCGCTGCCCATGGTGCCGTTCCTTGAGGTCCGTGTTGCCGTCGGGTTGCTTTCGATGACGTCCTGGCTGGTTACTTCTTGGCCGGGGGCATCAGGACGGTGTCGATGAGGTAGACGGTCGCGTTCGCCGTCTTGACCCCGCCACAGATGACCTTGGCATCGTTGACCATCATGTTGTCCCCGCTCCCGGTGACCTTCACGGTGGCGCCTTCAGCCGTGGCGTGCTCGCCGTCGATCTGGCTCGGTGAGAGCTGCCCGGGAACCACATGGTAGGTCAGGATGGAGGTCAGCATCTTCGAATCGGTCTTCAAACCGTCAATTGTGGCTGTCGGGATCTTGGCAAAGGCATCGTCAACGGGGGCGAAGACGGTGAACTCGCCCGAGTTCAGGGTGTCCACCAGGTTCACGTCCTTGTTCAGCTTCCCGGAAACGGCCGCCGTCAGCGTCTTCAGCAGCGGGTTGTTCGACGCCGCCGTGGCAACCGGATCTGCCGCCATGCCGCCCACCGATCCGGCACCGGACGGGACGGCTGCAGCATAGGCGGCGCAGCCCGGTCCGACCAGGTCCCCGGCAGCAGCCATCGGCGTTGTGGCCGCGGGGGCGGGGGTGGACATGGGGGCCTGCGAGGTTGTGGGAGAGGTGGTGGTGCCGCTGCAGGAGGTCAGCCCCAGGGCGGCAACGGCGAGCAGTCCCATGCCCAGGCTGAGACTCTTGCGGGTGGTGGACGTCTTGGTTGCATTCATGATGGTTCTCCATGCCTTGAAAACGGAGGGTTTCCGCTTGCTTCCCTGCCGCTGCCTTGGCTGGCGAGATGCCTGATGCTGCGGGGCGGTGCGGGCTGTCAGGTAGTACTTCGGAACATCACCGCCGCGGGATTGGGCTAATTCCGAGAATTTCAAATCCCGGCTTGGCCGTGGATGCTGACAGACTTGGGACACGCCTGAATGCGGGTAACCCGCCGACGCCTGTACTGTTGGGGTGCCGTTGGGCAAGGGGAGCTGAGCCCAAATAGGCCTAACTTGAACCGGCTACCAAGAGCCGCAGTTCTTTGGTCTAGTCGAAACTGTTTTGCCATCCCCATTCCGCCAATTTCGGGGCCGCGGGTGTGGGGTGGCTGGTATGCGGTTTGTCTGTCGGTGGCCCAGTCAGAGAGGAATCCTTCGCGGACGAGATGGTCGGTGAGTTGGGCGAGACGGTACTCTGGGTCTGCTTCAAGAGCGCGTTGGAAGCATTGGTAAGCCTTGCTGCCGTGGCCTTCCCACCACTGGATGATGCCCAAGCTCGTCAGTACGGGTGCGGCGTCACTACCGTCCGTACGCAAGTGCAGCTGAAACAGCACGTCGGAGGCACGGTCGACGCGCTGCCAATGTGGGCTCTGTTTGGTTTGTCCCAGGAGCAGATCCTGCATGCTTTCGTCGATGCCGGGAATGTCGGCAAGGAGCCGGTCGCGGACAGTGATGAATTTAAGGTTGGCGATAAGCTCGGCCGCCTCATCATCGGTAGGTTCGCCGCCGCCGTCGAGCATCTTGTCCCAAAGCACCCTTGCTCGGCTGATTGCAGCCTCCGGATTCATGGCTTCGATCCTGAAACAATGTCTCAGGACCTCGGTATTGAGGTTTGGTCGAGCCACGAGGGGTATACGGAATCCAGGGACGCATCGATGCTCGACCCGCGAAAGACAAGTTCCGCATTGAGCTGACTATTCATGACCTGATCCAACGGGTAAATCACTCCGGCAGGAGTGCCGATGTGCAAGTAGTTGGTGAATGTTGTTTCGCCAATGAGCCAGCCGTCCCGGACGATCACGCCCTGTTGGCTGAGCCAGCCGGTCAGTTCCTCCAATGCGCTCTCATGTTGACGCCGTTCATTCGAAGTCCAGGATGCGTGGGTGAAGATGCCGAACACGACGCCGGTGGCGTCACGGTCTGTGCCGACGTATCGCACTATCTGGTCGACGAATTGGTCCCTATCAGCACTGGGGGCGGGAAGATTAACCCTCAGTGTGGCGCCCATGCGGCGGTCGTCCAGGACGATGCAGACCAGGCTTTCCTGGGGCCAGAAACCCAGGGTGTGTCCCATGAGTGCGATGAAGTCGTCAGGGGTCTTGATACTGAGCTTTTCCATGATGCCTCCGCGTGCCGGTACCGCCGGCTGATGCCGACTGCACCTATTCATGGCTGGCGGCAACGAAACTACATGACCGCGAGCAGACGGTGGCTGTGTCAGTGTCCTTGGAGAAGTTGTTCGGCCTTGTTGACGAGGACGCGGTCGCGGGGGAGCAGCGTCATGCCTCGCTGCTGGCAGTCTCGGATCTCGATGACCCGGCGGTGGAGGTGTGCCGTTGTGTGGTTGGCGACCGGGTAGGGGCTTGGGGTTCGCTGGTTCCGCCGGAGTATGCGGTGAGGGTGGTGACGCCGAAGGGGTCGTAGTGGTAGGCGAAGGATTCGTAGGCTGCTGAGGGCACAGAACCGGCTGGACTGGCTCTTGCCAGCTTCGGAGGGCAGGGGCTGGTGCGCTGCGGGCGCGCCCTGCTCTATCGCTACGAGGAGGGTGACACGGGGACGCGGAACTTGGCGATCGTCGCGTTGACGGATGACGGATGCCGGTATCCGGGTCGATGAGGTTGCTGCGGTGGTCGGGCTGACGGCGACCTATGTCTCGATGCTGCGGGGCCGGGCCCGCGCCCAGGGCTCGGCCGGGTTGGTGCGCCGTCGCGCGCGCCCGCCCAAGCTTACCGACCGGCAGGTCGCGAAGGTGCGGGTGTGGGCCGGTGAAGGGATGACACAGCGGGCGATCACCGACAGGCTCGGGGTGGCCCAGTCGGGAATCAGCGACCTGCTCGCACGGCGGGGTCCGACACCGGTGCAGCAAGAACACCTGCCCGAACCCGGCATCACCGCCCCGGCCAGGAGAATGCAGTGCACGATACGGGTGCGGCCGGGGAGGCATCCATCCCCGGTGAGGAGCCCGCACCAGCTGCCGGCCGCGTTGGCCCGCATCGGCTCGGGCACGGCATTGTCCCGGTTTGCGGGGGCGATGCTACTGCATGCGATCCTGGACCGGGTCGGGATCGAGAGGATCTTCGCCACCCTGGCCGGCGCGACGCTATGACAACTTGGCGGAGCTCACCACCGCGGTGCTCGGCTTCGCCCTCGGCACGGGGACCATTGAATGGTTCAAGCACCTTCGCCCGGCCGAGCTCGGCCCGGTGGCCGGGGTTCAGATGGTCCTGGAGCTGGCGACCCTGCGCCCCCGCCTGACCGCCCTGGCCGATGGGTCCGACCCGCTAAAGGTGCAGCAGGCCTTGGCCCCCGGGATGCTCGCCTTCGACCCGGCCGACGGTCCGGTCTACTATGTCGATGACCACTTCGTGCCCTACGCCCGAGCGAAGCCGGTGGCGAAAGGCTGGAACACCAAGCGCCGCCACGCCGGCCCGGGCCGCGATGACACGGTCCTGGTCGATGCCCGGGCCGGGCGGTCGTCTTCGGCTCAGGGAACCGACGTCCGTGGCCTCCAACTTGCCCGGCGTGCTCACCCGGCTGCGGGAGGTGATCGGTGCGGGCGCGACGATCCTGCTCGGCTCTGACCGCCGCGGGGCCTTTCCCATCGCCTATGCTGCCTGCCGGGACGCCGGTGCCGACTGGATCAGCTGCCGCCGCGCCCCATTGGTCGAAACGACCGCCACCCCGGCAACCTCCACCACCGTGCGCAACGGCAAAGCGATCAGCGTCGAGCTCGCTGATGAGACCGTGGCGATCAAGGGCTACGGTGAGGCCTGACAACTGACATTGTTCGAACACGGCGTCCAGGTGCTGCAGGTCCTCACCAGCGAAACCAACGGCACCGGCGCGGACCTGCTGTGTTGGTTGCGGTCCCGCTGGCAGATCGAGAACATGTTCAAATACGCTGCCGAGCACAACGGCATCGACGCCCTCGCCGACTACGGAATGGACATCGCCGCCGAAACCCGCAAAGTCGCCAACCCCGCCCGCGTCGCGGCACGCAGTGCCGTCAAAACCGCTGAAACCTCGTTGGCTGATGCCGAACGGTCCCTTGCACAACTCCTGGCCAGCAACGGCACTCCGAAGCAGATGAATGCCGCCCTACCCGGCATCCACCGCACCATCGAAAAAGCCACTCAGGAAGTGACCGCTGCCAAGAAAGCCCTCAAGCCCATCCCCGCCAAGATCCCCGCGAACGCGTTGAACCCCGACGCGAAACTCGCCCGCCCCCACCCTCAACGGCGGAGCATGCAAATGGTGCTGCGGCTGCTGGCCTTCAACGCCGAAGCCTGGCTCGCCGACCGCCTCAACACCTACCTGAACGACCCGGACGAATACCGGGCCATCACCCGCCACCTGCTCCACCAAGGCGGATCCATCAATTACGGGGCCCGCCAGATCACCGTCACCCTTGACCGGCCCGACAGCCCCCGCATAGACCGCGCCTTCAACTACTCACCGAGGAACTCAACAACACACCCACCCGAATCCCCTGCGACCGACGCGCTCTGAAATACCAAGTCGCACAAGCTCAGACTTCAACAATTAACGAGTGCCTGCTCCAGGACGTCTGAGACTGACGATGGCAAGGCATCCTCTGGATTGCTCTGCCCACGGAATGGCAACCCTTGTCCGGGACCAGAAATCCGGCTCTTCAGATTTGAGGGTGTAGTTTTGGTCTGAATCCGCCGGATTCCAGCAATGCCCGGGCGACATAGTTGGTGAGATTGCGGAAGCCGAGGGCAGATCCGCGGAGGTGTTCCAAACGGCCATTGATCGCTTCAGTTGGGCCATTGGAGGTTCTTGGGTGGTCGAAGTATGCGAGGATGTCGGCTGCCCTGCGTTTGAGTGTTCCGCCCATCTTTTTCAACTCTTTCAGCGCGGCCGGAACGCCGGTACTGAGGGAGTCAATGAGTGCCTGCATGAGCTTCTTGCCCTGGACCGGGTCTTTCTCCCGGTAGGCGGAGATCATGCGTTGATATGCGCCCCATGTTGCTTCGACCTCGACATGCTTCTCGTCGGCGAAGAGGTCAATGATGCGTTGCTGTTGCTTCTCGGTCAGCAGCCCGTCCCCGGTATGTAGCGTCAGCCGGGCTTTGTAGAGTGGGTCTCCGGCCCGTCCACGGTGTCCGCACGTGTCCTGCTGTACCCGGCGCCGGCAGTCATCGAGCGCGTCCCCGGCAAGACGGACTACGTGGAACGGGTCCATGACCGCAACAGCTTCGGGGAGCTCTTCGGCGGTGGCACTTTTGAAGCCGGAGAACCCGTCCATGGCCACGACTTCCACCCCGTCCCGCCACTGCTGCGGGCGAGCCTGTAACCATGTAGCGAAGACCTGTTTGGAGCGGCCCTCGACCATGTCCAACAGCCGGGAAGGGCCCGTCTTGTCACGGGCCGGGGTGAGGTCGATGATGACGGTGACGTACTTGTCCCCGCGCCTGGTGTGGCGCCAGACATGCTCGTCAACACCGATGATCTTGACCCCGTCGAAGCGGGTGGGGTCATTGATCAGGACCCGTCGCCCTTCGGCCAACACGGCCTTGTTCGCGGTATTCCAAGACACGCCCAGCCCCTCGGCGACACGGGCAACAGTGAGGTGCTGACAAACAATGCCTTCAAGCGCCCACACCAGGCCGCGTCGGGAGAGCTTTGACCGTGGCTCAGCGGCTTCAGCGGTGTCTTGCCTCCAGACATGACCGCACTCGGTGCACTTGTAGCGGCGGATCCGCACGAGCAAAGTCGTTGGTCGCCAGCCGAAGGGTTCATGGCCGAGTTCCCGCGTCACGGTGTCCCTCGGAATACCTTGGCTCCCGCACTTGTGGCACCACTCGTCCGTAGAAGCCACCTGGCAGGCAATCACGGCACGATCCGGGGCAAGGAACTGTCCGGTCGCTTGCAAACCAAGGCCGTCAAGACGGCAGAAAGTAGTCAGGTCAGGGCATTGGAAGGTAGCGTTAAACACGAGGGCCTTGCTGTAGAAAACGAGATCTAGACAATCTGATTCTCTACCAAGGCCCTCACCTATCCCGAACCAACTTCCCCGCCCCGGCTCTCACGCGCACCAACCCCGACTACACCCTGCATTCGGAAGAGCCTGAAATTCTGCTGAATTAGATGAGTAAAAGATGACCTGGGCCGTTTTTGGCCTTAATCGCCCCTGACCTGCGGATCATATCCGCAGGTCAGGGCCACTTTTTGGTGCCCCGGGCGGGAATTGAACCCACGACCAAGAGAGTCTCCCCGTCAGGATTTTAGTGGGCCTGGATACTTGCCATAATCTGCGTGTTTCCGGGCAAATTCGACGTTTCCGAAGGCCCGGGCATGTCGTGACTTGCCGTAGTTTCTGGTCGAAAAGGGGGAGTAAAAGGGGAGTGGATGCTTTTCGCTCCCGGTACTCTTTTGGCTTGGGCGCCCAAGACCGAAATAACAGGCTTGCTGCAGCTTGCTATGGAGAAGCGTTTGCCCTCAACTTCTCTCACCATTTTACGCCTCAGGCGTGGATCCAGTGGATGCCCTTTCTTCGACATTGCGAAACGCCCGTCGAGGCTGCTCGCGGGCGATCTAGTGGTATTTGTTGGACCAGATTGGCGGTTCGCTACCGGATGGGAACAGTAGCCGGACTCACGGTTCGTGACCTTTTACCTTGTGGCTTAGGGTTTCTGGCGGCCGGACCAGAATTCCATCAGCAGCTTTTGTCCCTGTTGCTCTGATATTTTGGAGATCTCGTTCTGGCTGAGATTGAGTTGCTCGCGGAGGGCAGCCTGAAGCCAATCCGGCAGAGAAGACTCCTGTGTGGGTTCCGCGGCGGCTTCAACGGATTCATAGAGACGACCCATTTGGGTAATGACGTCCTTGAGCGGTTGGAGTTTGGGGTCATCGCCTATTCGTGCGACGCGGGCCTTGAGCTCCTCGTAGACTTCGCTGTCGGATCGGACGCCCACGGCCCATACTTCGGAGATATCAAGGACCGGCGTGCCGTCGGTGTCCTCGGTGACTCGCCAGACAATGCGCCAATGCCGGTCTCCCACCACCAGTTTGCGGAATCCGATCAAGGCGCCCAGCAGAGGCTCGCCGGCATTTGGCGACCGCTCCAGGAGCAGCATCTTCTTGAATACCGTACGGACAGCGTGGGGGTCTTTTTTGCCGAGTCGGTGAAGGTCGGCAACGGCATCCTCAGTGAGTCGAACCACGCAAACGCGCTTCAGATGCGAGGTCACGCTCGTCCTGCAGAGATGTCGGCAGCAATCTCAGCTTCCAGCTCAGCACGAGTGAAACCGAAGAATTCCATGGCCTGATCTAGGTCGGTGCGGACCCCAGAGTCGGTTGCGAAACGGGCCATGACGAGCGCCGCATCGCGAAGAGTGTCACGATCACGCCTCAGGCCGGCGATTTCCTCAGCGGAAACAACTTCGGCAACGACCCGGCCATGGCGGGACAGGGGAACATCGTTTCCGGCTTCAGCCGAAGCAACGAGCGAGGAAAGGCCGGCACGGGATGCTTCTGTGATGGTCATGGTGGTCATACGCAAACTATACAGATTTCTTTGTAGATTCTCAATGGGTCGCTTGCAACCGTAACTGGAGTGTGGTTAGCGTCGATCGGGAATGGCTTTCATTCGATGTGCAAGTTTGCCGAACTGACCGATGGATCACTGTGGACCACAACGGCTTTGACGTCTCGCATGGGCAACCTATATCGGTCATAATTCTTGAGCGCTGCTACGGTTTGGGCATGACTCACGACCCCGTCGATGACACCGTTCTCAATTTCGATGACACCCTGTTCGGGATTCGTCCAAACCCTAGCTACAGAGATTTGATGCGAATCGACAAGTTCGTTGAAGATCTGGGCTACCGGATGCCGATGCTGGACCGGGGCTACTCCCTCGAAGAGGTGAAAGAGAAGTTGCGCACAGAGGGTCCCAGCGCTTTCTTGAATCTGATGTGGGTTCAGGAAGATATTTCTCCGAAGGCACCGCCTAACGAGGCTTGGATGTTCGTGGCCAAGCGGCTGGCAAAGCTTGGTCCATCGAATGACTTGATCATTATTGACCCGTATCTGTTCCCGAAGACGCCTAGCCTGGGGGTAGAAGGTTACGCGAAATACCTTGCAGAGCTGATTTCACCTGTACTTACGCCGGTGGCAACAGTTACGTCCGTAGTCAATAAGGTGACGAGCGAGGACGTCATGAAAGCTGTGCAAGCAGAATTGGCCGTACTCAAGCCAGGTGTGTCGTGGTCGGTCAAAAAGACGGAACACTTCCATGACCGTTTCTGGATCACGGATCGGTCAAAGGGGGTCGTGGTGGGCGCATCCCTGAACGGCCTTGGCTCTCGTGTCTTCTTTATCGATGCCCTGAAGGCTGCCGACGTAGGGTCAGTTGTAGGTGAGCTCAGAGCTCTAGGACTCTAGGAATAAGCCTGCAGCAACCGTGGCCATCTTGCTGCACTCGTGTTGGAGGCCCAGCGTACGTGCCAGCAGTTGTCGCCATAGCCCAATGCTTCGCTGACCTGGATGCCGGTGAACATGAGCAGGCCAAACCGGGTTCCCTTGCGACCGACGATTCGGCCTAATACTACAGTCGCGTTTATTTTTGTCCGTGTCGGCGGTTTAATCGGACTTTGGCCCGGAATCCTGTTAATCATGATGGGTGAGCGATGATATTTGGGTGGCAGAGATACAGGAATGGGCTGATGGCCTGGAGGAAATCCGTGAGTTGATCGGGGATCAGTTTGCGCGTACTGAGCCGCGGAATAACGCGGTTAGTTACATTCGGGGGCTGCTTTCGGATGAGGAGCGGAAGAACTCTTGGACGCTGTCCGAGCGCGCTGGGCAGGGCACGCCGGATGGGATGCAGCGGCTACTCTCGACGACCGATTGGGACCCGGATAAGGTCCGTGATGCTTTGTTCGGCTACGTGAAAAAGCACCTCGGTGATCCAGAAGGCATTTTGGCGATTGATGAGACCGGTTTCCTGAAAAAGGGGACGGCTTCTGCCGGGGTGGCCCGCCAGTACTCGGGCACCGCCGGGAGGGTGGAAAACTGCCAGATCGGGGTGTTCCTGAGCTACGCTTCACCGGCGGGGCGCACGTTCCTGGATCGGGAGCTTTACCTGCCCAAGGCCTGGATCGAGGACGAGGCCCGGTGCAAGCGCGCTGGCATCCCGGAAGAGCGGGAAATGGCCACCAAGCCGGTGCTGGCCGGGGACATGATTGAACGTGCCCTGGACGCTGGAATCCAGGCCGAATGGACCACCGGGGACGCCGTCTACGGCCAACACACAGGGCTGCGCCGCCGACTCGAGGCCCGGGGCATGCACTACGTCATGGCGGTACCTATGAACCAACACGCCATCGCCCGGGCGCGTGGTTCAGTGGGCGGGGACGGCCGTGCCGATGAGCTCTTCGCTGCCCTAGACAGGCGTGCCTGGCGCACCCGAACCGCCGGGACCGGGACCAAGGGTGAACGGCTCTACGCCTGGGCCAGGATCCGCATTAACGGCCCTGCCGAAACCGGCGAGCATTGGCTGCTGGCCCGCCGCTCCCTGAAAGACCCGACCGACCTGGCGTACTTCATTTGCCACACCCCCGAGAACGTCACCTTGATCGAGCTGGCCCGAGTCGCCGGGGCCCGCTGGGCCATCGAGGAAACCTTCCAAACCTCCAAGGGCGAAACTGGACTCGATCACTACCAGGTGCGCCAATACACCGGCTGGTACAGGCACATCACCCTCTCCATGTTCGCCCACGCATTCCTGAGCGTCATCCGCTCTAAAAAGGGGGCCCGCACCCAGGCTCCGAGCACTTGGTAAGACTCTCCCTGCCAGAAATCAGGCACCTCATCACCCGCATCATCTGGCATCGGGAACCGGACCCACACCACGTGATCCGCTGGTCACTTTGGCGACGACGACACCAATACCGCGCCCAACAATGCCACTACAAAGCCCGCGGCCACACCCCACAAACGCGACTGTAGTACTAAGCTCGACAGGAGAATAGCCGCATATTCTGACCCAGCCCAGCCCAGCCCAGCCCAGCCCAGCCCGCTGCGCGCAAGGTGCAGTTAGTCCGTAGTAGAGGGCAGATCCAGCCGGAAATATCTAGCCTGCTCGCGAGCTGTGGATATTGGATCATCAGTCACACTGCTCTTACCTGACCCATAGACACCAGAAATCCCCCAAATACACCAAGTCACCGTCGACAACCAGCGTTTCAAGTGCGACCGCGGTTGATTTCATCGCGGCAGTCCCGCTGGTCGGCCCACGCATGGTTTTGACTCACGTGGTCATGAAGAGCTGTACGTCGCCCAGCACGCCCCATTATTCGACGGAGCGTGCCCTGTGCAGGCCAATTTCATGCGCCATCGCCACTTCCCGTTATGGCTCAGCCCTAGAGGTGAAACCTCTCGCACTGTTGAAGTTGAGATCATCTCTGCTGCTAGCGGTCATTCCTTGCCAGCGCGGGGTCTTGGGCTAGAGCTACCAGTCCTTCGGCGTAGTCTTGGGCCGCCAGGCACATGGCCTTCAGTCGGTTGTCCAGTGATCCCCAAGGCCGGCACGGGCGCCCAGTCGTTGGATGGGGTACTTGTTCGATTTCCAGTACGTCTAGGTCAAATTCGAAGTCCAGATCGAGTATCTCTGGAGTCAATTCCGATTGTCCAATCTTAGTAAAGGTGACTACGATGCTGTCGTCTTTGAGCGGTCCCGTGTTCACTATGAGGTCGCGGATGATTGTCTTGTCGTAGGTTCCTTTCACCTTTTCCGGCCACATCGCGAGTTCGTGCGGGACCCGGTGTCGGTCAATGCGCGCAAGATCGTGGAGGATCCGAAGACAGTTCCACTCGGGACTGTCGGCTTGGAAAGGTTGAATCCGGTGGAGGGACTCGATGAGATGCGGCGAAAGGTGTTTCAATCGTTTGGCATTGGCAGCCCATTCTTTGGGTGTGAGTGCAATTGGCCACTGGAGTTGCGTCCCATTTGGCGGTGGGTTCTCTCCCGAATCGATGATCGCCACAGCGTAGAGGCAGTTGTCCAATCCGGCGCGCAGGTTGTGTAATGCTTCGCCAAGGAGGATGGGCAGGTCGTCGGGTAAAGGCTCTTGTCGCTCAACTCGAATCTTCCCTAGGCCTTGCGAATCGATACTGACCTGAATTTTCGATGGTCGAC
Organism: Arthrobacter stackebrandtii; assembly: GCF_017876675.1. Lineage (NCBI taxonomy): Bacteria > Bacillati > Actinomycetota > Actinomycetes > Micrococcales > Micrococcaceae > Arthrobacter > Arthrobacter stackebrandtii. Next base: position 3,488,115 of record NZ_JAGIOI010000001.1, read on the forward strand.
GTTTAACGTAGTCATCCAAAACTACTGCAAATTCATTGATATTGTCGTGGGCGCGACGGATTCGTGCGCGCGCCATTGCAAGCTCACGTATTGCCTTCAAGAATCTCTCCTACTGGCTAGGTTCGATCGCTATGTCCACCTTTAGGAGGCGTGTATCCAACGCGCCCGAATATTATTTAGAGGCCGGGCTGGCGCCTCCAATTTCCTATGTTGGTGCTCATGGCACCGTCTCCGGACGGCTCCTGCCTGCTTAGCCGCTCTACTCCCGCGCTAGGACAGCGATCCATGATGATATTAGGCCAGACTGCGCCGTGACTTACTATCCTTCGTCATTGATTGGTGACGAGGGCAAACATAGTCCGGTGACGGAAGACCGTCTCTCCTGAGATCTGGAGGAGCCGGAGGAGGCCTTCTCCTCCGGACAACAGACCTTCGCCGTCCGGCGAGGCTCAAATCGTGGCACCACGACAGAACCTGTTGGCGCAAGCCAGTCGTAATACGTCACTCGGCGACCATAATATTACGAAAACTGGTCGCGTCGTCGATGATCTTGGGCGACCAGCCGGGTAGGTTGGGAAGAGGGTTAAGCCATGCTCCCAAAGGCGTTACGCAATACAAAAGGTTATGAGCTCAACTGTTCAGTGTCGGAGCAACGGGGACGGCGGATGCATAGAAGATCCGCGCTTGCAGCACGTACGGCAATCCCTAGCCAACGATGAAGTTCCTTGCTTGACTAATCGATTTTCTAGGCAAAGTATCTAGTTCGAAGGATATATACAATGGCCGTCAACGTAGGCGTAATTCACGAAGTCAGAATGAGTCGTGCCCGCCTGTATATACTAATTGATTCCTTCGAGCAAGATATGAGATTTGCGATCGAAGCCCATCTTTTAGATCACATGGACGAGGAGGCTGTTTTTACCTCGAAAGAGCTGGAAGCGATGAGGTCTAAGCAAGCTCAAGACGAGTCCGGTCAAGATGCAGGAATTGTGCACTACCTTGATTTGAGTCCTAGTTACGATATTTTACTCCGACACAAGGAACTGCTCCCAACCGACCTCGCTACAGATCTCAAACTGTCGGCTTCAATTATTTCTCAACTCGTTCCTATTCGACATAGAGTAATGCATGGACGGCCTCTGAATATTAATGACCAAGCGACAACTGTCACACTACTTTCTCCTTTTACGGGGCAATTTTGGACAAACACCCACTACATAATCAACAAACTGCGTCAAGATCCCAGCTGGGAGCCCGTATTCGAAAGAACATTGTCTCCCCAGGAGCGCACGCTCCATAACCTTCCAGAGGCAGACTACGATGAAACTTCATTCATCGGAAGAAAAGTTGAATCCGCATGGTTACTTGCTGCTCTTCGTAAGCGTCGCAATCCGATAATAACGATTACCGGCGAAGGTGGAATCGGCAAAACAGCTCTCACGCTCGATGTTGCTTACAGGCTCGTTGATAGCGACGAGAATCCATATGAAGCCATACTATGGGTATCTCTGAAAACAGAAAAGCTGACAGCCTCCGGAGTTGAACTCCTGAGAGATGCCGTTAGGGGAATTGATGACACCATTCAATACCTCGGGCAGACATTGACCAACGATTTCTCTGGAAGCGCTACGGAACTTGCCGATGCACTTGAAGGAATTGAGTGTCTGATAATTATTGATAATTTGGAATCCGCTAATGGCGATGAAATCGTACAACTTTACGATATTCTGCCAGACTCTGTAACTTTCCTTTTTACGAGTAGGGTAGGCATCGGACAGCTTGAGCGGCGATACGCATTGCCAGCTCTGAATGATTCTGAAGCGGTACTATTGCTCCGCAAGTTTGCATCCGCCCACGGTCAGCACAAACTTACCAAACTAAAACAGGCAGATGCGCTGGAGGTGGTTAATTCCCTTCGGTGCAGCCCATTAGCGATTAGATGGTACGTGCTCGCAGCAGCTTCAGGGGCCATCCCGACTGACGTTTTAAAAAATCAACAGGAGCTTCTCAATTTCTGTGTTCAAAACGTGCATGAAGGACTCTCTGAAAACTCCAAAGCTGTACTAAACGTCCTGCGAGCGTTAGATCGCAGGATTGGATTTGATGAATTTGCTGTGCTTACTGACCTGTCAATTGACGACCTTCGGATGGTAACTCAGGAACTTACGAGGGGTTCCTTAGTCTCAGTTGAATCGATTACGGCTGGCCAGCCTGGAAGCAAACTTGCATTGACGCCGACAGCAAGACTGTATCTGAAGAAACCTGACCACTCGGGCACCTTTATTGCGGAAGTTCTCCGTCGAGAGCGTCAATACAAAACGATGCTCGAAGCCAGCTTGTCGACTACCAAGTCCGTTGATCCCCGAATCATTAATCCGCGAAGCGAATCAGACAGCCCTGCAGTTTTCATGTTGCAACGCGCCCTCAAAATGGCCTATACGGGAAATGCGGAAAAGGCGGAAGAGTTGGTAGGCCGAGCACGCACTTTCAACCCAGATTTCTCAGAGGTGCATAGGGTCTCCGGTGATATCCAGTCTAGATTTGCAAGATACGAGTCCGCTGTTTCGGATTATCAAACCGCCCTATCCTTTGCATCGACGGACGCAGCTATTGTTATTGCAAGCTACCAGTTGGCCAGTGTATTCGGATATCGATTGCACATTGCCAACGTCGCTCTACCTCACGCCGAACGCGCATTCGAATTAGCTCCGAATCTAGACACAACTACTTTATATGGGAAGATATTGGTTTGGACCGGCGATTTTGAAGCAGGTCATCTGCGATTGCGGGAGGCCCTGAGTGGGGCCACAGGTCGTGATCGGTTGATGATCGGCACGGCGCTGGCCAATGCATATTCCCGCTGGGGTGAATCTTTCATGAAGACGCATTCATATGCCGATGCGTTCGCTAAATCTACCGAAGGCCTTCTTTCGGGATGGGAGCTAACCAATTACGGTAAAGCGGATCAGAAACTCTCCGCTGCTTTGGCTGAATGTTGCATTGTTGCCCTTCGAGCGCTCGAGCATGATTCGAGTTTGCACGGCGACACAACTGATGGACATCTTTCCAAAATTGCAAGTTTTCTTGTGCAGAGTTCGAAACTTATTCCGACAAAGAAGAGAGAGTTGATATTTGCAACGCTCAATAATGTCCTCATTGAAATGGATAACTCAACACCGGTCTATGCCGAACTTTATGCTGGATACTTGGCCGTCAATATGGGTAAATCCATCCCGGCGCCCTAGAGAGTTTTGCTCTCGGCAGGAGCGGCGGCCGTTCCTGGCCTAAACGTTAGCCTATTAGACTGCGAGATGGCGCGGCAGGGTCAGGTAGCCTGATCCTCTTCTTTCTTCCTCTCTTCACCGAACGCTTGCAGCACCTCCGTGTTGTCCGGCACCTCGTGCGTTTTCTGCACATAGTGCTTGCTGGTGATTTTTTCATTTGAGTGGCCCAGCTGGGCTGTAGCGGCGGCGATGCCCTGGGTGTTGGCGAGGATTGTGCCGACTGACTTGCGGAATGTGTGCGGGGTGACCCAGTCGTAGCCCAATGATTCTCGGCATTCACGCCATTGCTTGCGGAAGCCGTTCGGGTCGCGGATGGTCAGGACTGTTGACGGGAAGACTAGGCCAAGGTCGTTTTGGAGCACGGTGTTGGCTTGGCGCCGGCGCATCATTTCCACGGCAAATGTCGGCAGGAAGTACCTTTGCCGAGAGTTCGAACTCTTTGGATGGTCCTGGATTCTCAAGCCGTGCGCACCTTTGACCTTGATGACGGTCCCGTTGATCGTCACCGTCGGCTTCTCCGCTTCGAGGTCCACATCGGTCCAACTAATCGCAAGGGCTTCGCCGATACGGGCACCGGTGGCCAACATGATGTCCACGACGTCGAGGATGTCCTTCTCATGCAGCCCGTTGGGGCGCCCGGTCGGCTGCTGCCACGCATACACGCCCTTGCGCAATGCGATGACTTCCTCCAGGGTCAGGGCTCCAGGCCTCCGGACATGGTCAGTGCGCGGTTTTTGTAGTTTGTTGAATTGCCGCGGTTCTTACTGCGGCTGAGGCTGTTAATTTCACGCCTGTTGTGAGATAATAAAGGCGTGATGATTTCTTGTGTGGGTGGGTGAAACAATGGTTTCAATGACTACCCAAACCGCCCTTCCCGTACTTCCGGACCTTGGCGCTGTGCTCATGGGCGAGCGTGCGGCCCTGCTGGAAAACGCCTCTGGTGGCAAGGTCTTCATTAACGGGCAGCTGGCCTATGTGTGGGGTGCGGGCCAGGACGGTCTGCGCCGGTTGGCGGCCTCTCAACTGGTCGATACCGGTGCCGCCCAGGTCAACGAGGTCGCCGCAGCTTTCGGCGTCAACACGGAGTCGTTGCGGCGCTGGCGCAAGTCCCTTGAAGGCACTGGCCTGATGGGCCTGGCACCGGTAAAGAAGGGACCCAAACGCCCCTCCCTGCTCACGGAAGCCAAAGCAGCAGAAATTCGTGCTATTCGTGCCGGCGGTTTGAGCCTGCGGGCCACCGCTGAAGCGACGGGGGTTTCCACCGACACGGTCCGGCGCGCCATGGCCATGACCACCACGGCAGAAGCACCGACCACTGATGCTGCCCACGATTCTCTGGTACCCCTTGAAGCAGCGGGGCAGCGTGCACTGCCGCTCTTACCAGCCCCGGTGGCCCGCGATGCCGAGCGGGCCGCTGCCGGCCTGCTCGAGGCTGCAGCGCCTTTGTTTGCCCCGGCCGCCAACGTTCGCCACGCCGGCTTGTTCCTGGCCTTCCCCGCACTGGAATCCACCGGTCTGATCAGCTGTGCGAAAGAGGTGTACGGGGCGTTGCCGAATGGTTTCTACGGCCTCGAGACCGTCCTGATTGATAGCGTGCTGCGAGCACTGGCCGGGGAATCTAGGGCTGAGGGCGCGACGCGCTTTGACCCGGGTGAGCTCGGGCGGGTGTTGGGGTTGGATCGGGCCCCGGAAGTAAAAACCATCCGCCGCCGGATCAGCCAACTCGCCGAAACCGGCAAGGCCGGGGAACTGATTGCCGCCCTGGCCAAACACCATCTGACAGGCACCGGGCCTGGCGGGGAGGACCTGGCTGCGGTGCTTTATGTTGACGGGCACGTGCGCGCCTATCAAGGCACGAAAAAGATTGGGAAGATCTACTCCACGAGGCTCAAGTTCCCAGTCCCGGCGACCGAAGAAACCTGGGTCACCGACGCCCATGGTTCACCGGTCTTCGTTGTCATGGCCGCACCCGGCGCGTCCCTGGCCGCCGAACTGCGCGACCTCCTGCCCGAGCTGCGCACAGCCGTTGGGGATGACCGGCGCGTGTTGGTCGGCTTCGACCGCGGCGGCTGGTCACCGGCATTGTTCAAGCACATGGACTCAGCCGGTTTTGATGTGTTGACCTGGCGCAAAGGCGTTACGGAGGACATCAGCGAAGATCTCTTCACAGAGGTCACGCACACCGACGACCACGGGCAGAGACGCAAATGGTCGGTGGCGGACACGCTCGTTGATCTGCCCCTGGCAACGACCAAGACCAGCGGTGAAGTCTTCACGATCCGGCAGATCAGCAGGGTCGTGGGCACCACCGGTGACGGGAGCAGGCAAATCCATATCCTCACCACCGACCGGACCATGAGTGCCGGGGAGGTTGTGTATCGCATGGGCAATAGGTGGAGGCAGGAAAATCAGTTCCGCTACGCCCGGATGCACTTCGATCTTGACTCCCACGATTCCTACACCAGCACCGGTGACGATGAGGAGCGGATGGTGCCGAACCCTGCCAAGGCCAAGGCGTACCAAAAAGTCGTTGCCGCCCGGAATGCTCATGCCGAGGCCGCTGCGATCGCCGAGACGAACCTGATGGCGCTGAAAACCCCGGCAGAAGGCTCCACGGAACTGGCTGTCACGGTCACCAGCGCCATGCACAACCAGGCCATGGCACCGCTCTGGGAAGCAGAAACGGCGCTGATCGCGGCCGAGAAGGCTCACAAAGCCATTCCGGCAAAACTCCGTCTCGGGGAACTGAACCCGGGCCAGCAAGTCCTGGATACCGAGGTCAAGCTCATCCATACCGGCATCCGCATGGCCGCCTACAACACCGCGATGACCATCGCCCGCGAGATCCGCACCAACACCGGCTACCGGCGCGCCAGCCAGGAAGCCCACGCCCTCATGCGTCAGATATTCAACCAGCCCGGCGACATCGACACCACCAAGCCCGGCCTCCTCACCATCACCCTGGACCCGCTACCCACCAAGGCCAAAACCGCGGCCGCCGCCCAACTATGCGAGCACCTAAACAGCGCCGAAACTCGCTACCCCAGCACCGAGCTCATCCTGCGCTACAAAATCAAGAACACCACCTAGCACCCCACAGCAATTACCTCACCATGACCGGAGCCCTGGGGCCCGGACTTCCTTGGTGACGATGGGGATCCTGGCAACCTCCCGCAGCGGGTTGGCGCTGATGGCGCCGTGCCGTGTGGCGAGGCTGAGCATCCCGGACAGGATGGTCTTGCACATCTTCGCCGTCGTGGCGCCGCTTTTGGTCCGGGTCGTCTTGAGGAACCTGTCGAGGGAGTTGACGTTGGCTTCCCTGATGGTCAGTTCGCCGGTGCCGGGCAGGATGTAGGTGTCCAGGAGCTCCCGATACCTTTTGCTCGTGTTGGCGGCCCTGCCGAGGTCTTCAAACTCCGCCCACCAGATCTTTGAAAGCTCCCGCAGCTGCATCTCCGGCCTGATCTCATCTTCATTGACCGGGACCAGCAGCGTGAGCTTGTGAATGAGGGCCGCCTCGGCCTTTGGCCCGGTCGGCCCCCACGCTTCGTAGCGGCGGACGACGCCGTCGAAGGACCGGAACTTGGCGCGGGCACGCCAAATTTTCGGCTTGAGTTGCATGCGGGTGACCTTGCCCCACATGCCCAGCGGCAGGCGTGCTCTAGGCAAGGTGGTCTTCCGTCGTTGCGAGCCATTCGTTCAGGTCGGTGCGGCTGATGCGCAGGTGACGGCCAATCCTGTGGGCCCGCGGGCCGGCGTGCTTGGTGCGCCACTGATAGAACGTCTGCTCGGGGATCTGCAGTTCCCGGCAGATGTCCTTCGGGCTCAACCATTCCTCCCTGATCGGTGCCGTGGACGGGGCGGGGCTAGTTTGCTCACTCATGGGATTCTCCTTTTCAACTTGGCCTTACACCTATCCATGGTGAAAAAGCACCAGAACTACATGACCACCGTTGCCATATCGGAAGAACGACGGCGGTCACCTCACCCAATACCGTGGCGGGGCAAAGCAGTTCGGCCACTTGTCGCGCTTGATGTCGCAGACGAGAACGCGGTGCCACGCCAGCCACGGCCGGCGTGGCAGTCTCCTACGAACGCGGAGACTCCACCGGGCCCGTGGCCGGCCACCAAGCAATCAGGACCACACTGAAAATCGATGTTTCAGAAGTGAGGCACGCCTCCCGGCTGGGCACATCAGCCGGGGTTAGGAAAGGCAGGAAAAGAAAATGGCACCAGAATCCCAGTCAGCATCAACGGCAACCTCGTCGCCGATCCGGAACTCTGTTATGGGGGATCAGCAATCGCTCACGCGAAACTACGCGTCGCCGTCAGCCAGGGCTTCCCGGCAGCCGGCGGCATCTGGCGCGACGGCATCCCCGTCTTCCACAGCGTCTCTGCCTTCAGGAGGCTGGCCGAAACGTAGCACCATCCATGAAGAAGGGAGATCCAGGTCCTACGAGAAGGACTGCGCCAAGCTCGAAGCCCGCCACATCATCGCCGAAGTCGTCTGCCCAGACCTCAGATTCGGGACAACGTCATACGAGCGGACACCCAAACCAATCCGGATAGTCACCATGGGAAGCCAGGACCATGTCCAAACCGAGCCGCGGTTGACAAATAGTTCGGGGTGGGCGCCGACAATGCCAGCCACACCTCCATTGGCGGGAGGCACCAGCCCCAACGGACTGCAAATGTGATTCCGAAACGGGAAGTGGTGATTCGACTGACAGCAGCCAGAAAGAATATGCGTCGTCAACGTTAGCCGCCGCTACGGGCGGCGGACTCTTGGTGCATCGCAATACGGGAGTAGCTGGCCGCCTGCTTCAAGGATTGTTCTGAAGTGTCTTGTATGTAACCGCGGATGCTCTGATTCAGCCAGCGAGTTCCGAGACATAGTTACGAGAATTGCTGGTCGCGGACGAACTCGCACGACTCAGCGAAAATTCGATTACTCTGCCGCCGTAACGACAGCCGGCTTGATGAGGCGACTCTATCCCTAGGGTTGAAAGACGACATGAGCAACCACCGGCTGAACCCTACTAACGCGGCTGCTCCGCAGCTAATTGTTCGCTATGGTCGTTGCAGGAACGATCAGGCTATGGCAGTGTCAAAAGTCTGAACAAGATGCTCGAGCAAGGTGGGTCGGTATGAGTTCTAAGGTGGTCATGACGTACTCAGATGGGGATCGAGAGGAGCTCGATGAGTTCTTCGAGACAGAGAGCGAAGCCGAGGAGTTTGGGTTAGAGCAAGTTAGCAACTTCTACTCCGGCGGTGAAGTTCTCCATTTGTCGAATCCAGGTGATTACCCGGCGCCCCGTGAAGAAGTAGAGGCAGACTACGAGGTGTTCGAATTCGAGGACTAATTCTGTCGAAGACATACCCAGCCCTTCCCCACAGGAGCCGAGCGGCGGGCATGGCGGCATTTCTGCGTGCCCTTCCACTTCTATTACAAGCTAATCGACGACCCGTACCGCCACGCACGCTAATATGACATTTAGCGGCGCCGTGCCGAGACGTACGAGGCCCTTCGCGAGGTCAAGGGCCAGGGGAGGTTCATTTCGTGGCAAAGAACAAGCTGGATGGGGTCACCTTCAACAAGCTGATGGATGAGTTTGGTGAGGATGCCGCAGTGGAGACACTCAACGATGTCAACGAGGGGAAGATACGCGCTGAGACGATCGAGAAGTACCTCTACACAGACGAGACAAAGGAAGCTTACGCGGAGCGCCTACGCAACGAATAGCGTCTAGTTGCTTGATTGCGGGTGTGCCGATGTAGCCGAGTACCGCATTGCCTCCACGAGACGCGGACGTAGCGATGAGTTCGTCCGGGACGGCTTCCATCCATGCCCGTTGAACGTATCCGAATTTCTCCCAGCGGATGGTAATCCATGTACCTGTGGGGTCCAATGAGTGGATGTCCAGAACAGTGATTTCGGTAGTGACGCCGAGCTGGCTCTTGACGGTGGAGAAGTGTTCCCATTGTTGAACGGCGTGGGTGATCCACGCGTTGAAACGGCGGATTTTTGTGAACCAGATGGCTGCTGCAATGCTGGCCAACATGACAGCGGCAGCCACCAAAACCCAACCGACTAAGGCGGGCGCCTGCTGGGCCAGGAACAGCCGAATGGCGGTGGCGAGGAAGACACAGCTGATCGCGGTGAGAGTGACTGCCCAGCCGGAGGAGGTCTGGGGTTTGACCATCGGATTCGTTCGCATGACTCAACCTCTGCCTCTGCTCTGCTTTTACAGCGAGGGGCCGACAACGGGGGCTGGTGAATGGATGCCGGCCACAGGTTCGGGCGCCCGCGTTGCAGCCTGGTTGTTGGGCCGCATGGCGGTGATGCGGGCCTCGAGCCGGGCGCGCTGGTAGGAGTGGTCCCATTCCGTCGCGCTGGGTGCTGCCCCGAGGGGCAGCGCGGGGTTGTCGATGTCCCAGCGGTCGCGGAAGCCGGCGATGTCCCGCACGAGGGATTTCCACGCCTCGTCACTGGCTTGCAGGCCGGTTTGTGCGCGCAGGGGACCCATCCATGGTTCTTCGTTGGCGAAGGCGTGGACGGCCACCGCGGCCAGCCGCTGGGTGATCCGCTGTTGAACGTCGTCGAGCAGTTCACGGAGGTCTTCCCGGTCCGTCGGCACTGACACCGGCGCCATCGTGAGTGATGATGTGGCGGGGAACCGTCGTTGGATGGCTTGCAGGCGGGAGTTCACGACGGCGGCAACGTCGCGGGCGCCGACTGTTGGCTCCAGCCCGCCGGCCAGGGCATGTTCCGCGACGGGCCGGTTGGTGGTTGCGGTGCGTCTCCAGGCGGCGACCATGGCGCCCCAGGAGGGAGACGCCTGCATCTCAGGTACAAGGGCGGGGGAGTGGGTGTTGATGAGGTGGGTGACGTCGTCGGATGCAGCGATTTGGGCCAGGTAGTCGTGCTCGGCGAGCAGGCGGGAGAGAGAGTTGGCCTGGTTGCGCTGTTCCTCGCGGACCTCGTGGGCGGTGTGCTCGGCACCCTCAGTGGAGAGAATGCCTCCGAGGATTTCCCGCCCGTCCGGCAAAGAGGATGGGTCCACGCCGTGGTGGTCGCGGGGGTCGGGTTCACTGATGTAGGCGTGATTGCCGGCCTTCCCGCGGGTCATGGAGACGTAGAAGAGCTCCCGGGTGAGCCTGCCTTCGCTGACCAGGGTGTGGCCGGTGTCCACGGTGATGCCCTGGGAGCGGTGGGCCGTCGTGGCGTAGCCGAGTTCCACGGACTCGGCGAGATATCTGGTACCCAGGAGAATGCTTGCGCCGTTGTCCTGGCGGATCCCTGCGATGGAGCCATCCGGGTTGGGAGAGCCAAACACTGTGATGAGGGTGCCGTTGCGGATGAAGTCGCCGGTCTCATCCAGGAGGCGGCGGTCATTGCGCCGGGCCAGGACGGTGTCGCCGCTCCCCGCGTGGAGCCCGTCGCTGAGGTCCACGGTGGCCTCCGCATCTACGGCGCCTGTGCCGACGCGGTCGGCCTGGGCACGTTCATTGAGCATGGCCACGGTGTCATTGTCCGGGGCGATCAGGATCGAAGTCTTCCCGGTGCGGATGTCGGCGTCCCAGCAGTTGTAGGCGTCATCGACCATGGCGTCGTAGGTGCCGCTGCTGACGCGTTCATGGGCCGTGTACTCGGTGATGACATTGATGTCGCCTGTGCGCAGTTTCAGGGAGGCGCTGCGTTCCCATTCGTTGGTGAAGCGCCAGACCGTGCTGAGCCGTTCTGCGCAGCCTGTGCGGTCCAGCCAGCCCAGGACTCCGCCGGCGTCGATGGAGTCCAGCTGTGCCGGGTCGCCGACCAGCAGGAGCTTGGCCCCGGCACCCGTGGCCTGGTCCAGAAGGGCGGCGAGCTGGTAGGTGGAGACCATGGACGCCTCGTCGATGATGACCAGCTGGTTGGGCCGGAACTGCCACTGTGCCTGGGTCGCTGTGAGGGCGCTCATGCGCTGCGCAAGGCGCTCCAATACCTTCCTCGCCTGAGTGTCCTGTCGTGGGGATTGACAGGCTGCCTGGTACCTTTCTGCGGTTTCCATGTACTGTTCTGCCCTGATGGCTGCGCCCGGTCCGGTGGATTCGTAGAGCCACTTGCTCACGTTGTCCGTGGCCAGTCCGAGCTCATGGCCCAGGACGTCGGCCGAGGCCGCGGCGGGGGCCAGTCCCACCACGGTCCCGGCACCGAAGCAGTCTTCCCAGAGGGCCTTGACGGCGCTCATCGTGGTGGTCTTGCCCGTCCCGGCAGGGCCGACGACGGCGTCCAGCCGCTTCCCGCTGGCAAGCACAGTCTCGGCAGTCCTGCGTTGTTCGTCCTGCAAGTACTCGCCACGGGTGCTGCGGAACTCTTGCAGAGCGTCCTGGACGGTCGTGTGCTCGAGGTGTGGGCCGGCGTCGTGCGTGTGGGCGTTCATGATGGCTTCCTCGTTCGCCAGGGTGGAGACGTCGGTGAACAGGTGGGCGCTGTCCAGGTCAAAGACGCTGCGCCCGTGGAGCACCAAGTCGGGGGATGTGGTGGTGGGGATGCCGTAGCGGAACTCGTTGAGTGCGACGGACTGGGTCTCGGCGGAGGTGGCGATGGCGTCCATGAGGCGGATCCGGTCATCAGGCGTGGCGCAGCGGATTTCCAGGCACACCCGTTCTGCCTCGGCGATCAGGTTCCAGCGGTTCCAGGTGGCGCGGCGCCTGGCTACCAGGTCCTTGACCAGCCCGGCAGTGCTTTCAATCCAGGCAGTATCCGTGTCGGCGGTGGCGATCGGGTGGGTGCGGGAGCGGTTGATGGTCGCCGCCAGCACCGCCTCGGGGTCGAAGCCCTTGGCCTGGGCCCGGTCGCGCCACTGGCGGGTGCGGATGTTCAGGGGGACGACGTCGTGGTTCTTAGCGGTGCGAGTGGAGAGGGTTGCCTGTTGCCGGAGTTTGAGCTTGACGGCGTTGCTGGGTTCCCTCCCGTGGGTTTCGGACCAGTCGTGGATGAGCCTGTCTGCCTCGATGTCGATCAGCCGGGACCTGCTGGAGAACTCGCGGATGAGTGCATCGTCCACGCCGGAGAGTTCGAAACTGTAATTGTGGACGGCGCTGGTGGGCGTGCGGACTTCGGCCTCGGTTCCCAGATCCCGGCCGAGCTGGTCATAAAGCAGCCCGTTGTAGTGTTCGCTGGCAGCCACAGTCGCCTTGTAGAGGGTGCGTGAGTCAAGGGTGGTCCAGACACCGTCGCTGACGCGTTGGGCGCGGTTGGCGATGACGACGTGGGTGTGAAGCTGCGGGTCTCCGGAGCGGGACTCCCAGTGGTCGAACGCGGCCGCGATGGCGCCGTGGACGCCGACGTGGGCGACGCCGCCGTGTCCGGCGCGGGTGTGGATGGCGGAGGTCTCCAGCCAGGCGAGGGTGGCTTCCAGTGCCGCGTGGTGGGCTGCCATGACCTTGTCCTTGTACTCGTCGCTTCCCAGGGCCCAGAGCACGGAGACGGACTTGGGCACGCTGAAGGTCAGGTCGAAGCCGGCCACGGCAGCCCGGCGCACGGATTGGCCGTTGGCGCCGGTGACGGTGGAGGCCTGATTGGGTGTGCGGCCCAGGGATGTTCCCGTGGTGGGGTGTTCACCTCGCTCGAAGAGGGCTTTTGCGGCAGCGTCGGTGACGGTGTCGTGGGGAGTCATGCCGATGCCGGGCAGTCCTGCGCCGAGCCATTGCCTGGGCGGGTTGCTGGCGGCGGTGTAGTAACTGGTGAGGTCTCGGGTTTCGACGTCGGCATGGCTGGTGGTCTTCAGCAGGTATGAGACGCCGGCCTCGGTGGAGAGGCGGGCTATGGAGACGGTCATGACCTGCCCATTTCCGTGTTCCAGCCGCGGCGTGCAAAGATCGCCGCCGACGTCCTATCGAGCCGCGTGTTCGCGGCCCGATTCAAAACCAAGACCCGGGCAGCGAGTTCCTGCAGGTCCTTGACGGCCTGCTGTTCGCTGAGCTCACGCTGCTTATTCTCGTACCGCAAGTGCCGCATCGAACGTTGCAGTGCGTCGGCCTCCGACTGTGCTCGGGACGCTGCCTGGGCGCGTTGGTTGAGCTTTTCGTAGGCGGTGGCCAGCTTGTCTTCAAAGGACCGTGTCACGGTGGCAAGCTTGCGTCGCTCCGTGAGTTGGAGGTTTCGGATGGTCGCCTCATAGAGTGCGGTGAGCGCCGCCAACGACTCCTGAGTGTTGGCCTTGGACTGGCCAGCTTGGCCGGTCATCCGCAGCTCTTCATCCTGGAGGCTCCGCCGGTACTTTCGTTGCCGCTGGCGGTGGGCACACGCCGGCCGGCAGAAGAGCTGCCGGGGGCTGGCGGGTGTGAACGGGGTGTTGCATTCGGGGCATGTTCGCGTAGTCATACCTATCCATGGTGATTCAGCCGGTTTCAGGGCTCCGGTCATGGTCGGGGACAGGCATTTGAAGTTCGTTGATTTTCAGGGGTTTTGAGTGGCTGAAGGGCTGTTAATTTTGCCCGCGATACGATAAAATAGAGTTAGTGTTTTGTCGTCAATCGAGGGGTGAAATGATGGTTTTTATGACTGCTCAACTTCCCCTGCCTGTGACGATGGATCCTGTTGCCGTGTCGGTGGGCCTGGCGGTGTCCCTGGTGGAGAACGATCGTGGCGGGGAAGTCTATATTCGCGGGCAACTGTGTGACGTGTGGGACGCCGAAGACGCTGCTGCACGTCGCTGGGCGGCAGTGAAATTGGTGCGTTTGGGTGCGGCTTCGCAGGAGCAGGTCGCGGCAGCTTTCGGAGTTTCCTCGGTGGCGGTGTGGAAATGGGTCCAGCGGGCGGCCGTCGGTGGCATTGCTGCGTTGGTGTCGGAAAAGAAGGGCCCGAAGAAGGCTTCCCGACTTAGTGACACTGTCATCGCCCGGATCGTGGAACTGCGCAGCACTGGCCTGTCCCAGCAGGCTGTCGGCGACATGGTTGGCGTCTCGGAATTCAGTGTCCGCCGCGCCCTGAAAATCGCTGCCGAACAAACTGCCACAGAAACAGCAGCCCTCGAGCCAGAACCCCTGGAACCAGCACCAGCACCACAGCCTGAGCTGCCGCTCTTTCCAGCCCCGGCACCCCGCACTGCTGAGCGTGCCGCCGCCGGCCTGCTCGAGGCTGCAGCGCCTTTGTTTGCCCCGGCCGCCCATGTTCGCTATGCCGGACTGTTTCTGGCGTTCCCCGCACTGGAAACCACCGGACTACTCGCCTGCGCTAGGCAAGTGTACGGGGCGTTGCCGAATGGTTTCTACGGCCTGGAAACGATACTGATTGATAGTGTGCTGCGGGCACTAGCTGGGGAAGCCCGGGCCGAGGGCGCGACCCGCTTTGACCCGGAGGAACTTGGGCGGGTGTTGGGGTTGGATCGGGCCCCGGAAGTAAAAACCATCCGCCGCCGGATCAGCCAACTTGCCGAAACGGGCAAAGCCGGGGAACTGATCGCTGCCCTCGCCAAACACCACTTGTCAGGTACCGGTTCCGGTGGTGAGGACCTGGCGGCGATTCTTTATGTTGATGGGCATGTGCGCGCCTACCAGGGCACGAAGAAGATCGGGAAGATCTACTCCACACGGTTGAAGTTCCCGGTTCCGGCGACCGAGGAAACCTGGGTCACCGACGCGCACGGTGCCCCTGTCTTTGTCGTCATGGCCGCGCCCGGTGCGTCCCTGGCCGCCGAACTCCGCGACCTCCTGCCGGAACTGCGCACCACGGTCGGGGACGAGCGGCGGGTGCTGGTCGGCTTCGACCGCGGAGGATGGTCCCCCGCCTTGTTCAAGCACATGGATGCGGCTGGTTTTGATGTGCTGACTTGGCGCAAAGGCACCACCAAAGACATCGAAGAAAAGTTGTTCGCCCAGGTGTCCTACACCGACGAACACGGTGAAGAGAAGACTTGGTCGGTTGCTGACACGGTCGTTGACCTGCCCCTGAACACCACGAAGAAGACCGGTGAAGTCTTCAGTATCCGCCAGATTAGCCGGATCGTGGGCACCACCGGTGGTGGCACGAGGCAAATTCATATCCTCACCACTGACCGGACCATGAGCGCTGGGGAGGTCGTGTATCGGATGGGGAATCGGTGGCGGCAGGAAAACCAGTTCCGCTACGCGCGCATGCACTTCGCCCTCGACTCACACGACTCCTACACCAGCACCGATGACAACGAGGACCGTTTGGTGCCGGAACCGGCGAAGGCCCGCGCCTACCAAAAAGTTGTCGCCGCCCGGCGCCACCACGCAGAAGCAGCAGCCATAGCTGATCTGAACCTGTTGGCATTGAAAACCCCGACCGAGGGCACCGATGAAATCACGGTGACCAGTGCCATGCACAACCACGTCATGGCACCAGTATGGGAAGCAGAAAGTGCTTTGGTTGCTGCTGAGAATGTACATCAAAGCATTCCGGCGAAGATCCGCCTCGGTGACCTGAACCCGGGCCAACAAGTCCTGGATATCGAGGTGAAACTGATCCACACCGGGATCCGGATGGCCGCCTACAACACGGCGATGACGATCGCCAGAGAGATCCGTACCAACACTGGCTACCGGCGCGCGAACCAGGAAGCCCACGCCCTCATGCGTCAGATGTTCAATCAGCCCGGTGACGTGAATACCACCGACCCCGGCCATCTCACCATCACTCTGGACCCGCTACCGACCAAGGCCAAAACTGCGGCCGCCGCTCAGCTGTGCGAGCACCTCACCGCCACCGAAACCCGCTACCCCGGCACCAATCTCATCCTCAAATACGCCATCAAAACCAAGGCCTCGGCTCTCATCAAATAAATCGTGATGTCAGGAGCCCTGGGTTTACACCATGACCAAACGTCACATTGGCGTCACGCGGCCGTGACGGGCACCGCTTCGGTGCCAAAGGTGTGAAGGGCTTTTTGGTAGCGGAAACTACGCGGTAGTTGGGGGTACTTTTGCCATGGGAATTGGTCGTGGTGGGATCTGGCTGCGGTGGTGGGTTGGGGAGCTATCGGTGGGTTGGTGGGGGCGCAGGGGAGTGCCGCATGAGGTTTTCATGCGGCACTGGATCTCCAAGCTGGAGCGTGATTAGTGGATCGCTTGCTTGAGTCGCTCGATTTTGGTGGGGTTGAATCCTGACCATTGGTGGTGATCGCTGACCACGACGACGGGGGCCTGGGAGGTACGAAATCAGCTCAAGTAGTTGCGGGAACACTGTCCTGATAGATATTTGAGAAGATCCCTCTCAGCTCCTTCGTGACGTTCTCCGCATCATCACCGTGCACGTTCGTGAAGAGATCCAGGGATGTCGTATCGGCACAGAATCGGATGGCAGTAGAGACTTTGTCGCTGCTCGCGGAGGTTCCACAGTAGGCCTCGAGATCACCACGTCGCAGTACGTACGTGCCCTCGCATGCGAGGGAAGATACGACCTCATCGATCGCTTCTTTGATAGCGTCTGATGGCGGGTTCTTCAACAGTTCAAGCTTTGCGTCGCCGTGGCCGGTTTCAAACAGTTCGGTCAAGACTTCCTCGATACCCTGAGCAGAAGATTCTGTCTTATCGTCCCGCCATGTGGAGAGGTGTTGCTGAGCTACGATCCAGAGTTCCCGCGCAGATCGACTCTTGGCAATCGCCTTTGACTTCTTCCCGTTCGGCTCGCTGGGTCCCGTGATGCACTCTGAGACCAATTCCATAAGTTTCGCATGAGCGTCTTTGATCATCTGAGTAGATGTGAGTTGTGAGAAGCCGTTCGATAGTGCGTCGAGGTCCGTAATGACATGGATGGGGATGTCAAAGTAGCCAAAGAAGCGGCGGTATCGGGTGATATTCCCTTTGCCTTCAATTTTCACGAACATGATGTTTCGTTCCACGTCGTCCCACTTATCCGACAACAGCTTTGCTAGGTGCGGATACACAAAAGTATCGCTGTCCCCTTCCACGAGAACGACCCTCTGCGCAAAGAAGGCAGCTTCGTTGTTCTCGTGCCTGACTACTTGATATTCATCTCTAAGGCTCATCTCGAGATCGACTGGCTGCGCTGTAACACCTTGAGCTGTCTTATACAGTCGTGTGAACCCCTTCGTCCCAGGTTGAAAGAAACCGGGCGAGTGGGTTGTCACCAGTACCTGGTGGTCTTGAGAGAACGACATCAGCGCGTTCATGAGCTGTCGTTGCGCGCGCGGATGGAGATAAAGCTCCGGCTCTTCGAATAGCAGCAGGTACGAGCGCTTCGATTTCGGCCGCTCTTCCGTCTCACCTGATTCAGGAACTTCGCTTAGCCCAGTGTCCTTCATATTCGTGTAAGCCCGCAGCAGGGCGAATAGGACAGTGCGCTTGAGGCCGTCCCCCTTGGTGGCGACACTTCCCACATGTCCATCGTCAACTAAGAGATCCGCGCTTGCGAGAAGCATCGGTAGCGTCGGCGCCGGGATATCCATGCGAATCTTCACGCCAGGAAAGCTCAACGTAACGTAGTCCTCGATAATAGACTCGATGCGTTTAACCGCCGGGAGGCGTTTATCTGATGGATCACCGTGCTCGTCGAGTTGTCGGCTTAGCTTCTGGTGGACCTTCTTAAACTCTTTGTCGATGTCGTCGAACTGTCCCTGGACTTCGTCGAAGAGCATTCCTAGCAGCTTTGCGAAGGCAGAGGTGCCGGTGGATTTGGCCTCGACAGATGCATCTTTAACGGCTTCGATGTAAATTACTGAGGGAAAAAGTGGTTTTACAGCCGCTGCGATACCTGTTGGGAACGGTGCCGGCTGTTCCTCACATTTATCGTTAGGCACATCACTGATCAGTTTCTGCCAAGCATTGACAACGTCAGCCTTGGAGGGCTTGCTGGACAAGAGTGGTTCCAGCTCCGGCTTGAGCTCAATCGCGGCGTTTCGAAGCCCAACTCCAGTTGTCCCCTTGGTGGCCTCGTTTAGGACTTCGATGTCCCAGCCTGAGTCGATGGGTACCAGCTTGAGGTATTTGGACTCTGGCCTACCATTCGGTTCCTGCGTACGAACAATCTTGAGCGTCCCATCCGTGATGATTCCCGCAACTTTCGCGCGGTGCGTTTCGCCGACTCGTTGCAGATCGGTGTCGGTAATGCCAGTGAGATGCAGAGTTACTGTGACCGGCAAGCTCTTCTCTTTGAAGTCGCTGGCTTCAATTTTTCTGTCCTCGAGAGCGAACTGAACCGCATGAAGTATCGACGATTTGCCCGCATTGTTCTCTCCAATCAAGCATCCGAGCTGCGTTAGAGGCACCTCTGTCGATACGTGCGCTCGAAAATTTTCAACTCTTACGTAAGTTACTTTCATTGGTGTTCCTTATTTTGAGGTCAGGGGCGATCGTCAGCTATTGCTCTTGCCTGGGCGAACAGAACCGTCTGAGGTCGGTGAAAATGCCCATGGCAGTGCAAGGGAAACCAAGACTTGACTTACCGAAGCAGGCACGGCTCGATTCAAGAACTCGGTCACGTGTCAAAGTCTTGCACGAGGGTACGACATCACTATCCAACTTATAACGATGAGGATTTCTAGGCCGTGGTCATCATGTATACCGGGGACTCGCAATATGGATGAACTTGAATGCAGCATGCGTGAAGGATTTTTGGTTGGGGCAGCGGCATCGTCGGTTGGCGGTGAATTTGCTGAGGGACGAGTCTTGCTGGGATCCGGCTGCAATGGTGGTGGAGCAGGGGAGTGCCGCATGAGGTTTCATGCGGCACTGGATCTCCTGCTGGAGGGTGATTATTGGATCGCGAGCTTGAGTCGCTCGATTTCGGTGGGGTTGAATCCTGACCAGTGGTGGTGGTCGTTCACGACGACGATCGGGGCTTGTGAGTAGCCGAGGTCCTGGACGTACTCCAGGGCAGCCGCATTGATGGTCAGGTCGACGACGTCGTAGGGGATGCCAGCATGGTCCAGGCTGCGGCAGGTGAACTTGCATTGCTGGCAGCCTGGCTTGCTGTAGACCGTGACGTTCATTTCCCTCACCTCACTCTCCGATTCTTCTGGTGATGAATCGCCGGTGCTTGTTAGTGCTGGTTCCGATATGCGGTGTTCTTGTGTTGTGCCCAGCCGGAGACGACGCCGGCACCGAGCATCTGGTCCAGCAGCCTGGCCAGGTGGTAGTCCGGGGCGAACGTCAGGGCGACGTGCATGTAGTTCGCAGCGGCCGTTCCCCGGCCTTTCCACCAGCAGATGTGTCCGAGCATCGTCAACGGCGCTGCCGCGTGGGCCGGAGATGCGATGCTGAGCAGCTGCCGCAGTAGCTTTTCGGAGCTGTCGATCCGGTCCCATTGCGGGGCTTCGTCCGTGGTGCCAAAGAGTGTGGC
The DNA here is from genome assembly GCF_017876675.1 of Arthrobacter stackebrandtii. Lineage (NCBI taxonomy): Bacteria > Bacillati > Actinomycetota > Actinomycetes > Micrococcales > Micrococcaceae > Arthrobacter > Arthrobacter stackebrandtii. The sequence continues at coordinate 3,507,708 of NZ_JAGIOI010000001.1, forward strand.
GGCCATGGGTTCGTTGATGCCGGGCATGTCGGCCAGGATCTGGTCCCTGAGCCCGACGTGCTGCAGCCCGGCCAGGACCTCGGCCAGCTGGTCGTGGGTGGGGTCGGCGCCGTGGTCGATGAGTTCCATCCAGAGCCGGTATGCCGCGTCAAGGCACTTGGACGGGTTGGTGGCCATGTTCTGTAGGGCTGCTTCGATGGCTTCGTGGTCGACGGCGGTGAACAACTCGGGGATGGTAGGTGCATCGTTTGGTGCGACGGCGCTGCCTTGGTAGACCAGCTCGGCGTTCAGGAGGCAGGATTCAATGGCGGCCAGCGGGGTTTCCTTGCCACATGAGGCTGGGTTGGTGCCGTCGTAGGTGGCGAAGGATTCGGGGCCGACGATCCACACGTCGTGGACGAGCAGCCCAGCAGCGGTGAGGTGTCGCTTGAGTCCTTGAACCATGGCGGCGAAGGGCTTTTGGTGTCCCTGGTCCCAGGGTTGGTGGGTGAACAGGGCGATGAGGACGGCGGTGGCGTCGTGGTCGAAGCCGATAGCGTGGGCGACGCGCTCGGCGTAGCTCTGGCCGACGTCGTCAGTGCTGGGCAGGTTGACGCGGAGGGTGGGGCCCAGTGTCCTGCCGTCGAGGGCGAGGCAGACGAGGCTTTCCTGGGGCCAGTAGCCGAGGCTGTGGCCCATGTAGCTGATGGTGTCGGCCGGGCTGCTGATTCTGATCAGTTTCATTGTCCTGCTCCTCTTCGGTGATCGGTGGCTGCTTGTTCGCGGCCGCCTGCTCTGTTGGTGCCTTCTGGTAAGAGGAATCACCGCTGGGTTTTAGGGGCCGGAGGGCAACTTGGGGTACCGGGCACGGGGCAAAAATTGTTTCGAGGAAATAAGCGACGCAGGAGCGCCGAGGAAGAATTTTTGGAGGAGTGACCGGCGCGCAGCGCCCTGGTTGCGTGGAGGACCCGCCCAGCGATGATGGGGTACCAGAAGGCACAACGTGGTTTGGCATGTGCACATAGAGATCCATCGCCCGGTGTGATTGTTCCGACTGACCGGTCGTTGCGCCGTTGGGCTACTACCGTGGATTGCCGTTCTCGCCTTCATACCTGTTCATGGTGCTGGCGAGCCTCTACGAGGCGACCGGGCGTCACTACTCAATCGTGAGGATCAGCAATCTTAGACGAAGGCGTGTCAAACTCGGTTTTTCGGAGCTAGCGCTTCTTTGTGGCAATACAGACTGGTAGCTTCAGGGTCTGCGGTGGCCGTTGTCGGAGCGACTACCTTACGTAGAGCCGACAATGAGCGTTGGAGCGAGTGGATTGGCCGATGGAGGCGCCGCTCTGTGAACGTGAAACAATGGGAAAATGTGGACAGATCAAAATGGCATCATGGGCGTTGGCTACGAGGGAACAGATGTGGAGGCGTTTCTGCAAGGACTTGTGACGTGGGACGTGAAGGTGTTGGTCGATGTTCGACTGAACGCCATTTCGCGTAAAAAGGGATTCTCTAAGCGCGCCTTGACTGAAAATCTGAGCGGCGTAGGCATAGAGTATCTACACCTCCCAGCGCTGGGTAATCCTAAAGAGAACAGAGAGGGGTTTGCGTCACCAGAAGCTTCGGAGTCAAACCCTTCACATGCTAGGTACAAGGAATTACTGCGTTCTGAGCCGGCCGAAGATGCTCTGGCGCGATTGACTGAACTCGCTCTGCAGAAGCGCATTGTTGTTCTGTGCTTTGAGGCCGCGGAGAGGTGCTGTCATCGCCGGTTCATCTTGGAAGCGGTCAAACTTCGAATTGATGAATTGGCTATGGCTTAGAACAGCGTGTCAGAGGGCTTGGAGTGTTGTGGAGGCCAAAATACTCCAATAACCATGAAGCTACCAGGATTCTGGTGTTGGTTTCCAATGAAAAAGTGGACGTCCCGATCACTGCCGCACATGTCGTCATAGAACTTGCGCTTGAGTTGGTCTGCGACACTCCCTGACTTACCGTCACGCCACTTGAGTCCTGCCGCTCCGACTTCCCAGTCGATCAGTGATTGGGAGTGGCCACTGCATGCGCGGTCCTGGCACCGATACTCGTACTGAAGACGGTATGGGGCCGCGCGCAAAGCATCCTTTTCATTCTGGAAAAGATCAGGCGCTGCGGCCATTGCGGCGGCAGCGGCAATTGTCCGATCAAATGCTGGGTTGGTAGTCACGATCACACCTGAGACGTCTGCCGGCTTGATGAGGGCGAGAGATCTAGAGTTCTGTCCTACCTTGGCTGCCCTTTCCCTAATCTCACATGTCGTAAATTCGCCCGCTAAGTCATGAACTAGTTCCCACCGATCATGCCACTTCCTTGATGTATCAATAGTGGATCCCAACTTAAGAGAACCGAGGTCGGGCTGCCAGCTCTCTGGCCGCCTGTCTGTAGTTCCTTTTTTCGCCCGAAGTGTCACATGTTGGTATTTTTTAAACTGCATATGGGGTTCCAGATCACGGAAACCAACTGGGAAGAGCCGGACGAGCTCATTCTTTTGTGTATCGGTTCGCACGCCGGCGACGCAGACAGACTCACCATATTTATTGCTAATAGCCGGGTAGGCCTTTACGGTGACGACCATTTCAATAGTCTGCCATCCTCCAGCAAAGTCGGTTTGTGTCATTATCTTCCTTTTGGTTCCCATGTGATTCTTGAAAGGTTAATGAAAGCATAGATTAGCGTCGCCTGGTCTACCTTGGTTTGGCAATTTCTAACGTTGTCGGCATGTTCACCCGATGGGAACTGATAATTGCGCGTTTCTCGCCAGGGGCCTGTGCCAATTCTGGCTGTTCAGCGAGTTCTAGATTCAGCGCCAGCAGCTGGGTCAATATTTCGTCCCCTGATGAGAAGTGATAGGCCTTCAATACTGCTTTGTCTAAGGTCGTATGAAGGGTTTGTAGCTGGTTCCTTCCCGGAACGCTTAGATCGTCGTACTGCGAGGCTAGAGACTCACCATTAGCCAATGCTTCACTGCGCAGGTCAAGTACCTCCGCCATGGCCTGGGAGATGGCTGCCACATCAGCAGGCGTGGGTGACGGGGGAAAAGGAAAGCAATCCCATACGGTTGTTGATGTGTAGCGAGGGTCGCCCTTCATACTCGAGCACCTAGCTTCAATCCATTTTCTGTGGATCGATGACGACAGGATGCCCAGCGAGTAGTCATCGTCCAAAGCAAATACAGTCAGAGCATCGCTGGGGCGGATTCGTGAGTCAACAAATTCGAATACTGCGGGTCGATTGACGGTAGTCACTCGGGATGTGGCTATATATCGTTCAATTCCCGCGAGGGCAACAAGCATTTCTCGCCTTCGATAGCCCAGCTGCCACCATGTCTGGAGGAAACCTGCATGGTGATTGTTGACTTTTGCCTGTGGATTGCTCAGGAGAGCCGATTCGTTCTTCTCGGCTTGCTCGTCAGCCTTCGCCTGGCGAATACCCAGCACCATCTCTTTCAGGTGGGCATAGGCAGCAGGGTACTTTGTTCGGGCAGTTCGCAGATCAGATTCAGGAATGTCAATAACCCAACGATCAACTTCAGTTTTGTTCAGCATCTCCCGCCCGCCAAGAAATGGGTGTACTACGTCTCCACTACCGTCGTTTTTATCTAGCAACTCCTGCATCTGCAGCCGATTCAACACAAAGCCCTTTTCAACTTTCGTTACGCCTGGAGTTTGCCCTTGGAAGCACCTTTGGGGTAGTTGGTTGAATTTCAGGGATTTAGCTGTGCGTACATCAACGTTTGGAGAAAGGGATGTTGGTATTTTTGCCAGAACCAATCGACCTTCACCGTTATTGACCCAAAGAATTTTCTCCGCAGGAGCGGGGTGTGAATCATCAGTCTTCATCCAGTTGATGATTGAAACAAAGACGTTAGCTTCGCCTGACCACGGCTTCGAGGAAACAGCGTTGGTAATAACGCCGCCGTTATCTTCGATGTAATCTAGGGAAACCAATCTGGATTCATTCTGGCGAATCGAGTTAGTAGCAACTAACCCCGCACGAGCTCCCGGCGCGATATGGTCGTGGGCTAAAGGAAACCAGTATGAGACAAAGTCGCTGACGCCGCCAATTTGTGGGAACTCGGCGGCAAGACGCTGTGTGTATCCGACCCCGAGTTCTTCGACCATCTTTCGGCGGCCTAGAAACGGCGGATTTCCAATCACAACATCCACCCGTGGCCATTTACTAAAGAGTGAGTCGGCCTGAGTGATACTCGCATCTAGATTGTCCAAGGGAAGGACAGTTGCGGTATCGTTCAATTCGTCCGCCGCGAGTTTTTTTGCGAGCATCATCGTAATTTTGGCCATTTCAACCGCAAACCCATTGATATCCATTCCAAAGAAATGGTCAGTGGTCACGTAGCTAAACGAGGCTTGGGCCGCCGTATTTGAGTTCCGGCGCTTGTCCGCTATTAGCGCGTGCACTTCTGCTTCGAGGCGTCTCATTTCTCTGTAAGCCACGTAGAGAAAGTTTCCCGATCCACAAGCGGGATCCAAAACGCGGAAGTTCATCATCTCAGGGAGTAATTTCTCCAACGCGACAATGCCGCCTGCTCCACGTTCCTGGGCTTCTTCAATTCGCTGTCGCCATGGATTAACTATGGTGGGCAGGACGACCTGAGCGATATCAGCTTGGCTCGTATAGTGGGCGCCGGCTGCATGGCGTTCGCCCTTGTCCATGGATTGCTCGAAAATCGTGCCGAAGATTTCGGGGCGCACAAACGCCCAGTTTGTTGAGACAGCCTTCCACAGCATTAAGAGCTCCGGTTGAGAAATTTCGAGGGGCACAATGTTGGCGAAAAGACCGCCGTTGAAGTAGGGCACTTCTTTAAAACGTCCGCCTGCTGTAAGCCCTGTTGTATTCATTTCCCTGAAGAGTCCAAAGAGCAGGTCGTAAGCTCTTGCTGAAGGATGCGGATCCGCTAGGCTGTCCTTGACAGCAGCCCGGAACATGTGGGTCGGGAGAAGATGGACATCCTCAGCAAACATCGCCATGACACACTGCAGTACGAACCGCTGAGCCACCGATCTTTCGATTCCTCGAGACACCATGGATCGGAATACTGACGAGACGTCTGCCGCGGCCTCGCGGGTGACAGCGACTAGGTCATTCTCGAAGACAGGGTCAGTCGCTTCCGGGAGTAGAAAGGTGAGGGCCTCCCACCTGTCTGCCAAATTGTCTAATGACACGCGATCGACGGGCTCGTCCAACTGAGAGTCAAAGTCGTAGATCCAGAATTCATCGAAGTTGCACAGCACCACATAGCGGGGGCGATCGGGGACTGCTGCTATCCAGTAGTCAAATGCCTGACGATAGTGGCGTTTGAGATCGGTGTTGGCTTTTTTCATTTCGATGAGGCATCGCTTTTTCCAAAGCAGGTCAGCGAATCCTGTGGTCTTCTTACCGCCGGTCGACCGCCTCAGTCGAGCCTCAAGCGTTGCGCCTGCTTGATTAATTCCATCATGACCGAAAGCTTGGAATAGGCGCTCCAAGAACACCTGCGCTTCGCCCTTCTCATCACCAGAAAGGTACGTCTTTCGATAGACGGCGAGATCCGCAAGCGCAGATCGGATCCTTGCGCTTTCTGGATTCACTCGGGTTTGATCAGTGCGTGTGTCTGTCATAGCTGCCCCCACTAGTGTTCGAATACTCATTGAACTCTATCGGAATGCATGAACGTCGGACGGATGTTGCGGCATGACGCTGCAATCTGTCGTCAGCGGCGGTAGTGGTGGTGGCCTGTTTGTCGTCCACAGTTTGGGTGGTTTCTCATAGAGTGTGTTTTGAGGAGGTCCGAACCTGAGCCTTGCCGGGTGCGACATCATATTTTTGGGCATCAAGACACCATGGGGCATGAGGCCATCCGTGTCGGTTGATCGGGCCCAACTGTGCATATTGTCATGCAGAGTTCTCAATCGTTTCTTCATGCTTATCGTTGAGACTGGAATGAGTCAAGTGCGTCTGGGCCGGTGTTTTGGGCAGCCTGTGGGCAGGTGGGCATGGCAATTGGTGAAGCAGTTCTTGCGATTCAACTGGATGTCCGGGCCGCTGGGAATCATTCGAGCTGGGCCGTTCTGTCCGGTTCGTCCCAGACAGCCGGTCAGTGGTTGCCCGTGCAGGCGACGACTGAGCGGCCGAGATTATCGACCTTGATTGATGGGGTCATTACTACGGGAGTAGGGCGGGGCTACAGTCGCTGGGGCCTGGGTAGTGGTCTTGAACGCCGACGATCTCATTAAGCCATCAGTCAGGGTGGGGTTGAATTCAGACTTACGATTTCAGTGAGGTGTCTGATGCGGAGCCGCATGTGTCGGCCAGGGACCATAGGCTTTACTGGCTTTTTGTTCCGTTGTCATGCCACGCCTGGTCGTATGTCTCAAGCTGGGAGAGTCAGATTGGCCTCACTGGAATCGTTAGGGGAACGGAGATGCTTAGGTGGACCCATCCCGGTGTCATGAAAATCATCGCGACCCGGGATGCAGGCGCCACCGAGCAGACGGCGTCCGACTGCGCCACATATTGTCACGGATTTGAAGCCATGTGACGGCTGCTGCCTCAGGGCGTTCAACTGATTGTCGACGGCGCCGAAAGTTAAGATTTGGACGGCTTCATGGCTAGGTTTGCGGCACGATTATGGGAACCGTCGGGCATTCACAAAGTGTCGGGTGCCTCAAGAGGTAGCCAGACTTTTGGGTGCCATTGAATTAGACGCAGTGCTGGTGAGTTTGAGGCGGCGTCCGGATGCTCACGGAGACCGTGGACAAGCGGGATCTGGGGCTGGTGCCCTGGCGTAGGCAAATGGTGCTGATGCGTGCAGTGCTTGTGACAGTCGATGAAAATGGATGAGCGTTCACTCAAAAACGTGAGCAGAAATCGAGCCTATTTCCGCCCAAAATCAAGCCAAAAACGTGACCAACTTTTCGTTCAAAAACGTGAGTAAAACGTGACTTGGGCTGTTTTTGGCCTTAAGCGGCTCTGACCTGCGGAACATAACCGCAGGTCAGAGGCGTTTTTTGGTGCCCCGGGCGGGAATTGAACCCACGACCAAGAGATTAGAAGGCTCCTGCTCTATCCGCTGAGCTACCGAGGCGTGGCCCAACCAGGGGCCGCATCTAAATTATCAGGTTTCTTGGGCAATCTCTTCCTCCACAGGCAGGGCCAGGGCACCAGCTGTCCACATTCGCGAGATTCCCTCTGGTGGCGGCTTAGGGGAAGCCGTTTGCTGGAAGTACGTGAATTTCGCCTCAATGGCGGTCCATCGAAAGGCAATGCAATGGCAAATCTCATCACCCTCAGGGGCTTCGTCTGCTCACCCGTTGAAACGCGCATCATGGCCAACGGCCTGGTTGTCGGCAACTTTCGCATGGGGTCCAACATCCGCAAGCTCGATCCCGGCAGCGGCCTGTGGGTGGATGGTCCCACAAACTGGTTCCGGGTCAACATGTTCCGGTCACTGGCCACGAACGCCGTCCTCAGCATCAGCAAGGGCGACCGGATCCTCGTCTCGGGCAAGCTTAAGATCACCAACTTCACGCGGAAGGACGGGAATCCGGGCATGGGTGTCGAAATCGACGCAGACAGCATCGGCCTCGACCTGCAGTTCGGCACCGCCACATACCACCGCGGCACCGGGGTACGTCTTGCGGGCCAGGGCAATTCCCCGGCCGACGGCGGACCCGCCGCGGAGGGCAGCACGCCCCTTTCGCTGGTGTCGGACAACAGCGAGCCGCCGGACTTCGCCCGGGAATCTGAAGGTGAAGCGTCTGACGGCCAAGACGAAGCCGGCCGTGATGACGACGGGCAGGAGGCCGACGGCGACGAGCTTGGCGATGGGGAGGCCGTGGACACGGAAACGGGCGAGATTGCAAGCAGCACAGCCGTCTTCTAACCGGACGCTGCGGCGAGGGGCTGACATCCGGACACGGCATGGCAGAATGGCGGGGTGACTTTGGACATGTTGACACTCCGCCACCGGCCCGCAAACCCACGAATGCGTGTGCGTTCCGGATTTGTAGCGCTCGCGCTCTCCGGGGCCATTGCCTTGGGCGGCTGCTCGCTGCTGCCATCAACCAGCCAAGGAAACGGGGACGCACCGGCGGCCAGCCAATCCGGCACCACGCATCCTCCGGCACCAGCCTCGGAGGCGCCCCCGACCCCGGCGCAAGAATTGTCCGTCAAGGTCAAGGAGTCACTGGGAAGTCTCGCTGCGGGCACCAAGTCGCCCAGCCGTGACCAGATGAAGGCGGCCATGGTTGCCGCCGGTGCCAACCCGGATACTGTCGAAGTTTCCGTGGACATCACGCCCACCGGCCTGGCCGTGGACGCGATGGAAGCAGCTGACGCCCTCGAAGGGCAGTGCGTTGTGGGCCAGGTCCGTGACGGCCAGGCGTCCGTCACTGTGCTCCCGGTTCTCGCATCAGGGCGCTGTTTCGTGGGCGACGTCCACTAACTTCCTGCCCGTTAAGTCAGTTTAAGTCAGTGTTGCTCACAAAGCGGGTGGCAAATGTGAGATATGCGCCTGCACCCACTAACCTTGGGGGTATGGCGGAATTTATTTATACGATGTCCAATGCCCGCAAGGCTGTTGGCGAAAAACTCATTCTTGACAACGTAAGCATGTCTTTTTACCCCGGTGCCAAGATTGGCGTCGTCGGTCCCAATGGTGCCGGTAAGTCCACCATTTTGAAGATCATGGCCGGTCTGGACACCCCCTCCAACGGTGAGGCTCGCCTGAGCCCCGGCTACACTGTGGGCATTTTGCTCCAGGAGCCGCCGCTGAACGAGGAAAAGACCGTTCTGGGCAACGTCCAGGAAGGCGTTGGCGAGATCTACGGCAAGATCCAGCGCTACAACGAAATCTCCGAGGAAATGGCCAGCCCCGACGCTGACTTTGACACCCTCCTCGAGGAGATGGGCAAGCTGCAGGAAGCCATCGACGCTGCCGACGCGTGGGACATCGACTCCCAGCTCGAGCAGGCCATGGATGCACTCCAGTGCCCGCCGGGCGACTCCGACGTCACGGTCCTCTCCGGTGGCGAGCGCCGCCGCGTTGCCCTGTGCAAGCTTCTTTTGCAGAAGCCGGACCTGCTGCTCCTCGATGAGCCCACCAACCACTTGGACGCCGAGTCCGTGAACTGGCTGGAACAGCACCTGAAGAACTACGCCGGCGCAGTCCTGGCCGTCACCCACGATAGGTACTTCCTTGACCACGTGGCCGAGTGGATCGCAGAAGTTGACCGCGGCCACCTGTACCCGTACGAAGGCAACTACTCCACGTACCTGGAGAAGAAGCGCGCCCGCCTGGAAGTCCAGGGCAAGAAGGACGCCAAGCAGGCCAAGCGCCTCACCGAGGAACTCGAGTGGGTACGCTCCAACGCCAAGGGCCGCCAGACCAAGTCCAAGGCCCGTCTGGCCCGGTACGAGGAAATGGCTGCCGAAGCAGACCGCACCCGCAAGCTCGACTTCGAAGAGATCCAGATTCCCCCGGGCCCGCGCCTCGGCGGGATCGTGCTTGAAGCCGAAAACCTCAAGAAGGGCTACGGCGACCGAGTCCTGATCGACGGGCTCTCCTTCACCCTGCCCCGCAACGGCATCGTTGGCGTCATCGGCCCCAACGGCGTCGGCAAGTCGACCCTCTTCAAGACCATTGTTGGCCTGGAACCGCTCGACGGCGGCAAGCTCAAGGTGGGCGAGTCGGTCAAGATCTCCTACGCCGACCAGAGCCGTGGCGGTATCGATCCCGACAAGACCCTGTGGGAGGTTGTCTCCGACGGACTCGACTTCATCCAGGTCGGCCAGGTTGAAATGCCATCCCGCGCCTACGTTGCAGCGTTCGGCTTCAAGGGGCCCGACCAGCAGAAGAAGGCAGGTGTGCTCTCCGGTGGTGAGCGCAACCGCCTGAACCTGGCGCTGACCCTCAAGCAGGGTGGAAACCTTCTGCTTTTGGATGAGCCCACCAACGACCTCGACGTGGAAACCCTCAGCAGCCTGGAAAATGCGCTGCTGGAATTCCCCGGCTGTGCCGTTGTGGTTTCGCACGACCGCTGGTTCCTCGACCGGGTGGCCACCCACATCCTGGCCTACGAAGGCACCAACGAGAACCCGGCCAACTGGCACTGGTTCGAGGGCAACTTCGACGCCTATGAGGAGAACAAGGTGGAGCGCCTCGGCGTGGACGCAGCCCGTCCGCACCGCGTTACGCACCGCCGCCTCACGCGCGACTGACCCACCACGGTCCACATATCGACAAAAATGGTCGGTCCCCGTCCCGGAGACCGGCCATTTTTGCGCCTATGCTGGGGAAATGTCAGCGACTCAATCAAAGACCACGATCCACCGCTGGGTATTCTGGCCGGCCGCATCGATCGTCATCGTGTTTGCCTCCTTCGCCATGATTGCACCCAACACCGCGGAGTCACTCTTCGCCAGCATCCAAGGCGCTATTGTCGGCTACTTCAACTGGTACTACGTGCTTCTGGCCACGGCCCTGGTGATCTTCAGCCTTTGGGTTGGGTTCAGCAAATTCGGCGACATCAAGCTCGGCAAGGACGACGATGAACCCGAGTTCTCGCTCGGCTCCTGGTTCTCCCTGCTTTTCGCCGCCGGCATGGGCATCGGCCTGGTGTTCTACGGCGTCAGCGAACCGCTCAGCCACTACGCCTCACCCAAGCCCGGCGTCACCGGCAGCCCGGGGGACCTGGCCCAGCAGGCCTTTTCCCAGACGTTCCTGCACTGGGGCGTCCACGCCTGGTCGATTTATGTGGTGATCGGCCTGGCACTGGCCTACGCCATTCACCGGCGCGGCCGCCCGGTGTCCATCCGCTGGGCCATGGAGCCCCTGCTCGGACAGCGGGTGCGCGGCGGACTGGGCAACTTGATCGACGTCATCGCCCTCGTGGGGACCATCTTCGGCGTGGCAACGTCGCTCGGACTCGGCGTGCTGCAGATCAGTGCCGGCCTGGAAAGTGCCGGGCTGATCGAGTCCTCGATGTTCATCGACCTGGTGATCATCGCCGTCGTCACCTGCTTTGTGCTCTTCTCAGTGCTCTCCGGTGTTGGCAAGGGCATGAAGTGGCTCTCCAACACCAACCTGATCCTGGCCGCAGTCTTTGTGGTCTTCCTCCTGGTGGTGGGGCCCACCCAGTTCCTGCTCCGCAACTTTGTGCAGTCCACCGGCAACTACCTGCAGGAATTCCTGGGCATGGCCTTCAACGTCAGCGCCTTCTCCGGCGCCGAAGGGGAGGCGTGGCAGTCAACCTGGACCACGTTCTATTGGGGCTGGTGGATGTCCTGGGCGCCGTTTGTGGGCATCTTCATCGCCAGGATTTCAAAGGGCCGCACCGTGAGGCAGTTCGTGTCCGGGGTGATCCTCGTCCCCACCCTCGTGACGCTGCTGTGGTTCAGCATCCTGGGCGGGACGGCCATTTACTCCGAGCTCTCCGGGCCCGGCGGCCTCGTGGGCCCCGACGGCACGGTCGACGCCGCCGGCGCACTGTTTGCCACACTCGACCAGCTTCCCGCAGGCGCCGTGCTGACCATCGGCGCGATCCTGATGATTGTGATCTTCTTCGTCATCTCCGCCGATTCCGGGGCGCTCGTCATGGGCATGATCGCTACCGGCGGCGACGTCGAACCCAAGAACTGGATCCGCATCTTCTTCACCCTCGCCACCGCGCTCCTGGCCAGCGCCCTGCTGCTCTCGGGCGGCCTAGAAGCGCTGAAAACGGCGGCCATCATCATCGCACTGCCCTTCAGCGTTGTGCTGATCTTGATCTGCTTCTCCACCTACATAGCGTTTTCCCGCGAGGTGAGGGCCTATGAAAAAGCCAAGCGCATGGCGTTCGTGGACCACATCGGCGACTTCTACGGCCTCGAGGTCGACGGCCCCAACGGCATTCCTCCGCTGGCCAGCCTGCGCCAGCTCACCGCCCGGCTCCGCAGGCAGGTTCCCGCAGCGCGGCGCCCGCGCATGGATCCGTTCGGCCACCACCCGGGGCAGTCTGGTGCCAACGGCACGCCGGAGTACGACGGCGCCCTGCCGGACCTGGCTGCCCCGCCGCCGGACACACCTGCCGAACCCCAGCCATAAGACCGGCCAGGCCCGCCCGCAGCCTGTGGGGCAGCGGGCCGGGCCTGCGTCCTAGTCCGTCACGGTGCCGTCTGGCACCCGCATCATGCCTTCCTGGGCGACCGTGGCGACCAATACGCCGTCGCGCGTGAAAAAGCGACCCAGGTTCAGGCCGCGGGCTTCGGAAGCGCTGGGCGATTCCGCAACGTAAAGCAGCCAGTCGTCAACGGCGAGGGGCCGGTGCCACCACATGGCGTGGTCCAGGCTGGCCACGCTGATCCCGGGCATGGCCCAGCTGATGCCGTGGCGGCGCAGCGACGGCTCAAGGAGCGTGTAGTCGCTGGCGTAGGCGAGGGCGGCGCGGTGAAGGTTCTGGTCCGAGGGCATGGGGCCCAGGGTCTTGAGCCACACGGCCTGGTGAGCCACATGCTCGCCCTTGACATCGAAATAGATGTTGGCACCCACATGGCGGATGTCGAAGGGGCGTTCGTAGGCCCAGGCCCGTGCCACCGGGTGGTCGATTCCGCCCAGCAACTGCGCCGACGTCGGCAGCGTCTCCGGGCCGGGGATGCCCTCCGGCATCTTGTCCTGGTGCTCGATGCCGGTGTCGGGGCGCTGGAAGGAGGCGATCATGGACAGGATCGGCACGGCGCCCTGGTAGGCGTGGGTGCGCCGGGCGGAGAAGGAGCGGCCGTCGCGCAGCCGCTGGACGCCGAAGGTCAGGGGCGAGGCGGCGTCGCCGGGGCGCAGGAAATAGCCGTGCATCGAGTGGACCAGGTGGTCCTTTTCCACTGTGCGCGCGGCGGCGACGATGGACTGTGCCAGCACCTGGCCGCCAAAGAGGCGCGGGCGCGGGGCGTGTTCGTCGCCGAGCCCCACGAAGATGTCTTCATCGGTCTGGGCTCCTCCGGCATCGGAAAGTTCCAGGATGCCGAGGAGGGTTTCCATGGGGTCGTTGTGGGGAGGCGTTGGGCTCATAACGTGACTCTATGTGTCGGCGGGCGCCCGCGACAAATGGCCACTCCGCCGCGGCTGCGGGCTTTTCGGCTGTGACCTTGCGGACATCGATTGGTGGCGCCCCCGTGCCTTTGAGATGATGGGCCCATGGCTCCCGGCATTCAGATCACGCAGCAAATCCGTTTTGGCGACATCGACTCCTACAACCATGTCAACAACGTGGTGTTCCTGCAGTACCTCGAGGATGCCCGCGTCCAGCTGACCTACGCCGAACTGCCTGGCGGCGGCAACTTCCAGGACCTCGTGGGAACGGAGCTGTTCACGCTCGTGGGCCGGAACGAGATCGAGTACCTGGCGCCCATCAGCTTCCGCCCCACCCCTGTTTTCGTCAACATCTGGGTCACCAACGTGGGCGGCTCCAGCTTCGACTTTGGTTACACCGTCACCGAGGCCGACACCTCCGTCATTTACGCGCAGGCCGCCACCTCCATGGTCCTGGTCTCACGCACCACGGGACGCCCCGTCCGGCTGACCCCCGCACAGCGCGGGGCGCTCGAGGCCTGGCGCGGGGAGCCTGTTCCGTTCAAGCGCGGGCCCGCCCGCACCGCCACCACCCAAGGAGCCCGCTGATGTCCACCGCCACGCACACCGAAGAACTGGTCCTGGATGATGCAGGCACTGTTGCCGACCTGCGCACCTTTGTGAGCCGTGCCCGCACCGCGGACGACGGCGCCATTCGCCTTCAGGGGGCCGGTCACGTCCTCGCGGCGTATGTATGCGTCATGCGCGGGAAGCTTTTGGGCGAAGGCACCCCCACGGTCCTGGGGCTGCGCACCATGGCGCTCGGGACGCCGTCGGACATTGACGTGACGGTCTCACTGTCGTCGGTGGCGGACCGCCTGGCGCGCATGGGCGGCGACGACCTCCGGCTGCCGATCCCGCCCGTGGCGGTGCACGAATCGTGGGCCGGCATCGGTGCCCCGCGGGGTGCGTGGGCGGAGCTTGGAACCATGGACACGGACGCGCTCATTGACGTCGCGAAGACCGGCGTGCAGGAGATCGGGCAGATCATTCCGGTCAACCCCGGGGCCCTGCTGGTCAACAACATCCGCGCTTCCGTCTGGGGCCGGCCCATTGACGGTGCCCCGGGCGCGCTGCCCGGCGGTGCGGCATTCGCCGGCTATGCGCTGGGCTTCCTGGTGCCGGGGGAGACGGCCTCGGTGTTCAGCTCCCACAACTGGCTGCGCCTGAGCACGGCGCGCGGCCACATCCTCGTCAAGCCCCAGTCGCTGCTCTAGCGGGGCCCGCCAAAAAACACGCTTTCCAAGAAAATGAAGCCGGTCCCGCCAAATGATCCCGATATCTCGGGCTCAGTTGGCGGGACCGGCTTCATTGTGCAGGATGGGGTTTGTGCCGGGTGGAGACGGAAGCCGCCCCTCCGGCGTCGAACGCTAAAGCGCCTGGGACGGATCCGACGGCGCGTTGACCAGCGAGTGGGCGGCGCGCTCCATGTAGTCCCACAGGGTGGCGTCGTGCATGGGGGAGAGCTCGGCGGCGTCAATGCCCTTGCGCATGGCGGCGAGCCAACGGTCGCGGGCTTCCGGGGTGACGGCGAACGGCACGTGCCGCATGCGTAGGCGCGGGTGGCCGCGTTCCTCCAGGTACGTGCGCGGCCCGCCCCAGTACTGTTCCGTGAACATCAGCATGCGGTGTTCGGCCGGGCCCAGGTCCTCCTCCGCGTACATGGCGCGCAGCAGCGGATCGGCGGCAATGCCCTGGTAGAACACGTGGATGATCTTCGCGAAGACTTCGTGCCCGCCAACCTGGCCGTAGAACGTATCCGAGTAGTCCACCTCGTCATCCGGCTTCGGCCCCGACGTGGACGGCTGCGGACGCCCAACACTCACGGGGATCGGCTGGAGCGTGGCCAGCGGCTCGCCAAAGCGCGACGGAATCGGCACGCCCCCGTCCGCCCCGCCCTCCGCGGCATCGTTGGCCGCCGGACCGTTGGCGAAGGGGGACGTCGGGTTGTACTGGGAACTCATGGTGTATCGGGTGCTTTCTAGTGTTGGGATTCAAGAGTGGGGCGCCGGTGCACGGGGATTCAGCCCGCCGGGGGTTCCGCGCGCTGCGTGTCTGTGCGGGCCTGTTCGCCCGCCTGGCCGTTGGTGTCCGACGCCGGCCCGGCAGCCACGGCAGGTGCGGCACCGCCCGCGGCGGTCCCGGCAGCGGCAGGCGCGGCCCCGCCGTCGGGCAGCTCTTCCGCAGGCGGCTGGTAGTGGCCCTTGGACCGGTTGCCCAGGCGCAGGATCTCGCCGTTGCGCAGGTACCAGAGCGTGCCGTCCTCGCCCATGACCCGGGTGATGCGAAGGCCCACATACTCCACGCTGCCGACGACTTCGCTGGTTTGGATGACGTCGCCGATTCCGTATTGGTCCTCGAGGGTGATGCAGATGCCCGCCAGGAAGTCTCGGATGAGCTGTTGGCAGCCGAAACCAATGGCGATGCCGAGCACGCCGACGCTGGCGATGAGCGGGGCCACGTTGATGTTGAACGCCATGAGGACGTAAAAGCCGGTCACGGTCGCCACCACGGCGGTGAGCACCGAGTTCAGCAGCGAGCCGACCGTGCGGGCGCGCTGGACGCGGCGTTCCTGGTCGAGGGCCCGGACCACGGGGTCGATGTTGCGCAGCATGGGGGCCGCCCAGCGCAGGGAACGGCGTTCCAGGACGGGGCTGTCGGCCTGGACGCGCTTGACGACGATGCGGATGGCGTAGTGCAGGACCAGCCAGACGGCCAGCCCCACCGCCAGCACAATGCCGGCGTTGATCAAATCTTCCACAAAGGTGTTCTCGAGGGCGGTGGTGATGTCGGTTTGTGGCACTGGAGCTCTAACCCTGGTCCCTTCTCGGTGGCGCGGGTGCTGACCTCTAGCCTAACGCGGGCGGGGCCGGGAGTTGTTCCCCGAGGCGCGCCGTCCTGCCTCCGGAACGCCTGGGCACCACCGAAACTCAATTGCTGCGGCGCGTAGGATGTTGCGCATGCCGCCATCGAGACTGATTCCCATGAAGCCGAGGGACCCGCACGAGCCCGGCCGGGTGTCCAGTTCCCTGGAGCTGTTCTTTGACCTGGTGTTTGCGGTGGCGGTTGCCGTTGCATCAGCCCAGCTGCATGATTCCTTCGCCGAGGGGCGCATCTGGGAAGGGCTGGTGTCCTACGCCGTCGTGTTCTTCGGCGTGTGGTGGGCGTGGATGAACTTCACCTGGTTCGCCACCTCCTTCGCGGCCGAGGACTGGCTGTACAAGCTGCTCACCATCCTCCAGATGGCCGGGGTGCTGGTGCTGACGGCAGGCATCCCGCCCGTCTTTGCCGGCAGCAACTTCACCGTGCTGGTGCTCGGCTATGTTGTCATGCGCGTGGCCATGGTGGCGCAGTGGCTTCGGGCCGCCCGGCGGGCTGGAGGCCGCCGCCGCACCACATTGCGCTACGCCACCGGGATTGCGGTGGTCCAGGTGCTGTGGCTGCTGTGGCTCCTGCTGGAAGGGCCGGCAGCCGCGGCGGCACTTGTCCTGCTCATTGCCGCTGAGCTGGCCATTCCCGTGGTGGCCGAGCGCACCGGCAACACGCCCTGGCACCCGCACCACATCACGGAACGGTATGGGCTGTTTACGCTGATCCTGCTGGGCGGCAGCCTGCTCGGCTCCAGCAACGCCATTATCGCGGCCCTGTCCGACGTCGAGGCGCTGGCCCGCTGGTGGTGATTGCCGCTGCCGCATTTGTTTCGACGGCGGCGCTGTGGTGGATCTACTTTTGGCCCCCGCATCACGAAGCGATCCGGAGCTTTGGCAGTTCGCTGCGGTACGGGTACGTCCACTATTTTGTGTTTGCCGCCGCCGGTGCACTGTCGGCGGGAATCGAGGTGGAGATCGATGTGCTGACCGGCCGGGCCGTGCTGGACGGCACCGGCGCTTCCTTCACGGTGGCCATTCCCGTGGCCGTTTTTGTGCTGGGCATTTGGTGGATCGCGGTCAAGGACAATGCCGGCCGGCTCGTCAATACGGTGGTTCCGCTCGGTGCGCTGGTGGTCCTGCTGGACCCGGTGATTCCCAACCCGTACAACCTCATCGCCACGGCCGGGGTGCTGGTGCTCATGGTGGTGGTGCTGGAGCTGCGGCCGCCGGTGGAGCGCCGCACGCCCCTGCGCCGCAAGGTGTCAGGGAACCCCGCCGAGCCACACGGCCGGCCAAATGGCCGGCCGGCCAAAGGCTAGTCAACAGTGGGCGTGAGCAGCCCCGGCTCGTGGTGGACGGGGAAGTTCACGCTGCGGGCGATGAAGCACTTCGATGCGGCCTCGGCATGCAGCGACAGCGCCAGTTCCTCCATGGCGGGGTCGGCCAGATAAACCTTGGGGTGCAGCGTGGCGGATTCAAACTGGCCCGAACCATCGGGGTTCAAGATCAGGGTCCCGGCGGCCGAGTCCTCATACTTGGTCACCACCACGCCGTGGTTGACGGCGACGTGGAGGTAGGAGAGCATGTGGCACTGCGCCAGCGCCGTCAGCAGCAGCTGCTCCGGGTTCCAGCGTTCCCGGTCGCCGTGGAACGTCCTGTCGGCCGAGCCCAGCAGCTCCGGCAGGCCCTCAGCCGTGACGGTGTGGTCGCGGCTGTAGGCCCGGTATCCGGACGTCCCCGTGCCCAGGTTGCCCGTCCAGTTGACGTTGATTTCGTAGTGGTGTTCGTTTAGCGCCATACTCCAGCGTATAGCGGCGGGCCCAGCGGTGAGGACTGCAACGCGGCACGGCCGTTGGGATACCCGGCGGCCGTGGAACGGAACGCCAGCGTGGGCGCCACTTGTTTCTGCGGCGGCGGCGCCGGGCAGCCGCCGCAGAAACGGCAATCAGGCGTCCGCGGCCTGGGCCTTGAGCGCGCGCACCACGGTGTCGCGGCTCTCCACGAGCAGGCGGCGCAGGGCCGGAACGTCCTCGCCGAGGTCCGCCAGGAACGCATCCGTGGCGTCCAGCGTGGACTGCTTCACCAGCTGCACCGGGTACAGTCCCGTGATGATGGTCGACGCCGTCTCGTACGACTTGCTCTCCCACACCTGCCGGATCGCGCCAAAGTACTTCGCCACGTACGGCTCAAGCAGCGCCGTGTCCCACACCTTCGTGAAGCCGTCAATGGCTGCGCGCTGCACGGCGTTGGCGCCTTCCCCGAGTTCGACGACGGACGCCCAGGTCCCAGCCTTGCCTTCCGCCGTGGGGATGGCTGCGTGGGCGGTGGCTGCCGCGAGCTGGCCGTTCTGGGTATTGTCCAAGGCCAGTGCGGCATCGATCACGGACGCCCCGGCGCGGCCGCCGGCGGCGAGGGAGATGATGAACTCCCAGCGCATGTCGGTGTCCAGGGCCAGCCCGTCCAGGGTGGTTTCCCCGTCCAGGACGGACTGCACCAGGTCCAGCTGGGCATCAGTCTGGGCGTGCGCAGCGAACGCCTTCACGAACTGCAGCTGGGCGTCGGAGCCGGCGCCGGCACCCTTGGCCAGCTCCCACAGGGAATCCGCGGCGGCCACGGCCGTGGCCTTCTGATGCTCCGGGGCCACGTAGTACGCCAGGGCGGTGGCCAGCTGGCGCAGCAGCACCATGATGACTGTTGAGTCGCTCTCATAGCCAATGGTTGCCAGCACAAAGTCCACGTACTCGCGGGCGGGGGTTTCGCCGTCGCGCGCGGCATCCCAGGCGGAGGCCGAGACAAGGGTCCGGGGGAGGGATTCCTTGAAGTCCTTCAGGTGCGCCTTAGCCGTGGCCAGGGACTGGGCGTCGAGGCGGATTTTGGCGTAGGCGAGGTCATCGTCGTTGAGCAGGACGAGGGCGGGGCGCTGCAGGCCCACCAGCTCCGGGACCTCGGTCACGGCACCGTCAACGTCCAGCTCCACGCGGTGGGTGCGGACGAGCTTTCCAGCATCTTCGCCCCCGGCGGCCATGTTGTAGAAGCCCACGGCGGCGCGGTGGGGGCGCAGCACCGGGTGCTCGGCCACGGCGGACTGAAGGATCGAGAACGAGGTGATCACGCCGTCGCCGTCCACCGAAATCTCGGGGGTGAACTTGTTGACCCCCGCCGTCTCCAGCCACTGCTCAGTCCAGGCTGTGAGGTCTCGGCCGCTGGCGGCCTCAAGCTCCACCATCAAGTCGGGCAGTTCCGTGTTGCCCCAGGCGTGCTTGGCGAAATAGGCGCGCACGCCGGCCATGAACTGTTCCTGGCCCACCCAGGCCACGAGCTGGCGCAGCACGGAGGCGCCCTTGGCGTAGGTGATGCCGTCAAAGTTGACCAGCACATCCTCGAGGTCGTTGATCTCGGCCTTGATGGGGTGGGTGGAGGGCAGCTGGTCCTGGCGGTAGGCCCAGCTCTTCTCCAGCGAGGAGAAGGTGGTCCAGGAGTCCACGTACTTCGTGTTCTGCGCGGCCGCCAGGGTGGACATGAATTCCGCGAAGGATTCGTTGAGCCAGAGGTCGTTCCACCAGCGCATGGTCACCAGGTCGCCGAACCACATGTGGGCCAGCTCGTGCAGGATGGTGATGGCGCGGCGTTCCACCATGGCGTCGGTGACCTTGGACCGGAAAACGTAGCTTTCCAGGAACGTCACGGCGCCCGCGTTTTCCATGGCACCGGCGTTGAACTCGGGCACGAAGAGCTGGTCGTACTTGGGGAACGGGTACGGGGTGCCGAACTGCTCCTCGAAGAACTCGAAGCCCTGGCGGGTCAGCTCAAATACGTTCTCCGCGTCGAGGAACTCCATGAGCGACTTCCGGGCAAACACGCCCAGCGGAATGGTGCGGCCGTCCGAGCTGGTCAGCTCGGAGCGCACGCACTCGTAGGGGCCGGCGATGAGCGCGGTGATGTAGCTGGACATCTTCAGGGTGGGTTCAAAGTGCCACACCGCCTTGCCCTCGCCGGCAGCCTCGGGGGCCGGGGTGGGGGAGTTGGAGATGACGTCCCAGTGGACCGGGGCCAGGACATGGAAGGTGAACGTTGCCTTCTGGTCGGGCTGCTCGAACACGGCAAACATGCGGCGGGAATCCGGCACCTCGAACTGGCTGTACAGGTAGACCTCGCCGTCCACGGGATCCACAAAGCGGTGCAGGCCCTCGCCCGTGTTCATGTAGAGCGCGTCGGCGTGCACGGTCAGCACGTTTTCGGCGGCGAGGTTCGGCAGCTGGATGCGGACGCCGTCGGACACTTCTGCCGGATCGAGGTCCGTGCCGTTCAGGGTCACCCGGTGCACCTTGTGTGTCACGGCGTCAATGAACGACGACGAGCCCTCCTTTGCGGTGAAGCTCACCGTGGTGGTTGAGGAGAAGGTTGTGTCCGAGGTGGTCAGGTCAAGGGCCACGTCATAGTGGCTGACGGTGAGGGTGGATGTGCGCTCGATGGCTTCGGCGCGGGTGAGATTCATGCCAGGCAAGGGGTACCTACGATTCCGTGGTGGGATGGGGTCGCGGCGGGCGCGACGGCCGGTGTTGCAAACATCATACTTTTAGTTCCGCCGTGCCCCTGCGAATAGGGACGGCGTTTGCGCAGATGGGACGGCGGCAGGCCACCGTCCCATGTGTGCAAACAGCGTCCCTTTTGGCGGGGCGGCTGTTTAGGCGTCTGCGGTGCGGGCCCGCAGGGCGCGAACCACGCCGTCGCGGTTTTCCAGGATCAGGCGGCGCAGGGCGGGGTGGTCTGCGCCGAGCCGGGCCAGGAAGGTATCTGCCGCGTCAATCGTGGACTGGGCCACGATGTGTGAGGGAAACAGGCCAACGATGACCTTGGAGCTGGTCTCGTAGCCCTTTTCCTCCCAGAGTTCCTGAATGGCGCCAAAATAGGTGGCCACGTACGGCTCCAGCAAGGAGGTGTTCCAGACCCGGTTGAAGCCGGTGATGGCGGCGCGGGCGGCTGCATTGGCCAGGTCCCCGCGCACCACCACGGATTCCCACGTGGCAGCCTTGGCATCCGCCGTCGGGATGGCGGCCTTCGCTTCGGTGGCCAATAGTGTGCCGTTCTGGGTGCTGTCCCTCTCCAGTTCGGCATCGACGGCGGAGGCGTCGATGGCGCCTCCGGCGGCCAGCGAGACCAGCAGGTCCCAGCGCAGGTCCTGGTTGATGGCCAGCCCGTCCAGGGTGCGGGACCCGTCCAGCAGGGCCGCCGCCGTGGCCAGCTGTCCGGGCGACTGGGCAAACGTGGCGAAGGCCTTCAGGAACTGCAGCTGGGCGTCGGAACCGGCCCCGGCAGCGGACGCCAGTTCCCACAGGCGGTCCGCAGTGGCAACGCCTGCGGCAGCCTTGGCGTCCGCGGCGACATAGAACTGGATGGTCGTGGCGAGCTGGCGCAGCAGGCCGGAAATGACGCTCGATTCACTCTCAGTGGCAACGTTGTTCAGGACCAGGTCCACGAAGCCGCGGGCGGGGGTTTCGCCGTCGCGCATGGCATCCCAGGCGGCCGAGGCGACGAGGGTGCGCGGCAGCGAATCCTTGATGTCCTTCAGGTGTGCCGTTGCCGTGGCGAGCGAGTGGGCGTCTAGGCGGATTTTGGCGTAGGCGAGGTCGTCGTCGTTGAGCAGGATGAGTGCGGGTCGCTGCAGTCCCACCAGCTCCGGGACCTCGGTCACGGCACCGTCAACGTCCAGCTCGATGCGGTGGGTGCGGACCAGTTTGCCCGCGTCTTCGCCCCCGGCGGCCAGGTTGTAGAAGCCCACGGCGGCGCGGTGGGGTCGCAGCACAGGGTGCTCGGCCACGGCGGTCTGGAGGATCGAGAACGAGGTGATGGCGCCGTCGTCATCCACCTCAACAGCGGGCGTGAAGGTGTTCACGCCGGCCGTCTCCAACCACTTTTCCGTCCAGGCGGTGAGGTCTCGGCCGCTGGCGGCCTCAAGCTCCACCATCAAGTCGGGCAGCTCGGTGTTGCCCCAGGCGTGCTTGGCAAAGTAGCTGCGGATGCCCGCCATGAACTCCTCCTGGCCCACCCAGGCCACGAGCTGGCGCAGCACGGAGGCGCCCTTGCCGTAGGTGATGGCGTCGAAGTTGACCAGCACGTCCTCAAGGTCTGTGATGTTGGCCGTGACGGGGTGCGTGGACGGAAGCTGGTCGGCCCGGTAGGCGTTGACCTTCTGGCCCAGGGCAAAGGAGGTCCAGCTGCCGGTGTAGCGCGTGTTTTCCACCGCGGCCAGGGCTGACATGAAGGTGGCGAAGGATTCATTGAGCCAGAGGTCGTTCCACCAGCGCATCGTGACGAGGTCGCCGAACCACATGTGGGCCAGCTCGTGCAGCACCGTCATGGCGCGGGCTTCCACCATGGAGGCGGTGGGTTTGGTGCGGAACACGTAGCTTTCCAAGAATGTCACGGCGCCGGCGTTTTCCATGGCGCCGGCGTTGAATTCGGGCACGAAGAGCTGGTCGTACTTGGGGAACGGGTAGGGCACGCCAAACTGCGCCTCGTAGAACTCGAAGCCCTGGCGGGTGACCTCGAAGACGTCCTCAGCGTTCATGAACTCCATGAGCGACTTCCGCGCAAACACGCCCAGCGGGATGGTGCGGCCGTCCGAGCTGGTCAGCTCGCTGCGCACGCTCGCGTAGGGGCCGGCGATGAGCGCGGTGATGTAGCTGGACATTCTCAGCGTGGGTTCAAAGTGCCAGGTGGCGGTTCCGTCAGCGGCGGCTTCCGGGGCGGGAGTGGGGGAATTGGAGATGACGTCCCAGTGGGCGGGTGCGGTCACGTGGAAGGTGAAGGTGGCCTTCTGGTCCGGTTGCTCGAACACGGCAAACATGCGGCGCGAATCCGGAACCTCAAACTGCGTGTACAGGTACACCTCCCCGTCCACGGGGTCAACGAAGCGGTGCAGGCCCTCGCCCGTGTTCATGAAGTACGAGTCGGCCTCGACCCGCAGCTCGTTCTCGGCGGCGAGGTCCGGCAGCTGGATGCGGACGCCGTCGGACACCGCGGCAGGGTCAAGTTCCACGCCGTTGAGCGTCACCCGGTGCACCTTGTGTGTCACGGCGTCAATGAACGACGACGAACCCTCCCTTGCGCTGAAGGTCACCGTGGTGGTGCTTGAGAAGGTCTTCTCGGAGGTGGTCAGGTCCAGGGCCACGTCATAGTGGCTGACGGTGAGTGTTGCGGAGCGCTCGACGGCTTCGGCGCGGGTCAGGTTCAATCCAGGCAAGATCAGGTCTTTCACTAGGCGGGTGCGCAGCCACGTTGGTGCGTACCGGTGGGGAAAAGTGGTGCGCGGGACCCGTTGCAGGTCCGGCGCCGTTCCTACGTTACGCCGCGGCCCGGACCGGGGGAACTTGCCCCGCGGTGGGAACTGCGAAAGGGTTGAAAAAAGTAAACGGATGAATGGTTGCGGGGAATTTTATGGTGGACCAGGTGCGCGGAACTGCTGCGGAGAAGGCCTACAACAAGTGGTGGCTGGCCGGGATGCTGGGCGGGCTGCTCCTGCTGAGCCTGTTCGCCTCGGCCTGGATGTTTGCGGTGGCGGACCGCCTGCCGGAGCCGCTGGCCGTCCACTGGAACTCCAAAAATGAAGTGGACAATTGGGCCTCCCTGTGGAGTATCGCCGCCACCAACGTCCCGCTGTCCCTGGGCGCCGGCGGCCTCCTGGTGGTCCTGGCCGTGGTGTCGCGGGGCCAGAGTACGCTGATTGCCCGGATCGGCGCGGGGTTTGGTGTGGCCTTTGGGGCGGCCATGTCAGCGCTGATGGTTGCCGTCGTGGCCGGCCAGGTTGACCTTGCAGACACCTCCCAGGCGGAGATCTCCGGACCCGTGATCGCCGCAGGACTGGGTGTGGCGGCCGTACTGGCCGCCCTGGTGATGTGGCTGTACCGGCCCGGCGACATTGACCGGACCCCCGATCCGGCGGTGCTCGCTGCCAATGAGGCCGCCGGCGCTCCGGTGCTCGCCGCAGCTGCCGCTGCCAAGGCGGCCAACGGGGAAAGCCTGCGGATCAAGGTGACCATGGGCGGCTGGTCCTGGGCATTCGCCCTGGGCCTTGCAGCTGTGGTGGGTGTGAGCATGTACTTCATTTTCCCGCTGCTTGGCCTGCTGGCGGGACTGGCGGTTGGTGCCATCACTTGGGTCTTTTGCAGCGGCACCGTTGAGATTGGCCCCGGGGGCCACAAGGTGCTGGCGGGAGGATTCTGGCGGCTCATGCCGCTGGAGTGGAAGGAGGTCCGTGCGGCCTCCGTGGAGGACATCAAGGCCATGGACTATGGCGGCTGGGGATACCGCATGACCGGAGGCTCGGTGGGCTTCGTCATGGGAGGCGGCGCCGCCCTGGTCATGGAGGCGGGGTTCCACCAGAAGTTTGTGGTGTCCATGCCGGATCCGGACACCGCCGCAGAAGCTGCCGCCCTCGTCAACGCCTATATCCGTGCAGGGAAGGTGGAAAATTAACACCATGGCACCCGATGGAAGCCACGACACCGGCACCGAACGTCACATTGACGCCCGGGCGCTGCGCTTTGCCCTGATTTTCCCCGCCCTGCTCGCCGTTGCCCTGGTGGCCGGCGGGCTGCTCGTGGGCAGCCGGCTTCCGCACGGCGTCCTGCTTCCATGGGGCGGTGGGGCGCTGGCGCTGCCATCCTTCCTGGCCGTGGGTGCCGGCACAATCATTGTGCTCGGCGCAGGGATCGGGTGCTTTGGTGCCAGGACCACGCTCCCGCGCACGCTGCGCCGTGTGCTGCTGGGCGTGGCCATGGCCCTGCAGCTTGCGGCCTGCACACTTTTTGCCGCGGCACTTCTGGGCCAGGCCGGCCAGGGCGAACTGCCGGCCGTGCGGGTTGACGGCTACGTCATGCTCATGGGCTCCGGACTCGCCGGTGCCATGGGCATAGTGCTGGCGCTGACGTTCAAGCCCGACGAGCAATGGACCTCCTCCGACGATGCCGCCCTGGCCCGGATGCTGGAGGAGGAGGCGGACCCCGCAGCCGCCAATGACCAGCTGGCTTACTTCGTGCGGCCCCGCGGCTCGGTCATCATGATGCTGCTGCTGGCCGCCGTGCTGCCGGGGTCCCTGCTGGCCCTGCTCTCGCCGTGGATCCTGCTGGGGCTGGTCGTCGCCGCCCTGGCTGCCATCGCCCTCCTCTCGGCCACCGTGCAGGTGGACCGCCGCCAGCTCACGGTAAAGATCCTGGGCCTCATCCCGGCGCTCGTTGTCCCCTGCCAGGAAGTGGCCGCCGCCGTGTCCCTGGACATCGCCGCCGGGGACTACGGCGGGGTCGGCCTGCGCAGGCACAGCGGAAACGCAAGCTTCCTCGCCCGCTCAGGAGCCGCCGTCGTGCTTCGCCTGGAGGACGGCGGCAAGGCCGTGGTGGGTGCGCCCGACCTTGACCTGGCCGACGAATTGTCGCAAATCCTCAACCGCAGGGCCGGCAAAACGCCGCAGCAGCGCTGACGCGGGCGCCGGCGCCCGCCGCGGTGGGTAGGCTTGACGCAGCACAAACCACTTTTGACGTAAGGAATTTTCATGCGCGTTCACATCGCAACCGACCACGCCGGCATGGAGCTCAGCGCCCACCTCATCACGGCGCTCGCCGCCAAGGGCTACGAGATGGTCGACCACGGCCCCAAGGAGTACGACGCCGAGGACGACTACCCCTCGTTCTGCATCAACGCGGCGCTGGCCGTGGCGGCTGACCAGGCCGCCGGCGTGGACGCGCTGGGCATTGTGCTGGGCGGCTCCGGCAACGGCGAGCAGATCGCGGCGAACAAGGTCAAGGGCGTGCGCGCGGCACTGGCCTGGAACTTGTCGACCGCCACGCTGGCCCGCGAGCACAACGACGCCAACGTCGTGGCCGTGGGCGGGCGCCAGCACAGCGTTGAGGAGGCCACGGAGATCATCGAGGCCTTCCTGGCCGAGCCGTTCAGCAACGCCGAACGCCACGTGCGCCGCATCGGCAAGATCGCCGCATACGAAACCACGGGCGACATCGTCGAATAACTTGCACCTGTTGATGGGCGGCCCGCGACTGTGCGGCCCGCCCATCGTTGCTTTTGCGCGGGCCGTCCCCCGGCCCGGACCGATGAGGAGGCCATGATGCCCGAGGGGCATTCCGTCCACCGCCTGGCGCGGCAGTTCAATGATGTATTCGGCGGCGCATCTTTGGCGGTGTCCAGCCCGCAGGGGAAGTTTGCCGCCGGTGCGGCCCTGGTTGACGGCATTGTCCTGGAGCGCGCCGAGGCCCACGGCAAGCAAATGTTCCTGTACTTTTCGCAAGACCATGTGATGCGGGTGCATCTGGGCCTGTACGGGGCCTGGGACTTTGGCGGCGACTCCACGTTCACGGGCGCCTCCAGCATCGGTGCGCCCCGGCGCATCGGCGAGCAGGAAGTCGCCGCGGACACTGGACTTGGCGGGGGAGGGGGCGGGGACTACACGGGCCCGCCGGAACCCAAGGGGGCCGTCCGCGTCCGGCTGGTGTCGGCGCACGGCTGGGCCGACCTGCGCGGTCCCACGGCCTGCGAGGTCATCACCCCGGACGAGGCCGCCGCCGTGCGCCGCAAGCTGGGGCCGGACCCGTTGAACAACGCCCCCGGCGATGCTGAGGAGTTTTCGCGCCGCATCCGCAAAAGCTCAACGTCCATAGCACTGGCGCTCATGAAACAGGACGTGCTGGCCGGCGTGGGCAACGTATATCGCGCAGAGGTCCTGTTCCGCCTGGGGCTGGACCCCATGCTGCCGGGGCGGAGCCTGCAGGCCGAAGAAGCTGCGGCCCTGTGGGGCGACATTGCCCGCACCATGGCCGACGGTGTCCGCGACGGCCGGATCATCACGACCGAGCTGGCCGACCGGTCCTCCGGGATTGGGGCGGAGGTGGGCCACGCGCTGGCACCTGCCGGCCAGCCTGAAACGGGGGACGCTGCGGGTGGTCGGTGCCGGACAGCCAACAAGGACGTGCCAGTCGAAGACGCCCATTATGTCTACAAGCGCGAAGGCCTCCCGTGCCGGCACTGCGGCACAGAGGTGGCCATGAAGGACCTGGGCGGACGCAAACTTTACTGGTGTCCCAGCTGCCAGGGGGACTGACCCGGTTTCCTGCCTGGGAGGCGCCTGCAACGCGGCGCCGTGCGTGGCACGGAGGCCCTGCGGCCGGATCGGAGGCCGATTTGCAGGACCGGCAAACTCGTTGATAGTGTTACGGAGTTGTTCCGGCGAAAGCCCGCAACAAGCCCCAAAATACGGGGGCGTAGCTTAATGGTAAAGCCTCAGTCTTCCAAACTGATTACGCGGGTTCGATTCCCGTCGCCCCCTCCAAATGCAAGAGATCCCCGGTCACAAGGCCGGGGATCTCTTGCATTTAAGGTATCGCCTGCCGTCTCTGGCGCACCACCGAGTCCGGGCCACGTTGGCTGTGCGGGAGTCGCGGCGCCTCCGCTGCGCCACAACGGAGGCTGCGCAGCTGAGGCGCCGCCGCGTGGGCACAGCCAAGGCCGCCCCGTTCAAACGCGCCGCCGCGGGGTCCCATCAGCGCCAGTTTTGGACGTGCACGGGCCTCCCGGGGCGCCCAAGGCGAGCCGTCCGCCGTCGTGCCTGGACAACGGGGAAAGGCGGCGTGAGGGAAATCTGGCGGGCGGGCCGGAGGATCGTCGCCGGCCGCTGCGGCAATGCCCCCAGTGGATCCCCAGCGGCGCGATTGTGCATCTGCGAAGGTTTGCCCGTAGACTGTTGCGGGCACTACGGGGCGTAGCGTAGTGGCTAGCGCGCCTGCTTTGGGAGCAGGAGACCGCAGGTTCGAGTCCTGTCGCCCCGACTTCAGCATTATTCGGTTCACGTTGGTCAGTGACTGCCCATGTGCTGGGGCCTAATAATCCATCAACAGACCATCAGGAGTACCACGCTGTGAAGAGCGCTGTCGAAAACCTCACACCCACTCGGGTAAAGCTCGATGTTGAGGTTTCCTTTGAGGAATTGAAGCCCAGCATCACTGAGGCTTACAAGACAATTGCCACACAGGTGCAGGTGCCTGGCTTCCGCAAGGGCAAGGTCCCCAACAAGCTGATCGATCAGCGCGTTGGCCGCGGCTACGTCCTGGAAACGGCAATCAACTCCGGCCTCAACGGCTGGTACCAGGAAGCCGTCATCGAGAACAAGCTCATCCCGCTGAGCCGTCCCGAGGTTGAAATCACCGAGGTTCCCGACCCCACCGCCACTGACGGCGTCGTGAAGTTCCAGGTTGAACTGGACATCCGCCCCGAGATCGAGCTGCCCGACTACGAAGGCCTCGAGGTTGAGGTTGCCGCTGTTGAGGCTTCCGAGGACGACACCCAGAAGGCACTCGACGAGCTGCGCGGCCGCTTCGGCACGCTGAAGGTTGAAGACCGCCCGGCTGCCGACGGCGACTTCGTCACCATCAACATTGCCGCCAAGATCGACGGCGAAGAGGTCGACTCCGCTGCCGACCTTTCCTACCAGATTGGTTCAGGCAACATGCTTGAGGGCCTGGACGAGGCTGCAACCGGCCTGTCCGCAGGCGAAGAAGCAATCTTCGACACCAAGCTGGCCGGCGGCGAGCACGCAGGTGAAGAAGCACAGGTCACCGTCACCGTCACGGCCGTCAAGGTCCGCGAACTGCCCGAGGCAAACGACGACTTTGCACAGCTGGCATCCGAGTTCGACACCATCGCCGAACTGCAGGAAGACCTGGCCAAGCAGGCTGCCGAGTCGAAGACTGTCGAGCAGGGTGTTGAAGCCCGCGACAAGGTTCTCGAGAAGCTCGTTGAGCTGGTTGAGGTCCCCGTCCCGGACTCCGTCATCGAAGAGCAGCTGGAGCAGCACTTCCGCCCGGAGAACGCCCACGGTGAAGACCACGACACCGATGAGCACCGCGCAGAGGTGAAGGAGAACACCGAGAAGGCGTTCCGCAACGAGATCATCCTCGACGCCATTGCAGAGAAGGAAGAAGTCAGCGTCAGCCAGGCTGAACTGATCGACTACATCGTCTCCTCGGCCAGCCAGTACGGCATGGACCCGAACCAGTTCGCCCAGATGCTGGACTCCTCCGGCCAGGTCAACATGATCGTTGGCGAAGTCCGCCGCCGCAAGGCACTTGCCGCCGTTCTGGGCAAGGCAGTTGTCAAGGACTCCGAGGGCACCCTTGTGGACCTGACCGACTTCGTTTCCGTTGCCGGTGAGGATGAGGAAGTTCCTTCCGAAGACGAGGCCATCGAGCCCACCGCAGTGACGGATCCGGGCGAAGTCCGCATCTAGTGCTGCTTTCCGCATTGCGGGAACCATGAATTAAAGGCCGTTGCCGGCCCCTCGCAAGGGGGCCGGCAACGGCCTTTTCGTGCCCGTATTGAAGTGCCCCGGGCGGTGCGTTTATTCCCGTACGCGCAGGGCGAACGGCTATCGTGCGCCGACAGCGAACAGTGCCCTGATGCACCACAAACGGGCTGCGAAAAGGGCTACTGTCCAAGTAGTGAACATTAGTGACGGTACCGCAGGGCACGCCAGGCGCACCGCACGAAGGAGAGGTAAACCCACCATGGCACAGCAAAACACCCCCACGATGGCCGCCGGCGACAGCAACGGCCAGGACCAGTACATCTACAACCGCCTTCTGAAGGAACGCATCATCTGGTTGGGTTCGGAGGTTCGTGACGACAACGCGAACTTGATCTGCTCGCAGCTGCTGTTGCTCTCGGCGGAGGATCCTGAGAAGGACATCTACCTGTACATCAACTCACCCGGCGGTTCCGTCACGGCAGGCATGGCCATTTACGACACGATGGAATTCATCCCCAACGACGTCGTCACCGTCGCCACCGGCCTGGCCGCCTCCATGGGCCAGTTCCTGCTCTCCTCCGGCACCAAGGGCAAGCGCTACGCGACCCCCAACGCACGCATTCTCATGCACCAGCCTTCAGGCGGCATTGGAGGAACGGCGTCGGACATCAAGATCCAGGCCGAACTGATCCTGCACATGAAGAAGGTCATGGCCGAGCTTACGGCAGAGCAGACCGGCCAGACTGTGGAGAAGATCCTTACCGACAACGACCGCGACAAGTGGTTTACGGCCGAAGAAGCGCTCGAATACGGCTTCTTCGACAAGATCAGCCGCCACGCAGGAACCGTTGCCGGCGGCGGCGGAACCAACGCCAAGTAACCGGCCAAAGCACAAGATCTCAGGAGTAAAGACATGACTTACAACTTTGGCAGCACAGCGTTTGGCCACACTGCCGGCAACCTGCCCACCAGCCGCTACGTGCTTCCCCAGTTCGAGGAGCGCACCCCCTACGGCTTCAAGCGCCAGGACCCGTACACCAAGCTGTTCGAGGACCGCATCATCTTCCTCGGCGTGCAGGTGGATGACGCCTCGGCCGACGACGTCATGGCCCAGTTGCTTGTGCTCGAAGCAGATGACACGGACCGCGACATCACCCTGTACATCAACTCTCCCGGCGGATCGTTCACGGCCATGACGGCCATCTACGACACCATGCAGTTCATCCGCCCCGAGATCCAGACCGTCTGCCTGGGCCAGGCCGCGTCCGCAGCCGCTGTGCTGCTCGCCGCCGGTGCCCCGGGCAAGCGCCTGGCCCTGCCGAACGCGCGCGTGCTGATCCACCAGCCGGCACTCTCCGGCGGCCAGGGGGGCCAGGCTTCAGACCTGGAAATCCAGGCCAATGAGGTCATGCGCATGCGTGAATGGCTCGAAAACACCCTCGCAGACCACTCCGGCCGCACGCCGGAGCAGGTCAGTAACGACATCGAGCGCGACAACATCCTCACCGCAGCGCAGGCCAAGGAATACGGCCTGATCGACGAGGTCCTGGCACCGCGCAAGATCAAGCCCGCGGCCATCACCCGCTAGGGAAGAAACAGCAAACGCCGGAACAAGAAATGCCTTGTTCCGGCGTTTGCATTCCACTCTTTGTCGCTGCCGTGGCTTAGAGTGGAAGGTAATTTGTACAACTGTTCCCGGCAGGTGCCGGGACCAGAAAATTTTCAGAAGCAGCCACGCCCCGGCGGGTTGTTCGCGGAAGGACACAACCATGGCCAGGATGGGCGAAAGCACCGATCTGCTGAAGTGTTCCTTCTGTGGGAAAAGCCAAAAGCAGGTCCGCAAGCTGATTGCCGGCCCCGGCGTCTACATCTGTGACGAGTGCATCGAGCTGTGCAACGAGATCATCGACGAGGAACTGGCCGAGGTTGCCGACCTTGACGCCTTTGAACTCCCCAAGCCGCGTGAAATCTTCGACTTCCTGCAGGAATATGTGATCGGCCAGGAACCGGCCAAGCGCTCGCTCGCCGTGGCCGTCTACAACCACTACAAGCGCATCCAGTCCGGGCACGCCGTGAAGTCCACCACCATCTCCGGCGGCGTCCATGACGAGGTGGAGATCGCCAAGTCCAACATCCTGCTCGTCGGCCCCACCGGCTGCGGCAAAACGTACCTGGCCCAGACCCTCGCCCGCCGGCTGAACGTGCCGTTCGCCGTCGCCGACGCCACCGCCCTGACTGAGGCCGGCTACGTGGGGGAGGACGTGGAGAACATCCTCCTCAAGCTCATCCAGGCCGCAGACTTCGACGTCAAGAAGGCCGAGCAGGGCATTATCTACATTGACGAGATCGACAAGATCTCGCGCAAGTCCGAAAACCCCTCCATCACCCGCGACGTGTCGGGCGAGGGTGTCCAGCAGGCGCTGCTGAAGATTCTCGAAGGAACCGTCGCCTCGGTCCCGCCGCAGGGAGGGCGCAAGCACCCGCACCAGGAATTCATCCAGATCGACACCACCAACGTGCTGTTTATCGTGGCCGGCGCCTTTGCCGGGCTGGAGGACATCATCGGATCCCGTGCCGGCAAGAAGGGCATTGGATTCGGGGCCCCGCTCAGCGCACTCAAGCAGTCCGAGGCCAGCTACGCCGACGTCATGCCCGAAGACCTGCTGAAGTTCGGGCTGATCCCGGAATTTATCGGCCGCCTGCCGGTCATCACCACGGTCACCCAGCTGGACCGGACGGCCCTGATCCAGATCCTGACCGAGCCCAAGAATGCACTGGTCAAGCAGTACCAAAAGATGTTCACGCTCGACGGCGTTGACCTTGAGTTTGAGGAGGACGCCCTCGCCGCCATTGCCGACCTGGCCCTGGCCCGCGGCACAGGCGCCCGCGGCTTGCGCGCCATACTTGAAGAAGTCCTCCAGCCTGTCATGTTCGACCTGCCCAGCCGGGAGGACATCGCGACCGTGGTTGTCACGGCCGCCGTCGTGGCCAAAACGGCTGAGCCCACACTCATCCCGCACGAGGTCGTGGTGAAGCGGCGCAACAAGTCGGCGTAGCCTTCCGCCAGGTGCATCGCGGCCGCGCCACCCGGAATAGTCGCCGCCGCCACACTGTTGCACCAGACAGGGGAGCAGAACCGCCTGCGCCCGCCTCCAATACGAGTCCCACCAAGGAGTTCTGACGTGTCCGAGAATGTTGTGGAAACAGTGCAAACAGCCGATTTCTGGTTTGATCCCACCTGCCCCTTCGCATGGGTGACCTCACGGTGGATCAGCGAAGTGGAAGAAGTCCGCAACATCAAGGTCGACTGGCACGTCATGAGCCTGTCCGTGCTGAATGAAAACAACGAGGACCTCTCGCCTGAATACAAGGAGCACGTGGCCAGGGCCTGGGGACCGGTCCGGGTCATCGTGGCGGCGGCGACTGAACACGGCAACGCCGTCATCAAGCCCCTCTACGACGCCATGGGCACGGAAATTCACATCAACAAGAACCGGGACCTGGGCGACGTCATTGCCAAGGCCCTCGCCGAAACAGGACTTCCGGTCTCGCTTGCGGCAGCCGCCGACACCGATGCCCACGACGTCGCGTTGCGCGCCAGCCACGCTGCCGGCATCAACCAGGTGGGTCAGGATGTTGGCACGCCGATCGTGGCCTTCAACGGAACAGCGTTCTTTGGCCCCGTCATCACGCGCATCCCGCGCGGTGAGGAAGCAGGCAGGCTGTGGGACGCCACCGTCACCCTCGCCAGCTTCCCGTACTTCTTTGAAATCAAGCGCAGCCGTACCGAGAACCCCCAGTTCGGCTAGGCAGGTGGCCGGGGTGAAAAAGGTCAAAGTTTTTCGCCCCGGCTGTTGTTATTGGGCCTGTCCGGGCGCATACTATTTAGTACCCAATCCGCCAAGGAAAGGGCTGGCAGGGATCATAAACTTCAGTGACTGAACCATATTGATCAATGAGACACCGCTTCGGCGGCACGCTCGAAGGTTCCTTTAGCACCGGTGACGCGGTGACTGTCCTGAAACCGCATGAAACCCACCAGGCCGCCACCGTCACAGGACGGCATGAAAGTCGAAGCCCCACCGACGGCAACAAGCCGATGGGGCTTCCCCTTTGCCCAGGGTGCTGACCCGGGACGTGCCCCGCCGCAGCCGGCGGACCGGTTCGCCTGACCCTCACCAGCGGATGTACGCCACCAGCAGTGCGGCCACACTCAGGGCCAGCATGCCCAGGCAGTTGAGCCAGAACTCCTGCCGGAGAAAATGTGCCCGGATGTGGGCATAGGCGGCAGCCAGGAAATAGGCGCACACGCCTACGTTGGCGGCCAGGCCCACACCCGGAACGGCGATTCCGGCCAGCAGTCCGGCCACGGCCAGGAGCTTGATGGCGACCAAGGTCCACCACCAGTCCCGGGGGAAGCGGACACCGTCCAGACAGTCGCGGATGAACCTCGGCGGGCGGATGGACAGCGCCGCATCGACGAGCAGCACGGCGGCCAGCACAGCACCTGGCCACCACAGCAGCGGCAGCACGCTCATGACCGTCCATCCCCTTCACCCATCAGGGCCGCGACGCTCTCCTTCAGCTGGACCAGGGCGTCCTCCTGCCCGAACGCGCCCGCCGACCAGGAGAGGAGGATGCCGAGGTAGGCGAGGTGGGTTGCCGTTGCGGCAGTGCGGGCCGCCTGGCGGCCGAGGCCGAAGAGTTTGTATGCCTGTTCAAATTCGGATTTGAGCTGCAGTGCCAGTGAACCGAACACCTCGGACTGATGCCGCCCGCGCATCAGCACGGCCCCGTATTCACGGGCCAGGTCCAGGTCCTCGGCGAAAAGCTGCATGAACGGCTGGACAAGTGCCGCCACCATTTCAGGCGCGTTGCCGCCGGCCTTCATGGCCAAGAAACCCGTTTCAGGAATCATGCGTGCCTGGTGCATGAGCCGTATCCGCCGGTCCATGGCCTCCACCAGCAGGCTGTCCTTGTCGCCGGCGGCCATCACGGTACCAATGCTTACACCCGCGCCGGCCGCAATCCGGCGCACCGTGGTGGCCTTGAACCCCTCCGTGTGGAACAACGCCTCCGCGGCGTCAAGCACATCCTGCCGGGTCGCCTGCCGTTGGGCTTCCCTGGGTCGAACACGTTCACTGAACATGTTTACTAGGTTATCATGCGTGGGCAGGTGGGGTGGCAGCTATTCACGCACCATTCACCACGGTGTTGCCGCGGCCTCGCGCGGCGGCAACCTTGGCACGCCAAGCTGTTGGCGTGAGGATCGCAATAGTTGCCGAAACGTTCCTGCCCGAGATGAACGGGGTAACCCATTCACTGCTGAAAATACTGCAACATCTTGACGACAGGGGTGATGAGGTGCTTGTCATAGCACCCTCCACCTTGGAGAAGGCCCCCGGCACGGTGGAAGGGGCCGCCGTCCAGCGCCTGCCCGCTGTTCCGCTGGCCGGCTACCGGAACATCCGGGTGGCGGTGGGCGGCGTGGGCCGGATCAAGGCGATGCTCGCCGAGTTCGGCCCCGACGTCGTCCATCTCGCCTCGCCCTTTGTCCTGGGCTGGCGGGCGGTGAAGGCCGCAGCGGCACTGGGCATCCCGTCGGTGGCTATTTACCAGACGGATGTGCCGGCCTATGCCTCGCGCTATGGGATGCCGATGCTTGAAAACTGGGCCTGGCAGAGGGTGGAGCGAATCCACACGGCAGCGACCCGGACCCTGGCGCCGTCGACCGATTCGGTGCACAAGCTCAAGGGCCATGGCATCCCACGGGTGGAGCTCTGGCGCAGGGGTGTGGACACGGCACGCTTCCACCCCGGCAACCGCGATGGCGCATTCCGTGCCCGGGTGGCCCCGCAGGGTGAACGCATCATCGGCTATGTGGGCCGCCTGGCGCTGGAGAAGCAGGTGGAGGACCTCGCTGCCGTGCTGGACATCCCCAACACTCGTCTCGTGGTGGTGGGGGACGGACCCCGGAGGGCCTTTCTTGAAGCTGCGCTTCCCGGCGCCTGTTTCACAGGATTTCTGGACGGGGACGAACTGGCGGCGGCAATGGCCTCCTTCGACTTGTTTGTCCATCCCGGGGAACTGGAGACGTTCTGCCAGACCATCCAGGAAGCCATGGCCTCCGGCGTGCCGGTGGTGGCCACGGGCCGGGGCGGCCCGGTCGACCTCGTCGACTCCTCCCGCACCGGTTGGCTTTATGCCCCCGGCAACCTGGCGCAGCTGAGGGCCTATGCCGCGGACCTCACCGGAGACGATGCCAAGCGGGCAGCGTTCGCCGCCGCCGCCGTCCAGCAAGTCCAGGGACGCAGCTGGCACGCAGTCTGCGAACAGCTCATGGAACACTACGCCGAGGCTGTGGCCCGCCAGCAGGGCATGAATGCAGCGGCCAGGTCCGCCAGGCGACAGGCGGCCCGCAGGTGATCGCGGGCCCGGGCCGCTACGTCGCCCTGGGGGATTCATTCACGGAGGGTGTCGGGGATGCAAGCAGCCGGCGCCCCAACGGCGTGCGCGGCTGGGCTGACAGGGTGGCGGAGGGCCTGGCAAGTGCCCAGCCCGGTTGGGAGTATGCCAACCTGGCCATCAGGAGCAAGCGGCTGCGGCACGTCATCGCCGAGCAGCTCGAACCGGCCGTCGCCATGGAGCCCACCCTTGTCTCGCTCTACGCAGGCGGCAACGATGTCATGGACTTCGGCACGCGCCCCGTGGACATCCTGGACCAGTACGAGTATCTCGTGGCCAAGCTCTCGCAGACAGGTGCCACGCTGCTGCTGTTCACGGGCTACGACGTCGAAGTGTCGCCGCTGCTGGGACCGCTGCGCCGCAAGAACCACGCCTACAACGACGGCGTGCGCATGGTGGCTGAAGAGTACGGGGCGGTCCTGGTGGACTACGCCTCCTTCGCCGCCTACGCGCATCCGCACTTGTGGGCTGCGGACCGGCTGCACATGTCGAAGCCCGGGCACAAATACCTGGCAGCCCGCGTGCTTGAACAGCTCGAGGTGCCCCACGGCATCGCCGTGAACAACGGGCCCGACGCCGGCAGCCGGGGTGCGGCGGCGTGGACCCGGGAACAGTGCGTGTGGCTGGCGGATTGGGTGCTGCCCATGGTGGCGCGGAAGCTGCGCGGCACCACCCTGGGCGACAACCTCACCCCGCGGTGGCCGGAGCCGGTGCGCGTTCCGCC
The DNA here is from genome assembly GCF_017876675.1 of Arthrobacter stackebrandtii. Taxonomy (NCBI): domain Bacteria; kingdom Bacillati; phylum Actinomycetota; class Actinomycetes; order Micrococcales; family Micrococcaceae; genus Arthrobacter; species Arthrobacter stackebrandtii. The sequence continues at coordinate 3,544,190 of NZ_JAGIOI010000001.1, forward strand.
GAAGAAGGGCTTGAAGAAGCTCACCCGCAAATCACCGCAGCACGCCGCCCAGCCGAGGCACTTTCGCGGCGTGGGGTAAACCCAGATGGCTGTGGCCGCCGCCCGGATCGGGCAGCGGCCACAGCCATCTGGTGTTGTCCCGCCCCTCGAGGGGGTGGGGTGGTGCTACGCCTGGGCAGGCTCCTCGGCCGGTGCCAGCACGACGCCGGACACCGCCAGCTCGCCCTCGGCCACCTCAATGGTGATCTCGACGGCGTTGGCGGCTGCCTTGAGGTCTCCGAGGCCGGCGGTCAGCTGGGCGGCCTCAACCTCGACGGCGGCTACGGTCGCCGAGAGCACCTGGGTGCGCTGCTTGACCTTGGCTTCCGACTTGGCCTTGCGGATGCCGCTCAATGCCTCGCCGACGGTCGCCAGCAGGGAGGTGTCGCCGTCGTCCACGCCAACAGCGGCGGGCCAGGGGGCGCGGTGCACCGAACCGGCGCGCCACCAGCTCCACACTTCCTCCGTTGCGAAGGGCAGGAAGGGGGCGAAAAGGCGCAGCAGCGAATCGAGCGTGGTGGCCAGGGCGGCCAGCACGGACGCCTGGCCCTCTTCGCCGGCGGCACCGTAGGCGCGGTCCTTGATGAGCTCCACATAGTCGTCGGTGAAGTGCCAGAAGAAGCTCTCGGTCAGCTGCAGGGCACGGGCGTAGTCGTACTTCTCAAACGCGGCCGTGGACGCTGCAACAACCTCGGAGAGCTGGGCCAGCAGTCCGCGGTCCAGCGGATTGCTCAGCACCGCTGAGTCGGCGGTCAGCACGTTGGACTCCGTGGCGCCCAGGTTCAGCACAAACTTGGAGGCGTTGAGCAGCTTGATGGCCAGGCGGCGGCCGATCTTCATCTGCGCAATCTCGTACGCGGTGTCGGAGCCGAGCTTGGCGGAGGCCGCCCAGTAGCGGACGGCGTCGGCGCCAAAGTCGTTGAGCACGTCGGTGGGAACCACCACGTTGCCCTTGGACTTGGACATCTTCTTGCGGTCCGGGTCCAGGATCCAGCCGGAGATGGCGGCATGCTTCCACGGGGCGCTGCCCTGCAGGGCGTCGGCGCGCACAGCGGAGGAGAACAGCCAGGTGCGGATGATGTCGTGGCCCTGGGGGCGCAGGTCGAAGGGGTAGACGTTGGAGAACAGCGTCTCGTCAACGCCCCAGCCGCCCACGATCTGCGGGGTCAGGGAGGAGGTGGCCCAGGTGTCGAGCACGTCGGCATCGCCCACGAAGCCGCCGGAAGCGTTGCGCTGCTCTTCGGTGTAGCCCGGTGCGGCGTCCGCCGCGGGGTCAACCGGCAGCATCTCTGTGGTGGGCAGGATCGGGTGGTCGTAGTCCGGGTTGCCGTCGGCATTCAGCGGGTACCAGACGGGAACCGGCACGCCGAAGAAGCGCTGGCGGGAAACGAGCCAGTCGCCGTTCAGGCCCGAGATCCAGTTGTCGTAGCGCGAGCGCATGAACGCGGGGTGGAACTCGATTTCCTTGCCGCGGTTGATGAGCCGTTCGCGGCGGTCCTCGTCGCGGCCGCCGTTGCGGATGTACCACTGGCGGGAGGAGACGATTTCAAGGGGTTTGTCGCCCTTTTCAAAGAAGTTCACGGGGTGCATGATCTTCTTTGCTTCGCCGTCCAGCAGCTCCGCCTCGGCGAGCATGGCAACCACGCCCTCCTTGGCGCTGAAGACGGTCTTGCCGGCGATGGCTGCGTAGTTGGCGCGGCCTTCCTCCGTGGTGATCCAGTCCGGGGTGTCGCCGATGATGCGCCCGTCGCGGCCAACAATGGCGCGGGTGGGCAGCTGCAGCTCGCGCCACCAGGTGACGTCGGTCAGGTCGCCGAAGGTGCAGACCATGGCGATGCCTGAGCCCTTGTCGGCCTTGGCCAGGGCGTGCGCGCGGACCTCAACCTCAACCCCGAACAGCGGCGAGGTGACCTTCTTGCCAAACAGCGGCTGGTAGCGCTCGTCGTCAGGGTTGGCCACGAGTGCAGAGCAGGCTGCGAGGAGTTCCGGGCGGGTGGTCTCGATGTAGATCTTGGTGCCGTCTTCGGCGAAGAACGGGTACCGGTAGTACGCGCCCGGCATTTCGCGGTCCTCAAGCTCGGCCTGGGCCACCGCGGTGCGGAAGGTGACGTCCCACAGTGTGGGGGCCTCGGACATGTACGCGTCGCCTGCGGCCAGGTTCTCCAGGAAGCCGCGCTGCGACACTGCGCGCGAGTGGTCGTCGATGGTGCGGTACGTCAGGTCCCAGTCAACCGACAGGCCCAGGGTCTGGAACAGGTGCTCGAAGACCTTCTCGTCCTCAACCGCGAGCTCCTCGCACAGCTCGATGAAGTTCTTGCGCGAGATGACATCGAAATCACGCTGGTTCTTGGCGGGGGCAGCGGGAGGGCGGTAGTCGGCGTCGTACGCGATTTTCGGGTCGCAGCGCACGCCATAGTAGTTTTGGACGCGGCGCTCGGTGGGCAGGCCGTTGTCGTCCCAGCCCATGGGGTAGAACACGTTCTTGCCGGTCATGCGCTGGAAGCGGGCCAGCACGTCGGTCTGCGTGTAGGAGAACATGTGCCCCACGTGCAGCGATCCGGACGCCGTGGGCGGGGGAGTGTCGATGGAGTACACCTGCTCCCGCGTGGTCTCCCGGTTAAACTTGTAGGTGCCCTCGTCGAGCCAGCGCTTGGTGAGGGACTCCTCGAGGCCCTCCAAAACGGGCTTGTCGGGAACGTTGCTTGAGGTGGGTGCGGGCGTGTCTGTGCCCGGAATGTTGTCAGCCATGGACGCAATTCTTTCATGAGTTGCCCGGAACCTAAGATTCAGGGGGTTTTGCGTGCATTATTCGCTTCAGATGTGGAAAGAGTGGGGTGCTCCGGTTGCGGACGTGGCGCCCGAGCCGGAGAGCGCCGAATATCAGGCCCACACCCTGTCATTGGCCGGGCGGCCTGCGGTTTTCCGCGTTGCCAAGACCACTCCCACCAAGGTTGGCCAGTTCGTGACGCTGTGGCAGCGCTCTTCTGCCGGCCCCATTCGGCCTTTTGACACGCACGACGGCGTTGCCCTGTTCATTGTCCAGGCCGGCTCGGGCGCGGGGCTGGGACAGTTCGTGTTCCCCCTTGCCGTTTTGGCCCGCCACGGCGTGGTGTCCGTAGGCGGCAAGGGCGGCAAGCGGGCCATGCGCGTGTACCCGCCGTCCGTGGAGACCACCAGCGCCCAGGCGCGGCGCACGCAGAAGTGGCAGTGCGAATGGTTCCTGCCGCTTGACGCGCCGGCTGCGCGGGCCCTGGAGCTGATTTCCGCCTGAGGAGCGTGCAGCCTGCCGAAGTTGTGCGCCTGGCGGCCGCGTGGCCTGGGCGATGCGCAGCCACCGAAACGAACGCTGCGCGGAATTAAACTTCTTCAGGCCATGCGCCAGTTTGCTTGGCTACCGTGCGCATGCCCAAACTGAAGTTTGCCCATGCGCCAGATACCCTGGCCAACCATGCGCAGCACTTCCACTGGCGCAATGTTCGCAGCCCCATGTTGCGCATAAGAAAACCCCGATGGGGCCATGCGCCGCCTCGGATGCGAATGCTGCGCATAAGGCAAAGTCAGAGGCCGAAGCAGTCCCTGACACGCCGAACGCCCCGGGTCTATGATGCAAACATGGGCACAATCAGGATTTTGCGTGTTTATGAAGAGCCGGAACCGGGGGAGTACCGGGTTCTCGTGGACAGGCTGTGGCCGCGCGGGATCAAAAAAGACAAAATTGATGTCTGGCTCAAGGAGGCGGGCCCCAGCAACGAGGTGCGCAATGCCTTCGGTCACCTGCCCGAGCACTTCGAGGCGTTCGTCCGCGACTACACCGCCGAGCTGAAGGCCAACCCGGCCGTGGACCAGTTGCGTGAGATCATTGCAGGCCACGAGAGGGTCGTGCTGCTCTACGGCGCCAAGGACCACCACGAAAACCAGGCGGCCGTGCTGCTGGACTTCCTGAACGCCGCCGCCTGAGGGCAGTCCGCGGCGCGCAAGTGCCTGCCGGGGTCGCCCATGCGGACGCGATACATTGGAAACATGAGCGAAAACACCCCCAAAAATGCAGTAGTCACCGGCGCCAGCTCTGGCATCGGCGCCGCCACGGTCCGCCAACTCCGCCGGGACGGCTGGAACGTCGTCGCCGTGGCCCGCCGCGCAGACCGGCTCACCGCGCTCGCCGAGGAGACCGGCGCCCTGGCATTCGCGGCTGATGTCACCAGGGACGACGATGTCTCCCGCCTCCGCGATTTCACCACCGACGCCTTTGCCCGCCTGGGCGGCGTGGACACGGTCATCAACATTGCCGGCGGCGCCCGTGGCACGGACCGCATCGCCACGGCGGACGCCGACGACTGGAACTGGATGTACCAGGCCAACGTCCTGGGCACCATGAACATCGTCAAGGCCTTCCTGCCACAGCTGCGCAGCCACGGCCACGGTACGGTGCTGAACCTGACCTCCACCGCCGGGCTGGCCGCCTATGAAGGCGGAGCCGGCTACAACGCCGCCAAGTTTGCCCAGCACGCCATCACCAACGCCCTGCGCCTGGAAGAGGTGGAGCACAACGTCCGGGTCATCGAGGTGGCCCCCGGCCTGGTGCAGACGGAAGAATTTGCCCTCAACCGCCTAGGCGGCGACAAGGAAGCAGCGGACAAGGTCTACCAGGGAGTGGAGAAGCCGCTGACCGCGGAAGACGTCGCAGACGTGGTGGGCTACGCCGTCGGGCTTCCTCACCACATCAACCTGGACCAGATCGTGGTCCGGCCCGTGGCGCAGGCAGCCAACCACAAACTGGTCCGCAAGTAGCCGGATGCCGGGCGTCCCCACCGGCGCCCGGCATCCCGTAGAATGAGGGACAAAGCATCGACCCGGCCATCACCGGTGAGCTTCCGGAAGAACGCCAAGCGAAAGCAAAGCCAGTAGAACCGGACGGGTAAGCCCGTCACAGCAGTCAACAAGCGGCCGCACCAGGCGCCCCGCGGCGAAAGCCGTCAGGGCAACGGGCACGGCAAGCGAGGTGGTACCGCGGCGCAAGCCGTCCTTGCATCCTGAATTGAACGCCCACCACCAGGATGATGTGATGACCCACTTCCCCAAGGCAACCGCAGCCCACGGCCTGCACGCCGAATCCAACCATGTGCCAGCTTCCGTGCGTTTCCCGGAAGTGGAGGAGCTTGTCCTCAAGTACTGGGCCGAAGACGGCACCTTCCAGGCCAGCATTGACGCCCGCGACGCCGGCCAGGACGGCTCCAACGAGTTCGTCTTCTACGACGGCCCTCCCTTCGCCAACGGCCTGCCGCACTACGGCCACCTGCTGACCGGCTACGCCAAGGACCTCGTGGCCCGCTACCAGACCCAGCGCGGGCGCCGCGTTGAGCGCCGCTTCGGCTGGGACACGCACGGGCTGCCCGCCGAGCTGGAAGCCATGAAGCAGCTGGGCATGACGGACAAGGCCCAGATCGAGGCCATGGGCATCGACAAGTTCAACGACGCCTGCCGCTCCTCCGTCATGAAATACGCCGGCGAATGGCAGGAGTACGTCACCCGCCAAGCCCGCTGGGTTGACTTCGACAACGACTACAAGACCCTCAACGTCGAGTACATGGAATCCGTGCTCTGGGCGTTCAAGCAGCTCCATTCCAAGGGCCTGACCTACAACGGCTACCGCGTGCTGCCCTACTGCTGGAAGGATGAGACGCCCCTCTCCAACCACGAGCTGCGGATGGACGACGACGTCTACAAGGACCGCCAGGACCAGACCGTCACCGTCACCTTCCCCATTCTCACCGGCGAATCCGCGCTTTCCCAGGAACTGGCCGGTGTCGCCGCCATCGCCTGGACCACCACGCCCTGGACCCTGCCCACCAACCAGGCCCTCGCGGTCGGGCCCGAGGTGCGCTACGCCGTCGTTCCCGCCGGCCCGAACGGTGTCACCCTGGGTGCCAAGGCAGGGGAGTTCCTGCTCGCCGAAGACCTCGTTGGCGCGCACGCCAAGGACCTCGGGTACGACGACGGTGCTGCCGCGGCCGCCGCCGTCACCGCCACATACGCGGGTTCCCAGCTGGAGGGCCTGAAGTACGAGCCGCTGTGGGACTACTTTGCCGACGACGAGAAGTACGGCACCGCCAAGTCCTGGCAGTTCCTCGTGGCCGACTACGTCACCACCACCGACGGCACCGGCATCGTCCACCAGGCCCCCGCCTACGGTGAAGAGGACCAGAAGGTCTGCGAGCAGTACGGCATCCCCGTGGTCCTCTCCGTTGACGAGGGAGCCAACTTCCTGCCCCTCTTCTCCGAGGGCCCGCTGGCCGAGATTGCCGGCGTGCAGGTCTTCGATGCGAACAAGACCATCACCCGCGTGGTCAAGGACGCCGGACGCCTGGTCCGCCAGGCCAGCTACGTGCACAGCTACCCGCACTGCTGGCGCTGCCGCACGCCCCTGATCTACCGCGCCATCTCCTCCTGGTACGTGGAAGTCACACAGTTCAAGGACCGCATGGTGGAGCTGAACCAGGGCATCAACTGGATCCCCGGCAACGTCAAGGACGGCCAGTTCGGCAAGTGGCTTGAAAACGCCCGGGACTGGTCCATCTCCCGCAACCGCTACTGGGGTTCACCCATCCCGGTGTGGCAGTCCGACGACCCCGAGTACCCGCGCACCGACGTCTACGGCTCGCTCGCCGAGATGCAGGCCGACTTTGGCCGCCTGCCGCTGAACAACGACGGCGAAGTGGACCTCCACCGCCCGTTCATCGACGAGCTCACGCGCCCCAACCCGGACGACCCCACGGGCAAGTCCACCATGCGCCGCGTCGAGGACGTGCTGGACGTCTGGTTCGACTCCGGCTCCATGCCCTACGGCCAGGTCCACTACCCCTTCGAGAACGAGGACTGGTTCAACACCCACAACCCGGCCGACTTCATCGTCGAGTACATCGGGCAGACGCGCGGCTGGTTCTACATGCTGCACATCCTCTCCACCGCGCTCTTTGACCGCCCGGCCTTCCGCAACGTCATCAGCCATGGCATTGTGCTGGGCTCCGATGGGCAGAAGATGTCCAAGTCGCTGCGCAACTACCCGGACGTCTCCGAGGTCCTGGACCGCGACGGCTCCGACGCCATGCGCTGGTTCCTCATGTCCAGCCCCATCCTGCGCGGCGGCAACCTGGTGGTCACCGAACAGGGCATCCGCGACGGCGTCCGCCAGGTCATCCTGCCCCTGTGGAACGTGTACAGCTTCTTCACCCTGTACGCCAACACGGCCGACGGCGGCAAGGGCTACGACCCGCAGCTGCGCTTTGACGGCTACACGGACCCCATGGATGCGTACCTGCTGGCCAACACCGGCGACCTCGTCCGCGAGTTGACGGCCAAGCTGGACGGCTACGACGTCTCCGGCGCCTGCGATTCCCTGCGCGTCTACCTTGACATGCTGACCAACTGGTACGTGCGCCGCAGCCGCAACCGCTTCTTCGACGAGAGCGCCGACGCCTTCGACGCCCTCTACACGGCCCTGGAAACCGTGTGCCGCGTGGCCGCCCCGCTGCTGCCGCTGGTCACCGAGGAAATCTGGCGCGGCCTCACCGGCGGGCGCTCCGTGCACCTGAGCGACTGGCCCAACGCGGACCTGTTCGTCCCCAACGCCGCACTTGTTGAGCAGATGGACCGGATCCAGCAGATCTGCTCCACCGGCTCCAGCCTGCGCAAGGCTGCCAAGCTGCGCGTGCGCCTGCCCCTGCAGGACCTCACCGTGGTGGCACCCGGCGCCGCAGCACTCGACGGCGCCGAGGGCATCGTCGCCGACGAGCTCAACATCCGCACCATCCGCTTCGTCGACGCCGCGGACGCCTCCCCGGAGGAATTCGGCATCTCGCAGAAGCTCGTGGTCAACGCCCGCGCCGCAGGCCCCCGCCTCGGCAAGGACGTCCAGCTCGCCATCAAGGGCTCCAAGTCCGGCGACTGGTCCGTCACCGACGGTGTTGTCACCGCCGGCGGCCTGGCCCTGGAACCGACCGAGTACACCCTCGAGACAGTTGTTGAGGACGCGCACGACGGCGGCAAGACCGCCGTTGCGATGCTGCCCACCGGCGGCTTCGTGGTCTTGAACACCGAGCTGACACCCGAGCTCGAGGCCGAGGGAACGGCGCGCGACATGGTCCGCGCCATCCAGCAGGCCCGCAAGGACACCGGGCTGAACGTCAGCGACCGCATCCGCACCATCATCTCGGCACCGCAGGACGTCGTCGACGCCCTCCACGCAAACGCCGGTCTCGTCAAGGCCGAGACATTGACGGTCAAGCTCGAGCTGGTCCCGGGCGACGTCGACACCACGATCACCGTTGAACGGAGCACTGTCTAGCATGAGTCAACAGCATGACGAATTTTCGGTGGAGAGCGTCTACGCCGAGCTGCTGGGCCGGGCCCCGGAGAACAAGATGGAGCCGCGCCTGGCCCCCCTGTTCCGGGCCATGGATGTCCTGGGGGAGCCCAACAAGGCCTTCCCGATCATCCACATCACCGGCACCAACGGCAAGACCTCCACGTCGCGCATGATCGAGGCCGGCCTGCTGGCCCACGACCTGCGCACCGGGCGCTACACCAGCCCCCACCTGACAAAGGTCACGGAGCGCATCAGCATTGACGGGGCACCGGTCAGCGACGAAACCTTTGTGCGGATCTGGGACGAGATCCGCCCCTACCTGGACATTGTCGACGGCGAACTGGCGGCCGCGGGCGAGAACCGCCTGACGTACTTCGAGTGCCTGACCATCCTGGCCTTTGCCATCTTCGCCGACGAACCCGTCGACGTCGCCGTCATGGAAGTGGGCCTGGGCGGCATCACCGACGCCACCAACGTGGGCGACGGCCAGGTCGCGGTCATCACCCCCATCTCCCTGGACCACACCGAACTGCTTGGTGACACCACCGGTCTCATTGCCGAGGAGAAGGCGGGCATCATCAAGGAGGGCGCCTTCGTCATCAGCGCCGCCCAGCCCACCGACGCCGCCCAGGTCATCCTGGAGGCTGCGCGCGAGAAGCATGCCGACTTCCGCTTCGAAGGCGTCGAGTTCGGCGTGGAAAACAGGACCGTAGCCGTGGGCGGCCAGATGCTGGACCTGCAGGGCCTGGCAGGGCGCTACCCGGGCATCCTGCTCCCGCTGCACGGCGAGCACCAGGCCCAGAACGCCGCCGTCGCACTGGCAGCGCTGGAGGCATTCCTCGGTGGGGGAGAGAAGGAGCTGAACCATGAACTGGTGCAGGAGGGCTTCGCTGCCGCCACCTCGCCCGGCCGCCTTGAAGTCATGCGCACCTCGCCCACCATCGTGGTGGACGCGGCCCACAATCCGGCCGGCATCGCCGCCAGCGCCGCAGCCCTGCAGGAGTCCTTCGCCTTCAGCAAGCTCGTGGTGGTCCTAGGTGTCCTGCAGGAAAAGGACGCCGAGGAGATCCTGAACTCGCTCAAGGACGCTTACGGCGACGAGGCTCAGGAACTCTGCCTGACCCAGTCCAACTCGCCCCGTGCCATCCCGGCAGCGGAACTGGCCGAGCTCGCCGTCGACCTTGGTTGGCAGGAAGAGGACGTGCACATCGCCGAGAAGCTTGACGACGCCATCGAGTGGGCCGTGGAGCGGGCCGAAGCCAACAACGACCTCGCGGGCGGCGTGCTCATCACCGGTTCCATCACGGTGGTCGGCGAGGCCCGGATCCTGCTGGGACGGCCCGGCGAAAGGGAAGGTGCCTGAGATGGCAAAGCTGACAAAAGCCCAGCGCGACTGGAAGCCCAACACCCCCAAGAAGCCCCGGTCCACCAGGCTCATGTTCGCCTCCGTGGTGCTGTTCCTGGAGGCCTTCGTGGCCATCTTCCTGGGCCTGGGCCTGTTCGGCGTGCACGGCAAAAACCCCGTCTACCTGATCGTGGCCGGCATCCTGGCCGTGCTGCTGATTGCGGCCTGCGGGGTCATCCGCAAGTCCTGGGGCCCGGCATTCGGCTGGATCCTGCAGCTGGCGCTCATCGCGGGCGGATTCTGGGAATCATCCATGTTTGTCGTGGGCGGGCTCTTTGCCGTCGCCTGGTGGTACGCCCTCTACGCCGGTGCCAGGATCGACAGGGAAAATGATGCCCGGGCCCGCGCCCAGGCCGAATGGGATGCAGCCCACCCCGAGGACGCAGCCCCCGGGCCCTCGTCCCCGGATGAGACCGGCACCACCGAGGCGTGAGCCGGCCCGCCCGCCTGGCCCACGTAAACTAGACCTGATTGTCCTTTTTACCTAGCAATATGGAGTAACAGTGAGCATTGAGCGCACCCTTGTCCTGGTCAAGCCCGACGGCGTGGCCCGCAACCTGTCCGGCGAAGTCCTGGCCCGCATCGAGGCCAAGGGCTACACCCTGGCCGAGCTGAAGAAGGTCAACGCCACCCGCGAACAGCTCGAGGCGCACTACGCAGAGCACGCCGGCAAGCCCTTCTACGAGCCGCTGGTTGAGTTCATGCTCTCCGGCCCGGTTGTCGCAGCGATCTTCGAGGGCCACCGCGTCATCGAGGGCTTCCGCTCCCTCGCCGGCACCACCGACCCCACCACGGCAGCCCCCGGCACCATCCGCGGCGACTTCGGCCGCGACTGGGGCGCCAAGGTCCAGCAAAACCTCGTCCACGGATCGGACTCCGTCGAGTCCGCCGAGCGCGAGATCGGCATCTGGTTCGCCTAGGCGCTGAGCAAACCAAGCACGACGGCGAAGGGCACCTCCCGCTGGGAGGTGCCCTTCGCCGTTGTGCTTTAAGAGATGCCCGTTGTGCTTTAGGAGATGCAGGAAGTCCCAACGCCCAGGGCTATCCAGCGCCAGGCCCCAGCGCCGGATCTCAACGCCATCGCAGCATTGGCTGGGTTTTCCGCGACCCCCTCGCAGCATTGGACGGGTTTTCGTGGACCCTTCCGCACCTCCCGGGCAAGGACTGCGACAGGTGCGACAGGGGCGTCGGAAATGCTGCCGTTGCTGCGACAGGGACCGCTAGAAAGCAGCCATTGCTGCGATAGCGAATGTTTGGGGGAGTCAGGCGTTGGAGGGGATGATCAGGTTCATGAACTTGAAGAAGATCGAGGCCAGTGTGGCGAGGTAGAGCAGGCCCACGATGACCCAGGCCCACTCGTTCAGGAACTTGGTGAGGCCGGCCGGTGCGGGGATGATCCCATGGTTGATGTTGCGCACCGTGGTGAAGACAAAGACTGGAATCATCATTGCCCAGACCACCATGCAGTAGGGGCACAGGATGGCGAGGGTGTAGACGGCCGTGAACCAGAACCAGCCCACCAGGGCCATGCCGGCGGTGATGCCCACCTGCAGGCCGATCCAGTACCAGCGCTGCATCCGGGCACCGGCCAGCAGGACCATGCCGGTGGTCACCACAATGGCGAAGGCCACGACGCCGATGAACGGATTCGGGAAGCCGAGGATTGCTGCTTGGGGGGTTTTCATGACGTCGCCGCAGGAGATCCATGAGTTGATGTCGCAGCTGACCACGGCGTTCGGGTTTTTGTACAGTTCCAGCCGCTCCAGCACCAGGGTGAAGGAGGCAATCCAGGCGATGCCGCCGGCAATGACAAGGAACCATCCGTACGGCCTGGCACGGGAGAGGGCCGGCAGGTCCTGCTCGATGGGGTCGCTGGTGGAGGCTTTCGTGCTCGGCATGATGTCCTTACGGTGTGTGGCGGCAATCGTGTCCTGATTGTAGCGCGCGAAACATGGCGCGCCCTGCCTGAAACTGCCGTCATGACAAGGTGTGTGTGAGACAATGGGTTTGGCTGGTGGGCGATCCACATGCGCTCCCCGGTCCAATGGCACGCCAACGGGCTGCCGGTGACGGGACTGCCACGAGGGCAGCCATCCATCGGCCCTGTTTATCGCGAACCATTGGCTCTGCAGAGCTTGCGCACCCGTAATGTTGGTGCCGCCTGTAAAGCAATTAGACGACTTCCGTCAACGCCCGCGGGTGTTGGCACATCTGCCGGTTTCGGCATCCGATGTGGGGGTGCCGCCCCGGCACGAAGGCAATGCCCCAATGGTTAATGAACAACCCACACCCGAAAACAACGAAGCACGCGCTGGCGCGGACACCGCCGGCGCTCCCGCCAAGAAGGCTCCCGTGCGCCGCACCCGGGCCAAAAAAGCCACGGCACCCGTGACAAGCACGGAAGAACCGTCGCTGCTGGACGGGATCACCGACACAGCAAAGGATGCCCCGGCCGCCGCCGATGCGCCCGCAGCCCCGGCAAAGCGTGCGCCGCGGCGCCGGGCCACCTCGCCCGTCACCGCACCGGGTGCCGCCACCGCAGCCGAAACCCCGGAACAGGCCATCCAGGGCGAGCTCGCCCTGAGCCACGACGCCCCGGCCGAGCCTGCCGCCAAGGCGCCGGCACGGCGCAGCCGGGCCGCAAAGGCCCCCGCCACCAAGATCACTGCCGCCGCGGACGCAGCCGGTGAAATTGCCGGTGAGGTCCCGGCCAAGGCCCCCGCAGCCAAGACCGCTGCCAAGTCCACCGCCAAGACTGCCACCGCCAAAGCAGCTGCTGCCAAGGCCGCCGCCGCAGAGCAGGAACCCGCGGCAGCCGCCGAAAGCGCCGTTGTCGAGCCCTCCGACAAGCCCGCCAAGGCTCCGGCCCGGCGTGCCACGCGCAAGACTTCCTCGCCGGCCAAGTCCGCACCCGTCGAGGCGGCAGCGGAGCCTGCCGCTCCGGAGCCTGAAGCCGCGCCGGAACCCGAGGCTGCACCTGCGGCGCGCGTCCGCAGCCGCCGTGCCACTGCCAAGGCCGGCCCCGCCGCCACGGCAGTTGCCGCAGAGTCTCCGGCCGAGGCTGAAACTCCGGCCGCGGCGCCCGTTGCGGAACCCGCCGCCGTGGCGCCGGAAGCGCCCGCCGCAGAATCCGCTGGGGCCGAGGCCGACGCAGCCGACGTCCACGTGACGGAGTCTTTGTTCATGGAGCCTGCTGCCGGGATGTCGGCGCTGTTCCTGGCACCCGACCTCAGCCTGGCCGTTCCCGCCGCGGATGCTGACGAGCAGGATGCGCAGGACGAGGATGGCGACCGGCGCAACCGCGGCCGCAACCGCAACCGCCGCCCGCGCAGCAATGACGCCGAGCCTGCCGACGCCGAGGATGCGGGCGAGGACGCAGAGGACGCTGACCATGCCGAAGACGACGGCGTGACCTCCCGCCGCCGCCGTCGCCGCCGCCGCGGTGATGCCGACCTCGAGCTCACCGGCGGCAGCGACGAAGACCCGCCCAACACGGTCACCCGTGTCCGCGCACCGCGCACGCCGGCGGAGTCCAGCGCCAGCGCTTCCAACCGCGTCACGAGCCTGCGCGGCTCCACCCGCCTGGAGGCGAAGAAGCAGCGCCGCCGCGACTCCCGCGACTCCGGCCGCCGCCGCACCGTCATCACGGAAGCCGAGTTCCTGGCCCGCCGTGAATCCGTGGACCGCGTCATGGTGGTCAACCAGGCAGACGACCGCATCCAGATCGGCGTCCTGGAGGACGGCATCCTGGCCGAGCACTTCGTCTCCAAGACCCAGCAGGACTCCCTGATCGGCAACGTCTACCTGGGCAAGGTCCAGAACGTGCTGCCCAGCATGGAAGCTGCCTTCGTTGACATTGGCCGCGGCCGCAACGCCGTGCTCTACGCCGGCGAGGTCGACTGGGACGCCGCCAACCTCAACGGCCAGCCGCGCCGCATCGAGAACGCGCTCAAGTCCGGCGACTCCGTCCTGGTCCAGGTCTCCAAGGACCCGGTCGGCCACAAGGGCGCCCGCCTGACCAGCCAGATCTCCCTGCCAGGCCGCTACCTGGTGTTCGTGCCCGGTGGCTCCATGACCGGCATCTCCCGCAAGCTGCCCGACGTCGAACGCAACCGCCTCAAGCGCGTCCTGAAGGACCACCTGCCCGAGAACGCCGGCGTCATCGTGCGCACCGCGGCCGAAGGCGCTTCCGAGGAAGAGCTGACCAACGACATCAACCGGCTCCGCGCCCAGTGGGAGGGCATCAACAACCGTGCCTCCTCCACCAAGACGCTCGCCCCCGAAATGCTCTACGCCGAGCCGGACCTGACCATCAAGGTGGTCCGCGACGTCTTCAACGAGGACTTCACCAAGCTGATCGTCTCCGGCGAGGACGCCTGGGACACCATCGAGGCGTACGTGACCTACGTGGCCCCGGACCTGCTGGACCGCCTGGAAAAGTGGAGCAAGCCGGAGGACATCTTCGCCGCGCACCGCATCGACGAGCAGATCAACAAGGCACTGGAACGCAAGGTCTTCCTGCCCTCCGGCGGCTCCCTCGTCATCGACCGCACCGAGGCCATGACAGTGGTTGACGTCAACACCGGCAAGTTCACCGGCTCCGGCGGCAACCTCGAGGAAACCGTGACGAAGAACAACCTTGAAGCAGCCGAGGAAGTTGTGCGCCAACTGCGCCTGCGCGACATCGGCGGCATCATCGTCATCGACTTCATCGACATGGTCCTGGAATCCAACCGCGACCTCGTCCTGCGCCGCCTTGTCGAATGCCTGGGCCGCGACCGCACCAAGCACCAGGTCGCCGAGGTCACCAGCCTGGGCCTGGTCCAGATGACGCGCAAGCGCATGGGCACCGGCCTGCTCGAGGTCTTCGGCGAGCAGTGCGCCACCTGTGCCGGCCGCGGCATGGTCACCCACGAGATCCCCGTGGAGCACCGCCGCACGCACTCGCCCGCCGTTGAGGCTGCCGCCGCGCACGCCCCGCGCCAGGACCACCGCGAGTCGGAGCGCACCGCCAACCGCACCACCCGCAGCGAACGCAAGCGCAACCGCAACGCCCGTTCGCACCAGAACGAGAACGACGTGCACGAGGACAACCACGCCCCCGCGGTTGACGAATCCACGGAGGCCGCACGGGTGCAGAAGGCGCATGAAGCCCGCGCCGCGCTGGCCACCATCGCCGCAGCCTCCCACCATGAGCACGACGGCGGAGCCCAGGGTTCCGCTGCTGCGCCGGCTGACGCTGTGGCGGCGGATGTGACGGAAGAAAGCCACGACACCGCAACACTCACGCTGGGCGGGGAAGCCATCGAGCTGCCGCGCGGGCACCGCAGCGAAAGCAGCGATTTCGCCCAGTCCCACAACGCCGAGCAGGTGGCCGCCCTGGCCGGGCTGACCGAGGCACTGGACCAGCTGGCGGCACCGGAGCAGGACAGCCGGGGCACCGACGAGTCCGGCAGCCGCTCACGCTCACGCCGCAGCCGACGCAACCGCAGCGCACGCAGCGCCCAGGGCGGCGCCGACACCGCTGTGGAAACAACCGATGCCCCGGCAGCGGGCACGGGATCGGCGCCGCACAGCAGCGCCGAGGTTCCGGCCCAGGCGGCCGCACCGGTGAAGAAGAGCGCGGAGCCGATCATTCTCGGCGTGGGAGTCCCCGCATCCGAGCTGTAACGGCCCGCCGCAGCTGACCCGCAGAAAACAGCGAAATCCACTTTTATTACGTGGAATTCGCTGTTTTCTGCGGGTCAGTGTGCGTTTAACGGGTGGGCCGGGGCAATTTTGGCTAGGGTGGAGTGCGACACGGGGTGCCAGGCCACAAGGGCCGGCTGAGACAATACCCGTTGAACCTGCCCGGCTAGCACCGGCGAAGGGATGTCCCAATGACTGCAACAACACTTTTTCCGGCTGCCCGAGAAACACCCGCCACCACCGCCCGGAGACATCCCCGGATCGTGAGTATCGCCGGGTCCGACCCGTCGGGCGGTGCCGGCATCCAGGCGGACATCAAGTCCATTTCTGCCCATGGCGGCTATGCCATGGCCGCCATTACGGCGCTCACGGCCCAAAACACCCGCGGCGTGCAGCAGGTGCATGTGCCACCGGCAGCCTTCCTGCGCGCCCAACTGGACGCACTGTCCGCAGACATCACCATTGACGCAGTGAAGATTGGCATGCTGGGCAGTGCCGAGGTGATGGAAGCGGTGGGCGGCTGGCTGGCGCAAACCCGGCCGGCCGCCGTCGTGCTTGACCCGGTGATGGTGGCCACCAGCGGCGACGTCCTCATGCCGCCGGAGGCCCTGGCAGCCCTGCTGGCCCTCCTGCCGCACACAGACCTGGTGACGCCGAACATCCCCGAACTGGGTGCGCTGCTGGGGCGCCCCGAAGCCGGAGACTGGGCGCAGGCAGTGGCGCAGGGGCGCGAGCTTGCGGCAGCGCACAACGTCCGCGTTCTCGTGAAGGGCGGGCACCTGCCGGGCGAGGCCTGCCTGGATGCGCTTGTGGAGGCGGACGGCACGGTGCACGAGTTCACGGCACCGCGCATCCACACCGCAAACACGCACGGGACCGGCTGCTCGCTGTCCTCGGCCGTGGCCACGCTGCAGGCGCAGACGGGGGACTGGGTGGAATCGGTGCGCACGGCGAAGGCATGGCTGGTGGGGGCACTGGAGTCGTCGGCCGTGCTTGAAGTGGGGGCTGGCGCCGGCCCCGTCAACCATCTGCACGGGCTGTGGGGGAGTGCCGCCCCGGCCCTTGACTCCTTCAGCCGGTTGCTGTGGAACGACTGTGCGCCGCAGCGCCAGGCCATCTTTGGCCTGGAGTTCATCCGGGAGCTGGCGGCCGGCACCCTGCACCGCGACCACTTCGCCTACTACCTGGCGCAGGACGCGCTGTACCTTGGCGCGTACTCGCGCGTACTTGCCCGGGCCAGCGCCCTTGCGCCCACAGAGGCGGAGCAGAAGTTTTGGGCGTCGGGTGCCCAGGGCTGCCTGGATGTGGAGCTGGCACTGCACCGGGACTGGCTCAGCCGCTACCCGATCGAATCGCCCCAGGGCCCCGTCACCAAGCACTACGTGGACCACCTGCAGGCCGTGGCCTTTGCCGGGACGTACGGGGAGGTAGTGGCCGCGGTGCTGCCCTGCTACTGGCTTTATGCGGAGGTTGGCCGCGTGCTGCATGCCGACTATCTCAGGTACGACGGCGCCCACCCTTACGGAAGTTGGTTGGAAACGTACGCTGACGACGACTTCGCCCAGGCCACGGCCACGGCGATCGGCTTCCTTGACGGCGCGGCACGGAACGGATCGGGCGCCGAACGGGCCCGCATGAGGGAAGCCTTCGCGCATTCGGCACAGTACGAGGTGGACTTCTTCGATGCCCCGCACCGCCAGCTGGGGGCACCGGCCGCGCGCCCCTGAGGCCGCCGGACCGCCGGGGTGATTAAAAGCACCCGGCCTTCGGCGAAAAAGGCGGCGGGTCAGCGCCGGAAATCACCAATCCGCCTCCCGGGCACGCTACTGTAGTTCAGTACGGTTTCGAAAACCCCTTGGCGAAACTCCTGCAACGCACTGTTGCACGGGACCGCGGGGGGTTCGGAACCAGTGTCATTTGCTCCCGGAGCCGGAATTAGCGTATTCTTGATCTTCGGTGCTTACGCCAACACCTAGGGCAACCACTCCATGGCAGAACTCCATTGAGGTCCACGGCGTTGAGGCACATAGTATGCACTCCGCACCAGTTCAATTCCGAACTGCGGAAGCATGCGGTTGGCAGCGGTCAAACACGATTCGCAGCCGGCACAAAAACTTTGTAATAAACGTCGAGAGAAGTGAGTTCCCCAGTGGTGTACGCGATTGTCCGCGCAGGCGGCCGTCAAGAAAAGGTTTCCGTCGGAGACTACGTGACCATGAACCGCGTCCCCGGTGGAGTCGGCAGCACGTTTGAGCTGCCCGCTTTGCTCCTGGTAGATGGTGACAAGCTCACCACTGCTGCAGCGGACCTGGCTAATGTGAAGGTTACGGCTGAGAAGTTGGAGGACCTCCGCGGTCCGAAGATTGTCATCCAGAAGTACAAGAACAAGACCGGTTACAAGAAGCGTCAGGGCCACCGTCAGGAACTGTCCAAGGTCAAGATCACTTCAATCGCCTAATCTGGCGAAACAAGTTCGATCCTCTTAGAATCTTTTAGTAAAAAGGCAGGCATTTTCAAATGGCACATAAAAAGGGCGCGAGTTCCACTCGCAACGGTCGTGATTCCAACGCTCAGTACCTGGGTGTGAAGCGCTTCGGCGGTCAGGTCGTCAAGGCCGGCGAAATCATCGTCCGCCAGCGCGGCACCCACTTCCACCCCGGCGCAGGCGTTGGCCGCGGCAAGGACGACACCCTGTTTGCACTGGATGCAGGCGCGGTTGAGTTCGGCACGCGTCGTGGACGTCGCGTTGTGAACATCGTTGCAGCTGCGGTCTAACACCAAGGCCTAAATCAGTGGAGCGGACCGCTTGGTCCGCTCCACTGGCTTTTAACAGGCACCCCGGATCCACGTCGGAACCGGAACCCCCGGCACCAAGGGCAGGTCCCCTGCGGACTAGAATTGGTGCACCAGCGTAAATTTCAATTCAAGGAGAATTCATTGGCCAGCTTTGTTGACCGGGTTGTACTGCATGTATCCGGCGGGACTGGCGGCCATGGCTGCGTCTCCGTTCACAGCGAAAAGTTCAAGCCGCTGGGCGGGCCTGACGGCGGCAAGGGCGGCGACGGCGGCAGCGTCACCTTCCGCGTCAGCGACCAGACCACCACCCTCCTTGACTTCCACCATGCACCGCACCGCCGCGGCGGCAACGGCCAGCCCGGCATGGGCGACTGGCGCGACGGCAAGGACGGGGCGTCGCTGGTCCTTGAAGTACCGGATGGCACGGTCATCAAGGACAAGGAAGGCAACGTCCTGGCAGACCTCGTGGGCATCGGCACGGAGTATGTCGCTGCTGAAGGCGGCCAGGGCGGGCTCGGCAACAATGCCCTTTCCTCGCAAAAGCGCAAGGCCCCCGGCTTCGCCCTTCTTGGCGTGGCGGGCAGCGAAGCGGACATCGTCCTTGAGCTGAAGTCCATTGCAGACATCGCCCTGGTGGGCTACCCGTCTGCGGGCAAGTCCAGCTTGATTGCAGCCATGTCTGCGGCCCGGCCCAAGATTGCCGACTACCCCTTCACCACCCTGATCCCCAACCTGGGCGTTGTCCAGGCCGGCGACGTCCGCTTCACCATGGCTGACGTTCCCGGCCTGATCGAGGGTGCCAGCGAAGGCAAGGGCCTGGGCCACAATTTCCTGCGACACGTGGAGCGCTGCGCCGCCATTGTGCACGTCCTTGACTGTGCAGCACTCGAGGCCGACCGCGACCCCATCACCGACCTGGCCGTCATCGAGCGAGAGCTGGACCGCTACGCCGTCGACATGAGCTTCGCCGGATCCGACGGCGACGTTGTCCCACTCAACGCACGCCCCCGCCTCGTCGCCCTGAACAAGGTTGATTCCCCGGACGGCCGTGACATGGCCGAGTTCGTCAAGGGCGACCTCGAGGCCCGCGGCTACCGTGTCTTCGAAGTTTCCGCAGCAAGCCACGAGGGCCTGAAGCAGCTTGGCTTCGCGATGGCGGAAATTGTCACGGAAGCACGCAAGGCCGTCGCCGACGCGCCCGCCAAGGTCACCCCGGTGGTTCTGCGCCCCCGCGCCGTGAACGAGTCATCTTTCACCATCCGCCGCGAAGAGCGCAACCTGGCTCCCTTGTTCCGCGTCCGCGGCGAGAAGCCCGAGCGCTGGGTTGAGCAGACCGACTTCCAGAACGAGGAAGCCATCGGCTACCTGGCAGACCGCCTGGCCAAGGCCGGCGTCGAGAAGGAACTCTTCAGGATGGGCGCCACCCCCGGCGACACCGTGGTCATCGGTGGCGACAACGGCATGATCTTCGACTGGGAGCCCACCATGATGGGCGGCGCCGAGCACCTGGCCGCACCGCGCGGCACGGACCTGCGCCTCCTCGACCTGGGCGACCGCCCCACGCGCGCCCAGAAGCGCCAGGAACAGCAGGACCGCCGTGACGCCAAGGCCGCCGCGCGGGCCGAGATGGATGCCGAGCGCAAGGCAGGCATCTGGACCGAGCTGAACAACCGCCATGAAGTCAAGGCCAAGGTCATCGACGCCGAACTGGCTGCCGAGGGCGACTTCGACGACACAGGTGCAACGCAGAACTAATGGGAACCAAGGGACAAGACCAGGGCGCCACCCTCCGTTCACGCTCCGACATGGCCGCTGCGGCCCGGATCGTGGTCAAGGTGGGGTCATCGTCGTTGACGTCAGTGGCCGGCGGCATCTCCGAGGAGGCGCTGTGGAAGCTCGTTGACGTGCTGGCGCTGCGCCAAAAGACAGGAACCGAGATCATCCTGGTCTCCTCCGGCGCCATCTCTGCCGGGTTGCTGCCGCTGGGCCTGGCCCGGCGGCCCAAGGACCTTGCCACGCAGCAGGCGGCGGCCAGTGTGGGGCAGGGCCTGCTCATGGCCCATTACAACCAGGCGTTCAGCGCCCACGGCGTCACGGCGTCGCAGGTGCTGCTGACGGCGGAGGACCTCACCCGGCGGCACCAGTACGTCAACGCCCACCGGGCATTGGAGCGGCTGCTGCACTTGGGCGTGGTGCCCATTGTCAACGAGAACGACACCGTCGCCACGCATGAAATCCGCTTTGGCGACAACGACCGCCTGGCCGCGCTGGTGGCACACCTCGTCAAGGCTGACGCCCTGGTCCTGCTCTCCGACGTCGACTCCCTCTATGACGGCCCGCCGTCCGAGGGCGCCACTCGGATCAGCCACGTGGATTCGCCCGAGGACCTCGAAGGCATCGTGATCGGCAGTGCCGGCAAGGCCGGCGTCGGCACCGGAGGCATGGCCACCAAGGTCCAGGCCGCCATGATCGCGGCGGAAACAGGCATTCCCGCGCTGGTGACCTCCACCGAACATGCCGGCGCGGCGCTGGCGGGAGACGACGTCGGAACCTGGTTTGGCATCAACGGCAACAAGCGCCCGGTGCGCATGCTGTGGCTGGCCCACCTGGCAGACATCCGGGGCCGGCTGGTCCTGGACGACGGCGCCGTGCGGGCTGTGGGGGAGCGGCACAAATCGCTGCTCCCGGCCGGGATAACGGCTGTCACCGGGGACTTCGACGCCGGTGACGCGGTGGAGATCAGCGATGCCCGCGGCAACGTTTTTGCCCACGGCCTGGTCAACTACCGCCATTCGGACCTGCCACAGATGCTGGGGCGCTCCACCAAGGCGCTCGCCAAGGAACTGGGCCGCGAATTTGAACGTGAAGTGGTCCACGTGGACGACCTCGTGCTGCTCGGGCACTGACTCCCGGCGGGACTGGCTGCAAGCTGCGCCACAGCGCACCCTGGCCGGGTGCCTTAGACTTGTGCCATGACTGAGCAGATTGTTGAACAAAATGTTGCCGCCGAGGTTCAGGGCATCACCGACCGCGCCCGCAGGGCTTCCCGGCGCATGGCCGGGGCCAACCGGGCCTGGAAGGACAAGGGCCTGCGTGCGATCGCCAAGGCGCTGCTGGAGAACCAGGAACGCATCCTTGCCGCCAACGCACTGGACCTGGCCGCCGGCCGCGAGAACGGCACCTCCAAACCCATGCTGGACAGGCTGGCCCTGACCGGCCCACGCATCCAGGACCTTGCCGACGCGCTGGAAAACCTGGCCACGCTGCCCGATCCCGTGGGCAATGTGGTGCGCGGGCAGACGCTGCCCAACGGCCTGCGGATGCGCCAGGTCAACGTGCCCATGGGGGTGGTTGCCGCCATTTACGAGGCCCGCCCCAACGTCACGGTGGACATCGCAGGCCTGGCGCTTAAGAGCGGCAACGCCGTGGTTCTCCGCGGCGGCACGGCTGCGGCAAACACCAACAAGGCCCTCCTGGACATCCTGCGCGACGCCCTGGACCGGGTGGGGCTGCCCGCCGACGCCGTGCAGTCCGTGGACCAGTTCGGCCGGGCCGGCGCCAACTTGATCATGAAGGCCCGCGGCGCCGTGGATGTGCTCATTCCCCGCGGCGGCCGGGAACTCATCCAGACAGTCGTCAACAACTCATCCGTCCCCGTCATCGAAACAGGTGAGGGCAACGTCCACATCTTCATCGACGCCAGCGCGGCGGAGGAGATGAGCGTGGACATCCTGCTCAACGCCAAGACCCAGCGCCCCAGTGTCTGCAACACGGTGGAGACGCTGCTGGTGCACAAGGATGCCACGGTGCTGCCCGCAGTCCTCTCGGCCCTGGCCAAGGCGGGCGTCCGGCTGCACGTCGACGAGCGCGTCCAGGCTGTCCTGCCGGCCGGCATCACCGCCGAGCCCGCCACGGACGAGGACTGGGCCACCGAGTACATGGACCTCGACCTGGCCGTGAAGATGGTGGACACCATGGATGAAGCCGTCAAGCACATCCGCACCTGGAGCACCGGGCACACGGAAGCCATCCTCACCAACGACCTCGCCAACGCGGAAAAGTTCGTTGCCGTGGTGGATTCGGCCGCCGTCATTGTGAATGCGAGCACACGCTTTACCGACGGCGGCGAGCTCGGCCTGGGTGCCGAGGTCGGAATCTCGACGCAAAAACTGCACGCCCGCGGCCCCATGGGCCTGACCGAATTGACCACCACCAAGTGGATTGTGCAGGGTGAAGGTCAGGTCCGGAGCTGACCGCCGGCACCGGCACACGGGCCCCGCAGCAGCCGCCGCCCGGGTGCCGGTTTATGCTGCATGTGGTGCAGTCGCTGCGTGCCGGTGTGCCGGTGCGGGCAGATACCACGTACCATTAGAGGGAATTCACGTAACAATTCGCTGTGCGGCGGCACCACCGCTGCCCGGCCACCAACCCAAGGGGAGAAATAATGCTGACCCAGCTTGCCGGCGTCGTCCTGGCCGCCGCAGAAGAACACGAAGCCGCGCCGCTCATTGCGCCGCCGTTCGTCATTGGCGGCATCATGCTCGCCACCCTGCTGCTGCTGATGGTTGTGACGGTGTCGTTCATGAACCTGGGCAACCGCCACGCGGCAGTCGAGGCCACGGATGATCCGCACCGCCAGCACACGAACAAGCACCTCCACCCCACAGATTCGGCGTCCTCCAATCACTAAGGGCATGCCCCGGGTATCTGCGCTTGCGGGTACCCGGGACCGTCTCCGCATTGGAGTCATGGGCGGGACGTTTGATCCGATCCACCATGGTCACCTTGTCGCAGCCAGCGAGGTTGCGAGCGTTTTCAAGCTGGATGAAGTCATTTTCGTGCCCACCGGCGAACCGTGGCAGAAGGCCAAGAACAAGGTCAGCGCGGCCGAACACCGCTACCTGATGACAGTCATTGCCACGGCGGCCAACCCGCAGTTCACGGTCAGCCGCGTGGACATTGACCGGCCCGGTCCCACCTTCACGATCGACACCCTGCGCGACCTGCGCGAAATGCGCCCCGATGCGGAACTGTTCTTCATCACCGGCGCCGACGCCCTTGCGCAGATCATGTCGTGGAAGGACAGCGACGAGCTGTGGGAACTGGCGCACTTTGTGGGAGTGACCCGCCCGGGCCATGTTCTCGATGACATGGGCCGCAGCGACGTCAGCCTCCTGGAAGTTCCTGCCATGGCCATCTCTTCCACGGACTGCCGCCAAAGGGTTGGCGCACAAAACCCGGTCTGGTACCTGGTCCCGGACGGCGTGGTGCAGTACATCGCCAAGTACGGACTTTATATGGACCCGGCAACAGACCACGACGCAGGCACAGTGCCGGTGACTTCGAGAACCGAATGAGTATTTGATGAGTAAGGAAACTGAGCCGATCCGCAGCCGCAGGCAACTGCGCGAGCAGTCGGCACACGATGCAGGCACGGCGGGCACGCCCATTGTGCCCGTGAACCCTGCGACCGACATCCCCGAAGCACCCCCATCTGCGGCGCCGGGCTTGCCGGATCCGCCGGCAGCGGCCGGCCCCGGGGCGGAACCCGCCCCCGAGACCTCACAATCGGCTGTTGTGCCCCCCGCCTCCCAGGGAGTTCCGCGCGGTGAGCGCGAATCCCAGACCAGGGCGCGCGACCGTGCCGCCCTGCGCGCCTACCAGGAACTCGTCGACCCGCAGGTGGCCACGCCGCTGCCGTCCCGACGGGCCATGCGCCAGGCCCAGCTCGACGCCGAACGTGCCCCCATCACCGCGCTGAACACCGTCATCCCTGTCCCGCCCAAGCTGCCGGTGCAGCCCGGTGTCCAGGCGCCGGCCGCCGGCACTGCTGCACCGGTCCCCATGGCGGCCCCGGCGGGACCTGTGGCCCCTGCACAGGCCGTGTTCCCGGAGGCCCTGCCGGCCGCCGCGCCGCCAGCCAGGCTGCCGGCCATAGATTCCGTCCTTGCCCAGGACTCTGCCGGAGGGCCCGCGCTGCCGGAGAACCCCGCGACGCCGGCCGCGCCCGTCCGCAGCGGCCGCCGTGCTGCAGCATCCGTGAGCCTTGAAAGCCAACAGATGGAACAGGTCGCTGCCGCCATGGCAGCCGACCAGCAGGACGTGCCGGGGCCGGGGGCGCCAGCCGCTCCTGCGCGGCTTCCCGGCGCCGCCGAACCCGCCCCGGAAACAGCACCCCGCGCGGTTGTCCCTTCCGCAGTGCACGGCAGCCGCGGCGTTCCCGCCACCATGCCGGCCGCATTCAACCGGCCGGGTGCCCCCGGCGGTGGCCCCGGAACGGCACCCGGTGCCGCTGCAGCCACATCCGGCAAGGCTCCTGCAGGCGCCCCCGGCGCGGCCGGGCTGCCCGGTTCCCTGGCAGCCAACTATCCGCCCATGCCCGGGCTCGTCCCCGGCGGCAGCTACTATCCGGTCTCGGCCGGACCACCTCCGGCACCGCCCACCGAGGAAGAACTCGCCGCGCTGGCAGCCAAAAAGGCCGAAGCCGAGCGTGCCGCCATCCTGAGCCAGCGCGCCCAGGCCCGTGAACGCCTGGCGCAGGAAAGTGCCAAGAGCAAGAGGGCATCCGCCGACCCCAAGTCGACGGACAACCTCGCCATGGTGACGCCTTTGGAGTTCATCGAGGTGCCGGGTTCGGAACGGCCGGTTCTCCGGCCGCCCTCCACCACACATGTGCCCATCGTGACCCGGGCCAACCCCCGCCAATCGCCGCGGCTGCCCCGCCCTGCCGGTCCCGCGCCGGCCACGGGCACCCTGCCGGTGGTAGGCGGCCCGCGCACATCGGCGACACCCAGTGTGCCTGCGGCCAGCGCAGAACGCTTCGACGCGGCACTGTCTCCCGGGGCGGCCCGCCGCCCGGGGACCGGCAGCCGCCCCTTGACCGGCGGGCGCAGCAGCACGCTGATGCAGGCCCAGGCCATGGCGACCGGCGAGCACCCAAAGGTGCGCCCCGCCGTCGAGCATGCCGAGGTGCAGCGTTCCCAGATGCCGCCCATGCCGGCCGACTACGCCCACGGCCTGGAGCCGCTGGACGCGATGACTGCCGGACTGGGCCGCACGCAGCGGAACATGCTCATCCAATGGGGCTCCATCCTTGTTGGCGGGGCCGCTCTCGTGGTCGGCGCCATCATGTTTTTCACCTCCCTCTAGCACGCCATATTTTTTACCAATCAAAGGAAACCGTAGTGAGCGCAACACAACAGTCCATCGACATAGCACGGGCCGCGGCGCGGGCGGCATCGGACAAGCTGGCCGAGAATGTAACAGCCCTTGATGTCAGCGAACGCCTGGCCATCACGGACATCTTCTTCATCGCCTCGGCAGCCACCGAACGCCAGGTCAACGCCATTGCGGACGGCATCGAAGACGAACTCCACAAGTTTGACCTCCGGCCCGTCCGCCGCGAAGGCCGTTCCAGCGGCCGCTGGGTCCTGTTGGACTACGCGGACATCGTCTTCCACATCCAGCACGAGGAAGACCGCGTGTTCTACGCCCTGGAGCGCCTCTACGGCGACTGCCCGGTCATTGACCTGCAGCTGGCCGCAGCCGACCCCTCGGCCAAGGCCGCCGGCACCACGGCAGCAGAGTAAACAAACAAAACCCCAAACGGGCCCTGCGGATTGGAACCTGTCACTTGATGGCGTCAACTTCACCCGAGCGTTCAGTTTTGCAGCCCGCCGGCCCGCGCCGGCGGGTTATTTTTTGGCGCCACGGACGCACGTCCTGGAACGCCGCGCGCCGATTCCAGGGCCAGAGCGACATCCCCCTCGACCAGGTTGGCGCCTCCCAGGCCCTGCGCTCAGCAGCACTGCTTGCCGGCAAGCTTGCCATGCACGACGGCGGGGCCGCCAATGTGAGGATCGTCTCCTCCGACCTTTTGCGCGCCCATGCAACGGCTCGGGCCCTGGCGGATCTCACCGGCCGGGACGTGGCCGTGGACGCCAGACTGCGTGAAACCCACGGCGGAGCGTGGGAGGGGCTGACGTTTGATGAAATCATCAGCGGCTACCCCGATGAGATCCAGCGGTGGCAGCGTGACGAGCCCGGGGTGCGCGCCGGCGGGGGAGAGACCCGGGTGGAGGTGGCTTCCCGCATGGTGGAGGCCATACTTGACGGCGTGGAGCAGCTGCCCGACGGCGGCACCCTGGTGGTGGCCACCCACGGCGGCGCGACGCGCGTTGCCCTGGCCAAGCTGCTGGGCCTGCCTGAAGATTTGTGGCGCACCCTCTCCGGGCTCTCCAACTGCCACTGGTCTGTGGTTGAGGCCATGGGGCCTGCATCCGACGGTGCTGCCGTTGGCGGCTGGCGGCTGCTTGAACACAACGTGGGCACCCTCCCGCAGCCTTACGAAGCACCCGAGGACCTCGCCGAACCGGTGGAAGACTAGGCTTCACTTAGTGCCGCAGGGGGACGCGATGTGGCAGATATTGTGTCGGACCAGCAGCCCGGATTCCGCCGATTTGGCACTACGCCAAAACGTGCTCTACTATGGACAGGTTGCTTCAGCCAAGACCGACAGGTCAAGGGAAGAGGCAAGTGTTTGGGGCTGTGGCGCAGCTGGTAGCGCACCTGCATGGCATGCAGGGGGTCAGGGGTTCGAGTCCCCTCAGCTCCACCAAACACGGTCAATTTGGAAATATTCTGGCTGCGTTATATAACTAAATATAGTTCTTTGGGGCTGTGGCGCAGCTGGTAGCGCACCTGCATGGCATGCAGGGGGTCAGGGGTTCGAGTCCCCTCAGCTCCACCAAGGAAAAAGTCCGGTCACACCCAGTGTGGCCGGACTTTTTTGTGCCTGCCTGGGGCGCGGAACCAGTGGGCGGCCAGCGCGGGCCGGCAGCGGCGTGCCGGTGTGCGGCGCCATGACTTTTGACACAAAATTCAGGCGGGGCCGCGCGCCCAGCTGTCAAGGAATCCTTGACAGCTGGGTGAGCAGACGTAGCTGAAGGTAACAGCCTTGGCCGGAGTGCACGGCAACTGTGCGGGTTTTCCGGCCCTCATGACTCTTCAGTGGGCATGGCGGCGCAGCTTTCGCGGCCCACCGTGTTTTCGGCACAGGGCCGCGCGTCGAGACAGGGGCAAAACCGCATGCCGCGGGGCCCGTATTGCCGAAAATGGGTTAAACCCGCGAGATAGGTGCACTACCTACACCTACCTCGCGGGCTTTGCCCCGGGTCGGTGATGGCGGCGGGAAAGCGCAGCGGGGTTGGCCCCGGCTCGGCGTCCGGACCGGTGGAAGAGTCACAATAGCCGGTCTTCCCGACAGCTGCCCCACGATTCGCACTCCCGGCATGTTGGAGTCCCGAGTACACCGCCGCCCCACCCCGGAAAGTCTGGGACAATATTCCCGTGCCCATCCCAGAACCCGCCCCCGCCGCCCGCAGCTACGAAGCCGTCCTGACCAGCATTGAGGCGGAACTGCGCGACGGCAGGATCAAGGTCGGCGACCAGCTCCCCGGGGAACGCGCCCTGGCCGCGCAGCACGGGATTTCCCGCGCCTCCGTCCGCGACGCCATCCGCGTCCTGGACGCCATGGGCGTGGTGCGCACCGGCACCGGCTCCGGCCCGCAGTCCGGCGCCGTGGTCATCGCCAACCCGGCCGCAGGCCTGGCCGCGACGCTGCGCCTGCACATGGCCACCAGCCATTTCCCCGTGGCGGACATTGTCCAGACCCGCATCATGATGGAGACCTGGGCCGCCCAGGAGGCCGCACGCCAGCCGCGGCAGGCACGCCAGGAGGAACAGCTGCACCTGCTCGTGGACCAGATGGCGCGCCCGGACCTTGGGCGGGAGGAATTCCACGTCCTGGACGCGGCCTTCCATGTCCTGCTGAGCTCGCTGGCCGGCAACGCCGTCATCACGGCGATGATGGAATCGCTGCGCTCGGCCATCCAGGGCTATGTCAGCGACGCCATCGATTCCGACCAAATGTGGCAGGGCATCGTCCCGGAACTGCGCCGCCAGCACGGGGACATCCTTACCGCCGTCCTGGCAAACGACGGCGCCGCGGCCTCACGCGAACTGCGCCACCACATCGAGTGGTTCCACTCGCAGACGAACCCCATCCAGCAGGGAGAGAACACATGATCGGCCCCGAATCCCGCTGCCCCTGCAGCAGCGGTGAACAGTTCGGCAACTGCTGCGCACGGTACCTGTCCACGGAAGCGCCGGCACCCACGGCCGAGGCACTGATGCGCTCGCGCTTCAGCGCCTTCGCCACGGCCAATGCGGACTACCTGCTGCGCACCTGGCACCCTGAAACGCGCCCGGCCATCCTGGAACTTGACCCGGACCAGCAGTGGTACCTTCTTGAAATCCTTGCCGTGCACGACGGCGGCGCCTTCGCCACTGCAGGCACCGTCACCTTTCGCGCCCACTACCGGAGCGCCACGGACCGCCGCCAGCGGGACTCCTTCACCGAAACCAGCAGTTTCGTCCGGGAAGCCGGCCGGTGGTTCTACGTGGACGCCCTGGAACTGTCCTAGCACCGCTACCGTCAGCGGCACCGGCTGGTCCGGGCGGGGCTGCATCGGGCGGCGCTGGCGCCGGCCCGCCCCGGTCGGCCCGCGGCCAGCGCGGCCCCGGCTACTCCTCGTCCGTGGCAGGTCCCGGCTCGGCGGCGTGCGCCCCGCCGCCGCCACTGGCGGCTGCTTCCTGCTCGGCCAGCGCCTTGCGGGCGTGCAGGATGTCGCCGATGAACCAGTCGTAGAGCAGCACGCCGATGACGCCGCCGATGAGCGGGCCCACAATGGGCACCCAGAAGTACCAGCTGAACGCACCGGGCACCCCGGTGATGGTGCCCGGCATGGCAACATCGCCCCAGCCGGCAATCCACGCAAACACGCGGGGGCCAAAGTCACGGGCCGGGTTGATGGCGTACCCGGCGTTGGCGCCGAACGACATGCCAATCGCTGCCACGGCAAAGCCGATGATGAGCGGGCCAAGGTTCGCCTTGGCGGCAGTGTTGCGCATGTCAATGATGGCCACGATCAGCATCACCAAGAACGCCGTGCCCACAATTTGGTCAATCAGCGGCACGGTCAGGTTCCCCTTGAAATACGGTGCGGGGAAGGTGGCGAAAATGGAGAAGGTGGCGAGCCCGCCGGCCTCGTCCCGCTGCGTCTTCGCGGCGGTGTTGAAGGCATCGATCGCGTTGAAATACACCACGTACAGCAGCGCGGCGGCGGCAAACGCACCCACCACCTGGGCCACGACGTACGGGACCACCTTGTTCCATGCGAACTTGCGCCGCACGGCAAATGCCAGGGTCACGGCCGGGTTCAGGTGCGCGCCGCTGACCCCGCCGGCCACATACACGCCCATGGCGACGGCCAGGGCCCAACCCCAGGTGATGAGCAGCCAGTCCCCGGAGGCCATGAAAATGGTGGTGTCGGTGGCCGCGCGCCCGCTGCCGGGAAGTGCCGCCACGGCCATGGCCACAACGCCATCACCGAAGCAGATCAAAACAAAGGTGCCAAGGAATTCTGCGAGAAGCTCGCCCCACACACCGCCCACACGCTTCAAGCCGCTGCCCTCACGAACACTTCGCCGCAGCGGGGTTATTACACTCATGGTGATCATCCTTAGAGTCGTCGATTACGGCGACGTATCTTGACTTTAGGTGACTGTCCCCAGTATACGTCGTATGTGATATTGCGCACCCGGGGCTGTGGGGGCCGCGGCGCCATTTCCCGGGCGGTAGAGTGTCCCGGTGGAGCAAAACAGCAGCATTGAGGACCCGCCCTTCGACTTTGGGCGCCTGCGCCGCTTTCCGGACGTCGAAGCGCCCAACCTTTTCGCCCATGACGCCACGGATGAGCTGATCCTCAGGGAGGCGTCCGGCGCCCTTTCCGCCCACGACGGCGGACGCGTCGCCATTGTGGGCGACCGCTACGGTGCGCTGACCCTCGCCGCCGCAACGCTCCACGGGCTCAGCGGCCTGAGGGTGCACCAGGACGGGCGCTCCGGTGAGCTGGCCCTGGCCGCCAACGCAGCCCGACTCGGACTGGAGGGATCCTATTCCTCCATGCCGCTCGACGCCGGCCTGGTCCGGGATGCCGCCGTGGTCTTGTGGCAGCTGCCGCGCAGCCTTGAGGAGGTCGCCGAGGTGGCGCAGCTCATCAGTGCCCATGCCAGTCCCGAGGTGCGCATCTTTGCCGGCGGGCGCATCAAGCACATGACCGTGGCCATGAACGCCGTGCTCTCCCAGTACTTTTCCTCCGTCATTCCCGGGCGTGCATGGCGCAAGTCCCGCCCGCTCGTGGTGGGCGAACCGTTGGCGACCGGGCAGCGCGGGGAGGGTCCGGCGTCGGACTTCCCCAAAAAGGAGTACCACGCCGACCTGGGCCTGTGGCTGTGCGCGCATGGGGCAACATTTGGCGGCACCAAGGTGGACGTTGGCACACGCTTCCTGCTGGGCTTCGTGGACCAAATGCGGCCCGGTGCGGCCGCCGCCGTGGACCTGGGCTGCGGCAACGGAACCATTGCAGCGGCGCTGGCCAAGGCGCGGCCGGCACTGCGCGTCACGGCTACGGACCAGTCCGCGGCCGCCGTTGCGGCGACCATGGAAACGGCCGCCGCCAACGGACTTGCGGACCGGATCGACACCGTCCGCGACGACGCGCTGGACAGCTTCGCCCCGGCGTCGGCCGAGCTCATTGTGCTGAACCCGCCGTTCCATGTGGGGGCGGCCGTGCATGCCGGGATTGCGCACAAGCTTTTCGCCGCAGCAGCCAGGGTGCTGGCACCCGGCGGGGAGCTGTGGTGCGTCTACAACAGGCACCTGGACTACAAGGACGCGCTGGCCCGCACGGTGGGGGAGACCTCCGTCATGGGGCGCAACAGCAAGTTCACCGTCACGAAGTCCACCAAAACCCTGTGAGAGCACGGTGGAGCCCCCGTGGCGTGTACGCTGGCGGGGCGGCTGCAGGGTAATGTGACACATGCGCCTTGGGGAGGCCGCCACTGTTTGCAGGCCGTTGAGCCACACACAATTTCAAGGAGAACGAGTTGAATGCTCCCGCGCCAGGAGTGCCGCAGCGGCGCCGCGGCACCAATCTGCCAAAGATGGGCGACTTCAACCAGGCCGTCATTCTTGATTCGATCCGGCGCTCCGAAGAAGGACTGAGCCGGGTTGAGCTGGCAGCACTGGCCGGGCTGGCAGCCCAGACTGTCTCCAACATCTGCCGAAGGCTGCTGGACTCGGGCCTCATCGTGGAAGCCGGCAAGGACGGGTCCGGCCCCGGCAAGCCCCGCACCATCCTGCGGCTGAACCCGAAGGGCATGTACGCGGTTGGCGTGCACATCGACCCCGCGCTGACAAGCTATGCATTGTTGGATGCCGTGGGCACCGTCCTCTTCTCCGTGGACGAAGCCACCGAGCTGGGGATCGACCCGGCCCAGGCCGTGGCCAACATGGGCACCCGGATCCTGTCCGTCATTGAGCAGTCCGGCGTTCCGTTTGGACGCATTGCCGGGGTTGGGGTGGCCACGCCGGGCCCCGTGGATGCCGCGAGCGGCACCGTCGTCAGCCCGCCGCACATGCCCGGCTGGACGCGCGTGCCGCTGCGCGACATCCTGGCTGAAACCACCGGCCTGACCGTGGTGGTGGAGAAGGACGTCACGGCCTCGGCCGTGGCTGAGCTGTGGGCGTGGTCCGGCCACGCCGCCGCGAACTTTGTCTTTGTCTACATCGGCACCGGCATTGGCGCCGGGCTGGTGCTCAACGACGAGGTCGTGCGGGGATCATCCGGCAATGTGGGCGAAATTGGGCACATCATCACCGACCCCGACGGGCCCCTGTGCGACTGCGGGCGCCGCGGCTGCGTCAAGGTCACCTGCATGCCGGAAACCGTCGTGGGCCTGGCCCGGGAGGCCGGCGTCCTGCCGGCACACCCCGTGGGGGAGCCGGCACCTGCACTGGCGGACGAGTTGGCGGCGGTGGCCCGTGCCGCCGCTGAAGGGGAGCCGTCCGCCGTCGAAATTCTGGACAATTCCGCCCGGCGCATGGCCGGGGCCGTCTCTGTGCTGACCAACCTGCTCGATGTGGATTGCGTGGTGTTTGGCGGGCCGTTCTGGCCGGCGCTGGCTCCGGTGTACCTGTCGAAGGTGCCCGCGCTGGTGGCTGCGTTGAGCGTGACCACCTGCGTCCACTCGGTGGAGATTGCCGGCACCAGGCTGACTTCCGGCGAGGAGGCGTTCGGCGCCGCCTGCCTGGTGCTGGAGAAGTCCTTCAACGCCAGTGCCGAGCAGCTGCTGCTGGACGCCAAGGCGTAGCGCGGCCGCAGGGCTGCTGCCGGCGCGAGTGGGGCATGATGCCGTGCGCAGGACGCTTGGCCGGCTGTGGCTGTGCGCCGGCGGGGCATCCAGCCGTGCGCATTAAGTGGTGAAGCCCGACGGCGCCCGGCCCGCCCAGGCGGGTTGCCCGCCGTCGGGCATGGCAGCCCGGCGCACAAGTGCACTGTTCTGCGCAGCGTTCCGCGTTGACCTGACGCACAACACTGTTCTGCGTCACGCCCGCACCAAACTCTGCGCAGAACAGCACGCTCACCCGGCCCGGCAGTTCAAGGTGTGACCGGGCGCAACGGTGCCCGGAGCATCACGCCGTAGAACCGGCGCGACAAAGCCACCGCCAACCGCATTGCCCCGCCTGAAAGGCCGGCTGCGTATTGCGTGCCCAGGAAGGCGCCGGGTGGCACCCCGCGCCCTGTTCCGGGTGACACCCCTCGCGGGCACTTCCCACGTGGAGGATCAGTCGACGCCCTCAAAGATCTCACCGAATGGAATGGTGGGATCGGTTCGGGCCTGCAGCTCATGCGGGTTCATCGTGATGCGGACGCCGTGCGTTTTCTCGGCGACTGACTGCTTGAGGACCGGCAGGACGGTGTCAATGAAACTCTCGTCCCTGCCCTGGAGGTACTCTGCATACGCGGCTGGCAATTCGTTCATGCACCATACTGTATCCTCCGGCCGCCCCAACCAACAGGGCCGCGCGCGGTGGCTTTTTCAACCCTTGGTGCGGGTCTTGCTGCGGCCCTGCGGCGCCGCACCGGTGCACAAAGTTCGGCATGGCGGCCATTTTGGCCTCCCTGCCGAACGGAACCTGTCAATTGCTACGACATGTTGCGACATAATTCTGCATCAATTTGCCTGGGCGGGAAACGCAGCCCTACTATGTAACTACGTTATTTCCTCAACGTGTGTCAGCGACCTTCGGCTAGTCCAAGGTGTGGGTGCCCCCATGTGGGCCTGACATTTGCTGGCGGAACCGTCCCCGATGCATTGCCAATTCGCAATGCCGACTCGACGCGTCCGCTGAACCTTTTTCGAAAAAGCAGCTGCTGCACTGTGTGTTCTAGAAGCACGGGCGGCGGCCGACCCATCCTCAAGGACCCCAAGCAAATGTCTCCTCCGAGCCTCATCCAGGCATCGGCGCCTTTGACACAGAGCGCACCGATCGCCCTTTCCTACGAACTGTTCCCGCCCAGGAATGCCGCCGCCGAGGCGGGCCTGTGGGACACCATCAGGGAATTGGAAACCACCAATCCCGACTACGTTTCCGTTACGTACGGTGCCAGCGGAAGCAACCGGGATACGGCCGTTGACCTGCTCAACCGGCTCCTCACCGAAACCTCCCTGCGCCCCCTGGCCCACCTGACGTGCGTCGGCAACACCGCCGACGAACTGGCAGAGATCATCTCCGAACTGCTGGACCACGGTGTGCGCGGCATCCTCGCCCTCCGCGGGGACCTGCCCCAGGAAGGCCCCGGGGAACCGCGGCCGGGGCAGCTGCACTATGCCCAGGACCTGATCGAACTGGTTCGCCGCGTGGAGCAGCGCCGCTCGGCCCTGCTGTGTGCAGGCAAGGTGGCCATTGGCGTGGCGGCCTACCCGGCACGCCACCCGGAATCGCCATCCATTGAACATGACGTGGAGGTGCTCCTGGCCAAGCAGCGCTCCGGCGCCGACTTTGCCATCACCCAGGTGTTCTTCCACGCAGACCAGTACCGCGACCTCGTGGTGCGGGCCCGCCGGGCCGGCGTCAGCATTCCGATCATTCCGGGCGTCATGCCGCTGACCAGCCTGCGGCGCGTCCAGCGCCTCGGCGACCTGACCGGCGTCGAGCCCTGCCCGGACCTGATCGATGCCCTGGGCCGTGCAGACGACGGAGCCGAAAGCCGGCGCGTGGGGGTGTCCGCCACGGTGGACCTTGCCCGTGCAGCGCTGGACGCCGGCGCACCCGGCATCCACCTGTACACCTTCAACGAGCATGCCGCCGCGCTCGAAGTGCTGGACAAGCTGGAACTCCTCCGGCCCGGACGCCCCGCCGTGGGATCCCGGACAGCCGGCGGCACACTCCAGCCGGCCTAGCCCGCACCCCACCACAAACTTCTGATACAAATAACTAAGGAATTTCCATGTCAAACAACACCGCATTCCCCGCAGCGTCCCTCCTGGGCTACCCCCGCATCGGCCGCCGCCGCGAACTGAAGAAGGCCATTGAGGGCTTCTGGGCCAACAAGATCGACGCCGCCGAGCTCGACGCAGCCGCCAAGGAAATCCAGCTCGGCACCGCCCGCCGCCTGGCCGAACTTGGCCTCACGGAAGCCGCTGCGATCCCTGGCACCTTCTCCTACTACGACCAGGTGCTCGACGCCGCCACCCACATCGGCGCCGTCCCGGCCCGTTTCGGCGAGCTGCGCAACGACGCCGGCCAGCTGGACATCAACGCCTACTTCACCCTGGCCCGCGGCACGGTTGAGCAGCAGCCGCTGGAAATGACCAAGTGGTTCGACACCAACTACCACTACCTCGTTCCGGAGATCGGCCCGGAAACCACCTTCTCCCTGACCTCCACCCGCGTGGTGGAGCAGTTCGAGTACGCATTGGCCAACGGCTTTGAAACCCGCCCGTACCTGGTGGGTCCCGTCACCTTCCTGCTCCTGAGCAAGGCCTCCGACGACGCACCCGCCGGCTTCAACCCGCTCTCCCGCCTCGAAGACGTGCTGCCGGTCTACGCCGAACTGCTCTCCAAGCTTGGTGCCGCGGGTGCCAGCTGGGTCCAGATCGACGAGCCCGCCCTCGTTGCCGACCAGGATGTCCCGGTCGCAGAGATCCAGGCCGCCGTTGCCCGCAGCCTCGAGGTCCTCGCAGCAGCCGCCGGCCGCCCGCAGATCCTGGTCTCCACCCCGTTCGGTGCCCTGACGGAACTGCTGCCCACCCTGGCAGCAGCCCCCATCGAGGCCCTGCACATCGATGCTTTCAAGGGCGCCGTCCCCTCCGCAGAAGAGCTGGCCCTGCTGGCCGGCAAGACCGTGGTTGCCGGCGTGGTTGACGGCCACAACATCTGGATCAACGACCTCGCCGAGTCGGCCGCCCGCCTCGACGTGCTCAAGGCCGCCGGCCTGAACGTCACGGTCTCCACCTCCACCTCCACCCAGCACGTCCCGCACGACGTCACCGAGGAAGTCCAGCTCTCCGAAGAACTGCGCAGCTGGCTCGCGTTCGCAGACCAGAAGGTCGGCGAAGTGGTGACGCTCGCAGCACACCTGGTGGATCCGGCGTCGTCCGAGGAAGCCATCGCCAAGGCAACCGCCACGATCGCCTCCCGCGCAGCCGCCGCCGGTGTCAAGCGCCCCGAGGTCCGCGCCCGCCTGGCCGCACTCACCCCGGCAGACTTCAACCGCTCCGACTTCGCCGTCCGCGAAGCCGCCCAGGACGAGGCACTGCACCTGCCGCCGCTGCCCACCACCACCATCGGATCCTTCCCGCAGACCGGGGACATCCGCTCGGCCCGCGCCCGCGCCAACAAGGGCGCCATCACCGGCGAGGAATACTCGCAGCTGATGAAGGATGAAATCAAGCGCGTCGTCGACCTGCAGGAAGAGCTCGACTTTGACGTCCTGGTCCACGGCGAGCCCGAGCGCAATGACATGGTCCAGTACTTCGCCGAGAACCTGGAAGGCTTCGACGTCACCGTCCACGGCTGGGTCCAGTCCTACGGCAGCCGCTGCACCCGCCCCTCCATCCTGTGGGGCGACGTCACCCGCGAGAAGGCCATCACGGTCGAGTGGGCCGAGTACGCCCAGTCGCTGACGGCCAAGCCCATGAAGGGCATGCTCACGGGCCCCGTCACGATCCTCGCCTGGAGCTTCGTCCGCGACGACCAGCCCCTGCGCGAGACCGCCAACCAGGTTGGCCTGGCCCTGCGCGACGAGATCGCAGACCTCGAGGCCGCCGGCATCAAGGTCATCCAGGTTGACGAGCCCGCCCTGCGCGAGCTCCTGCCGCTGCGCCGTGAAGACCAGGCAGCCTACCTGGACTGGTCCGTCAACTCCTTCCGCCTGGCCACCGCCGGCGCCGTGGACAGCACGCAGATCCACACGCACCTGTGCTACTCGGAGTTCGGCGTCATCATCGACGCCATCGACGGACTGGATGCCGACGTGACCTCCATCGAGGCCGCCCGTTCACGCATGGACGTTGTCAACGACCTGGAAGCGCACGGCTTCGGCCGCGGCGTCGGCCCCGGCGTGTACGACATCCACAGCCCCCGCGTCCCCGGCCAGGCCGAGGTCTCGGAGCTGCTGGGCACGGCCGTCAAGCACGTCCCGGCCCGCCAGCTCTGGGTCAACCCGGACTGCGGACTGAAGACCCGCGGCTACGTGGAGACCGAGGAGTCCCTGCGCAACCTGGTCAATGCCACGAAGGAAGTCCGCGCCCAGCTCGTCTAGCGTTTGCCCTTCGCGGGCCCGGATTTACTGAAGCACGACGGCGGCACCCTGTCTTTCGCATGAAGCGGAAGGCCGGGTGCCGCCCTCGTTGGCTGACGTGCCCCGCCACCGGATCCATGACGCACTTATTGCAGTGGAAAACGCTTGCTGGGGCCGCTTTGGTGCATCAAGTGCGTCACAGATGCGGAGGTGAGCAGGTAGATTGAAGCCATGAGCGCAGAGCAAACAGTGACAGGCATTCAGGGGACCGTTGACGCGGCGAGGGCGGTGTTCAAGAGCGGGGCCACCCGGCCGCTGGCGTGGCGGCTGAAGCAGCTGAAGGCCATGAACCAGATGCTGCTGGACCACCGCGACGACTTCACTGCCGCACTGGCCGCTGACCTTGGCAAGCACCCCGCGGAGGCCTGGCTGACGGAGATCGGCTTCCTCACCTCCGAGATTGCCCACACCGTCAAGCACCTCGAGGGCTGGCTCAAGCCGCGCCGTGCCCAGGTGCCGCTGGCGCTCGCCCCGGCCCGGGCCACCACGGTGCTGGAGCCGCTCGGCGTCGTGCTGGTCATTGCGCCCTGGAACTACCCCATCCAGCTGCTGCTGGCCCCCATCATCGGGGCGCTTGCCGCCGGCAACACCGCCGTGGGCAAGCCGAGCGAGATGACCCCGGCCAGTTCCGCCGCCCTGGCCCGCTGGGTGCCGAAATACCTGGACGGGGCCGTCAGCATCGTCGAGGGGGGCGTGCCGGAGACCACTGAGCTGCTGGCCCGGCGCTTCGACCACATCTTCTACACCGGCAACGGGCGCGTGGGGCGGATCGTCATGGCCGCTGCCGCGAAGAACCTCACGCCGGTCACGCTGGAGCTGGGCGGGAAGTCGCCGGTGTTTGTGGACGAGTCCGTGGACATGATCGCCGCCGCGCGCCGCATTGCCTGGGGCAAGTTCATGAACGCCGGGCAGACCTGCGTGGCCCCCGACTATGTCCTGGGCACGGACGCGGCCCTGGCCAAGCTTGCCAGGGAACTGCCGCTCGCCATTGAGGACCTGTACGGCGCCGAGCCCGCGCACAGCCTGGCGTACGGGCGGATCGTCAACGACGCCGCATTTGGCCGGCTGGCCGGGCTGCTGGAAGCGGATTTGGCGCCCGAGTCCGGTTCCTCCCTCGTTGCCGGCGGCGGCACCGACGCGGCAACCCGCTATGTTGAGCCCACGGTGCTGCACGTCGATGCGGAAGCCAAGGTCATGGAGGAGGAGATCTTCGGCCCGCTGCTGCCGCTGGTCACGGTCGGCTCGGCCGCGGAGGCCATCGCCTTCATCAACGAACGGGACAAGCCGCTGGCCCTGTATGTCTTCAGCGAAGACCAGGGCGTGCGCAAGGAGTTCATGGAACAGACGTCGTCGGGGGCGCTGAACTTCGGCGTGCCGGTGGCGCACCTGTCCGTGCCGGGGCTGCCGTTCGGCGGTGTGGGGGAGTCTGGCATGGGCAGCTACCACGGGCAGCATTCAATCGACACCTTCTCCCACCACAAGGCCGTGCTGGAGAAGCCGCTGTCGCCGGACACGCTGGGGTTCATCTACCCGCCGTTCGGCTCCCTGAAGCGGCAGCTCATCAAGCGGATCGTGGCGCCGGCCAGGAAGTTCCGGAAGGGCTAGCCCGCGGGGGAGCAGGCGCCGCCCGCGGCCGGGTCAGGGCGTGGGATCCACCGCGCTGGCGCCCGTCACCTCCTGCAGGATGGCCGCCAGCCTGTCCACAAACACCTTGACGCGGGTGCCCTGGTGCTCGTTGATCAGCAGGGCGAAGATGTTCCGGGCCAGCCGGATCTCCGGCACGTCGAGCACCACCACGTTGTGCGGCCTGCTGCGCAGCGCCAGTTCCGGGACCAGGGCGGCGCCAAGCCCCACGCTGGCCAGCTGCAGGGTTGCGTTGAAGTCGTCGCTGTAGGCCGCCACCCGGGGATGGACGTTGCAGCTGGCGAAGAGCCGTTCAATCACGGTGGCGTCGGAGGTTCCGGGATGGTGCATGATCCACGGCATGTCTGAGAGCTGTGCGGCCTCCATGGCCGATCCCGGCTGGA
The DNA here is from genome assembly GCF_017876675.1 of Arthrobacter stackebrandtii. Classification (NCBI taxonomy): domain Bacteria; kingdom Bacillati; phylum Actinomycetota; class Actinomycetes; order Micrococcales; family Micrococcaceae; genus Arthrobacter; species Arthrobacter stackebrandtii. The sequence goes on from NZ_JAGIOI010000001.1 coordinate 3,583,277, forward strand.
TACCCCACTCGGCGGGCAGCACCACACGGAAATTGTCGTCTCCGATCCACTGCCGGTTCAGGCTGTGCGGCCACGCCAGGCCGGACTGCCCCACCTGGTAGACCAGCGCCACATCCAGCTCGCCGCCGCTGCGCAAGCCGCCGATGGTCTGTTGCGGCTCGCCCACCGAAACATGCAGGTTGATCCCCAGCCCCGGCCACTCCGGGCTGCGCAGCAGGCGCGGCAGCACGTGCGTGGCCAGCGACGGAAAAATGCCCAGGCGCAACTCCTGCCGGGTGCCCTCGTCCGTCCGGGAGCTGGCGGCGAGGAGTGCATCAATGTCCGTCAGTACCTTGCCGGCGTGCCGGGCCATGACCAGGGCTGCCTCGGTGGGTGCCACGCTGCGGGCGGAGCGCTGGAATAGGCGGACGCCGCTGTCTCGTTCCAGGGACGCCATCTGCTGGGAAACGGCCGACGCCGTGTACCCCAGCTGGGTGGCTGCCGCGGCGAAGGATCCGCGCCTGATGACTTCCAGCAGCGTGCGCAGGTGGAGCGGGTTGATCACGGGGGCCACCTTCTTTCAGTCCGGGCTGCTTCCAAGGCAAGCATAGGCGCCAGGGCGTCATGTGGGACAGCGGTGGTGGTGTCGGCGCCATCGTTATGTACATTTGTACATAACGACAAACGACCCGAGGATGGACCCGCCGTGCCGCACCCCTATTTTGCCAACGACCCCCGCACCATGCGCCAGCGCATGGAGGCCGGCGACCTGTACCTGGCCGAGGACGCCGAGCTGGCCGCAGCCTCCCAGCGGGCCATCATGCGGGCCCACCGCTACGGCCAGCTGTGGCCGGAGGACCGGGATGCGGCCGAGGCGATCCTGGCGGACCTCATTGGATCGCTGGGGGAGGACGTGGAGATCCGCCCGCCCCTGTACGTGGACTACGGCCGATACATCTCCGTTGGCGCAGGGACCTTCATCAACTACAACTTCACCGCCTTGGACGTCGCCCCCATCACGATCGGGGCGGACGTCATGATCGGGCCCAACGTCCAGCTCCTGACCCCCACGCACCCGCTCGAACCCTGGCTGCGCCGGGACAAGCTCGAGGCGGCCAGGCCAATCGTGATTGGCGACAACGTGTGGCTGGGCGGGGGAGTCATTGTGCTGCCCGGCGTCACCATTGGGGAGAATACCGTGGTGGGGGCCGGCTCCGTGGTCACCCGCGACCTGCCGGCCAATGTGGTGGCCGTGGGGAACCCGGCCCGCATCAGCAAGCAGCTGCCGTGAGCGGGGAACAGGAGGCGGCAGGCCCGGTCCACGGCAGGGCGCGCCGCCGCCACGACCCGGAGCGGCGCGCCAGGATCAGCGACGCCGCCCTGGACGTGATTGCCGAACACGGCGTGGCCGGCACCACGCACCGCAAGATCGCCGCCGCAGCGGGGGTCCCGTTGGGGTCACTGACGTACCACTACGCCACCCTGGACGAACTCCTCGGAGAAGCCTTCACCAAGCTTGCCGACCGTACGGCCGACGGTTTCGAGGCGGCCATGGCACAGGTGGGGAACCAGGATGAGGCGCGCGACGCCGTCGTCAGCCTCATCACGGGCGAACTCCTCAACGACCCCCGCACCATGGTCCTGTCCTATGAGCTCTACGCGCTCGCAGTCCGCCGCCCCGAGCTGCGGCGCGTGACCCACGCCTGGATGGCCCGGAGCCGGGCGGCCATCGGCAGGTTCTTTGACCCCGCCACCACGCTCATGCTCGACGCCCTCATTGAAGGCCTGTCCATGCACCGCGCTCTGTCCCTTGACCCGATGCCCCGGAGCACGGTCGAAGAAGCCGTTGAAAGAATTGTGAGAACCCCGTGACCCTGAAAACCATTGATCCCGCCGTCCCACTGCCGGTGCGCCGCGCCCGCGTGGCCGTCGCCGCGCTGTTCCTGACCAACGGCGCGCTGTTCGCCAACCTGCTCCCGCGCTTCCCGGAGATCAAGGCCATGCTGGGCCTGGACAACGCCGGCTTCGGCCTTGCCGCGGCCGCCTTTCCACTCGGGGCCATGCTGGCAGGTCTCGCAGCCGGGGCACTCATCCGCCGCTTCGGCTCCGCCCGGGTGGCCGTGGCCGGCACCGTGTTGACGGCGCTGGCCCTGGCCTGCGCCGGGATGGCGCCCACCGGCCTGCTGTTCGCCGCGGGCATGGGCATTGCCGGGGCGATGGATGCCATTACCGACGTGGGGCAGAACTCGCACGGCCTGCGCGTCCAGAAGCTCTTTGGCCGCTCCATCTTGAACTCCTTCCACGCCGTGTGGAGCATGGGTGCCGTGCTGGGCGGGCTCATGGGTGCGGCCGCCGCCGGGCTTGGCGTCCCCGTGCCGCTTCACCTGGCCGTTTCCGGCGCCCTGTTCGCGGCGGTGTCGCTGTGCAGCCTGCGCTTCCTGCTGCCCGGTGCCGGGGAGGCCGGTGCGGAGACCGCTCCTGCCGGTGAGGCGTCCGACGGCGCCCGGCCCGCCCGGGCGGGTGGGGCCACGTCGCGTTTCAGCGGCCGTGGCAAGTACCTGGTCCTGCTTGCCCTGGTGCTCGTGGCGGCCGCCGGCTCGCTCGTGGAGGATGCCGGGAACACCTGGGCGGCCCTGTACCTGAGGGATGGCTTCGGTGCCCCGGCCTCTATTGCCGGGCTGGGCTTTGTGGCCCTCGTGGGCGCCCAGTTCGTGGGGCGGCTGGTGGGGGACCGGCTCGTGGACCGCTTTGGCGAGCGACTGGTGGCGCAGGCCGGCGGCGCGCTCGTGGCCCTGGGCATGGGCCTGGCCCTGCTGTTCCCCAGCCTGCCGGGTTCCATCGCCGGGTTTGCCGCGGCCGGGTTCGGCATTGCCACGCTCGTTCCCGCCGCCATGCACGGGGCGGACAACATTCCTGGGCTGCGCCCCGGCACGGGCCTGACGGTGCTGAGCTGGCTCATGCGCATCAGCTTCCTGCTTTCCCCGCCCGTGGTGGGCGCCATTGCCGATGCCACCTCGCTGCGGACCGGGCTCTGGGTGGTTCCGCTGGCCGGCATCATGGTGCTGGCACTGTCTCCGGTCCTGGCCGGAAAGCGGGCCGCCGGCCGGGGATGATGTCCTGCGGCGGGCCAACGTTGCCCCGGTCACCACGGCATGTTGTGCGGGCCACTAAAAACCGCCCCGCGCGACACGCCGGACACGTCCGACACGCGGGGGAAATTAATGTGGCTAAGTACTCCACAAGCTGTGGATAGCGGTGATTAAACCTTGAGTTCTCGCGCTTTTAATCTGCCCTGCCTGTGGACGACAGGTGCATAAAATGACATACTTGTAATACATCATGTAGGGGTCAACCGCGAGGGCGTGCACTACATGTAGTATCTATTACAGATTCCAGCCGATCCTGATGAAGGCGGCCGGAGCAGCTCGAATAGCTGGCGAGACCGTGGCGTGAAGCGAAAGGTCCCACCGACAGCGAGTGGGCCCAAAAGGCCGCCATAGGCAGTTTTAGAAAAAAGGGGAACTTGATCATGACCGTCACGGTTTACACCAAACCTGCATGCGTCCAGTGCAACGCAACGTACCGCGCGTTGGACAAGAAGGGCATCACCTACCAGAGCGTGGACATCTCCACTGATCCGGAGGCACTGGAGCACGTGCTGAGCATGGGCTACCAGCAGGCCCCTGTTGTGATCACCGACGCCGACCACTGGTCGGGCTTCCGCCCGGACAAGATCGCAGAACTGGCCGCCGCAGTCGAGGCCGCCGTCGTAGCGTAGCGGACCGCGGGCCCGCCCGCAGGATCCACCTAAAACTTAACGTGCGCAATGCACACCCAGTGGGGCTGGCCGGAAATTCGGCCGGCCCCACACAGGCAACAAGAACCGTTGGAAAGCGAAAGCCATGTCAGCAGTTGCAGCAGAACAAGCTGTAGGTGCACCAGCAAGCAGATACACCTCCAGCCGGCTGATCTATTTTTCCTCAGCCTCCGACAACACCCACCGTTTCATGGTGAAGCTCGGGGTTGAGGCGGCACGGCTGCCACTCTTTACCAGGGAAGAAACCCTGCTGGCGCAGGAACCCTTTGTGCTCGTACTCCCCACTTATGGCGGGGAGACCCGGCGAGGGGCCGTGCCAAAGCAAGTCATCAAGTTCCTCAACGTTGAGGAGAACCGCAAACTGATCCGCGGCGTCATCGGCGCCGGGAACACGAACTTCGGAACAACCTATTGCCTGGCCGGGGACATCGTCTCCGAAAAGTGCCACGTACCGCATCTATACCGTTTTGAACTCATGGGCACGTCTGATGACGTGGACCGCGTTCGCGAAGGATTGGAAGAATTTTGGACACGATTGTCTCAGAACACGACTCAACAGTGAAGAACTCAAAGGACATGCCCGCAGCATGGGAAGGGCTCGGCTACCACGAGCTCAACGCCATGCTCAACCTGTACAACTCCAAGGGTGAGATCCAGTTCGACGCGGACAAGGCCGCCGCACGCCAGTACTTCCTGCAGCACGTCAACAACAACACCGTGTTCTTCCATGACCTGGAAGAGAAGCTGGAATACCTGGTGAAGAACGAGTACTACGAGCGCGAGACGCTTGACCAGTACACGATGAACTTCATCCGCGACCTCTACAACCACGCGTACAAGAAGAAGTTCCGCTTCGAGACCTTCCTGGGCGCGTTCAAGTTCTACACGTCCTACACGCTGAAGACCTTCGACGGCAACCGCTTCCTGGAGCGCTATGAGGACCGCGTGTGCATGGTCGCCCTGCACCTGGCCCGCGGCAACGAGGAACTGGCACTGAAGATCGTCGATGAAATCATCGACGGCCGCTTCCAGCCCGCCACCCCCACCTTCCTGAACGCCGGCAAGGCACAGCGCGGCGAGCTCGTCTCCTGCTTCCTGCTGCGCATCGAAGACAATATGGAGTCCATCGGCCGCTCCATCAACTCCGCACTGCAGCTCTCCAAGCGCGGCGGCGGCGTCGCCTTTGCACTGACCAACATCCGCGAGGTGGGCGCACCCATCAAGCAGATTGAGAACCAGTCCTCCGGCGTCATCCCCGTGATGAAGCTCCTCGAAGACAGCTTCTCCTACGCCAACCAGCTCGGTGCCCGCCAGGGTGCCGGCGCCGTGTACCTGCACGCCCACCACCCGGACATCAACCGCTTCCTCGACACCAAGCGCGAGAACGCCGATGAAAAGGTGCGCATCAAGACCCTGTCCCTGGGCGTTGTCATCCCCGACATCACCTTTGAGCTGGCCAAGCGCGACGAGGACATGTACCTGTTCTCCCCGTACGACGTCGAAAAGGTCTACGGCATGCCGTTCTCCGACATCTCGGTCACCGAGAAGTACTACGAAATGGTGGACGACGCCCGCATCAAGAAGACCAAGATCAAGGCACGCGAGTTCTTCCAGACCCTCGCCGAGATCCAGTTCGAGTCCGGCTACCCGTACATCATGTTTGAAGACACGGTGAACCGCGAGAACCCCATCGAGGGCAAGATCATCATGAGCAACCTGTGCTCTGAGATCCTGCAGGTTTCGGCACCCACCACGTACAACGACGACCTCTCCTACGCAGAGGTTGGCAAGGACATCTCCTGCAACCTCGGCTCGCTGAACATTGCCAAGGCCATGGACTCGCCTGACCTCGGCAGCACCATCGAGACGGCCATCCGCACGCTCTCGGCAGTGTCCGACATGTCGAACATCACCAGCGTCCCTTCCATCGCCCGTGGCAACGACCAGTCGCACGCCATTGGCCTGGGCCAGATGAACCTGCATGGCTACCTTGCCCGTGAGCGCGTCCACTACGGTTCCGAAGAGGGCCTGGACTTCACCAACATCTACTTCTACACGGTTGTTTACCACTGCATCCGTGCCTCGAACCTGTTGGCCATCGAAACCGCCAGCACCTTCGCCGGCTTCGAGAACTCCAAGTACGCCAGCGGCGAGTTCTTCGACAAGTACACGGACCAGGAATGGCTCCCGCAGACCGCCAAGGTCATTGACATGTTCGAGGGCGTCCACATCCCCACCCAGGATGACTGGCGCGAGCTGAAGGCCTCCGTCATGGAGCACGGCATCTACAACCAGAACCTGCAGGCCGTCCCGCCCACCGGTTCCATCAGCTACATCAACAACTCCACCTCCTCGATCCACCCGATCGCCTCCATGATCGAGATTCGCAAGGAAGGCAAGCTGGGCCGCGTCTACTACCCGGCCCCGTACCTGACGAACGACAACATCGAGTACTACAAGGATGCGTACGAGATCGGCTTCGAGAAGATCATCGACACCTACGCCGCCGCCACGCAGCACGTGGACCAGGGCCTGTCCCTGACGCTGTTCTTCAAGGACACCGCCACCACGCGTGACATCAACAAGGCCCAGATCTACGCCTGGCGCAAGGGCATCAAGACCATCTACTACATCCGCCTCCGTCAGCTCGCGCTGGAAGGCACGGAAGTTGAGGGTTGCGTCAGCTGCGCGCTGTAGCAGGCATTGTATCAAGCTAGCCTTTTATTATTAGGTTAGTTTGACCAAAACTGAAGAGCACGACGGCGGGCACATCCCGCCGTCGTGCCTTCGGCTTAAGATTGATTTGGCCCGTGCGGCCACCAAGATTTTTACAAGGAGAAAGCAGCCATGACACCGGACAAGCTGAAGTTGGCCAATCACGTAACGGCCATCAACTGGAACCGCATTGAGGATGAGAAGGACGTTGAAGTCTGGAACCGCCTGTGCAACAACTTCTGGCTGCCGGAGAAGGTGCCGCTGTCCAATGACATCCAGTCGTGGGCCACGCTGACCCCGGACGAGCAGCTGCTGACCATGCGCGTGTTCACCGGCCTGACCCTGCTGGACACCCTGCAGGGCACCGTGGGCGCCGTCTCGCTCATTCCGGATGCCATCACCCCGCACGAGGAAGCCGTGTACACGAACATTGCGTTCATGGAGTCGGTGCACGCGAAGAGCTACTCCTCGATCTTCTCCACCCTGTGCTCCACGAAGGAAATTGACGAGGCATTCCGCTGGTCGGTGGAGAACGTGAACCTGCAGAAGAAGGCTCAGATCATTGAGTCCTACTACTACGGCGACGACCCCCTCAAGCGGAAGATCGCCTCCACGCTGCTGGAGTCCTTCCTCTTCTACTCGGGCTTCTACCTGCCCATGTACTGGTCCTCACGCGCCAAGCTGACAAACACTGCAGACCTGATCCGCCTGATCATCCGCGACGAGGCCGTGCACGGCTACTACATCGGCTACAAGTACCAGAAGGGCCTGGAGACAGTTCCGGAAGAGCGCAAGGAAGAGCTGAAGGCCTGGACCTTCGAGCTCCTCTTCGAGCTCTACGAAAACGAAGTCCAGTACACGCACGACCTCTACGACTCCGTCGGCCTGGCCGAGGACGTCAAGAAGTTCCTGCACTACAACGCCAACAAGGCGCTCATGAACCTGGGCTACGAAGCCATGTTCCCGGCCGCCGTGACCGACGTGAACCCGGCCATCCTCTCGGCCCTGTCGCCGAACGCGGATGAGAACCACGACTTCTTCTCCGGTTCCGGTTCCTCCTACGTCATCGGCAAGGCCGTCAACACCGAAGACGACGACTGGGACTTCTAGGCCTTGTTCCCGGAAGCCACGGCTGAATAAACATGCCAAAGGCCCGAATCTGCGAAATTCCGCGGGTTCGGGCCTTTCCGTTGCCCTCCCTGGGCGGACGCCACACCGGCGGGTCCTTGTCGAACGCACTTTGGATCCGCGAAACTGTTCCCATGGCATTGGTAGACCATCTTGGCATGACAGTTGTTGACTTGGACACTGCTCGGAAGCAGTTTCATCCCGTACTTGCGGAGCTTGGGTACACCTGCGGCTACGACGGGGATGACAGCATTTCCTGGCAGCACGGCGAGGACACCGAGCTGATCGTCTTTCCTGCGCGGGAGCCGGGCGGCCACCGGCACGGCCGTGCCGGCTGGCAGCATCTCGCCTTTGCCCTGGACTCGCGCGGTGAGGTCGACCGCCTGCACGCCGCCGCCGTGGATGCCGGATGGGCCGTCGTGCGGGAACCCAAACTCTTTCCAAGGTTCAATGAACGGTACTATGCGTCTTTCGTCGAAGACGCCAGCGGCATCCGGGTTGAGTTCATGCACAATCCGCCGCGGGAGTCTCCAGGGGACTGACGTCCCCGTTCGCCGCTGCGTCCAAACCGCCGTGCAACGGCCCGGACCTTGCCCGGGCCCGCACGCTTAGCTGCCGACTACCTCTCACGCGGCCTGCACACGGCGGCGGCATTGAGACCGGGCGCCACCGGCGGGAAGTGGCTGCAAAGTCCGGCATGTGAACATTCTTGTGCAACATGATGGGCGCCAGGCGTTCCGTCGCATATGCTGTTAGTCCATACAATAGACAAACCAATTTACATGGATAGGGGAGCAGTCGCATGAGCGAGGCACATCAGCTGGGGAAGCCGACGGGAGCGTTCATCGGCGCGTCCTGGATTGCGTTGGGGCTGGGCATGGCCGTCTACTTCATCGGCCTGTGGAACGCGAAAATGGAGCTCAATGAGAAGGGCTTCTACCTGACAGTGTTCCTGTTTGGGCTCTTTGCGGCCGTGTCGCTGCAGAAGGCCGTCCGCGACAAGGCCGAGGACATCCCCGTCACGCCCATCTACCTCGGCATTGCCTGGTTCGCCCTGCTGGCCTCGCTCCTGCTGCTTGCCATCGGCCTTTGGAACGCCGAGCTGCTGCTCTCCGAAAAGGGCTTCTACGGCATCGGCTTCGCCATGAGCCTGTTCGCCGTCGTGGCGGTGCAGAAGAATATCCGCGACGTCGCCGCCCACAAGGCCGTCTACCCCGACCAGCACGTCCAGCCCCGGCCCGGATTCCTCGACAAGCAGGAATTCTAGACCTGCAGTGATTGCAGCCAGCCGCCGATGCGCTCCCGGCGCGCCCGGTTGGTACTGTGAAGCACATGAATGAGCGCAACACCCAAGCACAGCACAGCGCCGCGGCGGCCCGGTTCATCCAGGACGCCGCGGCGCCCGTGCGTCCGGGGCACCTCGGCAGCATGCGCGATCCCGGCGACGCCTGGGTTGAGGGCCCCGAGGGCAAGTTTTGGGGAAAGTTTGGTTCCGCCGGTCTCCTGGTGTTCGACGGCGGTCGCGGAGTCCTGCTGCAGCACCGGGCGGTCTGGTCGCACCATGGCGGCACGTGGGGCCTGCCCGGGGGTGCCCTCCACGAGGGCGAGGCCGCCGTCGACGGCGCCCTGCGGGAAGCCTGGGAGGAAGCCGGCGTGCCGGGGGAGTCGGTGGAGCTGCTGTTTACCTCCGTCTGGGACATCGGGTACTGGAGCTACACCACGGTGGCGGTGTCCGCCGTCGAACCCTTTGAAGCCGTCATCAGCGACCCCGAAAGCCTGGCCCTGGAATGGTTCGCACCCGAGGACGTGGCGGGACTGCCCCTGCACCCGGGCTTCGAAAAAGCGTGGCCGGGGCTTCTCGAGAGGCTGCAGACGAATGGCTGAGGGGGCGGCAACTCGGCCGTCAACGATTGCGAGGCTGTTGGAAGAAATCTCCTGGGAACGCGCGACCGCCTACCGACAGGGCGGGCGTGGCCGTGAAAACGTCCTCAGCGCGGAAGTTCTCATGGCCCTGGACTACCTGCCCCGGCAGCACTTTCTGGGTGCCGTCCTGAGTGCAGCCCATGGGGCCGATGCAAGCCGTCAACTATTTGTTTCCGAAGTGGAACGGGCCGAGATGGACTTCCTTCCGGGGGACATGGCCTTGTCGTCCGAGGATTGGGGTGGCAGGCCTGCTTTCACCCAGCCGGACGCTCTGGTCACCTGCCCCAGCTCCTTCCTGCTCGTCGAGGCAAAGCGCATACGATCCAGCTCCTTTCAGCCCAAGCAGCTGGCGCAGGAACTGCTTGCAGCCATGATGCATGCCGGTGGGCGCAAGCCCCTCATCCTCTTGTTGGGTGTGACGCCGCGGGTGTTGGTCAGGGGCGGCGGGCGGATGACAATCCATGAGGCTGTTTCCAGCCAGTTGGGGACTGTGCTGGCCGAATCGGGGAACACCCGGTGGGGGTCTGCAGAGTTGATCGGCATGTTGGATGAAGTCTTCTGCTGGATTTCTTGGGATGAGGTGAAGGACGTGGTGCGACGCCAGACGGATTCGTTCACATCATCGGACCCCGCAGCAACGGCCTCCGTGCGCCGCCTTGCTGCGTCCATCAACCATTCCATCGCCTGGCATTCGTAGCTCCGCCGTCGCCTGCGCCGCTGAGTAGCCTGCCTCACTGAAACGCAGGCCCGCCTTTGCTACCGTGAAGGCATGACCGCCTCCACCCTTCCCCCTGAACCCGTCTGGCTGCGCCGCCATGCCGACGTCGTGTCCGCCGCACTCGATCACGAGACCTTCTCATCGGCGGTGTCGCGGCACCTGAACGTGCCCAACGGGATGGACGGCGCAGAACACACCCGCTACCGCGCGGTGGTGGAAAAGTTCATGAGCCCGGAACGTTCGGCCGAGCTGGAACCCTTGTGCCGGGCGGTTGCGTTGGAGCTTTTGGCCCAGACGCCCGACGGCGTTCCCGTTGACGTGGTGGGTGGCTTTGGCCGCAGCTTTGCGGTGCGCGCCCAGAGCCGGTGGCTGGGCTGGCCGGCCGAGCTGGAGGCGCCGCTGCTGCAGTGGATGCAGGACAACCACGCCGCAACACGCTCCGGCGACCTTGCCCGGACGACCGTGATTGCGGAGCGCTTCGATGCGATCATCACCGACCTGGTCAATGCCCGACGCATGGGCCGCGTCGGCGGGCGCAGCGTGCCCGTGGACCCCACCGACGAGCTCGCCCACGACTTCGTGGGGGACGCGCCCCTGCTGCTGACTGAAATTGTGAGCATCCTGCGGAACTGGACCGCTGGGGATCTGGGCACCATTTCCCGGTGTGTGGGATCCATCGTGAACTACCTTGCACAGCACCCGGAGCTGCAGGAGGAAATGCGCGACCGGATCGACGACGAACCTTTTGTGGACGCCGCGATTGATGAAATGCTGCGGATCGACAACCCGTTCCTGTCCAACCGGCGCATCGCCACCCGGGATGTTGAACTAGGCGGCGTGGACATCCGTGAGGGACAGCTGGTCTACCTTGACTGGGTGTCGGCCAACCGCGACCCCGCCGTCTTTGGCGATCCAGACGCGTTCCGCCCGGAAGAAAACGCCGCCAACAATGTGGTCTACGGCATCGGCAGGCATGTCTGCCCCGGACGGGCCCTCTCCACCATGGAGCTGCGCTCAGCCATTACCGAAATGCTGGCCGCCACGACGCTGATCGAGCCGGCGCCGGGCCTGGAAAATGTCCGCGAGACACACCCGCTGGCAGGGTTCCGCAGCCTCCATGTGGTGCTGCACAAGCGGTAGCGGCACCGGCACCGGCACCGGCGGCGTCCGGCGGGGTCGGGTGGGGAACGGCCCTCGCAGAGTTGGCCCCGGCGTGGTGCAGAGTGTCACCCGCCGCCACGCTGGGCCGTCAACCCAACACCGAAATTCTGACTGGTTGGAGGATCGGGCCGTCAGGGCGTCGAGGACGTTTGGGCCCATTGGCCATGCGCACGTGGAGCCCCGTCAACTGCGCCAGTGACTAAGCTGCGCAAGCGAAGCCCCCAGACGTGCGCATGGTCCAACTCCGAAGGGGCATTTTTTCGGCTCTTGCGGCCCTTTCCTTGGTCCGGGCCGCCGACCCGGAGTAAACCCGCCGCGCCTCCCCTCCGCAATCACCGACCCACGACAAAGATCGCGAAATAGGTGTAGGTCCTGCACCAGTTTCGCGGGCTTGGCCCATCTTCGGCGAAACGGGCTCCGCAGCACGCGGTGTTGCCCCTGTCTCGGCGCGGCCACGTTCCAAAAACACGATGGACTGCGAGACACGCCCGCTGGCAGGGTTCCGCAGCCTCCACGTGGTGCTCCCCAAGCGGTAGTGGAGCCGGCCCGGCGGAAGCCCCACGCCTGCGCGCTAGCCGAGCCCCAGGATCTCCATGGTGCGTTCGCGCATGTCCATCTTGCGCACCTTGCCGGTGACCGTCATGGGGAACTCGTCCACCACCAGCACATAGCGGGGGACCTTGTGCCGGGACAACCGGCCCTCACAATAGGCCGCCACGGCCGCCTGGTCCAGCGCCGCCGCTCCCGGCTTCATGAGCAGCCAGGCGCACAGCTCCTCGCCGTAACGTTCGTCCGGGACGCCGATGACCTGGACGTCGGCAATGTCCGGGTGCTGGTAGAGGAACTCCTCGATCTCCCTCGGGTACAGGTTCTCCCCGCCGCGGATCACCATGTCCTTGATGCGCCCCACAATGTTGACGTAGCCGTCGTCGAACATCACCCCGAGGTCCCCTGTGTGCATCCAGCGCTCGCCGTCAATCGCTGCGGCGGTCTTTTCCGGGTCATTCCAGTAGCCCAGCATGACCGAGTAGCCGCGCGTGCACAGCTCGCCGGGCGTGCCGCACGGCACGGTTTCCCCGGTGCCGGGATCCACGATCTTGACCTCAAGGTGCGGGTGCACCCTGCCGACGGTCTCGGTCCGGTGTGCCACGTCGTCGTCCATCAGGGTCTGCATCGACACCGGAGAGGTCTCGGTCATCCCGTATGCGATGGACACCCCGGCCATGTTCATCTCCGCCATGGTGCGTTTCATGACCTCCACGGGGCACGGCGAGCCGGCCATGATCCCGGTGCGCAGCGTGGAGAGGTCGTAATCGGCAAAATTCGGCAGGCCCAGTTCGGCAATGAACATGGTGGGCACCCCGTACAGGGCGGTGCAGCGCTCCTCCTCAACGGCGCGCAGGGTGGCGGCCGCCTCAAAGGACGGTGCGGGAATGACGATCGCCGCCCCGTGCGTCATGGCGCCCAGGTTGGCCATGACCATGCCGAAGCAGTGGTAGAACGGCACGGGCACGCACAGCTTGTCCTGCTCGGTAAAGCCAAGGGTCTCGGTGACAAAGTATCCGTTGTTGAGGATGTTGCGGTGGCTGAGCGTGGCCCCCTTGGGGAATCCCGTGGTGCCGGAGGTGTACTGGATGTTGATGGGGTCGTTGGCATCCAGCGCCGCCATGGCCTGCTCGACGGCGTCAGCCGGCTGGGTTGCGCCGCCCGCCACGAGCGCATCCCAGGAAGGTGTGCCGATGTAGGCTGCCGCTGCCAGGTCCGGGCATTCCGGGTGCACCTGCTCCACCATGCCCTGGTAGTCGGAACCCTTGAATCCGGGCAGGGCGACGATCATCCTCATGCCGGACTGCTGTACGGCGTACTTCAGTTCGTGGACCCGGTAGGACGGGTTGACGTTGACCAGGATGGCGCCGATCTTGGCCGTGGCGTATTGCAGCAGCACCCATTCGGGGACGTTGGGCGCCCAGATGCCCACCCGGTCTCCCTTGCCCAGCCCGGCGGCGAGGAGCCCCCGGGCCAGGGTGTCGACGTCGTGGTTCAGCTGCGCATAGCTCCAGCGGCGCCCGGATGGCCTGTCGATGAGTGCCTCGCGGCCGGGAAACTGCTGGGCGATGTGGGTTAATTTCGTGCCGATGGTCTCTTCGAGCAGGGGCACGGGGGAGGAGCCGGACGCGTAGGATTCATGAACTTCAGTGGTCATGTCACGATGGTATTACGGATTGGGTTAATGTGCAGTAACTCACATTGCGGCGTTTTGGCGCCGTGGCGGGCCGCCTCTCAGGCCGGATGCCGCGTCCGGACGCGGGGGCGCCGGCGGGTGTCCGCGGCTGAATGGCGAGCGTCACCCGGATTTGATTAGGCTTAGCTAACCAATTGTCTATACGATAAGGTAAGGCTAATAGCGCAGCATTCTGTGGCTATATTATTTCTTCCCCAGGGGGTTGCTCACACTCATGATGGACAGCATTGTTTCACTTCCGTTCGTGTGGGCCTTCCTCATTCTCTTCGCCATCGTGATGCTGCGCTCCAACGGCACCTACTGGGCCGGCCGCGGCATCGCCGCCGGCGGGCGCAAGACCAAGATGCAAAAGTACCTCGACTCCCCGGCCGTTCTGCGCGCCGAGAAGCTCATTGCCCGCTGGGGCGCCCCCGCCGTCAGCGTCAGCTTCCTCACCATCGGGGTCCAGACGGCCGTCAACATGGCCGCCGGGCTGGGCCGCATGCCGCTGCGCCGCTACATCCCCGCCACCATCGTGGGCTCCATTGCCTGGGCCTGCATCTACGCCACGATCGGCCTGGCCGCGTTCGACGCCGCCATCGCCGCCGCGGCCGGCTCACCCCTGGCGCTGGTCCTGTTGGTCCTGGCCCTGGGCGCCGTGGTGCTGGGCGTGCACCTGTTCCGCGTTTCCCGCAACCGCAAGCTGGATGCAGCCGCGATGGAGGACTGCCCCGTCATGGGCGTCGAAATCGCCGCACCCGAGCGCACCGCCATCTCCGAGGCCTGACGCACCGGAGGAACGGTGCCCGGCTCCTGCCGTCCGCAGGCCTTCCGCCCGGCCGGTTTTCGGCCCCTGCGGCCGCTGGCGGTAGAGTCGTCCCCATGGACCACACCTCAACCATCACAGCCGTCGAAGCCACCTCGTACTACCGCCACCTCGGCCGGAACCGCTACGAATCGACAACCCACGCCCAGGGCGCATGGAACCCGCACGAGCAGCACATGGCGCCCGTTGCCGGCCTCCTCGTCCACGCACTGGAGCAGTTCGAATCCCGAGATGACATGCGCCTGGTCCGCATCAACTTTGACATCCTGGGCTTGATCCCGGCCGGCGAATTCACCATCGAGACCACCCTGCTGCGGCCCGGGCGGACCATCGAACTGGTCCAGGCCGAGATGCTTGCAGGTGGACGGCCCGCCGTCCGCGCCACCGCCTGGAGGATGCAGAAAGGCGACACGTCCGCCGTCGAATTCTATGAGGACGAGCCCCTGGGTGCGCCGGAAGACGCCGTGCCCTGGGATGGCATGAGCACCTGGCCCGGCGGCTTCATCAAGACCCTGGAAGGCCGCGCCCTGCCCGAGCACCGGCCGGGCCGCGGCCGCGCCTGGCTGCACAGCCCGTACACCATGCTTGACGGAGGGGAGCACTCCTCCGCGCTGGTGCGCCTGCTGGGCCTGGTGGACAGTGCCAACGGAGTTGCCGCCCGCATGGTTCCGGAACCCGGCGGCTGGATGTACCCGAACGTGGACCTGTCCATCCACTTGTACCGCGAGCCGGTGGGTGAATGGCTCGGCCTGAACACCTCTGTCACCATCGGGGCCGACGGCGTCGGCCTCACCTCGTCCGTGCTCCACGATGTTGACGGGCCCTTCGGCCGCTCGGAGCAGATCCTGACGGTCCGTCCCCTCCCGCACGAGCAGTGAGTTCCCCGATGGCGCCTGCGCTGCAGGTCCACCGCCAGGTGGCCAACAGCGGAGCAGCCGCCGACCTTGACCGCGCCCTGGACCTGCTGGCCGAGGTGAAGGCAGGCAGCCGCGAGGCGATGCTGCGCCTTTACCGGCCGGAACCCACAGTGGCCTTTGGCCAGCGCGATGCAAAAATGCCTGGCTTCGCCGCAGCGGAACAGGCTTCCCGGGACAACGGCTTTGTGCCTGCCGTGCGCCGTGCCGGCGGCCGGGCTGCGGCCTACCACCAGGGCACCTTGGTCGTTGACCACATCCAGCGTGAGGACGACGCCATCGCCGGGGCGAAGGCGCGCTTTGCCTTCTTCGGCGGGTTGTTCACGGAGGCCCTGAAGTCACTGGGCGTCGATGCCGGAGTGGGCGAGATCCCGGGTGAATACTGCCCGGGCGAGTTCAGTGTCTACGGCCGGGGCGCGGCCGTAGGGGCCGGTGCAGGACACAGCATCAAGCTGGTGGGCACCGCCCAGCGGGTGGTGTCCGGGGCATGGCTGTTCAGCTCCGTCATTGTGGTGGAAAACTCCGCCCCCATCCGCAAGGTCCTGACAGACAGCTATGCGGCGCTTGGGCTGGACTGGGACCCGGCCACGGCGGGCGCCGTCGAGGACCTGCGTCCCGGCGTCACGGTGGACGATGTGGAGGCGGCCGTGCTGGCGGAGTATGCGCACCACACGCAACTCACCTGATCCGCCGGGACACGCTTCGCCGAACGTACAGTTGATGCCGGTGTTCTTGGAGAACACCGGCATCAACTGTACGTTCGGCAGGGTGGAAGCCGTTGCCATGGGTCAGAGCGTGGCGGTGTCGATGACGAAGCGGTAGCGGACGTCGGAGGCCAGGACGCGTTCGTAGGCTTCGTTGATTTGCCCGGCGGAGATGACCTCGATGTCCGCTCCCAGTCCATGCTCGGCACAGAAATTGAGCATGTCCTGGGTCTCCCGGATCCCGCCGATGGTGGAACCGGCGAAGGAGCGCCGCCCCATGCTTAGCGAGAACGCCTGGACCGGGAGAGCTTCCGGAGGGGCGCCCACAAGGACCAGGGTTCCATTGAGTGAGAGCAGCTTCAGGTAGGCGTTGATGTCGACCGCGGCGCTGATGGTGCTGATGATCAAATCGAAGCTGCCGGCCAACCGGGTGAACGTCTCGGGGTCGCCAGTCGCAAAGTAGCGCTGGGCGCCCAAGCTAAGTCCGTCGTCGCGCTTGTTCAGGGTTTGGGACAGGACAGTCACCTCGGCGCCCATGGCGGCGGCGAGCTTGACGCCCATGTGGCCCAGTCCGCCCATGCCGACGACGGCGACCTTTTTGCCCGGTCCGGCACCCCAGTGGCGCAGGGGTGAGTAGGTGGTGATGCCGGCGCAGAGCAGGGGTGCGGCGACGTCGAGGGCGAGGCCGTCGGGGATGCTGACGACGAAGTTCTCCGAGACGACGATGTGGGTGGAGTAGCCGCCCTGGGTGATGGTGCCGTCGCGGTCCGTGGCGCCGTAGGTTCCGGTGTGTCCTGCCAGACAGTATTGCTCTTCGCCGGCGCGGCAGTGGATGCATTCGCCGCAGGAGTTGACCATGCAGCCCACGCCCACACGGTCCCCGACTGCGTGCCTGGTGACGGCGTGGCCGACCGCCGTCACGATGCCGGCAATTTCGTGGCCCGGGGCGAGCGGATAGCTTTGCGGGCCCCAGTCTCCGCGGACGGTGTGGATGTCGGAATGGCAGATCCCGGCAAACTTGATGTCGATCAGCACATCATTCGGCCCTGGATCACGGCGTTCGATGGTGGTGGGTGTGAGCGGTCCGGTGGGCGAGGTAGCGGCGTAGGCCTTGACGGTGGGCATGGGGTTCTCCTGGTCTGTGTGTGGGATTAGTGGTGGGCCGGGAAGGCCGTGCGGCGTGCGATGCAGGCGACGAGCAGAGCGGCGGCGGCGAGGCCGATCATGAGGACCGGCAGGACCATGCCGCCGAAGTGGGAGACGAGGACGGCACCGAGGAGTCCGGCCGCGAAGATGGCGACGTTGAAGGCGACACCGAGGAGGGAATTTGCGGCGTCGGCGTTTTCACCGCTTGCCACACTGATGGCCGTTTGAAGTTGTGGAGCCGCGCCGCCGAAGGCGATCCCCCACAGGACCAGTGCGACGAGTATCGCAGGGAGGGAATGTGCGCCTGCGAAGAAGACCACACCGGCGGTCAGGAACAGGGTGATGCTGGCCAGCACCAGGGGCCGGGGCGCACGGTCGATGAGCATGCCGGTGACGACGATGCCGATCAGGGCTGAGACGCCGAACACGGACAGGGCCGCTTCGACGCCCAACGCAAGGTTGGCCGAGCGCAGGTACGGGGCGATGTAGGTGTAGACCGTGTTGTGGGCAAGCATCCAGGCAAAGATCACCAGGAGAATCACTGACACGCCGGGGATGGCAAACACCTTGGCCATGGGGATTTGAGATTCGACCCTCTGGCCGGCGGCATCGGGGACAAGCACGATGGCCAGAAGGGCCGTGAGGATTGCCAAGCCCGAGAGAACCCCAAAGGACCAGCGCCAGCCAAAGGTTGAGCCCAGCCAGGATCCAAAGGGCGTTCCCAGGGCCAGGCCCAGCGGCGTGCCTATGGAGGCGATGGCGAGGGCGCGGCCGGCCAGTTCCGGAGCGCTGATGCGGCGGGCATGCCCGGCAAGCATGCCCCAGAGCAGTCCAGAGAACGCGCCCGCCATGAATCGGGCGGCCAGGACCAGTGCAATGTCGGAGGAGAAGACGGTGATGGTGTTGGCGAGCAGGAAGCCAAGGATCCCGGCAAGAAGGGCAGGTTTGCGCCGCATGCCGCGGGTGAACGCGATGGCGGGGATCGTGAGCACCACCGTGCCCAGGGCGAAGGCGCTGACCAGCTGGCCGGCGGTTCCTTCGGACACGTTCAACCCGCCCGCGATTTGCGGCAGGAGTCCGGCCGGCATCGTTTCGGTGGAGATCAGGATGAAGCCCATCAACGCCATGACCAACAATGCCGGCCAGGGCAGCCGGCGCACCCCTGGGGCTGTCGGGATTGCCGGTGCCGGCGGCACGGTCGTGACGTGGCCGAGGTGGGCCCCGGCGGGCGCGGCCGCGACGTTCACTCTGCCGTGGCCTGTTCGCGTAGTTTCTGAAGTCAAGGTGGCGTGGTTTCTTCCTGTTGGCCGGTGCGGTTGCAAGTGGCTGCCGGTGTTGGTCGTTGTCCCTTGCCCAGTCAACATTGGCCGCAGGCAGCGGGGGAGTCCCTGTTGAAAGGGGTACGGCCAGGCCCCCCCAGACGCCGCCGGGGCAGTTGGCAATCGGGAAGGTGGGCTGACAGCGGCGGGCCTCGTTCCGCCGTCGTGCATGGCAACGGGCAACAGGCCGGATGGCGGATGGGCAGCCCGGCACCGTTTGTGCCGCCTGCAGGCAGAACACCGTCCACTTTTCATGGTTGCGCCTCTGCCGGGGGAGGCCTTGACAGGGACTCCCTGCACGGACGTGCCGCCGATAGTGTGGAGGCATGAACAATCGAGCAGAGGTGCGTGAGTTTCTCATGTCACGCCGTGCCCTGGTCAACCCCGGGCAGGTAGGCCTCCCGGCAGGCGCCAACAGGCGGGTCAAAGGCTTGCGCCGCAGCGAGGTGGCGGCCCTGGCGGGGGTGAGCATCGAGTACTACACGAGGATGGAGCGCGGTGCCATCAGCGGTGCTTCGCCCGAGGTCCTGGACAGCGTTGCCAAGGCCCTCCTGCTTGACGACGCCGAACGGGCGCACCTGTTCGATCTCGCCCACGCGGCGAGTCCGGTGGCCAGGCCGCCGAGGCGACGCAGTTCCAAGACGTGGACGGTGCACCGGAGCCTGCAGTGGACGCTGGATGCCGTCACCGCGGGTCCGGCATTTGTCCGCAACGGACGCATGGATTTGTTGGCGGTGAACAACCTGGCGCGGGCGTTTCACCAGGACGTCTACGACATGCCGGGCCAGCCGCCGAACATTGCCCGCTTCACATTTCTTGACGATCGGGCGCACGACTTCTACCCCGATTGGGAGTTGTTTGCCGAGGTGACGGTGGCCATCTTGCGCACCGAGGCGGCGCGCGACCCCCACAACAAGGAACTCCACGACCTGATCGGAGAACTGTCCACCCGCTCCGACGAGTTCCGGAGCCGCTGGGGTGCGCACAACGTCAGGCATCACGGCACGGGGTCAAAGACGTTCCATCATCCGGTGGTCGGCGAGATCACCCTGGCCTATGAGGGACTGGAAATGGCGGCTGAACCCGGCCTGACCCTGACGATCTACGCCGCCGAACCGGGTTCCGCCTCCGAGCAGGCCTTGCAGCTGTTGGCTTCGTGGGCAGCCACCGAATATGGTCCGCCGGCGTCCGCTGCGAAGGCGCAGGAGACCACCGACCGCTGACCCGTGGCGGAGCCCGGGCCGTCAGCAAGGCTGCCGCCCGAACGTACAGTTGATGCCGGTGTTCTTGGAGAACACCGGCATCAACTGTACGTTCGGCGGGGGCGTGGGGCTACAGCCCGTCCCGGGCGGCCGCGATGCCCGCGGCCTCGGCACCAACTGTGGTGGAGTCGCCATGGCCGGTGTTGACCACGGTCTCCGGCGCCAGCACCATGAGCCGCTCCGAAATCGACTTCACGATCGTGGGGAAGTCGCTGTACGAGCGCCCCGTGGCACCCGGCCCGCCGTTGAACAGGGTGTCGCCGGAGAACACGGTGCCCAGGTCCGCTGCGTGGAAGCACATGGACCCGGGGGAGTGGCCGGGTGTGTGCAGGGCCGCCAGTTGTGTGCCGGCCACCTCAAACACGTCGCCGTCGGTGATGGTGCCGTCGGGCGTGGTGCCGGGGTAGATGTCCTCCCACAGCATCTGGTCGGCCGGGTTCATGAGCACCGGCGCCCCAACCAGGGCGGCGAAGGCGCGGGCGTGGCGGATGTGGTCGTCGTGGCCGTGCGTGAGCAGCACGGCCTTGACGGTGCGTTCCCCCACGGCCTCCCTGATGGCCTCCGGATTGTGCGCAGGGTCAATGACGTACACCTGGGCATCGTCACCGACTATCCATACGTTGTTGTCCACGTCCCAGGTGCCGCCGTCGAGCGAGAAGGTGCCTGAGGTGATGAGCCGTTCAATGCGCGCGCTCATGCGAATTCCACCACCGATCGCAGCACGGAGCCCTCGCCCATCTTGGCAAAAGCGGCCTCGATGTCGTTGATCGTGATGCGTTCGCTGACAAAGGCATCCAGGTCCAGCCTGCCCTGCTTGTACAGCTCAACCAGCATCGGGAAGTCGCGGGACGGCAGGCAGTCGCCATACCAGGACGACTTCATCGAACCGCCGCGCCCAAACACGTCCAGCAGCGGCAGCTCGAGCACCATCTCGGGGGTGGGCACGCCCACCAAAACCACTGTGCCGGCCAGGTCGCGGGCATAGAACGCCTGCTTGTACGTCTCGGGACGTCCGACGGCGTCAATCACCACATCTGCCCCGAAACCGCCGGTGTGGTTCTGGATGGCGACGACCGCATCCTCAACCGTGGCGTCCACCGTGTGCGTGGCGCCGAGCGCCTTGGCGGCGGCCAGCTTCTTCGGGTCGCGGTCCACGGCAATGACGGTGGTGGCGCCGGCCAGGGCGGCACCTGCGATGGCGGCCGCGCCGACTCCGCCGCAGCCGATGACGGCCACGGTGTCGCCGCGCTTGACGCCGCCGGTGTTGATGGCCGCGCCCAGGCCCGCCATGACGCCGCAGCCAAGGAGGCCGACAGCGGCAGGGTCCACATCGGCGTCGACCTTGGTGCACTGCCCGGCAGCCACGAGGGTCTTCTCAATGAACGCGCCAATGCCCAGCGCGGGGGAGAGCTCGGTGCCGTCCTCGAGCGTCATCTTCTGCGTGGCGTTGGCGGTGTTGAAGCAGTACTGGGCCTGGCCCTTGGCGCAGGCGCGGCAGTTGCCGCAGACCGCGCGCCAGTTCAGGATGACGCGGTCGCCGGGAACCACGTTGGTGACTCCGGCGCCGACCGTGTTGACCACGCCCGTGGCCTCATGGCCCAGCAGGAACGGGAAGTCGTCGTTGATTCCGCCCTGCTTGTAGTGCAGGTCGGTGTGGCAGACGCCGCTGGTGAGGATGTCGACGAGGACCTCGCCGGGACCCGGATCCGGCACGAGGATGGTCTCGAGCGTGACGGGTGCGTCCTTGCTGCGCACCACTGCGCCCTGGACCCTGTGAATGACCTTGTTAACCATAAAGAGCTCCTTCAAGCAGCCGTGTTCCCTTGCCGGGAACATTCGATGGGGTTCCTGACAGGCTACATGGTTGGCGCTTGAAGGGGCTCTTGTGGTGGGGCCGCGTTGCGTGCGGCCCGGTGTCCGGCATGCCGGTGGCGGCTATGCGGCGAGGCGCTCCACGACGTCCTTCAGTGAGGGGTTGGTGGCGGCGGAGCCGTCCGGGAAGAGGACGGTGGGCACCGTCTGGTTGCCGTTGTTCAGGCTCTCGACGAGCTCGGCAGTGCCGGCCACTTCCTCAATGTTGATCTCCGTGTAGCCGATCCCCTCCGCATCCAGCTGCTTCTTCAGCCGCTTGCAGTAGCCGCACCAAGTGGTGGAAAACATGGTGATGGTGCCGGTCTCGGGTGTGAAGTCCACGGTAGGTGCTCCTTGAAGGTAGATTGCTTGCTACTAGGCACAACGCTACTATCCGCCGTGCATATTCCTTGCTTCGGGACGTTCGACGGCGGTGCCTGCCTTCCCGGCGCCCCGCCACCTCCCGCCCGGGCCCGCCATGGGCCGGGGGCGCCCCGCCGGGGCCGAAAGTGTGCCACCATGGTTTTCATGTGCGGACGCTATGTGATGGCAAGGGCAGTGGGCGACCTCGTGGCGGAGCTGGAGGCCGAGGCGGATGCCAACCTCGAGCTGCGCGCCTCATGGAACGTGGCACCCACCACGGATGTGCCCATTGTGCTGGAGCGGATCATCGACGGCGCCGTGCACCGGCAGGTCCATGTCGCCAAGTGGGGCCTGGTGCCCGGCTGGGCCAAGGACCCCGCGGTGGGCGTGCGCGCCTTCAACGCCCGCAGCGAAACGGCCGCCGAGAAGCCCACCTTCCGGGCCGCCATGAAGGCCAGGCGCTGCGGCGTCCCCGTGGAGGGCTATTTTGAATGGAAAAAGTCGCCCGACGGCAAGACCAAGCAACCGTATTTCGTGCACAGCACCGACGGCTCGCTCATTGTCTTCGCCGGGCTGTACGAGTGGTGGAAGGACCCTGCCAAGGAGGACGGCGCCCCTGACCAGTGGCTGCTCTCATGCACCATCCTGACCATGGCTTCCCCGCCCGACGGCGAATTGGCCACCCTGCATGACCGGCTCCCTGTGCCGCTGGGCAAGGACGGGCTGGTCGAATGGCTGGACCCCGGAACCAAGGATGCCGGCCCGCTGCTGGCCGCCGCACTGGACGAGGCCTGGGGCCTGGCTGCTGCGTGGGAGCTGGATGCGGTGGGCAGTGCGGTGGGCAATGTACGCAACAATGGCCCCGAATTGATCGAGGCCATTGAGGTGTAGCAGTGGTGGTGCACCCGGCAGCGCGCCCAAGGCGGGCCGTGCGCCGTCGTGCCGGTGTCAGTCTTCGGCAGACTCCGGGGACCAGCGGTGGAAGTCCAGCGAGAGGTAGAGTGCCAGCGCGGCGGAGTTGCTGGCCTCCACGCGCAGGGCCACGTCCTTCTGGCCCTCGTTGAAGAGCGTGTCCAGGGTGGCCAGGACCAGGTCCTCGGCCAGGCCGCGGCGGCGGTGCTCACGGTCCGTGATCAGTTCGATGATGAAGGGTGCTTCCGGGGTGTCATCGCCCACGGCGCGTTCGACGACGAGGACCGCGGCAACGATCTTGCCGCTTTCATCCAGGGCAACGTGGGATGCCTCGGGCAGGAACGGGCCGTACTTGCCCTCCAGGGAGGCTTGCATGTCGGCAATGGCCACCTCGAGTGAATCGCCGGCAACACCGGCGTCGTAGGCGGTGAAGTAGAGCTCGCCGAGGCGCGGAAGGTCGGTTGGCTGCACGGTGCGGGAAGTGATGTTCAACTCCCGCTCCAACGGAGTGGTTTTGGCGATGAGGGTGACCATGTCTGTCATGGAACGCTCCTTAAAAATCGTTGTGGCGCTGGTAGCGCGCCTGAACCAATGGCCGTAAGGCCATGGTAGACGCCCGTTGCGTTGTCAGCTATCTACATAACGCGATCGATGCCGAACTGGTGCCCGGACCGTGCGTTCTTCCCAATTGAGCGGTTACTTCCGCATGGAATTGAGCGTACACTGAAATTCAGTCGAACATATATACTAATCAAATTTGCGGCACTGGTATTCGGTGCGCGATTTGGGCCGGCAGTTGCTGCCGGCTGGGATGGGAGCACGTGCATGGGCATCTTTAGCGAGGCCGTGGATGTGATGTATTCAGCGCAGGGGGAGCCCGCGCAGCTGGTGTGGCGCGGGACGGTCTACGACGTGGCCCCGCATCCGCTGTGCTGGTATGAGCGCCGGGCCTGGTGGGAGCGTGACGAACGACTCCCGCCGGGCACCGGGGTGGGGGCCGTCGACACCCAGATCTGGCGCATGGTTCTCAGCGACGGCACGGCGCAGCCCTTCAGCCTGGACGTGGCCCACTACCGGCCCGCCGGCAGGTGGCGGGTCATAAAGATTTATGACCCGGAGGACGCCGTGTTTGCGGAGGACCCCGCGGACGGCGATCCTGGTGGCGCCGTGGACGCCGGCGGCGACTTTGGCCTGGACCCGGGGGAGGGGCTGGACGGTGCGTAACTTTGTCCACCTCCACGCCTCCTCAGCCTTCAGCGCCCACTTCGGTGTTTCGTGGCCGCAGGAACTGGTGGCGGCGGCCGCCGTTGACGGGGACGCACTGGGCATTGCGGACAGGGACGGGCTGTACGGTGCTGTCAAACATGTGAAGGCCTGCATGGCGGCCGGGATCGACCCCATCGTCGGCGTTGACCTGGCCGTGCTGGAGGAAGGCCCGGACGGGATGGAGACTGCCGGGCGGGTGGTGGTGCTGGCCCACGGCGGCAGCTCACTGCCGCCGGGAACAGGGTACGCGGCCCTGTGCCGGCTCGTCTCGTCAGCACATGCCCAGCCCAGGAACCGGGTCGGGCTGACCTTGGGGCAGCTGGCTGCGGGGGTGCTGGACGCGGCCAGCGGAAAGCCGGCCCTGACGGTGCTGCTGGGGCCTGATTCGCCCGTGGCAAGGGCCCTGAACGGGCGCAGGTACCTGCTGCCGAGGACCAGGTTCCTGGCATGGCGCGCGGCCATGCCCGCCGGGTCCATGGTGGTGGAGATCGTCAGCCACCAGAGCGAGCCCGGCGCGCCCATGAGCACCACGCACGCCGTGCGCATGCTGAAGCTGGCACAGGAATTCGATGTCCCGGCCGTGCTGAGCAACGCCGTCCGCTACGCCCGCGAGGTGGATGCCCCCACCGCCGACGTCCTGGACGCCGCCCGGAACATTGCCCCGCTGACGGCACTGGACAGGCACGAGGGCCTGCAGCGCACCAGCCGGGCCTGGCTCAAAAGTGCCGCGGACATGGAAGTGGTGGCACGGGAGGTCATCCGCCAGGGCGGCTGGGGCGGGGCGGAACTGCGGCAGCTGTGGGCCAACACCGCCCAGCTGGCCGACAAGTGCCGGCTTGACCCCGTGGCGGACCTCGGCTGGAAAACGCCCAGGACACCTGAAGCGCACGTGCTGGGCCTGTCCCAGCCTGCCGCCGCGGAACTGCGCCAGCGTGCCGAGTCGGGGCTGCACCAGCGCTTTGCCGGGCTGCGCGGGGAGAAGCTCCTAAAGGTGCGCAACCGGCTGGAGACGGAGCTGTCCACGATTTCCGGGCTGGGCTTTGACTCCTACTTCCTCACCGTGGCCGAGGTCTCCGAAATGATCCGCTCCATGGGGGTGCGCCGGGCCGCGAGAGGTTCGGGTGCGTCGTCGCTGGTCAACTACCTGCTGGGCATCAGCGCGGTGGACCCCATCGCCAACGATCTCCTCTTTGAGCGCTTCCTGTCCCTGGACCGCTCCACGCTGCCGGACATCGACCTCGACGTCGAAAGCGCCGAACGGCACAACGTGTACCGCCGCATCTTTGAGCGCTTCGGCTCCGAACGGGTCACCCTGATGAGCATGCAGAACAGCTACCGGGCCCGCGGAGCCGTCCGGGATGCCGGGCTGGCACTGGGGATGGACAAGGGGGAGATCGATGAAATCGCCAAGCAGCTGTGGCGGTTCTCTGCCGGATCCTTCCGGGAGGCGCTGGAGGAGAAGCCGGAGCTGCGCGACTTTGCCGCCCGCGTCCGGGAATCCCGAGGGCTGAACGGCCCGGAGGACCCGGACGGCACCTATGGCATGGACGGCACTGGCCTGCCGGACGGCACTGACGGCACAGGTTTCCGCGACGGCGGCGGGCACCGGGGAGGGGCGCAGCTGGACCTGCTGGTGGACCTCACCGAGCGCCTGGACTCCCTGCCGCGGCACATCTCCATGCACCCGTGCGGGGTGATCCTGGGGGACTCCTCGCTTCTGGACCGCACACCGGTGCAGCCCAGCGGCATGGGCCTGCCCATGAGCCAGTTCGACAAGCACGACATGGACGCCATGGGCATGCTCAAGCTGGATGTGCTTGGCGTGCGCATGCAAAGCGCCATGGCGTACGCGGTGCGTGAGGTCATCCGCCTGCACCCCTCGAAGGAGGCCGTGGCGGCGGAGGGCGGGCACGCACCGGACGCGCCGTTCATTGACGCCACCGGCGCCATAGACCTGGACGCCGTCCCGCTCGACGACGAACCCACCTTTGAGCTGATCCGCAGCACCCACACGCTGGGCTGCTTCCAGATCGAGTCCCCGGGCCAGCGGGAACTGGTGGGCAAGATGGCGCCCGCCGAGTTCAACGACCTCATTATCGACATCTCGCTCTTCCGCCCCGGGCCCATGCAGTCAAACATGGTCAAGCCCTTCCTGGAAAGCAGGGCCGGATTCGCCGCACCCCGCTACCCGCACCCCGACCTGGTCCCCGTCCTGGCGGAAACCCACGGCGTCACCGTGTTCCACGAACAGGTCCTGCGCACCTTCCACGTCATGACCGGATGCACGCTCTCACGCGCAGACGAATTCCGGCGCGCACTGGGCAAGGAAGATGTGGAGCCCGCGGTGGAAGCCTACTTTCGGGAGAAGGCAGCGGGACGGGGGTACGCGCCGTCGGCCATTGAAGAGGTGTGGGGGACGCTGAAGGCCTTTGGCAGCTTTGGCTTCTGCAAGGCGCACGGGGCAGCGTTCGCCGTGCCCACCTACCAGTCGGCCTGGCTGAAGGCGCACCACCCTGCCGAATTCCTCACCGGGCTGTGGGAACACGACCCCGGCATGTACCCGCGCCGGCTGCTTGTGGCCGAGGCGCGGCGCCTGGGCATCCCCATCCTGCCGCTGGACATCAACGCCAGCACCGGCGAGTACCGGGCCGAACGCACGCCGGACGGGACCACAGGGATCCGGCTGTCGCTGGCCGGGGTCTACGGTTTGAGCGGGACCGAGCTCAAGCGCATCGTTGCGGCCCAGCCCTACGACTCCCTCGCAGACCTGCGCGACCGGGCCAGGCTGAGCCGGCCCACCCTGAAACGCCTGGCCCAGCTTGGCGCCCTCGACTCCCTGCACAGCAAGGCGAAGGAACTCACGGGCAACACGGCCAACCGGGCCGACCTCGTGGCGCACGTCAACAGCCTGCCCGCCCGCTCGGCCAACAAGCGCAGCGAACCCATCTCCGGGCAGCTCGCCCTGCCCATGGAGGATGTGGAACTGGGTGCGCTCGCAGCCGAGCACCCGGCGCCCGCCATGGCGGAGACGGTGCGCACCGAGCTGGACCTGCTCTCCCTGGATGTCAGCGAACACCTGATGGGCAGCTACGCGCCCTACCTGGACGCGGTGGGCGTGCACCGGGCGGAGGAACTGCTGGGCCTGCGCAACAACACCGAGGTGCTGGTGGCCGGGGTGCGGATCGCCACCCAGACCCCGCCCATGCGCGGCGGGAAACGGGTGGTGTTCATCAGTGTTGATGACGGCACCGGCTGCGTGGACACCGTCTTCTTCTCCGAGGCGCAGGACAAGTCCGGGCCGCTGCTCTTTGGCACCCGCATGCTGCTGATTCGCGGCCTGACCCGGCGGACGGGCCCGCGCGGCATCACGGTGCAGGCGCTGGAGGCGTGGGACCTGCACGACACCGTCTCGCTGCCGGTGCCCGGCGCCGCGCCTGCGGCCGCCGGCTGACCGACCCGCCCGTGTTGGTGGGCGCCCGGCGAACCGATACCATCGAAGAGGCTCACAGCAACCCCCGTATGTTGCTTGGACAAGGAGCCGTACATGACAAACAAGGAGTTACCAGTGCCAGTGGATACACAGATCACCATTAATGTCGACGGCGAGACGACTGCGGTGGCCACCGGCACCACCGGCGCGGAGCTGTTCTTTGAACGCCGCGACGTTGTTGTCATGCGCGTCGACGGCGCCCTGAAGGACCTCGCAGCGGAACTCGTGGACGGCGCCTCCGTGGAAGCCGTCACGATCGATTCCCCCGACGGCCTGGACGTGCTGCGCCACTCCACCGCCCACGTCATGGCCCAGGCCGTGCAGCAGCTGCGCCCCGACGCGAAGCTCGGCATCGGCCCCTACATCACCGACGGCTTCTACTTCGACTTCGACGTCGCCGAGCCCTTCACTCCCGAAGACTTGAAGACGCTTGAGAAGATGATGCTCAAGATCGTCAACCAGAACCAGAAGTTTGCCCGCCGTGTGGTCTCCGAGGACGAGGCCCGCGAAGCCATGGCCAACGAGCCCTACAAGCTGGAGCTGCTGGGCAAGAAGAACGACGGCGACTCCGCCGAGGGCGTGAACGTTGAGGTGGGTGCCGGTGACATCACCATCTACTCCAACATCGACCGCAAGAGCGGTGAGGAAGTCTGGTGCGACCTCTGCCGCGGCCCGCACCTGCAAAACACGAAGCTGATCTCCAACGCCTTCGCCCTGACCCGCACCTCCGCTGCCTACTGGCTGGGCAACCAGAACAACCAGCAGCTGCAGCGCATCTACGGAACGGCCTGGCCCACCAAGGAAGCCCTCAAAGCCCACCAGGAGCGCATCGCCGAGGCCGAGCGCCGCGACCACCGCAAGCTTGGCGTGGAACTGGACCTGTTCTCCTTCCCGGACGAGCTGGGCTCCGGCCTGCCCATCTTCCACCCCAAGGGCGGCATCATCCGCAAGGAGATGGAGGACTACTCGCGCAAGCGCCACGTTGAGGCCGGCTACGAGTTCGTCTACACCCCGCACATCACCAAGGCCAACCTGTACGAGGTCTCCGGCCACCTGGACTGGTACCGGGACGGCATGTTCCCGCCCATGCACGTGGATGCCGAACTGAACGAGGACGGCACGGTGCGCAAGCCCGGCCAGGACTACTACCTCAAGCCCATGAACTGCCCCATGCACAACCTGATCTTCCGCTCCCGCGGACGCTCCTACAGGGAACTGCCACTGCGCCTGTTCGAATTCGGCTCGGTATACCGCTACGAGAAGTCCGGCGTGGTCCACGGCCTGACCCGCGTGCGCGGCATGACCCAGGACGACGCCCACATCTACTGCACCAAGGAGCAGATGAAGGATGAGCTCACCGAGACCCTGAACTTTGTCCTGTCCCTGCTGAAGGACTACGGACTGGAGGACTTCTACCTGGAACTGTCCACCAAGGATCCGGAAAAGTTTGTCGGAGACGACGCAGTCTGGGAGGAAGCCACCCAGACCCTGGCCGATGTCGCCCGCGAATCCGGCCTGGAACTCGTCGCCGACCCCGGCGGAGCCGCGTTCTACGGCCCCAAGATCTCCGTGCAGGCCAAGGATGCGCTGGGCCGCACCTGGCAGATGTCCACCATCCAGCTGGACTTCAACCTGCCCGAGCGTTTTGAGCTTGAGTACCAGGCAGCCGACGGCACACGCCAGCGCCCCGTCATGATCCACCGTGCCCTGTTCGGTTCCGTGGAGCGCTTCATGGGCGTGCTGACCGAGCACTACGCCGGCGCCTTCCCGGCCTGGCTTTCGCCGGTCCAGGTTGTGGCCATCCCCGTGGCCGAGGCCTTCAATGACTACATGTTCGACGTCGTCGCCCAGCTGAAGAAGGCCGGCATCCGTGCCGAGGTGGACATCTCCAGCGACCGCTTCCCGAAGAAGATCCGCACGGCCAGCAAGGACAAGATCCCGTTTGTCCTGATCGCCGGCGGCGACGACGCCGACGCCAACGCCGTCTCCTTCCGCTTCCGGGACGGCAGCCAGGACAACGGCGTGCCCGTTGAAGAGGCCGTCCGCCGCATTGTGGAGGCAGTCAGGAACCGCACGGCGTGAGCAATTTCGGTGGGGCGCCAGAGCCCGTTGTGGATGATTTTGAACTCCCCGGGGTTCCGGATGCCTTTCAGCGGCTGTGGACGCCCCACCGGCTCGCCTATGTCAAGGGCGGGCAGGAGCAGTTTTCCGGCAAGGACAGCTGCCCCTTTTGCGAAGCACCGAACCGCAGCGATGAACAGTCGCTGATTGTCCATCGCGGCAGGCTGAACTTCGTGGTGCTGAACCTGTACCCGTACAACCCCGGCCACCTGCTGGTCTGCCCGTACCGGCATGTGCCGGACTACACGGACCTGACGCTGGAGGAGACCGCCGAGTTCGCGGCCCTTTCGCAGCAGGCCATGCGGATTCTGCGCCAGGTGGCCAATCCCTCCGGCTTCAACCTGGGCATGAACCAGGGCGTGACCGGGGGTGCGGGCATTGCCGCGCACCTGCACCAGCACATTGTGCCCCGGTGGGGAGGGGACGGAAACTTCATGCCCATCATCGCCAGCACCAAAGCCATCACCCAGACACTGGCGGATGTGCGCCAGCAGGTGTCGGAAGCCTGGGCCGCGGTGCCGTCACCCGGAGGGTCGGCACAGTCCGGTCCCGGGCAGGGCGCAGGGAACGGCGAGGGGGCCGCGGCCGGTGCTTAACAAATACGCGCGGGCACTGTTTGCCGCCATCTTCACCCCTGTCGCCGCGCTCCTCGTGAGGATGCGTGTCTCACCCGACGCCGTCACCATCGTCGGCACCCTCGGCGTGGCCGCCGGGGCGCTCATCGGCTACCCCATGGGCGAGTTGTTTTGGGGCACAGTGGTCATCACTGTCTTCGTCTTTTCAGACATCGTCGACGGGCTCATGGCCCGCATGCTCGGCCGTTCCGGCAAGTGGGGCGCCTTTCTGGACTCCACGCTTGACCGCGTGGGCGACGGCGCCGTGTTCGCCGGCATCGTCGTTTGGTTCTACACCGGCGGCGACAACCGCTTCATCGCCTCCATGGCGCTGACATGCCTGGTGCTGGGCTCCATCGTCTCCTATGCCAAGGCCCGGGCCGAGGGCCTGGGCATGACCGCCAACGTGGGCATCGCCGAACGCTCGGACCGGCTCGTGGTCGTCCTCGTGGCGACCGGGCTGGTGGGCCTGGGCATCCCGGAAGCCGTGCTCGCCGTCGTGCTTGTCCTGCTGGCCATTGCCAGCCTGGTCACGGTGTTCCAAAGGGTCGGCACGGTGCGGCGCCAGGCGCTGGCGGAAAGCCTTCCCTCAGGACAGTAACACCTGTTTTTATCCCCTCCGGGCCCCGGAATAGACTGAGGCTGCCGGTGCCACGGATCACGTGCGCCGGCTCTCACATACTGTTCCGTCCCAGAGGGGTTTTTTGTGTCTACACCCGAGGTAACACCTGTCACCGGCAGCAGCCGGGTCAAGCGCGGCATGGCCGACATGCTCAAGGGCGGCGTCATCATGGACGTGGTCAACGTTGAGCAGGCAAAGATTGCCGAAGACGCCGGCGCCGTGGCTGTCATGGCCCTCGAGCGCGTGCCCGCCGACATCCGTGCCCAGGGCGGCGTCTCCCGCGCCAGCGACCCTGACATGATCGACGCCATCATCGCCGCCGTGTCCATCCCGGTCATGGCGAAGGCCCGGATCGGCCACTTCGTCGAGGCGCAGGTCCTGGAGCACCTCGGCGTGGACTACGTGGACGAGTCCGAGGTCCTGACCCCGGCCGACTACGAGCACCACATCGACAAGTGGAACTTCAAGGTGCCCTTCGTCTGCGGCGCCACGAACCTGGGCGAAGCCCTGCGCCGCATCAACGAGGGCGCTGCCATGATCCGCTCCAAGGGCGAGGCCGGCACCGGTGACGTCTCCAACGCCACGGGCCACATGCGCAAGATCCGTTCCGAGATCGCCAAGCTGGCCGCCCTGCCCGAGGACGAGCTGTACGTGGCCGCCAAGGAACTGCAGGCACCCTACGAACTCGTGAAGGAAGTTGCCGCGACCGGCAAGCTCCCCGTGGTTCTGTTCACCGCCGGTGGCATCGCCACCCCGGCAGACGCCGCCATGATGATGCAGCTCGGCGCCGACGGTGTGTTCGTGGGCTCCGGCATCTTCAAGTCCGGCAACCCGGCCCAGCGCGCCGCCGCCGTGGTCAAGGCCACCACGTTCTTCGACGACCCCTCGGTCATTGCGGACGTCTCGCGCGGCCTCGGTGAGGCCATGGTCGGCATCAACGTCGCCGACATCCCCGAGCCGCACCGCCTCGCCGAGCGCGGCTGGTAACCCCTCTCCGCGACGCTGCATCGGCCGTGCCAGGCAAAACTTCGGTTTGCCTGGCACGGCCTTTGTTTTATCCAAAGGTTGCCAACCCTCCAGCGGTGAAGCTGGATGGTGAACACGTCATTGGTGGTGCAGCGTTGCGCAAAAACACGTCAAAGGTGATGCCGCGTCGCATGGGCGGTCTTGGCCCACACTTCGGCACGTTGGGCGGCCATCGTTGCCTTGGAGGCGCTGATGTCACCTGTAAAGGGCCGCAACCATGCTGACTGCGGATGTGCGTCAATCAGGATTGCCCGGGCAAACAATGAAAGCGGCACGGCCATGAGTGCGCCGAGCGGGCCCAGCAGGAACGACCAAAACATGACGGACAGGAATGTCAGGGTCATGTTCAAGTTGACCGAGCCTGAGACGAATCTTGGCTGGATGACTGACTGGATCAAGGAATTGATCACGCCGTAAAACGCCACCACAGCGACGAACGCGGGCAGTCCGCCGGCCAGCAGGGCCATGACGGCTGCGGGAACCAGGGAAATCCAGAATCCGATATAGGGGACAAATCCGCAAACGAACGACAGCAATGCCCACAACCCGGCTCCCGGCACACCCAGGACAAGCAGCAGCAACAGGTTCAGGACAGCGACGACGGCGCCGAAAATGGTGGTCATGGTCATGAAGGAACGTGACATGCGGGCAAAGCTCCCCAAGGCCTCAACGAGTGGCGCCCGGTTCTTTTTCACCTCGCTGAGGATGGTGGGGAAGTACGTGGCGTCGATGCTCATGAACAAGACCAGCAACAAGAGAAAAACCATGCCCGAGCCCACGTTCAAGGCACCACCGAGCAGGTCGGCAACGGTATTAAAGACGGCCCGCAGGTCGATCGAGTCGACAATGGTGCGAACTTGTTCCTCGCCGATGCCGAGGCTCTCATGCAGGAAGATTCGCAGCTTTTCGCTCAATTCATTGATTTGAGGCGAGAACTGTGGAATTAGATTGGTGAACTGCACGGCGGATATCCACAGCGATGCCACCAGTGCAGCAATCATCGCGTAAACAGTCAAGACGGTGGATATGTCTGCCAACACCGGCGGAACCCCCCTGGCCAGGAGCCGTTGTTTGACTGGTTGGACGCAAATCGTCAGCACCAGGGCAAGGAACACGGGCCCCACGATTCCGGAAATCCTGTTGAAGCCAACCAAGACGATCACCGCAGCTGCCAGGCTGATCAGGACATTGGCGCCCGAGGACCTGGCCGGGGGCATAGTGGTCCTGGGTATTTTGCTGCTCACTGCTTCACTCCTAAAATATCCATTTCACCCATGCAACCCCATGCCCTGCTCGCCATGGTGGGATGCGTGAGCTGGCAGCCGATGGGCAGGGGCGTTGACTTCAGCGTCCCTGCCCATCGGTTCAAGCAGCCCTGGGCGGCTCCGATTGCTGTGCTTCCGCGTTAGGAAACAGCAACCTTGGTGGTGCCCAAAGCGTGGGCCTTGATGGCCTCGTATTCATCGGCGTTGATGGTGCCGGCATCAAAGAGGGCCTTGGCCTTGGCAATCTCGTCGCTGGGACTTGTCTGCGCGACGGTGCGGATGTAGTCCTCCGCCGCAGTCTGGTTTGCCACTGTTTCGCGGTATCCACGTTCGGCCATGCCCTGGCCGCGGAAGATCAAGTAGACCAGTGAGGTCAGCAGCGGGATGAGGACCAGTGCCAACAGCCACACGGCCTTGAGCCAGCCATTGAGTTTACGGTCACGGAACAAGTCGGTGACGATGGAAAATAGGGCAATGAGGTAGCCAAGGAAGACCACGGCTGAAAGAAAGACAAGAATGATGTTCCAGAATGACGACCAAAAATCCATGATGTACTCCAATTAGTTTTCCGTCCGTGTCAACGGACCGGGTCCAACGTATTCAGCCTGTGCTGTAGTGACAATTATTGGTTGGCGCTTCAAGGCGTGACAGCAATCGGAGCGCAGTGTGCATATTTTCACCAATGGTTGATGACTGGGCCCGGATTCCTGCACATGCGTGCCACTTCTACTTGTGCGCCAGCCGCGCGCTCTTCTGCGCCGCCCTGGTGGCAAGGCGCTTCTTGCGGAAGATCACGGGCAGCAGCCAGGCACCCAGGGCGGTGGTGATCCAAACGATGACGGGTGCCAGAACCCAAGCTGTTGCGCTGGAGATCTGCAGGCCCTCGGGGAAAAGGTTTGCCACCAGGGGTGCTGTGAGTGTGGACAAGAGGCCGATGCCACCCAAGGCCACGGGGGCGTAGCGGTTGGCAATCCTGAAAGTGAACGGCGAATGGAGTGAATGGGTGGCGGCAAATACCAGGATGGCTATGAAGAAGCCACTCACCTGGAGATTGAAGTCTGCCAGTACCCATGAAACAACGAGCAAGCCCAGTGCAGCGGTGCCAACGCAAATGGCTGCACGAATGAGAAAAATGATCATGGGACGACCCCGGAAAATCTGCTTCGCGCTGGCTGCGGATTGCCTCGCCCGGGGGCGTGAATCATCCACTATTGGTGGTGCCGCATCTAGCTGTCCAGTCCAGAGCGCCACCTTTCTGCCGCCTCCACCGCGAGTTGGAGCGCCAGTCCCACCTGTTCCTGGGCAGGGAAGACCCGATCGTTGCCCAGAATGTCCAGGCTGCCGGTTGCCACCAGCTGGCCGTGCACCTTGGGTCCAACCCCGGCCAGCATCAAGGTGCCGCCGGCCGCAGCCAGAGCCTGTGAGTATCGTTCCAGCGCCTTGATGAAGGTGGCGCCAAGTTCATCTTTTCCTCGCAGCCGAATGATGATTGCGGTTCCCTTGCACTCGGCAGGCACCTGTGGCAGCTGTTGTTCAAAAATGGGGGAGGCTGCGAAGAACAAGCTCCCGTAGGGAACCAGGATGACCAGTTGGCTGTTGGCCAGTTTCCGGGGCGGCTCAGTTTCGCGCGGCAGTGCAGTCCCGGCAGTGAATTCCCAACGCTTCACCATGATTCTGTTGGACATGCGTGCAATATGCAGGATCACGGCCAGTCCGACGCCGGACAGCACCGCATACTGCAGCGGAATGAGCAGCGTCAGCGTGAAGGTGACGGTTGCAACGGTTGCCTGGATGGGCCCGGTACGCCACACCATCAGAAAATCGTGGATCTTCAAGGTCCTGAAACCCACCAGGATCAGCAATCCCGCCAGTGCCGGCATGGCCATGAATCCAATGGCTGGAGCGAGGGCAAAGATGCACATGGCCATGATGGCACCGGCCACCAGGTTGGCCAGTGCCGTCTTGGCGCCGGCTGCACGGACAAGGGATGTTGCGGACATGGACCCGCCAACCGGCATGCCTTGAAACAGCCCGGTGGCCAGATTGGCCACGCCCTGGCCCCGGAAGTCCGCTGAGGCGTCGGGGTAGCGCCCGTCAGGGTTGGGTACCGAGCTGCTGATGGCGGATCCCTGGACCAGCCCCACCAGTGCCAGGGCGAGCGATGGGACAATGAGGGCCGGGACCAACTCCAAGGTGGGAAGCGCCAGGGCCGGGAGCGAGTTGGGCACCTGGGCAACATCGCCCAGGAGTGCCACAGTGGCCTCCACAGCGGAGAAGTTCAACAGTGCAGCCAGTCCGGAGCCGGCAATGACGGCCACCACCATGGACATGGCGCCGAGGCGCGTGCGTTCCAGCAGCAGAATCAGCCCCACCGTCACCAGGCCCACGGCCAGGGCGGCAGGATTGACCTCGAACACGTGCAGCACGGTGTCCGCGGCCCGCAGGATGCGGTTGGCGCCCTGGCCGTCGTAGCCCGTCAGGTTGTCCAGTTGGCCCAGGATGATGTTGATGGCGACGGCATTGACAAACCCCATCAGCACCGCCGTGGGAATGAACCGCACCAGGGAGCCCAACTTGGCGAGCCCCAGCGCCAACATGATCAGGCCCGTGAGCAATGCCAGCGTGGCCAGGGCCGCGGCAGATTGCCGGGCGTCTTGGGTCTGCGGGACATCGGAGATGATGACGGACATGGCCCCGGTGGCCTGAACACTCATGAACGCTGAACCCGTGGCGAGGGCGCCTCCCACGGTGCCCAGCAGGTAGCCGTAGAGCCCGTGCACCGGGTTGACCCCGGCGAGAAGGCCTGCCGCCAAACCGTCCGGGACACTCTCAACGCCAAGAACCAGGCCTGCCTTCACATCCGCCTTGACCGTTCGCCGGTCGCCAAAACGCGCCATGTATTGACGCAAGGGAGCCATGTTCAGAACCACGGAATCGCCGCCAGGGACTTCTGGATTTGGCCAAAGGACAGCAGGGACAGGAACACGGTGCTGAGCGTGCCGTTGTTCCTTGCAATCCAGGCACGCAGCGTCTCCAACAAGGGGCCGGCTTTTTCGCCCTTGGCCAGTGTCAGCAGCACCGGGACCAACATGGGAACAATGCCCAACGCGATGAAGACGATCATGAACGTCGAGGACGTTCCAACCGACAGCGCCGCCAGCCTGATGTCCAGCGCCGCAATGAGTGCACAGGAGAGGTTGACCGGGTTCAAAAGGAAGATCCCCAGCCCCAGGGCATAGGAGCGGGGCCCCGTGAAGGAAGCCACGGCCTGCAGCCAGCCCGGCAGCTGGGGTGCCGCGGCCGCCACCTCTTCCGGCGTAGTGGCGCCGGCCATGGCGGAGAGCTTGGCACGGGAGCGCCGGTAGGTGAAAACGGCCCCGGCGCCCACCAGCAGGCCCGCAACCAGGCGCAGGGGAGGAACCCACTGAGGGGGGTCAAGCTCCGGAGCAACGTGGAGCCAGCCAAACAACCAGTAGCCGCCACCTACGGCAATCATGACCGCGCACGCCCAGCCGGCCAGGTACAGCACACCGTTCACACGGGCGTTTTTTGAGAGCAGCACCGCGATCAGCGCCATCACGGCCAGGGGGCTGGCGACAATCCCCAAGAGGGCCGGGAGTAACTCCAAGGAGAGATCAATCATGGCTTTTCTGCTCCGTTCGGCAGGTCAGTGGAAACAGGGCCGGTCCGGGCAAGAACTGCCACGGCCTCGCGGTTTGTGGGAAATTCCCGGGTGCCCGCCAACAGCCCAAATCCATTGAGCTGCCTGCGCAGGCCGGGCCGCATCCGGGTGTAGGCGAAGGCAATCCCTTGCGTCCGGAGCCCGGCGATGACGCCCTGCAGGGCCTCTGCGCCGGTCACATCGATGTCGCTGACGGCCTCAACATCAAGCACGACGACGTCCAGCTCACCGCCGGCAGACTGCACCATCCCGTTGATGCGGTCCGCAAGAACCGAGCCATTGGCGAAAAAGATGGGTGCCGCGATCCGCACCACGGCCACGCCCGGTGCGGTGAGGCGGGCGCCGTCGTTGCTTTCCAGCAGGGACACCGTGGGGTCATCCCCGCCCGAGAGGACATCGATGGCCGGATTGGCGGCCCTGCGTGCCAGGTTCACCAGCGACAGGACAAAGGCCAGGAAGAGCCCGCCCAGCGGCCCCACCAGCAGCACACCGCCAAAACAAGCCGCGCCAATGGCGAACTCCACACGGGAAAGGTGCCAGAGCTCGCGCAACTCCTCCAGTCCCAACAGCTTGAACACTGCAACGGCAACCACTGCGCCAATGGCAGGGGAGGGAATCTGCGCCAGCAGGGCCGTGCCGAAGAGCAGCAGCAGGGTGGTTCCTGCCGCCAAGACAACACTGGGCAGCTGGGTGCGGGAACCCGTCTGGTCCACGGCCGCCGTGCGGGAGGTGGAGGAACCCACCGCGAATGAAGAGGACAGGCCGGCAGCCACATTGGCGGCGCCAAAGGCGAACAAGTCCTGGTTGGGCAAGGTGGCATAA
Organism: Arthrobacter stackebrandtii; assembly: GCF_017876675.1. Taxonomy (NCBI): domain Bacteria; kingdom Bacillati; phylum Actinomycetota; class Actinomycetes; order Micrococcales; family Micrococcaceae; genus Arthrobacter; species Arthrobacter stackebrandtii. The sequence continues at coordinate 3,621,144 of NZ_JAGIOI010000001.1, forward strand.
CCGTTCTTTTCGCCGTATGCACGGATCACCAGAAGCCCCTCGGCAACCGTGACCATGGTGAGCGCCAGTGCGGAGGGAATCAGGGAGATCCAACCGGCCAGGTCCAGGCGGGGGAGCTGGAACTGCGGCGGCCCGGCCGGCACTTCACCAAGCACGGACACGCCGCGGTCCTCCAGGGCAAAGGCCACCGTGGCAACAGTCGCCAGGACCAGGACGGCCAGGGCCCACGGAAAGGACGGAAGAAACCTGCGGCCCAGCAGCAGCACCAGCAGGGACCCGGCACTGAGCGCGACAGCAAAGATGTTCAATCCGCCCAGACCAGTGAGCAGCTCCCACAACTTCTCCAGGAATTCCCCGCCGGAATTGATCTTGACGCCCAACATCTTGGCGGCCTGGCTGATCATGATCTCCAAGGCAAGGCCACCCACAAAACCCACCAAGATGGGCTTGGAGAGAAAATTGGCAATAAAGCCCAGCTTCAGGAACGATGCGGCAAAGAAGAGCAACCCGCTCAGGATCGCCTGGGCCCCGGCCATGAGCACAAAGTTTTCCGGAGCCACGCCCAGCCCCACCAGCGAGGAAAACACCAGGGCCGCGGCGGCTGCGTCGGGGGAGGCCACAACCTGCCGGGAAGAAACGAGCACGGCATAGACCAAGGTTGGGACGATCAGGGCGTAGAGTCCGGCACTGGCCGGAAGCCCGGCGATCTGGGCATAGCCAATGTTCAGTGGGACCGAGATGGCCAGAAGGGTGATCCCGGCCGTCGCCTCCCGCGCGACGTTGTCCCGCGTAAGGCCTGTGAATGGTCGCTGCATCTGTTCTGTGCCTGTCCGTCCGGTGGTCCTGTCAATGAAGGTCAGCAGCCGCCAGCCGGTTCTGCGCCTGCTAATACATTCGGGGATCTGAGGGTGTGAAGGAACATCCGGGAGCGCAAATCATCAGTTGCTGATGATTGATGTTTGGTGAAGCCAGAGCAGGATGGATAGGGAAATCCGCAAACGAGGTACAACATGAACGGAAGGAAACCTGCCATGCAGGAATCCCCGGCAGACTGGGTAAGGATTCCCCCTGGCCGGTTTCTCATGGGGTCATGGGACTTTTACCCGGATGAACGGCCCCAGCACCAGCGCGCCGTCGAGGCCTTTGACATGTCCCGGACACCTGTCACGAACGCCCAATATGCGGCGTTTGCAGCTGCCACCGGCTATGTGACCCTGGCAGAGCGGGGATTGGACCAGCAGGATTTCCCGCAGCGGGAAATCCAGGAGCTGGCTCCCGGATCATTGGTGTTCACCCCACCCGACGGCCCGGTGGACCTGAGGGACTGGCGAAGCTGGTGGTCCTGGGTGCCCGGCGCCAGCTGGCGGCACCCCCTGGGGCCCGGCAGCGACCTGTTCGGGCTGGAGGAGCACCCGGTAGTCCACATCGCCTACCCCGATGCCCTGGCCTACGCGCAGTGGATCGGGGCCCGGCTGCCCACCGAAGCGGAGTACGAGTGGGCGGCCAGCGGCGGGCACACCCCCCTGCCCTACAGCTGGGGGCGGGAGCGTGATCCGGACGGGGTGGCGTTGGCCAATACCTGGCACGGCCGGTTCCCCTACCTGAACTCGAGCTCCGACGGATGGTTTGGCACGTCACCCGTGGGGATGTTTCCGCCCAACGGATTCGAGCTGTACGACAGCATTGGCAACGTCTGGGAATGGACCGGCGATCTGTACACCGGCTCCCATGCGGGCGCCGCCGGCGTTCTCCCCTACGAATCGCCCCTGGCGCTGCCGTGCCGGGACGGCGGCGCAGAAGGTGCCGACGGCATCCCGCGACGCGTCCTCAAGGGTGGGTCGTATCTTTCCGCACCCGAATACAGCCTCAGTTACCGGCCGGCGGCTCGCATGGGGAGGGCCGAGGACTCCGCCTCATCGGATACAGGCTTCCGCTGTGTCCGCACGGCAGGAGCCGGCCCAGACGTCGGGGCCACCACGGACTAACGGTTGCCCTTGGTGCCATCCGCTCCCTGAAAGGGGCGCGGGTGACGGTAGAATCCCTGCATGGGGACACGAGAAATTGCACAATGGAAACCGCTGCCCTGGTTTCTGGTATCGCCGCCGAAAAATGGTGGCCCGGCACGGTCAAGGGAACGGCTGCTCCGGCACATTGACGAGTTGGTGGACCTGTACCCACTGACATTGCTGTCCGCTCCATCCGGCTACGCAAAAACCGCTTTGCTGTCCACCTGGGCCGTCGCCGAGGGACGGCGTGTTGCCTGGCTCAGCCTGAGCCGGCACATCGGCGAAAATGAAGAGTCCCTTCTGGGCGGGATCATCAGTTCCCTTCATCGCCTGGCACCCCGGCTCGGCGCGAACGATGCACACCTGCTGTCCCGAATATTTCCCGACGAACAAGGAACGCAGGCAACCCTTGAGCTAGTGGCCAGCCGTCTGCTGGAGCTGGAAGAGCCAATTGTCATGATTGTGGACGACGCGCACCTGGTCGGTTCCACCCTGTCCAGCGGCTTGCTGCAGACGCTCACCGACCACTGCCAAAACCGCCTCCGCTTTGTGCTGGCGGGCGCCGCTGAGCTGAACCAGTCCTTTAACCGAATGCTGGCGCGTGGAACTGCCACCCGCTTGGGGCCGGCGGAATTGTCCCTGACGGTGGCAGAGATCGTGGAGGACTTCCACCAGGTGGGCATTGCGCTGTCTGAGGAGGCCGCGCAGTCACTCCACAATGAAAACGGTGGCTGGCCCATAGCAGTCCAGCTGGAAATTGTTGCTCGCTCGTCAGGTTCCGGCGGTACCGGGCCCGTTGGCCATTCCGTGCTGACCGAATTCGTGGCGACGTCCATCCTGGGCCAAATGAGGCCGGAATTAGCTGAATTTGTCCTGGCCGGCACAACCTGCCTGCGGCTGGACGCGGCATTGGCACAGCTCCTGACGGGGGCGGGAAACAGCTCGGCACTGCTGGAAGAATGCGCCAACCAAGGAATCTTCCTTGACCGCTATGAGAGCGGGGAGCACCGGACCGTCTACAAGTGGCGCCAGGAATTTTCCACCCAATGCCAGCAGATCCTGGACCGCACGGACAGCGGCCGGCGGCGCCGGCTCAATGCCATTGCAGCCCAGGCCCTGGCTCGGTTGTTCCCCACGGAAGCCATGTCCCACGCACTACTGGCCGGCGATTCCGAGGCGCTGATGGGTATTCTGCGGGAGCAATGGCTGCGGATCGTGATTGAATCCGGTGCCGCAGTGCTCAACGACATATTGTTGCAGCTCCCCGGTGACATTGCCTTGAACCCCGAAATCCTGCTGATACGCTCGGCATGCCTTGACCTCCTGGGCGATGCTCCGGGTTCCACCCTTTTGCGTTTGCAGGCCCGCAGAGCATTGTCCGCCATGGACGTGGTGCCGCACCAAGTCCGCGCCACCTTGGCCTTTGCCACGCTTTTCACAGAGAACGACGCCGGTGCACTCGCCATCGCCGTGGACTCGGCCCGGGAGCATAGCGCCGAGCTGCAGGGCAATCCGGTGACAAATGCCTTCGCCATGTTCTTCCTGGGGTGGACGGAACTGCGGCTTCGGCGCAATCCGGCCGCGGCCGTGCGCATGCTCCGTTCAGCCCTGGATCAGGCCGAGAATTCGGGGCTGCACACCCTCGCCCAACGAACCCGTGCCAACCTTATGCTGGCGCTGAGCTTCGGCGGGTACTTTTCCTCGGCACTTGCGCTCATGGCCAAGTATGAGGTGCCCGGACAGGATGCCACAGTTCTGGAATGGAACCACTATGACGGCGCCATTGAGCACTTTGCCCGCGGTATCGTCGATTTTTGGCAAGGAAGGCTGCCCGAAGCGAACCAGACCTTCCTGGACATGGTGGCGCAGGGTGGGCACCAGGCCTCCTACACGGCCCTGGCCCGGGTTTATCTGGCGTTCTGTGCCGCCGACACAGGGGATGCACGGGATATCCGCGCAGCCGAATCCCGCCTGGATGGCGTTAGCCAGTCCCCCCAGCATGGGGTTCCATGGCCCACCTATGGGCTCATTGCCGCGGCCAGCTTGCGTGCTGCCTCGGGGGAGCCCGAGGCAGCATTTGAGATGGTCCGGGACATACGCGATGTTGCCCATGTCCCGGTGTGCCTGGCACTTGCCGCGGAACTCGCCCGTCTCGCGGGGCGCCCGGCCGATGCGCTTCAGATGCTTGGCGGTATTTCTGCAACCGGCATGACATCTTATGTATCCGTCAGTGCCCTCATTACCTCCGCCATTATTTCAAGGGGGAAAGGGGAGGGTGATGCTGCCCACCGCCAGCTGGAAAGGGCCCTGGACCTTGCCGTGAAGGAATCCATTGTGCGGCCCTTCGCCGGAGGCGATGACGCCCTGGTCCAGCTGCTTACCGAACACGCGGCTTGGGGAACGGCACATGAAGGATTCCTCGCCGCAAGGCTTGCCCACGGCCCTGGCAACATCTCCAGGCAAGCCATGCTGGGAACGCAGCTTTCCAAGCGGGAGCAGGAGGTCTTTGGCTTCCTGCGGACCACCATGACGGCCGAGGAAATTGCGGCCGCGCTATTTGTCTCCGTCAACACAGTGCGGACCCACCAGCGCTCCATCTACCGAAAACTGGGTGTGAGCACACGCAGGGACGCCATTCGTCTTCGCCCCTGAGCGTGCCCTCGCCCTGCAGTTCAGGCGCCCGCCGTCATGGGTACCGAGACGTCAGAGCCACCCTCGGCCGTCACCCGGTCCCGCATCTGCACCAGGGTGGGGGCGCCGGCAAAACCGCCCGCCATCAGCGCCTGGCCCAGTCCGAAGTCCTTGGCCTGCGCCAGCATTTGCGCGGGAACGAAGCCGAACACTTCGCCCAGCTCCGCCAGGTCACGGGGTGCATTGATGCGCATGAGACCCAGGTTGTCGCACTGGGAGAGCACATTGGGGTGGATCTTGGTGGGCCGCTGGGTTGAAAGAAACAGCCACAGGCCAAACTTTCTGCCCTCTGCCGCGATCTGGACCAATTGTTCCGTCAGGGCCTTCTCCACGGCAGTTGCCGGGTGCGGGGAGCAGATGTTGTGAGCCTCATCAATCACAATGAGGATGGGCTTGCGGTCATGGCGGGTGGCCCACAGGTGTTCCAGCACGGCCAAGGCAGCCACCTTGGGTGCCGCCGGGGCAGTGAATCCGCCCAGGTCCATGACCGTGACCCGTGGTCTGGTGTCCACCACGTCGTTGACGGAATCCCCGCCGTACGACCACAGCTCCCAGTCCAGCGGGCGAAGGTTTTCCACCCGGTTGGCCAGCTTGACCTGGGCCGGCTTGCCGGAGTCGCGGAATTCCTGCAGCATGGTTGCGGCATCGAAGGTGGTGGGGTTCAGGTCGAAGTGCAACAGCTCGTTGTACTCGTCGGCGTCGGCAATGGGGTCCAGGCTGAGCACTGCAGCCTTGGACTCGACCGACAGGTCGGTGTACCGGGCATGAAGCCGCTCGCCGTCGGGGTTGGTGGAGTTGAGGATCCTCATGGGGATGGCCGAAAGACGCTGCGCCTCCTCGGCATTGGCGCCCGGGCGGGTCTCGTTCAACCGGACAAAGTCTGCATTGGGGTCCAGGATGAGCAGCGGCAGCTCTGTGTGCAGGAGCAGCTGTTCCAGGACCACACCCAGGGCGTAGGTTTTGCCGGAACCGCTTTGGCCGCACCAAAAGGTGTGGCGGTTGAATTTGTCCGCACGGATTTGCGCGGCCTCGCCCGGGGCGTCGATGCTGCTTCCGATTCTCAGTGTTTCCATGGAGTTAGTCCTTTGCAATTCGGTGGATGGCGGGGATTTGGTAGCCGCCGTCGATCACGGCAGCATCGGGCACATACATGCGCAGGAGTGGACGGAAATCACCGTCGGGGGCCGGGAGCCAGTTGGCCAGTTTCGCCGGATCACCCGGCTTGCTTGCCCCGAGGTGGATTTGCAGTGAACCGTCCTGCCCGTAAACCAGGCCAGGGGTTCGGTCGCCCACGGAGTAGCGGTCAAGCGGGTTCTCCACAAGGAAGAAGTCGGGGACCGAGTACATGGTCAGGGACCAGAAGGCACCCACCGGCGGCGTTGGATCAAAGGTCAGGACGTAGTCGTTTTCGCCGTTGAGCTGCTTGCCGTCGGAGTCGACATAAACGGCCGCGTAGGCTGCCTCGTAGGCGTGGTTTCCCCAGAGCCCGGCAATCGCGGCTGCAGCGCGCAGGAGGGGGCGTTGCTCAGGATCCATGGCGGTGTAGAGCGGCTCATCAAGCGTTCCAACCTCAAAAAAGTCCAGGTTGTAGTCAAAGGAGTGGTACGCCAACTGCCAGCCATTGACCATGGGAACCCCGCCGCCGCGCAGGAATTCCAGGACCATGCCGTGGGCGCCCTGCAGTGCCTGGGCCAATTCACCGATGGTCCCCTCATCCAGCCCCGCATAGGGGCTCGTTCCCTGCTCCGTGATGCCCAGCGGTGCCAGGGCTTCCAATGCCGGAAGGTCCCGCCCGGCCGGCGGAAAAGCCTGGGACCACAACCGCAGCTTTTCCAGAAACAGCAGGCTCTCCGGAACCCCGGGGGCGGGTGTTGGGATGCCCAAGGTGGGGGATGCGCCGTCGAGCGCGGAGAGCTTCATGGCGTCCTGGAGGCGGTGGATCCCGGGAAGGTCGGCCTCGCCGTCGCACGCCCACCGGCCCACAATCGAGGCGACAACTGTGGGGGACTGAATGAGCGTGGCATCTTCGGGCACTTGGCCTGTCCAAGCTGGCGGGACGATCAGGAATTTCCCCGCCCCGGTACCGGTGGCGCGCTGGCCGACATACGCAAAGTTGTTGGTCCAGGCATCCACAAATTGCAACACATAGTAGCGTCCTGCAGTGTCGGGAACCTCCAGCAGCAGCGGGCCGGAGCTCAGGTCCAGCTGGGCCATGGAGTAGAGGGTGTCGTTGTTGATGGAGACAAAGGTGTCCGCAGGGCCGGCCAGCGTGCGCGCATGGCTGAATGAATTGAAGGGAGCGGCCGGGTTGGCACCCACACCGCTTTCAACGTAGCGGAGCACCTGGTCAAGGTTGAACACCAGGGGAATGCCCAGGGCGTAGGCGTCTTGAACCGCCGAGGAATCAAAAGAGTACATGGGGATTTTCATCCTTAACTTTTGTAGGGCGCGGGAATGATCGGTGCGATGTTTCCTTTTCAGAAGAGTTCCACAAGCCGGTGCCCATGGCCACGAATTGGATCACGTTGGGGGCCGTCAGGGGCCCAAATCATCAATCAATGATGATGACCTGTGCCCGGATTCCGGAAAAGCTGAGGGTGTTACTTTTTTGACCAGTGAAAGGCATCTGAGTTCCCATGACTGAAATTCATGTCAACGCAGCAAACTTTGCCAGGGCAGAATCCGACCGCATGTTTGCGGCGATCGTGCACCAGGCCGGCGGGACGGGCCAATGGAGCCACGGCAAGGTTCCCACTCCCGTCGACGACCAGCCCATCATCCGGATGAACCGGGACACCCTCTACAGCGCCGCTGTCGTGGACATCTCAGCCGGTGCCGACTTGACCATTCCCGACGTCGGGAACCGCTACGTTTCCGTCATGGTGGTCAACCAGGACCACTACATCAACCGTGTGTTCCACACCCCCGGCAGCTACCGCCTGGACGTGGAGGAGTTTGGCACCGGCCATGTCATGGTGGCCGCACGCATCCTTGTCGACCCGGAAAACCCTGAGGACGTGGCACAGGTCAACGCACTGCAGGACCAATTGGTGCTGCAGAGCGCAAGCAACCGGCCGTTTGTGCTGGAACCCTATGACGAGGAAGCCGTCACCGCGACCAGGGCGGCACTTTTGGAGCTCGCCAAGGGCCTCTCCGGCCTGGACGGCTGCTTTGGGAAGAAGCAGGACGTTGATCCCATCCGCCACCTGATCGGCACCGCGGCCGGATGGGGCGGGCTGCCTGATGCGGAGGCCAGCTACATCAACGTGACACCCGGCCTGCCCGCAGGACGTTACACCCTGGACATTGCCGATGTTCCGGTGGACGGATTCTGGTCCATCTCGCTGTACAACGCAGAAGGCTACTTCGAGGAAAACCCGGCCGGCGCCTACAACGTCAACAACATCACGGGAACCCCCAACGCAGATGGCAGCGTGACCGTGATCTTTGGCGGGGAGCCCGGCGAGCCCAATGCACTACCCATCATGGACGGCTGGAACTACCTGGTCCGCCTGTACCGCCCCCGTGCCGAGGTCCTCGACGGCGGTTGGCAGTTCCCCTCCATCAACAGCAAAGTGACGGTCAACCATGGCTGAGCAAGAGAATTTTGACTACGGACCCGTGGAGATCTTCACCGTGGAATTCCCCGGTGAGGCCCCCAGCCCCGGCGTGCTGGAATCACTGGCAAGGCTGGAATCCACCGGCACGGTCCGGCTGCTGGACATGGTGCTGGCCGGTCGGGCGGCGGACGGGTCCTTGAGGATTTCAGAATTGACCAAGGACGACGCCGCGGCGGCAGGCCTGGCGCCGGCACTGCCAGGACTCATTGGTGAGGAAGACGCCACAGAAGCGGCGCAGGGCATGCCCGAGGGGACTGGCGTGGCGCTTGTGGCACTGGAACTGAGCTGGGCCACTGAGCTTGCCGGCAACGTGGCTGCCGCCAACGGAACAGTCACGGACTCCATCCGGATTCCGGCACCGATTGTCAATGGTTTCATCAACGAATTCGGCCAGGCCGACGCATAGAAAGGAGGGGCCATGCCCTTCATCGGAAGAGTTGGAAGGCCCGGCCTGCTGGGGCTGGCTGCGCGGACAGCAGTTGTGGCCGGGACCGCATCGGCCGTGGGCGGTGCCGTAACCAGACGCCAGAACGAACGGGCTGCGGCCTCATACGCCCAGGACTATCCGCCGGCACCGCCTGCCCCGGCCCCGGTCCAGGCTCCCCCCGCGGAGCCAGCCCCGGCACCCGCACACGCTCCCCCCGCGGAGCCGGCCCCGGCACCCGCACAAGCCGCCCCCGTTGACATCGTGGGCAAGCTGACGCAGTTGGGGGAGCTCAAGCAACAAGGCCTCTTGGATGAGGCCGAGTTTGAACGCGCCAAGGCCCAATTGCTGGGCGGCTAAAACCCAGCAGTTCCACACACATCACTTTGTACCAGTCAGTAATTAACAGGAGTCACCATGCGTAAAGCAATCCAGATCATCACAGCCGTTTCCCTTGCCGCAAGCCTGGGCCTGTCCCTGGGCGCGTGCAGCAGCTCACCCTCGGAGAACAAGGCAGCCGCCTGCCAGGCCAACACGGCCTTTGTGGAAGCCGTAACCGGTGTCCAGAACTCCCTGGACTCCTCCTCCACCCTGGCCGAAATCAAGGCTGCCCGGGACACGGTCAAAACTGCCTACACGGAGCTGGACAAGCAGCTGGACAAGGTCGGTTCAGACCAGGTGAAGGCCCTGGAAACGGCCTGGAAGGACTTGGACGATGCCGTGTCCGGACTCGATGACAACCTCACGGTGCCTGAAGCGAAGGTTGCGCTGGAAGACAGCCTGGCCCAGGTGAAGAACGCCCAGGACAAGATTGAATCCGGCCTGACTTGCTAAATCCAACTGGCCGTCATCAACCCAACTTGGGGGAATCATGAATGGAGCATTGGGGGAGATCCTCCCCTTTGCCGTCACCATTGCCATCAGCCCGGTGCCGATCATCGCCGCGATCCTGATGCTGATGTCGCCGCGGCCCAGGCCGCTCGGACTGGGGTTTCTGACAGGCTGGGTGGCGGGAATTGCCGTTGCTGTTGGAGTTTTCACCCTGCTGGCGGGCGTCATCCCCGAAAAGGCTGACGATCCCGGTCCGCAGCCCATCGTGGGAAGCACTCAGCTGCTCTTTGGCCTGGCGTTGTTGTTCCTTGCGCTCAAGCAGTGGCGTTCGCGGCCCAAACCAGGTGAGGTGGCGCAGCTGCCCAAGTGGATGGCCGCCATCGACACGATGAAACCGGGTGCGGCACTTGGGCTGGGGTTCTTGCTGGCGGCCGTGAACCCGAAGAACCTGCTGATGGCTGCCGCCGCCGGTGTCTCCATCGGTCACGCAACACTGGGCACAGGGCCTGCGCTCGTGGCGGTTCTGGCATTCATAGTCATTGCTGCGCTCAGTGTGCTGGCACCCGTGGTCATATACCTGGCGGCCCCGGCGAAAGCCACCGGGATGCTGGACCACGTCCGGATCTGGCTCACGGCCAACAACGCCACCATCATGATGGTTGTCATGCTGGTCCTCGGTGCGCAGTTGCTCGGCAAGGGGATCGGCAGCTTCTGAATTCTTTGGCGGCAGAGTAACGAACCAATTCAAACGAGAGGGAAGTAATGGAAAATCACCAACTGAAGCAACTCGCTGTTGATGCGTACATGTTCGCGTATCCGATGGTCCTGATGGAGCTCACCCGGCTGCAGGCCTGCAACGTTCCGGACGCCAATACCTTGCCCCTGCGTGCCCCGGTGAACCAGTTCGCCCACGGGCGCAGCTATCCGGCGGCCGACGCGCGGGAAGTTGTCCGCTTCAACTTCGACACCTTGTACTCCATTGCGTGGCTGGACCTTCGGGAGGAGCCCATGATTGTCAGTGTCCCGGAAGGTGACGGGCGCTATTACCTGACTCCCATGTACGACATGTGGACGGACATCTTTGCTGTTCCGGGGACAAGGACCACGCAGGGCGCGGCCCGTGACTTCCTGATGGCTGCACCGGGTTGGGACGGTGACGCGCCGGAGGGGACCACCGTTGTCCATGCACCGACTGCCGCCATGTGGATTGTTGGCCGGATCCAGACGAACGGCCCGCAGGACTACGCAAACGTGCACACGTTGCAGGACGGCTACCGGATCACACCGTTGAGCAAATGGGGGCAGGACTACACCCCGCCTTCGGGCCTGCCCGTTGACCCGGCAATTGACAATGTGACGCCTCCCCTGGACCAGGTCAATGCCCTGGACCCATTTGAGTTCTTTGGCCTGTTTGCCCAGCTGCTGAAGTCCCAACCTGCGCACCCCAACGATTTCCCGATTCTGCACCGAATGGAAGCGCTGGGCTTCACTCCGGGGCAGGACTTCACCGCAGATTCACTCAGTGCAGAGGTCCGGGAAGCAATTGCGGCTTCACTTGACGCAGCCTTGGCGGACCTAGTTTCCATTGTGGTCTCGGGCAGTGTGGGAATCGTAAAGAATGGCTGGAACTGGGATCAGGAGTTTGGCACCTACGGCACCAACTACCGCCTGCGCGCCATGGTGGCCATGGCTGGTTTGGGTGCCAACCTGGCTGACGATGCGATCTACCCGAATGCCATCACCGATGCGGACGGGAATCCTTTCACCGGCGAGAACAACTACGTCCTGCACTTTTCCCACGACAACTTGCCCAGTGTTGACGCGTTCTGGTCATTGACCATGTATGACGACGTGGGATTCCAGATCCCGAATATTTTGGACCGCTTTGCCATTGGCGACCGCGATCCCTTGGAGTACAACCATGACGGCTCGCTGGACCTCTACATCCAGACCGTCTCTCCAGGACCTGAGAAGGAAAGCAATTGGCTGCCGGCCCCGCAGGGTTCCTTTGCACCCATGCTGCGGCTCTACTCACCAACCGCCGGGACGCTCCGTGGAGAGTTTGTTCCCCCGGCCGTGGTCAAAGTGAGCTAAAAAGACCCAGGCTACGTTGCAAAAAAGGTGCCCTTTCCGCCAGATCAGCTGGCGGAAAGGGCACCTTTCGTGGTGGTGGCTAGATGGCTTGCGGCGGGTGGAACCACCACGTCTGGCCCTTGCCGATCAGCTCAAAGCCGTGGTGGCGGAACAGCCGCTGGCCGTCGGGCGTCGCATTGAGCATCAAGTCCTCGGCACCGGCGTTGAACGCCGCCTCCACCAGCCGGTTCAGCATGGCTGAACCGATCCCCGAGCGGCGGTGGCCGGGCGCCACCTCCATGTCAAAGATCCCGGCAATGTGCTTCTTGCCCTGTTCCGGCGGCAGGTAGGCGTACGAGCGGCCCGTCCATTCATCCTCCGAACGGGCGGTTGACAGCCACACCTGGCCCGGCTGCACCTCCTGGAGCCCGACCCGTTCGTCCACGGCCTCACTGGCGGCGACCACGGATTCCACATCCAGCGTCCGGGTCATCCACCACGGCTGGGCACCCCGCTCAAAGCGGTACTGCGGCAGGATCCCCTCCCGCATGGCAGCGTTCATCCACACGCCCACGGACCGCACGCCCCGGCGCTCCGCTTCGGCCAGGGCCGGCTGCAGCCCCGCCTCGGTGATCTCCGTGGGAAAGAGACACAGCATTTCGGCCGTCTCAGGCAGCCACACCCAGTCCATCCGGTGCGTGGAGAAAGCCCGCCCGCCCGTGGCCTGCGCCAGGGCCCTGAACCAGGAATGCTGCGTGCGCTGGCAGTCAGCCAAGGTCACCATCAGGCCAACCCCCGGCGTTCCAGCAGGGGCTCGGTGCGGGCATCGCGGCCGGCGAAGGACCGGAAGGCTTCCAGGGGGTCGACCGAGTAGCCGCGGCTGAGGAGCCTGCTGCGGAAGTGCTCGCCGTTGCTGCGGTCCAGCCCGCCATTGGCCTTGAACCAGGCCACAGTGTCGGCGTCCAGCACCTCGCTCCAAATGTAGGAGTAGTATCCGGCGGCGTAGCCCCCGGCGAAGATGTGGTTGAAGTAGCCGGTGCGGTAGCGCGGCGGCACGGCCTCCAGCTCCAGCCCGGCCCGGGCCAGCGCTGCTGCCTCAAAGGCCAGGGGGTCGGCCACGGCGGGGCCGGGTTCCAGCTCGTGCCAGGCGAGGTCCAGCAGCGCAGCCCCCAAGTATTCCGTGGTGGTGAAGCCCTGGCCCCACAGGGAAGCAGCCTGCAGCTTCTCAGCCGTTCCTTCCGGCAGTGGCTCGCCGGTGAGGTGGTGCCGGGCGTAGCTGGCCAGCACCTCCGGCCACAGGATCCACATTTCGTTGACCTGCGACGGGTACTCCACAAAGTCCCGGGGCACGTTGGTGCCGGAGAACTTGGGGTATTCCACGTTGGAGAACAGCCCGTGCAGTGCATGGCCGAACTCGTGGAAGCAGGTGACCACTTCGTCGTAGCTCAGCAGGGCGGGCTCGCCGGGCGGCGGCTTGGGAATGTTGAGGTTGTTGACCACGACGGCGCGCGTCTCCAGCAGGTGCGACTGTTCCACGAAGGAGTTCATCCAGGCCCCGCCGCGCTTGGTGTCGCGGGTGAAGTAGTCGCCCAGAAACAGGCCCAGGGTGGTGCCGTCGCCGTTGAAGACCTCCCACACGCGGACGTCGGGGTGGTAGCCGGCCAGGTCCGTGCGTTCGGTGAAGGACAGCCCGTACAGCCGGCTTGCGGCGTGGAAGACGCCGTTGACCAGCACCGACTCCAGCTCGAACCACGGCCGCAGCGCAGCCAGGTCCACGCCGTATTCCTCCCGGCGCACCCGCTCCGACCAGTAGGCCCAGTCCCATGCTTCAATCTTGTGGCCGGCGGTGGCCGCCAGCCGCTCCGCCTCCACACCCGCATTCCGGACGGCGGCGCGCGTGATGGGCGCCAGCATCTGGTGCACGGCTTCCAAGGACGGGGCGGTCTGCCGCTCGATGGCCCGGGCGGCCTCGCAGGGGAAGCCCAGCAGCGCCGCCTTCTCAGCCCTGAGTGCGGCCATGGCGGCGGCCAGTTCCAGCGTCCGGCCGGCCCCGGCGTCCCCGCGGCCCACGGATGCCTCATGCAGCCGCCGGCGCGTGTCCCGGTTCTCCAGGACTTCCAGTGCGGGCTGGGCGGTGGGCAGGATCAGTGTCAGCAGCCAGCCGCCGTCGTGTCCGGCTGCCAGAGCGGCCGCAGCCGCGGTGGCCAGGTCGTCACTGCCCAGGCCGGCCAGTTCGGCCGCATCACTGACATGCAGGGCTGCCTCGTTGCCGTTGTGCATGACTGCCTGGGAAAACTCGGTCCCCAAGCCGGCCAGTTCGGTGTTGATGGCCCGCAGCCGGTCCTGCTCCGGACCGGCCAGGCCCACGCCGGCCAGGGCAAAGTCCTTCAGGTATTCCTCCAGCAGCCGCGCGGCAACAGGTTCCAGCCCCGCCGCGGGAACGGCGAGAAAGCGCTGGTGCAGGGCGGCATTCATTAGCACGGCGTCGCTGTGGGCGGTCAGCGCCGGGGCGATCCGCCGCTCAATGTCCTGGATGGCGTCCGTCGCATCGGCCGCGGCCACGTTGAAAAAGACGTTGGCTGCACGCTCCAGAATGGCTCCGCTGCGCTCCATGGCCAGCACGGTGTTCTCGAAGCTTGCGGGCTCCGGATTGGCCGTGATGGCAGCGATCTCAGCCAGCTGTTGCGCGAACCCGGCCTCAAACGCCGGCTCGTAGTGGCTGTCCCGGATGGCGGAAAAGTCGGGAAGCCGGTGCACCAGCGTGCTGGCCTCCCGAAACGGGTTGGTGGAATTCTCCTGCGTCATGCTTTGACTCTTTCATGTTTTAACCCAAGGACGACGGCGAAACCTGGGTTTCGCCGTCGTCTCTCGGAAAATGCGGCCTGGCCGTGGAAGCGGCGGGCTACTTTTGCTTGAACACCAGCGACATCGGGGTGGTCTCCGTGGTCTGGCCCTGCGGGTTGTCGCGGAAGATGTCCTCGAGAACCTGCTTGTCCAGGGCGGTGTCATGGCCCAAGGCCACGACACCGAGGTCGTTGGCATCCATGATGGCGGTGCCGGCGAAGGTGGCGGCATACTCGGCCGGCACCGTGGCGCGGACCAGGGCGCTCAGGCGTGCGGCCACGCCGTCGGGATCAATCGGTGCGTACTTCACCGAGTGGGTGGAGGTTCCCACCTGGTAGCCGGCGGCGCCGTCGATCGCGTTGATGTTGTGGCCCACCACCTCATAGAACACGCCGGACTTGCCCTGCAGCTTGCCAATGACCGAGCGTGCCGAGGCGTACATGATCTTCGGCAGGCCCACCTCGTCGATGGCCAGCTGCATGGACCAGGGGCTGGCCAGGCCGATGCCGCCGGGGTTGCGGGTGACGAACTTGGAGAAGATGCGTGCCGCGTTGGAGACCTTGATGTCCCACACCGGGATGGAGCGCCCCTGGGTCATGGCCACGATCTTTTCCGAGACGAACAGGTACCAGGGGGTGTCCGCGGTGGCCGTGCCGTGGTCGCCGCCGGCCGCGGGGAGCCCGTCAAAGTAGCGCTTGACGTACGACATCACTGCGGGGTCAAAGTCGGTTTCCTTGTAGAAGACTTCGGTGCGCAGCGGGTAGCGGCGGAACGTGCCGGCACTGCCGGGGACGGTGATGTCCAGTTCCTTGTCGGCATTGGGAATGTAGTCGCTCTTGTTTTCAATGCCGGCCACGACTGCGGGCTCGTCAAAGAATTCGCGCAGCCACAATTCGGTGTTGATCAGGCGCCAGAAAACCATGGTGGAGCCGGAGGACTTGCCGCTGAGCAGTTCCTCAAAGGCATAAATGACGGCGTCCTGGTTCCAGTACGGGCGATCCCCGAACGAGGTGGACAGGAAGATTTCGTAAATCTTTTCCTTCATGTGCCCAAACCATTCGGCCTCGGGCGTGGTGAAGCCAATCTTGTTGCGGCGGTTGCTGATCATTTCCGGCAGCAGCTCGCGGGTGGCATCGCGCAGGATCCGCTTGTTCCAGCCGCCCTTGATGATGGATTCATCGTCCAGGCTGAAGAGGAACTTCACCACTTCCTTGTCCAAGAACGGCACGCGGCCCTCCAGTGAGAAGCGCATCGTGTTCTTGTCTTCATAACGCAAAACGGCCGGAAGCGACTTGTGGAACAGGTCGTCAATGAGGCGCAGTTTCAGGTTGTCGGGAATGTTGGAGAATTTCTCGGACTTGTATTTGGCCGTGAATTTCTTGTCCAGCAGGGCGGAAATGCCCAATTCCTTCTTCAGGGTCAGCTTGCCCTTGATGCGGAAACGCGCCAGGCGGAACAGGATGTCGGAACTGGAGGCCAATTCCTTCGCCAGCTTCGCATTCTGGCCATTCTTTTTCAGCTGGCGCAGGTAGGCGAAGTAGTACGGGATGTAGCCGGCCATCATCTCGTCGGCGCCCTGGCCGTCCAGCAGCACCGTGACGTGCTTGGACGCTTCGCGCATGACCTGGTACTGGGCG
The DNA here is from genome assembly GCF_017876675.1 of Arthrobacter stackebrandtii. Lineage (NCBI taxonomy): Bacteria > Bacillati > Actinomycetota > Actinomycetes > Micrococcales > Micrococcaceae > Arthrobacter > Arthrobacter stackebrandtii. The sequence continues at coordinate 3,637,270 of NZ_JAGIOI010000001.1, forward strand.
TACGGGCCGGAGGAGATGATGGGCTCCTCCATGGTGCGCACAAAGTCCTCAAGATCCTCTACGAACTCGCCCGGCTGGGGCAGGATCTTGTGGCTGATGACGTTGCCTTCGCAGCGGGCCAGGACGGCGTCGGCGTACTTCTCCTCGTCGTTGATGGAGTTGGGGAAGATGGCCGAGAACGTCTGCTGCTTCGCGCCGAGTGAATCGGTGGCGGCAGCCTTCTCCTGCATCAGCTTGTTGATCGTGACCACGACGGCGGAGGAGTCCAGCCCGCCTGACAGGGCCGTGCCCACGGGGACCTCGGACTGCAGGCGCAGGCGCACGCCCTCGGTGAAGCGTTCCCGGTATTCGTCGATGACGGCCTGGGAGTAGGGTGTCTCCACCTTGGCCAGTTCGGCGAGCTCTTCCTTGAACCGCGTGTAGGGGCTGATCGTGACGGTGCCCGCGGGGCCGGCCTCGGTGTCGACCGTGTTCAGGACCAGCTTTTCGCCGGGCATGAGCTTCTGCACGCCGGCAAAGAAGGTGGCGGGTTCGTCGTCGTGGATGCGGAACTGCAGGTAGCGGAAAAGGATGCGCTCATCCACGCTGCGCTCGATCTTGTTGGCGGCCAGAAGCGGCTTGATTTCCGAGCCGAAGAGCAGCGTCGGGGCTTCCTCGGTGCCGGCCGTGGCGTAGTAAAGCGGCTTGATGCCGAAGTGGTCGCGGGCCAGCACCAGGCGGTTGTTCTTGCGGTCGTGGATGGCAAAGCCAAACATGCCGTTGAAGCGGTCAAATGCGGCGTCGCCCCACTCCTCGTACGACTGCAGCACCACTTCGGTGTCCGAATTGGTGGTGAAGGTGCGGCCCAGCGCCTCCAACTCGGCGCGCAGGTCCAGGTAGTTGTAGACCTCACCGTTGTAGACCAGGACGGTCTCGCCGTCGGCGCTGAACATGGGCTCCTGGCCGTGGGCCACATCAATGATGGACAGGCGGCGGTGCGCCAGCCCTACGTTGCCCTGCGTGTAGATGCCCTCGCCGTCGGGGCCGCGGTGCACCATGCACGCATTCATCTGCTGCAACAGGGATTCGTCGTCCCCATATCCGTAGTAACCGGCAATTCCGCACATACTGCTTACCTCATCTATAGCACGTCAGTCCTGCCGACAATGGTACTTGCTTGAGCAGGCCCTGCCGTCCACCGCGCCCGGTGCGTAACAGAAGTTGGGGGTGTGAGATTGCGCCCACCTAAGATGAAAGGGTGACTCCCAACACCCCAGATTCCCCGGCGGAACGCAACGAACCCGACTCCTTCGCCAGCACCATTTTCCCGGATCCGCCCCGCTCCGGGGGCCCGAGGGTGGGCATCCTGGCCCTGCAGGGCGATGTCCGCGAACATGCGAGGGCGTTGGAGGCCTGCGGCGCCACCGCCGTGCCGGTCCGCCGCCCCGGCGAGCTGGCCGCCGTCGAAGGTCTCATCATCCCCGGAGGCGAGTCGACCACCATTGACAAGCTCACCCGGATATTCGGCATGCGGGACCCGCTGCTCGAACGCATCGCGGCGGGCCTGCCCGTCTACGGCAGTTGCGCCGGCATGATCATGCTCGCCGACGAGATCGCCGACCCCGCCCGGGACCTGGACGGCAATCCGCAGCAGACCCTGGGCGGGCTGGACATCACCGTGCGCCGCAACGCGTTTGGCCGGCAGGTGGATTCCTTTGAAACGGAACTGGAATTCCAGGGCCTGGCTCCGGAGGGCGGGGCTGAGACGCCGCTGCACGCGGTGTTCATCCGGGCGCCCTGGGTGGAGCGGGTGGGGGTCGGTGTGCAGGTGCTCGCCACGGTCCGCGCTCCCGGCACCCTGGCGCCCGCGGCGCCAAACCCGGGGCAGACCGGCGGCCAAACAGCTAGGATTGATCCTGAAGTCCGTGCGGTGGCCGTCCGATCGCAGCATTTGCTCGCGACATCCTTCCATCCGGAGGTGACCGGTGAGCGCCGCATTCACGAACTGTTTATCCGCATGATTAGAGGAGAAGCGTAACCATGTCAGGCCACTCCAAATGGGCAACAACCAAGCACAAAAAGGCCATCCTGGACAGCCGCCGGGCCAAGTCCTTCGCCAAGCTGATCAAGACCATTGAAGTTGCTGCCCGCGGTGGCGGCGCTGACCTTGCCGGCAACCCGGCCCTCGAACTGGCGGTCACCAAGGCCAAGAAGACCTCGGTGCCTGCCGACAACATCGAGCGCGCCATCAAGCGCGGCGCCGGCCTGCTGGGCGACGCCGTCGACTACCAGACCATCATGTACGAAGGCTACGGCCCGCAGGGATCGGCCATCCTGATCGAGTGCCTCACCGACAACAAGAACCGGGCTGCCTCCGAGGTCCGTCTGGCCGTGGGCCGCAACGGCGGCAACATGGGCGACCCCGGATCCGTCGCGTACATGTTCACCCGCAAGGGCATCGTGGGCCTGCCCAAGAACGGTCTCAGCGAGGATGACGTGCTCATGGCGGTCCTGGATGCCGGCGCTGAGGAGGTCAAGGATGAGGGCGAGAGCTTTGAGATCATCTCCGAGCCCCAGGACCTGCCCGCCATCCGTGCCGCGCTGGCCGAAGCCGGCATCGAGTACGAAAGCGACGAGGCCGGCTTTGTGCCCTCCATGCAGGTCGAGCTCGACGTGGACAATGCCCGCAAGTTCATGAAGCTCTACGACGCACTGGAAGACCTGGACGACGTCCAGAACATCTACTCCAACGCCGACATGAGCCCCGAGGTGCTTGCCGCGCTGGAAGAGGGCTAGGACCTGCGTGTTCTCGGCATCGACCCGGGCCTGACCCGGTGCGGGCTTGGCGTCGTTGACGTCGCCGCCAACCGCACTGCCACCCTTGTGGGTGTCGGTGTGGTGGGCAGTTCACATGAATTGAGCCTTGACGCCCGGCTGCTGGTCATCGCGGAAGCGGTTGACCAGTGGCTGGATGCGTTTAAGCCCGATGTCCTGGCCATTGAGCGGGTGTTTGCCCAAACCAACCTCAGCACCGTCATGGGTGTTGCACAGGTCCAGGGTGCCGTGCTGGTGTGCGCCGCCCGCCGCGGCATCCCCGTCGCCATGCACACGCCGTCGGAGGTCAAGGCCGCCGTCACGGGCAGCGGCCGCGCCGACAAGGCATCCGTCACGGCCATGGTCACGCGGATCCTGCGCCTGGATGAGCCGCCCCGCCCCGCCGATGCCGCCGACGCCCTGGCCCTTGCCATCGCGCATGCCTGGCGCTCCGGCAGCGCATTTTCCGCCGGAGGTGAAAGTGCGACGGCGGCGCAACAGTTGTGGCGTTCGGCTGAGAGCAAGTCGAAGACCAAGAAGAACAAGGAAAAGCCCGGCGCCACGTGGCACTAGGTGTTAGTAAGTATGTTCTATATGCTTGGTATTGTTGAGTGAACAGCACGATCCACACCCTTCAGGAGCAATAAGCAATGATCAGTTTTGTTCGCGGCCCCGTGGCTGCGCTGACCCTCGCCCAGGCCGTCATTGACGTCAACGGGGTGGGCATGCTGGTCCATGCAACGCCCAAAACGCTCGGAGAGCTGCGGCTGGGGGAGGAGGCCACCCTCACCACCGCCATGATCGTGCGTGAGGACTCCATGACGCTCTACGGGTTTGCCGGCGAGGATGAGCGCGAGGTCTTCGACACGCTGCTCAGCGTCAGCGGCATCGGCCCCCGCCTGGCCCTGGCCATCCTGTCCGTCCTTGAACCGGAGAGCATCCGGCTCGGCGTGGCCAATGCCGAGCCCAAGGCGTTCACCAAGGTTCCCGGCGTGGGGCCCAAGGTCGCCGGCCGGATCGTCCTGGAACTGAAGGGCAAGCTCAAGCCCACGGGAGCCGCCGTCGCACCGGCCGCGGCGGCGCCCGCCATGGAATGGAAGGACCAGGTGGTGGCGGCCATGACGAGCCTCGGCTGGAACGAGCGGGATGCGCTCAAGGCCATCGACGCCACGGTCGCGGCCGAGCCTGAATTGGCCGACGGCGGCAACGTCCCCGCCGTGCTGCGGGCCACGCTGCGCTGGCTCGGCCAGGACACCAGCCGCAACAGGGCCGGTGGGCGGTAGCCATGGCAGGCACTGACGACGCAGCGCCCCTGCTCCCAGGGCAGATCAACTTGGCCGGTTCCGGCAGCGGCCACGGCGGAAGCGCCGCCGGCCGGGGTGCCGGGGAACTGGCAGCCCCGATTGCCGAACCCGAGGAACGGGAACTGGAAGCGGCGCTGCGCCCCAAGAACCTTGACGACTTCGTGGGCCAGGAGCGCGTGCGCAAGCAGCTGTCGCTGGTCCTTGCGGCATCGAAAATCCGCGGACGCAGCGCCGACCACGTGCTCATGTCCGGCCCGCCCGGGCTGGGCAAAACCACCCTGGCCATGATTGTTGCCGCCGAGATGAACGCGCCGCTGCGCATCAGCTCGGGCCCGGCCATCCAGCACGCCGGAGACCTTGCCGCCATCCTCTCCTCGCTGACGGAGGGGGAGGTGCTCTTCCTGGACGAGATTCACCGCATGTCCCGCCCCGCCGAAGAGATGCTGTACATGGCCATGGAGGATTTCCGGGTCGACATCATCGTCGGCAAGGGTGCCGGCGCCACCGCCATCCCGCTGGAGTTGCCGTCCTTCACCCTGGTGGGCGCCACCACGCGTGCCGGCCTGCTGCCTGGCCCCCTGCGCGACCGCTTTGGCTTCACAGGCCACCTGGAGTTCTACTCGGTTGGGGAGCTGGAGCTTGTGCTGCGCCGCTCCGCCGGCATGCTCGACCTAAAACTGACCAGCGCCGGCTTTTCCGAGATCGCCGGCCGGTCACGCGGCACGCCCCGCATCGCCAACCGGCTGCTGCGCCGTGTTCGCGACTGGGCGCTGGTCCACGGCGTGGAGACCATCGACGCCCGCACCGCCTCGGCTGCCCTGGACATGTACGAGGTTGACGTCCGCGGACTGGACAGGCTCGACCGCTCGGTGCTGGAGGCCCTTGTCAACAAGTTCAACGGCGGGCCTGTGGGCCTGTCCACCCTTGCCATAGCGGTGGGGGAGGAGACCGAAACGGTGGAGACCGTGGCCGAGCCCTTCCTGGTCCGTGAGGGCCTGCTGGGCCGCACCCCGCGCGGGCGCATCGCACTCCCCGCGGCCTGGGAGCACCTGGGCCTGAAGATGCCCGGCAACGCGGTGGCCGCCGCCATGCTGCCCTTCGACGACGAGTTGGATCCCTAGCGTTCCCTGTTGCGGGCCGGTCCGATGGCGGGCCGACCCGTTGGGTACGGGCGTCATTTTGGCGCTTCTGCGGGAACTTTCATGTTGCGCCCAGCTTTACCCACTACACTGGTATGACGTCCGGCACGTTTTACGGCGCCGGCCGCCACCACTTACTTAACGAATGGAACTCCAGCTGTGTCTTTCAGCAGTATTTTGGCCGAAACAACCGCCGCGCCCGCACCCGGCCTCTTGAGCCCCATGAACCTGCTGCTGTTCGCCATGTTCGGGCTGCTCATCTTCATGATGCTCCGCAAGCAGAAGAAGGCCAAGGCGGCACAGCAGGAACAGCGTTCCAAGCTGGCTCCCGGCGTTGACATGATGACCAACTTTGGCCTCTTCGGCAAGGTCATCTCCATCGACGACGAAGAGAACAAGATTGTTCTGGAAATCTCTCCCGGCGTCACAGCCACGGTGCACCGCCAGACGGTTGCGAAGATCATCGAGCCGGCCGAGGCTGAGGCGGTTGTCCCCGACGACGCCTCATCCCTGACCATTGGGCTGGAGAAGAAGGCACCCGAGGCGGAATCCGTTGAGGAGTCCCTGGAACGCCTGAACAACGAAAACAACAAAGACAACTAGCCTTATCCGGGTTGGCAGCTGCTGTGCCCCGCGCAAGCGCCGGCACAGCAGCCTTGCCATGTTCACAACCCGTGATCAATAGAAGGATCCCTTGATGGTACGAACTGGTCCGACGTCGGCAGCCCGCAGAACCTTGCTGTGGCTCGCGGCGATCATCATTGCATGCACCCTGGCAGTAGGCGGCGGTGTCCTTGCCGGCGCCATTTCCTGGGCGCCAAAGCTTGGCCTCGACCTTGAGGGCGGCACCCAGATGATTCTGCAGCCCAAGGTGGAGGGCTCCGGAGCCGTCACCCAGGAGCAGCTGGACCAGGCCGTCGCCATCATCCGCCAGCGCGTGGACGGCTCCGGTGTGTCTGAAGCCCAGATCTCCACCGAGGGCGGCAAGAACGTTGTTGTGAGCATGCCCGGCAAGCCCACGGACGAAGAGCGCAACCTCATCAAGGCCTCGGCCAACATGAACTTCCGCCCCGTCATTGCCGCCAGCCAGGGCCCCTCGGGTGCCGTGCCTGAAGCCGAGCGCACGCCCGAGGACAAGCTGCCCGTCCCCACGGCCAAGCCCGTGAACGCCAGCGACCCCAACTGGGTGGATGCCGCGGTCATGAAGGAATATGAGGCCACCAGCTGCATCGCGCCGCTGACCGAGCGGCCCACCACCTCGGACGCCGACAAGCCGCTCGTCAGCTGTGAACCTGACTCCGGCATCAAGTACATCCTCGGCCCGGTGGAAATCCCCGGCAAGTGGATCAAGGACGCCTCCTACGGCCTGCAGCAGGGTGCCCAGGGGGCCACCACAAACCAGTGGTCTGTCAACCTGACCCTGGAGAAGCCGGATGGCGCCCAGGCTTTCAAGGAAGTCACCCAGCGCCTGAATGGCAAGTACCTGGTGAACCCGAACGACCCCCAGGCCCGCTTCGCGATCGTGCTGGATGACAGCGTCATCTCGGCACCGGCCTCCATGGCTGTCATCACCGACGGCCAGTCCTCCATCACCGGCAACTTCACCGAAGCCAGTGCCAAGGCCCTGTCGGACCAGCTGAAGTTCGGCTCACTGCCCATCAGCTTTGACATCCAGAGCGAAACCCAGATTTCTGCAACGCTGGGCCTGCAGCAGCTTGAAATGGGCATCCTCGCCGGCCTGATCGGCCTGGGACTGGTGGTCATTTACTCGTTGTTCCAGTACCGTGCGCTCGGTTTTGTCACCATCATCTCCCTCGTCATCGCCGGCGTCCTGACCTACCTGGCCATCGTGCTGCTCGGCTGGGCGGAGAACTACCGCCTGTCCCTCGCCGGCGTGGCAGGCATCATTGTGGCCATCGGCCAGACCGCGGACTCGTTCATCGTCTACTTCGAACGAGTCAGGGATGAGCTGCGCGACGGCCGCGGCCTGGTGGCCGCCGTCGACAACGGCTGGGCCCGCGCCAAGCGCACCATCCTGGCCTCCAAGGCCGTGAACATCCTGGCCTCGGTGGTCCTGTACTTCGTGTCCGTGGGCAGCGTCAAGGGCTTCGCGTTTACGCTGGGCCTGACCGCCGTGGCCGACCTCATCGTGGTCTTCATGTTCACGCACCCCACACTGATGCTGCTGGCCCGCACCAAGTTCTTCGGCGAGGGCCACCACTTCTCCGGCCTGGACCCCAAGCAGTTGGGCGCCGTCCCGCTGTACCGCGGTGCCGGACGCTTCCGCACCCCGGCGGAGTCCCTGGAGGTTGCCAAGGGCAAGAATGCGCGTGCAGCGGGCGAGGCGGAGCGCCGCCAGACCATCGCCGAGCGCCGCCTGGCCGCCAAGGAAAAGGAAATGGCGGGCACCGGCGGGCGAAGCAATGGTGCGTCCACATCCGGCTCCAGTGACGACTCCAAGGAGAACAACTAATGAAGAGTTTCGCCACATTCGGCAACGAGCTGTACACCGGTGAACGGTCCTACGAATTCATCGGCAAGCGCAAGATCTGGTTCTCCATCACCGGCGTCCTCGTGGTCCTGTCCATCCTGATCCCCATCCTGGGCGGCGGCTTCAACTTCGGCATCGAGTTCCGCGGCGGTTCGCAGTTCACCGTCTCCGCCGTCACCCACACGGATGTCACAATCGGTGAAAAGGCCGTGGCCGAGGCCATCCCCGGCACCGCCGCCGTCGTCACCAACATAGCCGCCGACACCATGCAGGTCCAGACGGACAAGCTCACCGACGACCAGACGATCGCCGTCAAGGACGCACTGAAGACCGCCTATGGCGTGTCCGAGGATGAGATCACCTCAACGTTTGTCGGCCCCACCTGGGGACAGGATGTTTCGCGACAGGCCGTCATCGGCTTCTTCGTGTTCGTGCTCCTGGCCACCGTGCTCATGGCCCTGTACTTCAGGACCTGGCGCATGTCCATTGCCGCCATTGTGGGCCTGCTCGTCGTCATGGTCGTGACGGCGGGCGTCTACGCGGCGTCGGGCTTCGAGGTGACGCCGTCGGCCATCATTGGCTTCCTGACCATCCTGAGTTATTCGCTATACGACACCGTGGTGGTCTTCGACAAAATCAGGGAAAACACGGCAGACATCGACAAGTCGGTGCGCCGGACCTTCGCCGAGGAAGTCAACCTGGCCGTCAACCAGACGCTGGTCCGCTCCATCAACACCATGATGGTGGCCGTGCTGCCGGTGGGCTCCATCCTGTTCATCGGTGCCCTGCTCCTTGGCGCGGGAACCCTGCGCGACCTTTCCCTCGCCCTGTTCATCGGCATCATCGTGAGCACCTTCTCCACGATCTTCGTCGCCGCGCCGCTGTACTCCCTGCTACGCGAACACGAGCCCGACCTGGTGAAGCAGGCCAAGAAGGTCCAGCAGCGCCGTGCAGTCGAAGCGCCTGAAACGGTCGACGCCGGATAGCGGCTTCGCATTTCGGCCCGCCTGAGTGCGGGCGCAGCATGGCTGCGGGAAGAAAGCCGGGGTTGGATGCCAGTCATCCTGCCCCGGCTTTGTTTTGGTCAACATTCACGGCAATCGCACCTTAGACTGGGGTAATGCCCCGCAGCGGGGGCGCATGGTGAGCAAGTGCGTGAGGGAGGTAATGCGTTGAACGATGAATCGCCCTCGCATGAAGTCATGGCCGGCCAGGCCGGAACAACGGAAGCCGGTGCCACCCCCGTGCGCCCGGCGGAGCCGCGGCCCACATTCCCGGGCAGGCGCGAACGGACACGGTCACGGCTGGCCCGGCTGACAGGCTGGTCCACGGAAAGCTACTCGCCGATCCTGGAACCGCTGCTGCGCATTGTGCGGGCCCGGAACCCCAAGGAAGACTTCGAGCTGATCCAGCGCGCCTTCACGGTGGCGGAAAAATACCACGAGGGCCAAAAGCGCAAGAGCGGCGACCCCTACATCACCCATCCCGTGGCCGTTGCCACCATCCTCGCCGAGATGGGCATGACCGGCAGCACCCTTGCCGCGGCCCTGCTGCATGACACCGTGGAGGACACCCCCTACACACTGGCCGAGCTGGAACGGGACTTCGGCAGCGAAATCGCCATGCTCGTGGACGGTGTGACCAAGCTGGACAAGGTTGAGTTCGGTGCCGCCGCGCAGGCCGAGACCGTGCGAAAGATGGTCATCGCCATGGCCAAGGACATCCGGGTGCTCGTCATCAAGCTTGCCGACCGGCTCCACAACGCCCGCACCTGGCGCTTTGTTTCCGCCTCTTCCTCAGGCAAAAAAGCCCGGGAAACCCTCGACATCTTCGCCCCGCTGGCCCACCGCCTCGGCATGAACGCCATGAAGTGGGAGCTGGAGGAACTCTCCTTCGCCGCCCTGTACCCCAAGGTGTACGAGGAAATCGTGCGCATGGTGCAGGACCGCTCCCCGGAGCGCGAGAAGCAGCTGAGCATCATCCGCCGCGAAATCGTCGAGATGCTCCGGGTGTCCAAGCTCAAGGCTGATGTCACCGGCCGGCCCAAGCACTACTACTCCATCTACCAAAAGATGGTGGTGCGCAACAAGGACTTTGACGACATCAACGACCTCATCGGCGTCCGCGTCATCGTCGACACCGTGGGCGACTGTTACGCGGCGCTGGGCCAGATCTACGCCCTGTGGAGCCCGCTCGTGGGCCGTTTCAAGGACTACATTGCGCTGCCCAAGTTCAACATGTACCAGTCGCTGCACACCACGGTGGTGGGCCCGGGCGGAAAACTGGTGGAGATCCAGATTCGCACCCTGGAAATGCACCAGCGCGCCGAATACGGCGTCGCCGCCCACTGGAAGTACAAGAGCGGCAACAAGGCGCCGGTCAGTGTCCAGGAGGACATGAACTGGCTGCGGACCCTGGTCGACTGGCAGCAGGAAACTTCCGACCCCAACGAGTTCCTGGAGTCGCTGCGCTATGAGATGAACTCCAAGGAGGTGTACGTCTACACCCCCATGGGTCGGGTCATCGCCCTCCCCGAGGGCTCAACTCCCGTGGACTTCGCCTACTCGGTGCACACCGAGGTGGGCAACCGGACCATCGGCGCCCGGGTCAACGGCAAGCTCGTTCCGCTCAACAGCGAGCTGGCCCACGGCGACACCGTGGAGATCTTCACCAACAAGGCCGAGGGTGCCGGGCCCAGCCAGGACTGGCAAAACTTTGTCAAGAGCGCCCGGGCACGGAACAAGATCCGCCAGTGGTTCACCAAGGAACGCCGCGACGAGTCCATTGAAAAGGGCAAGGAGCTGCTGACCAAGGCCATGCGCAAGCAGAACCTGCCGCTGCAGAAGATGATGACCCACGAGGCTCTGCTTTCCGTCACGGAGCACTTCCACTACGTGGACATCGCCGGTCTCTATGCCGCAGTGGGAGACGGCCACACTTCCGCACAGTCCGTCGTGGAGCGTCTGCGGGACATCCTGGGCCCGCACGATGACATCGAGGACGCTCCGGCCCCCATCGACACCCACGTCTCCAACACACGCCCGCGGGTCTCCGACTCCGGCGTCATTGTCCACGGCGTCGGCGACGTCCTGGTCAAGCTGGCCCGCTGCTGCACGCCCGTGCCGCCGGATCCCATTGGCGGCTTCGTCACGAAGGGCTCGGGCATCTCCGTCCACCGCCAGGACTGCCCCAACCTCATGCACCTGAAGAGTGAGCCCGGCCGGCTGGTCGACGTTGACTGGGCGCCCACCCAGTCGGGCGTGTTCCTGGTGGAGATCCAGGTGGAGGCGCTGGACCGCAAGAACCTGCTCTCCGACGTCACCCGCGTGCTCTCCGAAAGCCACGTGAACATCCTGGCCGCCAGCGTCCACACCTCCCGCGACAGGGTGGCGGTGTCAAAGTTCGCCTTTGAAATGGGCGATCCCAAGTACCTGGACCACGTGTTGAACTCCGTGCGCAGGATCGACGGCGTTTTCGACGTGTACCGATCCACCGGGAGCCACCGCCGCGCCTAGCGCAGCGGGCCGCCGTCGATCATTTCCTGCACCAGGGCCTGGCCACGGACCTTGCCCGGCACATGCGCTGCGGCGAGCAGTGCCATCCTGATCCGGGGCAGCGGGCAGTGCAGCGAGGGGGTGCGGGCCATGGCTTCCAGCACGGGCCGGGCCGCTGACGCCGGGGCGGAGCGAGCCACATCCAGCGCCGTGCGCAACGGGCTGGTGACAGGGACCCCGCCAATGGTGACCACGTCCTGCGGACCCAGCCGGACCTGGCGCAGCGTGCATCCGCTGAATGGAGGCAGGGCTGCGCTGCGCCCTCCGGGATTGACCAGCAGTGCCACGGTTTCGGGCGGGGGAGCACAGCCGTAGACCCAGGCCGCACTGAGCTGGCCCAGCGCCGCACGGGGCGCCAGGGCGGCCGGAACCTGGTTGAACAGCGCAGCAGCACGGTGCCCGGCGCTCTCTTCCCCCTGGGCAATGCGGAAGGCGTCGCCGGCCACCGGGGCCAGGACGCCGTCAATCTTCATGGCGTGCAGCTCCCCGAGGAGGAACTGACCGCCGGGGACCAGCAGGGCTGTCGAAGGGTTCATCCCTCCACACTGCCCCGGCTGCGGGCAAAGCAAAAGGCCTCCGGACCGGATTGTGGAAAACCCGGCCCGGAGGCCTTTTACTTGCGTTAAACTCCTGCCCCTGCGCCCCCGGAATGATGGGGGAAACCGCGGCGGGACGGTGTCAGGAGAAGTCGGCTGCAGCCTTCTGGACCTGTTCCAGCCACAGCTCGCGGGCGGCGAGTGCCTCGGTGGCCTTGGCCACCTTGCGGGCGTCGCCGGCCTTCTCGGCCTTCGCCAGGTCTTCGCGCAACCCGGCAATCGTGGCTTCGAGCTGGCTCAGGGCGCTGCTGGTGCGTGCCTTGGCCTCGGGGTCGCTGCGGCGCCAGTTGTCCTCGTCGGCGGCGCGCACGGCGTCCTCCACCTTGCGCAGGCCGGCCTCGACGCGCTGCATGTCGGCGCGCGGCACCTTGCCCGCTTCCTCCCAGCGGTCGCGGATGTTCTGCAGCGCCTTCTTTGCGGCGTTCAGGTCCGTCACCGGCAGGAGTGCCTGGGCCTCGGCGATCAAGGCCTCCTTGACCACCAGGTTGGCGCTAAACTCCTCGTCCAGGGCGCTGTTGGCGGCCTGGCGGGCGGCAAAGAACTTGTCCTGGGCTCCACGGAAACGGGCCCACAGTGCGTCGTCGTCCTTGCGGCTGGCCCGCGGGGAGCCCTTCCACTGGTCCATGAGGCGGCGGTATTCCCCGGCAGCCCAGCCCCATTCCGTGGAGCTGGCGAGCTCTTCCGCCTCGGCAATGAGCGCCTCCTTGGCGGACTTGGCGGCGGCGTTGTTGTTGTCCAGCTGCGAGAAATACGCGCGGCGGTGGCGGTCGAACACGGTGCGGGCGCTGCGGAACCGCTTCCACAGGCCTTCCTCCGTGGCACGGCCCAGCCTCATGCCCGACTTCTGGGCCTGCTTCCAGGACTCGAACAGCTCGTTCATGCGGGCGCTGCTGACCTTCCACTGGATCGTTGCGGGGTCGCCGGCCGCAATGGCCTCGGCCTCGGCAACAATTGCCTCGCGGGCGGCCAGCTCAACGGTCCGGGCGGCGTCGTGGGCGGCGCGCTCGGCGGCCGCCAGCTCCTTGATGCTCTGCTCCAGTGCGTCCACGCGGGCAAGTGCGGCATTGACGTCGCCCACGGAGGTGCGCTCGCCCAGCTGCTCGCGCAGGTGCGCCACGGTCTTGTTCATGTCCGTGGTGGGGGCCTTGGCCTCAACACGCTGTTCCAGCAGTGCGAGCTGGGCGACGATGTCATCAAACTTGCGCACAAAGTAGCTCAGCGCCTCGTCCTTGCTGGCGCCCGGGTACTGGCCCACCGGGAACTCTTCGCCGTCCAGGATCAGGAACACGTGCCCGTCTTCCTCGGCGCGGCCGAACTTGGCGGCTTCGGTGAGATCGACGGCGGGCACTGCCGGGGCGGACGTTGCCGGAACCGCGGCCGGGGCCGGGGACTTGGGCCGGGCCGCGAAGGCAGCCGGGGATGGTGAGGGGGCTGGAACCGCAGCCGGCGCCGGGACGGGAGCTGCCGCCGTCGTGCCGTCAACAGGGGCATTCTCCGTTACGGGTTCTGCTGGTGTTGTGGCAGTTGTTTCGTCGGATTCTTGACTGTGTGTCACCGCTAAAAGTCTTTCGCTGGATGGAAATTGGTGGGTGCTGCATCGGCCTGGCCGGGACCGCAGTGGTGCGTGCGCTGCTGCAGGCGGCTGCCCGCGGCGGTGCAGGCCGGGTGGAAAATTAGTTGAGCTGGAACGAGTCTATCGTCACCTTGGTGGTGGGTGCACCGTCCGAGGCCCCGCCTTCGATGCCGCCGGCGGCAATATCCTTCACCGCATCAAGGCCGCTGGTGACCTTGCCGACAATGGTGTAGCCGCCCGTGTCCTGGGGCAGCGTGGTGTCGCCATAGGTGATGAAGAACTGCGTGCCGTTGGTGTAGGTGCCGTTGCCGCGGGCCACGGCAATGGTGCCAGCCGGGTATTTTCCGTCGGCGGGGGAGTTCTCCACCGGGCCCCACTGGAAGCTGGGGTCGCCGTTGCCGTCGCCCTTCAGGGAACCGCACTGGAGCAGCTCAAAGTCGGGCGAGTTGGTCAGGCGGTGGCAGCTCTTGCCCGTCATGAAGCCCTCGTCGGCGAGCTGTTTGAACACGGCGGCGGCCTGGGGCGCCTTGGTCCCGTCCAGCTCCACGCCCATCGGCTGGCCGTTCAGGGTCAGGGTTCCGGTGAAGGTCTTGCCCTTGGCCGTGTCCGCGCTGGCGACGCCGGCGCTGTTGGTCTCCTGCGCACTCGGCGTGGCGCTGGGCGTGGCATCGGCGGAGGCGGTGGCCGTCGGCGTGGCGGTGCTGTCCGCGGCGGCGTCCGTGCCGTCCTTGGGGGCGAACACGGTCAGGGCCAGCACCGAGGCGATGGCCACGGCGGCAAGAATGGCAATGATGGCCACCAGGTTGTCACGCTTGCGGCGCTGCACCTGCTCCTGGTACATGGCCTGGTTGGCCTCCATGCGGGCAACGCGTGCCTTTGCTTCCCGGCTGGTCTTCTTGCTGCTGGCCAAGGGTGCCTCTCCTTCAATTGAGCGGTATGTACACCTGCCACAGCGGTGCCGGGCGGGCGGGTTAGGGGTGCGCGGCCAAACCTTATAAAATGGCAGCCGGTGCCAGTTTACCCATGACTCGCCCCCACACAGGGGATCATGAAGCGCACCGTGACGATTACCCGCCCCGCCGCACCGGCCCCTTGCACGGGTCCGCTGCATGTTAGGAGAGCAACACCCATGGCACGCAACGCCTCCTTGTCCGGTTTTCCCGAGTGGCTTCCCGAGGAGCGGCTGGTGGAGCAGCACGTGCTGGACACCCTGCGCCGCACCTTTGAGCTGCACGGCTTCAGCTCCATTGAGACCCGGGCCGTGGAAACCGTGGGCCACCTGTTGCGCAAGGGCGAGATCGACAAGGAGGTGTACGGCCTCTCCCGCCTGCAGGACGACGACGGCAACACCGCGGTTGCTGCCAAGGACGATCCCAACGCCCTGGCCCTCCACTTTGACCTGACGGTGCCGTTCGCCCGCTACGTGGTGGAGAATGCCGGTTACCTCTCCTTCCCGTTCCGCCGCTACCAGATCCAGAAGGTGTGGCGCGGCGAGCGTCCCCAGGAGGGCCGTGCCCGCGAGTTCACCCAGGCTGACATTGACGTGGTGGCCGACGGCGTCCTGCCCTTCCGCTACGACGTGGAACTTGCGCTGGTGATCGCCGAGGCGCTCTCCGCACTGCCCATCCCCGCCTTCAAGCTGCGCATCAACAACCGCAAGCTGGCCGAGGGCTTCTACCGCGGCATTGGCCTCACCGACACGGCCGGGGTCCTGCGCAGCATCGACAAGCTGGAAAAGATCGGCGCCGAGAAGGTTGCGGAATTGCTCAAGACCGAGCTGGGTGCCAGCGACGAGCAGGCTGCCAAGGCCCTGGCGCTGGCCTCCATCCGCACCGAGGACACCTCCTTCGTTGCCGCCGTGCGTGCCCTGGGTGTGACCGACGAACTGATGGAGGAAGGCCTGAACGAGCTCGAACAGGTCATCGCCGCAGCCGTCAAGAGCGCCCCCGGTTCCGTTGTGGCCGATCTCTCCATTGCACGCGGCCTGGACTACTACACCGGCACCGTCTACGAAACCGTCCTGGTGGGCCACGAGCAGCTGGGCTCCATCTGCTCCGGCGGCCGCTACGACGCCCTCGCCTCCAAGGGCAACCGCAAGTTCCCCGGCGTCGGGCTGTCCATCGGCGTCACCCGCCTCGTGGCACGCATCCTGAGCCAGGAATTCGCCAAGGCCTCCCGCTCCGTCCCCACCGCCGTGCTGGTCACCCTGGCAGACGAGGACTCCTGGTCCGACGCCCAGGACGTGGCCGCAGCGCTGCGCGCCCGCGGCATCGCCACGGAGGTCGCCGCCAAGGCCGACAAGTTCGGCAAGCAGATCAAGTACGCCGACAAGCGCGGCATCCCCTTCGTCTGGTTCACCGATGAAACCGGCGCCCACCAGGTCAAGGACATCCGCTCCGGCGACCAGGTTGCCGCCGACCCCGCCGCCTGGACGCCCCCGGCCGAGGACCTGACGCCGCAGATCGTCAAGGCGTAACCGCGCTGCCCTTTGCATCTATGACGCACTTGTTGCAGTGGAAGGCGCTTTCCGTGGCCGTTTTCGTGCAGTAAGTGCGTCATAGATGTTGGAAGGGAGGGGGAGCGGGGCTCTCGTGCCCGATCTGCGCCGCCGCGAAACACCGGTAAACTTCTAGACAAACTCTCTTTCGGCCCGGACCGGGCCGAACAATTTCCATTGAAAGGAATGCTGTGCTGCGCACACATGACCTGGGCTCCCTGCGGGCTGAACACATTGGCCAAACCGTCACCCTTGCGGGCTGGGTTGCCCGCCGCCGCGACCATGGCGGCGTCGCCTTCCTTGACCTGCGCGACGCCTCCGGCGTGGCACAGGTCGTGGTGCGTGAGGAGGAAGTCTTCCACGCACTGCGCAACGAGTACGTCCTGCAGATTACCGGCACGGTCTCCCGCCGCCCCGAAGGCAACGAAAACCCGGCCCTCGCAACAGGCGAAATCGAGGTGTTGGCCGATGACGTCATCGTCCTCAACGAGGCCGCACCCCTGCCGTTCCAGGTGGACGAACACGTGGAGGTTGGTGAGGAAGCGCGCCTGAAGCACCGCTACCTCGACCTGCGCCGCCCGGGAATGCAGCGCAACATCCGCCTGCGTTCCGAGGCCAACCGCGTGGCCCGCGAACTGCTGCACGAGCAGGGCTACATTGAGATCGAGACGCCCACGCTGACGCGTTCCACCCCGGAAGGCGCCCGCGACTTCGTGGTGCCCGCACGCCTGGCCCCCGGCTCCTGGTACGCGCTGCCGCAGTCCCCGCAGCTGTTCAAGCAGCTCCTGCAGGTGGGTGGCTTTGAGAAGTACTACCAGATCGCCCGCTGCTACCGCGACGAGGACTTCCGTGCGGACCGCCAGCCCGAGTTCACACAGCTGGACATCGAGGCCAGCTTCGTGGACCAGGAAGACATCATCGCCCTCGGCGAGAAGATTGTTTCCGCCCTGTGGAAGCTGATCGACGTCGAAATCCCCACGCCGATCCAGCGCATGACCTACCGCGACGCCATGGCCCGCTACGGCTCGGACAAGCCTGACCTGCGCTTCGGCCTGGAGCTGAGCGACCTGACAGAGTTCTTCAAGGACACCAACTTCGGTGTCTTCAAGGCTCCCTACGTCGGTGCCGTCGTCATGCCCGGCGGCGCCTCGCAGCCCCGCCGCCAGCTGGATGCCTGGCAGGAATGGGCCAAGCAGCGCGGCGCCAAGGGCCTGGCCTACGTGCTGTTCAAGGAGGACGGCGAGCTGGCCGGCCCCGTTGCCAAGAACCTGACCGACACCGAGCGTGCCGGCCTGGCCGACGCCGTCGGCGCCAAGCCCGGAGACTGCATCTTCTTCGCCGCCGGAGACGTTGCCTCCTCGCGCGCCCTGCTGGGTGCCGCCCGTGTTGAGATCGGCCACCGCACCGGCCTGATCGACCCCAAGGACTGGGCGTTCGTGTGGATCGTTGACGCGCCCATGTTCGAGCCCGCCTCCGCGGCCGTCGCCTCCGGTGACGTTGCTGTTGGCGCCGGCGCATGGACTGCCGTGCACCACGCATTCACCTCGCCCAAGCCCGAGTTCCTGGACACCTTCGACACCGACCCGGAGTCCGCACTCGCCTACGCCTACGACATCGTGTGCAACGGCAACGAAATCGGCGGCGGCTCCATCCGCATCCACCAGAGCGATGTCCAGAAGCGTGTCTTCGAGGTCATGGGACTCTCCCGCGAGGACGCCCAGGAGAAGTTCGGCTTCCTGCTCGAAGGCTTCAAGTACGGCGCCCCGCCGCATGGCGGCATTGCCATCGGCTGGGACCGTGCCGTGTCCCTGCTGGCAGGTGTCGACTCCATCCGCGACGTCATCGCCTTCCCGAAGTCCGGCGGCGGCTACGACCCGCTGACCGCGGCACCGGCCCCCATCACGGCGCAGCAGCGCAAGGAAGCGGGCGTGGACTTCAAGCCCGAAGCCAAGCCCGAGGCCGGCGAGAAGTAACACCCGCGCGAAAGGCCGGTCTTCCAGTTGTGGGGGCCGGCCTTTGCCATGCCCGGCGCTAGTATTGTCCAATGCTGAAACCCGCTGCGCCCTCCCTTGACCTGCTGGAATCACTCATGGCTGCGGCCTGGCCCGCCCTGGAAAGTTCGACGGCGGATGGCTGGGTTCTGCGGTCGGCCGGCGGGGTCACCCAGCGCGCCAACTCGGTCTGGCCCGCCGAACCCGCCAGTGACGAATTGGCTGCCCTGCGGTCTGCCGAGAACTGGTACGCAGGGCGGCGCCAGCCGGTCATCTTCCAGCTGACCCGCCGGGAGGAAAATGCGCCGCTGGAGGCCCTTTTGGACACGCAGGGCTATTCACAACAGTCCGAAACCATCGTCATGACCTCGCCGGTCCCGCCCGCAGCGCCCGTCCCTGGCGCGGCTGCCCCGGAAGGTGCCGCAATCCGCGTGGAGGTGGCGGGGACGCCGTCGGAGGAGTGGCTCGAGCTGTGGTGGCGGGTTGACGGGCGTGGCGGGGCGGCCGAGAAGCAGACTGCGCGAAGGATCCTGCTGGGTGCCTCATCCCTGTATGCAACGGCGCGCAGCAGTGAAGGTGTAGCCGTGGGCACGGGCCGGCTGACGTTGGTGGATGGCTGGGCCGGCGTCTACGGCATGGCCACGCACCCCGACTTCCGGCGCCAGGGCGTGGCATCGGCTGTGCTGGCCGAACTGCTGGGCCAGGCCTTCGCCGCGGATGTTGCCGGACTGTGGCTCATGGTGACCGCCGCCAACGCGGGTGCCCAGGCGCTGTACGAACATGCAGGATTTGCAGAGGCCGCCCGCTACCACTACCGCCAGGCCCCGCTGCGACGGGCGTTCGGAGCCTGCTGACCGCCCATCCCCATCCCCGACGCCGCATCACATCGGGCGCGGTTTCCCCCGATCCCGCATCACATAATCCCCATTTTCCGCCGATGCCGCATCACATCGGCGGCGGTGGCCAATGCGGGAGATTATCTGAGAAGAGGCCAGACCGATGCCGGACTGCCATGGCGGACAAGTCAGATGCAAGGCACTGGTGGGAAGTCCAGCCCGATGCGGGGCGAGTCACGCTGCAGCGGTCCTGCATCAAGCCTGCCAGCGGGCACCTGGCCTGCCAGCATCCATGGCAGATGCGGCGTTCGTGAAAACAGCCACTTATCTGATGCCGCGTTCGGGAAAACAGCGACTTATCTGATGCCGCGTCCGGGAGGGACAGCGGTCAGGGGCCGGCCGGGTCGGTGATCCTCACCCGGACGGCGCAGAAGTCCGCGGCAGCCTTCTCCAGCACGGCCATCTTGGGGTCGGGCACGGCCAGCGGGTCCAGCCGCGGCTGGACCCGAACGGAACGCAGCGCAGGCACCGCCAGCACCGCTTCAACCAGCAGTTTGTCTCCACCCGTGGCCAGGTATTCAAAGCCCTGCCCGGCAAAGACCTTCAGGGCCTCGGCGGCCGCCCGCTCCACCACTGCCGCGCCCGGATCCCCGCCGCGGGAGCGCGACGAGGCCGTCCCCACCTTGCTCGCCAGCAGCTTGCCGGCCGCAGCAACCCCGACCCCATAGCCGCCGCGGCGCACCAAAACCAGCCCGAACCGCCGCTCCTGCGAGGCGAGGGACACCAGCCGTTCCACCGGCCCGGCACCCCGGCCCGGCCGGCCGTCGTCGGGCCATGGCGGGGTGAGCAGCGCGGTGGCGCCGTCGCGCATGGCCAGCAGAACGCCGTCGTCTGTGTCAGTGGTGGAGGCCAGGCCGCGGTGGGAAGCGGCAAAGCGGGCCACCCAGCCGTCAAGGCGGGCGGCTGCGACAAACGCGGATCGGCTGGACGGGTTCTGGCTGGAGGGGTTCACGCTGCCAGCCTATCGGGCGGACGATGTCAGCCGGTGGCGATAGCCTAGGGGGGTGAGTGACCTTTTTAGCGCCCTGCACGGCGACGACGACACGGACGACGACGGCTCCCTCTCCTTTGGCGGGTCGACGGCGGAGGGTTCGCGCCCCCGCAGCCCGCTCGCCGTGCGCATGCGCCCGCGCAGCCTCGAGGAGGTGGTGGGCCAGCAGCACCTGCTCGGCCCCGGATCGCCGCTGCAGATGCTGGCCGCCGGCGGCAGTGCCGGGGGAGCGGCCGGACCGGCCTCCGTCATGCTCTGGGGGCCTCCCGGCACTGGCAAGACCACCCTGGCGCACGTGATTGCGCGCGGACCGGGACGCAAGTTCGTGGAGCTGTCCGCCATCACGGCCGGCGTGAAGGACGTGCGCCGGGTCATGGACCAGGCACTGACGGACCGCGACCTGCACGGGCGCACCACCGTGCTGTTTCTGGACGAGATCCACCGCTTCAACAAGGCCCAGCAGGACGCGCTCCTGCCCGGTGTGGAGAACCGCTGGGTGGTGCTGATTGCCGCGACCACCGAGAACCCCTCATTCTCCGTGGTGGCTCCGCTGCTGTCGCGCTCCATCCTGCTCACGCTGCAGCCGCTGACCAACGCCGACATCCAGGACCTGCTGGAGCGGGCCGTTGCCGACCCTCGCGGCCTGGACGGGCTCGTCTCGCTGACCGACGAGGCCATGGACCACCTGGTCCGGCTCGCCGCCGGCGACGCCCGCCGCGCCCTGACCACCCTCGAGGCAGCCGCGGGCGTGGCGCTGTCGGAGATTCCGGCCGAGACTGCCGAGGACGATGAGCCCGTGGTCATCGACCTGGCCGTTGCGGAACGCGCCATCGACGCAGCCGCCGTCCGCTACGACCGCGCCGGGGACCAGCACTACGACATCATCAGCGCCTTCATCAAGTCCGTGCGCGGCTCCGACGTCGACGCCGCCCTGCACTACCTGGCCCGCATGCTGGAGGCGGGGGAGGACCCGCGTTTCATCAGCCGCCGCATCATGATCTCCGCCTCCGAGGACGTGGGCATGGCCGACCCCACCGCCCTGCAAACTGCAGTCGCCGCGGCCCAAGCCGTGGCGTTGATCGGCATGCCGGAGGCCCGGATCATCCTGGCGCAGGCCGTGGTGCACGTGGCCACGGCGCCCAAGTCCAATGCCGCCTACAGCGGCATCAACGCCGCGATCGCCGACGTCCGCGCCGGCCGCGGCACCACCGTCCCGCCGCCGCTGCGCGACGCCCACTACGCCGGATCCGCCGGCCTGGGCCACGGCAAGGGCTACATCTACTCCCACGATTCCCCGCACTCGATCGCCACCCAGCAGTACCCGCCGGACGACCTCGTGGGCAGGAACTACTACACGCCCACCGCCAACGGGCATGAGCGCGACCTGGGGCCGCGCCTCACCCGGCTGCGGGAGATCATTCGCGGCACCGGCCCGGCGAAATAGGGTTTGGTGACCTCCGACGCCGGACCCCGCCGCCGGGGTGGCCGGCACCCGGGCGGGGCAAGGCTGGGAGACGGGACGCGCCGTCGTGCTTCATGCGGGGCGGATGGTAGAGTTGATGGCGCACTGGCAAGCTCTGGCTCCATGCACAACATCCATGTACGGTTCGCGCGGTTTTGGCCGCGTATTTCATGTGCTTTCAAGGATTTGTTGCGTATGCCCAGGTGCTGCAGCGAAGGGCCGCAATAGCCCCAGCTCTCCACAATGGAGGCCAGGTAAAACACTTATTGCACATATTGGAAGGACACAAGTGGCTAACAACACACGTGCCCGCCGTCAGGCCCGCCTTTCGCGGTCCCTCGGCATTGCTCTGACTCCGAAGGCAGCCAAGTACCTCGAGCGCCGCCCGTACGGCCCCGGTGAGCACGGCCGCGCCCGCAAGAAGCAGGACAGCGACTACGCAGTACGCCTCCGCGAAAAGCAGCGTCTGCGCGCCCAGTACGGCATCCGCGAAGCACAGATGACCCGTGCCTTCGAAGAAGCCAAGCACACCAAGGGCATGACCGGTGAAAACCTGGTTGAGATCCTTGAAAGCCGTTTGGACGCCCTGGTCCTGCGTGCAGGCTTCGCCCGCACCACCGCCCAGGCACGCCAGCTGGTTGTCCACCGCCACATCATGGTTGACGGCGCCCGCGTGGACCGCCCGTCCTACCGCGTTGCCGAGGGTCAGCTGATCCACGTGCACCCGCGCAGCCAGACCATGGTTCCCCTGCAGCTTGCTGCAGCCGGCGCCCACCGCGACGTGCTCCCCGCCGTCCCGGCCTACCTGGATGTGAAGCTGGAGAGCCTGCAGGCCCGCCTGGTTCGCAAGCCCAAGCGCTCCGAGGTTCCCGTAACCTGTGAAGAGCAGCTGGTTGTTGAATTCTACTCACGCTAAATCCCTTGGGAAGCAGCGAGAAGTAGGGCTTGCAACACGCAAAGCTTGAAACACAAAACAGCCCGCGGCACGCGCCGCGGGCTGTTTTGTAGCCAAAACCGGTTGAAAGCCGAAACCGAACGGCATTTGTGGGTAAGGTACTTTGGGAGAAACGTCCGGAACCGAGCCGGGACCCAAGCAGGAATTGAGGCGGCACATTCATGAGTGGTGGCGACATTGCAGGACTCATAGCGGCAGGCGTGTTCGCCGTGCTTGTGGCATTGCTTGCCGTGCCCATCATCAAGCTGGGCAGGGTGTTCGATGAAATGCGCACCACCATCAAGGAGATCAGCGACGGAACCACCCCGCTGATTGAGGAGGTCACCGCCACGGTGGCCACCACCAACACCCAGCTGGGCAAGGTTGACGGGATATCCAACAACGTCTCGGACGCCACAGCCAATATTTCGGCGTTGTCCGCGCTGGTTGCGGCCACGATCGGGCAGCCGCTGATCAAGGTCTCCGCCTTCTCCTACGGCGTGCGCCAGGCGTTTGCCGGGCGCCGCAAGCCCGGCCGCTCCAGGCACAGCCGCTGAGCCGGCCGCACCCGGGACAAAATTCAAGGGATAAAATTGATGAAGAAGATCTTTTGGCTAGGCGTGGGCATCACGATCGGCGTCATCGCCGCCCGCAAGATTGCCGCGGCGCAGGGCGCCATCGGCCCGGAAGGGCTGAACCGGGCGGTCGGCAGGGCTGCCGACGCCGTCCATGACTTCGCCGACGCGCTTCGTGAGAACATGAACGAGCGCGAAACAGATTTGCGGCTGGCCCTGGGCGTTGACCAGGACCCGGCCGGGCCGCGCCGCTAGGCGCTGCACCAGGCACAGCCACGCCGCCAAGGCGCAAGGCACCAGGCAGGGACAAGGGTTCCTGCCGGCACGAACTATTGAAGGAGCCACCAGGCTAATGAAATCGCACGACATCGCACGCCGCTGGGTAGATTTTTTCGCCGGCAAGCAACACACCCCCGTGCCCTCTGCCTCCCTGGTGTCCTCCGACCCTTCGCTGCTCTTCACCGTCGCCGGCATGGTCCCCTTCATCCCGTACCTGACCGCCCGCGAGGTCCCGCCGTTCAAGCGCGCCACGAGCGTGCAGAAGTGCATCCGCACCGGCGACATCGACGAGGTCGGCAAGACGGTCCGCCACGGCACCTTCTTCCAGATGTGCGGCAACTTCTCCTTCGGCGACTACTTCAAGGAAACCGCCATCCCCTACGCCTGGGAGCTGCTCACCTCGTCCATTGACGACGGCGGCTACGGACTCCCGGCCGAGCGCCTGTGGGTCACGGTGTACACCGAGGACGACGAGGCCTACGGCATTTGGCGCGACAAGGTGGGCGTCCCCGCAGACCGCATCCAGCGCATCGGCAAGGAAGACAACTACTGGTCCACCGGCCAGCCCGGCCCGGCCGGTCCGTGCTCGGAGATCTTCTACGACCGCGGCCCCGAATACGGTGTCGACGGCGGCCCCATCGCCGATGAGACCCGCTACATCGAGATCTGGAACCTCGTGTTCATGCAGTACCAGATCGACAACGTCACCTCCAAGGTCGACTTCGACGTCGTTGGCGAACTGCCCAACAAGAACATTGACACGGGCCTGGGCCTGGAACGCCTCGCCATGATCCTGCAGGGCGTGGAGAACATGTACGAGACCGACCAGGTCCGCCCCGTCCTGGACAAGGCCGCAGAACTCTCCGGCAAGAAGTACACCTCCACCGAGGACCCGGCCGACCCGCACCACGTGGATGACGTCCGCATGCGCGTTGTCGCCGACCACATCCGCTCCTCGCTCATGCTGATTTCCGACGGCGTCACCCCCTCCAACGAAGGCCGCGGCTACGTGCTGCGCCGGCTCATCCGCCGTGCCGTGCGCGCCATGCGCCTGCTCGGCGTCGAGACCGCCGTGCTGCCTGAGCTGCTGCCGGTCTCCCGCGACGCCATGAAGGGCGCCTACCCCGAGGTGGAGGCCGACTTCGCCCGCATCTCCCGGATCGCCTACGCCGAAGAGAAGTCCTTCCTGCGCACCATCGCCAGCGGCACCGCCCGCCTGGAGGAAGCAGTGAAGGAATCCAAGGCAGCCAACACGTCCCTGTCCGGTGAAGAGGCCTTCGCCCTGCACGACACGTACGGCTTCCCGATCGACCTGACCCTGGAAATGGCCGCCGAGGCCGGCCTGGCCGTGGACGAGGCGGGCTTCCGCGCCCTCATGCTCGAACAGCGCCAGCGCGCCCAGAAGGATGCCAAGGCGAAGAAGAGCGGCCACGCAGACCTCTCCGTCTTCCACGAGCTCCTCGCCCAGGGCGAAACCGTGTTCACCGGCTACACCGAGCTGGAGGGCAAGGGCCGCGTGCGCTCCATCCTCTCCAACGGTGCCGCCGTGGCGCACGCCTCCACCGGGGACGAAATCTCCCTGGTCCTGGATGAGACCCCGTTCTACGCCGAGGCGGGCGGCCAGGCAGCAGACACCGGCCTGATCACCGGCGACGGCTTCGTCGTCGAGGTCCTCGACGTCCAGCGCCCCATCAAGGGCCTGAGCGTCCACAAGGCCATCGTGCGCGAAGGCGAACTGCCGGCAGACGCCGTGGTGCGTGCCGCCGTCGACCGTGAACGCCGCCACGCAGCGGAGCAGGCGCACACGGGCACGCACATTGTGCACGCAGCCCTGCACCAGATCCTCGGCCCGGAGGCGCTCCAGCGCGGCTCCTACAACAAGGCCGGCTACCTGCGCTTCGACTTCGCCTGGGGCGAGGGCCTCAGCGCGGCAACGCGGTCGGAGATCGAGGAAGTTGCCAACATCGCCATCCGCAACAACTACAAGGTGGACACCAAGGTCATGGACCTGGACGCCGCCAAGGCCCTGGGCGCCATGGCGCTGTTCGGTGAGAATTACGGCTCCGAGGTCCGGGTTGTGGAGATCGACGGCGCCTGGTCGCGCGAGCTCTGCGGCGGCACCCACGTGGACAGCACCTCCCGCATCGGCTCCCTGACCCTGCTGGGCGAGCAGTCCGTGGGTTCCGGAAACCGCCGCGTCGAGGCCTTCGTTGGCATGGACGCGTTCCGCCACCTGGCCGCCGAGCGGGCCCTGGTCAGCGAACTGACGGACATGCTCAAGGTTCCCTCGAACCTGCTGCAGGAGCGCGTCGCTGCAACCTTGGCGAAGCTCAAGACTGCCGAGAAGGAACTGGAGCGCCTGCGCAAGGAGCAGCTCAGCGCGGCAGCCGCCAACCTGGTGGGCACAGCCGTGGACGCCAACGGCGTGCGCGTCATCGCCCACAACGCCGGGGAGGTCTCCAGCGCCGATGACCTGCGAGGGCTGGCACTTGACCTGCGCAACCGCCTCGGCTCGGCGCCGTCGGCCATTGCCGTTGCCGGCGCGAGCAACGCCCGCCCCATCATCCTGGTGGTGACCAACGAGGCCGCCCGCGAGGCAGGCATCAAGGCCGGAAACCTGGTCAAGCTGGCCTCGGGCATCCTGGGCGGCGGCGGCGGCGGCAAGCCGGACATGGCCCAGGGCGGCGGCTCTGACGTGACGGCGATCGACGCAGCCCTGGCGGCCGTGTCCGATGCCGTGAAGAACCGGTCCTAGGGGACCCGTGGCGGATCAACGCTTCCCGCAGGGGGTCAAGCTGGGAATTGACGTGGGCATGGCCCGTGTCGGCCTGGCCTCCTGCGACCCCGACGGCATCCTGGCCACACCGGTCAAGACCCTGAGCCGGGATGCCAAGCGCAACAGCGACATCAAGGTTGTGGTGAAGGAGGCCGCCACCCGCGGTGCGGTGCAGATTTTTGTCGGGCTGCCCAGGACCATGAAAGGGGAGGAAAAAGCCTCCGCCGAGATGGCCCGCAGCTATGCGGGGCTGCTGGTTTCACTGCTCCAGGACGCCGGACTGGATGTTCCGGTTCACCTGATCGACGAGCGGCTGACCACCGTCAGCGCCCACCAGGCACTGAACAAGGCTGGCCTTGACAGCAGGGAACACCGTAAAGTGGTAGATCAAGTGGCCGCTGTGGAAATTTTGCAGCACGCCCTTGACATGCAGAAAGCGCGCAACGCCAATGTTGGCCAGCTTGTGCGCCCACGTAAGCCGGATGTTGTGGGGACTGACGGACCAGCGCAAAACGAAGAGGTTTCCACCATTTCCACGCAAATCGGCGTGCCCGAGAAGAATGCTCCGGCATCATGACCGAGTATCCGAGCCGTCGGGCTCTCAGGGAAAATCCAGACTTGGTCTGGAAGGCCCCGGACCAGGACAACGACGCACGCACTGACGGCGGCCAGGCCGGCTACACCCCGGCCGGGCAGACGCAGCCCGGGTACGCGGGGCATGACGGCGCGGTGCAGGACACCGGGCCGCAGGAACAGTCCCTCCCGTCGTGGCTGGACCAGCCCTTTGACCAGGACAACTTCGCCGGGCCGGCCTCCCGCTACGAGCTGCCGCAAAGCTTCGATGCCGCCCCGGGCTACACGGTGCCGACCGCCTTCGCACCGCCGGCCCACACGTCGCCGGCCGCCTACGAGCCGCCGGCCCGCTTTGAGAACACCCCGGGTTTCGAAACTCCGGCCCACCATGGCGCCGGGTATGGCGCATCTCCCTATGAATCCGTGCCGGAGCCTGCACCCTTCCAGTCGCAGCCGCAGATCCCGGCCCGTGTGTCCGACGAATCATATTTCCAGGAAACCCCGCGCGGCGGCAGCAGTAACCAGGCGGAGCAGCCCGGCGAGTTCCTGTACCAGGAGACACTGCACCGGACAGGACAGTTTGAAGCTGTCCAGCAGCCGGCGGCAGAATTCAACGACCCGCGCTACTCCGCCCCGGCCTATGAGCCGCAGCAGTACGCGATGCCCTCCTTTGAGCCCCAATACACGGCACCCGGACCCCGATACACGGCCGCCGAGCCCCAGTACACGACACCCGGGTTTGAAACAGGCCAGTTCGCGGTTCCGGCTTTCGAGGAACAGCAGTTCGAAGTCCCCGTGCTGCATGCCGGGAACAGCCCGGAGCCAGGGCAGTTTTCGCCCGGCACGGCCCGGCAGGAGGGCCTTGGCCGACAAGGCCTGCTCGCCCAGGCGGCCGCGGAATATGAATCTAGTGCCTACGAGCCGGAGGGCCGGGACGTCCAGCACGGCGCCTACGGGGCCCCTGCGGCCGCTGCCGGAAACAGCCACCAGGGTCCCGCTGCCAACTCCTTCGGGGAGCACGGAACCCACGCCTACCAGGCGCCGGAGGAAGGCTCCTACGAGGACGAATACCACGACGGCGCCGGGGACCACTACGACGACGGGGACGACTACCTCGAGCCGCGCCCAGCCCCCGGATCCAGCCGGTCCAAGCGTGTACGCAAGCGCCGGCGCAGCCTCGTCTTCCTTGTCGTCGTGCTGCTGTTCGCCGCCGTCGTCTATTTTGTTTTCCAGTCGGTCAAGCCGATGCTGGCCGGCTTCCAGACTCCGGACTACCCCGGCCCCGGCACCGGTTCGGTGTCTTTTGTGGTCCCCGACGGCGCCACCGGGCGCTCCATCGCCACCGACCTCAAGACCGAGGACATCGTCGCCAGCGAGCAGGCGTTCCTGGACGCCCTCACGGCAGCGGACGGCGCCTCGGCGCTGCAGCCCGGCACCTTTGAGATGAAGCACCAAATGAAGGCCTCCGATGCCGTCACCGTGTTGCTGGCCACTGATGACAACAAGGTCCACTACACCGCCATTGCCCAGAACCTGCGCATCGGGGAAACCCTGCAGGTCCTGGCCGACAGCACAGGCCTGCCGCTGGCGGAATTTGAGTCGCTGGCCAACCAGCCCGCCCTGTTCGACCTGCCTCCGCAGGCCAAGAACCTTGAAGGCTACCTGGCCCCGGGGGAGTACCGTTTCCCCATCGACATCGATGCCAAGGGTGTGCTGGACGAACTCGTCAAGGCCACCAAGGACGAACTCGTGGCAACGGGCGTCACCGACCCGAATGAGCAGTACCGGATCCTGACGGTTGCCAGCATCATCGAGTTCGAAGGCAACGTGGAGAACTACGCCATGATCTCCGGCGCCATTGAGAACCGCATCAACAAGCCCAACGCTGAAACCGGCGGCAGGCTGGAGTCGGACGCCACCGTGGCCTACGGGCTGGGCAAGAAGACGTACAACATCACGGCCGAGGAAAAGGCAGACGCCTCCAACCTCTACAACACCTTCGCCAACGCCGGACTGCCCGTGGGCCCCATCGGCTCACCCGGGAACAAGGCAATCGTGGCCGGCGCCCACCCGGAGGAGAACCCTTACTACTTCTGGGTGACCATCAACCTGGACACCGGCGAGACGCTGTACGCAGCCACCTTCGCCGAGCACCAGGCCAACGTGGCCAAGTATGTCGCCTGGTGCGACGCCAATGCAGGGAAGTGCGAATAATTGAATCAACCGCCCAAGGGCGCGGTGCTGGGACATCCGATCGGACATTCCAAGTCACCCGCCATGCACAATGCCGCCTACGCCGCTCTCGGCGCCGACATGTCCTACGGGGCGATCGACGTTGACGTGCCCGACCTGGCCGGCCTCCTGGCCCGCGTCCGCTCGGAAGGGGGCTGGTACGGGCTCTCCGTCACGATGCCGCTGAAGAATGCCGCAGTGGACCTGGTCGATGAGTTGACGCCGGTGGCTGCCGCCCTTGGCGCCGTGAACACCATAACTGCCACCTCGCCCGACGGCGGTCCGGCCCGCCTTCGGGGGGACAACACGGACGTGGCCGGGATCGTGAACGCCCTCCTGCATGCCGGGGCGGGGGAGCGCCCGCGCGCAGCCATCCTTGGCGGCGGCGGCACGGCAGTCTCGGCCATTGCCGCCCTCGCCCAGCTGGACGCAGCAGCCATCCACCTCTTTGTCCGCAACCCGCAGAAGGCCGCCGGAACCGCCGCCGTCGCGCAAACCCTGGGCACCGCCGTCGAACTTAAAGCCTTTGCCGGGGCTGCGCAGGAACTGGCGGGTTACGACATTGTCATCTCCACGCTGCCCCCGCGCGGTGCCGACGCCATGGCCCGGGAGTTTGCAGCGGCGGCGCCGGCGGTGCCGGGCGCACTGCTGCTGGACGTGGCCTACGACCCGTGGCCCAGTGTTTTGGGGCAGGCATGGGAGCATGCCGGCGGAACCGTCGTGGCAGGGATCGAGATGCTGCTGTACCAGGGCGTGGATCAGGTGCGCCAGTTCACCGCCGCGGCCGGATTCGGCACGCTTGACACAGAGCAGCTGGGCGGCGTCATCAATGTGATGTGCGACGCATTGGGCATCCCCCGGCGAAATCCCTACGACCAGAACATGGCAGGATAGAGAGTATGTTGCGTTGGTTGACAGCCGGTGAATCTCATGGCCCGGCACTCGTTGGAATTATTGAAGGCGTTCCTGCCGGTGTGGAGCTCACGAGCACCCACATCCAGGACGCCCTGGCCCGCCGCCGCCTGGGATATGGCCGCGGCGCACGGATGAAGTTTGAGCAGGACGTCGTGACCATCCTGGGCGGGGTCCGCCACGGCCTGACCCAGGGCGGGCCCGTTGCCATCCAGATTGGCAACTCCGAATGGCCCAAGTGGGAGCAGATCATGTCCGCCGACCCCGTGGACGCCGCCGAGCTGGAAGGGCAGGCCCGCAATGCGCCGCTGACACGCCCGCGCCCCGGCCACGCCGACTTCACGGGCATGCAGAAGTATGGCTTCGACGAGGCCCGCCCCGTCCTGGAGCGTGCCAGCGCCCGCGAGACCGCCACCCGCGTGGCCCTCGGCGCCGTCGCCGCCCAGATGCTGGCCGCCGTGGGTGTTGAGCTGGTCAGCCACACCGTGCAGATCGCCGGGATCGCTTCCCCGGAGGATGCTGTGCTGCCGCACCTGTCCGACGTCGCCGCACTGGACGCCGACCCGCTGCGCTGCTTTGATGCAGCCACCTCCGCCGCCATGGTTGAGGAAGTTGACACGGCCCAGAAGCAGGGCGAGACACTGGGCGGCGTCGTTGAGGTCTTGGCCTACAACCTGCCACCCGGGCTGGGCAGCTACGTCCACTGGGACCGCCGCCTCGACTCCCGCCTGGCCGGGGCCCTCATGGGCATCCAGGCCATCAAGGGCGTGGAAGTGGGCGACGGCTTCGCCACTGCCGCACGCCGCGGATCCGCCGCACACGACGAAATTGTGCGCGACGAATCCGGGCGCATCACCCGCACCTCCAACCGTGCAGGCGGCATCGAGGGCGGCATGAGCATCGGTGACGTGCTGCGAGTGCGCGCCGCCATGAAGCCCATCGCCACCGTGCCCCGCGCGCTGAAGACCATCGACGTGGCCACCGGCGCGGCCGCCAAGGCCCACCACCAGCGTTCGGACGTCTGTGCGGTGCCGGCAGCCGGCGTCGTCGCCGAGGCCATGACGGCCCTGGTGCTGGCGGAGGCCCTCGTGGAGAAATTCGGCGGTGACTCCATGGCCGAAACCAAGCGCAACATGGACAGCTACCTGGCGGCCATCCCCGCCAATCTGGACACACAGGGGCACTGATGGCAACGGGCAAGGACCCGGCCGGGGCACCGGATTTCACGCCCCACCGGCCCATTGTCGTGATCGGGCCCATGGCCGTGGGCAAGTCAGTCATTGGAGCTGAACTTGCCCGCGTGCTCCGGATCGAATTCATCGATTCAGACCACAAGATCGTGGCCAAGCACGGCCCGGTTCCCGGGATCTTCGCCGCCAAGGGCGAGCACCACTTCCGCCAGCTCGAGGCCCGTGCCATCGCCGACGTCCTGGACACGCCCAAGGCGAAGCCGCTCGTGCTCTCGCTCGGCGGCGGCGCCGTGCTGGATTCAGGCACGCAGCAGTTGCTGGCCCGCGCCACGGTTGTCTTCCTGAGCGCCGGGGTTGATACCGTGAAGGAACGCATCACCCGCAATACCGGCCGACCGCTCCTGTCGGCGGACCCCATCGCCACGTGGGAGAGGCTTGCCGCCGTGCGCGGACCCGTCTATGCCCGCCTGGCCGACATCACCCTCGATGTCAGCAAATCAAATGTGCCGCAGTTAGTTGAGCGGTTGATAGGCCTGCTGGCCGAAGAGTCAAGGAAAGAGAACTGACGCATCGTGAGCATCGAAACCACCCCGAACACAGTCATCAACGTCACCGGAGTGCTGCCGCAGGAGAATTACGACGTCGTTGTGGGGCGCGGGCTGCTGGCCCAGCTCCCAGCCCTGCTGGGTGAGCGGGTTAAAAAGGTGCTGGTGGTCCACCCCCGTGCGCTGCGGCTGACCGGCGATGCGGTCCGGGATGAGCTTGAAGCGGCAGGGTTCACGGCACTGACCGCGGAAATCCCCGACGCCGAGGAGGGCAAGCACATCCAGGTGGCCTCCTTCTGCTGGGAAGTGCTGGGCAAGAACGACTTCACCCGCTCGGATGCCGTCGTCGCCGTGG
This sequence comes from Arthrobacter stackebrandtii, assembly GCF_017876675.1. NCBI lineage: Bacteria > Bacillati > Actinomycetota > Actinomycetes > Micrococcales > Micrococcaceae > Arthrobacter > Arthrobacter stackebrandtii. The sequence goes on from NZ_JAGIOI010000001.1 coordinate 3,668,928, forward strand.
GCGGAGGGGCCGTGACCGACCTTGCCGGATTTGTGGCGGCCACCTGGCTGCGCGGGGTCAAGGTGGTCCACATGCCCACCTCGCTGCTGGGCATGGTCGATGCCGCAGTGGGCGGCAAGACCGGCATTAACACGGCAGAAGGCAAAAACCTGGTGGGCTCCTTCCACCCGCCGGCCGGCGTGTTGGTGGACCTCGACACGCTCGACACGCTGCCCCCGAACGAGCTCATCTCTGGCATGGCGGAGGTCATCAAGTGCGGCTTTATCGCCGACCCCGTCATCCTTGACCTGCTCGAAGCCAACCCCGAGGAAGCCAAGAACCCGCGCTCGGAGGTGCTGCGTGAACTCATTGAACGCGCCATCACCGTCAAGGCCAAGGTGGTCTCCGAGGACCTGAAGGAATCCGGCCTGCGCGAGATCCTGAACTACGGACACACCTTGGCCCACGCCATCGAGCTGACGGAGCGCTACTCGTGGCGCCACGGTGCGGCCGTTTCCGTGGGCATGATGTTCGCTGCCGAGCTGTCCCGCAGCGTGGGCCGGCTCAGTGACGAAGACGCCGACCGCCACCGCACCATCCTGGAGCAGTTCGGACTGCCCCTGTCCTACCGCCGGGACCGCTGGCAGGCGCTGCTGGATGCGATGAAGCGCGACAAGAAGACCCGCGGGGACCTGCTGCGCTTTGTGGTCCTGGACGGCATCGGCAAGCCCGGCATCCTGGACGTGCCCGACCAGTCCCTGTTGTTTGCCGCCTACCAGGAAATTGCGTCGTAGCATGGGTTTGAAGGATTGGCCTTCGGCCGGCTTCCCGGGCACCGCCGTCAACCCGCAGACACTTCTGCCGGAGGTTGTTGACGAGGAGGCGTGTGCGGCGGCGCTGGCCGTGTCCAACGACGTGGGGGACCAGATCTTTGTCCTGCTTGCCCGCGGACTGACGTCCGAGGCGGCCGAGCTCGCAGCAGACGCCCGCCTCAGCGACCCCGGGTCCCTGCGCCTGCAGGTCTTCGACGCCGACATCCTTCGGGCCAGCAAGCACTTTGACCGGGCCGAGGGAATCCTGCGCAGCCTGCTGCCCGAGGTGGCAGGCACGCCGCTGGAGCCCTGGGTGCACCAGCAGCTGGGCAAGGTGCATTTCAACAGCGGCGCCTATGAAGCCGCCGCCAAGGACTTCAACAAGTCGCTGGAACTGCGGGTCGCCTCCGGCCACGACGCCACGGCCATTTATTCCGCAACGGTCTCGCTCAAGCGCGCCCTCGACCTGGCCGAACGCGAATAGTGGCACTCCGCCCCGCGCAGCCGAGCCGGGCCAGTGGCGGGGGCACCGGGCGTGGTGTGGCAAATCATGCGGCGCGGCTCGACGGTGTGCGGTAGTATGGTCAATGGATTTTTGATAACACTTATAGGCTAAGAGGCAACTGTGGCAACGACTAACGACATCAAGAACGGCACCGTTCTCAAACTTGAGGGCCAGCTTTGGAACGTCATGGAATTCCAGCACGTCAAGCCGGGCAAGGGCGGCGCGTTTGTCCGCACCAAGATGCGCAACATCCTCTCGGGCAAGGTCGTTGACAAGACGTTCAACGCCGGCCTGAAGATTGAGACCGCCACGGTTGACCGCTCGGACTACCAGTACCTGTACCAGGACGGCGAAGACTTCGTGTTCATGGACCTGGACAACTACGACCAGATCACCGTGCCCGGCAAGATCGTTGGCGACGCCACGAACTTCATGCTGGAAAACATCAACGTCACGATCGCGCTGCACGAGGGCTCGCCCCTGTACATCGAACTGCCGCCGTCGGTCCAGCTGCGCATCACCTACACCGAGCCCGGCCTGCAGGGCGACCGCTCCTCCGCCGGCACCAAGCCCGCCACGGTGGAAACCGGCTACGAGATCCAGGTTCCGCTGTTCCTCGAGAACAACACCCTGGTGAAGGTCGACACCCGCGACGGCAGCTACCTGGGACGTGTCAGCGAGTAGTGGCAAGCTCTCACAACAGCCCTTCGGGCAAACCAAATTCGGCGCGCAGCAAGGCCCGCCGCCGTGCCTTGGACATCCTGTTCGAGGCGGAGCAGCGCGAGGTCAGTGCCGCATCGGCCATGACGGCGCGGCGCGAAAAGACCGACCAGGTCATCAACGTGTACACGGTTGAACTGATCGAGGGCGTCACCGCCATGGCGGAGAACATCGACGAGTTCCTGGCAACCTACTCGCAGGGCTGGACGCTGGAACGGATGCCCGCCGTGGACCGCATCATCCTGCGCATCGGCACCTGGGAACTGCTCTACAACGACGACGTCCCCGACGCGGTTGCCGTCAGCGAGGCCGTGGAGCTGGCCAAGGTTCTCTCCACCGACGAGTCCCCGCAGTTCATCAACGGGCTGCTCGGCCGCCTGCAGCAGGTCAAGCCTTCACTGCTCGCATAGCCGGCCCCGCCCGACCCGCAGGCAGCGCCGAAAACCCCTGACAACCAGGGAGTTTTCGGCGCTGCCTGCGGGTTCGTTCTTTAACGGCGGGGGAGGGCTGCGGCGTGGCTGGCCAGCAGCGCCCTGCGGACCTCCACCACCTTCCCCAGCAGCTCCAGTTCCCGTGCCTGCCCCTCGCGGAAGCGCGCGGCGGAGGCAGGTCCGCCGGTCCGCGCATCCACGATCAGCCGCTGCCGAACAAAGGCCAGTCGGGTGGTGAGGCGGATGAATTCCTTCATGGCGGCCCCGGCAGCGAAGCTTTTCGCCCATGCCAGCGCACGACGGCGGCCGGCACCGGTCGCGAGCATCGGCACCTCCTGGGGGGTGAACCAGCCGGACGCCACGTAGTCGGCAAGCCGGGCGCGGGTAAGTTTGGCCTCGGACCTGCGCAGCAGCACGATGCCGGTGATGAACAGGATGAACAGCGGCACCTGCAGCACCACGTACATGGCAAAGAAGCTTGCGCCCAGGAACGAGGTGGCGTTCCACAGCCCGTGCAGCGCCATGGCAGGCAGGAGGCCCACCACCCAGGCGCCCAGGACCAGGGCGGTGCCGCCGTGCCGGGCAGCCCAGCCGACGCACATGCCCAGCATGGCGGTGAACATGACGTGGGCAAACGGTGACATCATGCCCCGGACAATGAAGATGCCCACCAGTCCGCCTGCGGCGCCGTCGGCTTCCTCCAGGGCCTGGCCAAAGTAGAGGATGTTCTCCGTGAAGGCGAAGCCGGCAGCGATCAGACCGGCATACACCACGCCGTCCACCGGCCCGTCGAAGGTGCGCCGGCGCAGGAAGAACAGCAGGAGCAGGCCGGCACCCTTGCAGATCTCCTCCACCACTGGGGCCTGCACGACGGCGCCAAGCATGTCGGCGTCGGCGGCCGGGGCGTTGCCGATCAGCAGCGGCTGGACCCAGCTGCCCAGGACCAGGGTGGTGATGACGGCCATGCCGGCACCCCAGCAAAACGCGACAATGAGGGCGGGCACGGGCTCCGGCTCCCACCGGTCGATCCAGACCAGCGTTGCAACACAGATGCCCAGCGGAATGAGTGCCAGGGCCCCGCAGATCAGGAACACGTTCACGCCCAGCGAGGCGGCGAAGAACGCCAGCGTGCCCACGGTCACCAGTATCAGCACGCACAGCAGGATGATGTTGGTCACCTTCAACTGCAGCCCGCGGCTCCCGGCCGGCGGCCCGGACGGTGCGGGACGGGGCCAAAGGACGGCGCCGGCGGGGTTGGCTGCTGCGGTCTGGACGGCGTTGGGAAGCGGGGCAGGGGGAGCGCCTTGCGCTCCGGCGGCCGGGCCTTGCCACGGTGCGGGTTCAGTCATGGCTACAACACTAGGGCCAGCAGGTGCGCACCCACAGCCGCCGCGCGGGAACATTTCGCCCGCGGCCACGGCCATGGGGGTCCCGCGACAGCGCCCCGGCAGGGCTGGCCGCGGCCCCTGGCGGGTCCGGGCCCTGTGGTAGTTTGAAGTGTACGCAATCAACCTTTTAATTCCGTCCAGTGAGGCGGGGAAAGGGGACGCGAGAATAATGAATACTTCCTCCGACGCGTTTGGGGACATTCAGAAAACCTCGGCGCCGGGCACCGTGTCACGTGTGGTTCTATCCGCAGCAGACATTGACCGGGCACTGACTCGTATCGCCTATGAGATTCTGGAAGCCAACAAGGGCAGCGCCAATCTGGTGCTCCTGGGCATCCCCCGCCGTGGATTCCCGCTCGCGCAGCGCCTGGCCGCCAAGCTCGCCGCCAGCGATCCCGCCGTGGATCCGAGCACCATCGTTGGCCAGCTGGACGTCACCATGTTCCGCGACGACCTGGCCCAGCACCCCACCCGTGCACCCCAGCACACCCAGCTCCCAGCCTCCGGCATCGACGGCAAGACCGTTGTCCTGGTGGATGACGTCCTGTACTCGGGCCGCACCATCCGGGCAGCCCTCGACGCACTGGTCGACCTGGGCCGTCCGCGCGCCGTGCGCCTGGCAGTCCTGGTGGACCGCGGGCACCGCGAATTGCCCATCCGTGCGGACCACGTGGGAAAAAACCTGCCCACCTCCTCCAGCGAAAAGGTGCGGGTCCGGATCTCAGAAATAGACGGCGGCGACCCCGCCGGCGACCAAGTGGTAATTGAGGCCGGCGCATGAGGCATTTGCTGTCAACTGAACAGCTCAGCTCCGAAAATGCCATCCAGATCCTTGACACCGCCGAGGAGATGTCGGCCGTGGGGGAGCGGGAGATCAAGAAGCTCCCGGCCCTGCGCGGACGCACCGTGGTGAACCTCTTCTTTGAGGACTCCACCCGCACCCGCATCTCCTTCGAGGCCGCGGCCAAGCGTCTCTCCGCGGACGTCATCAACTTCGCCGCCAAGGGCTCATCGGTCTCCAAGGGTGAGTCCCTCAAGGACACCGCCCAGACCCTCGAGGCCATGAGCGCCGACGCAGTGGTCATCCGCCATTGGGCCTCCGGCGCCCCGGCCCGGCTGGCCAACTCCGGCTGGATCGACGCCGCCGTGATCAACGCCGGCGACGGCACCCATGCCCACCCCACCCAGGCGCTGCTGGACGCGTACACCATGCGCGCCCACTGGTCCAAGCTCCAGGGCATCTCCTCGGTTGGCGCGGACCTGTTGGGCATGCGGGTCATCATCGCCGGCGACGTCCTGCACTCCCGCGTGGCCCGCTCCAACGTCTGGCTGCTGCGCACGCTCGGCGCCCACGTGACCCTGGTGGCCCCGCCCACCTTGCTGCCGGTCGGCGTCGAACACTGGCCCTGCGAGGTCAGCTACGACCTCGACGCCGCCCTGGAGAAGGGCGTGGACGCGGTCATGATGCTGCGCGTGCAGGCCGAGCGGATGAACGCCTCGTTCTTCCCCTCCACCCGCGAGTACGCCCGCCGCTGGGGTTTCGACGACGCCCGCCTCGCCAAGCTGGATGCCCTGAACCTCAAGGACACCATCATCATGCACCCCGGGCCCATGAACCGCGGCCTGGAAATCTCCTCGGCCGCCGCCGATTCGCCCCGCTCCACCGTGCTGGCCCAGGTCCGCAACGGCGTCTCGGTGCGCATGGCCGTTCTCTATCTGCTGCTCTCCGGGGAAATGCGTGAAACCCCGGCCACCACCTTCCCTTCAGTAAAGGACCCTTCATGACTTCCCCGAGTTACTTGATTCGTTCAGCCTCCCTGCTGGGCAGGGACACCGCGGACATCCTGGTGCGCGACGGCGTCATCGCCGCAGTCGGCCCGGCGCTGGCCGCCGATGTGGTGGGCGATGCAACGGTCATTGACGCCGCCAAGCTGGTGGCCCTGCCCGGCATGGTCGACCTGCACACCCACCTGCGCGAGCCCGGCCGCGAGGACGCGGAGACGGTGGAAACCGGCACCCGCGCCGCGGCCCTGGGCGGCTTCACCTCCGTGCACGCCATGGCCAACAGCTCACCCGTGGCGGACACCGCCGGCGTGGTGGAGCAGGTCCACACCCTGGGCCGCGAGTCCGGCTGGGTTGACGTGCGCCCCGTCGGTGCCGTCACCGTGGGCCTGGCCGGCGAACAGCTGGCCGAACTCGGCGCCATGGCCGATTCCCGCGCCCAGGTCCGCGTTTTCTCCGACGACGGCATCTGCGTCAGCGACCCCGTCCTGATGCGCCGCGCCCTGGAATACGTCAAGGCGTTCGACGGCGTGATCGCCCAGCACGCGCAGGAACCGCGCCTCACCGAGGGCGCCCAGATGAACGAGGGCGCTGTCTCGGCAGACCTCGGCCTGGCCGGCTGGCCCGCCGTCGCCGAAGAGTCCATCATCGCCCGCGACGTCCTGCTGGCCCACCACGTGGGATCCCGCCTGCACATCTGCCATGTGTCCACGTCCGGCTCGGTGGAGATCATCCGCTGGGCCAAGGAGCGCGGCATCTCCGTCACGGCCGAAGTCACCCCGCACCACCTGCTGCTGACCGAGGAACTGGTCCGCAGCTACAACCCCGTCTACAAGGTCAACCCGCCGCTGCGCTCCGACGCAGACGTGCACGCCCTGCGCGCCGCACTGGCCGACGGCACCATCGACATCGTCGGCACCGACCACGCCCCCCACCCCAGCGAGGCCAAGGAATGCGAATGGGCCTCCGCAGCCATGGGCATGACCGGGCTGGAAACCGCACTTTCCGTGGTGCAGGAAACCATGATTGAGACCGGCCTGATGACCTGGGCAGACTTTGCCCGCGTCACCTCCACCACCCCCGCGCAGATCGGCCGCGTCGCAGACCAGGGCCGCCCCCTGGAAGTGGGCGAGCCCGCCAACATCGTGCTCGTCGACCCCGCCGCACGCTGGACCGTGGACCCCTCCGCCATGGCCACGAAGGGCCGCAACTCGCCCTTCGCCGCCATGGAACTGCCCGGCCGGGTTGTCGCCACCTTCTTCCACGGCCACCCCACCGTGTTGGACGGGACGCTGAACACTCCCCGGAAGGCCGGCGCCGGCGCATGAGCAAGGAAACCCTCATCGTCGTCTCGGCCGTGGTGCCGCTGGCGGTGGTTCTCGTCCTGATGTGGCTGGGCTGGCGCGGCAAGCTCAAGCGCCAGGCGGGCGTGGCGGAGCTCCCGCCCGTCCCCGGCGGCCTCGGCCCGGCCGTGATCAGCGTCCCCGGCCAGTACGTCGTAACCACCTCCGCGGGGGACTGGCTTGACCGGCTGGCCGTCCACGGCCTCGGCATCCGCACCCCGGGCACCGTCCACGTCCACCCGGAAGGCGTTCTCATCGAGCGCAAGGGAGCCCAGGATCTCTTCATCGCCCGGGATGCCATGACACAGGTGGCGACGGCGGCCGGAATGGCCGGTAAGTTTGTGGAGAAGGACGGCCTCGTCTCCATCAGCTGGCAGCTGGCGGACATGGAGGTCGACACCGGGTTCCGCACCACAGAGGCCGGGGCGAAACGCCCCTTGATTGAAGCATTGCAGGCACTGCTGCCTGAAGACAGCGATACTGAGCGCAACGGAAAGAACAATTGAGAATGAGTGATGCAACCATGCCGGCACAGGCACTTTTGGTCTTGGAAGACGGCCGCACTTTCCGTGGCAGCAGCTACGGGGCCCAGGGCACAGCCCTCGGCGAAGCCGTTTTCACCACCGGCATGACCGGTTACCAGGAGACCCTCACGGACCCCTCCTACGCACGCCAGCTGATCGTCCAGACGGCACCCCACATCGGCAACACCGGCGTGAACCAGGCAGACAACGAGTCCGCCAAGATCTGGGCCGCCGGCTACGTGGTGCGTGACGCCGCACGCCGCCCCTCCAACTGGCGCTCCGAGGGCACGCTCGACGACGAACTCACCACCCAGGGCGTCGTCGGCATCCAGGGCGTTGACACCCGCGCCATCACCCGGCACCTGCGCGAGCGCGGCACCATGAAGGCCGGCATCTTCTCCGGCGCGTCGGCTGCCCGCCCGGCAGCGGAACTGCTTGCTGAAGTGCAGGCGCAGCCTTCCATGGCGGGCCTGCGCCTGGCTGAAGAGGTCAGCGTGAAGGAAGCCTACGTCGTCGAACCTGCCGACCACGGCTGGGACGGTGAGCCGATTTTCAACATCGTGGCACTGGACCTGGGCATGAAGGCCATGACCCCGCACCGCTTTGCCGAGCGCGGCGTGCGCGTGCACGTCCTGCCCGCCACCACCACCTTCGAGGAGGCGCAGGCGCTGAACCCCGACGGCGTGTTCATCTCCAACGGCCCCGGTGACCCCGCCACGGCCGACCGCCAGGTGGGCTTCGTCCGCAGCTTCCTGGACGCCGGCGTGCCGTACTTCGGCATCTGCTTCGGCAACCAGATCCTGGGCCGGGCCTTCGGTTTCGGCACCTACAAGCTGCGCTACGGCCACCGCGGCATGAACCAGCCCGTCCTGGACCGCAGCACCGGCAAGGTGGAGATCACCAGCCAGAACCACGGCTTCGCCGTCGACGCCCCGCTGGACGGCGCCCCGCTGGCGCCGGAGGAGCGCTACGGCCGTGTCGAGGTCAGCCACATCAGCCTCAACGACCAGGTGGTGGAAGGCCTGTCGGCCCTGGACATCCCCGCATTCTCGGTCCAGTACCACCCCGAGGCCGCGGCCGGCCCGCACGACGCCGCCTACCTGTTCGACAGGTTCATCAAACTCATGACCGACTACAAGACCGCACAGAGCCAGGAAAACAAGTAATGCCAAAGAGGGAAGATCTTAAATCAGTTTTGGTCATTGGCTCCGGCCCGATCGTGATTGGCCAGGCTGCCGAGTTTGACTACTCCGGCACCCAGGCGCTGCGTGTTTTGAAGGAAGAGGGCCTGCGGGTCATCCTCGTCAACTCCAACCCGGCCACCATCATGACGGACCCCGAGTTCGCGGACGCCACCTACGTTGAGCCCATCACCCCCGAGGTGATTGAGAAGATCATCGCCAAGGAGCGTCCCGACGCCGTACTGCCCACACTGGGCGGGCAGACCGCGCTGAACGCCGCCATCGCACTCGACAAGGCCGGTGTCCTGGCCAAGTACAACGTTGAGCTGATCGGCGCCAACATCGCCGCGATCGAGCTCGGCGAGGACCGCGAGAAGTTCAAGGGCGTCGTGGAGCGCTGTGGGGCCGAGTCGGCACGCAGCCACATCATCCACACCATCGAGGGGGCCTTCGAGGCCGCCAAGGACCTGGGCTACCCCATGGTCGTGCGCCCCTCCTTCACCATGGGCGGGCTCGGCTCAGGCCTGGCCTACACCCCCGAGGACCTGGAGCGCATTGTGGGCCAGGGCCTGCAGTACAGCCCCACCACCGAGGTTTTGCTTGAAGAAAGCATCCTCGGCTGGAAGGAATACGAGCTGGAGATGATGCGCGACAAGAACGACAACGTCGTTGTTGTGTGCTCCATTGAAAACTTCGACCCGGTGGGCGTCCACACGGGCGACTCCATCACGGTGGCCCCGGCCATGACCCTGACGGACCGCGAGTACCAGAACCTGCGTGACATCTCCATCGCGATCATCCGCGAGGTTGGCGTCGACACCGGCGGCTGCAACATCCAGTTCGCCATCGAGCCCGACACCGGACGCGTCGTCGTCATTGAGATGAACCCGCGCGTCTCCCGCTCTTCGGCGCTGGCGTCCAAGGCCACCGGCTTCGCCATCGCCAAGATCGCCACGAAGCTCTCACTGGGCTACACGCTGGATGAGATCCCCAACGACATCACGCAGAAGACCCCGGCCTCCTTCGAGCCCGCCCTCGACTACGTCGTCGTCAAGGTGCCCCGCTTCGCCTTCGAGAAGTTCCCGGCGGCGGACCCCACCCTGACCACCACCATGAAGAGCGTCGGCGAGGCCATGGCCATGGGCCGCAACTTCACCGAAGCCCTGCAGAAGGCGCTGCGCTCACTCGAGCAGAAGGGCGCCAGCCTGGACTTCCGCTCCGTCAACGAGCTCGACGTGCCCGATCTGATCGAGGCCGCCAAGCGCCCCACCACCGAACGCCTCGGACAGGTCCAGCGCGCCCTGCTGGGCGGCGCCACCGTGGACGAGCTCTACGCTGCCACCGGCATCGACCCCTGGTTCCTTGACCAGCTCGTCCTGCTGAACGAGGTCGCCACCACCATCCGCCAGTCCACCGCCCTGACCCCGGAAATGCTCAAGCTGGCCAAGCGCCACGGCTTCTCCGACATCCAGATCGGCGAGCTGACGCACAACACCGAGGCAGTGGTGCGCGGCGTCCGCCAGGCACTGAACATCCGCCCCGTGTACAAGACCGTGGACACCTGCGCCGCCGAGTTCGCCGCGTACACCCCGTACCACTACTCCTCCTACGACGAGGAGGACGAGATTGCGCTGCACGAGAAGCCGTCCGTCATCATCCTCGGTTCCGGCCCCAACCGCATCGGCCAGGGCATCGAGTTCGACTACTCCTGCGTCCACGCCTCCATGGCGCTGCGCAAGGCCGGCTACGAGACCGTCATGGTCAACTGCAACCCGGAAACCGTCTCCACCGACTACGACGTCTCCACCCGCCTGTACTTCGAACCGCTGACCCTCGAGGACGTCCTTGAGATCATCGCGGCCGAAGAGCGCACCGGCGGCGTCATGGGCGTGTTTGTCCAGCTCGGCGGCCAGACCCCGCTGAAGCTGGCACAGGAACTGGCCGACGCCGGTGTCCCCATCCTGGGCACCTCCCCGGAAGCCATCGACCTGGCCGAGCACCGCGGCATGTTCTCCCGCGTCCTGGACGACGCCGGCCTCATCGCGCCGAAGAACGGCACCGCGGTGTCCTTCAACGACGCCAAGAAGATCGCCGACGAGATCGGCTACCCCGTCCTGGTCCGCCCGTCCTACGTCCTGGGCGGCCGCGGCATGGAGATCGTCTACGACGAAGCCAACCTTTCGCGCTACATCAAGAACGCCACCGAAATCACCGAGGCCCACCCGGTCCTGATCGACCGGTTCCTGGAAGACGCCATCGAAATTGACGTCGACGCGCTCTTCGACGGCAAGGACATGTACCTCGGCGGCATCATGGAGCACATCGAGGAGGCCGGCATCCACTCCGGTGACTCCGCCTGTGTCCTGCCCCCCATCACGCTCGGCAAGGACGTGCAGGAGCGGGTCCGCACGGCAACCCGTGCCATCGCCGAAGGCGTGGGCGTGCGCGGCCTGATCAACATCCAGTTCGCCCTGGCCGCGGACATCCTGTACGTGCTCGAGGCCAACCCGCGCGCCTCCCGCACCGTGCCGTTCGTCTCCAAGGCCACCGGTGTGCAGATGGCCAAGGCCGCGGCCCTGATCGGCGTCGGCGTGTCCATCGCCCACCTGCGCAGCGTCCACCACATCCTCCCCGAGGTGGGTGACGGCGGAAACCTGCCCGACAACGCCCCGGTCGCCGTGAAGGAGGCAGTCCTGCCCTTCAACCGCTTCCGCACCCCGGAAGGCCACGTCGTGGACTCCCTGCTCGGGCCGGAAATGCGCTCCACCGGCGAGGTCATGGGCATCGACAAGCACTTCGACACCGCCTTCGCCAAGAGCCAGGCCGCAGCCAACGGCGCCCTGCCCGTTGACGGCACCGTGTTCGTCTCGGTGGCCAACCGCGACAAGCGCTCCATCATCATGGCCGTCAAGCGCCTCGTCGACCTCGGCTACAAGATCGTCGCCACCGGCGGCACCGCCGATGTGCTGCGCCGCAACGGCATCGCCTCCACCACTGTTCGCAAGATCAGCCAGGAAAGCGCCGGATCCGACGACCAGAGCATCGTGGACCTCATCAACAACGGTGAGATCGACATGATCTTCAACACCCCCTCCGGCGGCCAGGCCCGCGGCGACGGCTACGAGATCCGCGCCGCGGCAGTCTCCAACGGCCGCCCCTGCATCACCACGGTTGCCGAGTTCAACGTGGCCGTCCAGGCCATGGAGGCGCTGCGTTCCTTCGAGTGGGACGTCACGAGCCTGCAGGAGCACGCAGTGGTCCTGGCGGCAGGACTGGCAGCCCAGAATGCCTAGGGGCATGAAGCACGACGGCGGCGCCCGCCCGGGTGCCCCGGGCACCTTTGGTTCCCGGCTGGCTGGCGCGATGGCGGCCCGCGGGCCCCTGTGTGTGGGCATCGACCCGCACCCGGGCCTGCTGGCCGCCTGGGGCCTGGACGACTCCGTCCAGGGCCTGCGCAGCTTCTCCCTGGCGGTGCTGGAGGCGGTGGCCCCGCTGGCCGCCGCCGTCAAGCCGCAGGTGGCGCTGTACGAGCGCCACGGCTCGGCCGGCCTGGCCGTCCTGGAGGAGCTCCTTGCCGCCTCGTCGCAGGCGGGCGTGCTGTCAATCGCCGACGCCAAGCGGGGGGACATTGGCTCCACCATGGCCGGCTACGCCGACGCCTGGCTGCGCGACGGCTCGGCCCTGGCCGCGGACTCCGTGACACTGAGCCCCTACCTGGGCTTTGAGTCGCTGCGCCCGGCCCTGGACCTTGCGGCAGACAACGGCCGCGGCGTGTTTGTGCTGGCGCTGACCTCCAACCCGGAGGGCGCCAGCGTGCAGCATGTGGGCGGTGCCGAATCGGTGGCCAAGCACATTGTGCAGGCGGCCGCCGTCGAAAACCAGCGCTATGCAGGCCAGGCGCTGGGCTCCGTCGGCCTTGTGGTCGGGGCAACCGTCGGCACGGCACTGTCGGACCTTGGGATCGACCTTGCCGCCGTCCACGGACCCATCCTGGCCCCGGGCCTGGGGGCCCAGGGCGCCACGGGTGCCGACATGCGTGAGACGTTCGGCGCGGCCTACCCGGCCGTGCTGGCGACCTCCAGCCGCGGCATCCTGGCGGCAGGGCCCGATATCGCGGCCCTGCGCGCCGCCACTGCCGAAACCCTCTCGGGTTTGTAGCCTGCGCCGGGCACGCCCCGATTGATTTGCGCCCCCGGTGCGGATAGGTTCGATGAATCACCATCGCACGCCTCCCGCACCGGGGAGCGCCATCAACAGGGAGTCCGTTACGTGAATTTGCCGCAGTTGACCCCGCAGGACCGGGAAGACGCTCGCAACAAGGCACTCGCGGCACGGACCCTGCGCTCCCGGGCAAAACAAGATTTGAAGACAGGGCGGACCTCCGTCACGGCCATCCTGGAGACGGCCGCGGCCGAGCCCGCCCTGGACAGACTTAAAGTGTGTGACTTATTGGAAGCCCTCCCGGGCATTGGAAAGGTACGTGCAACTGTGATCATGAGCGAGCTGGGCATAGCCCCAACCCGCAGGGTGCGTGGCCTGGGCGTGCACCAGCGCCGGGCCCTGTTGGAATACCTGGGGCCGGAGGCGTGAGCGCCCCCGCCGTGCCCGCCGAGCACACCGTCCGCACCAAGCCCCGCAGCGGCGTGACCGTCCTGGCCGGGCCCACCGCCGTCGGCAAGGGCACCGTGTCAACGTTCATCCGGGACAACTACCCGGATGTCTGGCTCTCCGTCTCCGCCACGACCCGCCCGGCCCGCCCGGGCGAGGAAGAGGGCGTGCACTACTTCTTCAAGACGGCCGAAGACTTTGACGCACTCATCGGGCACGGGGACCTCCTCGAATGGGCAGTGGTCCACGGCGTGAACCGCTATGGCACCCTGCGCAGCACGGTGGAGGCCGCCGTCGCGGACGGAAAGTCGGTGCTGCTGGAGATCGACCTGCAGGGCGCCCGCCAGGTGAAGGAGGCCATGCCGGAGGCCGATTTCGTGTTCCTGGCACCGCCCAGCTGGGACGAACTGGTCCGCCGCCTCGTGGGCCGCGGCACAGAAACCGCCGAGGAACAGCACCGCCGCCTGGAAACCGCTAAACTGGAACTTGCTGCCGCGCCGGAATTTGATTATGTCATCGTCAACGATGAAGTCAGCCGGGCTGCAGCGGCACTGGTTGACCTGATGGGGCTCACCCCCCGCCACACCGCATAACCTGTACCAACCCTTTTAGATTTTTGGAGAAGTAATTGACTACACAACCCGAAGGCATCATCAATCCCTCGATTGATTCACTGCTTGAAGCTGCCGACAACAAGTACGGCCTGGTCATCTTTGGTGCCAAGCGCGCCCGCCAGATCAACGCCTACTACGCCCAGCTCCACGAGGGCCTCTTCGAGTACGTCGGCCCGCTCGTCGACACCAAGCTGAACGAGAAGTCCCTCTCCATCGCCTTCCGCGAAATCGAAGAGGGCCTGCTGGTTTCCACCCCCGTCGAGACCGCGTAAGCGGATCCTTGAGCGCCACGGTGCCTAATCTGAACATTGTTTTGGGGGTGGGCGGCGGCATCGCCGCCTACAAGGCGGCCCTGCTGCTGCGCCTCTTCACGGAGGCCGGCCACCAGGTCACGGTCATCCCCACCGACGCGTCCACGAACTTCGTGGGCGTTGCCACGTGGGAAGCCCTGAGCGGGCGGCCCGCCACCAACAATGTCTTTGACGCCGTGGACCAGGTCAACCACGTCCGGATCGGCCATGAGGCCGACTTGATCGTGGTGGCGCCGGCAACGGCAGACCTTCTCGCGAAGGCTGCCGGCGGCCACGCCAACGACCTCCTCACCACCACCCTGCTCATGGCGCGCGGGCCTGTGCTCTTTGCCCCGGCCATGCACACGGAAATGTGGGCGCATGCCGCCACGGCGGCCAATGTGGCCACGCTGCGCTCCCGCGGCGTGCACGTGCTGGACCCGGCTGTCGGACGCCTCACCGGCGTCGACAGCGGTCCCGGCCGGCTGCCCGAGCCTGAAGAAATCTTCGCCGCCGCCATGGCCCTGGTTGCACCCGGCCCGGCCCAGGACTCCCCGCAGCACGACGGCGCTGAAGCAGGCACGGCTCCGGAAGCTTCCGGACCGTTGTCAGGATTGCTCGCCGGGAAGCACGTGCTCATCACAGCCGGCGGCACCCGCGAACCCCTCGACCCCGTCCGCTACCTGGGCAACAAGTCCTCCGGCAAGCAGGGCGTGGCCCTCGCCGAAGCGGCACTGGCCGCCGGCGCCGACGTCACCCTCGTCCATGCCCCCCTGGAGGTGCCTGCTCCTGCCGGCGCGCGGCTGCAGCCCATTGAGACGGCCCTGGAACTGCGGTCTGCAACACTTGCCGCAGCCGCCTCCGCCGACGTCGTGATCATGGCCGCCGCCGTGGCGGACTTCAGGCCGGCCAACATTTCCACCGGCAAGATCAAGAAGCGCGACGACGTGGCCGACCCCGTCATCACCCTGGTCCGCAACCCGGACATCCTTGCCGAAATCGTGGCCCACCGTGCAGCGCAAAACCAGCAGCAGCTCATCGTCGGCTTTGCCGCCGAAACCGGCGACGACGAGGCCGATGCCCGCACCTACGCCCAAGCCAAGCTGCGCCGCAAGGGCTGCGACCTCCTCGTGGTCAACGAGGTGGGCCCGGGAGAGACCGGCAGCGAGCGCGTCTTTGGCCGGGACAGCAACCAGGTCGAGATCATCGCCCTTGACGGAGCGGGCCCCGTGCTGGCCGGAGGGTCCAAGCGCGAGGTGGCAGACGCCGTCGTGCGCGTCATTGCCGGACGCCTTGGCGCACCCTAGCCAGCTTTCACACGTTTTGGCCACTATGTGACCGTCCAAGTCCTGCGGGCGGCGCGGGCACCCCAATCCAAGTAAAGTAGATACGTGACTTCAGTAAATCCCCTGCGCCTGTTTACCTCCGAATCCGTGACGGCGGGCCACCCCGACAAAATCTGTGACCAGATCAGCGACGCCATCCTCGACGCGCTGCTCGCGGAAGACCCGGACTCCCGCGTGGCCGTGGAGACCATGGCCACCACCGGCCTGGTCCATGTTGCCGGCGAGGTGACCACCAACGCGTACGTCGAAATCCCGCAGATCGTGCGCAACACCATCCTGGACATCGGCTACGACTCCTCGGCCAACGGCTTCGACGGCGCCCGCTGCGGCGTATCCGTCTCCATCGGCCAGCAGTCCCAGGACATTTCCGACGGCGTGTTCAACGCCCTCGAGGTCCGCGAGGGCACCGCCGTGGACAAATACGACTCCCAGGGCGCCGGCGACCAGGGCCTGATGTTCGGCTACGCCAGCAACGAGACCGCCTCCTACATGCCCACGCCCATCTACCTGGCGCACCGCCTGTCGGAGCGGCTGACGGATGTGCGCAAGTCCGGCGAGCTCGCCTACCTGCGCCCCGACGGCAAGACCCAGGTCACCATCGGCTACGACGGCGACGTGCCCGTCTCCGTCGACACCGTCGTCATTTCCAGCCAGCATGCGGAAGGGACGTCCCTGGAGCGGCTGCGCGCAGACCTTGCCGAATTTGTGATCGACCCCGTCATGGCCGCCTCCGGACTGGACATCTCCCATGTGAAGACCTTCCTGAACCCGGCCGGCCCCTTTGTGGTGGGCGGCCCGGTGGGCGACGCCGGCCTGACCGGACGGAAGATCATCGTGGACACCTACGGCGGCATGGCCCGCCACGGCGGCGGCGCGTTCTCCGGCAAGGACCCGTCCAAGGTTGACCGTTCGGCCGCCTACGCCATGCGCTGGGTTGCCAAGAACGTCGTGGCTGCCGGCCTGGCCGCCCGCGCAGAGATCCAAGTCGGCTACGCGATCGGCGTGGCCCGCCCGGTGGGTGTCTATGTTGAGACCTTCGGCACCGAAACCGTCGACCCCCGCCGCATCGAGGACGCCATCGCCGCCATCTTCGACCTGCGCCCGGCAGCCATCATCGACAGCCTGGACCTGAAGCGCCCCATCTACGCCAAGACAGCCGCCCACGGCCACTTCGGCCGCGACGACGCCGACTTCACGTGGGAAAACCTTGACCGGGTGGATGCGCTGAAGGCCTTCTTCAACGCCTAGGCGCGCCACAGCGGCCGGCGGCAGTTTTCCACGCGGGCACTGTTCGCCAGCATCCGCTGTCCACAATCGGACATTGTCCACAGCCAAGCACAGTGCACCGGCATCATGTCGGTGCACTGTGCTTAGCTTGTTTTAAGGCGCCGTGCAGCATGGCCGCCGCTGCACACAACATCCCGGGAGGACCTCATGGCTGATGCACTGAATCATGACGCACCCGGCGAGGGCGTGCAGATGAGCCTGCTCAGCGGCTTTGTGGCGAAGGAACGCGTGGCTGACCCCCACAGCGGCGTGGTCCTGGCCCCGTCCCTGCCCGTGGCGCACGTGGTCATCGACTCGCCGCTGCCGCACCTGGACCGGATCTTCGACTACTCCGTGCCCCTCGAGCTCGACGCCGAGGCGCAGCCGGGAGTGCGGGTGCGGGTCAAGTTTTCCGGCCAGGACCTCAACGGTTTCCTGGTGGCGCGGGCTGCGGTTTCCGAGAGCGAGCGGCTGGTTCCGCTCGCACGCGTGTACTCGGCCGTGCCCGTGCTGGCACCGCAGGTCCTGGAGCTGGCCCACCGGGTGGCAGCACGCTACTGCGGAACCGTCGCCGATGTCCTGCGCGTCGCCGTTCCCCCGCGTGTTGCCAGCCTGGAAAAGGTGTACCTGAAAAAGTTGGCCGTCGACGCTGCGGCGGCTGCCGCTGCCGGCGCCCCGGGGGCACCTCCCGAGCCGGTGCCGGACATGCCGGATGCGCCCAGGCCCGGCCACTCGCTTTTCGCCGACTACCCGCATGCCGAGGACTTTCTCACCCGGCTGGCCATGGGGGAGAGCCCCAAGGGCGTCCTGGGAGCCCTACAGGGCTACGGCGCCGGCTCATGGCAGCACCAGGTGGCCCAGGTTGTGGCGTACTGCCAGCTTTCCGGCCGTGGCGCCATTGTGGTGGTGCCCGACCTGCGCGACCTCGACCTGCTCGAGCGGGCCTTCGCATCAATGCTGCCGGCGGACAGCTTCGTCAAGCTCACCGCAGACGACGGCCCCAGCGCCCGCTACGCCAACTTCCTAAAGGTCTTGTCCGGGGACGTAAGGATCGTGATCGGCACGCGGTCGGCAGCCTATGCACCCGTCGCGGACCTGGGGCTCGTGGTGTGCTGGGACGACGGCGACGAACTCCATGTTGAGCGCCGGGCACCGTACCAGCACAGCCGCGACGTGCTGCTGCTGCGCTCCGAGGTGGAAGGTGCGGCCGTGCTCATGGCCGGCCACAGCCGCAGCACCGAATCCCAGCGGCTGGTGGCCACGGGCTGGGCCCAGGAGATCACCGCCGCCCGCCCCGCCGTGCGCAAGGCCACGGCCCGGGTCATCAGCACCTCCGATTCCTTCGAGCAGGAACGGGACCCGGCCGCCGCACTGGCGCGGCTGCCGCACCGTGCCTGGGCCACGGCCAAGGCGGCCCTGAAATTCGGTCCGGTCCTGGTCCAGGTGGCACGGACGGGCTACGCGCCGGGGCTGGCATGCCAGCGCTGCCGGGAAGTGGCCAGGTGCCGGCACTGCACGGGGCCGCTCATGCAGTCGCGGGCCCCGGGCTCCTCCTCCACCATGGTGACCTGCAAGTGGTGCGGGCAGGCCGAAACCGCCTTCAGCTGCCCCACGTGCGGATTCAACCAGTTGCGGGCCATCGCCGTCGGCGCCCTGCGGACAGCCGAGGAGCTGGGGCGGGCCTTTCCCTCCGTTCCCGTGGTGTCCTCGTCGGGCGACCACATCAAGGCCACGGTTCCGGACAGGCCCTCGATCGTGGTGGCCACCATCGGTGCCGAACCCGTGGCCCCGCACGGCTACGCCGCCGCCCTGCTGCTCGACGGCGACTCCATGCTGCGCCGTGAATCGCTGAGGGCGGGGGAGGAGGCGCTGCGGCGCTGGATGAATGCCGCGGCGCTTGTTAAGCCGGCCAGGGACGGCGGCATGGTGGTGGTCACGGCGGAGGAATCCGTGGAGGTCGCCGCGCTGGTCCGCTGGGACCCGGCAGGCCACGCGGAACGGGAATTTGCCCTGCGCCATGAGCTGGGACTGCCGCCCGCCATGCGCCTGGCATCATTGACCGGGTCCGAATCCGACGTGGCAGCCTTTGAGGCGGCCCTGAAGCTGCCGGCAGCCGTGCGCAGCATCGGGCCCGCGCCGGTCATGTCTCCCTTGGCCGGGCCGGCCACGGATGAGGTGCCCGACTACAGGACCATCCTGCTCTTTCCCTACGCCATGGCTGCGCAGGTCACGGCCGACATCCGGGCGCTGAAGGCTGCCAATGCCGCACGCAGGATCGGCTCGCCGGTGCAGGTGCGGTGCGACGGCCTCGACGTCCTTTAACCCCTCCGACCCTGTATCAACTCTGGCACATTCTCCTGGCACGCGGTCAGTTCTGGCCCTGCGCTGCCGCGGCCACAGGCTCGGTCACCGAAACGGTGGTGAACAGGCGAAAGGACGGGAGGCGCAACCCCCGCTTTGTGCCCGAGAAGCCCAGTGCCGTCGTTCTCCATGCCGGAGCTGATACCAAGCCTGTGGAATGGCCGCCAGAAGTGATTCGCTGTCGTGGGGAAGGTTACCTTGCTGTCCGCACGCCGGCGAGGAGTTTTTGGCTGCGCCGCTCAACGTCCGAATCGGTGCCGGTGAGGGCTGCGACAAGGTGAACAAATCGTTCCACTTGAGCCGAATAGTCCCCGTCGAGGCGCCCTGCCAATGGAGTGGCGGCCAGGGCATCGCGCTGGCGGCAGGCTATGGTGAGGGCGCTTTCGAAGATCCGTTGTTCGGTTTCGGCGCTGTTGGCGGAGGGCCCGGTGCCGAGGATTGCCACGGCGTTGATCCGGGTCTCGTCCAGACCCAGCAAGAGCCTGTCCAGTTCCTTGTTTGTGTACCGCAGTTCGGCCGACCTGACGCCAAAACGGCCGAGTCGGGTCGACATGGCGGATACGTAGATTGCTGCCATGGCCAGGAGCGCCAGGCTCAGTGCAATGGTCGTTGTCAGGAGCAACAGCTTTGCAGCTTCACTAATTTGCGGCTCGGCATAGTTGTTGTTTTGCAGGCCGCGGGCAAGATCTCGCATTGCGGAGCCAACTTCAACGCCACCGTTGTTTGAGAAGTAGATTTTGCTCAGGCCGAAGAGGCGATTTCCATTCCACGCCGCCTCGCCTCTGGAAACTGCTCCTGGCAAGACTGTTGGGGCGCTGAAGAAGTTACCGGAGCTACGAAAAACGGGAATGATTGCTTGGTCGAGTTGCAGCTCAAGGCCATGTTGATCGTGCAGTTGCGGGAACTCGGCCTTGATGCGCCACAGCGCGGCAAGGAACTTCTCAGGGTCTATTTCCTCGAAGGGACCATGGTCGGCACCATGGCCAGGAATGCCGAGATAGTCCTTGGCGTCGCGCACTGCCACGGTTATGTGAACGGAATCTGAAAAAGAATTTTGAAAGTACCCTTCGATCAGATCTATGTCAATGTTGGAGGTGTCTCCGTCATATTGGACCGACGCTGGTGGCAGCTGGCCGGCAAGCTTGGAAGTGGGTCCGTCGTCGGAGGCAGCAACGATGAAGGTACTGGCGAGGAATGACAGGACCAGAATGGCCCCGCCGCCAACAAAAATGGTGGATTTTTCGCGCAGGAACTCCACGGGTGTCTGGGTGGCGCGCGTAGATGGAGTTCTCCGCGAATCGGTGCGGGGCAGGGGCTCATGGTTCCGCGCCACAACGAGTGGCAATGCGGCCATCGCCGTTTCCATGGCACTAAGCACATCCTGCGAGAGCGTGGGGGGCAGTCCCATGCTTTTGCGCAGTTGGCTGAAATCCTGTGTGGCCGGTGCCGGTGGCGGGACGGGCCCCCGGACCTTTTTGACGAGTGTGCGGGCAGCTGCCTTCGCGCTGCGAAGGAGTTCCAGCTCGGCCTTGCCCCACGCGGCGAGAGTCTCGGTACCGCCAGTTCCACTGCCGGGAACGCTTAGCAGGGATTCCAGTGAACTGCTCAGCCACTTCACCCGGTGTTCGGCGATGACGCCGGGAGGACGGTCATTGAGCTCCACCAAAAGTGCACGGCCTGCCAGCGCGATAGGCATGGCCAACTGATCTAAAACGCCGCTGCTCCCCTTGAATCCACTCCACACGGTGCTGGCGTTGCTGAGCGCCGCGGCTTTCTGTTCCAGCGTCTGTGCGCTGCGTTCGAATTGCGAAACCATTGTTTCGGTCTCGATTCTCAAAGCCGTCCGGGCGCTGTAAACAGCTGCCATGGTTGCGTCCTCCGTGCGCGCCAACGCGAGCGTGTCCTCGCGAATATCGGTCCACGTGGTGTCCAGCCCGGCTGTTCCACCCTGCTTTTGGGCCGTCCAATAGCTCGCCTCGAGCGCCTCCAGTTCAAGCACGCCGGCGGCCAATTGGCTTTGTGCCTTCGTCAACCTATGGAAGAGCTGCTCACGGCGCCTGCGCCGGGAGAGCGAGTACGCCAAGGCTGCGATTGAAAGAGCCAGCCCAATGATTGTGCCACCGAGCCAGAAGGAAAGATCTTGCAGGGGCGCTTCATCCAGGACGGTGGCTGCACGTTCTGCCGCTGCGGCTACGGCCTTGGGGCCATGGCCCAGTACCACGTTGTCTGAATAGGAATCGGCGACCTCTTCGGCCAACGAATTGTTGTAGCTGTCCAGCCGTGGGTCGACGGCGGCGCCGGCATGGCGCTGGTCCGGCAGGTTGTCATCCTTGGAGCCCGGCAAACTCTCCAGGCTTGAAGTCTTGGTTGTCAGTATGGCGTCGGCACCCAAATCGAGCCCGCCCCTTTTTTCGTCACTGCGCAGACACCTGTCGGTGACGATTAGGCGAAGCGGGCGCCACGTGGTGATTGGCTGCGGCATGACGGCAGCAAGCGATTCGGCACTGATCCCATACGGATGCTCGGTGCCCTCAAGGACAATCTCCAGCTGGGCTGTCTTCGTGGCCGCCATGGATGTCCAGCCCTGCATGGCAAAGGCTGCAGTTGCCACACCCAGCAGAACGGCCAACCACGGCAGCCCAAAGTGTGGCTTGCGCCGGGCACGGATCAAGGAAATGCTCATGTGTTCACATACTTCGTCGAAGGGGGAGGCAACCGCGTGAGTTTAGCGTTTTCTGTGCGGGGCGTTGGGGGGCCTGCCAAAGCTGGCGTCCAGGAGCCTGCGGCTTTGCCGTTGCACGTCGTTGTCACTGGTGGCCAAGGCCGTGGCGAGATCGGCCAGCTTGCTGACCTGGGCCGCGTAGTCTGCACTGAGGCGCTGTGCCAGGGGAGTTGCGGAGAGGGAATCCCGCAGACGCCAGGCCATGGCGAGTGCGCCCTCGAAAATGCGTTGGCCGGTTTCGGCGCTGTTGGCGGCCGGGCCGGCGCCCAGGAGCATTACCGCGTTCAGTCGGGACTCATCCAGTCCCAGCATGAGCTTTTCCAGTGTCCGGTTGGCGGCACGGAGGTTCGCGGAGCTTCGGCCAAAGCGGCCCAGTTGCGTAGACATGAGTGAACCGTAGTAGATGACGAGGACAAGCAGGAGTGCAGACAGCGACACTGCCAGGGTCAGCAACCAGAATTTCAGGCCCGATCCAATGCGAGGTTCTTGGAGACCGTTGTTTTGGAGCCCCCTGGCAAGGTCCTCAAGGGCATCGACGATCTTGTAGTCGCCGTAGTCGCCATAGTCGCTGAAGCCGTATATGCCGTGTTTCCAGCGCCCGTCGTTGAGCCACGAGACCTTGCCCAATGCCAAGGCGCCGGTGATCACCGTCGGGGCACTGAACCTGTCATCGGCGGTGCGGAAAACAGGAATGATGGCCTGCTCGGCAGACATTTCCAAGCTTTCCGGCTCCAGCAGGGCCGGAAACTCCTGCTTGATGCGCCATAGGGCATCGAACAACACCTGTGGATCATTCTCACCCACGGCGCCATAGTCGGGTGACTCACCCAGGGCACTCAGATACTCGTCCGCATCGCGGATGGCCACTGTAATATGCATCGGACGCGAAAACGCGGTGGCCACGTTTCTGCGAATGTAGTCCGTGTCGAGGCCGGTGGTGTCCCCATCGAAGAGCAACGATGCCGGTCCTTGCTTGCCCTTGAGTTCCCATTGCGGCGAATCACCCAGCCCGGCCAGGACGCTGCCACTAACGATCATGGCGACCACCACAGTGGCGGCACTTCCAATGATCCACACGGTTTTATCCCGGATGGCCAAACCGCCCACGAAAGCAGCCACGCCAGCCACGACGGAGCCGGCCGAGGCTCGATTCGAGATGCCCCGCACCTTGTCAAAGACCTCCGGCAGGGCCAGATTCGCCATGTCGAGCGCGGCCAGCAGATCGCGTGAGAGGGCTGGCGGCAGTCCAAGGCCGCGCCGGATCTCGCTGTGGTCATCGTACTGGCGTTTGCTGCGGGCCAGCGGATGCTTGAGGTGGTGGCGGAGCGTTCGGTTGATTGAGCTGACCTGGCGCAGGAGCTCGGTTTCGCCAGCCCGCCAGGCGGCAATTGTTGCCGCGCTTTGCCCTCCACGTCCCGGCACGCCAAGCAGTGTCTCCAACGCTGTCCGCAGGGCGGCCACACGCTTTTCCCTGATGACGCTGCCCGGCCGCTGCTCCAGCGTGGCAAGAAGCTCCTTGCCGCCCAAGGCAATCGGCGCAGCCAGGCGCTCCAAGACACTGCGGCCACCGGCAAAGCCACCCCGAACAGAGCTGGCCGCCATGAGCGCCTCCGCTTCCCGTGCCAGCCGCGCAGCCTTCGTGGCAAAGTCGGCCACCATGGTGCGCGTGTCCTGACGCAGTGCCAGCCGGGAGTCGTAGGCGGCGGCCACGGTGGCGTCCTCGGTACGGGCCAAGGCGAGCGAATCGTCCCGGATCACGGCCCACGTCGCAGCGAGGGCCGAATTTTCGTCTTGGTCCACGGCACTGTGGTAGCTCGCCTCGAGTGCCTCGAGTTCAAGCACGACGCCGGCCAGCTGGCTTTGCGCCGCAGCGAGGCTGTGGAAGAGCTGCTCACGGCGACGCCGCCGCGACAGCGACCACGCCAGGGCAACGATGGAAAGAACCAGCCCAGCAACAAAGCCGGTGAGCCAGAACGCAAGGTCTTGTATGGGCCCGCGGTCCACAAGGTCGGCGGTGCGTTGCGCTGCAGCCGCCACGGCCCCAGGCCCGTGACCCAGGGCAAGGTTGTCTCTATAGGCGTCGGCCAGATCAAATCTGTCGTAGCGGGCCTCACCCGAAGAATGCCCGTAGATCCCTGCGCCTGTGAAACGCCGCTCCGGCGGTCGCTCAGCAGCGGCCAGCTGGGAGGTGTCAAGGGGCGTCAGTGCCGTGCTGAGGATGGCGTCGGCACCCGGATTGCTGCGGCCGCTGAGTTCGTCATGGCTCAGCAAGCGATCCGTCACGAGCAGCCGCATTGGCCGCCACGTGGCAACCGGCCCCGGCAATGCTGCAGCAACGGTCTGGGCATTGATCCCGTACGGGTGATTGCTGCCCTCGACAATGATCTCCAGTTGGGCGGGCTTGTTGGCCGTCATGGCCTGCACCCCTGCAATGCCAAAGCCGGCCGTCGCAACACTTAAGATGAAGGCCAGCCAGGGCAGGCCAAAATGAGGCCGCTTCCGGACCCCAATGAGCTGGGTCGTCATGGCTGGGTGCGCAGCTCCTCCGCGATCGCCAGCAGCTCCCGTGCGGAGGAATCCCAGCTGAACGTGGCCGCCTGGGCCACGGATGCCATGGAGCTTGCAGCCCATTGGCCCGGCTCTGCCAGCGCCTGCACCGCTGCGGAGAAGCCCGACGGCGAATCGGCTGCCACATAGTGCGCTGCCGTGCCGCCGACTTCCCGGAAGATGTCGGTGTCGGCCACCACCACGGGGGTGCCCAGTGCCATGGCCTCAACGAGCGGCAGCCCGTAGCCCTCGGCCTTGGACAAGGTGACCAGGGCAGTGGTGCGCAGCAGCAGCTCGTCGTACTCCGCGTCGGACACGCCGTTGTGGAACACCACCTGCGCCCCGTCGGGCACCAGCGCTTCAAGCTCCGCGCGCCGCCCGGGGGTGATGCGGCTGAGAAGGTGCAGCGTGAAGTCGGGCAGCCCTGCCATGCCGCGGATGAGCGTTTCCACGTTCTTGTACGGCATGAACGAACCCATGTAGGCCAGCGACTTCTCGGGCGCCACCGACGGGTCCCGCGGCGTCCGTTCACCCTGGGGAGCGTTGCCGATGATGCGGACGGGCCTCTTCGTCAGTCGGTGTTTGCCCATCAGCGAGAGTGTCGTGTTGCTGATGGTCGCCACCACATTGGCACGGTTGAGCAGCACCCGCTGCGGCCAGTACGCCTTGTGGTAGAGACGCCACAGCAGGCGCACCGGCGCGGGAAGGAAGCCGGGGGGAGCCGGGTGCTCGTAGTAGATGAGGTCGTGCAGGGTCAGCACCAGCGGATACTTGCGCCCCCAGCTGCCCATGGTCTGCATGGGGCAGAACACCAGGTCGGCGTCGAGCCTGTTCACGTGCCGGGCCACAAACAGCTCCATGGGGGACAGCGGTGAGTTGACCTTCACCCAAGGCAAGTCCGGCAGCAGCGCCAGCTGGCGTTCATCATGAATGAGCATTGTCACATCCGCATAAGGTGCGACGGCGGCCATGAGGCTTGCGCCGTAGCGGCTGATGCCGTCGTGGTGGTCCATGCGGGTGAACCTGGCATCCATGACGATGCGCGGCCGGGTGCCGGCCGGTGTTTCGCCGGCGTGCTGCTGTGGGGGGACGGGCGGGGTCACGGGGCGGGGTGCCTTTCCAGGAAGTTGTTGATGGCCTCGGCGGCGGGCTCCGGCGTCTCGTAGTGGATCAGGTGGCCCACCTTGTCGATGACCACGAGTTCACCGTCGGGCAGCAGCCCAAGCAGCTTGTGCTGGTTGGGAAGGGTTGCAATCTCGTCCTCGGACCCGGCAATGAGCAGGGTGGGCAGCGCCAGTTTGGCTGCGACCTCCCGGACGGTTCCGCTGACGGATGCCTGGAATGCCTCCAGCAGCATGTCCCGGTTGGCGAAGCCGCTGAAGTAGGCGTGGTGCTGTCCGTGGATGAAGGCCAGCAGCGCCTTGTCGCGCGTCTTCGCCATGGTCACGCTCATGACGTAAACAATCAGCTTGCTGCGCAGCAGCGCATTGCCCAGCCGGGCCGGCAGCCTGGCAGAGGCCCAGTAGTAGAAGACCGCCAGCTTGGTCATGACGCCCTTGGGCCCCTCCAGGGCGGGGGAGGCGATGGGGTTGACCAGGATGAGCGGGAAGACGCGCCCCGGGTTGGCCGCAACAAAGTGGCTTGTCACGATGGAGCCGAAGGAGTGGCCCAGCAGGACTGTGTCCGGGCCGAGCCCCAGTGTGTCCAGGAAGCTGGCGAGGAAGGCACCATAGCCCGGAACGTCGTGCCGGCCAGTTCCGTGGGTGCCCGGGGCAAACGCGGGGGAGGCGCCAAAGCCGGGGAGGTCGGGCATGATGATGCGGTGTTCGGGGAGCAGCTCCACCACCCTCTCGAGGCCGTGGTGGTCGCCGCGGAAGCCGTGGACCATGACGATCGTGCGGCTGGCTGGCGTGTCACAGGCCGGGGCATACTCCCAGTAGTGGACCCGGGTGCCGGAGCAGTCCGCGGTGCGAGCGGTGGCCCGGTCCGCCAGGTCCACGGCGATGGGTGCGCCGTCCGCCGTCGAACTTCGCTTGAAGGGCAGGAACTTCAGGGCCACGGCTAGTTGACCTCATTGGGGTGCGAGCCGGACCGCTGCCCGCGGTCCAGGGAGTCAATCTCGGCCATCTGGGCGTCGCTGAGGGCAAAGCCAAACACGTCCAGGTTCTCGGCGATGCGGGTCGCAGAGCTGGCCTTGGGAATGACCAGGTGGCCCGACTGCACATGCCAGCGCAGCACCACCTGGGCCACGGACCGGCCCACTGCGGCGGCCACGGAGGCAAGCACCGGGTCGGTGAAAATGGCGCCGCGGGCCAGCGGGCTCCACGCCTGGGTGGCGATGCCCAGCGAGGCATGCAGCTCGCGCAGTTCCACCTGCGCCAGCCACGGATGCAGCTCGACCTGGTTGACGGCCGGCACCACGTCGGTGGCGTCAAGCAGGCGGTGCAGGTGCTCGGGCTCGAAGTTGCTTACGCCGATGGCCCGCACCCGGCCGTCGCGGTACAGGGACTCCAGGGCCTTGTACGTGGGGATGTACAGTTCGCGCGCCGGGGCGGGCCAGTGGATGAGGTACAGGTCCAGGTAGTCCAGGCCGAGCTTTTCCATGCTCGCGTCAAAGGCGGCCAGGGTGGAGTCGTAGCCCTGTTCCGTGTTCCACACCTTGGAGGTGACAAACAGCTCCTCCCGCGGCGTGCCGGCAGCCACCGCGCCGCGGACCGCCGCACCGACGCCCTCCTCATTGGCGTAGAGGGAGGCCGTGTCCACCGTGCGGTAGCCGGCATCGATGGCCGTGGAGACCAGTGCGGCGCAGTCGTCGGCGGGGACCTTGTAGACGCCGTAGCCGAGGACATCGATGGCCGTGCCGTTGTTCAGTGTGTGTTTGGGGGAGCGTTGCATACCAACGAGCCTACCGTTTCAGGCGCCGTCAAGGCCGTGCAGGAAGCCGAAGATGGGGTCCGTGGCGGCGCTGTCCTGCTCCACCAGTTCACGGGCGGTGGTCTCGTCCAGGATGAGGTCCGTGGCGAGCCCGGCGGCCAGGGCACCTCGCAGCCCGGTGATCTTCTTGCTGCCGGACACCACGCAGATCCGGCGCCGGACCCTCCGCAGGCTGTCCAGGCTGGGCCCGCTGGTGCGCTCGTTGAGCACAATGCCGTCGTCGCTGCCGTCGGAGCGGAAAAACACGGTGGCCACGTCCCCGGCGACACCGCTGGCCTCAAGCGCCTCGAGGTCGGTGGAGTCAAGGTAGCCGCCGCTGTAGACGTGGCTGGGGATGTCGGCATCCATGGAACCCACCCCGAAGATGGCGATCGTCATGCGCTCCTGCAGGTCCAGGATGCGGCGGACGCTGCGCTCCTGCCACATCATCGCCTTTGTTTCGGCCCGGTCAAAGAAGGCCGGGACCGGGAACTGTTCCACCTTCGCCCCGTAGGCGGTGCCGAAGCGGCGGATGATTTCCGAGGCGTAGGTGATGCCGGAGGTCTGCGTGTTGCCGGCCCCGTTGAGCTGGACGATCGTGGTGCCGTGCGTGGTCTTCCTGGTGAGGTGGCGGCTGACCGTGCTGACTGTGGAGCCCCAGGCGACGCCCACCACGGCGTTCGAGTCCACGAGGGGGCCGATGGTCCGGGCTGCCTGCATGCTGACCCGCTCCAGCACCTCGACCTCGCTGAGCATGTCGGAGACCGGCACGACATGGACCTCCACCTTGTAGCGCTTGCGGATGACCCGTTCCAGGTCGGGGGCGCGGTCCGCCGGGGTCTTGATCTGGATTTGCACCAGGCCAGTCTCGCGCGCCATGGACAGGAGCCGGGAAACAGTTGAGCGGGACGTGCGCAACTCCCGTGCAATCGCATCCATGGTTTGGTCCTGCAAGTAGTACATTTGTGCAGCACGCAGCGCATCCTGCTGCTTAATCCGCTTAGTTGGCATGAGAAGCAACGCCTTTCTGCACGTTTGTGCAAACCGGTTGACTATATTTTCCGTCTATTCAAACAATAATGGGAAGAGGCGCACAAGGCGCCACGGAACGTGACGCAAGTGAGGTCGTTGTGGGCATCTTAGGCAAGGCAGACAAAAACCAGGACTCAACCGGCGTGCAGCCACTGGCCCGCCCGCAGGTCGAAGCCCTCAAGGAACGCCCGCACGCCAAGGTCCTGATCATTGGCGGCGGCATCAACGGCGTCGGCACCTTCCGAGACCTGGCCCTTCAGGGCGTCGACGTGGCGCTCGTGGAGCGGGGCGACTACTGCCAGGGCGCCTCCGGGGCGTCCTCCCACATGATCCACGGCGGCATCCGCTACCTTGAAAACGGCGAGTTCCGCCTCGTCAAGGAGTCCGTGGTTGAGCGCAACGGCCTCCTGAAAATTGCGCCGCACTATGTCAAGCCGCTGCAGACCACCATCCCGATCTTCAGCACCTTCTCCGGCATCCTCAGCGCCCCCATGCGCTTCCTGACGCACAAGCAGGGCAAGCCCCAGGAGCGCGGGGCGTTCCTCATCAAGGCCGGCCTGACCATGTACGACTCCTTCTCCCGCGACGGCGGCACCGTTCCCCGCCATGACTTCAAGGGCCGCAAAAAAGCACTGGCCGAAATGCCGCAGCTGCACCCGGAGATCAAGTACGCGGCCACCTACTACGACGCCTCCGTCCACAACCCGGAACGCCTCACCCTGGACGTCCTGCAGGACGGGGAAAAGGCCGGCGCCGCCGCGCCCGGTGTCGAGCAGGCGCGCGCCACCAACTATGTTGCGCTGACGGCTGTCACGGACGACGGCGTTGAGCTCACCGACCAGCTCACCGGCGAGACCTTCACCTTCACGGCCGACGTCATCGTCAACACCACCGGCGCCTGGGTGGACATGACCAACGCGGACATGGGTGCGGCCACCCGCTTCATGGGCGGCACCAAGGGATCACACATCGTCCTGGACCACCCCGAACTGCTGGCCGCCTGCAAAGGCCGGGAGATCTTCTTCGAGCACACCGACGGGCGCATCGTGCTGATCTACCCCATGGGCGACCGTGTCCTGGTGGGCACCACGGACATCGACGCGGACATGACCAAGGACGCCGTGTGCACCGAGGCGGAGATCGACTACTTCTTCGATCTCGTGGGGCACGTCTTCCCCAACATCCTCGTGACCCGCGACGAGATCGTCTACAGCTTCTCCGGCGTCCGTCCGCTGCCCCGCCACGACGAGACCGCACCCGGCTTTGTCTCCCGCGACTACCGGATCGAACGCGCAGACCGCACCATCGGTGGCAAGGTTGTGCCCGTGCTGAGCCTGGTGGGCGGCAAGTGGACCACGTTCCGGGCCCTGGCCGAGCACATGGCCAACGACGTCCTGGCCATTGTGGGCACGCCCCGGAAGACATCCACGGCAAAGCTGCCCATCGGCGGCGGTGTAAACTTCCCGACCAGCAACGCCGGCATTGAGTCCTGGATCGCCTCCCACACGAGCGAGTCGGTGGACGCCGCACGCTCCGGCGTGCTCCTGACCCGCTACGGCACCCGTGCCGCGGACGTCATCGAGTACCTGGGCCGCGGCAAGGACACCGTCTTCAACTCAACCAGTGAGCTCAGCGACCGTGAGGTGGCCTTCATGGTGGAGAACGAGCAGGTCGGGCACCTGATCGACGTCATGATCCGCCGCACATCGCTCGCCTTCCGCGGCCTGGTCACGAGCGAACTGCTCGCCGAGACGGCGGAGGCGCTGGCAGGCCCGCTGGGCTGGAACGCGGCCCGCGTGGCTGACGAGATCGCCCAAAGCAAAGATGTTCTGGCCCGTTTCCACGGTGTCCAGGTCCAAAGCTTGATTGCCTAAGGCCCCTGGGGGCAAAGGGGGCTCAAGAGGCCCCATCCGAACGGGTGGGTCCTTCCTGCAGTAACTAACCAAACACAAGGAGTACAAAGATGTCTCTTGGCATAGTGTTCGCATCCGAGGTCATGGGCACCATGATGCTCACCCTTCTCGGTTGCGGCGTCGTTGCAAACGTCGCACTGAAGGGCACCAAAGGAAATTCCGGCGGCTTCCTGCTCGTCAACTGGGGCTGGGGCCTGGCCGTCATGGCCGGTGTCTTCGTCGCCGCCAAGTCGGGTGCACACCTCAACCCGGCCGTGACCGTGGGCCTGCTGGCCAACGGCAAGGCGGAGTACGCCCCGGACGTGGCCGTCACGTTTGCATCCACCATGACGTACTTCGGTGCGGAAATGCTCGGTGCATTCCTTGGCGCCGTCGTCTGCTGGCTGGCCTACAAGGAGCACTTCGACGGTGAGCCGGATGCGGCCACCAAGCTCGGCGTGTTCTCCACCGGCCCGGCCATCCGCAACTACGGCTGGAACACCGTAACGGAAATCATCGGCACCTTTGTCCTGGTGTTCGTGATCCTCATGCTGGGCAACGGACCGGCCGAACTTGGGCCGCTGCCCGTCGCCCTGCTGATCGTCGGCATCGGCGCATCCCTCGGTGGTCCCACCGGTTACGCCATCAACCCTGCCCGTGACCTCGGACCCCGCATCGCCCACGCACTCCTGCCCATCAAGGGCAAGGGTTCCAGCGACTGGAGCTACGCCTGGGTTCCCGTGGTGGGCCCCCTCGTCGGTGGCGCACTGGGCGGCCTTGCAGCCAGCTGGCTGCCGCTCGTGGTTGGCTGACACCCGGCAGCCAGGTCTCAAACCGAACCGCTGGCCGCATGCCGGGCCAGCTGAACCCGTTCGCAATGTGAAGCACTAAGCAAAGGAAACAAAGATGTCTCAGTACGTAATCGCCATCGACCAGGGCACCACCAGCAGCCGCGCCATCGTGTTTGACCACGACGGCAACATCGTCTCCACCGGCCAGCTGGAACACGAGCAGATCTTCCCCAAGGCTGGCTGGGTGGAGCACGACGCCGCCGAAATCTGGAACAACACCCGCGAGGTCATCGGCACGGCCCTGGCCCAGGCCAACCTGACCCGCCATGACATCGTGGGCGTGGGCATCACCAACCAGCGCGAAACCGCAGTCGTCTGGGACAAGAACACCGGCGTCCCGGTCTACAACGCGATCGTCTGGCAGGACACCCGCACCCAGGACATCGTGGACCAGCTTGCTGCCGACGGCGGCGTGGAACGGTTCAAGGCCAAGGTGGGCCTGCCGCTGGCCACCTACTTCTCCGGCACCAAGATCAAGTGGATCCTGGACAATGTCGAAGGAGCCCGTGAAAGGGCGGAGGCCGGGGACCTGCTCTTTGGCAACACCGACAGCTGGGTCACCTGGAACCTGACCGGCGGCACCGACGGCGGCGTGCACATCACCGACGTGACCAACGCCTCCCGCACCCTGTTCATGGACCTGGAAACCCTCCAGTGGGATGAGGAGATCCTGGGCATCTTCGGCGTGCCGCTGTCCATGATGCCCGCCATCAAGTCCTCCTCCGAGGTCTACGGCACCGTGCACGGCAGCCAGCTGCTGCGCGAGGTCCCGGTCGCCGGCATCCTCGGCGACCAGCAGGCGGCCACGTTCGGACAGGCCGCGTTCGGCACCGGCGAGGCCAAGAACACCTACGGCACCGGCTGCTTCCTGATCTTCAACACGGGAGAGGAAATCGTCCACTCGAAGAACGGCTTGCTCACCACGCTGGGCTACAAGCTCGGCGACGCCGCACCGCACTACGCACTGGAAGGCTCCATCGCCGTCACCGGCTCGCTGATCCAGTGGCTGCGCGACAACATCGGCATGATCAAGTCCGCCCCCGAGGTGGAGGAGCTCGCGGCAGCGGTCGAGGACAACGGCGGCGTGTACATCGTCCCCGCTTTCTCCGGCCTCTTCGCCCCGTACTGGCGTGCCGACGCCCGAGGCGCCATCGTCGGACTGACCCGCTTTGTGAACAAGAACCACATTGCCCGGGCCGCACTGGAGGCCACCGCCTTCCAGACCCGCGAGGTGCTTGACGCCGTCAACGCCGACTCCGGTGTCGACCTGACCGAGCTGAAGGTCGACGGCGGCATGGTCGCCAACGATGCGCTGATGCAGTTCCAGGCCGACATCCTCGGCGTCCCTGTCATCCGCCCGAAGGTCACCGAAACCACCGCCCTCGGCGCAGCCTACGCTGCCGGGTTGGCCGTCGGATTCTGGAAGGACCTGGGCGAACTCTCCAGCAACTGGTCAGAGGACAAGCGCTGGGAGCCGCAGATGGACGCCGCCGAGCGCGACCGCCAGATGCGCCTTTGGAAGAAGGCCGTCACCAAGTCCATGGACTGGGTTGACGAGGACGTCAAGTAACAAGGCATGAAGCACGACGGCGGGAGCCCACCTTTGCAGCAAAAGGCGGCCTCCCGCCGTCGTGCTTTAAGTGCGGTAAAGTAAAGGGGTGCATACATTCCTCCTTCTTATCTAGCCGCGAGCAACACCGCGGCCGCCCCTTGCTATGTCGAGGGGCTTTTGTGTGTAAAAAGCAGGAATGACCAGCAAGCCATTGATGAATGAAAAGGCAGGGTACGTGAGCGTGCAGTCCCAGACTGAAGAGAACAGCGAAGAGGGCGTCTACAGTTTCGCCTCCATGGAGGCCAAGTGGCCCGCCGTGTGGGATGAACTAAATGTCTTCGCACCGCTTGATGACGGATCCAAGGAACGCCGCTACGTCCTTGACATGTTCCCGTACCCCTCCGGCGACCTCCACATGGGCCACGCCGAGGCCTTCGCCATGGGCGACGTGGTCTCGCGCTACTGGCGCCAGCTGGGCTTTGACGTGCTGCACCCGATCGGCTGGGACTCCTTTGGCCTGCCCGCCGAGAACGCCGCCATCAAGCGCAACGCCCACCCCAGCGAGTGGACGTACGCCAACATCGACACGCAGGCGGAGTCGTTCAAGCGCTACGCCATTTCCGTGGACTGGTCCCGCCGCCTGCAGACCTCCGACCCCGAGTACTACAGGTGGACGCAGTGGCTGTTCAAGCGCTTCCACGAGCGCGGACTGGCCTACCGCAAGAACTCACCCGTCAACTGGTGCCCCAAGGACCAGACCGTGCTCGCCAACGAACAGGTCGTCAACGGCGCCTGCGAACGCTGCGGCACCATCGTCACCAAGAAGTCCCTGAACCAGTGGTACTTCAAGATCACCGACTACGCCGACCGCCTGCTCGATGACATGGACGCGTTGAAGGGCCACTGGCCGGACCGCGTGCTGGCCATGCAGAAGAACTGGATCGGCCGCTCCGAGGGCGCCCATGTGACCTTCGTGATTGAGGCCGCCGGGGAGGAGAAGGTCCAGCAGGAGCTGACCGTCTTCACCACCCGCCCCGACACCCTCTACGGTGCAACGTTCTTCGTTGTCGCCGCCGATGCGCCGCTGGCACTGGACCTGGTCACGGCCGAGCACGCTGAGGCCCTCAGCGACTACCGCGAGCAGGTCAAGGCACTGAGCGACATCGAGCGCCAGTCCACCGAACGCCCCAAGACCGGCGTGTTCACGGGCCGCTACGCGGTCAACCCGCTGACCGGGGAGAAGCTGCCGGTGTGGGCCGCCGACTACGTCCTGGCCGACTACGGCACCGGCGCCATCATGGCCGTCCCCGCCCACGACCAGCGCGACCTCGACTTCGCCAAGGCCTTCGGCCTGCCCGTCCGGGCCGTCCTGGACACCGGCGCCGAGGACCCCGCCGTGACCGGCACCGCCACCACCGGCGAGGGCACCCTGATCAACTCCGGCGAACTCAACGGACTGTCCAAGTCCGATGCCATCCCGGCCGCCATTGAGATTTTGGAGAAGCTGGGCACGGGCGAGAAGTTCGTGAACTTCCGCCTGCGCGACTGGCTGCTCTCCCGCCAGCGCTTCTGGGGCACACCCATCCCCATCATCCACTGCCCCGACTGCGGCGAGGTCCCGGTGCCGGACGACCAGCTGCCCGTGCGCCTGCCGGACAACCTGCGCGGCGAGGCACTGTCCCCGAAGGGCACCTCCCCGCTGGCCGCGGCCGAGGATTGGGTCAACGTCGCCTGCCCCAAGTGCGGCGGCGCCGCCAAGCGCGACACCGACACCATGGACACCTTCGTGGACTCCTCCTGGTACTTCCTGCGCTTCGTCTCCCCGCAGTTCACGGAAGGCCCCTTCGATCCGGCCAAGGTCAACGACTGGATGCCCGTGGGCCAGTACGTGGGCGGCGTGGAGCACGCAATCCTCCACCTGCTCTACGCACGCTTCTTCACCAAGGTCATCCACGACCTCGGCCTGCTGGACGCCACCGAGCCCTTCAGCGCCCTGCTGAACCAGGGCCAGGTGCTCAACGGCGGCAAGGCCATGAGCAAGTCCCTCGGCAACGGTGTCGACCTGGGCGAGCAGCTGGACCGCTACGGGGTCGACGCCGTCCGCCTCACCATGGTCTTTGCCGGACCCCCGGAGGACGACGTCGACTGGGCGGATGTTTCGCCGTCGGGCTCCGCGAAGTTCCTGGCCCGCGCCTGGCGCCTGGCCCGCGACGTTGCCAGCGCCCCGGGGACGGACGCAGCCGGCGGCGATGCTGCCCTGCGGTCGCTGACCCACCACACCGTGCATGACGCCAAGGCCCTCCTGGAAGGCCACAAGTTCAATGTGGTCGTTGCCAAGCTCATGGAGCTGGTCAATGCCACGCGCAAGGTCATCGACTCCGGAGCCGGAGCAGCCGACCCCGCCGTGCGCGAGGCCGCCGAAGCCGTTGCCATCGTGTTGAGCCTGTTTGCCCCGTACACGGCCGAAGACATGTGGGAGACCTTGGGCCATCCGGCATCGGTTGCCAACGCGGGCTTCCCCGCCGTCGATCCGGCCCTCCTGGTGGAGGCGAGCATCACGGCGATCGTCCAGATCAAGGGCAAGGTCCGTGCCCGCCTGGAAGTCGCCCCGGACATTTCCGAGGACGATCTCCGCGAGCTGGCCCTGGCCTCGGAGGCCGTGCAAAAGGCGCTCGACGGCGCCGCCATCCGCACCGTGATCGTCCGTGCGCCTAAGCTGGTCAATATCGTTCCTGCCTAGGCAGCGCGAGAGACACCGCAGACACCATTGATACAGTGCAAAAGTGCCCTCGCCCGCACAGGGCAGGGCACTTTTGCGTGTCGGGGCGGCCAGTGAAGGCCTTTTTGTGAGGGGATGAACGCCATGAACGAGAAGGACCCCGTGCCGGGGAAGGGGCGCGCGGCCGAAACCGGCGCCACGCCCGAGAAGGGTGCTGCGCGCAACTGGCTGCGCCAGCAGGTCGGACGCATGCGGCCACGGGCCGCCCAGCAGGAGCCGAAGGCGGGCGCCCCGCCCAAGCCCAGGATCGCCGTTGTGACTGATTCCGCGGCCGCACTGCCTCCGGAATGGGTTGCCGGGATCTCCCTCACGGGACTGCTGACCGTTGTGCCCATTCCCGTCATCATCGGAGACAACGTCTACTCCGATGACGACGTGGAGCTGGAAACCCACATCTCCCTCGCCCTGGCCAGCGGTAAGCCGGTCAAGACCTCCCGCCCCTCACCCGGGCAGTTTGAACGCGCCTTCCGGCAGGTTGCGGCGGCCGGGTTTGACGAGATCGTCTCCGTGCACCTCTCTACCAAACTGTCGGGCACCTTTGAGGCGGCGATGCTGGGTGCGGAACGTTCTCCCATACCCGTCCATGTGCTGAATTCCGGCACGGTTGGCATGGGCCAGGGCACGGGCGTGCAGGCGGCCGTGGCGGCGTCGCTTTTGGGGCATGGCGTCCCGGCGGTGGTGCAGGAGTGCAACCGGGCGGTGGCGGCAACCGCCACATACTTCTACGTCCCCAGCCTGGAACAGCTGCGCCGCGGCGGGCGCATCAGCCTTGCCTCCTCGTGGTTGGGCACGGTCCTGGACATCAAGCCGCTCCTGGGGATCCGGGACGGTGGCATTGTTCCCCTGGAAAAGGTGCGTTCGGCACCCAAGGCGGTGGCCCGGCTCCAGGAGATGGCGGCCGCCGACATCGCCGCCCGGGGCCCGGAAGCCACGCAAATCAGCATCCACCACTTTGGCAACGAGGCCCAGGCGCTGGCCCTGGGCGAGTCCCTTGAACTGGCCTCCCCCGGGCTGGCCGCGGCAACCCTGACGCGGCTGCCGGCCGTGCTGGCCGCCCACGCCGGCCTGGGCGTGCTGGTTGTTGTGGTTGCCGACGCACTCATTCCTCCACAGGAGGAGCCGGACGCCGGCTAGTCCACAATCGGCCCTGCCGCCCTGCCAGGGGTGGCGCGGGAGGCCTACTGTGGCTGCATGACAGGCGCAGGCGAGGAGTTCAGCTGGCCCCCGGAGGCCCCGCACGGCGGTGCCTCCGGCCGGCGCGCCGGTGCGCCCCGGCAGCCCGGCGCGTCTGGCCGCTCGAGGGTGTCAGGCGGGTTTGGCGGGTCCGTTCCGTTCGAATTGCCCGGCGGTTCCGGCGTGCCCGCTCCGTCCGCGGGCAGGATGCGCGGGCCCCGCTGGGTTGTCTCCCTCCGGGCCCTCGTGGTGGTCCTGGCAATGCTGGCGGCGGCCCTGGGCGTGCTGTGGCTTGAGGCCGCGGGTGTCCAGGGCGTGTCGGCGCAGCGCGGTTCCGCCGGTGCGGCCGCCGTGACCGTGCCGCCCATGGCGACTGGAACGTCAGAGCCACAGGCCATGGCCGATTCCGGGGTCCAGTCCGGCGCGGGAGATGTACCAGGGAATGCCGCCGGGGGAGTGGACGAGGCGGCCCCGGGGACGGG
The DNA here is from genome assembly GCF_017876675.1 of Arthrobacter stackebrandtii. Lineage (NCBI taxonomy): Bacteria > Bacillati > Actinomycetota > Actinomycetes > Micrococcales > Micrococcaceae > Arthrobacter > Arthrobacter stackebrandtii. The sequence goes on from NZ_JAGIOI010000001.1 coordinate 3,706,021, forward strand.
CCCCTCTCAGGGCGCGGGCGGTGCCGGGACAGGGAAAATCGCGGCGGGCGGACTGACGGTCCATGTTGTGGGGGCGGTCAACCACCCGGGCGTGTTTGTGCTGGGTGAAGGCAGCCGTATCTTCCAGGCCGTCGAGGCGGCCGGAGGCGCACTGCCGACGGCAGCCCTTGCAGCCCTGAACCTGGCCGCCCCCATCAGCGACGGGCAGCAGATTGTGGTTCTGACACAGGAGCAGGCGGCCAATCCGCAATCCAACCCCGGCACCGGGGCAGCTGCACCGGGCGCGGCCGGCGGGGCAGCCGGCGGCGCGGGGGCGGCGGCGCCCCTGGGGCCCGTCAACGTCAACACGGCCACGGCCGCGGACCTGGATGTGCTCCCGGGCATCGGTCCGGTGCTGGCGCAGCGGATCGTCGAATGGCGCACCGGGCACGGCCCGTTCTCTTCCGTGGACGCGCTCGACGCCGTCCCGGGCATCGGCGCCAAACTGCTGGAGAACCTCCGCAGCCTGGTGGCGGTGTCGTGACCGGCGCGCCATGAGGCTGCAGGAACCCCGTTGGGCGCGCTACGTTGACGCGGCGGTGGGCGGCTCCGGTGCCATGGCGCCCAACCGCCGCAGGGGCCGCCTGCGCCGGGAGCTCGCGGAACTGCGCCGCCGGCTCGCCGCCGCCCACGAGGAACAGGCAGCTTCACAGGAGCACCTGCGCCCGGATGTGCGGCTGCTGCCCACCGTTGCCGGAGTATGGCTGACGGCAGCGCTGGCCACTGCCGTCCCCGGCGGCTATCTGCCAAGGCTGCTGCCGGGCCTCGTCCTGCTGTCCGTTGCTGTGCCCTTCTTCCTTCCCCGCAGGAAGGCCGGGCGACGCGGCAAACGCCGGGGTGCCACCTTTATCCTCGCGGGATGTTGCGCCCTTGCCGTGGTCGCTGTGGTGGGATTGCGGGCCCACGCGGGCGCCGCATCCGCCTTGGCCCAAACGGTTGCCTCAGACGGCAGCGCGGCCGTAACCCTTGAAGTTGTCACCTCGCCCCGCAGCCTGCAGGGCGGAAACGGTCCGCCGAGGCTCATGTTTGAAGCCGTCATCATCCGTGCCGCTGCCGGCGGACGGGAAGCCTCAGGCCGCCTGCCCGTGCAGGTGATCGCGGGCCAGGCGTGGGGGTCCGTGCGCCAGGGCCAGGTGGTGGGCACTGCAGGCGCCGTGGAGCTTGGCGCTGCACAGGGCGGGAAGCAGGATGCGGGCCGCATCGGCACACTGCGTCCCGCCACCAGGCCGTTGCCCGCCGTAGGCTCGGCAGGCAGCGGGCCCCTGGCCGTCGCCGCCGTCCGCAGCAGCTGGATTGCGGCAGCGAATGGGGTGTGGGCGGAGCCTTCACCCGACACAGCGGCGCTCCTTCCCGGCATGGTCATGGGGGAGCGCAGCGGCATGCCGGCTTCACTCAACGACTCCATGAAGGCCGTGGGATTGACCCACCTGACAGCCGTCAGCGGCGCAAACTGCACCTTGATACTCGCCACGATCATGCTCGGGCTGCGGTCCCTCCGCACCCCTCGCCACGCAGCGTTTGCCGTCTCCCTTGCCGCCTTGCTCGGCTTCGTGCTGGTCGTGGGCCCGGACCCCAGCGTGCTGCGTGCCGCCGTCATGGGTGGGCTTGGTGCCATGGCACTGCTCAGCGGCCGGCCAAAACGCGTGGGGGCGCTGCTGTCCGTGAGCATTGTGCTGCTCCTGCTGGCCGATCCGTGGCTCGCCGCCGACTTCGCCTTCATACTTTCGGTCCTGGCCACCCTGGGCCTGTACCTCGTCGGTCAAAGGTGCGTGCGGTGGCTGTCGGTGCTGATGCCGTTGTGGCTGGCCCAGACGATCGCCATTCCCTTGGCGGCCCAGCTGTTCTGCGCCCCCGTGATTGTTTTGCTGCAGGCACGGCTGACCCCCTACACGGTGCCGGCCAACATGCTGGCAGCGCCTGTCATTGCCCTCGTGACCACGGTGGGCACCCTCGGCATGGCGTGCGCCGTCGTGGTGCCGCCGCTGGCCTCCCTGTGTGCTGCGGTCAGCGGGGCCGGCGCATGGTGGGTTGCCGCCGTCGCGCGGTGGATGTCGGCGCTTCCGGCAGCGAGCCTGCCGTGGCCCGAGGGGATGGTGGGTGCGGTGCTCATGGCAGTCATGAACGCCGCCGTCCTGCTGGCCCTGCTGGCGTTTGTGGAGCGGCAACGGGCCGCCGCTGCAATGCGCATGGCTGTGGGCTGGCTGCCGCCCTGGTGGCGCCGGCGCTTCGGCTTCGCCACGCTCGCGGCCCTGGCCATGGTGGTTGCTGCCGGCTGGTGTGCCGCGGTGGTGATGCTGTGAACAGGGCAGTGGGGGATGGCTGCGGCGCCGCGGTGCCGCGTCCCGGGGTGCACGCGGGCGCCGACCGCGCGCGCCGGTACCGCCCCGGGCGCCTTGGGCGGCGGACCGGGTTGGGAATAGCCGGTGGTGGTGGCACAGTAGATGCTGTGAATATTGCATCGACAGGAAACCAGCCGTGAGCCCGGCGCCAAGGACAACGTCCCGGGCGGGAGCAGCCGGTGCTGATTGGCGCGATGTGCCGCTGGCCCCGGTGGTTCTGCTGTTTGGCCCCGAGGATTTCATTGCCAGCCGCGCAGTGGATGACGTGCGCCGGAAACTGCGGGCCCAAAACCCGGAACTGGAATTGACCACCCTTGATGCCGGCCACTACACCGCGGGGAACCTGGGCATGGTGGCCAGCCCGTCGCTGTTCAGTGAACCCAAGCTGATTGAGGCTTCCGGGCTGGCCGCCATGAACGACTACTTCCTCCAGGACGCCCTCGCCTACATCAAGGACCCGGCCCCCGATGTGACCCTGGTGCTGGTTCATGGCGGCGGGGTGCGCGGCAAGAAGCTGCTGGATGCGCTCAAGGCCCTGGGTGTTCCCCGCGTGGAGTGCCAGCCGTTGAAAAAGGACCAGGACAAGGCACAATTTGTCAGCACGGAGTTCCAGCTGGCCCGGCGCCGCATCGATGCGCAAGCCGTGCGTGCGCTGGTCGCCGCCGTGGGAGCCAGCCTTTCAGAGCTGGCGGCCGCGTGCTCGCAGCTGATCGCCGACACCACCGGCATGGTGAGCACCGACGACGTCGACAAATACTATGGCGGACGGGTTGAGGCGACTGCGTTTCGCGTGGCCGACGCCGCACTTGCCGGCAATGCTCCGGTCGCACTGTCCACCCTGCGCCATGCCCTGGCCACCGGCGTGGACCCGGTGCCGCTCGTTGCCGCCCTCGCCATGAAGGTCCGCACGGTGGCCAAGGTGTTCGGCGTGCGCGGCGGCTCCGCGCAGCTGGCCAGCACCCTCGGCATGGCGCCCTGGCAGGTGGATGCTGCCCGCCGCGACGCCGGCCATTGGAGCGGCCCGGCACTGGTTCAGGCCATCAAGGTCCTGGCCGAGGCGGACGCCCAGGTCAAGGGTGGCGCCAAGGACCCGGTGTTTGCCGTGGAGCGTGCCGTCACCGTTATCGCCACCGCAGCCCGCCGCTGAGACTGCGCCCGCCCGTGCGCAGGCGCCCTGCCCGTTGAAAAGGGACGGGGCCCAGTTCAGGAAGGGACCAGGCTGTACGGCCGTCCCCTTCCGCAACCACCGTCCGAATTCATTGTCCGTCAACAGTTGCGTCCGCCAGCCGGGTTAAACACGTTGGGCCCGCACCGTAACGGTGCGGGCCCAACGATTGAGTTGCGAAGCGGATCGGCTTCCCCTAGAGGGCGTTGACCTTCTTGGAGATGGCCGACTTGCGGTTGGCAGCGTTGTTGGCGTGCAGGACGCCCTTGCTGACAGCCTTGTCCAGCTTGCGGCCGGCATTCACCAGTGCGGCAGCTGCTGCATCCTTGTCGCCTGCGGCCACTGCCGTGTTTACTGCACGGATAGCGGTCTTGACGCCTGAACGAACGGCGAGGTTGCGCACGCGCGACTTCTCGTTGGTCAGGATGCGCTTCTTCTGGGACTTGATATTAGCCACGTTGTTTAACTCTCTTTTGATACGAAAATACGGTCGTAGAGGGCGTAGCCTGACCGTCGACAGCGGCGTGGGGATGCTCGAATTATGGTGAACGTCTGGCCAGGCTGTTGCATCCGCCGACCTGCACGGACACACACAGGAGAAAATTCTACCAGACGGCGGCCCCGCGGGAGCCCGTCACCTCCAGCCGTGGCGTTTCCGCAGCCCCGCAGCCACAACGCCGAACCTCTTGGCGTCAAGGATGGCACCCTCGCGGCGCATGTCGGCGGGCGAGACCTGCAGGATCCTGTCCAGCTTCACCTCGCTGGGCCGGCCCTGCCTGTCCCAAGAGCCCGTGCCGATGTCCACGTAGTCGTTGTCGCCGCGGTGGTCGTTGCTGTGGTCCTTGCTTGTGAGCATCAGGGCCAGCAGCCGCCTGCCATTGCGCCCCACCACCAGCACCGGACGGTCCTTGCCCTGGGTGTAATCCTCCTCATACGGCACCCAGGTCCACACAATTTCCCCGGGGTCTGCGGCGCCGTCGGGCTTGGGCGAGTAAGTGACGGTGGACGTGCCGGAGAAGTCGCCCGGATAAGGTGCGCTCAGCCCGGTGATGGTGCTCGACGCCGGACGCCCGCCCGGGTGCGCGCCGCCCCTGCCGCTGGGCTTGGCGCCGGGACGGCCGCCCTTTCCGGTGCCGGGCCGTGTGCCGGCCCCGCCCTTCGGTGCGGCGGTGCTGCCCGGCTTGAACAAGGTGCGCGCCAGGGAGCCAAGAAGCTTGAAAATGCGGTCGGAAGTGGAAGACATGAACCCCAGAATAGCGAATCGGGCAGGCCCGCCCGGTGCCGGTGCCACACCAGACCGGTGTGTGGGGAGAAATTAGTGCCATGGCCGGGCGATCCGGTTCTGTGCCGGGGCCCCAAACGTGGGAGACTTGAGGGCAATGAGTGTCCGGCGCCAACGCGTGCGGCCACATTCCTGCACGGTTCGGCGCCAGCGCTGCAATCCCTGCATCCATGCAACAGTAAGGAACCCTAGTGTCACCCATGGCCCGCACTGCCCCGGTGCCCGCCGCGACCGATCCGGCGATCATCAGGAACTTCTGCATCATCGCGCACATCGACCACGGCAAGTCCACCCTGGCCGACCGGATGCTCCAGCTCACCGGAGTCGTTGAACAGCGTGACATGAAGGCGCAGTATCTTGACCGCATGGACATTGAGCGCGAACGCGGCATCACCATCAAGTCCCAGGCCGTCCGCATCCCGTGGGAGGTCGACGGCACCTCGTACTGCCTGAACATGATCGACACCCCCGGCCACGTCGACTTCACCTACGAGGTCTCCCGCTCGCTGGCCGCCTGTGAGGGCGCCATCCTGCTGGTCGACGCCGCCCAGGGCATAGAGGCGCAGACCCTCGCGAACCTGTACCTGGCCATGGAAAACAACCTGACCATCATCCCGGTGCTGAACAAGATCGACCTGCCTGCGGCGCAGCCCGAGAAGTACGCTGCAGAGCTGGCCAACCTCATCGGCGGCAACCCGGAGGACGTGCTGCAGGTTTCCGGCAAGACCGGCATGGGTGTCGAGGCCCTGCTGGACCAGATTGTCCGCGACCTTCCGGCACCCGTGGGCGACCCGGAGGCCCCGGCCCGTGCCATGATCTTCGACTCGGTGTACGACACCTACCGTGGCGTGGTCACCTACGTCCGCGTCATCGACGGGCACTTGAGCCCTCGCGAGAAGATCCAGATGATGTCCACCCGGGCAACCCACGAACTGCAGGAAATCGGTGTCAGCTCCCCGGAGCCCAAGCCGGCCAAGGGCCTGGGCGTGGGCGAGGTGGGATACTTGATCACCGGCGTGAAGGACGTGCGCCAGTCAAAGGTGGGCGACACCGTCACCACGTTCCACAAGCCTGCCGCCGAGGCACTGCCCGGCTACCATGAGGCCAAGCCCATGGTGTTCTCCGGCCTCTACCCGCTGGACGGCACCGACTACCCGGTGCTGCGCGACGCGCTGGAAAAGCTGATGCTCAACGATGCCGCCCTGGTCTACGAGCCCGAAACGTCCGCGGCACTGGGCTTTGGCTTCCGCGTGGGATTCCTTGGCCTGCTGCACCTGGAAATCACGCGCGAGCGCCTGGAACGCGAATACAACCTGGACCTGATTTCAACGGCCCCCAACGTGGAGTATGAAGTCACGCTGGAGGACAAGAAGGTCATCCAGGTCACCAACCCCAGCGAATACCCCACCGGCAAGGTCGCGGAAGTCCGCGAGCCCATGGTTGCCGCCACCATCCTGGCTCCCACAGAGTTTGTCGGTGCCATCATGGAGCTGTGCCAGACCCGCCGCGGCATTCTCGGCGGCATGGACTACCTCTCCGAGGACCGTGTTGAGATCCGCTACCGCCTGCCGCTGGCCGAGATCGTGTTCGACTTCTTTGACATCCTCAAGTCCAAGACGCGCGGCTACGGCTCGCTGGACTGGAAGGCCGACGGCGACCAGGTCGCCGACCTCGTCAAGGTCGACATCATGCTCCAGGGGGAGCAGGTCGACGCCTTCTCCGCCATCACACACCGCGACAAGGCCTACGCCTACGGCGTCATGATGACCGGCAAGCTGCGCGAGCTCATCCCGCGCCAGCAGTTCGAGGTGCCCATCCAGGCCGCCATCGGCTCGCGCATCATTGCCCGCGAGAACATCCGCGCCATCCGCAAGGACGTCCTGGCCAAGTGCTACGGCGGCGATATCTCGCGCAAGCGCAAGCTGCTGGAAAAGCAGAAGGAAGGCAAGAAGCGCATGAAGATGGTGGGCCGCGTGGAGGTTCCCCAGGAAGCCTTCATCGCCGCACTGTCCTCCGAGGAGCCGGCAAAGGACAAGTCCAAGAAGTGACCCCCAGCGTTCTGCCCCTCGGGGATCCGGCCCCGGCCGACGGCGTCCTGCCCGCGCAGGCCGCCGCCGGCGCGGCCGGGCGCAAGTTCAGCTTGTACGCGCACATTCCGTTTTGTGCCGTGCGCTGCGGCTACTGCGACTTCAACACCTACACGGCCACCGAACTGGGCGGCGGCGCCTCACAGGCCGCCTACGCCGAAACAGCCGTGCAGGAGGTGGAATTTGCCGCCCGCGCCATGAAGGCTTCGGGCCTGCCGGAGCGCAGGCTCAGCACTGTCTTTTTTGGCGGCGGCACCCCCACCCTCCTGCCCGCCGGCGACCTTACCCGAATCCTGGGCGCCGCCGTCGAGCAATGGGGCATTGAAGAAGGCGCCGAGGTCACCACCGAGGCCAACCCGGACTCCGTGACCCGCGAATCGCTGCAGGAACTGTTCGACGGCGGATTCACGCGTGTGTCCTTCGGCATGCAGTCCGCCGTGCCGCACGTGCTCAAGGTGTTGGACCGCACCCACAATCCCGAGAAGGTGCCGCAGGCTGTTGCCTGGGCGCGTGAAATCGGCCTGAGCGTGAGCGTCGACCTCATTTACGGCACTCCGGGGGAGTCAGTCGCCGACTGGGAAACGTCCGTGCGTGCGGCCCTCAGCTACGAGCCCGACCACATTTCCGCCTACTCGCTGATCGTTGAGGAAGGGACCAAGCTGGCCGCGCAGATCCGGCGCGGCCAGGTGCCGAACATTGACGACGACGACCACGCCACCAAATACGAACTCGCCGACAGGCTGTTCAGCGAGGCCGGACTGTCCTGGTATGAGGTCAGCAACTGGTCACGCACCCCGGAGGACGCCTGCCAGCACAACCTCGCCTATTGGCGCGGGGACGACTGGTGGGGGATCGGCCCCGGCGCGCACTCGCACATGGGCGGCGTGCGCTGGTGGAATGTCAAGCACCCCACCGCCTACGCCAACCGGCTGGACAAGGGAGAGTCGCCCGCCGCCGGCCGGGAGACCCTCGACGCAGACACGCGCGAGCTGGAACGCATCATGCTCGTCTCCAGGCTCTCGGAAGGGCTGCCCACGGACACGCTGTCGCCAGCCGCCCGCAAGGCCGTTGCAGGGCTCATTGCACAGGAACTTGTGGACCCCGCGAAGGCGTTCGCCGGCACCCTCGTGCTGACCCTGAAGGGCCGCCTGCTGGGTGACGCGGTCACCCGCGCGCTCCTGGTGGACTGAGCAACCCGTTAAGGCAAACTGACCCGCAGAACTCACAAAGAATCACTGGATTCTCGATGAGTTCTGCGGGTCAGTTGCTTAAGGTGTGGGGCTACTTGAGCCAGCGCAGGTTCAGGGAGTAGCGGTACGGCTGGCCCTTGTTGACCTGGAGGGCGGCAATCACGGAGAACACCGTCAGGAAGATCCAGACCAGCAGTGCCAGCATGGAAAAGACCGTGGCAACCTGGGGGTTGATGAACACGAACACCAGTGCCAGCAGGTTCAGTGCCACGGCAACGAGGGTGGGAGGCAGCGTAAAGTTCAGGGCCTCGAGCGACTCCTGCTCCGTGAACCGGCCCCGCGGGCCGACGTACTTGTGGATGAAGAACGACGGGATGCAGCCGAGAATGCCGCCGCAGTGGGACATGAAAGCCCACTGCTTGTCCTCGGAGGGGGTGAGCGGAGGTTGGGGGGAACCATTGGTGTGGGTTGTCGGATGACTCACAGGGACGGGCCTTTCAACGTGCTGCACAAGGAAACGATGCGCCGGACACAAGCCCGGCCGCTGTCTCTAGGATACGGGTGCCGTGAGGAAATCAATGACTTCCTCGACCCTTCCCAGCAGTGACGGCTCCAGATCGGCGTAGGAATTGACGCGTGAGAGCAGCCGCTGCCAGCCAAGGCCCACGTCTTCGGCGGTGGTGTGCGGCCAGCCGAAGGCCTTCAGGATGCCCAGTTTCCACTCCATGCTGCGCGGCACCACGGGCCAGGCCGGGATGCCCAGGGTGGAGGGCTTGATGGCCTGCCACACGTCCACGTACGGGTGCCCCACCACCAGAACGTTGCGGCCCATGCCGGGGGACGCCATGAGATTTGCCACAATCCGGGATTCCTTTGACCCGGGCACCAGGTGGTCCACCAGAATGCCCAGGCGCCGGTTGGGCCCCGGGGAGAAATCGGCCACGGCGGCGGCAAGGTCGTCGATTCCGCGCAGCGGCTCCACCACTATCCCCTCCACCCGGAGGTCGTCTCCCCACACCTTCTCGACAAGCTCGGCGTCGTGCTTGCCCTCCACCCAGATGCGGCTGGCCTTGGCCACCTTGGCGCGGGTGTCGGCCACCTTCACCGAGCCGGACGCGGTGCGCAGCTTCTGAACTGTTGGCGCCTGCACCGGTGCAATGAGCTCCACGGGCTCGCCCTCATGCAGGAATCCGAAGCCGAGCGGGAAGGCGCGGACCTTGTTGCGCCGGTCGGCCAGCTCCACAATGTGCATGCCGCCGGATTTTTCCAGCCGCACGACGGCGCCGGCCCACCCGGTCTGCACGTCCTCCACGACCAGGCCCGCGCGGGCCTCGAGCTTGGGCAGCACCCTGGCTGCGGGGGCGCTGAGGTCCTGGGGCCCCCACTGGTTGTAGTGCACTAAGAAACCTGTCTGTCGCATGGTTCGGGCAACGCTCTTGGCGAACGCTGCAGGCTGAAAACCCATGCTATCCGGTGGGCCCGCCCGGGACCGCGCATTTGGCGGTGCGGTGCGGCCGGGAAGGGCCGGGCAAAAAGTATTAGAATTGGCACTTGATTGGGTAGAGTGCTAATAAAAGTGCCCGGCCGCTGCACGTTTGTCAGCTGCACGTTTGTCATGGAGAGGAGGTGCCGGCATGAGTGAACCGCGGAAACTGGAAGTCCTTCGCGCCATTGTTGAAGACTATGTCCACACGCGCGAGCCCGTGGGCTCCAAAGCGCTCGTCGAGCGGCACCACCTGGGCGTCTCCAGCGCCACCATCCGCAATGACATGGCGGCACTGGAGGACGAGGGCCTGATCATGGCCCCGCACACCAGCTCCGGCCGCATCCCCACTGACAAGGGCTACCGCCTCTTCGTCGACCAGCTTTCCACCGTCAAGCCCCTTTCCGCCGCTGAGCGCCGCGCCATTTCGGTGCTGCTGGAGGGGTCCACCGACCTCGACGACGTCCTGGAGCGCACCGTCCGCGCCCTGGCCCAGCTGACACACCAGGTGGCGGTGGTCCAGTACCCGCGCTCCGGCGATGCCGCCGTGCGGCACATTGAGTTTGTCTCGCTGGCCGCCCGCCAGGTCCTGGTGGTGCTGATCCTGGCCTCCGGCAAGGTGGAGCAGAACGTGATCGACGTCGGAGCGGTGTTGGAGGATGCCGAACTCGCGGCCCTGCGCCAGGTGTTCCTCGCCGCCCTGCACGGCGTGGCCGTCGCGGCCCTGCCCGACGCCGTTTCCCGCATTCCACTGTCCCTGCCCCCGGCGGAGCAGGGCCCGGCCGCCCGGCTGGCCCAGGGGCTGGCGCTGCTGGCCCGCAATGCCCGCGAAGACAGGATTGTCATGGCCGGCACCGCCAACCTGGCCCGCTCCAACAACGACTTCCCGCTGAGCATCGGCCCCGTCCTCGACGCGCTTGAGGAGCAGGTGGTGCTGCTGCGCCTGTTGGAGGCGATGGCGCAGGACTCCCTGGGCATGGCGGTGGTGATCGGGCGGGAAAATCCCCACGACTCGCTTGCCGAGGCATCCGTGGTGGCCAGCAGATACGGTCCCGGCGAGGGCGCCAAACTGGGCATTGTCGGCCCCACCCGCATGGACTACCCCAACACCATGTCCAGCGTGCGCGCTGTGGCACAGTATCTTTCCAGAATTTTGGCCGGCTAACAGGCCACCGTTCCACCCATTACAAGAGAGCACATTTTGAGCAACCATTACGACGCCCTGGGCGTCTCACGCGATGCAACGGCCGAGGAAATCAAGAAGGCCTACCGCAAGCTTGCCCGGAAGCTGCACCCCGACGTCAATGACGCACCGGACGCGCAGGACCGCTTCAAGGCGGTCACGCACGCCTACGAGGTGCTCTCGGACCCGCAGAAGCGCCGCATCTACGACACCACCGGCAACGAAAATGGCAATGACAACGGCGGCGGCGGTGGCGGCTACGGCGGCGACGGCTTCGCCTTCCAGGACATTTTCGAGACATTCTTTGGCGGCGGTGGCGGCGGCGGCCGCGGCCCCGCCTCGCGCACCCGCCGGGGCCAGGATGCCCTGATCACGGTCCGGGTGGAGCTGCGCGAGGCCGTGTTCGGCGTCAACAAGAAGCTTGAAATTGACACCGCCATCACCTGCCCCACGTGCGACGGCAGCTGCTGCCGCCCCGGCACCTCGCCCACCACCTGCGACATCTGCCACGGCAGCGGCCAGATTGAGCGCCCCATGCGCTCCATCCTGGGCAATGTCATGACCCTGGCCACCTGCAACTCCTGCCAGGGCTTCGGCACCCAGATCCTGGACCCCTGCAACGAATGCATGGGCGAGGGCCGCGTGCGCCACCGCCGCACCCTGACCATCAAGGTCCCCGCCGGCGTCAGCACCGGCACGCGCATCCAGCTCTCCGGCCAGGGCGAGGCAGGCCCTGCAGGCGGCCCCTCCGGCGACCTCTATGTGGAGATGAAGGTCAACAACGACGCCGAATTCGTCCGCGAGGGCGACGACCTGCACGCCACGCTCAGCGTGCCCATGACGGCCGCGGCCCTCGGCACCGAGCTGACGTTTGAGACCTTCGACGGCGAACAGCCCATCAGCATCAAGCCCGGCACCCAGGCCGGTGAGGTTATCAACCTGCGCAACCTCGGCGTGACGCACCTGCGCGGATTCGGCCGCGGGGATTTGAAGATCCACATCCACGTGGAAACCCCCACCAAGCCCGACGCCGCGCAGGAAGAGCTTCTGAAGCAGCTGGCCGCCCTCCGCGGCGAGACGTTCACCGAGGGCCGGCTCGTCAGCAGCGGCGGCATGTTCGCCAAGCTGCGCGACAAGCTCGGCAACCTCTAGCCGCCATGAGCAACCCCGTCTTCTACGCCGCCCCCGGGGACCTGGCACCGCTCACGCCGGGCGACTCCTTCACCCTGGGCGGGGCGGAGGGCCGCCATGCGGCCACCGTCAAGCGGCTGGCCGCCGGTGAGCCTGTTGACATGTGCGACGGCGCAGGGCTGCGTTTGGTCTGCACCGTCACCGGGGCGGACAAGTCCTCCCTGACGGTCGAGGTCCGGGAGGTCCTGCACGAGCCGGCCGCAGTGCCGGCGTTCACGCTGGTCCAGGCCCTGGCCAAGGGCGACCGCGACGAGCTGGCGGTTGAGACCGCCACCGAGCTGGGCATCGACGCGGTGTTCCCGTGGCAGGCGGAGCGCTCCATCGTGCGCTGGAAGATGGACAAGGCCGTCAAGGGGCCCGAAAAATGGCGGGCGGTGGTCGCCGCAGCAGCCAAGCAGGCACGCCGCTCCAGCGTTCCCGTGGTGGGTCCGCTGCTCGGCACGGCCGGTGTGTGCGAACAGATTGCCGCAGCCGGACTGGCCCTGATACTCCATGAGGATGCCACCGAGTCAGTGGCGGACATTGCCCGCAGCTGGCGGGATGCACAGTCCGGCCAGGCCCTGGCCGGGACCGCCGCCGGCGAAGCAACGGCAGGCAACGCGCCGGTGCCGGCTGCCGGGGGCGTCTTGATGATTGTTGGCCCGGAGGGCGGCATGAGCGCCGCGGAGGTTGCCGCCTTCACCGACGCCGGGGCGCGGACCGCCCTGCTGGGCCGCCACGTCCTGCGCTCGTCCACGGCCGGGCCTGCCGCCGTCGTGCTGTTGAGCCAGGAACTGGGCCGCTGGTAGCAGCCGGGAGCAGTCCACGCGGTGCCCCGCCGGCGCGTGCCCACGGGGCCGGGGCCATCCGTGGCGCCGCCGCCAAACGGCGGGTGAAGGATCCGGAGCTGGCTGCCGCCAGCGAAGCGACCTGACCTGAGTGGAAGTTGCGGCCAAGACCACCCGACGTCTCCGTCTCGTGCCACGATCCTGCTGCCTGGGCACTTCCTGTTCCGGTTCGGTGTGCTCCAGCAAATGCGCAGGCGGTGTCATTGTGCCAGGCCGCCGCCTGCGGGTTCACTTGCGGATCCCGGACACCGGGAATCGATTCAGAGGGATCGGGACGGGCCGGATTGAACCAGTCGTTTCGAGCCCTCCGGGCTGCCGGTCCCGTGCCGCCCAACTTTTCTCCACGGGCGGGCCCATTGGACAGCCGCAACACCCCGGCGCCGATTCCCCGGCGGTTGGGAACGCGCGCCTGCTATTCGATGTTTTGCTCGGCGACCTGGACCAACTTGGTGTCGACGCCGATCCTCGTCCCGGGTGAGGCGGGGTCGTCAATGAATACGGAGAGTTCATAGGAGCCCGGCGGCGGGATCAGTGAGAAACTGAACGTTCCCAGCTCGTTGGCCCCCTCCGGAATCGCGACAGTACCGTTCAGGTACGGCTCGTCCGCCTTGCCGTTGCTGCTCTTGGCCAGTTCCCAGGCCAGCGTTCCTGTGGGGGAGATCCCCTGGCCCTCAACCTTCAGCGGCAGGGTCTTGTACCGTGCACCCTGCGAGGGGGAGATGATCCACACCGGCGCCACGAGGGATGCGTCGCGGGTCATGGGCTTGTCCAGGGGCACGTGGCCAAAGGCGTCGTAGCCTGTGTGCCCGTCCACCAGGACGGAGACCTGGATGGAACTGCTGGGATCAACCAGCCCCGCCATGGCCGCCGCGGCGGTGGCGGTGTACACCAGCTGCGCCACGGAGCGCTGGGCGATCCCCGCATCCACCTTTTGTGCAAAGGCGTCGGCGGAAACATCCACGGTGATGACGTTCTTGGCCGAGATCGAGGCGCCAAGCCGGGAGGGCGTGTTCCACAGGGAGAAATAGTCCGGGTCCCGTGGCTTGGTCGACATCATGGTGCGCAGGGCGGCCACCATGGGGTCGTCGGTTGACTTCGCCGGGAAGAATTCGCGGTACAGGAAGACATCGTCGTTGCTGCGCCCCAGCCAGTAGACGGGCAGCGTCTGCGAGGACGTGGCCGTCTCCAGGGGTGCCGCGGTGACGAGTGCGGAGGAGGACGATGTGGTGCTGGCCGGCATCGTGGCATCCTGCTCGGCGGAATCATTGTTGGTGCAGCCGCCCAGGGCCAGGGAAACCGCCAGGCCCAGGATGGCGCAGCGGTCCAGTACGCGGAGGCGGTCGGAGGTGCGGCGCTGTCGGCGGCTCGCATCGGCAGGGACGCTGCGGCGTCCAGGCGGTGCGGGGGACAAGGCTGACATCGGTTTGGGCGCTCGCTAATCTCGTGGTGGTGGGGTGTTGCGGCGGTTTCGCCGGCAACGGTTAAGGCGGTGGTGTTCTTCAGCATCCCCACAAGACTTCGAACTGAGTCCAGCTTGGCACAAGAGACGCCCCGGGAGGGGCCAAAATGTGCCGTGGGCGAGGAACTGAAACCGTATCGAAACACTTGCACCGCCTGACGGGCCAAAGATGCGCTGACGGCTTAACCGGGCCGGGGCCCGCCCCGCTGCCCGTGCACTAGAATTTAGAACACCAAGTACACATGAGCACGACCGGCACGCAGCGGCCGGAAGCACCGAGGAGAGATTTCAGGCCGGAACCGGCCGGATTTATGGCAGAGACAACAGCGCACCGCCAGGACGCATATCCCGAAGAGGGCCCCGGGCGGCACTTCCCACATTCCGTTGACGGCACGCGCACCGAGGTGGTGCACTTCTTGTCCACCGAACAGATGGTCGCCGCCCTGGGCGCCGAGGATGAGGGGCTGCGGATCGTCGAAAGCCTCTACCCGGGAGTCGCCTTCATGGCGCGCGGCAATGTCCTGACCATCACCGGACCCGATGCCGTGGTGCCGCGCATCATGCACCTGATGGAGGAAGCGCGCGGCATGGTTGCCCGCAACAACACCATGAGTGCAGCCGTGTGGGAGCAGCTGGCTGCCATGCTCAAGAGCCGCCCGGACACCTCCGTGGTGGACATCCTCAGCCACGACATCCTCTCGAGCCGCGGACGGACCATCCGCCCCAAGACAGCCAACCAAAAAGACTATGTGGATGCCATCGACCGCAACACCGTGGTCTTTGGCATCGGCCCGGCAGGCACCGGCAAGACCTACCTCGCCATGGCCAAGGCCGTCCAGGCCCTGCAGCACAAGGAAGTCAGCCGCATCATCCTCACCCGCCCTGCCGTGGAGGCGGGGGAGCGGCTGGGATTCCTGCCCGGCACCCTGAACGACAAGATCGACCCCTACCTGCGGCCACTGTATGACGCCCTTCATGACATGATGGACCCGGAAACCATCCCCCGGCTCATGGCCGCGGGCACCATTGAAGTGGCGCCGCTGGCCTATATGCGGGGCCGCACGCTCAATGATGCGTTCATCATCCTGGACGAGGCGCAAAACACGACGCCGGAACAAATGAAAATGTTCCTGACCCGACTGGGCTTTGGCTCGAAGATTGTGGTCACCGGTGACGTCACCCAGATCGACCTGCCCACAGGCACCCGGTCCGGGCTGCGCGTGGTCAGGGAAATCCTCCAGGATGTGGATGACATCAACTTTTCCCTGCTGGACGCCGGCGACGTGGTGCGCCACCGCCTGGTCGGCGCCATCGTCAGCGCCTACAACGACTGGGATGACGCCCATCCCAGCCCCACCACCCCGAAGGAAAGCACCTCGCGATGAGCATCGAAATCAACAACGAATCCGGTGTGGAGGTGCCCCAGGAGGAGCTGGTCAAGCTGATCCGGCACATCCTGGCAGCCATGTTCGTCCATCCCCAGACCGAGGTCTCGGTGATCCTGGCCGACGTCCCCACCATGGAAAAGCTGCACATCGAATGGATGGACGAGCCCGGCCCCACGGACGTGCTCTCCTTCCCCATGGATGAGCTGCGCCCCGGCACGGCAACCCACCCCACCCCGGCGGGGCTGCTGGGCGACATCGTGCTCTGCCCCGTCGTCGCGCAGGAGCAGGGTGCAGCCGCCGGACACAGCATGGAGGAGGAGCTGCTGCTGCTCACCACGCACGGCATGCTCCACCTCATGGGATACGACCATGCCGAGCCGGAAGAAAAGGAAGAGATGTTTGGCATCCAGCGCGAACTCCTTGCCAGCTTCCTCGGCCGGGAAGCCCCCCGGGAGACCATGCAGTGATGCTTGTTGCATTGCCCGTCATGGGAGTGCTGTTCACTGCCATGGCAGCCTTCTTGGCCGCCCTCGAATCGGCACTGAGCTTCTTCCCCCGCCACGACTCCGAGGCTGTCGCCGCCCGCGGCCGGCGCCCCTCCCTGGAGAAAGTCTTGGCGGAGCCGGCCGTCCACCTGAATGCCCTGCGCTTTTGGCGCGTCTGGTCCGAGATGGCAGCCGCCGTCGCCGTCGCCATGTTCCTGGTCCGGCTGCTCGACAATGAATGGATTGCCGGCCTCATCGCCACAGTCGTCATGGCCGTGCTGGGCTTCATGCTGGTGGGTGTCTCGCCCCGGCAGCTCGGCCGGATGCACGCTGCCGGGCTGAGCGCCCGCTTCGCCTGGCTCATCCACCTGCTGCGCCGCATCCTGGGCCCTGTCCCGGAATGGCTCATCCGGCTTGGCTCAGTCCTCGCCAAAGGGGCCCCGGGCGGCGACGACGCCTTTGTCAGCGAAGAGGAGTTCCGAGAGTTCGTGGACCGCGCCAGCGAAGCGGACATGATTGAGGACGACGAGGCGGAACTGATACACAGCGTCTTCGACCTCGGCGAAACCATGGTCCGCGCGGTCATGGTGCCGCGCACCGACATTGTCAGCGCCGACCAGGGGGCAACCCTGGAAGAGGCGCTGGAGATCTTTTTGCGCTCCGGCTTCTCCCGCATCCCCGTGATCCGGGACAGCAGCGACCACATTCTGGGCGTGCTGTACCTCAAGGACGTCGTGGCCACACTGCACCGGCTGTCGGACCGCGACGAGCGGCCCACAGTCGAGCAGCTGGCCCGCAGCGTCCGCTACGTGCCCGAGTCCAAGACCGTCGCAGACCTGCTGAAGGAACTGCAACGCGAGTCCACGCACTTTGCGATCGTTGTGGACGAATACGGAGGAACGGCAGGGCTGGTCACGCTGGAGGACCTCATCGAGGAAATCGTCGGTGAAATTGCCGACGAGTACGACCAGGTGTCCCCGGACGCCCAGCTGCTCGCCGACGGAAGCTACCGCGTCAAGGCCCGCATGGCCATCGACGAACTGGGCGAACTGTTCGGCAAGGACATAGAAGACGACGAGGTGGACACGGCCGGCGGCCTGTTGGCCAAGCACCTGGGCAAGATACCCGCCGTCGGCAACAGCGTGGAGGTCAGCGGCATCCTGCTCGTGGCCGAAAGGATCGAGGGCTCACCCAACCGGGTCAGCCACCTCATTGCCAGCGCCGTGGAACCGGCCGAGAATGACACTACGGCCATCACGGCCCCCACCGAACAGCAACACAGGAGCGATTCATGAGCAAGAACAAGGGCAAGTCCGGCCTGGTTGAAACCAAGGGCGAGGGCTTCCGTGCCGGTTTTGCGGTTCTTGCCGGGCGCCCCAACGCCGGCAAGTCCACACTGACCAACGCACTGGTGGGGCAGAAGGTGGCCATCACCTCCGCCAAGCCGCAGACCACCCGGCACACCATCCGGGGGATTGTCCACCGCGACACCTTCCAGCTGGTCCTCGTGGACACTCCCGGGCTGCACCGGCCCCGGACCCTGCTGGGCAAGCGGCTCAACGATCTCGTGGCCGACACCCTGTCCGAGGTGGACGTGATCGGCTTCTGCCTGCCGGCCAACGAGAAGATCGGCCCCGGCGACCGCTACATTGCCGCCCAGCTGGGCAACGTCGGCAACAAGCCGGTCGTAGCCATCGTGACCAAGACCGACACCGTGGACCGCCAGGCCGTGACCGACCAGCTCATCGCCGTCGAGGCGCTGGGGCGCGAGGTCATCGGCGAAAAGGGGTTTGCCGCCGTCGTGCCGGTCTCCGCCGTGGAGGACTTCCAGGTGGAGACCCTGGCCAAGGTGTTTGCAGGGTACCTGCCGCTCTCGCCGGCGCTGTACCCCGACGGCGAACTGACGGATGAGCCGGAAGCCGTCATGGTTGCCGAACTGATCCGCGAGGCCGCACTGGAGGGCGTCCGCGACGAACTGCCGCACTCGCTCGCCGTGGTGGTGGAGGAGATTGTGCCGCGCGAGGGGCGCAGCGACGACAACCCGCTCCTTGACGTGCGCGTGAACCTTTACGTGGAGCGGCCTTCCCAGAAGGCCATCATCATTGGCAAGGGCGGGGCCAGGCTCCGCGAGGTGGGCACC
The DNA here is from genome assembly GCF_017876675.1 of Arthrobacter stackebrandtii. NCBI lineage: Bacteria > Bacillati > Actinomycetota > Actinomycetes > Micrococcales > Micrococcaceae > Arthrobacter > Arthrobacter stackebrandtii. The sequence continues at coordinate 3,724,279 of NZ_JAGIOI010000001.1, forward strand.
AACGCCCGCAAGGGCATCGAGGCGCTGCTTGGCACCAAGATATACCTGGACCTGCACGTGAAGGTGGCCAAGGACTGGCAGCGCGATCCCAAGCAGCTGGTGAAGCTGGGATTCTAGGGCGGCTCCCCTGCGGCCAGCGCGCCGTGGGGGAACTTCCCAGTTTTGCTCGCTACACTCTTGAAAGTCATTATCCGCTGCGAAAGGTACGTTTATGGGGAGTCGTCGTGTCGACCACGGCATGGAGAACATCTCCGGCGTCCCCGGCAGCGGACCCCTTGGCACTTCTGAACCGGCAGGCCGGCACTTCAAGACCGCCAAGAAGGCGCCGCTGTGGCTGCGGATTGCGGCGTTGACCCTCACCACTGCGCTGGTACTGGGGGTGGGCACCGCCGGGCTGCTGTTTTTCAAGCTGCAGTCCAACGTCAGCACCGCCAAGCTGAACGTCGGTGTGGGCAAGACCGGCGCCAGCCAGGGCCCCGCCGAGCAGACGGGCTCGCTGCAGATTCTCATCATCGGCACCGACACCCGAGACGGGGCGAACAGCGAATACGGCACCGCCGAGGATTCCACGGGCGAGGGCAACGCGGACGTGATGCTCCTGATGGACATCTCATCAGACAACAGCCACGTGTCCGTTACCAGCTTCCCGCGCGACCTGATGGTGCCCATCCCTGACTGCGAAACACCCAGCGGCATTGTCTACGGAGCGCCGGCGGGCCAGCTCAACGCAACGCTGCAGGCCGGCCCCGGCTGCACGGTGGCGGCCATCAACGACATCACCGGGCTCACCATCGACCACTTCATGCTGGCCGACTTCACGGCCGTGAAGGAACTGTCCACGGCCTTGGGCGGGGTGGAGGTCTGCATTGACCACGACCTCAACGACAACCCCGGCTCCGGGCTGATCCTGCCCGCCGGCACCAGCTGGATCTCGGGTGAACAGGCCCTGCAGTTCCTGCGCACCAGGCATTCCTTCGGCGACGCCAGCGACCTCGCCCGCATCCAGGCACAGCAGTATTTCCTCGGGTCCATGATTCGCAAGATCAAGAGCGAAGGCACCCTGACGAATCTCCCGAAGCTGTACACGCTGGCGGATGTTGTCACCAAGAACCTCACGATCGACGAGGGCCTGGCCAACATTCCTTCCATGGTGGGCATCGCCACGAGGCTGGCAAAGATTGACCTGGGCCAGGTGGCATTCGTCACTGTGCCCAACACCCAGTACGTTGGCAACGACAGCAAGGTGCAGCTGCTGGAACCGGATGCGGGGCAGTTCTTTGCCGCCCTGCGCAACGGCACCTCGCTGACGCCCGAGCCGGCGCCCGCGCCGACCGGGACGCCCACGCCCGGCGACACACCGTCGCCGGAAGAAAGCACCGGCGAAGCTGCCGGTCCGGAAACCACGGACCCCGAAGCTGCGCCGTCGGCGTACGACAAGGGGATCCAGCCGATTTCCGTGGCGAACGCATCCACGCTGGCGGGCCGGACCACCGAGCTCATCCAGGCGCTGGCCGCCGACGGCTTCGCCAGCACCTGGCCCGCCGGAGACCTGGCAGCCCAGACGGAGACGAAGGTGCTGTACGGCACCAACATGGCTGACGTGGCGCACGACGTCGCGGCCCTCTTCAAGCTGCCGGACACGGCGCTCGTCGAGGACCCTGCCATCACCGGGGTGCAGCTGGTTGTCGGCACCGACTGGGTGTCCGGCACGGACTACGGCACCGTGGTGGTTCCGGACAACATCGTGCAGAGCACCGCCGACCAAACCGGCCAGTGCCTGACTGTCAACCCCGACATGTACCTGCGGTAGGCGGCACGCAAAAGGCGGCCCGGACAATGTCCGGGCCGCCTTTTGCGGCTTTACCTGCAGCTCTACCAGATGCTCACGCGCTCTGCGGGCTCGCGCCACATCGCGTCGCTGGGCTGCGTGCCGAAGGCCTCATGGAAGGCGTCGAGGTTGCTGACCACGGCGTTGCAACGCAACTCGGCGGGGGAGTGCGGGTCCACCGTGAGGCGCCGCAGGGCCTCCTCGGGCCGGATTTTGGTGCGCCAGCACTCTGCCCATGAGTAGAAGAACCGCTGTGCGCCGGTGAGGCCGTCAATGACGGGCGGTTCTGCGCCGTCGAGGCTCAGCAGGTAGGCCTTGTAGCCGATCGCCAGGCCGCCGAGGTCTCCAATGTTCTCGCCGAGGGTCAGTTCGCCGTTGACAAACTCACCCGGGGCCGCCGTGGGGGAGAGGGCGTTGTACTGGTCCACCAGCTTCGCCGTCAGGGATTCAAAGGCGGCTCGGTCGTCGTCGCTCCACCAATTGCGCAGGGCGCCGGTTCCGTCGAATTGGGATCCCTGGTCGTCAAAGCCGTGGCCGATCTCGTGCCCGATCACGGCGCCGATGCCGCCGTAATTGGCGGCGTCGTCGGCCTCGGCGTCGAAGAAGGGCGGCTGCAGGATCGCCGCCGGGAAGACCACCTCGTTCATGGTGGGGTTGTAGTACGCGTTGACCGTCTGCGGGGTCATGAGCCATTCGTCGCGGTCGATCGGGGCGCCGATCTTGGCAAGCTGGCGCGCAAGTTCAAACTCGTTGCTGCGTTCAATGTTGCCGAGCAGGTCGCCGGCCAGGATCTCAAGGGAGGAGTAGTCCCGCCATTTGGCCGGGTAGCCGATTTTTGGGATGAAGGCGGCCAGCTTCTCCAGGGCCTTCTCCTTGGTGTCGGCTCCCATCCAGTCCAGCTCGGTGATGCTGTTGCGGTAGGCCTCAATCAGCTTGGCCACGAGGGCCTCCATGCGGGCTTTGTGGGTTTCCGGGAAGTGTTCGGCAACATAGAGCTGCCCCACGGCCTCGCCGAGCACGCCCTCAACCAGCGCAACGCCGCGCTTCCAGCGTTCCCGGATGGCGGGGGTGCCGCTGAGCGTGGTCCCGTAGAAGGCAAAGTTGGTGTCGACAAAGTCCTTGGAGAGGTAGGCGGCGAGGCTGGAGATGGTGCGCATGGCCAGCCACGCCTGCCAGTCCGCGCAGCGTTCCTGCACCAACAGCGCCCGCTGGCCGCTGAAGAACTCCGGCGTTGCCACCACAAGTTCCGCGCCCTGCGCCTCCGTGACGCCCAGGGCGTCGAGCCAGGTGCCCACCTCGGGCAGGAGTGCCTGGGCCTCGGCCCGGCCCATGAGGTTGTACGTCTTCTGCGGGTCCCTCAGGGACACCTTGTCCAGGTGGGTTGCGGCAATTTCGGTTTCCAGGGCCATGATGCGCGGCGCCTTGGCGGCTGCGTCGGGAACCCCTGCCAGCTCAAGCATTGCCTGCACATGCGCCACGTAGGCGGTGCGCACCGCGTCGAACTTATCCTCGCGGTAGTACGACTCGTCGGGGAGCCCCAGCCCGGACTGGAAAAGGTGCAGCAGCGCGCGGTCCGGATTGCCGGCGTCGTTGTTGACATACGCGCCAAACAGGGTGCTGCCGCCCGTTCGGTCAAGATCGCCCATCAGGCGCACCAGGGCGTCGATGCTGTCCGCGGCGTCGATGGCGGCCAGCTTGTCGGCCAGCGGGCCTGCTCCGGCCGCCTCGATGGAATCCTCGTCCATGAAGTCCGCGTAGAGTGCGCCGATCTTTGCGGAGAGCACGGGGTTGGCGGCCCCGGGGTTCTGCGCCTCCGTTGCGGCGTGTTCGATGATGGCCCGGACGGCGGCCTCTGAATCGTCCCGCAGGGTGATGAAGGAACCCGTCACGGCGCGGTCCTCCGGAATCACCTCCGCCTCCAGCCAGGCTCCGTTGACATGGTCAAACAGGTTGTCCTGCGGCCGGGTGCTCGGGTCGATGTAGCTGAGATTGATACCGGAATGGCTCAAGTGAATCAGGTCCCCTTCTTGGGTCGGCGGTCGATGGCTCACCCTGCACAAACACACGCCAGGTGAGTTGGTTCACCATCATCCTACGTGCCGTGCTAGGGTAAAAATGTGCGCACTGGAATGCTTCTTCTTAGCTGCCGCGGCGAGGCCTAGCCCCTGTTGAACTGTTCGACACGGACCATGGCCGCCCTCGCTGCGGTGTTTGTGTTGCCCGGCCGGCCTCCCATCGTTGAACAAAAGTAAGGTCACACTTCCATGCGAAATGCGCAACAGCCCTCCGGTATGCCCGTCGAGCGCTACATCCCCTTCCAGGACCAGATCACCGTCAGCCTGCCGGACCGCACCTGGCCGGACAAGGTCATCACCGAGGCCCCGCGCTGGTGCGCCGTGGACCTGCGCGACGGCAACCAGGCACTGATCGACCCCATGAGCCCGGGCCGGAAGATGAAAATGTTCCAGCTGCTCGTCAAGATGGGCTTCAAGGAGATCGAGGTGGGTTTCCCCTCGGCATCGCAGACCGACTTCGACTTTGTGCGCCAGCTGATCGAAGGCGGCCACATCCCCGACGACGTCACGATCCAGGTCCTGACCCAGGCCCGCGAACACCTGATTGAGCGGACCTACGAGTCCCTGGTCGGGGCCAAGCAGGCCATCGTCCACCTGTACAACTCAACCTCCGTGCTGCAGCGCCGCGTCGTGTTCAACCAGGACGAGGACGGCATCCTGGACATCGCCCTGCAGGGTGCGCGGCTGTGCAAGAAGTACGAGGAAACCCTGGTCGACACCAAGATCACCTACGAATACTCGCCGGAGTCGTTCACCGGCACCGAACCCGAGTATGCGCTGCGCGTCTGCAACGCCATCGCCGACATCTTTGAGGCCTCGGCCGAGAACCAGGTCATCATCAACCTGCCCGCCACGGTGGAAATGGCCACACCCAACGTGTACGCCGACTCCATTGAATGGATGAGCCGCAACCTGCACCCGCGCGAAGGCATCGCGCTGTCCCTACACCCGCACAACGACCGCGGCACCGGTGTTGCCGCCGCCGAGCTGGGCTACCTGGCCGGCGCGGACCGCATCGAGGGCTGCCTGTTCGGCAACGGTGAGCGCACCGGCAACGTGGACCTGGTCACCCTGGGCCTGAACCTGTTCACCCAGGGCATCGACCCCATGCTCGACTTCTCAGACATCGATGAGATCCGCCGCACGGTGGAGTACTGCAACCAGCTGCCCGTCCCCGAGCGTTCCCCCTACGGTGGCGACCTCGTGTTCACCGCCTTCTCCGGCTCGCACCAGGACGCCATCAAGAAGGGCTTCGAGGCCATGGAGGCTGACGCGGCCGCCGCCGGGGTTGAGGTCGACGCACACACCTGGGCCGTCCCCTACCTGCCCATCGACCCCAAGGACCTCGGCCGCAGCTACGAGGCCGTCATCCGCGTCAACTCCCAGTCCGGCAAGGGCGGAGTGGCCTACCTGCTCAAGAACGAGCACAGCCTGGACCTGCCGCGACGCGCCCAGATCGAGTTCTCCGGCGTCATCCAGCAGCGCACCGACACCGTGGGCGGCGAGGTCAGCGCGGCCGAGCTGTGGACCATCTTCAAGGACGAGTACCTGCCGGCCGAGGAGTCCGGGGAGCAGTGGGGCCGCTACCGTGTCGGCGCGTTCACCACGTCCACGGACGACGACGGCGAGCTCACCCTGACTGCCAAGCTGACGATCGACGGCACGGCACACACCCGCACCGGCACCGGGAACGGGCCCATTGCGGCGCTGCTGGCGATCCTGGCCGAGGACGGCATGGACGTCCGGGTCCTGGACTACTCCGAGCACGCACTGTCCGAGGGCGGCGACGCCCGCGCCGCCGCATTCGTGGAATGCGCCGTGGGCGAGCGCGTCCTGTGGGGTGTGGGGATTGACCCCAACACCTCAACCTCGTCACTGAAGGCCGTCATCTCCGCAGTGAACCGGGCCATCAGGGACGCGCAGGCCGCTTAGCCGGCACGGTCCGGGGCCGCCTGCCCGCGACGTGCCCTGCCTGTTCCATCACGAACACCCCGGCAGCGTTCCATCACTGGTCCGCCGCCGGGGTGTTCGGCGTCACGGGCCAATTCCTGCGGTGTGCCAGCGCCGCACGCGCGGTCAAAGATGGGACAATGGAGGGGTGTCCAACCAATCCTTTGCCGCCCGCACCTTCCGTGACGATGCGGTGGTGCTGCGCACCCACAAGCTGGGTGAGGCTGACAGGATCATCATCCTGCTCTCCCGGCACCACGGGCAGCTGCGTGCCGTGGCCCGCGGCGTGCGCCGGACCAGCAGCAAGTTTGGCGCCCGCCTGGAACCGTTCATGGTCGCGGACCTGCAACTGCTGAAGGGCCGTTCGCTGGACATCGTCACGCAGGCGGTGGCCCGGGCCAGCTACGGCGGCGCCATTGCCGCCAACTACGACAAATACGTGGTGGCGGCTGCCATGACGGAAACGGCGGAGCGGCTGACGGATGTCGACGGGGAGACGTCCAACGCCCACTACCAGTTGCTGGTGGGTGCCCTGGCTGCGCTGAGCCGCGGTGCGCACGCCCCGGAACTGATACTCGATTCCTACCTGCTGCGCGCCGTCTCGATCGCGGGCTGGGCCCCCAGCTTCACCGAGTGCGCCCGCTGCGGCGAGCCCGGTCCCCACGGGGCATTCAACGCGGCCCTGGGCGGGGCGGTCTGCCACGACTGCCGGCCGCCGGGCTCACCCGCGCCGGCACCGGAAACCATGGCGCTGCTGGGCGCCCTGCTGAGCGGAAACTGGCCCGGTGCCGACGCCTCGGCGCCCCTCCACCGCCGGGAGGCCGCAGGATTGGTGGCAGGATATGTGCAATGGCATTTGGAGCGCACGGTGCGCTCCCTGAAACTCGTGGAGCGTGTGTAAACAACAATGGCCGTCAAACGCAGCAGTCGCAGCAAATCCAAGCCGCCCGTGGTGGCGCCCTGGCCGCACGCCTCGGGTGCCACCGTCCCCGCCATCCCGGGCGAGTTTGTTCCCCGGCACGTGGCCATCGTCATGGACGGCAACGGCAGGTGGGCCAACCAGCGCGGCCTGCCGCGGGTGGAGGGGCACAAGGCGGGCGAACCCGCACTGCTGGACGTCATGGCCGGGGCCATCGAGATGGGCATCAAGTACGTCAGCGTCTACGCTTTCTCCACCGAAAACTGGAAGCGCTCACCTGAGGAAATCCGCTTTCTCATGGGCTTCAACAAGGACGTGCTGCGCCGGCAGCGGGATCAGCTGGACGCCTGGGGCGTGCGCATCCGCTGGGCAGGGCGCCGTCCCAAGCTTTGGGGATCCGTCATCCGCGAGCTGGAGGAAGCGCAGGAACGCACCAAGGACAATGACGTCATCACCTTGACCATGTGCGTCAACTATGGCGGGAGGGCGGAGATTGCCGACGCCGTCACCGCCCTGGCTGCCGACGTCGCCGCCGGGCGCCTGAGCCCCAAGTCGGTTTCGGAGAAGACCATCCAAAAGTACCTCTACGTCTCCGAGGCTCCCGACGTCGACCTCTTCCTGCGCTCCAGCGGCGAGCAGCGGCTGTCCAACTTCCTGCTGTGGCAGTCCGCCTACGCAGAATTCGTCTTCATGGACACCCTGTGGCCCGACGTCGACCGGCGCACGCTGTGGCAGGCAGTGGAGGAATATGCCAGCCGCGACCGCCGATACGGCGGGGCCGTTGACGCTGCAGCCAAGCCCTCATAACGCCCCGCCCCGTTGACCCTGTCGCAGCAATGGCGGCTTTTCCCTGGACCCTGTCGCAGCAGTGGCCGGTTCTTGTTCGTCCCTGTCGCAACCATGGCTGCCGGGCGGCGTCATGCCGGCGGATCGACGTAGCCGCGCATCCACCGCTCCAGCCGTGCATAGGCCTCGTGCCTGACGGGACCGAGGCTCAGGAACACCTCGTGCAGCGCACCCTCGATGCGTTCCAGGCTCACGCTGTCGCCCAGCGACAGCGTCCGCAGTGCCAGCGAACGAACATCCAGCACCACGTCCGCATGCAGCATGGCGTCGCTCCAGACGGGGCCCAGCATGCTTTTGGCCGAGAGCAGGACCAATATGGGCATGGGCAGCTTGAGGCCGGAGGCCACTTCTTGCTGCGCTGCCAGGATCGCCTTCATCCAGCCGGCGCGGACCGGGAAGGCCTGCGGGGGGCGCAGCGACTTGTCCACGGGCCATTCTCCGTACGCCTGGTCGCTGATGCCGCGCCAGTAAAACGACCGCTCGGGGACGCGCATGCGCATGAGGGGGCGCAGGTCAGCAAGCTGCACCAGGGGAGTGGCCGCCCGCCTGATCGCGGCCCCGCCCTGGATCTCCAGCCACGGGCTGTTCAGGATCAGGTTGCCCACCAGCCCCGGGTGGTGGTGCGCCCACAGCGTGGCGATCAGCCCGCCCGTGGAGTGGCCTACGAGGACCACAGGCGTTGGAACGCCCGTGCGATCCGCCAACTGTTCCGCAGGCCGGTGCTCGGCCGCGTCCACCGGATGCGCGCCGGCGATGAGTTGGTGGGCAGCAAGGATTTCAGCATCGTAGTCGGCCAGGTCCGCCACATACCCGCCCAGCTCCACCGAGTCGAGGCTGCGGCCGTGGTTGTGCAGGTCGATGGCATAGAACGGGTGGCCCCGTGAGGTGAAGAACTCCGCCAGTGCAGTGTTGTAGAAGTAGTCGCTCCAGCCGTGGATGAACAGCACCGGCGGCAGCACCTGCCGTCCACCGGCACCCGCCTCACGTGGCGGCCACGCCCCGCCGGTCCGGGCCGGCGCCGATCCGCTGCCGGCGGGCCGGTGGCGGACCAGAGTTGAGCGGTAGTCACCGGTCCCGTCACGGGCCGGCACCCGCAGGGTCGTGGACTGGTAGTCCGGGCCCAGGATGTCCTGGACCCACTCGGGGCCAGCTGCCATCATAAGACGGTGGCACCTGCCGCGTGCCGTCCCGCCGTCCGTCCGGAGAACAGGCAGCCGCCCAGAAACGTTCCTTCCAACGACCGGTAGCCATGCATGCCGCCGCCGCCAAAGCCGGCAGCCTCGCCGGCGGCGTAGAGGCCGGGAATGGGGGAGCCGCCACCGTCGAGAACCCGGGACTGCAGGTCCGTGGCCAGCCCGCCCAGGCTCTTGCGCGTCAGCGTGCTCAGCCGCACGGCAAACAGCGGCCCGTGCTCCGGCGCCAGCATGGGGTGCGGGGGGACGACGCGCATCAGCTTGTCCGTGGCGAAGCGGCGCGCCTCCCGGACCGCGTTGAGCTGCATGTCCTTGCCGAGCCCGCTGACCACCTGCCGGTCCCGCGCCTCGAGCGTCTCCTGCAGCCCGGCAGGGTCGATGAGCTCACTGCCCACAAGCGCGTTCATTTTCGCGGCCAGCTCGGGCGCCGTGGCGGCCTGCAGGAAGTCCACGCCCCGGTCGATGAAGTTCTGGATCGGCCCCGGGGCGCCCGGCAGGGCACGCTTGGCCAGCAGCTTCATGTCCTTGCCGGTCAAGTCCGGATTCTGCTCGGAGCCCGAGAGCGCAAACTCCTTCTCAATGATGGTCTTGTTCAGGATGAACCACGAATGGTCGTGCCCCGTGGTCTCCAGGTGCCGCAGCGTGCCAATCGAGTCAAAGCCGGGAAACAGCGGCACCGGCAGCCGCCTGCCCGTGGCGTCCAGCCACAGCGGCGACGGCCCTGACAGGATCCGGATGCCGTGGTTGGGCCACACTGGATCCGTGTTGTGGATGCCTTCCGGGTAGTGCCACATGCGGTCGGTGTTGATCAGGGCCCCGCCCGCCCCGGCCACCGCCTGCTGGAATTCGCCGTCCACTGACGCCGGGACCCCCGTCAGCATGTAGCCGGGACCGTTGCCGCCCGGCCACTGGTCGCGGACCATGGGGTGGTTGCCGCCGATCCCGCCGGTCGTCACCACCACGGCACCGGCCCCCACGCTGAAGTCGCCGGCCACCGCGCGGCTGCTCGCCTCTCCCCGGCCGACGGCGGATGCCTTCAGCAGCTGCCCGCCCACCCCGGCGACCCGGGCGCCGTCGAACACCAGCTCCGTGGCGCGGTGGCGGAAGCCGAACTGCACCTTCCCGGCCGCGACGCCTTCCTGCACCTTGGCCAGGAACGGGGCCAGGATGCCGGGGCCGGTGCCCCACACCACATGGAAGCGGGGCACCGAGTTGCCGTGGCCCTGGGCATCGTAGCCGCCGCGCTCGGCCCACTGCACGAGCGGGAAGAAGCGGACACCGAGCGAATGCAGCCAGGTGCGCTTCTCGCCGGCGGCGAAGTTGACGTAGGCTTCGGCCCACTGGCGCGGCAGGGCGTCCTCAGGGCGGTCAAAGGAGGCCGAACCCATCCAGTCGGACAGCGCCAGCTCGGCGGAATCCTTCACGCCCAGGCGCCGCTGCTCGGGTGAGTCCACCAGGAACAGCCCGCCGAAGGACCAGTGCGCCTGCCCGCCCAGGGATGCCTCGGGCTCCTGGTCGAGAATGATGACGGTGCGCCCGGCGTTGTAGGCCTCCGCCGCAGCCACCAGCCCGGACAGCCCGGCCCCCACCACAACTACGTCTGCCTGTGTCCATGTGCGCGCACCATTGCTCTCCATGAGGACATGCTAACGCCCCGCCGTGCCGGGATGCGTCACAATTCGGGTGCGGGCGTTTTGCACAAGCGCAGCGGAACCGGAAAACTAGGGGTATGCGAATATATCCCACAGTTTTCCGGCTTTGTTTCTCCTGGATGGATGCCGAAAAGGCTCACAAAATCGGCTTCACCATGATCAAGACCATCCATGCTGTGGGAGCCGGCGCTGTGCTGCGGCGCATGTTCACCCCGGATCCCGCCCTGCAGACCGAAGCGCTGGGCATGACCTTCCCCACCCCGTTCGGCCTGGCCGCCGGTTTCGACAAGGAGGGCCAGGGCATCAACGCGCTCGCCAACCTGGGCTTCGGCCACGTTGAGGTGGGCACCATCACCGGCCAGGCCCAGGACGGGAACCCGCAGCCGCGACTCTTCCGCCTGGTGGAGGACCGTGCCGTCATCAACCGCATGGGCTTCAACAACGACGGCGCCGCCGCCGTCGCGCCGCGCCTCAAGCAGGCGCTGGCCGGCCTGCGCAAGACCTACCCGGGGGTGCGCCCGGTCATTGGCGTCAACATTGGCAAGACCAAGGTGGTGGAGCTCGAGGACGCACTGGGCGACTACCTGGTCAGCGCCAGCACGCTGGCCCCTTCGGCCGACTACATGGTGGTCAATGTCAGTTCCCCCAACACGCCGGGCCTGCGCCTCCTCCAGGACGTCGCCACGCTCCGCCCGCTGCTGACAGGGGTCCGCGAGGCCGCTGACGCCGCGGCAGGCCGCCATGTGCCGCTGCTGGTGAAGATCGCCCCGGACCTGGCCGATGAGGACGTGGCCGAGGTCGCCGCCCTCGCCCTGGAGCTGAAGCTCGACGGCATCATCGCCACCAACACCACCATCAGCCGCGACGGCTTGAAGAGCCCGGCCGCCCAGGTTGAGGAAAAGGGCGCCGGCGGCCTCTCCGGCGCGCCGCTGAAGGCCCGCTCGCTTGCCGTGTTGAAGCAGCTGAAGGCCATCGTGGGCGAGGATCTCACCCTGGTTTCCGTGGGCGGCGTGGAAAGCGGCGCCGACGTCCAGCAGCGCCTCGACGCCGGCGCCACGCTGGTCCAGGGCTACACGGCCTTCCTCTACGAGGGTCCCTTCTGGGCTGCCCGCATCAACAAGGAATTGGCAGCCCTGCGCAAATAGGCCGGAGCCGGGGTCCTCTCGCGGGCGGTAAGCCTTCTCGCCCGTTCCTCGTTCCTCGGATCGTGCGGGGAAAACCATCCCCGCTCCGACAACCTCGGATCCCGCTGGTCCGCCACCGTCGGACACGAAAAAGCCGGGCACCCATCGATCGGGGTGCCCGGCTTCGTCGTACCTTGCTACGCCACGCGCGTGGGCGGGCTGACCGTCTTGGCGGGGTCGTTCACAACGGACGGGGCCAGGGCGGTGTCGATCGCGGCCATGAGCTCGGCCGGGATCTTCACCCCGGAGGCCTTGACGTTCTCGGCAACCTGCTCGGGTCGCGAGGCGCCCACGAGTGCGGTGGCCACATTCTCGTTTTGCAGGACCCAGGCGATGGCGAGCTGCGCCATGGAAAGGCCCAGCTCGTCGGCCACGGGCCGCAGCTTCTGCACATTGGTGAGGATCTGGTCATCGAGGTAGTCCTTGATGGTGTTCTTCCCGCCATGCTCGTCCGTGGCGCGCGAGCCGGCCGGCAGGGGAGCGCCGGGCAGGTACTTGCCGGAGAGCACGCCCTGCGCCATGGGCGACCAGACCACCTGGGACATCCCCAGCTCTATCGACGCCGGGATCACCTCGGGCTCAATGACCCGCCACAGGGCGGAGTATTGCGGCTGGTTGGACACCAGCGAGAAGCCGTTCGCACGGGCCAGGGCCTGCCCGTCGCGCAGCTGCTGCGCGTTCCATTCCGACACGCCGATGTACAGCGCCTTGCCCGCCCGGACCACGTCGCCAAACGCCGCAATCGTCTCCTCCAGCGGAGTTTCGTAGTCGAAGCGGTGCGCCTGGTACAGGTCCACGTAGTCCATGTTCAGGCGGCGCAGTGAGTTGTTGATGCCCTCCATGATGTGCTTGCGCGAGAGCCCGGTGTCGTTGGGCCCCTTCGGGCCGACCGGCCAGTACACCTTTGTGAACACTTCCAGGGACTCGCGGCGTTCGGAGGCCAGCGCCGCACCCAGGACCTCCTCGGCAGCGCCGTTCGCGTAGGCGTCGGCCGTGTCGAAGGTCGTGATGCCGGCGTCGAGCGCGGCACGCACGCACGCCGTGGCGACGTCGTTCTCCACCTGCGAGCCGTGGGTCAGCCAGTTGCCATAGGTGATTTCAGTGATTTTCAGGCCTGAACGGCCAAGGTAGCGGTATTCCATTCCTTTAGCTTAGGTCACATTTAAAGTGCGACGCCGGCCGCTTCCGTTGGGAGGCGGCCGGCGTGTTGCGCATCGGCTGGGGTGGGTGACGGCCGTGTCAGGAGGGCCATTCCCCGCGGCGGACCATCGGCTTGGGCAGGCGCAGGCGGCGGAACTGCATGGAGCGCATGCAGGCGTACCAGACCACGCCGGGGTCGATCGTGCGGAACTTGGCGACCAAGGCCTTCTTGAGCCTGCGCGACATGAGCCAAACATCCACGGCGACGAAGGCCACCATGACCCAGAAGAGGCCGAAGATGATCAGCTGGGAGTCGTTGGAGGAGCCGTCGGCATTGCGCACGGGCACCACGAGCGTCAGCAGCACAATGGCCAGCGCGGCAAACATGACAAACTCGCCAAGGCTGAAGCGTGCGTCGACGTAGTCGCGCGCAAAGCGCTTCTGCGGGCCCTTGTCGCGGGCCGGCAGGAACCTCTCCTCCCCGGTGTCCAGGGCGCGGCGCATGCGGGCCTGCTCTTCACGGCGGGAGTCGCGGGCCGCCACCTTGGCGGCTGCCCTGTCGTTGGGCACGAGGGGGCGCTTGCGGGCTTCCTCCTGCTCCTTCCGGGAAGGGGTGGGCACACCCTTGGCGGACTGCGGGTCCTTGGACCGGGCAGGCTGCACGTCGGAGACAGGCGTTACCTGCGGGTCGGGGGCTTGATCTTTCTTACGTCCAAACACCCATAAAGGATACCCCGAACAGCGGTGCGGCTTTGCCGCGCCCAAATTCGGGGCCGGTAGGCTGGGGCACATGACCCATCATGAACCGCAAAACCCAGCAACAGCCCCCGACCTGGCGGCCCGCGTGCCCGTCGCGGAGCTGCGCGGCAGCGTTGCCGCAGCCTTCAGCACCACCGTTTCGGAGCTCATCGACCTCGTCGCCATCCCCGGCATCGCCTGGGACGCCTTCGATGCGGCCCAGCTGGAGCGCAGCGCCGAAGCCGTCGCCGCCCTGATCCGCTCCGCAGGCATCGACGACGTGCAGATCCTGCGCGTCCCCAAGGACGACGGCACCCCCGGCGGCCCCGCCGTCGTCGCACGCAAAAAAGCAGCCCCGGGCAAGCCCACCGTTGTCCTCTATGCCCACCACGACGTGCAGCCCCCGGGCGACGAAGCCCTGTGGGACAGCACGCCGTTCACGGCGCAGGAACGCAACGGCCGCCTGTACGGACGCGGCGCCGCCGACGACAAGGCCGGCATCATGGCCCACATCGCGGCGTTCCGCGCGCTCACCGCAACGCTGGGCGACTCGTTCGGCATCGGGGTCACGTTCTTCATCGAGGGCGAGGAGGAGGCGGGTTCTCCCACCTTCGCCGCATTCCTGAAGGAACACAACGCACTGCTTGCCGGCGACGTCATCGTCGTGGCCGACTCCGCGAACTGGCAGGTGGGCATCCCGGCCCTGACCACAAGCCTGCGCGGGCTGGTCGACGGCACCGTGGAGGTGCGCGTCAGCAAGCACGCCGTCCACTCCGGCATGTTCGGAGGGCCCCTGCTGGATGCCCCCACCCTCCTGGCACGGCTTATCGCCACCTTCCATGACGATCGCGGCTCCGTGGCCGTCAAGGGGCTGCAAAGCTCCGACACCGCTGCCCTTGACTACCCGGAAGAGCTGTTCCGTGCCGATGCTGGCGTGCTCGACGGCGTGGAGCTGGCCGGGACGGGAAGCCTCGCCTCCCGCCTGTGGACCCAGCCCGCCCTGTCCGTCATTGGCATGGACATCACCGGCGTGGATATGAGTTCAAACACACTGATCCCCATGGCCCGGGCCAAGGTCAGCCTGCGCATCGCGCCGGGCCAGGACCCTGCCCAAGCGATGGCCTCCCTGGAGGAGCATGTGGTGGCGCATGCCCCCTTCGGCGCCCAGGTTTCCTTTGTTCCCGGCGAGGGCGGACAGCCCTTCGCCACGGACACAGCCGCCCCGGCAGCCCAGGCGGCGCTGTGGGCCATGGGGGAGTCGTGGGGAGTGCCGGCAGTGGAGACGGGAATGGGTGGGTCAATTCCGTTCATTGCCGACCTGAAGGAGAGCTTTCCGGATGCCCAAATCCTGGTCACCGGCGTCGAAGATCCAGACTCGCGGGCGCACAGCGCCAACGAGTCACTGCACCTGGCCGAATTTGAAAAGGCGATCGTTTCCCAGTCCCTGATGCTGGCGGCCATCAACGCCGGGGCGCTGGGGGAACATTAGGACCCGGAAACCGGTTGTCCTTAGTTAGCGCCCCTGCCGGGCTCGACGTAGCATGTAGTAGTAGTACCCTCACGTAAGGAAAAGCCATGACAGCAAATGTCCAAGAAGATTCTTCAGCCACCACGGCCACTGAAGCCGAACTGCCCACCCACGGTGTGCTTATCAGTGATGTGGCAGCCGGCAAGGTCCGCAGCCTCCTCGAGCAGGAAGGCCGGACGGACCTGCGCTTGCGCGTGGCCGTGCAGCCGGGAGGCTGCTCAGGCCTGATCTACCAGCTGTACTTCGACGAGCGCATGCTCGACGGGGACGCGGTCCGGGATTTTGACGGCGTTGAAGTTGTCATCGACAAGATGAGCGTGCCGTACCTTGACGGCGCCAGCATTGACTTTGAAGACACCATCTCAAAGCAGGGGTTCACCATTGACAACCCCAACGCCGGCGGCTCATGCGCCTGTGGCGATTCCTTCCACTAACCCACACTTCCGCTCGATGCAGGGCGTTCGGAATAAGTTTCTTCATGGACATCCGACGCACGGAGGGTTTGGTGCGCATTTTGCGCGCCATAGCGGTAAGCTCTACATCGAGTAGTAAACCCATTTAGCTCTGGCGGACTGAAAACCGCTGCAGGGCGCAGTAACAAGAGGAAGGGCCGTCTGTGAGTTCGCAGGACCGAACCGGCAGCCGACGCGCAAAAGTCATCCCCATAGCAGGGCTGGCTATTGCCGGAGCGTTAGCTTTGTCAGGATGCACGGCAGAGAATAAGAACGGCTGGATGCCAGCCGAACGTGATACCACCAATCACACGGCTGGGATCATCGATCTGTGGGTCAACACATGGATCACCATCTTGATCATTGGTTTGATCACCTGGGGCCTGATCATCTGGTGCATCATTGCCTACCGTCGTCGCAAGGGTGCCACCGGCTTCCCGCGTCAGACGAGTTACAACCTCCCGTTGGAGGTTTTTTATGTGTTGGTGCCGTTGTTCATGGTGCTGGTCTTCTTCCACTTCACCGATGTGGAGCAGAAGTCCATCAACGCCCGTGACGACAACCCGGACGTGACAATTGACGTCCGAGCCAAGCAGTGGTCTTTTGACTTCAACTACTTGGCAGGCAACGACGTCAAGGAGTCCGTGTACTCCGTGGGTGTCCAGGCCGAGCTGGACGGCAAGCCGTTCGACAAGTCGACCTTGCCCACGCTGTACCTGCCCGTCAACCGATCGGTTGAGCTCCAGCTGAACTCCCGTGAAGTGATCCACTCCTTCTGGGTCCCGGCATTCCTTGACAAGAAGGACATGCTTCCCGGCAAGACCAACTACATGACCCTGACGCCCACGGCGCTGGGCACGTACGACGGCAAGTGTGCCGAGCTCTGTGGCGAGTACCACTCCGAGATGCTGTTCAACGTCAAGGTTGTCACGCAGGAAGAGTTTGATGCACACCTGGAAGAGTTGAAGGCCAAGGGCCAGACCGGCGAGCTGACCGAGAAGTACGACCGCAACCCGGACACAGTTAACTCTGTGAACGCGAATAAGTAGGGGGGAAGAGGAAAGTGGCTACGCTCGAGTACTCGGCAACCGAAGTGAATTCGGCTGCTCCTAGGGTCGTTCCGGTCTCCAAGGGACGCATTGTCGTCAACTGGATCACCTCAACGGACCACAAGACGATCGGGTACATGTACCTGATTTCGTCCTTTGTTTTCTTCTGCCTCGGCGGCGTCATGGCGCTGATCATTCGTGCAGAACTGTTTGAACCTGGCATGCAGATCCTGCAGACCAAGGACCAGTACAACCAGTTGTTCACCATGCACGGCACGATCATGCTGCTCATGTTTGCAACTCCGCTGTTCGCCGGCTTCGCCAACGTCATCATGCCCTTGCAGATCGGTGCGCCTGACGTTGCCTTCCCGCGGCTGAACGCACTCGCCTTCTGGTTCTTCAGCTTTGGTTCCACCATTGCGATCGCCGGCTTCATCACCCCCCAGGGTGCTGCAGCCTTCGGTTGGTTCGCCTACGCACCGCTGTCGAACACCACTTTCAGCCCCGGCGTCGGCGGCGACTTGTGGGTCTTCGGCCTGGCATTGAGCGGTTTCGGCACCATCCTTGGTTCCGTCAACTTCATCACCACGATCATCTGCCTTCGTGCCCCCGGCATGACCATGTGGCGCATGCCGATCTTCACCTGGAACACCCTCATCACGGGTATCCTCGTCCTGATGGCCTTCCCGCCGCTGGCCGCTGCCCTGTTCGCACTGGGTGCCGACCGACGTTTCGGCGCCCACATCTTCGATGCCGAATACGGTGGGGCCATGCTGTGGCAGCACCTGTTCTGGTTCTTCGGCCACCCCGAGGTTTACATCATTGCCCTGCCGTTCTTCGGCATCGTCTCTGAAATCTTCCCCGTGTTCAGCCGCAAGCCGATCTTCGGATACAAGGGCCTGGTCTTCGCGACCATCTCGATTGCCGCCCTGTCCGTGACCGTGTGGGCACACCACATGTACGTCACCGGCCAGGTCATGCTGCCGTTCTTCTCCTTCATGACAATGCTTATTGCAGTTCCTACAGGTGTGAAGTTCTTCAACTGGATCGGCACCATGTGGCGCGGATCGCTGACATTCGAAACACCCATGCTGTGGAGCCTCGGCTTCATCGTGACGTTCCTGTTCGGTGGCCTGACGGGCATCATCCTGGCTTCGCCGCCGCTGGACTTCCACGTCTCTGACACCTACTTCGTGGTGGCGCACTTCCACTACGTCGTGTTCGGCACGGTTGTGTTCGCCATGTTCGCAGGCTTCTACTTCTGGTGGCCCAAGTTCACCGGCAAGATGCTCAACGAACGCCTCGGCAAGATCCACTTCTGGCTCCTGTTCCTGGGCTTCCACGGCACCTTCCTCATCCAGCACTGGCTGGGTGTCCTGGGCATGCCGCGCCGCTACGCGGACTACATGGTTGAAGACAACTTCACCTGGATGAACCAGTTCTCCACGATCTCGTCCTTCGTCCTCGGCGCCTCGATGATTCCCTGGTTCTGGAATGTCTACGTCACCTGGCGCAGTGGCAAGAAGGTTGAAGTTGACGATCCCTGGGGCTTCGGTGCCTCGCTGGAGTGGGCAACTTCCTGCCCGCCGCCGCGTCACAACTTCACCTCGCTGCCCCGCATCCGCTCGGAGCGCCCGGCACTGGATCTTCACCATCCTGAGCTGGCGCCGCACTACCAGCCGGCCCAGCCGGTTGGTGCATCCTCGAAGGGAGACGCCCAGTGAAGATAGAAGCTGGACTATTCAACTTGGTGGGACTGTTCTTCATCCCCGTGGCAACCGTTTACGGTTTCATGGTGGATTGGAATGAGCCCGTGGGCTTCCTGGCCCTGTACCTGCTGGCAGCACTGTGCCTGATGATCGGCATCTACCTGCGCATGACGGGCAAGCGCATTGGCGCCCGCCCCGAAGACCGCGTTGATGCTGAAATTCACGAAGGCTCCGGC
The DNA here is from genome assembly GCF_017876675.1 of Arthrobacter stackebrandtii. Lineage (NCBI taxonomy): Bacteria > Bacillati > Actinomycetota > Actinomycetes > Micrococcales > Micrococcaceae > Arthrobacter > Arthrobacter stackebrandtii. The sequence goes on from NZ_JAGIOI010000001.1 coordinate 3,742,778, forward strand.
GAGCAGGGGCACTTCAGCCCCTGGAGCTGGTGGCCGCTGGTGCTCGGCCTCGCCTGTGCAGGCGGATTCCTCGGCCTCGCCGTGGGCTGGTGGGTCTTCCTGTTCGGTGCCGGCCTTGCCGTCATCGCACTGGTTGGCTGGGTCTACGAGTACAGCCGCGGAGACCACGCACACTAGGCATCATTCGTTCCCGGATAGCAGCGCACTAAGTCGCAGTACCGGAACGCCTCGTTATAAGGGAATTGCCCCGCACCGCTTGGTGCGGGGCAATTCCCTTTAAATCCCAGTTCGCGACACTTGGGGCATGCGCCGCGGCGGACTCCAACTGTGCGCAGCCATCATGGTGGCGCAACGCTGGTAGCCGGCGCAGCGCATGCCCCAAGCCCGCCACGGATGTACGCAACGACGGCAGCCGGCGCAGCGCATGCCCCAAGCCCGCCACGGATGTACGCAACGACGGCAGCCGGCGCAGCGCATGCCCCAAGCCCGCCACGGATGTACGCAACGACGGCAGCCGGCGCAGCGCATGCCCCAAGCCCGCCACGGATGTACGCAACGACGGCAGCCGGCGCAGCGCATGCCCCAAGTCGGAGGGGCATGCCGGGTCCTTAAGCCGCAGAAACGCCCCCCGGCAGGGGAGCGTTTCTGCGAAATTGTGTCTGTGGCAGTCGCCGGCGGTGTGTCTAGGACGCATCCGTCAGGTCGGTCTGCAGGAGCTCGGCGAGCAGGTCCACGGCAGCCTGGATGTCGGCGGGGGAGGCGTCACACGGCCCCACGGCAATCTCCACCTCTGCGCCGTGCTCGAAGTCCGCGCTCATGACCTCCAGGAGCGACCTGCCGTCCACAGCCGCCATGCCTTCCTTGGCAAGCGTGACAGGCAGTCCGGTCCGGTTGACGGCTCGCACAAAAACGGCGGCTGGACGGGCGTGCAGGCCAACGCTGGCCGCAACGGCGGCTTTGCGGGTGTACATGGGTGGCTCCTTGAACAGGTGGGGCGAACGATTGTTTCTGTATTGAGAGTAGTCGTGTTTTAGGCTGGAGGGTGTCAACGTAAGGAGAACCATGGGGTACATGGTGCCGCCGGCACGAGAAATACCGGGGGAGCTGGACCGGGACTCGGCCATTTCCGTGCACATCCAGTTGCGCGAGGTGCTGCGCAACTACGTCCTGAACCACAGCAAGGCCGGCCGCCAGCTTCCTTCCGAGCGGGACATGGCCGCCCACTTCAACGTGGCCCGCATGACCCTGCGACAGGCGATCGAAGCCCTGGTCGAGGAAGAACTGCTGGAACGGGTGGTGGGGGTCGGCACGTTCGTGGCCCGCGCCAAGCTCGACGTCACCCTCAAGCTCACCTCCTACTCCGAGGAAATGGCCCGTCGCGGCATGCGCCCTTCCGCACGGACCCTGGCCTTCGAGCAGATCCCGGCCACGGCGCGCCTGGCAAAGGAGCTCCAGCTCGAGGAGGGGCAGGGGGTCATCCGCCTCAGGCGCCTGCTTTTGGCAGACGAACAGCCCATGAGCGTCGACGAGAACTTCATCCCCGCCTGGCGTGTGCCGGGCATCCTTGAGGCCGGTCCGCCGCCCTCCCTGTACAACGTGCTGGGGGAGCGGTACGGGCTGATCATCGAGTGGGGCGAGGACACCATCGAGGCCAATGCGGCCACGCCGTCCATCGCGCGCCTGCTCCAGGTGGACATTGGCGCCCCCGTGCTCCGGACCGAGCGGCACGCCTTTGTTTCCCGTTCCACCGTGGACTATTCGGTGTCCTTCTACCGGGCCGACCGCTACAAGCTGCGGGTGCCCCTGCAGCGTCCCGGCGTCCGGGCCCGGCGCATGTACTAGCGCGCGGCCTGTGCGGCCCTTGACGCGCCTGCTGTGCCCCTCCCAGTGATGCCCGACGGCGCCGCCCGCCCCGGCATGCGCCGCCCGGTCCGCGTGTGGGCGCCAAGCAACGCAAAAAGCCAGGAGGCGCCTCCCCGTGGGGGAGACGCCTCCTGGCTTTTGTTTTCAACGGGCTCTCACACGACTAGTGCGTGATCGCCTTGTCGTCGTCGCCGGCTTCGATGGCCTCGTGGTGGTGGCCTGCCTCCAGCTCCGAAGGCGTTGCCGGGGCAACACGGTCCTCGAAGAAGAATCCGCTGAGCTTGCCGCGCAGCTTCTCCTTCCGCGTGACGATCCCGTTTTCATTCGGGATGCCCTCTTCGGGAACGGGGGACTCGTAGCCAACCAGCTTGTAGCGCTTGTAGTCGTCGAGCTGGGCGTGGATCTCCTGGAACTCACCGTGCGGCAGGCGCACGATGCGTCCGGTCTCCCGGCCGTGCAGGGCGATCTCGCGGTCCTTGCGCTGCAGCGCCAGGGCGACACGCTTGGTGACGATGAAGCCAAGGATCGGGCCGATGAAGAACAGTGCACGCAACCAGTACGTCACGTCGTTGAGGGAGACCTCAAAGTGCGTGGCGACCAGGTCGGAGCTGGCTGCTGCCCACATGACGCAGTAGAAGATGAAGCCTGCAACACCAATGGCGGTGCGGGTCGGTGCGTTGCGGGGGCGGTCAAGCACGTGGTGCTCGCGGTCGTCGCGGGTCACCCAGCGTTCGATCCACGGGTACATGAACAGCAGGGTGAAGACAATGCCTGCCGGGATCAGTGCCGGGCCCAGCACGTTGAAGGACAACGTGTTGGTGCCCCACGGGAACGGGATGTTCCATTCCATCGGGATGTTGAACACCCAGCCCGGCATGAGGCGCAGGGCGCCGTCAACCCAACCGATGTACCAGTCAGGCTGGGTGCCTGCGGAAACGGGGGAGGGGTCGTACGGGCCGTAGTTCCAGACCGGGTTGATCTGGAAGAACGCCGAGATGAAGGCGATGATGCCGAACACGATGAAGAAGAAGCCGCCAGCCTTGGCTGCGTAGACCGGGCCAAGCGGGTAGCCGACGACGTTGCGGTCGTTGCGGCCCGGGCCGGGGTACTGCGTGTGCTTGTGGATGACCACCATGAACAGGTGGATGGCAACCATGAGCAGGATCAGCGCGGGCACCAGCATGATGTGCATCATGTAGAGGCGGCTGACGATGACGGTGCCGGGGAACTCCCCGCCGAACAGGAAGAACGAGATGTACGTGCCAATGACCGGGATGGACTTGACCACGCCGTCGATGATGCGCAGGCCGTTGCCGGAGAGCAGGTCATCGGGGAGCGAGTAGCCGGTGAAGCCTGCAGCCATCGAGAGGATGAGCAGGACGCCGCCCACAACCCAGTTCAGTTCGCGGGGCTTGCGGAACGCCCCGGTGAAGAAGACGCGGAGCATGTGCACGGAGACGGCAGCCACAAAGAGCAGTGCCGACCAGTGGTGCACCTGGCGCATGAACAGGCCGCCGCGGACCTCAAAGGAGATCTGCAGGGTGGAGTTGTAGGCCACTGACATTTCCACGCCCTTGAGCGGGACGTACGGGCCGTTGTAGTGGGTCTCCGCCATGGACGGATCGAAGAAGAACGTCAGGAAGGTGCCGGAGAGCAGCAGGATGACGAAGGAGTACAGGGCCACTTCGCCGAACATGAATGACCAGTGGTCGGGGAAGACCTTCCGGCCAAATTCACGAAGGATGCCCGATCCGCCAACACGCTCATCAACAAAGTTGGTGATGCGTCCGGTGGTCGTCTTGGGCTCAAACGGTGTTTGCGTCGCAGTAGACATAATTAGCCACGCTCCCAGTAGCTCGGTCCAACAGGTTCATGGAAGTCGCTCTGTGCAACCAGGTAGCCATCGGAGTCAACCGTGATGGGCAGCTGGGGCAGCGGGCGAACGGCCGGGCCAAAGATGACCTTGCATTCCTGCGTCAGGTCGAAGGTCGACTGGTGGCAGGGGCACAGCAGGTGGTGCGTCTGCTGCTCGTAGAGTGCAACCGGGCAACCGACGTGGGTGCAGATCTTGGAGTAGGCAACGATGCCGTTGTAGCCCCAGTCCTCGCGGCCCTCCGACGGGTGCAGGTCTTCCGGGTTCAGGCGCATCAGCAGGACGACGGCCTTGGCCTTCGCAGCGATCTTGCCTTCGTGGAGGTCGTTCAGTGATTCGGGAATCACGTGGAACGCGCTGCCGATGGTGACATCGGATGCCTTGATGGGTGTTCCGTCGGGATCGCGGGCGAGACGTTCGCCTTCCTTCCAGAGCGTGTGCCGGAGTACATCGCCCGGCAGTGGGCCCAAGTCGCGGAAGATCGCGATGGCCGGCAGCGGCGCCAGGGCCACAGCACCGATGAGGGTGTTGCGGATCAGCGGGCGGCGCTTGATGCCGGTCTCCTCGACGATGTCGTCGATGATCTGGACCGCCGCCTGGCGGTCTTCCTCGGTGCGCAGCGGGTGGCGTTCTTCGGCCACTTCGTGGTCCGGCATGAGGGCGCGTGCCCAGTGCACAATGCCCGTGCCAATGCCGAGCATGGCAAACGCCACGCCGGCACCCAGGAGGGTGTTCTGGATGCGCAGGGTCCCGATGGTGTCATCGAGGCGCACGCCGAAGTATCCAACAAAGAACACCAGGGTGCCAATGATGGAAATGATAAACAGCCATGCCACCTGGCGCTCGGCGCGCTTTGCTGCCTTGGGGTCTGTGTCGGCCAGTCGCAAACGATGCGGAGGTAGTCCCGGGTCTTGGAACACATCCACCTCTTGGTGACCAGCCTTAGCTACGGCGTCCGCGCCTGTCGGCGTGCCGTCACTATGGTTGCCCATAATCCCCTCATCCTTCTCTTATCCCGGTACGTTCCCGGGGTTGTCATGTATGTTTCTTGCGGCTGCCGTCCGGCAGCCAAATGCTTGTGGCTTCTTGCAGCCTATGAAGTGCGTGAGGTCAGCCAGATGGTGAAGCCGATGATGACACCCAGGACGGCCGTCCAGAGGAACAAGCCCTCGGATACCGGACCCAGTGAGCCAAGCTTGGCTCCGCCAGGTGAGCCCTGGTTCTCAATGGTCTTCAAGAAGGTGATGATGTCGCGCTTGCCGTCGGGGCTGATGTTCGCGTCGCTGAAGACGGGCATGTTCTGAGGTCCCGTGACCATGGCGCTGTAGATGTGGCTTTCGGACACGCCGGCCAGCGGCGGTGCGAACTTGCCGCGGGTCAGCGCGCCGCCGGCAGCGGCAGCGTTGTGGCACATGGCGCAGTTGACACGGAAGAGCTCGCCGCCGACAGCAGCGTCGCCGCCGCCGTCAAGGTACTGCTCTTCGGGGAGTGCCGGGCCGTCACCCAAAGTGGCAACATAGGCTGCCATTTCGCGGGTCTGCTCGGTGGTGAACTGCTTCGGCTTCTGCTTGGCCTGGGGGCCCTGCATCTGCATGGGCATGCGGCCCGTGCCGACCTGGAAGTCGACTGCGGCAGCGCCGACGCCGGCCAGGGACGGTCCTGCGTCCGTGCCGCTGGCGCCAAGGCCATGGCAGGTGGCGCAGTTGGCGACAAAGAGCTTCTCGCCCTCTTCGACCTGCTGCGCGGTAAAGGTGGTGGTATCGGCCTTGGCCTCATTCACTGTTGTGACAACGGCGTACAGCCCACCGGTCAGCATGAGCCCCAGCACCAGCAGTGCCAGTGCAGCCAGCGGATGTCGTCGCTTCTGCGAGAGTGCCTTCACTTGGTGGTTCCTTTGATCTATATTCAGCAGCCCCTGTGTGGGGGCCGCAAATGCTTGTTCTTACCTTGGGTCGAAGAAAGCCGGGAGCCAGCTTACTTCAGGACGTAGATGACCAGGAAGAGGCCGATCCACACGACGTCCACGAAGTGCCAGTAGTAAGAAGTCACGATCGCGCTGGTGGCTTCGAAGTGTCCAAACTTCTTGGCTGCGTACGCGCGTCCAATGATGAGGAGGAATGCAATGAGTCCGCCGATCACGTGCAGGCCGTGGAAACCTGTGGTGATGTAGAAGGCGGAGCCATATGGGTTGGAATTAAGGGTCACGTACTCGGACGTCAGCATGGCGTATTCGGTCGTCTGACCGGCAACGAACACTGCACCGAGAACGAAGGTCAACAGGAACCACTCCGTCATTCCCCACTTGGAGAACTGGAAGAGGCGTCCGGTGCGGCGAGGCCGAAGGTTCTCCGCAGTGAAGACACCCATCTGGCAGCTGAAGGAGCTGGAAACCAGGATCAGGGTGTTCACCAGGGCGAACGGGAAGTTCAGCTTGGCCGTTTCTTCCGCCCACATCCCACCGGTGGTGGAACGCAGCGTGAAGTACATGGCAAAAAGGCCGGCAAAGAACATCAGCTCACTGGACAACCAAACAACGGTTCCTACAGAAACCATGTTGGGTCGGTTCAGCGTCGGATGCGCCGGGGTACTGGGGGCATGGGTCGCAGTTGTCACATAGACATTATGTCTATAAAACGCCGCAGAACCCAATGCGAAACCCCGTTTCGCGGATCTTTTTCTACAAACCTGCGAAATTCCGGTGTATTCACAGCTTAAACCCAGTTCCGTATGCACAACACACTGACCGTGTCAATGGTCACAAAGCGGGGGATGGGGTCGATTTCGTCTAACATCTGGAGAGTGAATCCTCTGCAAAACGCCTTCGCCGTCACCCCCACATGGCCAAACCTGATCGCGGCGCTCATCGCCCGGGAGGACCTGGACCAGGCCTCAACCCAGTGGGCGATGAACCAGATCATGGGCGGAAATGCCACCGACGTGCAGATCGCCGGCTTCCTCGTGGCACTGCGTGCCAAGGGCGAAACGGTGGCCGAGGTGACGGGCCTCGTGGAGGCGATGCTCTCCAACGCCCGCCCCCTGAGCATCTCCGGGGATGCCCTCGACATCGTGGGCACCGGAGGCGACCGCCTCAACACGGTCAACATTTCCACCATGGCCGCGCTGGTGTGTGCCGGTGCCGGTGCCGTCGTCGTCAAGCACGGCAACAGGGCCTCGTCCTCGGCTGCCGGTTCCGCGGACGTGCTCGAAAAGCTGGGCGTGCGCCTGGACCTGCCCGTGGAGGCCGTGGCCCGTGCCGCAACCGAAGTTGGCATCACCTTCTGCTTTGCAAACCTCTTCCACCCCTCCATGCGTTACGCGGCCGTCGCCCGCCGCGAAATCGGAGTGCCCACAGCCTTCAACTTTCTTGGCCCCCTGACGAACCCCGCCCGGGTGGTGGCCTCTGCCATCGGTGTCGCCGACGCCCGCATGGCCCCGCTCATGGCCGGGGTACTCGCCGCCCGCAGCATCCGCGCGCTCGTCTTCCGCGGCAGCGACGGTCTGGATGAACTGACGACGACGGGCACCTCCACCATCTGGGAGGTCCGGGACAACCAGGTCACCGAAAGCAGTTTTGACCCACTGGACCTGGGCATTCCGCGCGCCACGATCGAGTCGCTGCGCGGGGAGAACGCCGATTTCAATGCCGGCGTCGTCCGCCGGGTCCTTGACGGGGAGCGCGGGCCAGTCCGCGACGCCGTCCTGCTCAACGCGGCCGCCGGCCTCGTCGCCCATGACCGTTCCAGCTCCGGACCACTGCTGGAGCGATTGAGGTTCGCCATGGCGCGGGCAGAAGCTGCGGTCGACGGCGGCGCCGCGGCCAATGCGCTCAAAAGCTGGGTTGCGCTGTCCGCCTCTGCGCAGGCGGACAGCTGAGCAGGCGCGAACGGCCGGCTTCGAACGGCGGCACCGTGCCTGCGGCTGCGGCCGCGACAACGGCTGTTCGCGCAGGCGGCTCCCCGTAGTTGGCATGACAATGGCCCCCACCGGATGGTGGGGGCCATTGTCATGCCGGGGTGCCCGCCGGAGCCTGCCTAGGCCAATGCCGCCACCGTGCCGGCGGCGAGTTCCACCACCGACTCGTCGGTCGCGAAGTAACTGTGGTCCTCCGCCAGTGCGGATTCCGTGAGCGGCGCCGGAGGGACTTGGTTGACGACCCGCTTGGCGGACAGGTGCACATCGCGCAGCCCTGCCGCATGGAACGGTGCGAAGTCGGAAATTTCCACGCCGCCGCCGGCCATGACGGCCAGCCTGCCGCCCGCCGCCTGGTGCATGGCTGTCAATTGGGCCAGCCCCTGTCCGGCGCGTGCGGCACCTCCGGAACTCAATATGCGCGACACCCCAAGGTCGGCCAGGTGGGGAACGGCGGCGACGGCGTCGTCAAGGGACAGGTGGTCCACGGCGCGGTGGAAGGTGACATGCATGGTTCCGGCGGCGGCCACCATGGTCTCCACGGCGGCGTAGTCAATGGTGTCCCCGGATGTCAGGGCGCCGATGACCACTCCGGCGGCACCGCCGTCGGCCATGGCCTTGATTTCCGCGACCATGAGGGCCAGGGCTGCGGCGTCGTAGACATAGTCGCCGGGCCGCGGGCGGATGAGCGCGTGGACGGGCAGGGCCGGTTCGGCAGCGCGGACACTGTTGAGCAGGCCCTGCGACGGCGTCAGGCCGCCGAGCTGCAGTCCGCAGCAGAGTTCAATGCGGTCGGCACCATGGGCGCCGGCAAGGTGGGCGCCGGGGACGTCCTGGACGGCAATTTCAAGGTGCATCCGGGGGCTCAGTGGTCGAAACCGAGGGAGAACGCCGCGTCCAGGTCATGCTGGGAGTAGGCGCGGAAAGAAATCTGCGTGGTGGTGGAGACCACGGACTTCACCTTGGAAAGCTTGTCGGCGATGACGTCGGCCAGGTCTTCGTGCTTCTGGACTCGGGCGATGGCGATCAGGTCCCACTCGCCCGTCACGGAGTAGACCTCGCTGATGCCCTCGAGCTCGGAGATTTCCTGGGCGGACTCGGGGATCCGCGTGGCGTCAGTCTTGATCAAGACAAAGGCGGTGATCAAAGGTGTGGTCCTTGTCGTCTGGAAGTTCAGTGGAAAGTGGGCCAAACAAGGCGCGGGGCACCGTTTTGTCCAAGTCGATCGTAACGCAATTGAGACTAATCGCGGCCTTGTTGAGTGCGCCGCGTAACAAGGCTTGCCAGGAGGCGGTGTCCCAGCAGGAACAGGGCCAGGACGAGGGTGGCGACGATGACAAACGGCAGTTCCGCGGTGCTGCCCGACACGATGCGCAGCAGCATTCCGCCGGCCACGGTGATGAGCCACAGGCACACGGCCTGCGGCCAGATGCGCAGCGGGTTCTGCCAGGCGCGCACGATGAGCCATCCTGCAGTGAGGGCGGCCAGGAACGGCCAGGCCGTTTCCAGCACGCCGGCGGCCGTCATGCTTTCGCTGTGGGAGCTGCGGCCGGAGAGTGCGAACAAAAGCACGAGCACGATGTCGGCGGCGGCAGCGTAGAGGATGGTTCCGGGGGAGGTCTTTGACTGTGTCACACTGTGGAGTTTAGTCGTAAACTGGCAATCGTTCCGGCGCCGGTTTGCTGAACAGCGTGCCGTCCGTCCGGGGCCCGGGGGCCGGCCCGCGCACCGGTGCCGCACCATCCGCCCCCGCCGCCGGCCGCATCATCAAACGGCTGCATCCGCCCCATCACGCCAGGAGGTCCCGGTCCATGCCGCATTCAGTGTTCCGCCGCCTTGCGCGCCGGATGGCGGGCTGGGTTTTTGGCCTGGGCGGCGCGGCCCTGTTCTTCTACGGCACGGCCGCGATGGCCGGCGGCGCCTTGCTCGCCCTGCCGCCGGTGTTGGCAGTTTGCGCCGGGGCGCTCTCCTTTACTGCCTGGTTTGTGCTTCACCTCTCCGCTCCCGACGCCGTGAAGGCACGGCCCCGGCGCCGCCGCTGACGCGCCGGGACTTGCCCGTTCCCGCAGGCGGGTGGGGGGACACCCGGGCCCGCCAGGGAGGCCAGCTGCGCCGCCCATGAAATTACCGTCCGGTAGGCCCTGTTGCGCGCGGGCTGCCCGACCTAGGCTTTTTGTCAGGCCCGCGGGAGTCCCCGGCGGGCAAAAACCTAAGGAGCGGTTCACATGAGCATAGGTACGTGCCTGTGGTTCAACGGGCAGGCAGAGGAAGCAGCAAACTTTTATGTGGGGCTTTTCCCCAATTCACGCATCGGGGACATTGCGCGCTGGGGCGAGGGCGGGCCGGGTGAGCCGGGATCGGTGCTGACCGTCGCGTTCGAGCTCGACGGGCGTTCATTCACGGGGCTGAACGGCGGGCCCGAATTCACGTTCAGCGAGGCAATCTCCTTTGAGCTGTATTTTGACAGCCAGGAGGAGCTGGATGAAAAGTGGGACGCCCTGACGTCCGACGGCGGACAGGAGAGCCAGTGCGGCTGGCTCAAGGACAAGTTCGGCGTGTCCTGGCAGCTGGTCCCCTCGATGATGCCGAAAGTGCTCAGCGGACCCAACACAGAGGGCGCCCAGCGCGCCATGCAGGCCATGCTGGGCATGAAGAAGCTGGTGATCGCCGAGCTGCAGGCAGCCTACGACGGCGCCTGAGGGAGGCCACGTTGGATGCCGGACCTTCCCCTCGCGCCCGCCGCCCCGTCCGGCTCAGAGGTATTTGTGGAACCGTTCCGGGGCGTCAAGGAACGAGCGCCAGCTTTGCACCAACTCCAGGTTCTCCCAGTCGTTGTGCCGCAAACCCCACGGGCCGACCTCGCAAATGTCGGCACCGGGCAGGGAGGCCAGCAGCGGCGAGTGGGTCGAAAGGATCACTTGCGAATCGCCGTCGTCCATCAAGTCCGTGAGCACGCTCAGCAGCGAGAGGCAGCCGGAGAAGGACAGCGCGGACTCGGGCTCGTCGAGGATCCAGAGCCCGCCGCCGCGGAACTGGTCCGTGATCAATGCCAGGAACGATTCCCCGTGCGACACGCGGCGCACGCCCAGTCCGCTGTGGAGCCCGGATTCGGTGGTGCGGCTGTGGTGCAAGGCGCCGGTGGAGCCGCCCTCCGGGTTCACGCCGTACGCCATGGCGAACACCTCGACGAGGGTTGATTTGCCGGAGCCGTTCACGCCCACGTGGTTCAGCGGTGTGGTGCCGAACATCATGGCAGCGGCCGGGATGCTGCCGGTGCCGGTGCGGGGGTGGCCAGCCCTTCAATCAGCACGACGGCGGGCAGCTTGCGCAGTTCGCCCGGCACCAGCCGGAGCTTGCTGGTGCGGTTGCCGCCGCCCATGACTATGTGGTCCTGTTCCAGGACGGCGCTGTCCACATAGACCGGGAGTGTTCCGGCTTCAGTGCTGGGGAGGCCGAACGGGGTGACGCCGCCGATCTGCATGCCCGTGAGCCGGGTGGTCAATTCTGCGTCGGCAAAGGACGCCCGTTTTGCACCGAGAAGTTCACGGACCTTCCTGTTGACATCCAGCCGGGTGGAGCCGAGAACAACGCACACAGCCTGGACTGCGGGCTCCGTTTTGCGGGAGGTGACGACGATGGTGTTCGCCGCCTGGCTCAGCGGGACGTTGTGGTGCGCGCAGAAGGCGGCAGTGTCGGAGAGTTCGTCGGGGCAGGGGAGCACCTCGTGGACTATGCCGTGGTGGGCCAGGGCGGCGCGCACTTCCGGCATGGGCAACGCTGCAGGGTCAACATGGGTCATGCTGCCATCCTGCCAGCTGATGTGTGGCACGATGGCCCAAAGGTGCCGCAACATTGACGTTTTGGGGGAAGCCATGAACCATCGCCGGACACGACTTGCCGTTTTTCTTGCCGCCGGGGTGCTGCTGCTCAGTGCCTGTGGCGGCAGCCCGGGGCTGGCCGCGCTGGACCGTGCGGCCACTGCGCAGGATGAGCTGCCTGCAGACGTGGAATTTTCGCCCGGCTTTGAGGCCGCAAGCGTGCGCCTGCTCGCCACCGAGAACGGCCTGAAATTTTATGCGGCCCAGGGTGCCGACCGCAGGACGGTATGTTTGGCTGTCGTCTCCGTTGAGGGTCCCGGCGGGTGGACTGCCGGCTGCGGCACCCTCGCAACCGCCGGCACACTTGTCGACGTGGGGTCGGGGCCCTTGGAGGTGTCGGCGGCATTGACAGCCGACGGCACAACGGCGGAACTCATGGAGTCCGACGGCTGGACCAAGGTGCACGAGAACGTCTACATCCGGGAATTCACCGCAGGATAGGCGGGGCTGGCATCAGGGCCGCTGCGGGACTGCCGCTGCGCAGCGGCCCTGCACAAGCGGCCCGGGTGGGCGTATATTTCCAAACTAGGAGCATGGGACGTGCCAGATGTCCCACCACAATGCAACCCAGCACCAGCACCAGCCAGGCCCGGGCCGGCGAAACAAGTGCGCTTCCTGCTTCCAGCCGGCGTCGAAAGTTCCCGTTCCCAATGGCCCGGTGCTGCAGCCCCGGGTGCGCGTATCTCGTGTTGCGTTCCCGGCCCGAAGGAAGGAACCGCCCGTGGACGGACAAAAAATCGGCAGAAGCAGCCGGGTGCTGGTCGCCGGCGCGACAGGCTACCTTGGCAGCCGGATTGTCACCCGGCTGAAGGAACGCGGCTACTGGGTGCGGGTCCTCGTGCGGCGGCCCGAACAGGCAGCGGCGCTTGCGGAAGCGGACGATGCGGTCGTGGCCCGGGTAACCGAGCCTGATTCCCTGGCCGGCATCTGCGACGGCGTGGGCACGCTGTATTCCAGCCTTGGCATCACGCGCCAGTATGACGGGGTGGGCTACCGGCAGGTTGACTACGGAGGCAACGCCGCCCTGCTGCGGGAGGCCGAACGTGCCGGTGTGCGGCGCTTCGCCTATGTCTCGGTGCTGCACGGTCCGGAAATGCGCGGCCGGGTGCGGCTTGCGGCGGCCAAGGAACAGTTTGTGGATGAGTTGCGCGCGTCGCCGATCCCATCGACCATCATCAGGCCCACGGCCTACTTCTCGGACATGGTGGCCTTCCTGGACATGGCCCGCAAAGGCTGGGTGTTCGTCATCGGGGACGGAACCCGCAGCATGAACCCGATGTCGGGAGAGGACCTGGCGGTTGCCTGCGTCGAGGGCGTCGAGTCCGGCGCGCGTGAACTTGAAGTCGGCGGGCCGGACGTGCTGAGCCACAATGAGATTGTGCGCCTCGCCTTTGACGCGGCAGGCAGAAAGCCCCGCATGATCCGCATCCCCACATGGGCCGCGGCCGGACTGGGCAGGGCCCTGGCCCGGACAACCCCTGAACGCGTCTACGGCCCCGTGCAGTTCTTCCTCGCGGTCATGGCCAGGGACATGGTGGCCCCGGCGCACGGAAGTGACCACCTGGAAAGCTTCTTTGCAGGGCCGCGTCCGTCATGAGGTGGCGGCGCCTTGCCGCGCTCCTTGTCGACTGGTGCTGCATGCTCGGATGGGCGGGCGCCGTCGCAGCCGTGGGTGTGCCCCTCTACCTGCTGGGGGAGGTGCGCCTGGACGGGCTCCTGGCGGAAAACCTGGTGGGGCTGACCATGGTGGCACCCGTGGTTGCAGGCGCGGCCTGGTTTGAATCCCGCGCCCGGGCGGCGACGCCGGGCAAAAGGGTTCTGGGCCTGCGGGTGGAGCACGACGGCGCTCCGCCCGCCTTCCGCCGGGCCCTGTTGCGCAACACCGTGAAAATCGGTGCGCCGTGGCTGCTGGGGCACGCGGCCACCTTCGCCGTGCTCGCCACATTGGCGAATGAAACGGTGCCGGCCTGGGTCGCGGCACTGGCCGTGTTTGCCAACCTTGTGCCACTGGTGTGGCTTGCGTCCCTGTTCACTCCGGGCGGGCGAACCATCCACGACAGGCTCAGCGGCACTCGGGTTGCTGCCGCCACCGCGCCGCCGACACCAACCCGGGCGTGACCCCTGGTGGGGCTGCGCAGTGGAAGACTTGTGCCATGAGACTGCCCGACCATTTTGAACTTGTCGATGAACCGCCCGCGCTCGCAGGCTACCTGCGGCTGCGCAAGGATGCGGGGTTGTCGCAGAAGACACCAGAACAGGCCGCCGGGGCATTGTCCGGCAGTTGGTTCTTCTGCCACGTCCGCGAGAAATCCTCCGGGCGTGCCGTGGCCATGGGCCGGGTCATCGGCGACGGCGGCTGGTACTTCCACATCGCCGACATGGCCACCTTGCCGCAGTTCCAGGGCCGCGGCCTGGGCAGGGCCGTGATTGACGCCCTGGTAGCACGCATCCGCGAGCGCGCCCCGGAGAATCCCTACATCACGCTGGTTGCCGACCCGCCCGGCTGGCCGCTCTACGAAAAAGCCGGTTTCAGCACCATCACCCCCTCACGCGGCATGGAACTGCCGTGGGTGCGGAACTGACGCTGCACCACCCCACCCGGAAGGAAGGGAAACCCATGGACCTTGAAGGCAACCCCCAGCGGGCATCCGAGTTGTGCCGTGAGGCGCAGGCGCGGCTCACGAAGCGGACTGCGGGCCTGTCCGACGCCGACATGCGCTCGCCAAGTGCCCTGCCGGGCTGGAGTGTGGGGCACGTCCTGACACATTTGGCCCGCAATGCCGATGCGCATGCGCGTCGCCTGGCCGGCGCGCTGGCGGGTGCGGACGTGCCGAAGTATGGGCGCGGGCAGGAACAGCGTGCGGCCGAGATCGAGTCAGGTGCCGGCCGCTCCGCAGCGGCGGTCCTTGCGGACCTGGCGGCCAGCCAGTCGAAATTGGAAGACATGTTCGATCGCAGCTCGGCGGCCGGATGGCCCAATGGACACTTCCTGGGCGGCGGCGACTATGGCGTCTCAGGGTGCCCGGCGCACCGGCTGCGGGAGGTGGAGATGCACCACGTGGACCTTGGGCTGGGGTACACGCCGCTGGACTGGCCGGAGGAGTAAGTGGCCTGGGACCTGCCGGTGCTGCTGGCCGGCGCCGCCGCCCGGTTGGAGTCCCCTGCGGCGCGGCGCGGGTTCATGGCCTGGCTTGCGGGGCGCGGGCCCTTGAGCCCCAAAACCGCCCTGGCGCCGTGGTGACGCAGCGGTCCCACCCTTGACGGCAATTCCTCCGGGTGCCACGCTGAAACCAACCGCCAATGCCGGCGGCGCAGATCGGGAGGATGTTTCAATGAAGATCGCCACGATGAAAACAGTTGCCGCCGGCGCGGCCTTGCTGCTGACAATGGGGGTCCTGGCCGGGTGTTCCAACGGGGCCCAAAACTCCTCCGGCACAAGCTCCGAGAATGCCGCCACCGCCCAGATTGGTCTCCTCCTGCCGGATTCGGTCACTGCCCGGTATGAAAGTGCCGACAAGCCCTACTTCGAAGCCAAGGTCAAGGAGCTCTGCCCCGACTGCAAGGTGCTCTATGCCAATGCCGACGGCGACGCGGCCAAGCAGCAGCAGCAGGCCGAGTCGATGCTGACCCAGGGCGTGAAGGTCCTGGTCCTGGACCCCTTCGACGGTGAGGCCGCGGCCGCGGTCGTCGCCGAGGCGAAGGCAAAGAACGTCCCCGTCATCTCCTACGACCGCCTGATCAACAGTGCCGACCTCAGCTACTACATCTCCTTCGACAATGAAAAGGTGGGCGAACTGCAGGCCACTGCGCTCGTCGACAAGCTCAAGGCTGACGGGGTGGCGCCCGGCGACGGCGGCATCCTCATGGTCAACGGTTCGCCAACAGACAACAACGCCAGCCAGTTCAAGTCAGGCGCCCACAAGATCATTGACGCCAGCGGCTACAAGGTTCTCGCCGAGTTTGACACGCCAGGGTGGGAGCCCGCCAAGGCCCAGGACTGGGTGGCGGGCCAGCTGACCCAGTTCAAGGGCCAGATCAAGGGTGTCTATGCAGCCAACGACGGTGTCGGCGGTGCTGCGATCGCAGCCATGAAGGGTGCCGGCGTTTCACCGCTTCCCCCTGTCACCGGCCAGGACGCAGAGCTGGCAGGCATTCAGCGGATTCTCGCCGGGGACCAGTACATGACCGTCTACAAGGCGCTCAAGCCGGAAGCTGAGAAGGCTGCCGAGCTCGCCATCGACCTGACCAAGGGAAGCTCGCCCAAGGGTGATGTCACGGTGAAGACCAAGGGCGGTGCTGACATCCAGTCGTTCCTGCTGACCCCGGTCGCCGTCACGGTCGACACGATTGAGTCCACGGTGGTGAAGGACGGGTTCTACACGGTGGCCCAAATCTGCACCGCGGACTACAAGGAAGCCTGCGACAAGGCCGGCATCAAGTAGCCCCACCACCAAGTCGGCGCTGCTGCGAGGCGGCGCCGACTTGGCACTTTTCGGCCCGTCCGGGCCATCCGCCGATCCAAAGGAGTTGCACGTGAGCCTGCAAGCACACCCGGTTGGCCACGCCGGGCCGGTGCGAGACCCGGTGATCAGCCTGCGCGGGATCTCCAAAAGCTTTGGTGCCGTCAGGGCCCTGGATGCTGTGGACCTGGACATCTTCCGCGGCGAGGTGGTTGCGATCGTCGGAGACAACGGTGCCGGCAAATCCACGCTCGTCAAAATTCTGGCAGGGGTGCACCCCCAGGATTCGGGCACCATCAGCTTCGACGGCAGCGAAGTCTCCATACCGTCACCAGCGGAATCGCGAACCCTGGGCCTGGCCACCGTGTTTCAGGACTTGGCACTGTGCGACAATCTGGACGTCGTGTCGAACCTTTTCCTGGGGCGCGAAATGGGAGGGCTGACGCTCGACGAGGAAGAGATGGAAAAGCGTTCCTGGGAACTCCTCCAGCAGCTGTCCGCGAAAATCCCCTCGGTGCGGACCGCCGTCGCCTCGCTGTCCGGAGGGCAGCGCCAGACGGTGGCCATTGCCAGGTCCCTGATTGGCGAACCGTCGGTGGTCATCCTCGACGAGCCGACGGCGGCACTCGGCGTCGCCCAGACCGCGGAAGTGCTGAACCTCATTGAGCGGCTGCGCGAACGCGGCCTCGGCGTGGTGCTGATCAGCCACAACATGGCCGACGTGCAGGCCGTCGCCGACCGCGTCGCGGTGCTGCGGCTGGGACGCAACAACGGTGACTTCATGGTGGCCGACGTCAGCTACGAGGACATCATCGCCGCCATCACCGGTGCCAGCGACAATGCCGTCACCCGGCGGGCGAGCGCCCAGGCCACGGGCAGCCGGGCCGACGGCGGCCGCAACCCGGAGGAGGGGCTTCGACCATGAAAACCCCCACAAGCCCGCCGACACCCCCGACGCCCGGAGCCCCCGCCGGGGTGGCAGCCGACCGGCAGGATGAGCGGCTCGCCAACGACGAGGGCATCGGCGGTGCCATCGCATCCTTCCGCCGCCGCGTGGCCGGTGGCGACCTCGGCTCCCTTCCAGTGGTGATCGGCCTGGTCATCATCTGGGCGATCTTCCAAATCCTGAACCCCAACTTTCTGTCCGCCAACAACCTGGTGAACCTGTCGCTGCAGTGCGCCGCCACCGGAACCATCGCGATCGGCGTGGTGCTGGTGCTGCTGGTGGCACAGATCGACCTGTCGATCGGCTCCGTCAGCGGCCTGTCCGCTGCGATCCTGGGCGTGGGCATCACCGTTGCCGGCTGGCCCATCTGGCTTGCCATCGTCGTCGCCGTCGCTGTGGGCCTGCTCATCGGACTCGTCTACGGTCTCCTTTTCACCAAGTTTGGTGTGCCGACGTTTGTGATCACGCTGGCCGGCCTGCTGGCGTTCCTCGGCCTGCAGCTGCGGGTGCTGGGGCCGAACGGATCGATCAACCTTCCGTACGACTCATGGATTGTGCAGTTCGCACAGGCATGGTTTCTGCCGCCGTGGCTGGCGATCCTGCTGGCGGTTGCGGCTGCCGCGGGCATGTTCGCCTCGGACTGGATGCGTGCCAGGCGGCGCCGCGCGGCCGGGCTGTCCACCGGGCCGGTGTCGCTGATGGTCATCAAGAGCGCGGCGCTGCTGGTTGTCCTGATAGCCGCCGTCGCCTACCTGGCCACCGACCGCGGGGTCGGGATGATGTTCCTCCTGTTCGTGGTCCTGGTCGTGGTCATGAACTTCTTCCTCAGCCGCACCCGCTGGGGACGCGCCATCTACGCCGTCGGCGGCAACGTCGAGGCCGCACGCCGCGCCGGCATCAAGGTCAACCGCATCTACATCTCGGCGCTCATGTTCGGCACATTCTTCGCAACGATCGGCGGCCTGCTCGCCTCGGCCCGGCTGACCTCGGCCAGCCTTTCCAGCGGCGGCGGCGACACCAACCTCGTGGCCATTGCCGCAGCCGTCATTGGCGGAACCAGCCTGTTCGGCGGACGCGGCAGCGCCTACTCTGCACTGCTGGGCATCCTGGTGATCCAGTCCATCTCCAATGGGCTGACCCTGTTGAACCTGGATTCCTCCATCCGCTACATGATCACCGGTGCAGTGCTGCTGCTGGCTGTCATCATTGACTCCCTGTCACGCCGCTCGCGTGCCAGCCACGGCCAGGCGTAGCTGCGCCCGCGGCGGCCGCGAAGATTCGCAGCAGTTTCCCAGCTCCTTTGCCCACCAGCGCGACTACGATTATTAGTTAGCAGAGGTAGCCATATTCCCCTGCCCCGGTCAATGTGCAAAGGGGCTGGCGCGCGTGCTTCAGGCAAAGCTGCAAAATTCGAACAAAGATTCGAGCAAAGGTTCGTTTCGGGGCTCCGGCAAGGGGCAGGCCCGCAGCGCCCGCGACCTGGCCAAGCCGCACTACAAGTGGATCGCCCTCTCCAACACCACCCTCGGCGTGCTTATGGCCTCCATCAACGCCTCGATCCTGCTGATCGCGCTGCCGGACATCTTCCGCGGCGTCGGCATCAACCCCCTCGCGCCCGGCAACACCAGCCTGCTGCTGTGGCTGATCATGGGCTACATGGTGGTCACCGCCGTGCTGGTGGTCAGCTTCGGCCGGATGGGGGGACATGTACGGCCGCGTGAAAATGTACAACGCAGGCTTCGCCATCTTCACCATCTTCTCCATCCTGCTGGCCGCGACCTGGATGCAGGGCACGCAAGCCGTGATGTGGCTGATCGTCATGCGCATCCTGCAGGGTGTGGGCGGGGCCATGCTGATGGCAAACTCCAATGCCATCATCACCGACGCCTTTCCCGTGGACCAGCGCGGACTGGCCCTGGGGCTGAACCAGGTGGCGGGCATTGCAGGCTCGTTCCTGGGCCTGGTCATTGGCGGCCTGCTGGGCCCCATTGACTGGCGCCTGGTCTTCCTGGTGTCGGTCCCCGTGGGCGTCTTCGGCACCGTCTGGGCCTACCTGAGATTGCATGAGACGGGGGTGCGCCAGCCGGCCCGCCTCGACTGGTGGGGCAACGCGACATTCGCCGTGGGCCTGATCGCCGTCCTGGTGGGCATCACCTGCGGCATCCAGCCCTACGGCGCCCACACCATGGGCTGGACCAACCCCTGGGTGCTGGGTGCGCTCGCAGGCGGTGCGGCCGTTCTTGCGCTCTTCGTCGCCGTCGAGTTGCGCGCGCCCGACCCCATGTTCGAACTCTCCCTGTTCCGCCTCCGCGCCTTCACGGCCGGCAACCTCGCCAGCCTGCTCTCCGCCATTGGCCGCGGCGGGCTGATGTTCATCCTGATCATCTGGCTGCAGGGCATCTGGCTCCCGCGCCACGGCTACAGCTTCGCCGACACCCCTCTCTGGGCCGGCATCTGCATGCTGCCCCTGACGGCCGGATTCCTCGTGGCCGGGCCCATTTCCGGCGCCATCTCGGACATGCGCGGTGCCCGCCTGCTCGCCACCGGCGGCATGGTCGTGGCCGCGCTGAGCTTCGGCTGGCTGCTGCTGCTGCCGGTGAACTTCGCCTACTGGACGTTCGCCCTGGCCCTGCTGCTCAACGGGATCGGGATGGGCCTGTTCGCCGCCCCCAACCGCGCCGGCATCATGAACGCCCTGCCGCCCAACCGCCGCGGCGTGGGCGCCGGCATGAGCACCACCTTCCAAAACTCGGCGATGGTGCTCTCGATCGGCATCTTCTTCTCCCTCATGGTCACCGGCCTGGCCCGCACCCTGCCCGCCACCCTGGGCGCCGGGCTCACGGCACACGGGGTCGGCGCGGTTGACGCCGCACATGTCGCCAACCTGCCCCCGGTCTCCGTGCTGTTTGCCTCACTGCTGGGCTACAATCCCGTCCAGACGCTGCTGGGCCCGGCCGCCCTCTCGCAGCTTCCGCCGTCCGACGCCGGATACCTCACCGGCCGCGGCTTCTTCCCGGCACTGATTTCGGGCCCCTTTGCAGACGGGCTCACCGTGGCTTTTGGCTTCGCGATCGTTGCCTGCCTGGTCGCTGCCGTGGCCTCGGCCCTGCGCGGCGGCAAGTACGCGTATGGGGATGGCCCCGGCGCAACGGGACGTTCGAACACTAATTCGAGCACTGGGTCGAACATGGCTGGACAGGGCTCAGCACAGCGCCCGCAGATAGCGCCTGCGCACCCGCCGCTGCACCACCTTCAACACCGGAAACAAGGCCCGCCACGGCTGCTGCGGCGCGGCGCGCGTCAATGAGCGGATGGTCAGGTGCACCTCGTCGCCAACGCGGTGGACAATGAACGCCTCCTCGCCGCTGACCGGATGCCCCGGCAGTGTCCGGTAGGCAAATCCCGCACGGTCCGCCTCATCCACCACCGCAACCACCTCCACCGGCTCCAGCACCCTCACGCCCAGGAACGCGGCCGTGACATTCAACCGCTGCCCCTCAGCCACAGGGCCCGGCGTGTCCACGGTGAATCCGCTGCGGGTCTTCACCTTCCACTGGAGCACATCGCTGCGGACGCGCTGCCACAACTCCTCGCCCGCACCCAGCCGCACGGACTCGGACCAGCCCTCCCTGTCCCACGTCCAGCTGCTGCGGGCCGGGGCGGTGAGGCTGCGCGGCCCGGCGCCAAGGGGCGACCAGGCCGGATCGTCTTGGACCCGCGCCCACCGCTGCACCGACTCTGCCTCTGCGGCGACGTCCCGGAACCAGAAGGTGGCATCCGGGTCCCAGCCGGCCAGGACGCTCGAGCATGCCCCATCCACCGGGATGGCAACACCTGCCGTTGCGAGGTAGCCGCCCACGGTGAGGTGCACGCCGTCGTACTTGTCCTTGAAGGCGGACCAGTCCGGCATGGCCCAGTCGCCAATCCTTCCTGTGGCCTGGTACCAGTCGTGCCGCCTGGAGGCCGTAACATCGAGGGGGTGTTCGCGGCACAGCTGCGCCCAGTCGCCGGGGGAGTTGATCTCGAAGATGCGGGCGCCGTCGGGAATGGTGAGCCGCTGCGCCACTGCCTCCTCCTCATTCATCCGGTCCTCCACGAGGTATAGCCCAAGTGCTCCCTGGCCAGGCATTTCGCGGGTGCTTTTGGGCAGCTCCCAAGGCGGCCGCGACCACCAGGTGCCGCCGAAGTTCGCCGTCGGGTCGCTGGGCCGGTCCGTAGCCGCACTGCGTTCCTCGGCGATGATGCCTGCGCGCCACTCGTCCAAGGCCTGGGCCGCGGTCTTGGGTTGGGCGGCAGGGCGGGGCGGGTCCATGGTGAATTCCACGCTCCATTGGGCGTCCGTGTCCATGGGGGCGTTCCACCATTGGGTGAGCGGAGAGGCTGCGAGCGCCTGGGCGAACCGGCGCAGTGCGCGGCTCATGGGCGCGCTCGCAGCCAGCATGTCATCGCCGTCCGGCGGCTGCCAGTAGCGGGCGTTGTCCACCGTGGCGCCGAGTGCCGTCAGGAGCTCGGCCTCCGTGAACTCCGGGAGCGGCACGGTGTCGAGCAAGGAAGCCACCTCGTCGGGCGATGGGGTGGGAAGCCCGGCATCCGAGCCGGGGCCAAACACCTTCACGGACTGCCCGCGGCCGGGGTCAAGGTTGTAGGAGGCGTAAAAGCGGGCAGTGCCAAAATCGCTCTGGTCCGGATCGGCGGAGGCGGCCAGCGCAGCCATGCCTGCAAGTTCCAGGCACAGGCGCCGCCCGCGCGGCCCGGCAAGCAGGGCGTCGGCGTTCAGGGCTGCGGGATCGGGCCGGGCGGGGGTCTGCGTCATGGGGCCAGCCTACCGGGGAGCGGCTGGCGCCCCGGTGCCGTGTGTTGCAAAGGCGTGGCGGTACTGGCTGGGGGTCAGGGAGGTGGATTTCTTGAAGACTTGGCGGAAATTGGCGCCGCTGCCAAGCCCAACTGCCGCGGAAATCCTGTCAATCGGGGAGGTTGTCGTCTCCAGGAGCTCCTTGGCACGTTCCACCCGTTGCATGGCAAGCCATTTCATCGGCGTGAGGCCCACATGCGCCTCGAAGCGGCGCGCCAACGTTCGTTCGCTGAGTGCCGTGGCTTCTGCGATGTCTGCGGCCGCCAGGGGGTGGTGCAGGTGCCTGATGGCCCACTCCATGGCAAGTGCGACGTCGGCCGGCTGCACCGCGCCGCCGTGCGGGGTCCGGTGCTCGATGAACTGCGACTGGGTCCCTGCGCGCCGGGGTGCGGCGACCGTTGACTTGGCGGCGCGGTTTGCTGCGGCGGAGCCCCAGTCGGTCCGGACAAGGTGCAGGCAGAGGTCGATGCCGGCTGCAACGCCCGCCGAGGTCATCACCAGGCCGTTGTCGACAAAGAGCACATTCTCGTCCACCAGGACATTTGGATGGAGCAGGGAGAGGGCTGCGGTTGATTCCCAGTGGGTTGTTGCCCGCAGCCCGTCCAGGATTCCGGCCTGGGCCAGGGCAAAGGCGCCGGTGCAGATGGAGACCATGCGTGCTCCGCGCTGATGTGCCGCGGACAGGGCCGAGGCAACTTCGGGTGGCAGGGGCTCCCTGCAGGTGGTGTAGCCGGGGACGATCACCGTGTGGACCTCCGAAAGCAGGTCCAGGTCCCTGTCAGGGGCAACTGTGAACCCGCCGATGGAAGGAACAGGGATCCGCCCAGCTGAGCACGTTGCCACGTCGTACAGGCCGGTGGTGTTCCGCCCCAGAATTTGCACGGGGATGCCGAAGTCCAGGGGCAGCACGTCCGGCAGTGCCAGGACCGCCACCTTGATGGGGGCCGCACCTTCCGCTTTGCCCTGTGGGGGAGCTGGGGCTGGAGAGGCCTTGGCTGGATTCTTTCGCATAGTGGCTATCTTGCCACTGTCGGGGTCCTGTGTCCCGATGAAACGGTGGAGTCATGATGAACAAAGATTCCCGATTCCGCAGCCTGCTCGCACGGCTCGTGCTCGCCCAGGCCTGCTACTTCATGATTGTCAGCATCGACCTGACTCTGACCGGACTGGTGGGCATGTCGCTTGCGCCGGCCCCGGTGCTGACCACGCTGCCACTGAGCCTCATAGTTGTGGTTGGGACGGCCTGCTCGTTCCTTGCCGGGCATGCAGCCGCACGGTTTGGCTACCGGCCGGTCATGGTTGCGGGAGCGCTGACCGCCGTCATGGGAGGTGCGCTCTCCGCAGTGGCGGTGGCAACCCAGTCATTCGCCCTGTTCTGCATCGGCACGGCCATCACCGGCGGCTACCGTGCAGTCGGAGGCTTCCTTCGCTTCGTCGCTTCCGAATATGCGCCGGCGGCCAGGAGGGAGCGCGCCCTGGCTTTGGTGATGTACGGGGGAGTCATCGCTGCTGCACTGGGACCGTTCGCGGCAGTTGCCTCCTCCCGGGCAGCCTTCATCCCCTATCTTGGTTCGTGCCTGCTCATCGTGGCCCTGGGTGTTGTTGCGGTGGCCCTTGCCATGACCATGCCGGCCGCCGCTGCCGGCGGGGTTGAGTTGAGGGAGCCTGCGATCCGGGTGCGGGAGCGCGCAGGGCACCTGCCGTTCCTGCGGGCCGTCGTGGTGCTGGCTGGATCCGGACTCGTGATGACCCTGGTCATGGCCGCAGGCCCCCTGGCCAATGCCCATGCAGGACATTCATCTCAGCTGGGTGCTTCGATGATCCAGTGGCACTTGGTTGGCATGTTTGCACCTTCCGTGGTCAGCGCACAGCTTCTCAAGCGGACGGGCATGTCTGCAACCATTGCCCTGGGATGCATGGTCATGGCCGGAGGGTGTGCCTTCGGCGTCTTGAGCGACGCGGGCTGGGTCATGGTGCTGGCGCTGGCCCTGGTGGGAGTTGGCTGGAACCTTCTGTTCGTGGCGGGATCGGCACTGCTGCTGCAGTCCTACCCCCAGGGCCGGGGGGCAAGGCTGCAGGGCTTCGCCGACGGGGCAACGGCGGCCATCTCGGCGTCAGGCTCATTCGCGGCTGCCGGGTTGCTCCACGGTGTGGGATGGGGAGGCGTCAACCTGATCGCATTCGCCGCAACCGCCGCGGTATTGGCTGCATCGGGCTGGCTGGCCGTGCGCCACAAACGCATGGCAGCATCAGATGCAGCCGCGGCCATGCAGGCCGGGACAGAGGCAGCGGAGAGTCTCGCGGTCTCGCACTAGGGGTGCAAGCTCAGCCCAGCTGCACCCGGACGCTCTTGCCCGTCGGCACCCCGTCGACGGTGAACTCGATGCTCAGGTGCTTCACGCCTGCCGGCGGTTCGGGAACGAACGCCCAGGAGCCGTCCCATTCGCTGCCGGTGCCCGCCAGCTGTCCTCCAACCCAGCGGTAGTCGGTGTCGTGGTTGTCGGTGATGACCGCGTTCACGGCACTGAGCACCGCAACGCCCGGCATGACGGGAAACTGGTGCACGTTCTCCGGGCCGACGCGCTTGCGTTCCTCCGCCCAGGCCTCGACTTCCTGCAGGTGCCGGTTGTCCAGGTCCATGGTCAGCGGGCTGGTGACACCGGCAACGTGCACCCTGATCCCGCGCTCGCCGGCAGGCCGGCCCAGGTGGTGGGGGATGTCCGCGGTGATCTCCACACCGGCCAGCCGCACATCCACGCCTTCACTGTTCGCAACCACCAGGTCGCCGGGCGCCCACACAATAGTCGTCATGGTTCGAGCCTAGCCACGGTGTGCATGCAAGGCCAGGGCTTCGGGCCGGCAGCGGGGACGCCGCGCCTACAGCTTGCGCGCCGCCCACCCGGTCCGGTGCCCGCGCACCACAAGGCCCCCGCGGCGCTCCAGCGACTCCGGCCCGTCGCCCAGCAGCAACGCCAGCGAGGCAAGGTCGGCAGGGGAGGCGGACCCCTCCAGCGCCGAGGCCATCCTTCCCAGAAAGGCGCGGCCATAGCGCGCCGCAAGCTCCGGCGTCGTGCTCCCCTCAGAGGGGAAGTGCCGGCGCTCGACGGCGAACCCCGCACCTTCCAGCCCCGCCGTCCAGTCGGGGTGGTGGTTCCATCCCCTGGCGGCGAGCACTGCATGGAGCCGCCCCTCCAGGCCTGGTTCAATTGCGGAGTCCTCTGCAAGTATGTCGGGCAGGAAGCTGGGCAGGGCATCCATCTCCACGACCAGCAGCACGCCCCCGCGGTTCAACGCAGCAAACATCTCCGCCATGGTCCGCTCCGGATCCGCCAGCTCGTGCAGGGACGAGGAGGCCCACAACAGATCAGCCGCTGCGCTCGCAGGCCAGCCCCCGTCGAGGTCCGCCTGCAGGCCGGCGGTGCGGGCGCCGAATCCGCCCTCTGTGGCGGCCGCCAGCGTGCGCTCCAGCATGTCGGCGGACTTGTCGAGGGCGGTGAGCTGCGCCTCGGGGAAGCGGCGGGCGAGGGCGAGGGTTCCGGCGCCGGATCCTGCGCCGACGTCGATGATGGTGGCGGGCGCTTCCGGCATGAGTTCGGCCGCCCATGCACTTGCCTCCTCGAGGTAGGAGCCCAGGATGAGGGCGTCCAGCTCAAGGGTGTCGGCGAGCTCGGCGTCGGTGGTGTGCGCGTGGCCGCCCGCCGAGTGGCCCGAATGGCTGGCGTGTCCGCCGCCGTGCCCCTGTGCGTGGCCGGGTGCGCCGCCGTGTTGGTGATTTTCGTGTTCCGTCATGCCTCCACGGTAGTCAGGTGGTGCGCCGCGCGCATAGACTTTTGCGCATGACGCAAGAATCCGATGTTGATGGGCTGATCCGCCAACGCATCCGCAGCCTCCGCCTGGCCCGCAGCTGGTCCCTCGACAACCTCGCGTCCCGATGCGGCCTCAGCCCATCCACGCTCAGCCGCCTTGAAACCGGGCACCGCCGCATTGCCCTGGACCAGCTCGTGCCCATTGCGCGCGCATTCGGCAGCACTCTCGATGAACTGGTGGAACCGGCCGGCGACGGCGACGTCGTCATCCGCCCGCAACCGGGCCATTCGCAGGGCCTGACCACCTGGATCCTCTCCACGGGTGACGGCCTCCACGGCAAGACCGTCGCCAAAATGCGCATCACCGCCGACCGGCCCGCGGGGTTGGGCGTGCATCCCGGCCGAGACTGGTTCACCGTGCTGAGCGGCATCGTCCGGCTCGAACTGGGGGAGCGCACCATACTGGTCCATCCCGGCGAGGTGGCTGAGTTCTCCACCATGGTCCCGCACGCCATCGCAGCCCACGGCGGACCGGTGGAGATTCTTTCCATTTTCAACCACGACGGCGAATTGGCCCACCTCCACGGCGGGGAACCCGCGGCGTAGGGACGCCTGCCGGCCTGCCCTAAGCATGCAGTTTCAGGGCCCTTTATCCACGGAGGAGCGACTCCGCGCCCGCACAACTTTGGTCTTGGGCCACGCCATCTGCACGTCCCCAATCATTGTGATGATACATTGATACATAACTCAATCAAAGGACGGGCATGAACTTTGACACAGCACTGAACTGGACCGCCATCGGGCTGCTTGCCGTCGCCTTCACCGCACGCTTGGTGATGGTCCAAACGCACCGGCACCAGGAAAAGATGGTGTTTACCTTTTCGCAGCGTGTTGGCCTGCCGGTGGGCAGCGAGCAGATCCATGCCACGCTGGTCCGCCGGCTTCGCAGCAGCGCCAATGCAGCCCTGCTCGGGGGGATGGCCGGCGCCCTCGCCGCATCCGGATGGTACGTGGCAGCGGGCATATCCGGGTTGCCGCTGACCTTTGTGTGGCTGGTTGCCATGCCTGCCATCCTGGTGGGCGTTACAGCCTTCGACGTGGCCCTGGCCGTGCGGGATTCACTTTTTGGCCGCCAAGCGGATGGCCTGCGCATCGCCCGCCTGGAAGTCGTCGGCCGCGGCGACTACCTCAGCCCGGTGCGGTTGTGGACCGCACCGGTGCTCCTAGGTCTCGCAGCGGCGCTGGTCGTGGCGGACCTTGTCCTCGGCGGGTCCCTGGAGGGTGGCGCGGCCGGATTCGTGCGAGGCGCGGTGCTGCCACTTCTTGTCGCTGCCGCGATCCTCGTCGTGCTCTGTGCAGTGGTGGCCGGCAAGATTCTGGAACGGCCCCAACGTGCCGCCAACAAGTTGGAGCTTGCCTGGGATGACGCTGCCCGTGCCGACGCGCTCCGCAAGCTGGGGCTGCTGGCATCCGTCGTGGCCTGGCTCGCCGCCTCAGGGGCAGTCCTGTCCATGCTGAACGGCATCGACGCTGCCCGGCCCGGTACAACGGGCAATTCGGTGGGCGAATGGGTGTCGGTGTGGGGCTACTACGTGATCGTCTTCCTCTACAGCTATGGAGGTGCCTACACGTGGTTCCGCAGGCGGCTTTGGCCGAACCCTGCCGAGCTGGGCCGCGGCAGTCTCGCAGCGGGGCCGGCCCTGCCGTGATGTTGGTCGTGGATCCCCGGTCGGCGGTTCCGCCGTTCGAGCAGATACGGGTGCAGGTGCTGGCGCTCATCCGGCAGGGGCAGCTGGAACCGGAAACGCGGCTGCCCACGGTGCGGAAGCTGGCTGCCGACTTGGGGCTGGCCCCGAACACGGTAGCCCGCGCGTACCGGGAACTGGAGCTCAACGGAGCCATCGAAACGCGGGGGCGGCACGGGACCTTTGTGTCCGGGCATGACGACCCGATACAGCGGCAGGCCCAGAAGGCCGCGGAGGAGTATGCCGGACACATCCGGGCGTTGGGACTGGGGCACAGTGAGGCGGCGGCGTTCCTGGACACCGCCTTTGGTGCTGGCGCCAAAGCACCGTAGGCGCCGGTCGGTTCGCACGCGCGGCCCGCAATCCGTTGGGTTGGGGGCCGCGCGCAGATCCCGGACTTGCCGGCCTGCTGCAGGCGGGCGCCGCTAAGCGCCCTGGGCCAGCCTCAGGTAGGCCCCGCGCAGTGAGGTGGGCACCGTCGTGATGTCGGGTATGTCTGCATCCTCAACATGGGTGGCCTTGTGCTCCAAAAGGAGGGCGCCGCCGTCGCGCTCCCATACAAATTCCGGCAGGGAGAAGGCAATCCGGTAGGCCTGGTCAACGGTGTCCGGGAACTGGGAGGCGAAGTCCTCGATGACATGCAGCGGAACGGACTCGTCGTGGATGTACTCGCGCAGGCGCACGGCGGCCGGATCGGCGGCGGTGGCAGGCGGGGTGCGGTGGGCCTCGCGTGCCTCCCGGTAGCCCACCAGGAATGACGTCGACTTCACCGGATGGTGGAACAACGCCACATCGCGGGCATCGCGCAACTCCGCAGGAAAATTGCCGTCGGGAGCCAGCTCAAGCCCGGAGCGTGGGGTGCGCTGCTGTTGCGGCGCCCTCGCCGCGGCGTCGGCATCCACGGCCTCCATGAAGGACCGGTAGGCCTCAATGGCCTCCGACCCGCTGCCCAGCACCACGGGCGTGCCGAGCGTTTCCATAAAGATCCGGTGCTGCTCGCCCACCATGTCGCGGGCGCGCTCGAGCTTGTCGGGGTTGCGGAACGGCATGCGCGGGAATTGCCGGAGCAGGTTGATCGCGTACTCCTCAACAAACTCGCGCTCCTGCGGCTTGAAGAAGTGGACGTTGCCGCTGATGGTCCAGACGTTGTGGGTGGGCACCACACGGACCGTCGCGTAGCCGCCACTGGGCACGGGGTGGGAGGCATCCACCCCCGCGGTGGCATGGGTGCGGTAGTCCATCTCGTCAATGAGGTTGTGCAGCAGCAGCTCGGGGCCGTTCTGCTCCTCAACGCGGAAGGCGCCAAACACGTTGCGGCCAAGCCAGCCCTCATACACGGCGCGGTCCGCCGGGTCCAGGGCCTTGTTGGTGCGGATGTAGCGGGCCAGAAGCGGCTCCTTGTCCGCGCTGCCCTCAAACAGCAGCGACTCCACGGCCTCCACAGTGTTCTCCACCGAGTCCGCGTGCAGTCCCAGGCGCCCGCGGGTCTCCTCCAGCCGCTTGGCGAAGCCCGGCGACAGTGCGTAGTCCACTGCGGCCCGCTTCAGCCGCTCCACCAAATCCAACGTTGCGTCAATGTCCATCCCGCCATTGTTCCGCAAGTGACTGCCCTACCAGAAAATCACGACGGCGCAGCCGCGTCATGTGGGCGCGGCCGCCTGCCGCCGGGCTGCTTGGGCCGTCCGGGCCCGGTCCGGCCGGGACGTTCACCTTGAGTTTGGGTGCAGGTCTCCCTGAGTAGGCCCAGCCGTCAAGGTGGCCCCCTACGCTCTTTCAGGACCGCAGCCCACGAGGGGCCGGCGCCAGTTTTGAGAGGCAGCAATGACGGAGAACATGAGCCAGTCCGGGATGAGCCGCAGGGCGGCACTGGCGGCGGCGGGAACACTGGGTGCATTGGGGCTCACGGTGGCATCGGGTGTGGGCGCCAACGCCGCCCCCGGCGCAAAGGCGCCGAAACCCACACTGGAATTCCGTGAGGACGGCACGTTCAAGGTGGTCCAGTTCAACGACACGCAGGACGACGAGCAGACGGACCGCCGCACCATCGAGCTGATGGAAAAGACCCTGGATGCGGAGAAGCCTGACTTTGTGGTCATCAACGGAGATGTCATCAACGGCGGCTGCGACAGCGAGCTGGAAGTCCAGCAGGCCCTCAACCACGTGGTGGGCCCCATGGAAAGCCGCCAGATCCCCTGGGCCGTCACCTTTGGCAACCACGACGAGGACTCGGCTGCCCGCAGCGGCATGACCGAGGCGAAGATGCTGGCCTTCCTGCAGGGCTACGCACACAACGTCAATGCCGACAACATCGAGGGCCTGACCGGCACCTCCAACACGCAGCTGCTCATCCAGTCCTCCCGGGCCAAGGGAAAGTCGCCGGCCTTCGGCCTGTGGCTGATCGACTCCGGCCGCTACGCGCCTGGGAACATCGAAGGCCAGGACTTCTCCGGCTACCCCACCTGGGACTGGATCCGCATGGACCAGGTCAGCTGGTACCGCGAACAGTCCATCGCCACGGAGAAGAAGTACGGCGCCAAGATCCCCTCCCTTATGTGGGGCCACATCGCCCTGCACGAGCACCGCGCCATGTGGTTCGACAGCATCGACTCCCGCACGGCCGCCGACCATACCCGCGCCGTCGCCAAGCACGGCATCGTGGGAGAGCGGAACGAGGCCGAGTGCCCCGGTCCGTTCAACTCCGGCCTGTTCAACGCCTTCCTGGAACGCGGGGACGTCAAGGGCTACTTTGTGGGCCACGACCACGTCAACACCTACGTCGGCAACTACTTCGGCGTCCAGCTGGGCTACGCGCCGGGCACTGGCTTCGGCGCGTACGGGCTGAACGGTGCGGAGCGCAACCGCCTCCGCGGCGCCCGCGTCTTTGAGTTGGACGAGAACCACCCCGGCATCTACAAGGACACCCGCCTGGTCTTCGCCAAGGACTTCGGCATCGACCTGGCGGCCAACCGCCAGACCACCGTTCCGCCGCTGCCCATCGACAAGGGCGGCAAGGGCAAGAAGTAGCCTGTTGCGCCGGTGCGCCCGCTCGGACAGTTGTTCCGGGCGGGCGCCAGGGGAAGTCGCGAGCCTTTCCACCTGAGGCGCGCGCCCCATGTCGCGAGCCTTTCCCACAAGAGGCATGCGCCCCCTCGCCTGGGCACCTGGCACGAGTCTCGTCTGGGTGTGGGGTGTTCCGTCGGCGACCGGTCCGGCGTAGTGTTTTATGCGGCACCACCCACACCCGCCCGAACCACGATCGGACCGTGCGCAATGACAACGCTCCAAGACCGCCCCGCGACAGCACTGCTTGTCATTGACGTGCAGAACGACGTCATGGCAGAGGCGTGGAACCCGGCACCCGTCATCGCCAACATCGTGGACCTTGTGGACCGGGCCCGCGCCGCCGGCACTCCGCTTGTCTGGGTCCAGCACAACGACGAAGGCCTCCCGCTGGGCAGCAGGGAATGGGAGTACGTCCCCGAACTCGTCCGGGCCGAAGGGGAGCCGGTGGTTCACAAGACCTTTGGCGACGCGTTCGAGGGCACCGGACTGGAAGAAATCCTGGCCGGAAGCGGCGTGGGCCGGCTCGTGGTTGCCGGGGCCGAGACTGACATGTGCATCCGCTCCACCATCCACGGCGCCCTGGCCCGCGGCTACGACGTCACCCTGGTCGGCGACGCCCACACTGCCGGGGACAAAAGCGAGTGGGGCGCCCCGCCTGTAGAGCAGGTTATTGCCCACACGAACCTGTACTGGCAGTTCCAGCGGGCACCGGGCCGCACCGCCGCCGTGGTCGAGACCGAGGCGGTCGATTTCTCAGCGTAGTGCTGCGGCTGCGGAACAACACGGTCAGCTACATCCGCGGCCTGCCCTCTGATGAGGAGCGGAAGAATTCTTTTGCCGGTGGAAGCTCGCGAAGCTGTTGGATGTGTTCCGGGATGTGATTGGTGGACAGTCCGCTGATGAGCCCGGAGAGTGGCACCGGTTCGTCGACGACGACTTCGTCGTGAGAGAGAAGGAATGCCGGCACCAGTACGGAAGATGACTCGTCGCTGAGCTGATCGGCGATGCCCGCGTCGACGCTGAGGAGATGCGCCAGTATGTGCAGGGCATCCCAGCCTCCGTCTGCAGGTTGGCCTGTGGAGGCGGTGGCGGCTGCCTGGGCCAGTGTGCCGTAGGCATCGCGGAGTGCTGTTGTATCCAAGGATCTTGCCTTTTGCGATTGAACTGGGATCACATGCAGCAGATGCGACGCAATCCTGTTGAGCCTATGGCCGTGGGGCTATGACAGTGACTCACCGGTTGTGCGGAGCCGCTCAAGCAGTGATGTCCACCCTGCAAGTTGGTCGGCGCGCAGCTCGTCGGGGAGGTCGGTGTGCATGAGATCCACAACCGTCTGGTCCCCGTCGGCAGTCAGCACGATCTCGACGGTCGAGCTGCCCGGCAAAAGCGCCTCGTTTCCGGGCAGGCCCCACGTGAAGACAACCCGGTGCGGCGGCTCAACCACCACGTAGGTGCCGAGCACCGGCTGATCGCCGAGGCGGACGGAAAACTTCCCGCCGGGTGTTGGTTCGACGTCCACCCATGAAGCCATCCATTTCGTGAGCAGTGCCGGTTCCGTGAGATAGGGGAAAACCTCTGCCGGAGTGGCGTTGATTCGGATGGATGCGTCGACTGAATGCTGGCTCATTGCGGATTCTGCTTTCGGTTGGAGGCGAGGTCGGCTTCAACAGTGCTCTTGAGGCGTCCAAGGGCATCGGGCCACAGGTCATCGAGGAGCGCGTCCACGAGTTGGAAGGGTTCGGGATTGAGCGAGTACATCCGCTTGGCACCCTTCCTGGTCTTATGGAGCAGGCCTGCATGTCGAAGCACCTGCAGATGCAGGCTGACTGCCTGCTGAGTCATGTCGAAATGCCTGGCGACGTCGCCAGATGCCATGGCTTCACGACGAACGAGCCGCAGGATTTGGCGGCGAGTGGGATCAGCAAGCGCGCGAAGGACCCTGTCCGGCCCGGCAGTGGGCCTGGTGTTTACGGCAGTGGTCATCTTGGCAATTCCCCGAATCTCTGTGTTTTTGCACTTCCCAGTTAGTACTTGTACAAGCATGCGCTTGTACGTCGATTTACGCAATCTATTTCTTGTACAAGTGTTTGCTTGTATTCGAATATTCTTGATCTTCCGGCACCGGTTCCATTTCCGGTGACGGCGCATCTCCCCGGGGCGGGGCAGCGGCGTCTCCCACGTGCGCTGCCGAACGAACGGGCCCACCGTGGCCAAGCGAGCGACAGTACCCTTCCTGCCGGGCCGGGGGAGCGGCACATCCCCAAAACTGTGCATCCCCTAAAATGGGATGAATGGTGCAACTACCGCGCAGGCCGCGCGCCCTTTCGCTGAGCCGTCCCGAACTGGCCTTGCTCGCCATCACCGCGTTGTGGGGCGCCACGTACCTGGTCATCCACCTGGCCATGCGCTACAGCGGACCCATGTTCTTCGTCGGGCTGCGCTTTGCCGTGGCAGGGCTGGCGGCAGCCGTGCTCTTCCACCGGTCCATGCGCGGCATGTCCCGCACCGACCTGGGTGCCGGTGCAGCGATCGGCGTCATGATCTTTTTTGGCTATGGTCTGCAAACCGTTGGCCTGCAGACCATCAGCAGCAGCACCTCCGCATTTCTCACCGCCCTGTTTGTCCCCATGGTTCCGTTCATGCAGTGGGCCGTCTTCCGCAAGCGCCCGCACATCATGGCCTTTGCCGGAGCCGGCCTGGCCTTTGCCGGGCTCGTTCTGCTGGCCGGGCCCGGCGCCCTGCAGGTGGGCCT
The DNA here is from genome assembly GCF_017876675.1 of Arthrobacter stackebrandtii. Lineage (NCBI taxonomy): Bacteria > Bacillati > Actinomycetota > Actinomycetes > Micrococcales > Micrococcaceae > Arthrobacter > Arthrobacter stackebrandtii. The sequence goes on from NZ_JAGIOI010000001.1 coordinate 3,775,925, forward strand.
GGGCAGGGGAGAGGTTGTGACGCTGGTGAGCACTGTGGCCATCGCCGGGGAGATCATCCTCATCAGCCTCTTTGCGGCCAAGGTCCACCTGGGCCGGGTGACAGTGGTGCAGCTGCTTGTCTGCAGCATTCTTGCGTTCATTGCCATGCCCGCCACCGGCGAGTCCGTCCCCGCATTTTCGTGGGTGTGGCTCGCCGCGGGCGTGGGGCTCGGGCTGGCCAGTTGCCTCATCCAGCTGACCATGAACTGGGCACAAAAGTCGGTGGACCCCACCCGGGCCACCATCATCTACACGGGCGAACCGGTCTGGGCCGGCGTCATTGGCCGGATCGCGGGGGACCGGCTGCCGCCGCTGGCGCTGCTCGGCGCGGGGCTGATTGTGGTGAGCGTGCTCGTCAGCGAACTCAAGCCCCACGGGCGCCCGCCCAAGGGAAACCCGAGCACCGCCGTCGACCTTTCAATGGCGCGGCCTGCAGAACCGGTGGATGCGGATCCGGCAGGCGACGGCGATGGCGCCGGCGCCTGCCGGTAGGGAAGACAGTCCGGTCCTGGGCGGGGTGGTCTGGCCGGGAACGGCGGCGCGGGTCAACCAGCGTCAGCCAGGTTGAGGGCCGCGAGCCGCAGGGGATCCGCCAGCACGTCAACCGCGAAGACTCGTCCTCCCACCACGGTGAAGGCCGTGATGGACACGACGTGTCCGTCCTGGGCGGTGATGACCCCCGCGGCGCCATTGACCACGACGTGCCGGTAAGGCGGCGAGCCTGGCCCGAACATGTGTGCGTTTCCGGCCACCGTGGGGCCGCCGCGCAGGACCAGCGGCTTTGCCGTCAGCCCGCTCGCGCGGAACACCGCGTCGGGATGGAGGATGGCGATGAGCGCCCCCAAGTCGCCGTTCCGCGCGGCCGCGAAAAAGGCGTCCACCACCTCCCTCTGGGCGGCCAATCCTGCGTCGGGCGCGGGTGCCTGGCTGCGCACCCTGCGGCGGGCCCGGCTGGCCAGCTGCCGGGCTGCCTCGGGTGTGCTGGCAATGACCGGGGCGATGTCGTTGAAGGGCACTGCGAAGAGGTCATGCAGGACGAACGCGAGCCGTTCATCCGGATCCAGTGACTCCAGCACCACCTGCAGGGCCATGCCAACGTGGTCGCTGAGGATGGCCTGACCCTCGGGGTCTCCTGCCTCCGGCCGGGGGAAGCCGCTGCCGGACGGGATTCCGGACGCCCTGCCGTGCTCCCTGCCTGCGGGACTGCTGGCGGGCCCCCCAGCAGCAATGCCGACGATGGGGTCGGGCATGGCGTATTCCAGCGGGTCTTCCCGCAACCTGGTCCGGGTTCGCAGCGCATTGAGACTGGTGCGCGCCACGATCGTGGTCAGCCAGGCCGTGAGGTTTTCAACTTTCGACCGGTCCGTCCCGCTGGCCCGCAGCCACGTGTCCTGAACGGCGTCCTCGGCTTCGCTGAGGGATCCCAGCATGCGGTAGGCGACGGACCGCAGCCTGGTGCGCTGAGCCTCGAATTCGGTGGTGAAAAAGTCGGGCCGGTCCATGCGGTCACATTCTTCCAACGTGCGGTGTCTATTAAGCAGACCCCGTTGCGGGGCCCAAATGACGGCAGGAACGTCCCGGCCGTCCCATAAGGAAATGGAGTACATCATGGAACTTCCCATCTTACTCACGGGCGGAACCGGCACACTGGGCAGGGAACTGCTGCCCCGGCTGCTCGGGGCCGGAAGGACAGTGCGGGTGTTGAGCCGCACCGCAGGAGCCGGCTGGGCCGGCGGCAGCACCGGCGTCGAGCCTGTGATTGGCGACTTGTCCACCGGTGAAGGGCTCGATGCCGCCGTTGCGGGAATTGAAACCGTCATCCACGCCGCCGGCAGTGCCAAGGGAGACGCGGCCAAGGCTGCCCGCATGGTCGATGCCCTGCAGCGGGCCGGGACCGCACGCCACCTGCTCTACATTTCCGTGGTTGGTGCAGACACCACGCCGTTTGAAGGCCGCATCGACCGGGCGACGCTGGGTTACTTCGAGGAGAAGCGCCAGGGGGAGCTGGCCGTTTCCGGTGCGGGGATTCCGTGGACCATCCTGCGAGCCACCCAGTTCCACGACTTCATTGCCGCGTTTGCCGACACGGGGATGAAGCTGCCCGTCATGCCCTCGTTCGCGGTTTTCCGGTACCAGCCGGTCGACGTGCGCGACGTGGCGGAACGGCTCGTGGAGCTGGCGCTGGGTAAGCCGGCAGGCATGGTGCCCGCCATCGGCGGCCCCGAGGTCTTTCCCATGGAAGAACTGCTCAAGGGCTACCTCCGGGCTGTTGGGCGCCGGCGCCTGGTGCTGCCGGTGCACATCCCCGGCAAGGCGGCCAAGGCGCAGCGCAATGGCGCAAACCTCGCATGCGACCGCGCCGTGGGAGTGCGGACATGGGCGGGGTTCCTGGCCGAAAAGCGGGCCGGCGCCAGGGAACCAGGCAGTGCCGGTGCCCGGGGACGCACAGGGACTGCATGATCCCGCATTTTCAGTTTATCCCGGGCAGGGGGCCTTGCCGCAAGGCCCCCTGAAGGGCGCACAATGGGTGGCTGCACTGAAGAAAAGCCCGAGCGAAATCATGATGGAGGCCCACGCCATGGCTGCTGATTCCCACCCTGCCGAAACCAACCCTGCCTACACTGAGTCCCCCAATTCCAACTGCGTCCCCGCCGGAACGGACCCGGCCGGCGTCCCCGCCGTCTCACAGATGGAGAGCCCGTTCAGGCTTCCGGCCGGCAGGGCGGCCAAGGCGGACCCGGCCCTTGTGTCCGCCGATGAGATCCACTTTGCCGCCATGTCTGCGTCGCTGGCGCAGGCCCGGTGCCGGCTTTCCGACCGGCTCGTGGCTGTCCGGAAGGAGCCGGCCAGGATGGGGCAGGAAGCCGTGGAACGGGACGTCGAGGTCCGCCGCCTGTCCTCCCGCCTGCGTGCCCTTGAACGATTCGGCCTGGATGCTTGCCTGGGCCGGATCGACCCCGCCGACGGCTCGGCCCCCGTGTACATAGGCCGTTTCGGCCTCACAGGCGCATCCGGCGGCAGCCTGCTCACCGACTGGCGGGCGCCGGCGGCCGAACCATTCTTCGGTGCCAGCCACGCCAACCCCATGGGCCTGGCCGGGCGTCGCCGCTACCGCTGGTCGCAGGGGTTCATCACCGACTACTGGGATGAGCGTTTCACCCTCGGCGGCGGCCCCGGAAGCCCCCTGCAGGGCACCATCGGGTCTGCAGGCATGGGCACCCCCGCCGCGACGGACGCAGCGCTGGAGGACCTCTCGGCGTTCATCGCCAGCCTGGGCGTCAGCCGCGCCGCCGCCATGCACGACGTCCTCGGCACCATCGCCGCCGACCAGGACGCCATCATACGGTCACCGTCCCGCGGCACCCTGGTGGTCGACGGGGGTCCCGGAACCGGCAAGACGGTTGTGGCGCTGCACCGAGCTGCCTACCTGATCTACGCCGACGCGCGCGTGGGCCGGCACCCGGGCGGTGTGCTGTTTGTCGGCCCGCACCAGCCCTTCCTCAACTATGTTGCGGATGTGCTGCCCAGCCTTGGCGAGGAGGGCGTGCAAAGCTGCACGCTGCGGCACCTCGTCCCCGAAGGGGCCGCGGCCGTGACGGAACGGGACCCCGACGTTGCCCGCCTTAAGCAGGGCGTCGGCATGGTTGAGGCGATAGAGGCCGCCGTTGCGTTCTACGAGCGACCGCCCGCCGGGAACGTACTCATCGAGACGCCGTGGGCCGACATCCGCCTCACCCCCGCCGACTGGGCCGAGGCTTTCTCCGCGCCCGCGGCCGGCATCCCGCACAACGAGGCCCGCGGCGAGATTTGGGAAACCCTGCTGGACATTGTCGAGGCCAAGTTCCACGCCGGAGGCGAAGCGCCGGATGGCGTGATGGGTGACGATGAGGGTTGGGAGGCCTTCAGCAGCGAAACGCGGGACCTGGCCATGCCCGACGGCGCCCGGCCCGCCCCCGGTGCCTTCCGACGTGCCGCGGCGAGCAGCCGGGCGCTGGTGGAAGCCCTGAACAGGGCCTGGCCGCTGCTGAAGTACACCGACATTGTGGGCGACCTGTGGAGGGTTCCTGCATACCTGCGGTTGTGCGCACCCTGGCTGGACCGCGGTGACGTTGGCCTGCTGCAGCGGGCCGATCCCGCGGCATGGACTGTGGAGGACCTGCCCTTGCTGGATGCTGCGAAGACGCGGCTCGGCGACCCGGAGGAAGAACAGCGCAAGCGGCGGCAGCGCGCCGTCGTGCGTGCCGAAAAGGAGTTGATGGACACGGTGGTCGACGACCTGATCGCCGCGGATGACTCCGAGCTGCTGGTCATGACCTCCCTGCGCGGGGGCGACATGTCGGACAAGCTGCTGGGGCAGGAGGCGGTGCCCGTGCCGGAGCCGGACATGCTGGCCGGGCCGTTCGCGCACATCGTGGTGGACGAGGCCCAGGAGCTCAGCGATGCGCAGTGGCAGATGCTGCGGGCGCGGTGTCCGTCGCGCAGCTTCACGGTGGTGGGGGACCGGGCGCAGGCGAGGGGCGGCTTTGCTGAATCGTGGCAGGAGAGGCTGGCGCGGGTGGGGCTGGGGGAAGTGTCGATGGCCGGCCTTGGCGTCAATTACCGCACGCCGCGGGAAGTCATGGAGGAGGCGGCGCCGGTGATCCGGGAGGCGCTGGCGGACGCCAATGTCCCCACGTCCATCCGGAGCAGCGGCCTGCCCGTGCGGCACGGGGCCGTATCGGAACTGGAGACCGTGGTGGAGGGCTGGCTGGCCGCCCACTCGGAGGGCACTGTCTGCATCATCAGTGCTGAGGGCACAAGCACACGTCGAGACGGTCCGCGTGTGCGCACCCTGACGCCCGTACTGGCCAAGGGGCTGGAATTTGACCTGGTGGTGCTGCTGCAGCCTGAATCCTTTGGTGCTGGTGCTGGTGCTGGTGCTGGTGCTGGTGCTGGTGGTGCGGATGCGGCCGGCACGACCCGTGCCGTGGACCGCTATGTTGCCATGACCCGGGCAACGCAGGAGCTGGTGGTCCTTGGCTGAGCCGGCCCCACACCCGCCGGGGCCGGAAGCAACAGGAGGGATCGCCGTCGGGCGTGATTCATCTTCTCCGGCTGTAGACGCCTCAGGGCAGGCGGGGCCCCACTGCAAGCATGACGGAGATGGCGCACATCATGATGAGTGCGTAGCGGAACATGAGGCGGGCCCAATGGTCGTAGTTGCCGGCGGCGCGCAGGCCGCGCACTGCCAGCACGATCCACCCGGCACCCAGCAGCCCCATGACAACCGTGTAGGACCATCCCGTGTAGCCGAACGGCTGGGGCAGCAGCGACACCGCGACATACGCCACCGTGTAAACGAGGATTTGCACCACCGTGTTGGGGATGCCGCGGACCACGGAGATGACCGGAACCTTGGCGCGGGCGTATTCATCGCGCCGGTAGACCGCGATGGAGTAGAACGCCGGCATCTGCCAGAAGAAGAGGATCAGGAACGCAATGGCTGCGCCGGCGTCGAGTGCGTTGCTGGCGCCCACATAGCCGCCCAGGATGGGCGCCGCGCCGGAAATGCTTCCCACGAGTGTCCCGTGGATCGAGAGCCGCTTGGACAGCATGCCGTACAGGACAACATAGGCCAGGAATCCGCCAACGCCCACGGCCACCACCAGCGGGTTGGTCCACGCCACGAGGATCGCCATGCCGCCCAGGAACAACACGGCAGAGTAGATGAGCGCGTTCCGTGCACCCACCCCGCCCGTCACAGTGGCACGCTTCTTGGTGCGTGCCATGAGGGTGTCGATGTCGCGGTCCAACACGTTGTTCAGCACGCACGCGGAGCCGATCACCAGTGTGGTGCCGATGCAAACCGCCAGGAACACCGGCCAGTCGATGCCCCCGGGGCTGGCAAACAGGAACCCGGCCGCTGCGGTCAGGACATTGCCGTACAGAACCCGCGGTTTTGTCAGGGAGTAGTAGCGCAGCAGCGTGGACCGCCATGACGCATCCGTGGCCCGGGCCGCCAGGGCACTGTCCTTGCCGTCGAGCGGGCTGGCTGCGCCACCGTCTTTTTTCGGCACAGGGCCGGGCCCAAGCGGTGTGGACGAACTGCGCGAGGTCATGGGGGAGCTCCAGGGGTGGGTTGTGGCTGCATCCAGCTTATCGCCGAATGTCCGGCCGCCAGGCCTTGGGTGAGTGGTGCATCGTTTACCCGGCAGCTCGGCAAGCAGCTCCTCCGTGCCTGACGGAACTGCTCGATTCCAGCCATGCCCCACCTTCCCCAGGTGGCCCGTGGTGCGACAGCTGTCCCAGTTCCGGCAACAGCCGCGTGCCGGCAACCATGTGTGGCACTCCTTCCATTGGGCCGCCACCGCACTTTAGAAGAAGTGTACTATAACTTTGAGAAAAGTGTTGAGCTTCACAAATTTGTGATCTATAATTGTGGTATGGGCAATTCAGAAGAGTTCCCGACGGATCGGGATGGCGCATCCACCACAACGGCTGTGGCGGACTTCATCGATGCCCTGTCCTTTCCTGTTATTGAACCACTGGCCGCTGACATCCAAAGCCTTGCGGACCTTCCACCCCTTCCGGAGCCGGGTGTCCACGCTGGAGGTGACTCCTTGCAGGGTGGCGGAGCAGGCTGTAGTTCCACCGAACGTGTAAAGAGTGCGGCATCCCAGTTGGACGGAGTTCGTGCGTTGATGGATGCCTGTGGGGATGCAGTTGCAGCACTCCGCCGGCATCAGAACAAGAGTGCCGCATTGATGGCCGTCATGGTTGAGCGGATGGAAGTCACTGCGGTGTTGGAAGGCGGGCTGCTCAACCTTGATTCCTGGCAGCAAGGATGTTCCGTTGACCAGATTTGTGCTGAGTTGGCCGTCATACTCCATGTGGCTGAAGGGGCGGCCCGGCGTTTTGTGGGTCAATCGGTGGAGCTCGTGCGGCATCTGCCGGAGACCTTGGAAGTTATGGCTGGCGGGGAGCTCGGTTGGGAACATGCCGTCGTTATTGCTGAAGAAACCAGTCTGCTGCGCTCGGCCGGACTGCCGCAGGAGGCCATTGATGCTTTCGAGCGGAGGCTGCTGGTCCAAGCTGAAAAGAGGACGTTGGGGAGCTTTCGCTCCACGGCGCGGCGCATGCGTGAACGCAGCCATCCGGAAACCATTGTGCCCCGCACCAAGCGCGCCTATGCGGACAGAAACCTTCGGATCAGCCGTGGTGAGGACGGCATGTCGTGGATGAGCCTCTATGCGCCAGCACCCACCATCGAGGCCATTTGGGATCAATGCACCTACACCGCCCAGGCGGCGCGGGGTCCGCACGAGAAGCGCACCATCGCGCAGCAGCGCGCCGACATTGCGGCGGCCCTGCTGCTCGGGCTGCGTCTGGGGGAGAGCGGCGTCCATGCGCCAGCCCCCGCCCCCGCGCCAGGATTTGACCCGGTTCCGGCGCCCGCACCTGACGCCGAGCCAGGTCCAGACCTGGCACCGGATCCCGGCCTTGCCGCTGATGACGGCTCCCGCACCAATGCAAGTGCCGATGCTGGGGCAGATCGTTCAGGCTCTGCCGGGCCTGCGCCCGTGCGGCCATCCAGCGTAGAGCCTGGGCCCGCGTCGTTCCCCGAAGCCGCTGCCAATTCTGCCGCCGGCACGCAGGAACCCGCTGAAGTCCATTCCAGCGTTTCGGCCAATGACGTGCATGCGGCCAACCCTGCGCAACCAGCCGCGTCCTCAACCGGACAGGGATCCGCCGCTGCGACATCCGGGATGGCCGATTCCGGCCGTGGCGAATGGGTTCCCGCCCCTGAACCCGATCCGTGCCCCGATGGGGCCTATCCGGATCCAAAGCGATATGGGACTGCCTTCTATCCCTGGCAGCTGCCGCTGTTTGACGACCCCAACTACCGGGATCCATCATTCCGGGAGCCGGACCCGCGCAATGAACCCGACTGGCATCCCACCGCGCAGCTCCCCATGCTGAATGCGGCCCAAACATTCCCCATGGGTGCAAGTTTTGGACTGGCCGATCTCTCCGGCACGGCAGCATCCGACGGATCCGGTGCAGCCGCTTCGGCAGCGCAATGCGGCCCCATGACAGCTGCGGGGGAGCCGTGGCCTACATTGCCCCAGGTTCTTCCCGTCGTTCTCATCCCGGCGATTTCCCTGCTGGGGGGCACCAATGAGCCCGCGTGGATGGAAGGGGTCGGTCCCATGAGCATGGAGGTGGCCAAGCACCTGGCATCCCATGCTCCGAGCTTCCTGCGAGTGCTGGTCGACCCGATCAGCAACGTCCCATTGGACATCGCGCCCGAGCGCTATCGGATCACCCAGGCCATGCGGACCATGCTGCGGATCCGCGACGAATACTGCCAATTTCCGGGCTGCCTGGCCAAGGCGGTCAATTGCGACGTTGACCATATCAAGAGATTTGAAACCGGCGGCCGCACCATTTATAACAACCTCGAGAACCTGTGCGCCCATCACCACATCTTGAAGCACTTCAAGGATGACAAGGACCGGTATGGCCGCCCGCGCTGTCTGGCCGAACCTGAACGGCAGACCCTGACATTGCGAGGATGGACCCCCACCATGGAAGAAAGTGGCCGGATCTCCTGGACCTCACCGTCCGGCAGGTACCTCCCGCCGGAAGAATCGGAGATGCTGCCACCCGCGTACCCCGAGTGGCTCAAGAAGTACATCGACGATGTCGTTGCCAGGCAGCCAGGAAACAAGCCGGCGCCGATGCCGGATGCCATGACGCCAGGTGGCGGAGGCGATCAGTCAGGTGGTGGCGGCGGTTCCGTCCGGGGAGTGGCTGGCGTTGGTCTGGCGGGTAGTTCCGGCCAGGCAGCCCCGTTGGTGCAATGGGTGGAGGAAGCTGCAGCTCAGCTTGCAGAGATGGTCGGGGCAGAGGATGGCGAATGGGATGCAGGGAACATGCCGGAGCCCCCTGTCGAGCTGACATCCGACACTGAGGCTGATGAGGTGCTGGATCAGCTGGCGGTTGAGCATGCACTGCGGCATCCGTATTTGGGCCTTGCAGCCTAGGCTTCCCCGTTCGCGAGACCCCAATGCGGGTCTCCACTGTCTCACCGCCAAGTGAAACTGGCTGGCTGCACCTTGCAAGTGCATTGCATCAGAAGGGGCTTCAAGGCAACGGAGCCGAAGGTGGCGATCAGTATCGTTCGGGCTCGCTGCCCAGCTTGAAGCGCACGCCCCGGACACTGGTCGGTGTGATTTCAACGAAGGTGTACTTGAGCGTCTTCAGCCAAGGCGCCAGGGGGAGTTCGATGGCCGCGTCGATTTCACGCTGGGACTCCAGCACCCGGGCGGTGCCCTTCAGTACAACACTCCACGCCTCATCCTCTGCCAGGCCGTCAATCTCAAAGGCGACGGAACTGTTGATCGTCAGTTCGGCAAGCTTGGTGCCTGGATTCGTGCGCATGAGCAGCTTTCCATCATGCGCAAGGTAATTGATCGGGAAAATATCGGGCTCATTGGCGACGCTAAGCGCAAGGCGGCCAAAGCGGGTGTGTTCGAGGAAGCGCCAGGCGTCTTCCGTGGTCATGTTTTGGCCGGGCTGCTCTTCAGTAGTCATGCTGTGATTATGCCGCATTGCGGTGGCCGGCGCCGTTGCGGCTACTGCCCGCCTGCACTCTCCCGAAGCACCACACGTCCTGTGACGCTCGCGGACGTCTGCCCGGCTGGGGAGAGCGCCAGCTCCGCAGCCAGCCGGCCCATCTCCTCGAGGGGCAGCCGGTACGTGGTCAGGCCGGGGAAATGGTCGCGCAATGTCGGAATGTCATCAAAGCCAGCCACCTCCACATCGTCCGGAATCGTGAGCCCGCGCGACCGCAGTGCGGCCATGGCGCCCAAGGCCATGACGTCGTTGGCTGCCAGGATGCACAGCGGGCCGCCGTACTCTGAGCCTCCGGCGCCGCCTGAATCCCCGCCGGAACTGAGAAACCTTCCTTCATTGGAGTCAAGGAGTTCCACCGTGGCGTCGTAGCCGCCCTGGCTGGTGAATGCTCCGTGCACGACGGTGAGCGGCTCAAGTCCTGCTTCCGCCAAGCCGTCGGTGAAGCCGGCGACGCGGATGCGGGCAGTATTGCGTTCACGGGGCCCTGCGAGGATGGCGAATCGCCGGCGGCCGCGTTCCAGCAGCGCACCCACCAAGGCCGAAGCGCCGTCGTGGTTGTCAACGCTGAGCACTTGGGCCTTCGGAATATCGGTTGCGCCGATGGCCACCACGCGGCCGCCGTTGCCGATGTACTGCGCCAGCGCCTTGCTGAGCCGGGGATCCTCATCCAAAAGGCGGGAAGCGGCCAGGATGATGGCGTCGGTGCGGTAGGAAATGAACGCATTCACTGCGGCGAGCTCGGCGTCGCCAGGGGCGCCGTCTGCGGTTTCCAGGTCTGTTCCGGCCAGCAGGACCTGGTGGCGGGCGGCAAGGGCCGCCTGCTGCACGCCGTGGGCGATGGTGGAGAAGTAGGGGTCGGCAATGTCGTGGACAACCAGCCCCACCAGGCCTGTCGACTGGCGCGCCAGGGCCTGCGCCTGGGCATTCGCCACATAACCAAGTTCGGCGGCCGCGGCCTTCACCTTCTCTGCGATGCCTGCCGCAGGAGTGCGGCTGGAACCGTTGAGTACACGCGATGCGGTGGCGAGTGACACGCCGGCATGGCGGGCGACCTCGGAAAGCTTGACTGCCAATGGAGCGTCCTTTGCTGGAAGGGCTGTTGTGTGGGGCCGGAGTGCGGTGGTGCAGGAACCCGTGCCGGGTCTGCAACGGCTCACCAAGACAGGCGCAGGAACCGGAATTCAGCGGACCTTGACCCGACGACAACTTCAGCATATATTGGAAAGCGCTTTCCAAGATAAAAGCCACGCCGGATGCTCCGGCACCGGCCCCCAACAACTTCCGGGAGAACAACGTGACTCTTACTGCTTCCAACGAGCAAACCGCTGTACAGGCCGCTGGCGAAGGCGCCGGCGCACAGAAGGTCATCCGCATTGCCATGAACGGCATCACCGGCCGCATGGGCTACCGCCAGCACCTGCTGCGCTCCATCCTGCCGCTGCGCGAGTCCGGCCTGACCCTCGAAGACGGCACCAAGGTCGCTATCGAGCCCATCCTGGTTGGCCGCAACGCAGAGAAGGTCCGCGAACTGGCCGAGCTGCACAATGTTGAGCACTGGACCACCGATCTGGACGCCATCATCGCCGACCCCACCGTCGACGTCGTCTTTGACGCTTCCATGACCAGCCTGCGCGCCGCCACCTTGAAGAAGGCCATGGCCAACGGCAAGCACATCTTCACCGAGAAGCCCACGGCAGAGACCCTCGAAGAGGCCATCGAGCTGGCCCGCATCGGCCAGGAAGCCGGCATCACCGCAGGCGTCGTGCACGACAAGCTCTACCTGCCGGGCCTGGTGAAGCTGCGCCGCCTGGTCGACGAAGGCTTCTTCGGCCGCATCCTCTCCATCCGCGGCGAGTTCGGCTACTGGGTCTTCGAGGGCGACCACCAGGCCGCCCAGCGCCCCTCCTGGAACTACCGCAAGGAAGACGGCGGCGGCATGACCACCGACATGTTCTGCCACTGGAACTACGTCCTTGAAGGCATCATCGGCAAGGTCAAGAGCGTCAACGCCAAGACCGCAACTCACATCCCGGCCCGCTGGGACGAGCAGGGCAACGAGTACGTGGCAACCGCCGACGACGCCGCCTACGGCATCTTCGAGCTGGAAACCCCGCAGGGCGACGCCGTCATCGGCCAGATCAACTCCTCCTGGGCCGTGCGCGTCTACCGCGACGAGCTCGTGGAATTCCAGATCGACGGCACCCACGGCTCAGCAGTTGCAGGCCTGAACAAGTGCGTTGCCCAGCAGCGCGCCCACACCCCCAAGCCCGTCTGGAACCCGGACCTTCCCGTCACCGAATCCTTCCGCTCACAGTGGCAGGAAGTCCCCGCCAACGCCGACCTCGACAACGGCTTCAAGCTGCAGTGGGAAGAATTCCTGCGCGACGTCATCGCCGGCCGCGAACACCGCTTCGGCCTGCTCTCCGCAGCCCGCGGCGTGCAGCTGGCTGAGCTGGGCCTGCAGTCCTCCGACGAGCGCCGCACCCTGGACATCCCGGAAATCGAGCTCTAACAATGACACTTTCAATCACCCTTCCGCTCGCCACCGGTGAGCTTGAAGCACTCGCGCTGAACCCGACCGGCCCGTGGCACAAGCCCACCGAGCTGATCACCTCGCGCAAGGTCTACGCCGCAGCACACGTGACCCCCAAGGTGCTGGGTAACAACGTCCCCGGTGCCCCGGCCGACATTGACTGGGACGCCACCCTGGCCTTCCGCCGCGAACTGTGGAGCTGGGGCGTGGGCATTGCCGACGCCATGGACACCGCACAGCGCGGCATGGGCCTGGACTGGGCCGCCACGCAGGAGCTCATCAACCGCTCCGCCGCCGAGGCCGCACTCATCGCGACCCCGGAGCGCACCGTCCGCGACCTGCTCGCCTGCGGCGCCGGCACCGACCAGCTGGATCCCGCAACCGTGGAGCCCGGCGAAGCAGGCCTGGCCGCTGTGCTGGCTGCCTACCGCGAGCAAATCGCCGTCGTCGAGGCATCCGGCGCCAAGGTCATCATCATGGCCTCACGCGCCCTCGCCAGGGTCGCCAGCGGCCCCGCCGATTACCTGGCCCTGTACGGTACGCTGCTCTCCGAGGTCAAGGAACCTGTGGTCCTGCACTGGCTCGGCACCATGTTTGACCCCGCCCTGGCCGGCTACTGGGGCAGCGATGACGTCGCCGCCGCAACCGCCACCTTCCAGCAGCTCATCGAGGCGCACGCCGCCAAGGTAGATGGTGTAAAGGTTTCCCTGCTCGACGCCGGACACGAAGTTGCGCTGCGTGCCAGCCTTCCCGAAGGCGTGCGTCTGTACACGGGGGACGACTTCAACTACCCGGAGCTGATTGACGGCGACGGCTCGCACTACTCGGATGCGCTGTTGGGCATCTTTGCCGCCATCGCCCCTGCTGCCTCTACGGCCCTGCAGAAGTACGACGCCGGCCAGCCCGCCGAAGCGCGTGCCATCCTCGATTCGACCCGGGACCTGGGCCTGCACATCTTCGAGGCACCCACGTACTACTACAAGACGGGCATTGCCTTCCTCGCCTGGCTGAACGGCTACCAGGCCGGCTTCCAGATGATTGGCGGCCTGCACTCCGGGCGCGACCTCAACCACCTGGTCAAGCTGTTCCGCCTGGCCAACACGGCACAGCTGCTGCTCAACCCCGAACTGGCTGCCACCCGCATGGCCGGATTCCTGAACGCCGCCGGCGTGGAATCAGCTGTTCTGGAAGGGGCAGACGCATGAGCACCTTTGAGAAGTTGTCCATCAACACGGCCACGATCAAGAAGGCCTCACTCGCTGAAGCCCTCGACCTCAGCGTCGCCGCCGGCCTGAAGCACATTGGCCTCTGGCGCGACAAGGTGGCCGAGGTCGGCCTGGACACCGCAGTTGAGATGGTCAAGGCCTCGGGACTGCAGGTCTCCAGCCTCTGCCGCGGCGGCTTCCTGACAGCAGCCGAACCTGCCGGCCAGGCAGCTGCGCTGGAAGACAACAAGGCAGCCATCCTGGAGGCCAAGGCCCTCGGCACCACCGAAATCATCATGGTGGTGGGCGGCCTGCCCGACTTCAGCGTGGCCCCCGGTGCCGTCGACGGCGGCGGTGAGGCAACCGCCGTCGTCGGTGGCAAGGACCTCGTCGCTGCACGCCAGCGCGTGGCCGACCGCCTCGCCGAACTGGTGCCCTTCGCCCTGGAACACGGCGTCCGCCTGGTCCTGGAACCGCTGCACCCCATGTACGCCGCCGACCGCGCCGTGCTCTCAACCCTCGGCCAGGCCCTGGACTTGGCAGCGCCGCACCCGGTCGAGGCCGTGGGCGTTGTGGTGGACACCTTCCATGTCTGGTGGGATCCGTCGCTGCAGGAGCAGATCGCCCGCGCCGGGGCCGAAGGCCGCATCGCCTCCTACCAGGTGTGCGACTTCAACCTGCCCATCGCAACCGATGCACTGCTGTCCCGCGGTTTCATGGGCGACGGCGTCATTGACTTCGCGTCGATCGGCCAGTGGGTTGCCGAGGCCGGCTACAACGGCGTGGTTGAGGTGGAAATCTTCAACGAGGACATCTGGGGCTTGCCCTACGCCGAGGTGGTCGACACCGTCAAGGCGCGCTACGCCGAACTCGTGGAACCGCACCTGGCTGCCGTCAGCGTGTAGCGCCTAATCCAGCCCCAGCTCCACGATTTTGTCGTCACCCGGTTTGGGATTGCCGCGGCCGTCTGTATTGTTCGTCAGGACAAGCAGGCGGCCGTCGGGCGTTAATACGACGTCGCGGAGCCGGCCCAGCTGGTTGGAAAGACGGGCGCTGGCGGAGGGCTCGCCGTCGAGCGTCACCTGCCACAGCCGTTCCCCGCGCAGGGAAGCCATGTACAGCGTGGTCCCGGTGATGGCGATGCCGCTGGGGCTGGCCTCGGACGTGGGCCACTCGAGTGCGGGGTTGGTGAATTGCGGATCCGTGCCCTGGCCCTCAACGAGGGGCCAGCCATAGTTGTTTCCGGCCTTGATCTGGTTCAGCTCATCCCACGTGTTTTGCCCGAACTCCGAGGCCCACATACGGCCGGTTTCATCCCACGCCAAGCCCTGGACGTTGCGGTGGCCAAGGGTCCAGACCGGGCTGTCGTTGACGGGGTTGCCGCGGGGGATGGTGCCGTCGGGGGCAATGCGCAGGATCTTGCCGCCCAGGGACATGGGATTTTGTGCGTTGTTGCGGTTTCCGGCGTCGCCCGTGCCGATGTAGAGCATGCCGTCAGGGCCAAATTTGATTCGTCCGCCGTTGTGGTTGTTGCCCTTGGGGATGCCGGTGAGCACGTCCACCGCCGGCCCAAGGCTGCGGTTCCCCGCCTGGCCCAGCAGTGGCATCCGCACAATCCGGTTGTCATCCGCCGTGGTCAGGTAGGCGTACACGGAAAGGCAGCCGGTGGCCGGGTCGGGCGTGGGGTGGTCCGTGCAGATTTCCAGCCCGGCAGCCAGGCCCAGCAGCCCGCCCTCGCCCTGGTGCACGACGCCGGGCACGCTGCCGACAAATTGAAGAGTGCCGTCCGGGGCAACGTCGAGGATCTGGCCCGTATCTCGTTCGCTGACCAGCAGGTGCCCGTCGCCCAAGGCCACCATTGACCAGGGGGCCTGAAGTCCGGTTGCCACGTCGGAGGAGACTTCGGAGGGCATGGGGCTGGGGGCGGGGGACTGGCACGAGGACAGCAGCAGTGCCACAGCGGCCAGCCCGGCCGCAATGGCCGAAGGGCGGTGGAATCCGCGCCGGAAGTGCTCCTGCCGGGCTCCACGCTGGTCCATGGGACGAGCCTACAACAAGGTGTGCCGGGCCGGGCGAAAGCGCCCCTTGCTCAATGCGGCACCGACTTCCATGCCGCATCGTCGCTTGCATACCGGGCCGCCGCTGCGGAGCGGTCCACGACGTCCAGCTTCCTGTACACATGCTCCAGGTGCTTGGCCACCGTCCTCGGGCTGCACCCGAGCTGGCGGGCGATGGCCGCATTGGTGGCACCCGAGGCGGCCCTCCGCAGGACGTCCAGTTCTGCCGGAGTGAGCTGCTTCATGGACCGGCCCGGGGCTGCCATGAATTGGGCCCGCAGCTCCGAGATTCGCAGGAGCCCTGAGTAGGTATCGGCAAGGGGCCGGCGCAGAACCGAGAGCAGGTCGCGGTCCGACTCGCTGAAGTCGTGCCTGGTGCGGTTCAGTGCTATTCCGATGACGGTGGGTCCCCGGGCTGTGACGGTAATGGCAATTTGGTGCTCCACCGGGATGGGCCGGAAGAAGTACTCATAGAGATTCAACCGGTGGAACTGTGCTGACGCCATGAAGTCGCTGATTTTGACAGGTGTGCCGTCGATGGAATGCCTGTAGTGGTTGACGAGGGGGTGTTCGTCCACGTACCGGGCAAAGGTCTCTCTTGTGCCAATGCCCAGGCTGCCGCGGGGAAAGTCCCAATAGCTGACACCCCGGGGGCCAATTTCGTTGTATGTGGCCACATCGCAGCCAATCAAGGCGGCCAGGGCGGGAACCACGAACTCGGGGAATTGGGCAGGCCGGGTCAGCGAATCCAGGCCCCCCACCAGGTTCACCACAGTTTCCAGCTGGTGCACTGAAATGTACGTCCCGACCGCCTGATTTCTGCATTGAAATGGCTGTTTTGCGGCACAAAATTCCGGCTGGGACAGCGTGCGCAATGTGCGTATATTCTACCGCCGCGAAGGAGTCTACCGTAATCCGCAAAGGGCCATTCGGGAAGCGCAAACAGGAAAGGAGGTGAAGAGGAATGTCACGAGTGATGATTGACTGCCGGAAGGTTCCGAGCGATATCGGCTGCACCCTGACCGTTGCCGGCACGGAGGAGGAAGTGCTGACTGTTTCAACGGCCCACGCGATCGCCACACATGGTGAGGTGGACGGGCCTGAACTGCAGGAGATGCTGCGCAGTGCCCTTGAGCCGGCCGAGATGTCGCTGGCATAGTCGGACCGGGCAGCTGGACGGCAAGGGGGCCACACGGCCAGGGCCAGCACCAGGTGGCGATGCGGTCATCCGGAGGCATAAAAAAGCTGACCCGCGGCGGCAGTCGGACAAGGCGGGAAAATCGCGTTGTCGGACCGCTGCAGCGGGTCAGCTTTGTGCTCCAGGCGGTGGAACGGGACCGGTTCAGCGGCCCTTGACGGGGATGCCGTTGCGGGTCATCGACTCGGCATACGCCTTTGCGGATTCCAGGAGCCACTGTTCCTGGCGCTCGGGGGAGCCGGCAAAGCTGCGGCCTGAGAGCGAGCGGACCTTGTAGATGCCGAAGCCGCGCTTGTAAAGCATGGGACCCTGGGCCTTGAGGAGCTGGTCGGCCAGGCGGTGGGCCTCGGTGCCGTGGGCCACGAGGGCCGAGGCGCGGGGAACCAGGGTCAGGAACTTCACGAGGGGGCGCAGGCCGGCCTCGATCTGGGGTGCCGTCAGGCGGCCGTTGGGCTCGCCCGGTGTGAACCAGGGGTGGACGTTCCACGGCATGACCAGGCTGGGGCGCAGGCCAAGCTGCCAGTGGATGCCGAGCAGGCGGGTGGCGGCCTGTTCGTCGCCGGCCGTGACAAAGCCGGAAGGGTCCATCTCGCCGACATTGGAGAACAGGCTGATGATCTTGCACTCGTCTACATCGTGGACCGGGTCCACATAGGCCACCTGCTGCCCGGGCCGGGCCTCGGCCAGGGAGTCGCAAAGTTCGGTGATGGGAGCAATGTTTTCGTCGTATCGGCGATTCCAGAGCTGGTCACGCAGTGATTCAGTGGCCACGGATGTCATTGAGGCGCAGTTCTCCTTCGAGGGGTGTTTGGGTAATAGCGGAAGGCCGCCTGATGGGCGGGGGTCCGACCTCCAAGCCTATCAATTTTTACCCGTCAACCAGCCATCCGGGGTTGTGCTAAAGGAGGGCGCAAAACGGTCATTTGTGAGAAACTCAACAGCCCAGGAAGGCCTCCGGGACGGTCTTGAGGGGCGAATTTCGGTGGTCGCGGCCATGGACAATTCCGTGACATTGTGCATCAATGGTCCGATGCATGATGAACGCTTCCTGGACCACGCTGCCGACTCCCTGGCGTCGTTGCCCGGAGTCCAAGCTGTCGCACTGGGTGGGTCAAGGGCCCAGGGGACGCACCGGCCCGACAGTGACTGGGACTTCGCCGTCTACTACAGGGGCCGATTCGACCCACAGGACCTTCGGGATCTCGCAGGGAGAAGCCCCGGTTGGGAGGGCCAGGTGTCTGAACTTGGCGGCTGGGGAGGTGGGGTCTTCAACGGCGGGGCCTGGCTTCGCATCGGTGGCCGGGCCGTAGATGTGCACTATCGGGATCTGGACGTCGTCGAGCGGGAAGTGGGCAGGGCTGCCTGCGGGGACTTTGACATTGAGCCACTGATGTTCCACCTGGCCGGGATTCCGACATACCTGGTCGTGGGGGAGTTGGCCATCCTCCGGGTTCTCCGCGGCACTCTCACATCCCTGAACTATCCGGAACAGCTTCGGCGAAAAGCCCCGCCCACCTGGTCGGAGCGGGCCGAGCTGACCTTGTCCTACGCGCGGTCCCAGCTTGCGCCCCTGGGCTTGGGCGCCCAGTGTGCAGGCATGGTGGCCGTCGCCGCCGTCGAATACGGGCACGCCATCCTCGCATCGCGCGGCGAATGGACCACGAACGAGAGGCAAATTCTCGAGCGCGCAGGACTTGCCGGCGTCAACGCGCTGGTCCGGGGGATGGGCCCTCAGCCTGATTCGCTGGTCCGCGCCACCGACGATGTGAGCCGCCTTTGCCGGCAATTGCTCGAGGATGCAGCGTCCCAAGGGGCCATGTTGCAGATGTGAACGTTGCAGACGGCGGTCCCGGTGACTTAAACGCCGCAGACGGCGGTGCCGGTGTGGCCGGTGAAGGTCACAAGTGACAGGCAAGTGCCGGGCGGGGCAGGACAGGCGACCAAGGCGCAGCCGGTGGGGGCCCAGGGCAGCCGGCCCTGCCGCTGCAGGTCAGGCGGAGGTCTTGTTCCTGCCGGTGATGGCACCGTAGACTCCGGCAACCACGAGCCCGCCGACGATGGCCAGGATCCACGATCCAAGGCTCCAGAAGCGCATGCTGCCGCTGTTGAAGAGCAGGTCCCCGATCCAGCCGCCCACGACGGCGCCGACAACGCCCAGGACGAGGCTGGTGATCCATCCCCCGCCGACGCGCCCAGGCATGACCGCCTTGACGATGGCGCCCACGATCAGGCCCAAAATGATCCAACCAAAGAAACCCATGACTATCTCCTCTATTGATCCGTAACAGATCACCAATGGTGAAAGTGCTGCCGTTCTTGATGTGCCCGGGCCGCCGGGCGTTCCCGGCGGTTCCGTTGACCCCACGCTAGCCAGCCATCCCCCACACGTCCAGCACTGGGCGCGGCAAGTTTCATAATCGCTGCACAGGCGGCAGGATGGGACCATGGAGCCAGAAGCAAACCACGAAGCCAGCAACGCCCCGACCTCCGACGCCGCAGGTGCGGCAGCCGGCAACGCGGCAGGGGCCGCCCCCAATCCTCAGGCAGGCACCGCGCCCGGCCCGGTCCCGCAGCCCTGGGTGAAGAACTACCAGCCCGGCGTCCCGGCGGAGATCGAGCTGCCCACGGAGTCGCTCGTGGAAATGTTCGAGCGTTCCGTGGAGGAGGCCGGGGAACTGCCCGCCATGGAGTTCTTTGGCCGGCGCACCAGCTACCGGTCCCTGGGGGAACAGGTGGCACGCGCTGCCGAGGGCCTGCGCAAGCTGGGTGTCCGCGCGGGAGACCGGGTTGCCCTCATCCTGCCCAACTGCCCGCAGCACGTCGTGGCGTTCTACGCCGTGTTGCGGCTGGGCGCCGTCGTGGTGGAACACAACCCGCTGTACACCTCCCGGGAACTGCGCCACCAGTTTGAGGACCACGGGGCACATGTCGCCATTGCCTGGAACAAGGTGGTCCCGGCTCTTCAGGAGTTCCCGGCCGACGTCACCGTCGAGCACATCATCGCCGTGGACCTGCTCGCCGAATTCCCGGCCGTCAAGCGCCTGGCCCTGCGGCTGCCGGTCAAGAAGCTGCGCGACACCCGGACATCCCTTACCGCCAAGGCCCCCGGCGCCACGCCCTGGAGGCAACTGCTCGCGGCTGGTCCCATCGACCCCGCCCACCAGCGCCCGGCAGTCACGGACCTCGCCGTCATCGGCTACACCTCCGGCACCACCGGCCGCCCCAAGGGCGCCATGCTGAGCCACTTCAACCTCTACTCCAATGCGCTGCAGGGCGAGGCATGGATGCACGGTGCCAGGAAGGGCAAGGAGGTCCTGTACGCCGTCCTGCCCATGTTCCACGCCTTTGGCATGACGCTCTACCTCACGTTCGGCATCCGCAAGCAGGGCCTGCTGGTCCTGTTCCCGAAGTTCGACACCGCCCTTGTGCTGGCCGCCATGAAAAAATCGCCAGCCACGGTCTACTGCGCCGTGCCGCCCATCTACGAGCGCACGGCCCTGGCCGCCAAGGAACGGGGCATCTCCCTGCGCTCATGCAAATTCTGCATCTCCGGCGCCATGAACCTGCCCGACCACGTGGTGGAGCTCTGGGAATCCGTCTCCGGCGGCCTGCTTGTGGAAGGCTACGGCATGACCGAATCCTCCCCGGTGGCGCTCGGCAACCCCTTCGCCGAAACCCGCCAGGCCGGCACCATCGGGGTGCCGTTCCCCTCGACGCTCATGAAGGTGGTTGCGCCCCTCGGGGAGAACGACGGCGCCCGGCCCGCCGAGGAGGTGGCCCAGGGCGAACCGGGGGAGCTGCTGCTCAAGGGCCCGCAGGTCTTCCAGGGATACTGGAACAACCCGGAGGAGACGGCCAGGACACTGACGGTGGATGGTTGGCTGCGCACGGGCGACATCGTCACCGTCAATGCCGAAGGGTTCACCACCATCGTCGACCGTGCGAAGGAGCTTGTCATCACCGGCGGCTTCAACGTCTCCCCGTCCGAGGTGGAAGCCGTGCTGCGCCAGCATCCCGATGTGGCGGACGCCGCCGTCTTCGGCCAGGAGTCGGGGCGCGGCGGTGAAATCGTGGTGGCCGCCGTGGTGCTTGATCCGGGCGTCGAGCTGGACGAAACTGCCCTGCGGGACCACTGCAAGGGGCTGCTGGCACGCTACAAGGTGCCCGTCCGCGTCGTTGCCATCTCCGAAATGCCCAAATCCATGCTGGGCAAGGTCCTGCGCAAGCAGGTGAAGGAGCAGGTGCTTCCGCTGCTGTAGGCCTGTTCGCGGCGGCCGCGGGTGATTACGCTGGAACAGGTGGGGCCACCCGAAAGGAAGTGCGTGAAATGTTTGAAAACAGCAAGGCGTTTGCCGGGTTTTCCGTGGACGACATCGAGGCCGCCCGGGGGTTCTACGGAGGGACGCTGGGCCTTGAACTGGCCCAGGATCAGATGGGCAACCTGCGGCTCCTGCTGCCCGGCGGCGGCTCGGTCCTGGTGTATCCGAAGGGCGCCGCCCATGAGCCGGCGTCGTTCACGGTCCTGAACTTTCCCGTGCCCGACGTCGAAGGTGCGGTTGATGCGCTGGCGGCGGCCGGCGTCGAATTAGAGCACTATGCGGGAACACCTCTCGAAACCGACGCCAAGGGCGTCTTCCGCAGCGGCGGGCCGCTGATTGCCTGGTTCAAGGACCCCGCCGGGAACGTGCTCAGCGTGCTTGAGGGGTAGCGCTACTTGCCGATATCTTCTGATTCAAATATGATCTGTAAAACCGCGTAGTTTCGTGGGCCGGTGCGGATGCCGGAACGGATGAACTTGGAAGGCACCATGGAAATCGGCGCATACAGCTTTGGCGACACACCCCGGAACGACGACGGAACCCACCAGGCCACGGCCGGCGGCATCAGGAACCTCTTTGATGCGATCGTGCACGCCGACAAGCAGGGGCTCGACTACTTCGGCGTGGGGGAGCACCACACCGTGAGCATGCCGGCGTCATCCCCCGGGGCCATGCTGGCCGCCGCTTCCGCGGCAACGAAAAACATCATCCTGGGCAGCGCCGCCAGCATCATCAGCACCGACGACCCCGTGCGGGTGTTTCAGCAGATGGCCACTGCCGACGCCGTCTCCGGCGGCGGGCGCATTGAAATCACGGCGGGCCGCGGTTCGTCGGTGGAAACGTTCCCGCTGTTTGGCTACGAACTGCGCGACTATGACCGGCTGTACTCCGAAAAGCTGGAGCTGCTCCTGGCCCTCAACAACGCCGGGGGCGAGAATGTGAGCTGGTCCGGCAGCGTCAGGCCCGCCATCGACAACCTTGCCGTCGTCCCCCGGCCGGTGCAGGGGCAGCTGCCGGTGTGGATAGCAACCGGCGGCAGCCCGGCGTCGTCCGCCCGGGCCGGTGCGCTGGGGCTGCCCGTTTCTTATGGCATTATTGGCGGCGCACCGCACCGCTTCGCGCCCCTGGCCGAACTGTATCGCCAGTCGGCGGCCCAGGCCGGGCACAGCGGCGCCAACATCAAGGTGTCCGTCGCGGCGCTGGGGCTGGTGGCGCGCACCAAGAAGGAGGCGCTGGAGCGCTTCTACCCGGGCTGGCACAACCTCAGCGTGGAAATGGGCCGGCTGCGCGGCTGGCCCGCCCCGGACAGGGGTGCCTACCTCGCCCAGGCGGATGCTCCCGGAGCCTACTATGTTGGGGATCCGGATGAAGTGGCACGTCGGATTGTCGACCTTCACGGCCACATGGGGCACATGCGCCACTTCCTGCAAAGCGACATTGGCGGGCTGCCCCAGGAGCACTTCCTGGAATCCATCACGCTGCTGGCGCAGGAGGTCAAGCCGCGCGTGGACCGGCTGCTCGCCAGGAAGTAGCACGGAGGCTCTGCCCGCTCTGGGTATCCGGAACGCGCCCCGGGGGCGCCCGCTTCGTTCGTCCGTGCCATCGGGGCTGCCTGCCCTTTGTTGACATTATTTCTGCCGGAACTCTTTCAATCACAGTAGTTGATCAGATACAGTAGTTGTCATGGTGAAGAACCCAGACATCAGTCCGCAGCATACTGAGCCGTTTGCCGCGGACCTGCTGCGGGGCCACACGGACACAATCGTTCTCGGGGTGCTCCGGGATGCGGAAAGCTACGGCTTCGAGATCTACAAGACCATCCGGGATGCCACCGGGGGAGCGTATGAAATCAAGGAAGCCACCCTTTACGCCACATACCGCCGGCTGGTGAAGGACGGACTCGTCGAGGCCAGCTGGGGAGATGAAACACAGGGTGGGCGCCGGAAGTACTACCGCATCACCGACGCCGGCCGTGCCGTCTACCAGCAAAACGTGCAGCACTGGACGGCCACGGCGAACATCATCAACAAGCTTCTGAACGTGAAAGGCGGCACACCATGAGCAGCGCCGGCAACCACAGCATCCACCGCCTCCTTGACGAGGCCTTTGGCGGCGTGTCAATGACCCCCGAAGTCCAGGACCTCAAGGAGGAGATCCGCGGCAACCTCGCCGCCCGGGTCGACGAACTGGCAGACGGCGGCATGGAAGGGCATGCCGCGGCTGCCCAGGCCATGGACGAACTCGGCGACATTCGGGAACTCGTGGGCGAGGTGGCCGGCCCGGGACCGCAGGCAGGGGCGAGCGCCCCCGCCGCGGCGCTGGACTTCCGGTCGCTCCACCGCGTGCGGCCGAAACCCGCCTACGTGGTCGGGGTTGTCATCGCCTCCATCGTGATTGCTGCCGGGCTGTTGTTCATGGTCCTGGGAGCCACCGGGGTGCTGCCGCTGCCCATCGGGCCCGTCATCGGCCTTGCAGGCCTTGCCTCGACCGGGGCGGCCTGGATAGTGGGGGACACCCTGGCGCATGAGACCACAACCAACTATCCGGTCTCCAAGGACCGGGCCGGAGGCTACTTTTTCGCCACTCTGCTCGGCGTTTACGGCCTGGCCATTGGAGGACTCGTGGCCCTGGGCGCACTGCCCGTCTGGGTGGTTGTCTTTGCCGCACTTGGCGTCGTGGCGGCGATCGTCCTGTTCGCCTTCCTCGGCGCGACCCAGACCAACAGAAAGAAGGCGTGGGTCCGCGAGGCGGCCCGGGAATACCAGGGCCAGGACAGGTTCTCGCAGGATCCGGTGGCGGCGGCGCGGTTCGGCATCTACTCGGCCGTCATTTGGATCGTTGCCTTTGGCCTCTTCGCAGGCCTTGGCTTCATGGTGGGCTTCGGCATTTCCTGGCTGGCCCTGCTGGCCGGGCTGGCAGTCCACATGGTCGTCCTGGCCCGCATGCTGTTCCCGTCCGGAGGGCCGGGCGCCGGCGCCGGGACTGCCGGAAAAGTGCCGCACAGCTAAGGCACGACATGGGCGCAATCAACGCCTGCGCAATTGAAGGAAAATACCCAAAACGGCGGCCCGGATGTTCGAGCATCCGGGCCGCCACCAACCATTGAGTCTCCCACCACGGGGATTCGCCACAGCGAACTCAAGGCACAACCACAGTTTACTGCCGCGGCCCTGCGCGGGAGGCTCCCAAGCAAGGAGCCAACCATGGCACACACCCAAATCCAGCCCGCCGTCGAAGCCGTGGAGCTGAGAAAAAGCTACCCCGGCGGCCGCGGAAAACCCAGAATACAAGCTCTTGACGGGCTCAGCTTCCGCGTCGAACCCGGCACCATCTTCGGGCTGCTGGGCCCCAACGGGGCCGGCAAGTCCACCACCGTGAAAATCCTCTCCACCCTCTCCACGGCAGACTCCGGCACGGCCACCGTAGCCGGGCACGACGTCGGCTCCCACCCCGGGCGCGTCCGCCGCGCCATCGGCTTCGTCGCCCAAAGGCCCGTTTCCGACCCCATGGACACCGGGCGCGAAAACCTGGTCCTCGCCGGCCGGCTGCAGGGCTTCTCCGCCCAAGAAGCCAAGGCCAGGGCCGCCGAGCTGCTCGACCGCTTTTCCCTGACGGACGCCGCCGGCCGCCTGGTCAAGACCTACTCCGGCGGAATGGCCCGGAAACTGGACGTGGCCATCGGCCTGATGCACCGGCCGCAGGTGCTCTTCCTGGACGAGCCCACCACCGGCCTGGAACCCGAGGCCCGAGCCGACATGTGGGCCGAGCTGGAGAACATGGCCGGCGCCGATGAGATGACCGTCCTGCTCACCACCCACTATTTGGAGGAGGCCGACCGGCTCGCCAGCCGCCTGGCCATCGTGGACCGCGGCCGGATCGTGGTCGAGGGCACGCCGGGGGAGTTGAAGGACTCCCTCCACGGCGATGCCGTCACGGTCGAACTGGCGCAACCGGTGCAGGACGGGACCAGGGCGCGGGAGGTGATGGCCGGCGTCGGGCTTCTCCGCGAGGAAAGCGCGGACGGATGTCTCCTGCGCGGCCGGGCGGATTCAGGCCCGGCGGCCCTGCCCGTGCTGCCGGCATTGCCGTTGCCTGCGCCACTGTCTCCCGCCCCAGCCTGGACGACGTTTACCTGCGCCACACCGGCCGCGCCTCCTCCGCCGGATCCGCCAGCACGGGAGCGGGCGCCGGCGCCGCCAACAGCGGAGCGGAGGTGGCGGCATGAGCGCACTCACAGCCATCCCGCACACCGCGGCCCTCACAGCCCGGCAGCTGCGCGCGTTCCGGCGCATGCCCGTCTTCCTCGCCATGAACCTGGTCCAGCCCATCATCTGGCTGCTGCTGTTCGGACAGCTGTTCAAGTCCGTGGTTGAGATTCCCGGATTCGGGGGAAGCTCCAGCTATCTCGTGTTCCTGACACCGGGCATTGTGATGATGATGGCACTGTTCGGCAGTGCCTGGGCCGGGACGTCGTACATCCAGGACATGGACCGCGGCGTCATGGACAGGTTCCTCGCCTCTCCTGCCAGCCGCGGCGCCATGATCGTGGCCACCATGCTCTACCAGTCGGTGCTCACGGTCCTGCAGACGCTGGTGGTGCTGGGGGTGGCCTGGCTTGCCGGTGCCAGGTTCGACGGCGGCTGGCCGGGAATCGCCGTCCTCCTCCTGTCCGCTGTGCTGCTGACGAACGTTTTTGCCGCGTTCTCCAACGGGATGGCGCTGCTCGCCAAGGCGCAGACCGCGCTGATTGCGATCTCGCAGGTCATCGCCTTTCCGCTGATGTTCCTCAGCTCGGCCATCATGGACACCGCGCTTTCGCCCGCCTGGGTGCGGGAGGTGGCGCGGTTCAACCCCTTTGAATGGGCCGTGGCGGCCGGGCGGGGTGCGCTGCAGGCGGCTCCCGACTGGGGTGCGGTGTGGGGACCGCTGGGGCTGCTCGCCGCACTGGCCGTGGTCATGACCTGGCTTGCCGCGCGTGCATTCCGGATCTACCAGCGCGCGCTGTAGCCCGAACGGCGCACGCCGGCCCGTGCATCCTGGATGCGTGGGCCGGGCCATGCCGCCATGCGGACGGGATCGGCATTTGCGGCGGTGCATATGTGAAGATGGAAGGCATGCGCCCCATGCAACATTCCAGCAAACTAGCCAACGTCCGGTACGAACTTCGCGGCCCCATCCTGCATGCGGCCCAAAAGATGGAGGCGGAGGGGCACCGGATCCTGCGCATGAACCTGGGCGACACCGCCCCGTTCGGCCTCGAGGCGCCCGAATCCATTGTGGTGGACATGATCCACCACCTGCGCGGCGCCCAGGGCTACAGTGATTCGAAGGGCATCTTCTCCGCCCGCACCGCCATCTCGCAGTACTACCAGACCAAGGGCCTGATGACCATTGGCGTGGACGACATCTTCGTGGGCAATGGCGTCAGCGAACTGATCTCCATGACCCTGCAGGCGTTCCTGGAGAACGGCGACGAGGTCCTCATCCCGGCCCCCGACTACCCGCTCTGGACCGCCTCCGTCACGCTCACCGGCGGCGTCCCCGTCCACTACCTGTGCGACGAGGACAACGAGTGGTGGCCGGACATGGCCGACGTCGAGGCAAAAATCACGCCGCAGACGCGCGCCGTCGTCATCATCAACCCCAACAACCCCACGGGCGCCGTCTACCCGCGCCACATTCTGGAAAAGTTTGTGGAACTGGCCCGCAAGCATGACCTGGTCATCTTCGCCGATGAGATCTACGAGAAAATCATCTACGACGGCCGCAGCCACATCCACATGGCTTCCCTGTCCGACGACGTCGCAACCCTCACCTTCAGCGGCCTGTCCAAGGCATACCGCATGCCCGGCTACCGTGCCGGCTGGGTGGCACTGTCGGGACCGCGCGCCGCAATGGCCGGGTTCAAGGAGTCCCTGGAGCTCATTGCCTCGCTCCGGCTGTGCTCCAATGTCCCGGCCCAGCACGCCATCCAAACCTCGCTCGGCGGCTACCAGAGCATCAACGACCTCACCAAGCCGGGCGGACGGCTCCGCGAGCAGCGCGACCTCGCCTCGCGCCTGCTCAATGGCCTTCCAGGCGTCTCCTGCGTGCCCGCGGCCGGCGCCATGTACCTGTTCGTCAAGCTGGATCCGGACATGTACCCGATCGAATCCGACGAGAAGTTCGTCATTGACCTGCTGGAGGACCAGAAGATCCTGGTCTCGCACGGGACGGCCTTCCACTGGCCCACGCCCGACCACTTCCGCTTCGTCATCCTGCCTTCGGTCAGCGACATCGAGGAGGCCGTCCGGCGCATCTCGGCATTCCTGTCCGTCTACCGCAGCAAGGCCGCCCTCGCCGCGGTCCAGCACTAGCCTCCTCGCAGCAGCAACGGTCCCGGGACCCGGACAAGTGCCCGGGCCCGGGTCGGCCGCAGCGGCACGGACCGGCTGCGGGAATAGATTTCCGGCCCTGCCAGTTCCCCAACTAGATGCAAATGCATATTCTTTAGGAAAGGGAGGCAACCATGGCACATGGCAACCTTGAGCTCGGACTGGACACCTTCGGCGACATCACCAATGATGCCAACGGCGATCCCAAGCCCGCCGCACACGTGATTCGCGACGTCGTCGAGCAGGCTGTCCTGGCCGACAGGCTGGGACTGGACTACTTCGGCGTCGGGGAACACCACCGCGACGACTTCGCCATCTCCGCCCCGGACATGGTCCTCTCAGCCATTGCCGGGCAGACGGAGCGCATCCGCCTGGGCTCGGCCGTGACGGTGCTCAGCTCCGATGACCCCATCCGCGTCTTCCAGCGATTTTCCACGCTCGACGCCGTTTCCTCCGGCCGCGCCGAGGTCATCCTGGGCAGGGGGTCCTTTACTGAGTCCTTCCCGCTGTTCGGCTTCGACCTGGCCAATTACGAGGAGCTGTTCGAGGAGAAGCTGGAGCTGTTCAACGAATTGCGCAAGCAGGGCCCCGTCAGCTGGAGCGGCAACACCCGCCCGGCCCTGCACAGCCAGATGGTCTACCCGCACACCGAGTCCGGCACGCTGAAATCGTGGGTGGCGGTCGGCGGAAGCCCCCAGTCGGTGGTCCGCGCCGCACACTACGGCATGCCGCTCATGCTGGCCATCATTGGCGGGGAGCCGCTGCAGTTTGCCCCGTTCGCCGAGCTGTACCACCGTGCGCTGAAGGAATTCGGCCAGCCGGAACAGCCCATCGGCGTCCACTCACCCGGCCACATTGCCGAAACTGACGAGCAGGCCCTGGAGGAGCTGTGGCCGCACTACGCCGCCATGCACAACCGCATCGGCCGCGACCGGGGCTGGCCGCCCCTGAGCCGCTCGGAGTTCAACGCGACTGCGGGCCCGCGCGGCGCGCTCATGGTGGGGTCGCCGGAAACCGTGGCCAACAAGATCACCACGGTGGCCAAGGCGCTGGGGCTGTCCCGGTTCGACCTCAAGTACAGCCACGGCACGCTCCCGCACGAGGCCATGATGAAGAGCATCGAGCTCTACGCCACGGAAGTTGCCCCGCGCGTGCGCGAAAACCTCGCCAAGGGCTGACACCCCGCCCGCGGACCATCACGAGGCCGCCCGCCGCGGAACCGCAATGTGCGCCCCAGGGCACAGGTTGCGGGTTCGCGGCGCATCCGGTTGCGGCGTCAGCTCGGGTTGGACCGCGGCTTCAGCGCCACGGTGGGCAGGACCGGGGCCGGCAGCGGGGCATCCACCTGCCCGGCGGGCAGGCTGAAATTCGTGACGTCGTCAAAGACGCCAGCCGGCTCCGCGCCGATCACTGCCTGCCAGGCCGCCCGGAACGCCACAATCTCCTCGTGGCTGCGGCCCACAAAGTTCCACCACATGACGATCGACTCATTCAGCGGCGCCCCGCCAATGAACAGCAGCCGCACCGGCGCATCCCCGGCGCCCAGCACCACCTGGCCCAGCCCTGTCCCGAGGTACCCGAGCTCGTCCGCGGCAACGGGGGAGCCGTCCAGCGCCAGTGTCCCGGCGTCCACCAGGAAGCCGTGCTCAAAGCGCGGGTCGAGGTCGAGCGACAGGGAGGCTCCGGCGTCGAGCATGATTTCAGCGCCCACCATGGGCGTGAACGTCTCCACAGGGGACTGCTCCCCGGCAGCCCGCCCCATGAAAACACTGACGACGGCGCCCGGCAGCACCTTGGGTGTGGGGCTGTAGTGGGTGAATCCGGGTTCGGTGAACCGTGCCCCCTCAGGCAGGGCCGCCCACAGCTGCACGCCGTGCAGGACCGTGGTGCCTTCGGTGGAGTACTCCGAGTGGCTGATGCCCCGGCCGGCCGTCATGAGGTTCAACTCGCCCGGGCGGACCATGGCGTGGTGCCCGGCGCTGTCGGCGTGCTGGATCTCGCCGGAAAACAGCCAGCTGATGGTCTGCAGGCCCGTGTGCGGGTGCGGCGGAACGGCCATACCGGGGGAGTGGGCCACGTTGTCCGGGCCATAGTGATCAACAAAACACCAGGCGCCGATCAGGGAGCGGCGCCGCTGGGGCAGGGTGCGCCGCACGGTCATGGCGCGCGGCCCGCCGAGGGGGACGAGCCGGGGCGAGAGGATCTCCACGGCAGCCGCGGAATCGCCGGGATTGCTGGGGCAAAGCAGCTCTGCGGGGTTGTTTTCCACGTTGCTCATGGCAGGGTTCCTTTCAATTTCTTGGCGGGCCCGCGGCGGGCGGGCGCGGCGGTGCACCCCGCCCGAACGGGCTCTTGCGCTCATGCTAGCCCCTCCGGGCGCCGCCCCGGTTCACCCGGCGTTAACCTTCCGTTAACCAAAGGCCGGGGCCGCGTACACCATGGGAGGCAAAATCGTCGTAGGATGACAACGGTTGGGTGCGCCTGCATGCCGAAAGGCCGGATCGAGCGGCACGCACCCTTACAACCAAATTTTCGCTGTCTTGCTTTTGCCCCCTCTAGATTGGATCGCGGGTGGATCTCACCTTCATGGTCGTGCTAGTCATAGCACTGGCCCTTTTCTTTGACTTTACAAACGGCTTTCACGACACAGCCAACGCCATGGCAACCCCCATTGCCACCGGTGCCATCAAGCCCAAGACGGCTGTGGCCCTGGCCGCGATCCTGAACCTTGTGGGCGCCTTCCTCTCCACCGAGGTGGCCAAGACCATTTCCGGGGGCATCATCAACGAGGGCGGGCCCAACGGTGTCGCCATCACGCCGGAGATGATCTTCGCCGGGTTGATGGGCGCCGTGTTGTGGAACCTGTTCACCTGGCTGCTGGGCCTGCCGTCCAGCTCCTCCCACGCACTGTTCGGCGGCCTGATCGGCGCCGCCATCGTCGGCACCTGGTCCCTGGGTGCCGTCAACTTTGCCGTCGTGGTCTCCAAGGTCCTGCTTCCCGCCATCCTTGCCCCCACGATTGCCGGACTTGTGGCGTTCCTTTGCACCAAGCTTGCCTATGGCATCACGCGCCGCTCCGATCCGGACTCCGGCGACAAGCTGACCCAGAAACGCGGCGGCTTCCGCCGCGGCCAGGTCTTCAGCTCCTCGCTTGTGGCCCTGGCGCACGGCACCAATGACGCCCAGAAGACCATGGGTGTCATCACCCTGGTCCTCGTGGCATCCGGTCTCCAGCAGGCCGGCACCGGCCCGCACTTCTGGGTCATCGCCACCTGTGCCCTCGCGATCGCCGGCGGCACCTACGCCGGCGGCTGGCGCATCATCCGCACGCTCGGCTCCGGCCTCACCGACGTCAAGCCCGCACAGGGTTTCGCCGCGGAGACCAGCACCGCCGCCGCGATCCTGGCGTCCAGCCACCTTGGCTTCGCCCTCTCCACCACCCACGTCGCCTCCGGTTCCGTGATCGGCTCCGGCCTCGGCCGCAAGGGTTCCACCGTCCGCTGGGGCGCCATCGGCAAGATCGCCATTGCCTGGCTGTTCACGCTGCCGGCCGCCGCCCTCGTGGGTGGCCTGGCCGCCCTGCTGATCCGCACCGGCACCGTCGGCTTCGTCATCGTCGCCGTCCTGGGCTTGGGTGCCATCCTGACCATGTTCATCATCTCCCAGCGTGAGGTCGTGGACCACAGCAACGCCATCAGCGATGTCGACGCCGTGGGCGAGGCCCTGCACATTCCTTCCAAGAAGGAGCGCGACCGCCTCGCCGCCAAGGCCCGCGCCGCACAGAAGGTCGCCGAAAAGGCTGCCCGCAAGGCTGCGGAGACGGACGCCATCCGTGCCGCGGCACAGAACGCCCTGGACCGCGCCGACACGGCCGTCCTGAAGGCCATGACCAAGGCGGCCGAGCACGCCACGGATTCACCCAAGCCCAAGGCCAAGGAATCCGCCAAGAAGGGGAAGAAATGATTGACTGGTTTGGATTTGTCACGGTCGCGCTGACCACCCTGATCAGCGCCGGCTTCGTCGTCACCATGTACTCCCTGGGCGTGCGCTTCACTGCCGTCAGCGGGGACGACGACGGCCGCATCAACCACTTTGCCAAGTGGGGCTCCTACGTGTGCTTCGGCTTCTGCGTGCTCGCCGTTGCCGCCGGCATCATCCTGATTGTGCCCGCGCTGAGCAAGGCCGCCGGCACGATCCTGGGCAACATCTTCTAGGCGCCGCACCTTGCCGGGTGCTTCGTCCGTGAACGACGCCGGGCACCTGCCTTCCGCTTGAACCGGAAGGCAGGTGCCCGGCGTCGGCCATTTAACGAAGCGCTGGGGCAGGCAGGCGGGGGAGCGGCGCCGGCGGGTGCGGCCCCATGAAGGGCCGGCTCAGGAAGCCAGGATCATGTTGGTGATGCGGCAGGTGGACAGGCGCTGGCCGGCCTCGTTGGTCATGACCACCTCGTGTGTGGCGAGGGTGCGGCCCAGGTGGACCGGGACGGCGGTGCCGGTGACCAGGCCGGCGGAGATGCCGCGGTGGTGCGTGGCATTGATCTCAATGCCCACCACCTTGGCGCGCGGTCCGGCGTGGAAGGCTGCGGCGAAGGAGCCCAGTGTTTCGGCCAGGACCACGTGGGCGCCGCCGTGCAGCAGGCCCGTCACCTGGGTGTTGCCGTCCACCGGCATGGTGGCCACCATTTTCTCGACGGACATGTGGGTGAACACGATCCCCATCTTCTCCACCAGGGTGCCCACACCGTGGTGGCCCAGCAGGGAATGGTACTCGGCGGGGATGCCCGCGGCGAGAAGTTCGGTTGATCGGGGGTGCGGTGTGAATTTATCGCTCATGGTGACTAGGCTTGCACCTGTGAGTGATTCTGCCAAGACGGCCCCCCAGACCACTGTTGCAACCACCCCGAACGCCGGACCCGACAGCGGGATCCCGGACGGTCAAACACCCCGCATGCTGGTCATCGACGGCCACTCCATGGCCTTCCGCGCCTTCTACGCGCTGCCGCCGGAAAACTTCGCCACCGACACCGGCCAGCACACGAACGCCGTGCACGGCTTCACCTCGATGCTGCTGACCATGATCCGCCAGCAAAGGCCCACCCACGTGGTGGTGGCCTTTGACCTGGACACGCCCACGTTCCGCTCCCTTGAGTACACGGAGTACAAGGGCGGGCGCAACAAGACCCCCGAGGAGTTCTACGGCCAGATTGACCTGATCATCAAGGTCATGGAGGCCATGCGCATCCCCACCATCTCCGTGGACGGCTTCGAGGCCGACGACATCATCGCCACCCTCTCCACCCAGGGCGAGGCCGCCGGCTGGGACGTCCTCGTGGTCTCCGGCGACCGTGACGCCTTCCAGCTCATCACCGACAAGGTGCTGGTCCTGTACCCGAAAAAGGGCATCTCCGACATCCCGCCCATGGACGCCGAGGCCGTGGAGACAAAGTACTTTGTGCCGCCCAACCGCTACTCTGACCTTGCCGCGCTCGTGGGCGAAACCGCCGACAACCTGCCCGGCGTGCCCGGCGTGGGCCCCAAGACGGCTGCCAAGTGGCTCAAGCAGTACGGCAGCCTGGACGGCATCATGGAAAACATCGACTCGATCGGCGGCAAGGTCGGCGAGTCGCTGCGCGCCCACGTGGACGACGTCGTGCGCAACCGGCGACTGAATCATTTGCTCCGTGACATGGAGCTGCCGGTAGCCATCAACGACACCGTGCTGCAGGCCCCGGACCGCGAGGCCGTGGAGGAACTCTTCGACGCACTCCAGTTCAACACCCTGCGCAAGCGCCTCTTCGACCTGTTCGGCGAGGAGGAAGCCGCCGACGACGGCGAGGGGCACGAGGTGCCCGCCCACCAGGTGGTATCCGATGCTGCCGCGCTCGGGGCCTGGCTGGGCGCCGGGGCCAACGGAGAACTGGCCGCCGTGGACGTGCTCAGCGAAAAGGCGGGCCTGGCACACGAGGCCGTGGCCGTGGCGCTGGTGCGCAAGGAATCCGCCGTCGTGGTTGACCTCGGCACCGCGGACGCGGAGCTGGAAACCGCACTGGCCGCCTGGCTGTCCTCGGATGCACCCAAGGTGGTGCACGAGTACAAGGAGGCGCTCAAGGCGCTGTCCGTCCGCGGACTGGACCTGGGCGGGGTGGTGGATGACACCTCGCTGTCCGGATACCTGATCCAGCCCGACCGCCGCAGCTACGAGCTGCCTGAACTCAGCCAGGTGCACCTGAAGGTCACCTTCGAGGCCGGCGGCAAGGACTCCGGCCAGCTCGACCTCGGCCTGGAGGGGGATTCCCGCTTCGCCGACGCCGTCCAGCGCGGCTACGTGGCCCTGCTGCTCAGTGAACACTTCGCCCCCATGCTTGCCGAGCGCGGCGCCGACGGACTGCTCACCGGGCTCGAACTTCCCCTGGCGGCCGTGCTGGCCCAGATGGAACTGACGGGCATCGACATCTCGCAGGAGCGCCTCGCCACGCTGCTCTCCGACTTCACGGCGGCCATGAACGCCGCGCAGGAGGCGGCCTTTGCCGCGATCGGGCACGAGGTGAACCTCGGCTCGCCGAAGCAGCTCCAGGAAGTCCTGTTCGAGGAGCTGGGGCTGCCCAAGACGAAGAAAATCAAGACCGGCTACACCACCGACGCCGCCTCGCTGAAGGCGCTGCTGGAGAAGACCGGGCACGAGTTCCTTGCCCAGCTCATGGCGCACCGCGAGGCGTCCAAGCTCAAGCAGATGGTGGAGACGCTGAAGAAATCGGTGGCCGACGACGGCCGCATCCACACCACCTACGCGCAAAATGTTGC
Organism: Arthrobacter stackebrandtii; assembly: GCF_017876675.1. NCBI lineage: Bacteria > Bacillati > Actinomycetota > Actinomycetes > Micrococcales > Micrococcaceae > Arthrobacter > Arthrobacter stackebrandtii. The sequence continues at coordinate 3,810,069 of NZ_JAGIOI010000001.1, forward strand.
CGCCACCGGGCGCCTGTCCTCCAACAACCCGAACCTGCAGAACATCCCCGTGCGCACCGAAGAGGGCCGCCGCGTCCGCGACATCTTCGTGGTGAGCGAGGGCTACGAGTGCCTGCTCGCGGCGGACTACTCGCAGATCGAAATGCGCATCATGGCGCACCTCTCCGGCGATGCCGGCCTGATCCAGGCCTATGCCGAGGGCGAGGACCTGCACCGCTACGTGGGATCGCACGTGTTCGGCGTCGCCCCCGAAGACGTCACCTCCGCCATGCGCTCCAAGGTCAAGGCCATGTCGTACGGCCTGGCCTACGGGCTCACCAGCTTCGGGCTGTCCAAGCAGCTGGAGATCTCCGTGGACGAGGCCCGCACCCTCGTCAAGGACTACTTCGACCGGTTCGGCGGCGTGCGCGACTACCTGCGCGGCGTCGTGGAACAGGCCCGCATCGACGGCTACACCTCAACCATCGAGGGCCGCCGGCGCTACCTGCCGGATTTGGCCAGCACCGACCGGCAGCTGCGCGAGCTCGCGGAACGGGTGGCGCTGAACTCGCCCATCCAGGGTTCCGCCGCCGACATCATCAAGCGGGCCATGCTGGGCGTCGACGCCCAGCTGAAGGCCAAAGAGCTCAATTCCCGGATGCTGCTCCAGGTCCATGATGAATTGATCCTGGAGATCTGGCCCGGTGAGCTTGACGCTGTCAAGGCACTTGTCATTGAGCAAATGGGGGCCGCCGCACAGCTGCAGGTGCCCCTGGAAGTCCAGGTCGGCGTCGGCGCCAGCTGGAACGACGCCGGACACTAGGGACCAGGAGAATCCATGAGCAGCGAACACAGCACGCACAGCCGCAACCCCCGGTCATTCCCCTACGAACTGCGCACCTTTCCCTCGCGCCTGGCGGAGGGGAAGGTGCCGGAGGAAGTGGCTGCCTGGCAGCAGGCCGTCTCCCTGGGCTTCCACGGGGATGCCACCTCGGCGGAAGAAGCGGCAAAGTACGTCGCGTCCGAGGAGGTGGACGGGCGCATGTGCACTGGCGCCTACCTCAAGGATTCGGCCGCGCCGGCAGGTGCCTGGGGCATTGAATACCCCGTCGCCACCTACGCCTACCACCGCAAGGGCCTGAATGTGGGGGCAGGCACCCTGCTGCCGGTCCACCAGATCACCGCCGTGACCGTGCGGCCCAGCCACCGCCGCCGGGGCCTGCTCCGCGCCATGATGGGCTCGGACCTGGCCCAGGCGAAGGCGGCCGGCATTCCCATCGCGGCGCTGACGGCGTCGGAAGCCACCATTTACGGGCGTTTCGGCTTTGGCGTCGCCACCCACGCCTGCGACATCGAGGTGACCGTCAAGGGCGGGCTCGAGTTCATCGTGCCCGCAGCGGCGTCCCAGGGCGTGGTGGAGATTGCCGACCCCACCGTGGTCCGGGACTTGCACGACGGGATTTTTGCCCGGGTCCACGGCGCCAGCTACGGCTCGATCGGACGCCACGACATGTACCGGCTCTCCTCATCCGGGCAGGGCAACTACGGTGCCCTGGATCCGGTGAAGAACATCCGGGCCGCACTGCACTACGACGCGGAGGGAGCTGTTGACGGCTATGTGACCTACAAGCCTGTCCAGGACAGCGGCCGTTCCGCCGTGGAAATTGTGGACCTGCTCGCCGCAACGGACGCCGCCTACCTGGCGCTCTGGAACTTCCTTGGCTCCCTGGACCTGATCGACGTCGTCAAATGGGGCATGGCGCCGGTGGTCGACCCGCTGGAATGGGCCATGGCGGCCAAGCGGCTGTACAAGCGCACCGGCACGGAAGACCACCTGTGGCTGCGCATCCTGGACACGCCCGGGGCCCTCGCCGCACGCGAGTACGCCGTGGACGGACAGGTCGCCATCCATGTGGGGGACCCGCTGGGGCACGCCTCCGGCATCTTCCGCATCGAGATCGTGCACGGCAAGGCCACCGTGACCCGCTGCCCGGAGGACGGTTCCGTCACGGCCGGGCTCAGCATGGGCGTCAGCGAACTCTCCAGCCTCTACCTGGGCGGCGTCAGTGCCCGCACCCTGCAGGCAGCGGGCCGCATCCGTGAAGAGGAAGCCGGCGCCGTCGCGGACTTTGACTCGCTTTTCGCCGCGAGTGTTTCGCCGCACTGCCTGACCTCCTTCTAGGGCCCAGGCAGGCCGCCCCGGCCGGCGGCATGCCACGCCCCGCGGCAGCCAAGCCACAGCGTGACTGAGGCGGCGCAGGCGTTCACGAGCAGGAGGGAGACCAACACCAGCAGCTGGATCAGGCCTGCATCGAGGGGCTCCGCGCCGCCCAGGATCATGCCCACAAACGCGCCGGGCAGCGTCACCAGCCCGGCGGTGCGGGTCTGGTCGATGGCGGGCAGCACCGCCTCGCCCGCCACGGGCCGGGCCACCATGGAGCGGGCGGCCGGCCATTGAAAACCCAGGGCCACCGCGGCCTCGACCTCGCCGTTGCGCAGCGCCAGCTCGTCACGGATCCGCCGCCCGGCGAGGGTGACGGTGGACATGGCCCCGCCGATCTGCTGGCCAACCACGGCAATGACGGCCAGCGCGCTGAGCGGCAGCACGCCAAAGGCCAACAGGAGCGCCGCCGTCGGAACAACGCCGGCGGCCAGTGGCACGGCCGCCAGCCACCACCGCCCCTCCGGCGCCACCCTGCGGCCCGAAGTCCACACACCCACCACGAACATCAGCGCCACAAACGCAAAAGCCAGGGTGCCCCTGCCGGACAGCCAGCCAATGGCGAGGGCGACGGCGGCGAGCTGGATGAGTGCCCGGGTGCCGGCCAGCAGCATCTGTGCCGGGGAGCGCCCCAGTGCAGTGCGCCACACCACGGCGGCCAGGCACAGCAGCACGGCAAGCAGGATCCAGGCGCGGGGGCCCAGGACCAGGAGTGTTGAACCGTTCACAAGTGCCATTATGGCAACCCCGGGCACGGTGCGGCAGGCGAGGGGCGGGGCCGGAGATCCGCTTTGCGATACCACGGCCAAACAACTAGACTGAACGGGCATGTAATGCGTGCACGGAACACCCACAGGTGGCCGGAACGCGCGGAACAGGCAGAAAATCTGCAGGAACCCCTGCAACCACAATAATTTTTGGATCCACCATGTGGGCATGTGCGCGGTCCTCCGCGCCGCGTCCACGGATCCGACTAAATCCAACTATCCACATCGGAGCCCCTACTACATGACCATCACCACCCCCGAGAAGACGAGTACCCCTGTTGTTGCAATCAACGACATCGGTACTGCTGAAGAATTTCTCGCCGCAGTAGATGCAACCATCAAGTACTTCAACGACGGCGATCTCGTCGAAGGTGTAGTTGTCAAGGTTGACCGCGACGAAGTTCTGCTCGACATCGGTTACAAGACCGAAGGTGTCATCCCCTCCCGCGAGCTGTCCATCAAGCACGACGTTGATCCCGGTGACGTTGTCGCCGTTGGCGATCAGGTCGAAGCCCTGGTCCTCACGAAGGAAGACAAAGAAGGCCGCCTGATCCTCTCCAAGAAGCGCGCACAGTACGAGCGCGCCTGGGGCGACATCGAAAAGGTCAAGGAAGAAGACGGCGTTGTCACCGGTACCGTCATCGAAGTGGTCAAGGGTGGTCTTATCCTCGACATCGGCCTGCGCGGCTTCCTGCCCGCATCGCTCGTCGAGATGCGCCGTGTGCGCGACCTCGCTCCTTACATCGGCCAGCAGATCGAAGCCAAGATCATCGAGCTGGACAAGAACCGCAACAACGTGGTCCTGTCCCGCCGTGCCTGGCTCGAGCAGACCCAGTCCGAGGTTCGCTCCACGTTCCTCAACAAGCTGGAAAAGGGCCAGGTTCGCCCCGGCGTTGTTTCCTCCATCGTCAACTTCGGTGCATTCGTTGACCTCGGCGGCGTAGACGGCCTCGTCCACGTTTCCGAGCTGTCCTGGAAGCACATCGACCACCCGTCCGAGGTTGTCGAAGTTGGCCAGGAAGTCACTGTCGAGGTTCTCGAAGTTGACCTGGACCGCGAGCGTGTTTCGCTCTCGCTCAAGGCTACGCAGGAAGACCCCTGGCAGACCTTCGCCCGCACGCACGCGCTGGGCCAGGTTGTTCCCGGCAAGGTCACCAAGCTGGTTCCCTTCGGTGCATTCGTTCGCGTTGAAGACGGCATCGAAGGCCTCGTTCACATCTCCGAGCTGGCTGTCCGCCACGTGGAGCTGGCCGAGCAGGTTGTCTCCGTTGGCGACGAACTGTTCGTCAAGGTCATCGACATCGACCTGGAACGCCGCCGCATCTCGCTGTCCCTCAAGCAGGCCAACGAGGGTGTCGACGTCGACTCCACCGAGTTCGATCCGGCACTCTACGGCATGGTTGCCGAGTACGACGAAGAGGGCAACTACAAGTACCCCGAGGGCTTCGACCCCGAGTCGAACGAATGGCTCGAGGGCTACGAGAACCAGCGCGCCGTTTGGGAGCAGCAGTACGCTGACGCCCAGGCCCGCTGGGAGTCCCACAAGAAGCAGGTTGCCGAGCACGCCGCAGAAGATGCAGCTGCCGACAACGCCGGTGAAGGTGGCGAGTCCGCAGGGACTTCCTACTCCTCCGAGCCTGCTGCAACCGACTCGGGCGCCGGCACGCTGGCTTCCGACGAGGCTCTCGCCGCACTGCGCGAAAAGCTGACCGGAAACTAATTTCCGCCTCCGGCCCCTGGCCGGCAGCATGGACGGGTCCTCCACCTTCGGGTGGGGGACCCGTTCCCTTTTAATGCCCGCTTGAATCTGCCGTGGCAGCGGCGGCGCAGACCAACGTAAGAATCACACGGCCCCCTTGGGTCCCACGGCCTCGTTCGCACGCGCCGGGCACCGGCAACTGCGGGCAGCCGATATGATCGATGGAAGGGACTCAAACAAGGGAAAACCACACCATGACCATTCCGGATCCGGGAAACCAGGAACCCAAGGTGCTGCCGGGCTATTTCGGCCCCGCCGACGCACCGCCGACATACGTCCAGCCGCAGGTGCCGCGCATGCCGGCCCCGCAGGCGCCGACACAGCACGATCCCCGGTTCCAGCAGCCGCTGAACCCCGCCCCTCAGATGCCCGCGCCGGTGCAGCCGTATCCGGCCCCGCCCATGCAGTACGGTGCGGGTCCCTATGCGGCCGGCCCGTACAACGGCGGTCCGTACAACGTCGGCGCGTTCGGTGCCAGCGACCCCGAGTCGCTTCCGCTGCACGGCGCCACCCTCATCCAGTCAGTGGGCCGTTTCTTCCGCAAGTACGCCACGTTCACCGGGCGGGCCAGCCGGGCGGAGTTTTGGTTTGTGCAGCTGTTCATGGTGCTGGCCTTCTTCATCCTGGCCGTCTTGGGGTCCGTCATCGGCAGCGACACGGCCGCCGTGCTGATCATCATCGGCTGGTTCGGTACACTCGTGCCGTGGCTGGCCCTCGCGGTGCGCAGGCTCCACGACGCCAATCTCAGCGGCGGCCTGGTGGCCCTGTGGCTCGTGCCCTATGTGGGCTTCGCAGTGGTCCTGATTCTTGCACTGATGGCCGCCAAACCGGAAGGTGCGCGCTATGACAAGCGCTCCATGGTGCCGTCGCCCCATGCCCAGCAGCCGTACGGCCACTAGCAGTTCTAGCGCGGCAGCGGCGTGTCCACCCACTCGAGCCCGGCTGCGGCCAGCGTGCAGCGTCCGGCCGTGAGTGCAGCCAGCCGTTCAACAGCGGCGCTGATGGCCTGCTCGTCGTCGGGCATGGCCAGCCCCACCTGGGTGTTGACGGCGTCGTAGCCGTTGCCGGTCATGACATAGCCGGCTGCGCGCAGCTCGTTCTCGAGACGGCCCGCCTCCGCATGCGGCACGGCCACGGTGAAAAGCTTCAACCTGTCCCGGCGCACCAGCGGAACCGCGTCAACCGCGGTGCTGACTGACTCCGAGTAGGCGCGCACCAGCCCGCCGGCCCCAAGCAGGATCCCGCCAAAGTACCTGACCACGACGGCGCACACGTCGCTGAGGTCGGCCTGGGCCGCGTTGGTGGCGGCACCGGGCCGGGTTTCACGCTTCATCAGTGAGTCCAGCATGGGAATGCCGGCCGTGCCGGAGGGTTCGCCGTCGTCGTTGGAGCGCTGCACACCGCGGTCTGGGCCGATGATGAAGGCGGAGCAGTGGTGCCTGGCGTCGTAGAACTCCTTGCGCAGTTCAGCCACGAGGTCGCGGGCGGCGGCCTCGTCCTCCACACGCCGCAGGACGGTGATGAAGCGGGACCGCTTGATGCTGATTTCATGGCGGAAATCGGGCCCTGCAGCAAGTGTTGTGTATGAGTTGGTGCCGGGCGTCGCTTGGGTATTCATCACGCTGCCATCCTATCCGCGGGGGCACGCCGGTGGGATAATTGGGAGGTTCGCAGGGGTCCTCCAACAGCCGAGGGGCGGGTACTGTGTTGCGGCTCTACTTCTTGGGGGAGCAGCGGGTCAGTCACGAGGCGGAGACTGGGGCCCCGTCCCTTGTCTCTGGCCGCGCACTGGAGGTGCTGGCCTTCCTGGTGGTGAATGCCGGTCGGCCCCAGGAGCGGGGGAAGCTGGCCGGGCTGTTCTGGCCGGGGTCGGCGGACCGGCAGGCCCGGACCAACCTGCGCAGGGAATTGCACGGCCTGCGCCAACTCCCCGACGTTGCCGGCTGCATCCACCTGGACGGCACCGCCCTGGTCTGGCGTGAGGGTTTAGGGTGCGCCTCCGACGTGCATGACTTTCGCTTCCTCGCCAGCCTGGCCGCCCGGTCTGGCGCGGGCGGTGAGCAGGATGGACTTTTGCGCCATGGCCGCGATGCCATGGAGGCCTATGCGGGGGAGCTGCTGCCGGGCCTTCACTCCGAGTGGGTGCTGGCCGCCCGGGAGTCGATGCACCGTGGGTGCGTGGAGCTGTGCGACCAGGTGGCCGCTGCTGCGACAGGCGTCGATCCGGAGCTGGCCCAGGCGGCCGCCCGCCGGCGCCTGCAGCTGGAACCGCTCGAAGAAGCAGGCTATCAAAAGCTCATGGAGCTGCAGACGGCCGCCGGCGACATCTCCGCGGCCGTGCGGACCTTCCACCGGTGCTCCGCCGCACTGGAACAGGAGCTGGGCGTGGAGCCCGGGCCGCGGACTCGCGCACTGGCACGCGACCTCCTGGGCCGTGTCCCCGATGAGCGGCCTGCGGGCGGCCGCGACGCCATGACGCTCCTTCCGGGCGTCCGTTCGTCAAACCGGCCCGTTGGCAGGGAAAGCCAACTCTCACTGCTGCAGGCGCGTTGGGAACGGGCCTGCGCCGGCAACCCGGGCCTGGTTGTTGTCACGGGTGACGCCGGGGTGGGCAAGACCCGGCTGCTGGCCGCTCTCATGGACACAGTGGCGGACGGAAATGCCACAACTGCCTACGCCCGCTGCTTCGACGGGGCTGGCAGTGCCCCGTTGTCCCCGGTATCCACCTGGCTGGAGAATGCCCCCTTCCACCTGTTCGACGGCGCCGAAGGCCCCCACCATGCCGTTGTCAGGATGCATGCCGGACCGGAATCCCCGGAAACTTCCGGTCCGGCCAATGGCCGCCACTGGGCAGGGGCAGCCCTGGCCGGGGCCTGGCGGCGCCGGCACTTCCACGAGGAACTGGTGCGGGCCGTCCTGGCGTCGGCGCGCCCCGCACTTCTGGTGCTGGATGACCTGCAATGGTGTGATGAGGAAACCCTGGATTGGCTGTCGGTGCTTTTCGGGACTGCCCCGGATTCACCGGTGTTGGTGGTCGCCGCGGCCCGGACCGAAGGCCCTGCAGCCGAAACCCGCACGCCTGACGCCCTCAACGCGCTGCGCAACGGCGGATGGGTCCAGCAGTGGGTGCTGGCGCCCCTCGACGCAGCCCATGCAGCGGAACTGGCTGCCTCCATCCTCGGGCGGGAGATCTCCGGCAGTGAGGCTGCACTGCTGCATGCAGCAACAGGGGGATATCCGCTCCACGTTGCTGAGACCGCACGCGGCATGGGCGGAGCCACGATGGCCGAGGTATTGGCTGGCGGTGCAGACGGGGCGGGAGTGCTGCGCCGCCGCTTTGACCAATGTTCAACCGATGCCCGTTCCGCCGCATCCCTGGCGGCGGCGTTTGGCCGGGGGTTCAGCCTGGGCACGCTGGCGGCGGCCTGGCCGGGCAGTGAACAGTCCCTGGTGTGGGCCGTCGATGAGCTGTGGCGCCTGCGCATCTTGAGAGAGCAGCACGGCGGCTACGACTTCAGCCACGACCTGCTGCGCGACTGCGCCTACGCGCTTGTGTCGCCGCCGCAGCGCTGGCAGCTCCACCAGGCCCTCGCCCGGGCCCTGGAAGCCCGGAACTCCGTCAACCTTGACCCCGTGGCGGCCCAGCTGGCCGAGCAGTGGCGCAGCGCAGGCGAAGCCGACAAAGCGGTGCACTATTTTGTGCGGGCCGGGAATGCGGCAATGCGCATCTTCGCCAATGCCCGCGCCGTGGCGCACTACCAGGCCGCCCTGAACCTGCTCGCCGGGCAGGACCACGGCGGAGATGGTGCCGAACGGGAACTGGAGGTGCTGCTGCACCTGCCCCAGCCACTCACGGCCCTGCGCGGCTATGCGTCCCCCCAACTGCACGCCACCCTTGAACGCATCACCGAGCTGGCAGCGGATGCGGGCCGTCCCCGCGTGGCTGCCTCCGCATTTCTCGGGCTCTTCGCTGTGGCGTTTGTGCAGGGCCGGACGCAGCAGGCCCATGCCCTGGCCGGCCGGGCACTGCTGCTGGCGGGGGACCTGCCCGTGCTTGCCGGCCAGGCACATTTTGCCATTGCAGGCGCCGCGACAAGCCTTGGCCGAATCGACGAAGCCCTGGGGCATTTCTCGCTCGCCCTGGACAGCGCCCCCGATGAACAGTCCTACATCCTGGGCACCCGTATCGAGGTGCACGCCCGGGCCTGGGATGCCCATGCGCACTGGCTCGCAGGCGACGACGGCGGCGCACTTGTCCTGGCACGTGAAAGTGTGGACCGGGCCACGAGGGCGGGGCACCCCTACAGCCTGGCTGTCGCACTGGCCTTCCGTGCCGTGCTGTTCCAGATGCGCATGGATCCATCGGGCGGGGCACCCGGGGAGCGGGCACGCCTTGGAGTGCTTGCCAGGGAGCTGGAAGAACTGTGTGCGCGCCGGAGCTTCGCCTACTACGGAGATTGGGGAACCATCCTGCGGGGTTGGGCTGCCGGCGGGATGGACGGCGTTGAAGTGATCCGTGGCGGCATCGCCAGGCTGCAGGCGTCCCAGGCCTTCGCCCGCATGCCGTACTGGCACAGCCTTCTGGCCCAGGCACTGGCCGCGTGCGGACGGCACAAGGAGGCGGCTGCCGTTCTGGACGGTGCGGAATCGGCCGCAGTCCAGCGGGACGACCTGTGGTGGCTGCCGGAGATCCTGCGCCAGCAGGCACTCCTTGCCGGTCCGGCTGCGGCCGGCAGCCTGCTGGACCGTGCCGGGCGGCTGGCCGTGGCACAGCAGGGCCACATGCTGGCAGACCGGGTGCGCCAGACGGCGGCGAACGCGGGGCGAACGCCTGGGTTCTAGCGTGGTGCCCAGAAGCGGCAGCCGGCCGCCCGGTCATAAGGAGCCACAACCATGTCACTGAAGGATATTCCGGCCCCGCGCCAAGGGGCTGCAGATCTTGGCGGACTCGCCGCCGCCCTTGGCGGCACGCTCATCGAAGCCGGTGACGGCGGCTATGACGCTGCCCGCGCCGTGTACAACGGCATGATCGACAGGCGGCCGCTCGCCATCGCCCGCTGTGCAGACGCCTCCGATGTCGCCGCCTGCGTCCTTTTCGCAACCGCCAACGGACTCGAAATTGCCGTGCGCGGGGGCGGCCACAACGCCGGCGGTTTTGGCGTGTGGGACGGGGCGCTTGTCATCGACCTCTCCCTCCTGCGCAGCATTGACGTGGACGCCGCCGGACACACCGTCAGGGTTGGCGGCGGCTGTACGTGGGGTGAAGTGGACGCCGCCACCGTGCCGTACGGCATGGCAACACCATCCGGGTTCATGGCGTCCACAGGCGTTGGCGGACTGGCCCTGGGCGGCGGCGTCGGCTACCTGTCACGCCGGTACGGGCTGACGGTTGACAGCCTGCTCAGCGCCGATGTCGTGCTGGCCGACGGAACCCTCGTAACGGCAGACGCCGACAGCCACCCTGACCTGTTCTGGGGGCTGCGCGGCGGCGGAGGCAATTTCGGTGTGGTGGTGTCGTTCCGCTTCGCCTGCCACGACGTGGGTGAGAACGGGACCATTGTGGGTGGGCCGGTTTTGTACGACCTGGACGATGCACCAGAGGTGATGCGGTGGTACCGGGAGGTGCTGCCCACCCTTCCGGAGGAGCTCAGCGGCTGGATCGGCCTGCTCACCATTCCGCCGGCGGCACCGTTCCCGGAGGAACTGTGGGGGCGGAAGTCATGTGCCATTGTCTGGTGCTACACAGGCCCTGCCGACAAGGCCGACGCCGCCACGGAGCCCGTGCGCGACTTCGGTTCACCGCTCCTGGTGGGCCTTGCCCCCATGCCGTTCTCCGCCCTGCAGTCGGCCTTCGATGCGCTGTACCCCGCCGGGCTCCAGTGGTACTGGAAAGCCGACATGTTCAAGGACATCAGCGACGCCGCGATCGATGTCCATGCCAAGTACGGGGTACTGCTGCCCACCGGGCATTCGACCATGCACCTGTACCCCATTGACGGGGCGGCCATGCGTGTCGACGCCGCTGCGACAGCCTTTCCCTATCGCGGCGGCGGATGGGCAGGAACCATTGTCGGTGTCGACCCGGATCCGGCCAACGCGGCCGCCATCACGGAGTGGGCCAGGAAGTACTGGGAGGAGCTGCACCCGACATCGGCCGGCGGGGTGTACGTGAACTTTCTCGGTGAGGAGGGCGACGCCCGGGTGCGCAGCGCCTACGGGGACAATTACGCCCGGCTGGCCCGGGTCAAGGCCCACTACGACCCGGACAACGTCTTCCACATCAACCAGAACATTCCGCCGGCGGCCTGATCCCCGGGCGCAACGCTGTCGCGCGCAGTGCGCCCGGTAGTGTGGAGGCATGCTTTCCATTGGACTGACCGGCGGCATCGCGGCCGGAAAATCACTGCTGGCCGCCCGGTTCCGCGAGCTCGGGGCCGTGCTGATCGACGCCGACCGGCTGGCCCGCGATGCCTTGGCGCCGGGAACGCCCGGCCTTGCTGCGGTGGCGGCACGCTTCGGCACCGAGACATTGTTGCCCGACGGCTCGCTGGACCGGCCAAGGCTGGGGTCCATCGTGTTTGGTGATGCCGACGCGCGCGTTGCATTGAACGCCATTGTCCACCCGATCGTGCGTGCCGCCGCTGCGGAATTGAAGGCGGAGGCGCTGCGGGGTGCCGGCGGGCGGGCCGCTGGCGGGGACGCTGCCGTGCCGGGGGACGGCGGCGTCCGGTCCGCCATAGTTGTCGAGGACATACCGCTGCTCGTGGAGACGGGGCAAGGTGCCAGGTTCCACCTCGTGGTGGTGGTGCAGGCGCCCGAGGAGGAGCGCGTGGCACGGATGGTGCGGGACCGGGGGATGTCCGAGGTCGAGGCCAGGTCGCGGCTGGCCGCCCAGGCATCCGACGCCGAGCGGGCCGCGGCGGCGGACGTGCTCATCATCAACGACAGCAGCCCGGAGGAGGCTGTCGCCCAGCTGGATGCCCTGTGGCACGGCAGGCTGCTGCCCTTCGCGGCGAACCTGGACGCCGGCCGCCCCGCGGAGCCGGCGCAGGCCCGCCAACCGGGAGCAGCAGGTGTGCGTGAGGGGGCAGGGGGCGCGGCCGCAACTGCGGCCCTGGCAGGGAGAATTGCCGCGCGGCTGGAGGCAGCGGTTGGCGGGTCGGCGGAACACATTGGCGGGCCGGCCGGCGTCGGACAACCGGGGGAGGCGGAGAGTGCCCGGCTGCTGCTGGAAGTCCGGCTCAAGGACTCGTCTGGTGCGGACGATGTACTGCCGGGACTTGCGTCGGCGGGGTGGTTCCCGGCGCCGGGGTCCGGGGCCCGGCCGGGGGCAGGAGCAGAGCCGGTGGTGCTGCGTTCGGCGGATCCGGGCCTGGCTGCAGCCGTTGTGGTGCGCTGAACGCCGGCGTGCAGCGACAACGCCGTTAAACGAAGGAAGGGCCGCACCTGGCGGGTGCGGCCCTTGCCTGGGGACGAAGCTTACGGGAGGGTGGCCGGGCAGGCGACCAGTTCCCCGGCAATCGTGACCGTCTCTTCACCGTTGGAGCAGCCCTCGAGGATCTGGGTGCTCAGGTCCGAGATGTAGCTGATCAGCCAGATGCCGAAGATGATCGTGCCGATGATCGCCACGACGCTGATGATGATGCCCACCAGCGCGGGGGTGTTCTTGAAGCCGGCCTTCTTCGACTTCACCTTGCCGATGATGCCCAGGATCAGGCCCACCAGGCCCAGGCCCACGAAGGGCAGGATGATGGAGATGATGCCCAGGGTCTTGCCCGGGTCAACGGCGGGTGCGCCGTAGGGGCCCGGCTGCCCCTGGTTGTAAGCCGGCGGCTGCTGGCCGTACGGCGCCGGCGGCTGGGGGGCCGCAGGTGCGGACGGGTAGGCCGGGGGAGGCGTGGGCTGGTTGGCCGGGTTTTCGGGGGTGTTCTGAGTCATGGGTTCCTCTCGAAGGGTGTTTGTGGTGCATTTTGATGATGTTCGAACCCCATTTTGGCATGTTTGGGCACGTTTGGCGCTGAAGCCGCCGCGCATGACGTCATCAACGTGAGGCAGGCCACGTGTGGCGCCAGGCGACAACAGGGGTAGCGTTAAGCCCATGAGTCTTGCACAGGAGATCAACCGCGTTGTGGCCCCCTTCGAAGTCATCAGCGAATTCCAGCCGGCCGGCGACCAGCCCGCCGCGATCAAGGAGCTGACGGAACGCATCAACGCGGGGGAGAAGGACGTGGTCCTCCTGGGTGCCACGGGAACGGGCAAGTCGGCCACGACGGCGTGGCTGATCGAGCAGGTGCAGCGCCCCACGCTTGTACTGGTGCAAAACAAGACGCTGGCCGCGCAGCTGGCCAACGAGTTCCGCGAATTGCTGCCCAACAATGCCGTCGAGTACTTTGTCTCCTACTACGACTACTACCAGCCCGAGGCGTACGTGCCGCAGTCGGATACGTTCATCGAGAAGGACTCTTCCGTCAACGAGGAAGTGGAACGCCTGCGGCACTCGGCCACGAACGCGCTGCTGACCCGGCGCGACGTCATCGTCGTCGCCACGGTGTCCTGCATCTACGGCCTCGGCACGCCGGAAGAGTACGTGGCCGGCATGGTGACACTGACCCGCGGGGACCAGATGAACCGCGACGACCTGCTGCGCAAGTTCGTCAGCATGCAGTACACCCGCAACGACATCGACTTCCACCGCGGCACCTTCCGTGTGCGCGGTGACACCGTGGAGATCATTCCGATGTACGAGGAACAGGCCATCAGGGTCGAGTTCTTTGGCGACGAGATCGAGAACATCTACACCCTGCACCCGCTGACCGGCGAGATCATCCGCGAGGAAAACGAGATGTACGTCTTCCCTGCCTCGCACTATGTTGCCGGGCCGGAACGCATGGCGCGTGCCGTGAAGCAGATCGAGGACGAGCTGGCCGCCCGCACCAAGGAGCTGGAGAGCCAGAACAAGCTGCTTGAAGCCCAGCGGCTGCGCATGCGCACCACCTATGACCTGGAAATGATGGAGCAGATGGGCTTCTGCAACGGCATCGAAAACTACTCACGCCACATTGACGGGCGCGAGCAGGGCAGCGCGCCGCACTGCCTGCTCGACTACTTCCCGGACGACTTCCTGCTTGTCATCGACGAATCCCACGTGACAGTGCCGCAGATCGGTGCCATGTACGAAGGCGACATGTCCCGCAAGCGCACCCTCGTGGACCACGGCTTCCGCCTGCCCTCCGCCATGGACAACCGGCCGCTGAAGTGGGATGAGTTCCTGGAACGCATCGGCCAGACCGTCTACCTGTCGGCGACGCCGGGCAAGTACGAGCTGGGCGTGTCCGACGGCTATGTCCAGCAGATCATCCGCCCCACCGGCCTGATCGACCCGGAAATCATCGTCAAGCCCTCGCAGGACCAGATCAACGACCTCCTGGGCGAGATCCGCAAGCGCACGGCGAAGAACGAACGCATCCTTGTCACCACCCTCACCAAGCGCATGGCCGAGGACCTCACCGACTACCTGCTCGGCAACAACATCAAGGTCCAGTACCTGCACTCGGACGTGGACACGCTGCGCCGCGTGGAACTGCTGCGCGAGCTGCGCATGGGCGTCTTCGACGTGCTGGTGGGCATCAACCTGCTGCGTGAAGGGCTAGACCTGCCCGAGGTGTCCCTTGTCAGCATCCTCGATGCCGACAAGGAGGGCTTCCTGCGTTCGGGGACCTCGCTGATCCAGACAATCGGGCGCGCAGCCCGCAACGTCTCCGGCGAGGTGCACATGTATGCGGACAGGGTCACCGCCTCCATGCAGTTCGCCATCGACGAGACCAACCGGCGCCGCGAAATCCAGGTCAGCTACAACAAGCAACACGGCATCGACCCGCAGCCGCTGCGCAAGAAAATTGCCGACATCACCGACCAGCTGGCACGCGAGGACGCCGACACCGCGGCCCTGCTGGAGGAAGCCCGGCTCAAGCGCGAAGGCGCCGCCAAGGGGACCAAGAAGAAGGCGTCCGACGGCGCATCCCTCCCGGCTGCTGCCCTCATCACCCTCATTGAGGAGCTCACCGCACAGATGCACGCCGCCGCCGCGGAACTGCACTTTGAGCTTGCGGCCAGGCTCCGCGACGAGGTGGGCGACCTGAAGAAGGAACTTCGGCAAATGCGCGAAGCAGGCCACGCGTAGCGCCCCGCCCGCCGGAATCCGGAAGGTGCGCGCAGGCATTGTGTGACACCGGGGGCAGGGCCAGAATGGTGGAATCAACCCATTCCAGCCCTCGCCCTGAGGGCCAGACAGGACGGCACGGCATGTCCAACCCCGTGAACTATTTCGAAATCGGCACGCCGGATCCGGCAGCCGCCGGTGCCTTCTACTCGGGCATGTTCGACTGGCCTGTGGGCCCGCCGTCGGATGCCGCCTACAGCATGGTCGACGGCGACCACGGCGGGCTGTGGGACACCTCCGCCATGGGCGGGGGCAGCTGGGCCATCTTCTATGTCCAGGTGGACGATGTTGCCGCAAGCCTGGCCAGGGCGGTGGAACTTGGTGCCACCGTCGCTGTGCCGCTCGTGGACAACGGCGCCATTGAATTCGCGCACCTTCTCGATCCGCAGGGCAGCCGCTTCGGCATCTGGCGCCCCAAGGCACCCTAGCGGCCCGTTCCCGGCGCCGGTGCAGCCGCCCCGGCGCCGGCAGCCGTTACGCCCGGACCATGCCCAGCAGCCGGGCGAAGATGCCCTCGCCGTCGTCCGCGATGCCGTCGTGGTGGAAGTCGGCCGTCTCCCACACCTGGAGGTTCTTGACCTGGGAGGCGGTGGCGGTGGAGATGTCCCGGTCCACGTAGATGTCGTCGCTGTAGACGGCGGCGGCCACGGGCACGGTGTTCCGGGCCAGCTGGTCGAGGTCGTACAGTGCGCCCCAGCCCTCGGTGCGTCCGGCCAGCACCCCCGCCAGTTCGTTCAGCGGCACGAGTGCGGGATCCTGCTCGAAGTACCACGGGTAGACGGCCTCGCCCGTCAGCAGCGGCTCGGCAGCATCCGGGTGGAAGTCGGGGTGCCCGCGCAGCACGCGGGCGGCGGCCCAGTTGCTGGCCTCGCCCTGGACGTAGATGGATTCGTGCATGAGCGCGTACAGCGGGTTTGCCGCGCGGCAGACCAACAGGGACACCTGCGCCAAGAAGCCGTCGGAGAGCCGGTCGCCGTCGGGCGTGGGAACAAAGGCGTCCTCCAGCAGGTAGTGGAGTGCGTCGAACCGGGTGTTGCCGCCAAAGAAGTTGCCCAGCATCTGGACACGCTCCGGGGTGAGGCGCTCACCGGTGGGCAGCTGTTCTGGGACGGACGCCACGTGGCGCATCAGGCGGGTCAGCAGGGGGCGGTCGCCCGGGTACTTGGCAAAGTACTCGGCATTGCGGCTGCGCAGGCGCGCAAACGTAGCCTGGTAGACCTGGTCGGCCGGGCCCGTGAGCGGGCCCAGGCCCCCGGTGACCAGGGCTTCCTTGACGCCTTCCGGCGCGAAGGACAGGTACGTCAAGGCGCAAAAGCCGCCATAGCTCTGGCCAAAGAGGCTCCATGCGGGCGAGCCCAGCTCGGCCCGGATGAGCTCGGCATCGGCCACGATGCTGTCGGCCCGGAAGTGCGAGAGGTAGTCGGCCTGTGCCGAAACGTCCCCCACAAGGGGCAGGGTCTGGCGGTTGGCCGGCGTCGAAAGGCCGGTGCCGCGCTGGTCCAGCATGAGCACCCGGAAGTGCTTGGTGGCCTCGGCGAGCCAGCCGCTGAGCCCGGCGGGGCGGTTGCCGCGCCCGCCCGGCCCGCCCTGCAGGAACAGCAGCCACGGAAGCGAGCCGGCCTCACCACGGGCATCTTCGAGCTCGCGGGCATAGACCTCGATGGTGGGGCCGGACGGGTTGGCGTGGTCCAGGGGGACATCGAAACGGTGGTCGCGCATGCGCACGCCGCGGATCACCCAGGAGTCCGATGACCTCATGCCTTGACCCCAACGTGGCTTGCTGCCGGTGCGCCAAATGTGGTGAGGGCATCGCCGTCGAGCCGGTACACGTGCCAGCCGTCCATGGGGCCCGCGCCAAACGACTTGTAGAAGTTGATGGAGGGTTCGTTCCAGTCCAGCACACTCCACTCGAAGCGGGCGTAGCCGCGTTCAACGGCGATCTGCGCCAGCTTTTGCAGCAACTTCCTGCCATGGCCGCCGCCGCGGGCCTCGGGCCGCACGTAGAGGTCCTCGAGGTAGATCCCGTGCGTGCCCTCCCATGTGGAGTAGTTCAGGAACCACAGCGCGAATCCCACAATGGGCTCGCCTGCGGTGTCCGACTCCACCACGTGGGCAAAGATCTGTGGGTTGTCGCCGAAGAGATTTGCGTGCAGCATCTCAACGGTGTTCTTGACGGCGTCGGGCTCTTTTTCATAAACAGCCAGGTCGTGGATCATGCCAAGGATGGCGGGGACATCGGCGGGCACAGCGGCGCGTAGCAAACTCATGGAACGAGCTTATCGCGCACCTCACATCCTGCTGAATTCCTTGAAAATCACGACGGCGGCCCCGGCTTCGTTGGAGGCCTCAAGATCCACTGTGGCCGCC
This sequence comes from Arthrobacter stackebrandtii, assembly GCF_017876675.1. NCBI lineage: Bacteria > Bacillati > Actinomycetota > Actinomycetes > Micrococcales > Micrococcaceae > Arthrobacter > Arthrobacter stackebrandtii. Next base: position 3,827,381 of record NZ_JAGIOI010000001.1, read on the forward strand.
ATGAACCAGTCGTTGTTGCCTTCGGGATCAACGACGGTTTGGCGGACGGCCCACTCCGAGGCGCCCGGATTGATGTGCAGCAGGGAGGGGCCGCGCGCTGCCGGGCCGGACTCCAGCCATTCGTGCTCGTCCCAGTACGCATCCAGCGCATCGGCCCAGCGGTCGGCATCCCAGCCGTGGTCGCCGTCGAGCGCCCCCAGGGCCTCAAAGTCGTCGTCGGCGGCCAGCTCCACGCGGCGGAACAACTCGTTGCGGACCATGACCCGGAAGGCGCGGGAATTGTCTGTCAGGCGCGGCGGTGCCGGCGGAAGGGCCGTCTCCTCCGGTGCGGTTGAGTCTTCGCCGCTGGTCATCTTCTCCCACTCATCCAGCAGGCTGGAGTCGACCTGGCGGACCAGCTCGCCGAGCCAGGAGATGATGTCCTCGAGGTCCTCGCGCAGGGCATCCTGCGGGACTGTCTGGCGCAGCGCCTTGTAGGCGTCGGTCAGGTAGCGCAGCACGATGCCCTCGGAGCGGGCCAGGGAGTAGTACTGGACGTATTCGCCAAAGTTCATGGCGCGTTCGTACATGTCGCGGATGATGGACTTCGGGCTCAGCTCGAAGTCGCCCATCCACGGGGCGGCCTTGCGGTAGACCTCGAAGGCGTCGGAGAGCATCTCCAGGAGCGGCATGGGGTAGGTGATCTGGTCGAGGATCGCCATCCGCTCGTCGTACTCGATGCCCTGCGCCTTCATGTCCGTGATCTTCTCGGTGCGGGCGCGCTTGAGCTGGGCCGAGAGGATCTGGCGCGGTTTCTCCAGGGTTGCCTCGATGACGGAGATGACGTCGAGCGCGTAGCTGGGGGACTCGGCGTCGAGCAGGTCCAGGGCAGCGAGGGCGAAGGGGGAGAGTGGCTGGTTCAGGGCAAAGTTCATCTGCAGGTGGACCGTGAGCCGGACGGTGCGGCCGTCGTTTTCGAGCTCGTCCTCGGGGATGCGCTCCACGACACCGGCGCCAAGGAGTTCCCGGTACATGCCGATCGCCTTGCGGATCAGGGCGCGCTGCCTGGCCGGAGTCTCGTGGTTCTCCGTCAGCAGCGCCTTGGCGGCCGCGAAGGGGTCGCCCGGGCGTTCCAGCAGGTTCAGCAGCATGGCGTGCGTGATGGTGAAGCTGGAGGTCAGCGGCTCCGGCACGGATTCGGCCAGGCGCGTGAACGTGGGCTCGCCCCAGGACACGAAGCCCTGCATGGGCTTCTTCTTGACCACCTGGCGCAGCTTCTTCTGGTCGTCGCCGAACTTCGCCACGGCCTTGGCCATGGCCTTGGTGTTTTCAATGACATGTTCTGGCGCCTGCACAATGACGGTGCCTGCGGTGTCGTAGCCGGCCCGGCCTGCGCGCCCGGCAATCTGCTGGAACTCGCGCACCTGCAAGACGCGCGTCTTCACGCCGTCGTACTTGCTCAGGGCGGTCAGCAACACGGTGCGGATGGGCACGTTGATGCCCACGCCGAGGGTGTCGGTGCCACAGATGACCTTCAGCAGCCCGGCCTGGGCCAGCTGCTCAACCAGGCGGCGGTACTTGGGCAGCATGCCGGCGTGGTGGACGCCGATGCCGTGGCGCACCAGCCGGTTGAGGGTCTTGCCGAATCCGGCGGAGAAGCGGAACCCGGCAATGAGCTCGCCGATCTTGTCCTTTTCCTCGCGGGTGCACACGTTGATGCTCATGAGGTTCTGGGCGCGGTCAATGGCCTCGGCCTGGCTGAAGTGCACCACATAGACGGGCACCTGCTTGGTGGCCAGCAGCTCCTCGAGGGTCTCGTGCACGCCGGTCTGGACGTAGTAGTAATGCAGGGGGATGGGGCGTTCGCCCGAGGAGACGGTGGTGGTGTCCCGGTTGGTCAGCTCCGTCAGCTCACGCTCGAAGCGGCTGACGTCACCCAGGGTGGCGCTCATGAGCAGGAACTGCGACTGCGGCAGCTCCAGCAGGGGCAGCTGCCAGGCCCAGCCGCGCTGCGGGTCCGAGTAGTAGTGGAACTCGTCCATGATGACAACGCCGACGTCGGCGTCCTCGCCCTCGCGCAGCGCAATGTTGGCCAGGATCTCCGCCGTGCAGCAAATGATGGGGGCGTCCTGGTTCACGGAGGAATCTCCCGTGATCATGCCGACGTTCTCGGCCCCGAAGATCTCGCACAGGGCAAAGAACTTCTCGGAAACAAGCGCCTTGATGGGGGCCGTGTAGTAGCTGGCGGCACCACGGGCCATGGCGTTGAAGTGCGCCGCGATGGCCACCATGGACTTGCCCGAGCCCGTGGGGGTGGACAGGATCACGTTGTTGCCGCTGACCAGCTCCAGCGCCGCCTCTTCCTGCGCCGGGTACAGCTCCAGCCCCCGGTCCAGGGTCCACTCCAGGAACGCGTCCAAAACGTCGTCGTCGGAGGAGGTTTGCGGGTTCAGGGTGGCGAGCTGTTCAAGAAGATTCATGGTCATCCCAGCTTAGGCGTTCGTGCCGACACGGAAGAACCGAAGGGCATGCAGGCCGGCCCCGGCCAGGGTGCGGCGCGCCGGGGCCGGCCGCCGCGTGTGGCAGGATGGCGCCATGGGCGAACAAGAATTCCTGTGGGAACCGGCCAAGTATGTGGAGTTTGGCGACCACCGCAACCGGCCGTTCCTGGACCTCACCTCCCGCATCGGCGCCGCCGCGCCCCGGGCTGTCGTGGACCTGGGCTGCGGCCCGGGCAACCTGACGGCCACGCTGTCCGCCCGCTGGCCCGGCGCCTCCGTGCTGGGGATCGACAGCTCCGCCGCCATGGTTGCGGAGGCGCAGAAACTTGCCACCCCGCACGACGGCGTTGCTTCCGCAGCTGCCTCGCCGCACAGTGCGCCGGGGCTGGCGTTTGCCAGGGGAGACATCGCCGACTGGCACCCCGGCCCCGACACCGACGTGGTGGTTTCCAATGCGGCCCTTCAGTGGGTGCCCGGCCACCTGGAACTCATGTCCGGCTGGCTCGCGGAGCTGCGCCCGGGCGCGTGGCTGGGAGTCCAGGTGCCCGGGAACTTTGGGGCGCCGTCGCACATGTTGATGCGGGAGCTGGCCGCCAGCCAAAGGTGGCGCAGGCAGCTGGACGGCGTGCTGCGGCACGACGACGCCGTGGCGGAACCGGGGGACTACCTGGAGCTGCTGCTGCGCGGCGGCCTGCGCGCGGATGTCTGGGAAACCACGTACAACCAATTGCTGCCGGGCGAGAACCCGGTGCTGGAGTGGGTGCGGGGCACCGGGCTGCGCCCCGTCCTTGCCGCCCTCGGTTCGGACAGCGCAGAATTTGAGCGGGAGTATTCGGCCCTGCTGGCCCAGGCCTATCCCCGCGGGGAGCACGGCACGATCTTTCCTTTTCGACGCATTTTCATGGTGGGAGAAAAACAATGACCGGCTTTGAGGAATTTCCGCAGGACTGGCAGCGTGCGCTCGTGCTCGTGGCGCACCCGGACGACCCCGAGTACGGGATGGCTGCGGCCGTTGCCGAGTGGGTGGCTGCCGGCAAGGAGGTCAGCTATGTCCTCGCCACGCGCGGGGAGGCAGGGATTGCGGGCCTGGCGCCCGCGGAGTCGGGGCCGCTGCGTGTGCAGGAACAATGGGACGCCTGCGCGCATGTGGGCGTCACGGATCTGGTGTTCCTCGACCATCCCGACGGGCGGATTGAGGAGGGGTTGGGGCTGCGGCGCGACTTTGCCCGGGAAATCCGCCGGGTCAAGCCGGACCTGGTGCTGACGCTGAACCACCGCGACGAATGGGGGCAGGGACGCTGGAATACGGCCGACCACCGGGCCGTGGGCCGTGCCGTGCTGGATGCCGTGGGCGACGCCGACAACGACTGGATCTTCCCCGAGCTGCTGGAAGAAGGCCTGCCGCGGCACAAGGCGCGGTGGGTGGCTGTCATGTCGCCGCGGCCCACACATGCCCAGGCCGTCTCGCCCGGCAGCATTGAGAAGGCCGTGGCGTCACTGGCCGAACACAAGGAGTACATGCGGGCGCTGAGCGACATGCCCGTGGAGGACCAGGCGCGCGCGCAGACGGAAATGGTCACGGAGGGCGGGAAGGTGGCCTTCGAGCTTTACGGCTGAGCCACTTCCCGAAAGCCCGGTTCACTGCCCGGCCCGCCCGCCGGCGCAAGGCGCCCAACGCCGTCGTGCCTGGCGAAAAACGTCGTCGCGCTGTCAGTGAACACACAGCCGCCGAACGCTGCCAAACACCGTCCGGCAGGAGTACGTTGTTAGCGGTAGCAATTCATTGTCCGGGGCAACAACAGGAGGATCTGTGCTGTTTAGATTGATCGCCCGCAATTTGGCGCCCCACAAGGGTGCGCTGGTTGCCGTGGTGGTGCTGCAGTTCCTCTCCACCATCGCCTCGCTCTACCTGCCCACGCTCAATGCGGACATCATCGACGACGGCGTGGTCAAGGGCAACATTGGTCTCATCATGAACCTGGGCCTCTGGATGCTGTTGATCACCGCGGGCCAGGTGCTGTGCGCCATCACTGCCACCTTCCTCAGCGCCCAACTCGCCATGGGTGTTGGGCGCCAGATCCGCCGCGACCTTTTCAACAAGGTGGAGACGTTCTCCTCCCAGGAAGTCGGTACGATCGGCGCCCCGTCGCTCATCACGCGCACCACCAACGACGTCCAGCAGGTGCAGATGCTGACGCTGATGTCGTTCACCCTGATGGTCATGGCGCCCATCATGTGCATCGGCGGCATCGTCCTCGCCATGGCCCAGGACGTGCCGCTCTCCGGCCTGCTCCTGGTCATCCTGCCCGTGCTGATCGTTGCCATCGGCCTGATTGTCCGCGTCCTGGTCCCCACCTTCCGCAAGGTCCAGCACCAGCTTGACGACATCAACGGCGTGCTCCGCGAGCAGGTCACCGGCATCAGCGTCATCCGCGCCTTTGGCCGCCGTGACTACGAGGCCGACCGCTTCGCCACCGCCAACGGAAACCTCACGGCATCCCAGCTGCGCGCCGGCCGCCTCATGTCCCTGATGTTCCCCACCATTTTCTTCGTCGTGAACGTCACCAGCGTCGGAGTGCTCTGGTTTGGCGGGCAGCGCATTGACGCCGGCGACATGCAGATCGGCGCCCTGACCGCGTTCCTGAGCTACATCATGCAGATCCTCATGTCCGTCATGATGGCCATGTTCATGTTCATGATGATCCCGCGCGCGGCTGTCAGCGCCGAACGCATCACCGAGGTCCTGGATACGGAGGCCAGCGTGGTCGACGCCCCCGGCGCCGTCGAGGTGGGCCGGCTCGACGGCACCCTGCGCGTCACCGACGCCGCGTTCAGCTACCCCGGCGCCCAGGCCCCCGTGCTCTCCGGCGTCACCTTCACCGCCGCCCCGGGAAGCACGACGGCGGTCATCGGCTCCACCGGCAGCGGCAAGTCGACCCTCGTGAACCTCATACCCAGGCTGTTGGATGCCACCGTGGGCACCATTGAGCTGGGCGGGCACAACATCAGGGATGTGGCCCTGTCCGGCCTGCGCGGCTCCATCGGCCTGGTCCCGCAAAAGGCGTACCTGTTCACCGGCACGGTGGCCAGCAACGTCCGCATGGGCAACCCGGAAGCCACCGACGAGCAGGTGTGGCAGGCCCTGGAAACCGCCCAGGCAGCCGACTTTGTCCGGGACATGCCGGGCGGGCTGGACGCGCCCATCGAACAGGGCGGCTCAAACGTCTCCGGCGGACAGCGCCAGCGCCTGTGCATCGCCCGGGCCGTCGCCGCCCGGCCCTCGGTGTACCTTTTTGACGACAGCTTCTCCGCCCTCGACTACGCCACCGACGCGAAGCTGCGCGCGGCCCTGAAACCCGTCACCCGGGACGCTGCCGTGCTGGTGGTGGCCCAGCGCGTGGGCACCATCCGGGATGCGGACAACATTCTGGTGCTCGACGAGGGCAGGGTTGTGGGGCAGGGCACGCATGAGCAGCTGCTCCTCGACTGCCCCACGTACCAGGAAATTGTCACCTCGCAAATGAGTGCCGACGACGGCAGCAACGGATTCCAGGAGGTGCAGGCATGAGCATGATGAGGGGCCGCGGCGGCCCGCCGCAAAAGGCCATGCAGTTCGGGCCAAGCCTCAAGCGCATCCTCGGGCTCATCGCCCCGGACAAGTGGCGCATCACGGCTGTGATCACCATGGCCACCATCTCCGTGGGGCTGTCGGTTGTGGCGCCCAAGATCCTGGGCCACGCCACCGACATCATCTTCAACGGCGTGGTGGGCAAGATGCTCGAGCAGTTCCCGGCCGGCACCACCAAGGAACAGGCCGTCGCGGCCCTGCGCGCGTCCGGTCAGGGGCAGCTGGCGGACATGCTCTCCGGCATGAACGTGGTCCCCGGCCAGGGCCTGGACCTGGCTGCACTGGGCGCGGTGCTGACCATTGTACTGTGCCTGTACATCGCGGCATTCTTCTTCAATTGGTCACAGGGCTTCATGACCACCGGCATTGTCCAGCGCGCCATGTACCGGCTGCGGCGCGACATTGAAGACAAGCTCGACCGGCTGCCCATGTCGCACTTTCAGCAGGAATCGCGCGGGGACCTGCTCTCCCGCGTCACCAACGACATTGACAACTTTTCGCAGACACTCAACCAGACCCTGACCCAGGTGCTCATCGCCGTGCTGACGGTGGGCGGGGTCATCGGCATGATGTTCTCCATCTCGCCCCTCCTGGCCGGCATCTCCCTGCTCACGATCCCGCTCATTGCGGGCATGACCTTCATGATCGCAAAACGCTCCCAGGTGCAGTTTGCCGCCCAGTGGCGCAGCACCGGAGAACTCAATGGCCACGTGGAGGAAATGTTCACGGGCCACGAGATCATCAAGGCCTTCGGCCAGCAGCAGCAGGCCATTGACAAGTTCGCCACCTCCAACGACGAGCTCTACGCCTCCAGCGCAAAGGCGCAGTTCATTTCCGGCATCATCATGCCGGGCACCAATTTTGTCTCCAACCTCAACTACGTGGTGGTGGCTGTGCTGGGCGGCATCCAGGTGGCGCAGGGCGTCATCACGATCGGCAGCGTGCAGGCATTCATCCAGTATTCGCGCCAGTTCAGCCAGCCGCTGTCCCAGCTGGCCAGCATGATCAACCTGCTGCAGTCCGGTGTCGCCTCCGCCGAGCGGGTGTTTGAGCTGCTCGACGCCGAGGAGCAGCGCCCCGACCACGTCCCGGCCGCGGCACTGGCGAAGCCCCCTGCCGGCAGGGTGGCCTTTGACAATGTCAGTTTTGGCTACAGGCCGGAGCAGCCGCTCATCAAGGATCTGTCCTTCACGGCGGAACCGGGGGAGACGGTCGCCATCGTCGGACCCACGGGCGCCGGAAAGACCACCCTTGTCAACCTGCTCATGCGCTTCTACGAGATTGACGGCGGCACCATCACGATCGACGGCGTCAACACGGCACTGCTGACCCGCGACGACCTCCGCAGCCAGTTCGCCATGGTGCTCCAGGACGCCTGGCTGTTTGGCGGAACGATCCGGGAGAACCTGGCCTACGGCAGGCTCGACGCCACGGAGGCGGAGATCATCGAGGCGGCCGAGGCCACCCACGTCGACCATTTCGTCCGATCCCTCCCCGACGGCTACGACACCGTGCTCACGGACGACGGCGGCGGACTCAGCCAGGGCCAGCGCCAGCTCATGACGATTGCCCGGGCCTGGGTGGCGAACCCCGGCATCCTGATCCTGGACGAGGCCACCAGCTCGGTGGACACCCGCACCGAGGTCATGATCCGCCAGGCCATGAACAAGCTGCGGGCCAACCGGACCAGCTTTGTCATCGCCCACCGGCTCTCCACCATCCGCGATGCCGACCTCATCCTGGTCATGGACCAGGGCAGCATCATCGAACAGGGAACCCACGAGGAACTGTTGGCCGGGAAGGGTTTCTACTACGATCTTTACATGAGCCAATTTGGCGAGCCCCTGGTGGAAGAAGTGAGCCAATCATGAATGCCATGGACATCCTGATGCGCCGCTGGCGCCTGGAAACAGAATCCACCGTGCCGCCGTTTGAGCAGGTCCGGCTGCGCATCCTGGACCTCGCCGCCTCCGGAGAACTGGCCGTGGGAACCAAGCTTCCCTCGGTCAGGGCGTTGGCGGCCGACCTTGGCGTGGCCGCCAACACGGTGGCACGGGCCTACCGCGAACTGGAACAGGCCGGCGTGGTCGTGACGGCGGGGCGCAGCGGCACCTCCGTCGCCACCGGAGGGGACCGGCTGGCCGCAAAGGTGGCCGATGCCGCGGACGCCTTTGCCGCCGTCGTGCGCGAACTCGGGGTTCCGCAGGCACAGGCGCTGCGGATCGTCACCGCAGCACTGGAACGCGGGTAATTTCCCCTGCCCCAGGGGTGCGTGTTCGAACGAAGTTTCGATTATACTTTTTGAAGGAAGGCTGCGCGCGGCGTACAGGCGGGCGCGGCACGGCCACGGCGCGGACCGCGCTGCGGCGTCAGTGATGTGAAGGAAACTTTTGAAACAGTCTGTATCCACTGAAATTGTCCGCCCGGACTTGTCCCGTCTCGTCGTCAAGGGCGCCCGCGAGCACAATCTGCGCAACGTGGACCTTGACCTGCCCCGCGACGCCATGATCGTGTTCACGGGCCTGTCCGGCTCCGGCAAGTCCTCGCTGGCCTTCGACACCATCTTTGCCGAGGGGCAGCGGCGCTATGTCGAGTCCCTGTCCGCCTATGCGCGCCAGTTCCTTGGCCAGGTGGACAAGCCGGACGTGGACTTCATCGAGGGGCTCTCGCCCGCCGTGTCCATCGACCAGAAGTCGACGTCGAAAAACCCGCGCTCCACGGTGGGCACCATCACGGAGATTTACGACTACATGCGCCTGCTGTGGGCGCGCGTCGGCACGCCGCACTGCCCCGTCTGCGGGGAACCCATCACCAAGCAGACACCGCAGCAGATCGTTGACCAGCTGCTGGAAATGCCGGAGGGCACCCGCTTCCAGGTCCTGGCGCCGGTGGTCCGCGACCGCAAGGGCGAGTTTGTGGAACTGTTCCGGGAACTGGCGGCCAAGGGCTATTCCCGCGCCAAGGTGGACGGCGAGCAGGTCCAGCTCAGCGACCCGCCGAAGCTGAAGAAGACGTTCAAGCACACCATTGAGGTGGTCGTGGACCGCCTCGTGGTCAAGGACGGGATCCAGCAGCGGCTCACCGACTCCGTGGAAACCGCCCTGGGCCTGGCGGAGGGCCGCATCCTGGCCGAGCTCGTGGACCTGGACGCCGGCGATTCCGGCCGCATCCGCTCGTTCTCGGAAAACCTGGCCTGCCCCAATGAGCACCCCCTCGCCATTGACGAGATTGAGCCGCGGTCCTTCTCCTTCAACAACCCCTTCGGCGCCTGCTCCGCCTGCAGCGGCATCGGCACCAAGCTGGAAGTGGATGAGGAGCTGGTTGTCCCCAACCCGTTCATGTCCCTGCGCGACGGCGCCATTGCACCGTGGTCGCTGGGCACCGCCACCACCGAGTACTGGAACCGGCTGCTCGAGGGCCTGGCGGCCGAGCTGGACTTCACGCTCGAAACCCCCTGGAACAAGCTGTCCACCGACGCCCGCACGGCCATCCTGTACGGCAAGGACCACAAGGTTGTGGTCCAGTACCGCAACCGCTTCGGCCGTGAACGCAAGTACAGCACGGGCTTCGAGGGCGCCGTGCAGTACATCCAGCGCAAGCACATGGAGACGGAGTCCGATTCCGCCCGGGACCGCTACGAAGAGTACATGCGCCAGATCCCGTGCCCGGCCTGCGGCGGGGCGCGCCTGAACCCGGCATCGCTGTCCGTGCTTATCAACGGCATGTCCATCGCCCAGGTGTGTGCGCTCTCCATGCGCGACTGCTTCGACTTCCTCTCCAACCTGGTCCTCACGGGCCGGGAGGCGCAGATCGCCAGCCAGGTCCTGAAGGAGATCCAGGCCCGCCTGAAGTTCCTGCTGGACGTGGGCCTGGAATACCTGAACCTGGAACGCGCCTCGGCCACCCTCTCCGGCGGCGAGGCACAGCGCATCAGGCTGGCCACCCAGATCGGGTCCGGCCTGGTCGGCGTGCTGTACGTCCTTGATGAGCCCTCGATCGGCCTGCACCAGCGCGACAACCGCCGCCTCATCGAAACGCTGACCCGGCTGCGCGACCTCGGCAACACGCTCATCGTCGTGGAACATGACGAGGACACCATCAAGGAGGCCGACTGGATCGTGGACATCGGCCCCGGCGCCGGCGAGCACGGGGGCGAGGTCGTCCACTCGGGGTCCCTCGAGGGCCTGCTGGCCAACACCGAATCCCTTACGGGCGACTACCTGTCCGGACGCAAGGCCATCGCCGTCCCGCCCAAGCGGCGCAAGTACGACAAAAAGCGCGAACTCACCGTGGTCGGGGCCCGGGAAAACAACTTGCACACCATTGATGTGAAGTTCCCGCTCGGCGTCCTGACGGCCGTGACCGGTGTCAGCGGCTCCGGAAAGTCCACCCTTGTCAACGAGATCCTGTACAAGGTGCTCGCCAACAAGCTCAACGGCGCCAAGCAGGTGGCCGGACGCCACCTGCGTGTGGACGGCCTGGAGCACCTGGACAAGGTGGTGCACGTTGACCAGAGCCCCATCGGCCGCACCCCGCGCTCCAACCCGGCCACCTACACGGGTGTTTTTGACAACATCCGCAAGCTCTTCGCCGAGACGAATGAGTCGAAAATGCGCGGCTACCAGCCGGGCCGTTTCTCCTTCAACGTCAAGGGCGGGCGCTGCGAGGCCTGCACCGGCGACGGCACGCTGAAGATTGAGATGAACTTCCTGCCCGACGTCTACGTGCCCTGCGAAGTGTGCCACGGCGCCCGCTACAACCGCGAGACGCTCGAGGTCCACTACAAGGGCAAGTCCATTGCGGACGTGCTGAACATGCCCATCGAGGAAGGCGCCGAGTTCTTCGCCGCCTTCACGCCCATCGCCCGGCACCTGCGCACGCTGGTCGACGTCGGACTGGGCTACGTGCGGCTGGGGCAGGCTTCCACCACGCTCTCCGGCGGCGAGGCGCAGCGCGTCAAGCTCGCGGCAGAACTGCAGAAGCGCTCCAACGGACGCAGCATCTATGTGTTGGACGAACCCACCACGGGCCTGCACTTCGAGGACATCCGCAAGCTCCTGCTGGTGCTCCAGGGCTTGGTGGACAAGGGCAACACCGTCATCGTCATCGAGCACAACCTCGACGTGATCAAGAGTGCCGACTGGATCGTGGACCTGGGCCCCGACGGCGGCACCGGCGGCGGGCGGCTTGTGGCGGCAGGCACGCCCGAGAAGGTGGCCAAGAGCTCCGAGAGCTATACGGCCGAGTTCCTCCGCGAGGTGCTGTAAGGCGCCGGAACCACCGGAGCCAGATATGCCCGTTGCGGCATGGATGGCCTCCAGTGTGCCGGGGTCGTGAGAAACTATGGACGTGAGTACTGCAATCCCTGCCACAAACGCGGGCATAAAACGTGACGGCCCGCCCTCTGTGGTCCTTTTTGACCTCGACGGAACCCTGGTTGACCCCGCCGGCGGCATCACCGGAGGCCTGCAGCATGCCCTTGCTGCCATGGACCTGCCGGTTCCCAGCCTCGACGAGCTGAACGCCGTCATCGGACCCAAGCTTGCCGACGCCCTGGTCAACCTCCTGGGCGTGCCCGCCGGCAAGGTGGAGGATGTCATCGCCGCCTACCGCGCCTGGTACGGGGCCCGGGGCATGGCCATGTCCGTCGTCTACCCCGGCGTGGAGGAGGTGCTGGCGCAGCTGCAGGCGCGCGGCGTGCAACTTGCCGTGGCCACCCAGAAGCCGGAGCCGCTGGCCAAGGTCCTGCTGGCCCATCACGGGCTGGACCGCTACTTTGTGGCGATCCGGGGCTCGCACGCCGACGAGACGCTGAAGCCGGGCGACCCCGGCTACCGTCCCGGAAAGACGGAAATCATCGCGGCCGCCCTGGCGGAGACGGCACCCGCGGCTGCCGCCGGTGCCGAACCCGGCCAGCTGCCGCACGCCGTCATGGTGGGCGACCGGCACCAGGACGTTCACGGTGCCGCCGGCAACGGGCTGGAGTGCGTCGGCGTTGCTTGGGGATTTGCCGCCGACGGAGAGCTGGCAGCGGCAGGAGCCCGCGCCGTCGTCCAGTCCGCGGAGGAACTTCTGGCAACGCTCACCGCAACGGCGGGGGAGGGCACCCATGGCGATCTATGACATGACCCGCGTGCTGACGCGCGGAACCATTAAGGGCCTGTGCCGGCCCACCGTTGAAGGCGTGGAGAACGTTCCCGTGGAAGGGCCATTCATCGTGGCACCCAACCACCTTTCATTTTTTGACTCGGTCATTGTCCAGGCGCTGACCCCGCGGCCAGTGTCCTTTTTTGCAAAGGCCGAGTACTTCACCGGCAAGGGGCTCAAGGGCAAGCTGCAGAAGGCCTTCTTCGAATCCGTGCATTCCATCCCCGTGGAGCGCGGCGAGCAGGCGGCCAGCGTTGCGGCGCTGAAGACACTCCTGGAAATTCTGGGCCGCGGCGACGGCGTTGGCATCTACCCGGAAGGGACCCGCTCGCGCGACGGTGTGCTGTACCGGGGGCGGACCGGCGTCGGCTGGCTGGCGCTCACCACCGGCGCACCGGTTGTTCCCGTGGGCATCATCGGCACCGAGAAGCTGCAGCCGGCCGGGAAGAAGACTGTCCACCCGGCCCCGTTCACGCTGCGCTTTGGCAAGCCGCTGACGTTTGAAAAGACAGGCCCGGACCATTCACTGCCTGCCCGGAGGGCCGCCACCGACGCCATCATGGACGCTATTGCGGAGCTGACCGGCCAGGAACGCAGCACCAAGTACAACCAGAGCCCCGCCGCCGAATAGTCCCCCCGCCCTTGCACAAACAAGGGCAGGGCCGTGCGCACCGGGCCGGGAGGGGCCCGGCACTGCCTTGGGCCCGGCACTGCACCGCGCTGCTTTGGGCCGGCCCGGCGGCGACAGCCTAGGATGTAGTTGTGGCAGATCCCAGCACCTACCGGCCCAAGACGGGCGAAATTCCCACCGATCCCGGCGTATACCGTTTCAGGGACGAACACGGGCGCATCATCTACGTGGGCAAGGCCAAAAACCTGCGCTCACGGCTGAACTCCTACTTCGCCAACCCGGCCACGCTGCTGCCCAAGACCCACGCCATGGTGCACCATGCCGCGAGCGTGCAGTGGACCATCGTGGGCAGCGAGCTTGAAGCGCTGCAGCTGGAATACACGTGGATCAAGGAATTTGCACCCCGCTACAACCTGGCCTTCCGGGACGACAAGACGTACCCGTACCTGGCCGTGTCGATGGGCGAAAAATACCCGCGCGTGCAGGTCATGCGGGGGGAGCGGCGCAAGGGCACCAAGTACTTCGGCCCGTACACGGCGGGCGCCATCCGGGAAACCATGGACACCCTGCTGCGCGTGTTCCCCGTGCGCAGCTGCAGCCCCGGCGTGCTGCGCCGGGCCGAGCGCAGCGGCCGGCCCTGCCTGCTCGGTTACATCGACAAGTGTGCCGCACCCTGCGTGGGGCGCATCAGCGAGGAGGACCACAAGGCCCTCGCCCAGGACTTCTGCGACTTCATGGGTGGCGAGGCCAAGCGCTTCATCAGCACCCTCGAGAAGCAAATGAAGGAAGCCGTCGCCGAGCTCGACTATGAGCGGGCCGCCCGGCTGCGCGACGACATCATCGCGCTCAAAAAAGTTTTCGAACGCAACGCCGTGGTGCTGGCGGAAGACACCAATGCCGACATTTTCGCCGTCGAACAAGATGAACTCGAGGCGGCCGTCCAGGTGTTCTACGTCCGCGGCGGGCGCATCCGGGGCCAGCGCGGCTGGGTGGTGGAGAAGGTGGAGGACGCCACGGACGCCGAACTCTGGGAGCACCTCATGCAGCAGGTCTACGGTGCCGAGGAGTCGCAGCAGGACAACATTCCGCGCCAGATCCTGCTGCCGGAGCTCCCCACCAACCACGAATACCTCGCCGAATGGCTGGGCGGGCTGCGGCAGGGGAAAGTCTCCATCAAGGTGCCGCAGCGGGGTGAGAAGGCCGCGCTCATGGACACCGTCCAGGCGAACGCGCGACAGGCCATGCTGCTGCACAAGTCACGCCGGGCGGGTGACCTGACCACGCGGTCGCTGGCCCTTGCCGAACTGCAGGAGGCCCTCGACCTGCCCATGCCGCTGCTGCGCATCGAATGTTACGACATCTCGCACGTGCAAGGCACCAATGTGGTCGCATCCATGGTGGTTGTGGAGGACGGAATCGCTAAAAAGGGGGAGTACCGCAAGTTTGCGATCACCGGCGATGCCGCCATTGACGACACCGCATCCATGTACGACGTCATCAGCCGCCGCTTCAAGAATTACCTGGCCGAGCAGCAGGAGCGTGCCCAGGCGGCACCCGCCTCCGGCCAGATTTCCCCCGGGGGAGAGGCAGCCGAGACTGTCCGCGGCAAGTTCGCCTACCCGCCCAACCTCGTGGTGGTCGACGGCGGCGTGCCCCAGGTCAACGCGGCATCGCGTGCGCTGGCGGACCTCGGCATCACCGACGTGGCCGTGGTTGGCCTGGCCAAGCGGCTCGAGGAGGTGTGGGTTCCGGACAGCGATTTCCCTGTCATCCTGCCCCGTTCCTCCGAGGGACTGTACCTGCTGCAGCGCATCCGCGACGAGGCCCACCGCTTCGCCATCACCTTCCACCGGGCCAAGCGGGGCAAGGCCATGGTTGCCTCCGTGCTGGACACCGTGCCTGGCCTTGGCCCGGCCAAGCAGAAGGCGCTGCTGGCACACTTTGGCTCGCTGAAGAAGGTCCGGGCGGCATCCCCGGATGAATTGTCACAGGCCAAGGGCATCGGCCCCGCCCTCGCGGCGGCCATCCATGCCACCCTCGGCGCCGACGGTTCGGGTGAGGGTGCTGCGCCGGCAGTGAACATGACGACGGGCGAAATCCTGGACTAGCGGGCAGCACCGGTGCCGCGACCCCTTAACCCGCTTCGCGAGTTTGGGGCCCCTGCGACTAGGCTTAGTGGCAAGACTGCCAGCAATCTAGTGACAGGGAAGTGCAATGACAGAACAGCAGGACGAAACCTCAACCGTGGATGGGGACCTGACTCCCATCAAGCCTGTCGAATCGGAACTTCTGGTTGTCACCGGCATGTCCGGGGCCGGCCGAAGCACGGCCGCCAATGCCCTCGAAGACCACGGCTGGTACGTAATTGAGAACCTGCCGCCGCAGATGCTCGGCACACTGTCCGAGCTTGTCTCGCGCATGCCGGGGGCGCTGCCCAAGCTGGCCGTCGTCGTCGACGTGCGCGGCAAGGCCCTCTTCGCCGACATCCGCGAATCACTCAACGCCCTGTCCGCCGCCGGCGTCGCCTACCGGGTGCTGTTCCTGGACGCCAGCGACGACACCCTGGTGCGCCGCTTCGAGCAGGGCCGCCGCCCGCACCCGCTCCAGAAGGACGGGCGCATCCTCGACGGCATCGCCGCCGAGCGCGTGCTGCTCGCCGAGATGAAGGCCCAGGCGGAAATGCTCCTGGACACCTCCGACTTGAACGTCCACCAGCTGGGTTCAGCCGTCACGGAGCTGTTCTCCGAGTCCGGCCCGGTGGTGCTGACCCTGACCGTCATGAGCTTCGGCTTCAAGTACGGCCTGCCCGTGGACGCCAACTATGTTGCCGACGTCCGCTTCATCCCCAACCCACACTGGATCCCGCAGCTGCGCCCGCTCACAGGCCAGGACGAGGCCGTCAGCAACTTTGTCCTCAAGGACAACGGCGCGGCAGACTTCGTGGACCGCTACGTCCACGCCCTGGAACCAGTGCTGGAAGGCTACCGCCGCGAGAACAAGCACTATGCCACGATCGCCATTGGCTGCACGGGCGGCAAGCACCGTTCGGTCGCCGTCGCCATTGAACTGGCCAAGCGCCTGAGCCAGCTGCCCCGCGTCACCACCAGCATCCGCCACCGCGACCTCGGCCGGGAGTAGGCGCGCGTGTACACGGGAATTTTGCCGATCATTCCGTCGGCAGCGAAATTGTCGGGCCCGGAATCGGCAGTGCAGGTGGCAGCCCTCGGCGGCGGGCACGGGCTGGCCGCCTCCCTCTCCGCCCTGCGCCTGATCACCGGCAACATCACCGCCGTCGTCACGGTCGCTGACGACGGCGGTTCCTCCGGCCGCCTGCGCGAAGAGTTGGGCGTCCTTCCCCCGGGCGACCTCCGCATGGCGCTGGCCGCACTGTGTGACGACACCGACTGGGGCCGCACCTGGCGCGACGTCATGCAGCACCGCTTCACCTCCCGCGAGGGCATCTCGGGTTCCCTCGACAACCACGCCTTGGGGAACCTGCTGATTGTCACCTTGTGGGAGCTGTTGGGCGACACCGTGGCCGGACTGCGCTGGGCGGGTGCCCTGCTGGGCGCCCGCGGCGAGGTGCTGCCCATGGCCAGCGTGCCCCTCACCATTGAAGGGCGGGCCAAGGACAACGGCGTTCCAGGCCCGCTCATCACCGGGCAGTCGGTCCTGGCCAAGGCGGGAGAACTCGACTATGTCCAGCTCATGCCGCAGGACGCACCGGCGTGTGCGGAGGCCGTCGAGGCAATCCACAACGCCGACTGGGTGGTCCTGGGCCCCGGTTCCTGGTACACGTCCGTGCTGCCGCACCTGCTGCTGCCGGAAATGCGCGACGCCCTGTGCACCACCAAGGCCAAGCGGCTGCTCACCATGAACCTGGACGTCAACGATGCCGAGGCAGCCGGCATGAACGCCGCAGACCACCTGCATGTCATCGCCCGCTACGCGCCGGGATTCACGGTCGATGTGGTGCTGGCCGATCCGCGGTCCATCGCCGACGTTGACGAGTTCCGGGCAGCCGCAGCCATGATGGGCGCGCAGGTGGTGTTCGGCATGGTCGAAGGCACGGCCGGCAAGGCGGTCCATGACCCGTTGCGGCTGGCCGCGTCATACCGCGATATTTTTGGGGGATATTAGATGTTTGTGAAAGTGGAGGCTGAACCATGGCGCTGACAGCGGCGGTAAAAGAGGAACTCTCCCGTCTGGAGATCAAGAAATCCTCGGTGCGCAAGGCTGAAGTCTCAGCCCTGCTGCGATTCGCCGGGGGATTGCACATCATCTCCGGGCGCATCGTGATCGAGGCCGAGGTGGACACGGCGGCAACGGCCCGCCGGCTGCGCCTGGCCATCGCCGAGATGTACGGGCACCAAAGCGAGATCGTCGTCGTTTCCGGCGGCGGGCTGCGGCGCGGCAGCCGCTACGTGGTGCGCGTTGTCCGCGACGGTGAGGCACTGGCGCGCCAGAGCGGCCTGCTCGACGGCAGGGGACGTCCCGTGCGCGGGCTGCCGTCCGCCGTCGTCAATGGTTCGACGGCGGATGCCGAGGCGGTCTGGCGCGGCGCCTTCCTGGCGCACGGCTCCCTGACGGAACCCGGCCGCTCCTCGGCCCTGGAAGTCACCTGCCCCGGCCCGGAGGCCGCGCTTGCCCTGGTGGGCGCCGCCCGACGGCTGGACATTGCCGCCAAGGCGCGCGACGTCCGCGGCGTGGACCGGGTGGTCATCCGCGACGGCGACACCATCGGTGAACTGCTGGTCCGCATGGGTGCCCACGACACCTTCCTCGTCTGGGAGGAGCGGCGCATGCGCAAGGAGGTGCGGGCAACCGCCAACCGCCTGGCCAACTTTGACGACGCCAACCTGCGCCGCTCGGCCCAGGCCGCCGTGGCTGCCGGCGCCCGGGTGGAGCGTGCCCTGGAGATCCTCGGCGACGACGTCCCGGACCACCTGCAATATGCCGGCGCCCTGCGCGTGGCCCACAAGCAGGCGAGCCTGGACGAGCTGGGCCGGCTGGCCGACCCTCCGCTGACCAAGGACGCCATCGCCGGGCGCATCCGCCGCCTGCTGGCCATGGCGGACAAGAAAGCCAAGGACCTGGGCATCCCGGGCACTGAGTCCAACGTCACTTTTGACATGCTGGATGGCTAACGCGCCTAGTATGAAAGAGTAGAGACGTGGGGCGGCCGGAAACGGCTGTCCACAGGTTCGGCCCACGTGGCCGGCAAACACTAGAAGAAACGCAATGGAGGAACCGTGACTAAGTACACACTTCCAGAACTCAGCTATGACTACGCTGCTCTGGAGCCCAATATTTCCGCCCGCATCATGGAATTGCACCACAGCAAGCACCACGCAGCATACGTTGCCGGTGCAAACCAGGCCCTTGAGCAGCTGGCAGAGGCCCGCGAAAGCAACAACTTCGCCAATATCAACAGGTTCTCCAAAGACTTGGCATTCCACCTCGGCGGCCACACCAACCACTCCATCTTCTGGAACAACATGTCACCGGACGGCGGCGACAAGCCTGAGGGCGAGCTCGCAGCAGCAATCGACGACGCCTTCGGCTCCTTCGACGCCTTCCGCGCCCACTTCACCGCCGCCGCCATGGGCATCCAGGGCTCCGGCTGGGCGCTGCTGTCCTACGAGGGCCTCGGCGGCAACATGGTCATCGAGCAGCTGTTCGACCAGCAGGGCAACGTCCCCGTGGCCACCACCCCGCTGCTGATGCTGGACATGTGGGAGCACGCCTTCTACCTGGACTACGTCAACGTCAAGGCTGACTACGTCAAGGCATTCTGGAACCTCGTGAACTGGGCCGACGTGTCCAAGCGCTTTGAGGCGGCCCGCAAGAACGCCACCTCGCTGATCCTGCCGTAAGGCGGAACTGCGGCGCGGCGGCAGCACCGCCGCGCACATGACCAATATATGGACGCCCGCTCCGTAAGATTAACGGGGCGGGCCCCATAGAACGTAATATGGATCACGACGCCTGTTTTTACGGCGCCAGCAAGAAGATCTCTGCCCAACGTCGTGCGGGAAACCATGGTTGAAGGTGACCTTCAGCCTGTCTACGTGTGTTCAATTTGGAGCACCAAGGAGAGAGAACAAGTGACTACTCGTATTGGTATCAACGGGTTCGGCCGCATCGGCCGCAACTACTTCCGCGCCGCCCTTGCCCAGGGTGCCGACATTGACATCGTTGCCGTCAATGACCTGACCAGCCCTGAGACCCTGGCACACCTGCTCAAGTACGACTCCGTAACCGGCCGCCTGGCCGCCAGCGTTGAAGTTGTGGACGGCCACCTGGTTGTCAACGGCAAGACCATCCAGGTCTTCGCCGAGCGCGATCCCTCCAACCTCCCCTGGGGCGAGCTGGGTGTTGACATCGTCATCGAGTCCACCGGCTTCTTCACCAAGGCAGCAGGGGCACAGAAGCACATCGATGCAGGCGCCAAGAAGGTCCTGATCTCCGCACCGGCCTCCGACGAGGACATCACGATCGTCATGGGCGTCAACGACGACCTGTACGACCCGGCTGCGCACAACATCATCTCCAACGCATCCTGCACCACCAACTGCCTCGGCCCGCTGGCCAAGGTCCTGAACGACAACTTCGGCCTGGAGCGCGGTCTCATGACCACCATCCACGCCTACACTGCCGACCAGAACCTGCAGGACGGCCCGCACAGCGACCTCCGCCGTGCACGCGCCGCCGCCATCAACATGGTCCCCACCTCCACGGGTGCGGCCAAGGCCATCGGCCTGGTCCTGCCGGAGCTCAAGGGCAAGCTCGACGGCTACGCCATCCGCGTGCCCGTCCCCACGGGTTCCGCCACCGACCTGACCGCAACCGTCAGCCGCGAGGTCACTGTTGAGGAAGTCAACGCCGCCTACAAGGCTGCAGCCGCCGAAGGCAAGCTGGCCGGCTACCTGACGTACACCGAGGATCCCATCGTTTCCTCCGACATCGTCACGGACCCGTCCTCCTCGATCTTCGACTCGGGCCTGACCAAGGTCATTGGCAACCAGGTCAAGGTTGTTTCCTGGTACGACAACGAGTGGGGCTACTCCAACCGCCTGGTCGACCTGACCAAGCTCGTCGCCTCGAAGCTCTAAGGCGAACGAATGACTCTTCACACCCTCAACGAACTTATCGATGAAGGTGTCCGCGGGCGGTACGTACTGGTCAGAAGTGACCTGAACGTGCCGCTCGACGGCTCTAACGTCACAGACGACGGGCGCATCAAGGCATCCCTGCCCGTCATCAAGGCACTGGCAAATGCCGGCGCACGCGTCCTGGTCAGCGCCCACCTGGGCCGGCCCAAGGGAGCTCCCGAGGCAAAGTACTCACTGGCCCCGGCCGTGACGCGCCTGGCTGAACTGGCCCCCGAATTGAACGCGACACTGGCAGCCGACACCACCGGTCCCGCCGCCCAGGCGGCTGCTGCCGCCCTGGCCGACGGCTCCGTCCTGGTGCTCGAGAATGTGCGTTTTGACGCCCGCGAGACCTCCAAGGTCGACGGCGAACGCGCGGCTTTCGCTGCCGAGCTCGCCGCCCTCACAGGGGACAACGGCGCCTACGTTGACGACGCCTTCGGTGCGGTGCACCGCAAGCACGCCAGCGTGTTCGACATTGCCAAGGCACTGCCGTCCTACCAGGGCGACCTGGTCAAGACCGAGCTCGAGGTGCTGCGCAAGCTCACCACCGAGTCCGAGCGGCCCTACGTGGTGGTGCTGGGCGGATCCAAGGTCTCCGACAAGCTGGCCGTGATCGACAACCTGATCGGCAAGGCAGACTCCATCCTGGTGGGCGGCGGAATGCTGTTCACCTTCCTGGCAGCCCAAGGCTTCAAGGTGGGTGCCTCCCTGCTTGAGGTCGACCAGATCCCCGTGGTCCAGGACTACCTGGCACGCGCAGCCGCGGCAGGCACCACGTTCGTGCTGCCCACCGACATTGTGGTTGCGGCGGCGTTTGCCGCCGACGCGGCCAACGAGGTCGTGCCGGCGACGGACATGGAGGCAAGCTCCTTCGGCGCCACCGGGCTCGGCCTGGACATCGGACCCGAAACCGGTGCCGCGTTTGCCACGGCCATCGCCGGAGCCAAGACGGTCTTCTGGAACGGCCCCATGGGCGTGTTCGAGTTTGCCGCCTTCGCAGAGGGCACCCGCGCCGTGGCAGCAGCCCTGGCCGCGAACAGCAGCAACGGCGGCTTCACCGTCGTCGGCGGCGGCGACTCCGCCTCCGCAGTCCGCTCGCTCGGTTTTGAGGATGCCGCCTTCGGGCACATCTCCACCGGCGGCGGTGCCAGCCTGGAATTCCTTGAAGGCAAGGAACTCCCCGGACTGGTTGCACTGGAACGCTAGCTGCACCGAGGTGGTGGCAGGGTCCGCCCTGCCGCCACCTTTTTGCCGCAGGCACCCCTTGACTTTTAGCTACAAGTTTTACTCTAAGCAACGCAAGAAACGAGAGAAGCGATGACTACTTCAACGAACGGCAATTTTGACCGGACGCCGCTGATCGCAGGCAACTGGAAGATGAACATGGACCACGTCCAGGGCATCACCCTCCTGCAGAAGCTGGCATGGACGCTGTCCGACGCCCGCCATGACTTTGCCCGGGTGGAAGTTGCTGTCTTCCCTCCCTTCACCGACCTGCGCGGTGTGCAGACCCTGGTCCAGGGCGACAAGCTCAAGCTCGCCTACGGCGGCCAGGACCTCTCCGACAAGGACTCCGGCGCCTACACCGGCGACATCTCCGGTGCCTTCCTGAACAAGCTCGGCTGCGCATACGTCCTGGTGGGCCACAGCGAACGCCGCGAAATCCACGGTGAAGGCGACGAGCTGCTCAACGCCAAGGTCAAGGCCGCGTTCCGCAACGACGTCACGCCCGTGCTGTGCGCCGGTGAAGGCCTGGAGATCCGCAAGGCCGGCACCCACGTCGAGCACACCGTCGCCCAGGTCCGCGGCGGAGTCGCCGGCCTGACCGCCGAGGAAGCCGCCAAGCTCGTCATCGCCTACGAGCCCGTCTGGGCCATCGGCACCGGCGAAGTGGCCGGCCCGGAAGATGCACAGGAAATGTGTGCCGCCATCCGTGCCGAACTCGCCGAACTCTTCGACGCCGAAACGGCCGCCAAGACACGCCTCCTCTACGGCGGCTCGGTCAAGGCGAACAACGTGGCGGCCATCATGTCCGAGCGTGACGTCGACGGTGTCCTGGTGGGCGGCGCAAGCCTCGATGCCGGCGAGTTCGCCAGCATCGCCCGCTTTGAAAGCCACCTCGTCACGAAGTAGTCCCCACACGCTCCCCGGCCTCGTACCCCGGCCGGGGCCCCTCGCGTGTGTGGGCCCATCCACTTGCCCGCCCGACAAGTCGCTTCGCGATTTTGCCGGAACGCGGCAGGCATGGGCCCGGCACCCCTCCCGGGGCTCCCGGGTCCTCCCTCCGTCATGAACCGTGTCCATTCGCAATGTGCGGGTGGACACGGTTAGACTTGGCTGCGGTGCAACCACCAAAGTCTTGATTTACCCATCTCCATGCTGAAAGGCCCCTCCGTGGAAGCTCTACAAATCGCACTGCAGATTCTTTTGGGTGTCACCAGCCTGCTGCTGACCCTGTTGATCCTGCTGCACAAGGGCCGCGGCGGCGGCCTCTCTGACATGTTTGGCGGCGGCATGAGCTCAAACCTCGGTTCGTCAGGTGTTGCCGAGCGCAACCTGAACCGCTTCACAGTGGTCCTGGGCATCGTCTGGGGCCTGGTCATCATCGGCCTCGGCCTGATAATGTCCTACGGCAACATTGGCGGCTAGCAACACGCCGCAAGACAGGAGAAGGGCCCCGATTGGTTTGCACCGATCGGGGCCCTTCCCTTTGCCCTGCAGAACCGCCTGCAGCAAGGTCCGCAGAATTCCTCCGCACCCCGGCAGACGAAAATGACGGATCCGATTGACTCGGATCCGTCATTGTCGCACCACCAACGGGCTGTGGGCGTGCCCAGCCCCGCTCTGCTGCCTAGGGCTCGCGGCGCATGAGGGCGCCCGGCACCTTGGCGGCGGCCGCTTCGTCGAGCAGCCACAGCGTCTTGTTGACGCCGCGTGCACCCGATGCAGGCACCTGCACCTCGCTGGCACCGGCCAGGCCCAGGCCCACCGCGGCGGCCTTGTCCGCCCCTGCGGCCACGATCCAGATTTCCTGGGCCGAGTTGATGGCCTCAAGGGTCAGGGACACGCGCTCCGGCGGCGGCTTGGGGGAGTTGCGCACGCCCACTGCGGGAGTGCCCTTGGTGCGGATGCCTGCCATCTCCGGGAACAGCGAGGCGATGTGTGCGTCCGGGCCCAGGCCCAGCAGCAGCACGTCGAAGCGGGGGACGGCGGGCGCCTGTGCCGGGGACGCGTCGTCGTTCTCCCACTCCGCAGCCGCCGCGGCGGCGAGCTCCGCAACGTACAGTGCCGCGGCCTCGTCCACATCGGCTGCGGTGTCGCTGGCAGCCATTGCGTGCACGCGCGCCGGGTCCACGGGGATGTGGTCCAGCAGCGCCTCAGAAGCCTGGCGGAGGTTGCGGTCAGGCGAGCCGGTTTCCACAAAGCGGTCGTCGCCGAACCAGAAGTTGACCTTGCCCCAGTCGACCGCGAGGCGGGCGGGGGATGCGGCGACTGCGGCGAGCGTGGCAATGCCGACGCTGCCGCCGGTCAGCACCACGGTTGCTTCGCCGCGTTCACTCTGGACGTCCAGCAGCCGGGTGATGAGCCGGGCAGCCGTGGTGGCGGCCAGCACATCGAAGGAGGGGTGCGGGGTGACACGGATGTTTGAACTCATGACTGGACAACCTCTTCTTCTGCCAATAGCTTTTGCAAGCCTTCGGTGACAACTTCGCCAAACACGTCGTCCGGATCAAGACGGCGCAGTTCCTCGGCCAGGCAGTCCTGGAGGGACCGCCGCGGCAGGGAAATTTGTTGCTGGGGCTGGCCCGGCTGGCTCAGCACGGCCTCGAGGCTGCCGGGGCGGGTGAGTTCCACATTGCCCTTTGACCGCTCGATGACAACCTGGCGGATGCCGGTGCCGCGCGGATCCTCCACCACGGAGATGGGGACCTGCAGTGCCTTGTGCAGCCACGACGCCAGCAGCAGTGTGCTGGGGGAGTCGCTGGCACCCTCGACCCGGAGCCCCGTGATGGGGTCCGCGCCGTCGTACTGGTCAAGGGCGGCTGCGAGCTGGATGCGCCAGTTGGTCAGGCGCGTCCAGGCAAGGTCGGTGTCGCCGGCCGCGTACGTCAAGGCGATGTGCTTGAGCGCGTCGCGGGGGTCATCCGCGTTGGCGGAATCGGTGATCCGGCGGTGGGCGATGCGGCCCACGGGCGACTTGCTCGGAACCTGCGGTGCCTCATTGGGCCACCATGCCACGATGGGCGCGTCCGGCAGCAGCAGCGCGGAGACGATGGACTCGTTCTCCACCGCCAGTTCGCCGTAGCCACGCAGCACGATGACCTCGGAGGCACCGGCGTCGCCGCCCACGCGGATTTCACCGTCGAGGCGGGTTTCCTCCCCGGATGAACCGGTCGCGAGCACGATGATGCGGCAGGGGTGCTCCCGGCTGGCCAGGTTGGCCGCCGCGATGGCTTCCTCCTCCAGGCCGTTTTTGGTGATGACCACCAGTGTCAGGACACGGCCCAGGGCGACAACGCCGCCCTGCTCGCGCATCTTGACGATCTCCTTGGTGATCTTGGAGGTGGTTGTGTTGGGCAGTTCAACGATCATGGACGCCGCCACATCCTTCCGTCTCGGGTCAACAGTTCGTCGGCTGAGGCGGGGCCCCAGCTGCCGGGTTCGTAGCTTTCAGGCTGGATGCCCTCGGCTGCCCAGTATTCCTCGAACGGGTCAAGGATCTTCCAGGACAGTTCCACCTCTTCATGGCGGGGGAACAGGGGCGGTTCGCCGAGCAGCACATCCAGGATGAGGCGCTCGTACGCTTCCGGGCTGGACTCGGTGAAGGCATGTCCGTAGCCAAAGTCCATGGTGACGTCGCGGACCTCCATCTGCGTGCCCGGCACCTTGGAGCCGAAGCGGATGGTCACGCCCTCGTCCGGCTGGACGCGGATGACGACGGCGTTCTGGCCGAAGTCGTCGTCTTCATGGTCGGTGAACAGCAGGTTGGGTGCACGCTTGAACACCACGGCGATCTCCGTCACGCGGCGGCCCAGGCGCTTGCCTGCCCGCAGGTAGAACGGCACGCCCGCCCAGCGGCGGGTGTTGATGTCCAGGCGCAGCGCGGCGTAGGTTTCCGTGGTCGAATCGGCGGGAATGCCCTCTTCGTCCAGGTAGCCCAAGACCTGCTCACCGCCCTGCCAGCCGCCGGCAAACTGCCCGCGTGCCGAGTGGGTGGAGAGGTCGTCCGGCAGCTTGACTGCTGCCAAGACCTTTTCCTTTTCAGCGCGCAGGTGGTCGGCGTTGAAGGAGATGGGCTCCTCCATGGCCGTCAGCGCGAGAAGCTGCAGCAGGTGGTTCTGGATGACGTCGCGGGCTGCGCCCACGCCGTCGTAGTAGCCGGCACGGCCGCCGGTGCCAATGTCCTCGGCCATGGTGATCTGGACATGGTCGACGTAGTTGGCGTTCCAGAGAGGCTCGAAGAACTGGTTGGCAAAGCGCAGCGCCAGGATGTTCTGTACCGTCTCCTTGCCCAGGTAGTGGTCGATCCGGAACACGGCGTCGGCAGGGAACACCGACTCCACAATGTTGTTCAGGGCGCGGGCGGACTCCAAGTTGTGGCCGAAGGGCTTTTCAATGACCACCCGGCGCCAGCTCTCATCCTCCGTCTGTGCCAGGCCGTGCTCGGACAGCTGGCGGCAGACCTGCTCAAACGCCTTCGGCGGGATGGACAGGTAGAACGCGTGGTTGCCGCGCGTGCCGCGGCTTGCATCCAGCCCTGCCAGGGTGGACTTGAGCCGTTCGAATGCGTCGCCGTCGTCAAATTCACCCTCAACGAAGCGGATGCCCTCGCGCAGCTGGTTCCAGACGGCCTCGTCAAAGGGCGTGCGGCAGTACGCCTCCACGGAGGCGCGCACCTCCTTGGCAAACTGTTCGTCGCTCCACTGGCGGCGGGCAAAGCCCACCAGCGCAAAGCTGGGCGGGAGAAGTCCGCGGTTGGCGAGGTCGTAGACGGCGGGCATGAGCTTCTTGCGCGCCAGGTCCCCGGTCACTCCAAAGAGCACCAGGGACGACGGGCCCGCCACCCGGGACAGCCGGCGGTCGCGGCTGTCCCGGAGCGGGTTTTCATTGTGTCGTGTAGCAGAAGTGGACATCTGTTGGGCAGCGCCTTATGCGTTCTCGGTGCGGCCCGCAAGCGCGGCCACAGCAGTCTGGAGTTGGGCCACGCCGGCGGCGGTGTCGTTCAGGTGCAGCCGCAGGACCGGGCGGCCATGGGCCGCCAGCACTGCTGCGTCGCCCGCCGCCTGGGCGGCAATGAGCTCGCCAAAGCTGAACGGCCGGTCCGGGATGGCCAGGTCCGCGGTGGCGGTACCGGTCACCTGCAGGAACACTCCGACGGCGGGGCCGCCCTTGTGGAACTGCCCGGTGGAGTGCAGGAAGCGCGGGCCCCAGCCAAAGGTGACCGGACGCGCAGTGGCCTGTGCCAGCTCGTCGCGGATCCCCTCCAGGGGTGCGTTGTCCAGGCGGTCCAGGTAGACCTGGACGCTGAGGTAGCCATCCGCGCCGAGCGTTCCGGCAAGTGCGGCCAGCGCATCGGTGACGGTGGTCGCGCCGGCCAGCCATGCGGCGTCGGAATTGGCGCAACGAACCTCGACGGCACCGTCAACAAACAGTGCAGCGGTGGGCGCCGGGGTGGCGTCAAGCAGGCCCCGGGCGGCTTCCTTGGCGGCCTCGACGTCCGGCTGGTCGAAGGGGTTGATGCCCAGCAGGCGTCCGGCGACGGCGGTGGCGAACTCCCACACCATCATCTGCGCACCCAGGTCTCCGGCGATGCTGACCTCGTTCTCGCGAAGTTCAACGTCGGAGTCCCCGGCCACCAGCCGCACCACCAGTACGTCGGCGGCACCGCCCGTGACCTCGGGAGAGTTGGGGCCTGCCACGACCGGCAGCACGCCGGTGCCCAGCTTGCCCGTGGACTCGGCGATGAGCTGCTCGGCCCAGTCCGCGAAACCGACAATGCCCGAACCTTCGTCGACGATCACAATCTTGTTGCGCAGCGGCGAGGTGCCGCCCAGGGCTGCGCCAAGGCGCAGGCCCACGTTGTCGACGTCGTCGTCACGGAGCATCTCGGCGGCTTCCTCGGCGGAATCCAGGAGTGCCGCGATGTCGACACCGGCCAGGCCGGAGGGCACCAGGCCAAACGCGGTCAGGCCGGAGTAGCGCCCGCCAACGTTCGGGTCAGCATTGAACACCTTGCGGTAGCCGGCCTCGCGGGCAGACTTGTCCAGGGGCGAGCCGGGGTCGGTGACGATGATGATGCGCGACTTGGCATCGAGGCCCGCGGCAGTGAACTCCTGCTCAAAGATGCGGCGCTGGGAGTCCGTTTCCAGGGTGGAGCCGGACTTCGAGGAGACCACGATGGCCGTGGTGGCCAGGCGGTCGCTGACGGCGGCGCGGACCTGGTCGGGGTCGGTGCTGTCCAGGACGGTCAGCTCGACGCCTGCGGTGGCCGTGATGACCTCCGGGGCCAGGGACGAGCCGCCCATGCCACAGAGGACAATGTGGTTGACGCCTTCGCCGCGGAGCTCGTCGCGCAGGGCGGCGATGTCCTCCAGCAGCGGCGCCGATACCTCGGGTGCCTCAACCCAGCCGAGCCGGATCGCCGACTCCGCTTCGGCGTCCGCGCCCCACAGGGTGGCGTCCTTCGCGAAAATGCGTGAGGCGACCTGGTCGGCGACCAGTGTCATGAGGTGCGTGGCGCCGGCCTCCTGGGCAGCGCCGGTGGCTGCAAATGCCAGTGATGTCATGGGTGTTTCCTAGCCTTCCGCGCCGGCTGCGTCGAGGGCTTCCTGCACGTGGTTGAGCAGTTCCTTCCAGCTGGCGACGAACTTGTCGAGGCCTTCGGTCTCCAGCAGGTTGACAACGTCGTTGTAGGAGATGCCCAGGCCCTCAAGCTTGTTCAGCAGGGCGTTGGACTCCTCGTAGCTGCCCGTGATGGTGTCGCCGGTGACGACGCCGTGGTCGAACGTGGCGTCGAGGGTCTTCTCCGGCATGGTGTTGACCACGTTGGCGGCGACCAGCTCGGTCACGTACAGCGTGTCCGGGTAGGCCGGGTTCTTGACGCCCGTGGAGGCCCAGAGGGGGCGCTGGGGGAGTGCTCCAGCGTCGGCCAGGAGGGCCCAGCGCTCGGAAGAGAAGACCTCTTCGAAGGCCTGGTAGGCGAGGCGTGCGTTCGCAAGGCCGGCCTTGCCCTTGAGTGCTGCGGCTTCGTCCGTGCCGAGGGCGTCGAGGCGGGCATCGATTTCCAGGTCCACGCGGGAGACGAAGAAGGAGGCGACGGAGTGGATGTCCGCCAGGTTGTGGCCGTTGGCCTTGGCGAGCTCCAGGCCGCTGAGGAAGGCGTTCATGACGGCGCGGTAGCGGTCCAGGGAGAAGATCAGCGTGACGTTGACGCTGATGCCTTCGCCGAGGGTGGCGGTGATGGCTTCGAGACCCTCAAGCGTGGCGGGGATCTTGATGTAGACGTTCTTCTTGTTGACCTTTGCGTACAGGCGCTTGGCCTCGGCGAAGGTGCCCTCGGTGTCCCAGGCCTTGCGGGGATCCACTTCAATGGACACGCGGCCGTCGACACCCTTGGTGGCCTCGGCGATGGGTGCGAACAGGTCACAGCCGTCAGCAACGTCGGCCGTGGTGATTTCAAAGACGGCGTCTTCGGCGTTGATGCCGGCGGCGGAGAACTTCTTCAGCTCCGGCTTGTAGTCGTCGCTCTTGGTGATGGCGGCCTCAAAAATGCTGGGGTTGGTGGTCACGCCAACTACGTTCTTTTCCTTGATCAGGGCCGCAAGGCTGCCGCTGTTCAGGCGTTCGCGGGAAAGATCATCAAGCCAGATGGAAACACCGGCGGCGGAGAGGGCGGCGGTGGGTGTTGAGTTGCTCATTGTGCGTTCTTCCTTAGCATGTCCAGGGATTGGAGCCCTGCCTTGTACAGCATTGCAGGGGAGGTGTTCTATTCCTGGCGCCGCCCGCAGCAGCAGGCGGCGCCAGGAAGAACGGGTGTTGCGGTTAGGAGTTGGCGTCTGCCAGCGAGTCCTTGGCCGCGGCCGTCACGGCCGCGGCGGTGATGCCGAACTCGTTGAACAGCACCTTGTAGTCGGCGGAGGCGCCGAAGTGCTCGAGGGAGATGGAACGGCCTGCGTCGCCCACGAACTCGCGCCAGCCCAGGGCCAGTCCGGCCTCGACCGAGACGCGGGCCTTGACGGCCTTCGGCAGGACCTGCTCGCGGTACTCTGCGGGCTGGGCGTTGAACCACTCGACACACGGCATGGAGACGACGCGGGCGGCGATGCCTTCGGCGGCGAGGGCCTCGCGGGCCTCAACAGCCAACTGGACCTCGGAACCTGTGGCGATGAGGATGACCGCGGGGTTGACTGTCACGCCGTCGGACACGGCCTCAGCCAGCACGTAGCCGCCCTTTTCCACCAGGTCCGC
This sequence comes from Arthrobacter stackebrandtii, assembly GCF_017876675.1. NCBI lineage: Bacteria > Bacillati > Actinomycetota > Actinomycetes > Micrococcales > Micrococcaceae > Arthrobacter > Arthrobacter stackebrandtii. The sequence goes on from NZ_JAGIOI010000001.1 coordinate 3,856,892, forward strand.
CGAGGCGAACTCGGTGGCCGTTGCCGCACCGTTGCCGCGGGGGTAGGTGGGGATGTTCTGGCGGGTCAGCACGATGCCGGCCGGGTTGTCCTTGGTTTCCAGGATCTTCTTCCAGGAAGCGGCAACCTCGTTGGCGTCGCCGGGACGGACCACGTCCAGGCCCGGGATGGCGCGCAGGCTGGCGAGCTGCTCCACGGGCTGGTGGGTGGGGCCGTCCTCGCCGAGGCCGATGGAGTCGTGCGTCCACACGTAGATGGACGGGACACCCATGAGGGCGGAGAGGCGCACGGCCGGGCGCTGGTAGTCGCTGAAGATCAGGAACGTTCCGGAGTAGGCCCGGGTGGGTCCGCTCAGGTGGATGCCGTTCACGATCGAGGCGGCTGCGTGCTCACGGATGCCGAAGTGCAGGACGCGGCCGTACGGGCCGCCGGACCAGGTGTCGGTCTGCTTGGCAGCCGGGATGAAGGATCCGGTGCCTTCCAGGGTGGTGTTGTTGGAGCCGGCGAGGTCGCAGGAGCCGCCCCAGAGTTCCGGCAGGACACCGCCGATGGCGTTCAGGACCTTCCCGGATGCGACGCGGGTTGAGACGTCCTTGCCGCCTTCAAATGCGGGCAGGTTTTCTTCCCAGCCGGCCGGCAGTTCCTTCTTCTCGATGCGCTCGAGCAGGGCTGCGTTCTCCGGGTTGGCAGCCTTCCAGGCGTTGAATCCGGTGTTCCACTCTTCACGGGCTGCGGCGCCGCGGTCCACCAGCTGGCGCGTGTGGTCCAGGACCTCGGGCTCAACCACGAAGCTCTTCTCCGGGTCAAAGCCCAGAACTTCCTTCACGGCGGCAACTTCGGCGGCACCGAGTGCGGAGCCGTGGATGGCGCCGGTGTTCTGCTTCTTGGGGGCGGGGTAGCCGATGATGGTGCGCAGCGAAATGATGGACGGCTTGGAGGTCTCGGCCTTCGCGGCGGCCAGGGCTGCATGCAGCTCGGCAACATCCTCGACGTATTCGCCGGTCTTGGTCCAGTCCACACGCTGGACATGCCAGCCGTAGGCCTCGTAGCGCTTGAGGACGTCCTCGGAGTAGGCGATGTTGGTGTCGTCTTCAATGGAGATGTGGTTGGAATCGTAGATGACAACCATGTTGCCCAGCTCCTGGTGGCCGGCCAGGCTGGAGGCCTCGCTGGTGACACCTTCCTGGAGGTCGCCGTCGGAGGCGATGACCCACACAGTGTGGTCGAAGGGGCTGGTGCCCGGTGCGGCGTCGGGGTCCATCATGCCGCGCATGCGGCGCTGTGAGTAGGCGAAGCCGACGGCGGAGGCCAGGCCCTGGCCCAGCGGGCCGGTGGTGATTTCCACGCCGGCGGTGTGTTTGTACTCCGGGTGGCCCGGGGTCAGCGAGCCCCAGGTGCGCAGCGCTTCCAGGTCGGAGAGTTCCAGGCCGTAGCCGGAGAGGAACAGCTGCACGTACAGCGTCAGGGACGTGTGTCCGGGGGAGAGGATGAAGCGGTCGCGGCCCAGCCAGTCGGGGTTCTTCGGGTCGATCCGCATGACCTTCTGGAACAGCAGGTACGCGGCCGGGGCCAGTGACATGGCGGTGCCGGGGTGGCCGTTGCCAACCTTCTCAACAGCGTCGGCAGCCAGGATGCGGGCAGTGTCCACTGCGCGCTGGTCGGTGGCGGTCCAGTTAAACGTTGGCAAATCCAGATGTGACACTGACAGGTCCCTCTCGTTATGGGCAAAACGTTGCAAATTCGGGCAAGCATGTGCAGCGGCGAAAGCTTGAGACACTGGCCGCACCACGCGCACGTTCCCGGATCTGCATCTGTGATTTTGGCAATCAGGACGTGCGTGGTTCAGGCTTCGTGGCGCGCCTGCGAGCCCGGACATAACCAAAGTTACACGACAAGGGCAGCCAAGCGTGATTGGTTTTCATATGTTGAGCACGTATTTCCTGTGCCTTGACATATGGATTTTTTCTGCTGTCACATAACTGGCGGCTATGATATGTACTTGGCGCGCATTCTGTTCCCGCGGGGACTGGCGCACCGTACCGCACGAATTTTCTGCGGCTGATCCAATCGATGAAAACATGGTGACAACACACGTGAGTGCCGCGCAAACCCCCATCGCCGAGACCGGGGCAAGGCCCCCCATCAGCTTCTCCGAAAAGGCCAAGGGCTACCTGGCCCTGACCAAGCCCCGGGTCGTGGAGCTGCTGCTGGTCACCACACTGCCCACCATGTTCTACGCGCACAGCTTCGCCGGCAATTCCGGCGTCCCCAGCCTCTGGCTGATGGTGGCCACCATGGTGGGCGGGGCACTGGCCGCCGGTGCATCCGGCGCGTTCAACTGCTATATCGACCGCGACATCGACAAGGTCATGAACCGCACCTCCAAGCGGCCGCTCGTGACCGGTGTGATCACTCCCCGTGAAGCCCTCGTGTTCTCGTGGGTCTTGACCGTCATTGCAGTGGTTCTGCTGTGGAGCATCAACCCGCTGACCGGCATGCTCGGCATCGGCGCGATCGTCATGTACGTGGTGGTCTACTCGCTCATCCTCAAGCGCCGCACTACCCAGAACATCGTCTGGGGCGGCGCCGCCGGCTGCTTCCCCGTCCTGATAGCCTGGGCCGCCGTCACCAACACCATCCAGTGGCCGGCCGTCATCCTGTTCATGATCATCTTCCTGTGGACGCCCCCGCACTACTGGCCGCTGTCCATGCGCTACAGCGACGACTACAACGCCGTCAACGTCCCCATGCTCGGCGCGGTTGCCGGCTCACGCACGGTTGCCGTCCAGGTGGTCCTGTACACCTGGGCCATGGTCGCCTGCTCGCTGCTCATGATTCCGCTGGGCGGTGCAGGGATCGTCTACACCGTGGTGGCTGCCGGCGCCGGCGCCTGGTTCCTCTACGAGGCCCACGTCCTCTACAACAACTCCAAGAAGGATCTCGTCACCAAGAAGAACGCGATGAAAGTTTTTCACGCCTCCATCACGTACCTGACGCTGGTTTTCCTCTCCCTTGCCGTGGATCCCTTTGTCGGCTCCGCGCTCATGGGCTAGTTTTTCATCCTCTCCGCCCGGTGCTGGTTCACCGGCGGATGGAACCGCACCAGCACGACGGCGGCCGGCACCTTCCCCAGGGAAGCTGCCGGCCGCCGTTGGTTAAGCAGGCGATTGGCCGCACCAACCACTCGGGAGCCTGATGCAGCCCCGGAGCTGATCCTCACGTGCGCGGTCTCCAACGATTGGTGCCGCCCTGCCAACCCGCGTTTGGGGACCGGAGGTTCCGGGGGTGCGGCAGGCTGGGTTTGGGGTCCCGTCGTCGCCACCCGTGGTGCACACAAGCGGCCCTTGCGACGCCTTTGCCGACGCGGTGGCGCAGCTTTCGTGGTCCGCCGTATTTCTTTGGAGCGAGGCCGGGCGCCGAGAAAGGGGCAAAACCGCGTGCTGAGGGGTGGGTTTCGCCGAAAATGGGTTAAAGCCGCGAGATGGGTGTATGACCTGCACCCATCCCGCGGGTCATGCCCCGGGTCGGTGAAGGGGGCGCGGATTGGTGCGGACCAGGCCCCGGCTCGGTGATCGCTGCGGGGAGGCGCGGCGGGTTTAGGGCCGGCTCGGCGATTGCGGCGGGACGGAACATCGGAGTCGCCCATACCTGGCCGCACAGATCCGCGGCAATGGCAGGAGAAGCACAAAAGCGGCCGGTGCCTTCACAGTGGAAGGCACCGGCCGCCGTCGTTCCCGGCTGCCGTGCACTCAAGCTCGCGGCGGGTCCCGCAGCCGCCACAGGGCCCTCGGCCGTGGGCCGGGCATGCGGGTGGATGCTACTTCGCCGCCAGGGCATCCCTGCCGCGGTTCAGCGCCACGTCGAACATGTTCGTGGCCACGGTCAGCATGAGCGACGCGCCGGCCATGTGGAAGATGACCAGGGTGATCGGGATGCCCGTGAAGTACTGCCAGTAGCCGATGAAGCCCTGCAGGATGACCGAGCCCAGGAGCAGGAGGGAGGCGTTGCGGAGAATGTCGCCGCGGCCGTTGCGCCACAGCAGAACCACCAGGACGACGGCCGTGGCCACCAGCAGGTAGACCGGCAGGGCGTGCAGGCGCGTGGCGAAGTAGCCGTCCAGTTCCATGCGGGGGGAGGTGGAGTCGCCGGAGTGCGGGCCGGAACCTGTGACCAGTGTGCCGAGAACCACGGCAAGGTAGCTGGTTGCGGCTGCCACAACACTGAGCTGGCGGATGATCGGCCGCGGCCGGGCAACGGCGGGCGCGGTAGCTCCGGTGCGGTCGTAGGCGCGGTTGACCAGCAGCATTGAAATGACCACCAGGGCCGCCGACACAAGGAAGTGCAGGCTGACAACGTAGGGGTTCAGTCCGGTCAGCACGGTGATGCCGCCGATGACAGCCTGCGCCGGAATGACCCCCAGTAGGGCCGCGGCTAGCCAGAACAGGTCCTTGCGTTCCTTGCGCAGGTTCCACAGCATGACCAGCAGGACCAGCCCGACGGCGGCGAGGGCGAAGGTCAGCGTGCGGTTGGCAAACTCGATGAAGCCGTGGATGCCCATTTCGGGCGTGTTGGTCAGCGACTCCGCCGTGCACTTGGGCCAGGTGGGGCAGCCAAGCCCGGAACCGGTCACACGCACGACGCCGCCGGAGACGATCAGCACGCCCTGCCCGATCAGCGACGCAACACTCAGCCGCTTGATCGCAGGGGTGACGGTTCGGGGAAGCCTTTCGGCAAAGTTCTGCAGTGCTGTGTTGCCTTGACTCACTTCAGTGACGCCTTTCAATTCCATTTGAACCACTTGAGTGCTGCAACGGTGGCAACGAGCGCCCACGCCAGCAAAATTACCAGGCCCCACACGTCGAGGCGGCTGTCGATCAGCGCCGCCCGCATCAGGTCGCCCAGCGCGCCGGACGGCAGCCACTGCACCACGCCGTCAAGCACACCCGAAAACTTGCCCACCGGCATGACAATCCCGCCCACGGCCGCGAACAGGATCCAGCCCAGGTTGGTAATGGCCAGCGTCGCCTCGGGCCGGACGGTTCCGGCGATCAGCAGGCCAAGCGCCGTGAACGTGCCGGCGCCCAGGATGAGCAGCGGGATGCCGAGCAGCACCCCGGCCAGCGGCGGCCGCCAGCCCATGAAGGCTGCCACGGTCGAAATCAGCACCACCTGCAGCGACAGCGCCACGAGCACGGCGATGACCTTGCCCGCAATCAGCCCGCCCTTGCCCAGCGGCGTGGTGGAGAGGAAGCGCAGCACGCCGTAGCGCCGGTCAAAGCCGGTGGCGATGCCCTGCCCGGTGAATCCAGTCGACAGCGCACACAGGGCCAAGATGCCGGGGGCGGCCACGGCGACCCGCGAGGGACCCAGGCCGTCCAGCAGGGGCGTGGCGACGAGCGCAACCAGGCCCAGCAGCGGCATGACCACCATCAGCACCAGCTGTTCGCCGTTGCGCAGCATGGTCGCCGCCTCATATTTGCCCTGTTCCAGGATCCGCCGCGCCAAAGTTGCCGGGCGTCCCGTGGCGGCTGTGTCAAAGAGCGTGCTCATGAGTTCCCCTTGGCTGTCTCTACGGAATCGTCCGACGCCGGATGGCCGGCCTGCGCTGTTGCGGCGCCTCCCTGCGACACTGCCAGGAAAACGTCCTCCAGGGACTGGGAGGCCAGGTGAAGTGCTGTGGGCATGAGGGATTGACGTGCGCACCAGGCGCCGAACCGTTCCAGGTCGCCGGCTTCCAGCGTGCCGCGCAGGCGGTAAAAGCCCGGCCGTGTCTCCGTGCAGTCCAGTCCGGGCCGCTCCAGCCCGGCCAGGTCAAGGCCGGGGGAGGACTCAAAGGTCAGTTCACGCTGTTTCAGTGCTGCGGTGGAGCGTTCCAGCAATTCCGGCACCGTGCCCTGCGCCACGGTCTCGCCCTTGTCCACAATGTAGACGTAGTCGGCGAGGCGCTGTGCGTCGTCGAGCAGGTGCGTGGTGAGGATGATCGCCTTGCCGGCGTCCCGCAGCTCACGGATCAGTTCAAAGACCATGAGGCGCGACTGGGGGTCAAGGCCGGCACTGGGTTCGTCCAGGAACAGCACCTCGGGGTTGCCCAGGATGCTGGCGGCCAGGGCCACCCGCTGCTTCTGCCCGCCGGAGAGCCGGCGAACGGTGGTGTCGGAGAATTCGCCGATGCCCAGGCGGTCCACGAGCGTGTCCACGTCAAGGGGGTTCTCGTACAGCCCGGCGACGTGCCGGAGCAGGGCCACGGGGCGCGCGGCAGGCGGGAGCCCGCCGTCCTGCAGCATGACCCCGACACGGGCCCGGAGGGCTGCATCGCCGCGGGCGGGATCATGCCCGAGCAGGGAGATGGTGCCGCCCGTGCGGGTCTGCAGGCCCTGTGCACATTCAATCGTGGTCGTTTTTCCCGCACCGTTGGCGCCGAGCAGCGCGGTGACGGCGCCAAAGTGCGCTTGCAGGCTAATGTTGGAAACAATGCGTTTCATCCGGCCGTCAAGGGCCGCCAGCGGCCCCACGTCCTTGATGAGCCCGGAGATGTCCAGGGCGGGGGAGTTTGTGTTTGTCACGCGCCCATTCTACGCGACGTAGATGTGCCTTTTGCCGGTCCATGCGGGGCGCCGGCGCGTGGGTAGGCTCACCTTAGTGGAATAAGGGAACTAATTACGGCATACTTGTGTTGTCTATTGTTGTATGTTATTTCGACTGCGTGGAGGTGCAAATGAGCCAGCATGTATCGCCGGGGGTGCTTGCCTCCATTGAGCCCGACGAGAGGACCCGGGACAGGGTCCTCACGGCAGTTCTGGAACACGGCCCTGTCAGTGCAGCCCAGCTGGGCACGCTGCTCGGCCTGACCCCCGCAGCCGTCCGGCGCCACCTTGACACCCTTTCCCGCGAAGACCTCATTGAAGTCAAGCTCATCAGCAACGCCAAGACCGGCGCCGGCCGCCCGGCCCGCCGTTACGTCGTGTCCCGCCGCGGCCAGACCGAGATTGGCGACGACTACCTGGAAATCGCCCGGCTGGCACTCGACGAGATTGCCGGCGTCCTGGGCGAGCAGGGCGTGGTTGAGTTCGCCCAGCGCCGCTTTGCCAAGATGGAGGCCAAGTACCAGCCCATGGTCGACGCCGCCGGGTCCGACGTTGCCGCCCGGTCCAAGGCCCTCGCGGCGGCACTGAACGCAGACCGCTTCGTTGCCACCTCCGACTCCCTCAACGCCGGCACGCCCATGGCTGCCGAGCAGCTGTGCCAGGGCCACTGCCCCATCCAGGAACTGGCATCCTCCTTCCCTGAGTTCTGCGACGCCGAGACCGAAGTGTTTTCCCGGCTCATCGGCGTCGATGTGCGCAGGCTCTCCACCATGGCCAGCGGAGGCCACGTGTGCACCACTCACGTGCCCACCGGCCGCGCCGTCGTAAGCAAGCACACCCACAAGCAACCGGGCTCCTGAAGCCCGTCGAAACCGATTTCCAACCATCAGCAAGAAAGGCCATGATGACGGATCAACTAGCGCAGGATGTAGGCGCGGAGGCTGCTGTCGAGGACACCACGCTCCACCACATCCTCGAGGCAAACCCTGAACTGGAAGGCTTGGGAAACTACGCCTTCGGCTGGTCGGACAAGAACGTAGCCAGTGACAACGCCCGCCGCGGCCTGAGCGAAGAGGTCGTCCGCGACATCTCCGCGAAGAAGAACGAGCCCCAGTGGATGCTGGACATGCGCTTGAAGGGCCTGAAGTACTTTGACCGCAAGCCCATGCCCACCTGGGGTGCCGACCTCTCGGGCATCGACTTCGACAACATCAAGTACTTTGTGCGTTCCACCGAGAAGCAGGCCACCACGTGGGAAGAGCTGCCGGATGACATCCGCAACACCTACGAGAAGCTCGGCATCCCCGAGGCAGAGCGCAACCGCCTCGTCGGCGGCGTCACGGCACAGTATGAGTCCGAGGTCGTCTACCACCAGATCCGTGAGGACCTGGAAGCACAGGGCGTCATCTTCACCGACACCGACACCGGCCTGCGCGAATACCCGGAACTGTTCCAGGAGTACTTCGGCACCATGATCCCGGTGGGCGACAACAAGTTCGCCTCACTGAACACGGCCGTCTGGTCCGGTGGCTCCTTCGTGTACGTCCCCCCGGGCGTCCACGTGGAAATCCCGCTGCAGGCCTACTTCCGCATCAACACGGAAAACATGGGCCAGTTTGAGCGCACGCTCATCATCGCCGACGAGGGCTCCTACGTCCACTACATCGAGGGCTGCACCGCGCCGATCTACACTTCGGACTCGCTGCACTCGGCTGTCGTTGAAATCGTGGTGAAGAAGAACGCACGCGTCCGCTACACCACCATCCAGAACTGGTCCAACAACGTGTACAACCTGGTGACCAAGCGCGCCATTGCACACGAGGGCGCCACCATGGAATGGGTCGACGGCAACATCGGCTCCAAGGTCACCATGAAGTACCCGGCCGTCTACCTTGTGGGCGAGCACGCCAAGGGCGAGACCCTGTCGGTGGCCTTCGCAGGTGCCGGCCAGCACCAGGACACCGGCTCGAAGATGGTCCACATTGCGCCGAACACGCAGTCCTCCATCATCTCCAAGTCCGTGGCGCGCGGCGGCGGACGCTCCGCCTACCGCGGCCTGGTCCAGATCCGCGAGGGTGCCAACCACTCGGCCAACACCGTCCGCTGTGACGCGCTGCTGGTGGACACCATCTCGCGCTCGGACACCTACCCCTACGTTGACGTGCGTGAAGACGACGTCTCCATGGGCCACGAGGCAACCGTCTCCAAGGTCAGCGAAGAGCAGCTGTTCTACCTGCAGTCCCGCGGGATGCCCGAGGACGAGGCCATGGCCATGATCGTGCGCGGCTTCATTGAGCCGATCGCCAAGGAACTGCCCATGGAATACGCGCTTGAACTGAACCGCTTGATTGAACTGCAGATGGAAGGGGCCGTCGGCTAAATGACCGAGCTCACGCAAGAACACGAAACAGATTCAAAGGTTTGGACACAGGGTTTCATCAAGGGCATGACCGAAGAGGGCGAAAGCCTCTCGGAGATCAACCCTGAGACCGGCCCCCTCGGCGGCGCCGCTGCCAAGGCCCACAGCCACGGCGGCGACAGCCACGGTGGCGGGGTCGGTGTGCCGGACAGCTCACGCGCCGGCCGCCTGACCTCCTACAAGCTTGCCGACTTCCCGGCCATCACCGGCCGCGAGGAAGACTGGCGCTTCACCCCGCTCAAGCGCCTCCGCGGCCTTGACCGGGTCGGCATCAAGGGCCAGGAGCTCAACGGCCCCGCGCCGGTCGTCGAGATCTCCAAGCCCGACGGCGTCACGGTTGAGACCGTGGGCCGCGACGACGCCCGCATCGGTTCCGCCGGCATCCCCGAGGACCGCGTGGCAGCCGCTGCCTGGGAAAACTTCACCGAGGCCACCGTGGTCACCCTGCCTGCAGAGTTTGCGGGCAATGCGGTCAACCCCACCACCTTGACGTTGACCGGACAGGGCGAAACCCCCGCCGCTTCGCACATCATCGTGCACGCCAAGAAGTTCGCCACCGGCGTTGTTGTCCTGGACCACCGCGGCACCGCCGTTCTCAGTGAAAACGTGGAGATCGTGGCCGAGGACGGCGCCAACCTGACGGTTGTCAGCATCCAGGACTGGAACGACGACTCCGTGCACGCAAGTGCCCAGCACCTCAGCATTGCCCGCGACGCCAAGATCAAGCATGTTGTGGTCAACCTGGGCGGAGACCTGCTGCGCACCACCCCGTCAGCCCGCTACACGGGCCCCGGCGGCGACGTGGAAATGTACGGCCTGTACTTTGCCGACGCCGGCCAGCACCTCGAGCAGCGCCTGTTTGTGGACCACTCCACCAAGCACTGCAAGTCCCGGGTCACCTATAAGGGTGCGCTGCAGGGCGAAAACGCCCACGCAGTGTGGATTGGCGATGTGCTGATCCGTGCCGAGGCCGAGGGAACAGACACCTACGAGCTCAACCGCAACCTCATCCTGACCCAGGGTGCCCGCGCTGACTCGGTGCCGAACCTGGAAATCGAAACGGGCCTGATCGAGGGTGCCGGCCACGCCAGCACCACCGGCCGTTTCGACGACGAGCAGCTGTTCTACCTGCAGGCCCGGGGCATCGATGAGGAAACGGCCCGCCGACTGGTGGTCCGTGGATTCCTCAACGAAGTCATCCAGCACATCCAGGTTCCGGAGCTCGAAGAGCGTTTGCGTGACGCAGTGGAACGCGAATTGGCGGCGACGCCGCAGTGAGCGAAACCTCCACGCCCGCCGGCGTCGTCGTCTGCCAAGCCAACGACGTCCAGGTAAAGACGTCCTTGCTGGTCGAGGTCGACGATTACCCCATCGCCATTGTGAGGGATTCCTACGGTGGGCTCCATGCCATCGGGGACACCTGCTCCCATGCGGAGATTTCCCTCAGCGAAGGCGACGTGGAGGACGGCACCATCGAATGCTGGGCACATGGCAGCTCCTTCGACCTCACATCAGGTCAGCCGCTGACATTGCCCGCATTCGAGCCCGTGCCCGTCTTTGCCCTGGCAGTCCACGGCAGCGACGTCTACGTGGACGTCACCAACATTCTTAACGGCGTCAGCCCGCAGTAATTGCGCACAGCAACCGCCGCAACCACACTTTTTAGGAGAAAATAGAGTATGTCTACTCTGGAAATCAAGGACCTGCACGTCAGCATCACCACTGAGCAGGGCAGCAAGGCCATCCTCAAGGGCGTCAGCCTGACCATCAACACGGGCGAAACCCACGCCATCATGGGCCCGAACGGCTCCGGCAAGTCAACCCTCGCCGCAACCATCGCCGGCCACCCCCGCTACACCGTGGACAGCGGCTCCATCACCCTCGATGGCGAAGACGTGCTGGCCATGACCGTTGATGAGCGTGCCCGCGCCGGCCTGTTCCTGGCCATGCAGTACCCGGTGGAAATCCCCGGCGTCACCATGACCAACTTCCTGCGCACCGCCAAGACGGCCATCGACGGCGAAGCCCCCAAGCTGCGCACCTGGACCAAGGACGTCAAGGAAGCCATGGCGCAGCTGCGCATCGAACCCGAGTTCGCACAGCGCAACGTCAACGAAGGCTTCTCCGGCGGCGAGAAGAAGCGCCACGAGATCCTCCAGCTGGAGCTCCTGCGCCCCAAGTTCGCCGTCCTCGACGAGACCGACTCCGGCCTGGACGTTGACGCGCTGAAGGTTGTCTCCGAAGGCGTCAACCGCGCCATCGACGCCGGCGGCCTCGGCACCGTGCTGATCACCCACTACACCCGCATCCTGCGCTACATCAAGCCGCAGTTTGTGCACGTGTTTGTTGACGGCACCATTGCGGAGCAGGGCGGCGCGGAACTGGCCGACCGCCTGGAAGATGAAGGCTACGACCGCTACCTGGTTGCAGAGTCCGCAACGGCGTAACGCCCGCGCACTGCACCGTACGTCAACGGAGGAATCATGACTGACATTAGCGAATCAAGCCCGGCACTGGTTGCCGGCCAAACCGACCTCGAGGACGTCGAGGAAGCACTCAAGGACGTCATTGACCCCGAACTGGGTGTCAACATCGTGGACCTCGGCCTGCTCTACGGCCTGCGCTATGGTGACGACGGCGCCCTGCTCCTGGACATGACGCTCACCACGGCGGCCTGCCCGCTGCAGGACGTCATCGAGGAACAAGTGGAGAACTCGCTTGGACCCATCGTTGACGAATGGCGCATCAACTGGGTGTGGATGCCGCCGTGGGGTCCCGAGCGGATCACGGACGACGGCCGCGACCAGATGCGGGCCCTCGGCTTCAACATCTAGTCCCCACTCGCTCCCTAATCTCGTACCTCGAGTGGGGCCCTCGCGAGCGTGGGCCCAGTCGCCCCAAACAGACGAACCGCCGCCGTCCACGAACTTTTCGTGGACGGCGGCGGTTCTCGGCGTCTGCAGGCTTTTAGACCTTCGGGACGGCGAAGGTGTCACAGGCTGCCAGGTCGGCGCTCTGGTAGCCGGTGTATAGCCACTTTTGGCGCTGCTCGCTGGAGCCGTGGCTCCAGCTTTCCGGATTGGTGCGGCCCGTGGCAGCCTGCTGGATCCGGTCGTCACCCACGGAGGACGCCGCGGACAGGGCATCGTTGAGGTCTGTTTGGGTCAACGCCTTCAGGAACGGCTCGCTGCTGCCGGGCGCCGGCTGGGACGAGGCATAGCGCATCCAGATGCCGGCATAGCAGTCCGCCTGCAGCTCGGTGCGCACCGCACCGGACTCGGCGCCCCTCGCGTTGCCTTGGGCGTTGTTAATGGTGCCGGTCAGGTTTTGCACGTGGTGGCCGAATTCGTGGGCCACCACGTATTCCTGTGCCAGCGGGCCGCCGGAAGAGCCGAACTGGGTCTCCAGCTGGGAGAAGAAGTCGGGGTCAAAGTACGCCTTGTTGTCGCCGGGGCAGTAGAACGGGCCCACGGCCGAGGTGGCCGGGCCGCACGCCGTGCTGACCTGCCCGGTGAAGATCACCGTTTTGGGGACGGCGTAGCCCACGCCGTACTGCTTCAGGTAGCCCGGCCAGAAACCGTTGAGCGAGTTTGCCGTGCCGAGGATGCGGCAGTCGAGGCGGTCGTTGGCATCGGCCCCCGTCAGGCAGCTGTCAATGCCGGAGGCGCCGGCCTGTTCAACTGCCGGCTGGGAGCCGGTGTCGCCGACGAGTGCGCCCAAAAGGTCCGGATTGATTCCCAGCAGGGCGCCCAGCAGCACCACGATCCCGCCGCCCAGGCCCAAACCCACCTTGCCGCCGCGCCCCATGCCGCCCCGCCGGTCTTCCGCCTGCGACGGATCCAGCCGCGCCCCCTCGTTGAATGTCATGGAATCAGGGTACCTGCCGGCGGCGGCCCGGCAAGGGTGCGCCGCAGCCGTTGCGCAGAAAATCGTCACGGGACGTCACCGGAAGGCCGCCATGCCACAGCTTTCGCCTAGGATTGAACGATGCCCTTCATTGAGCGCCTGATCCACTGGGCCGGTGTTCGGGGCCGCCACCCGGCCGTCATGGTGGGCGGCGCCTCCCTGGACTATGCCGGGCTCCTGGCTGCGGCGCAGGAACCAGCTGCAGCCCCCGGTGGCGCTGCATCATCCCTGGCCATCATTGACCTTCCGCCCGGTGTGGACCTGGCCGCAGCCTTTTGCGCCGCTGCCCACCGGAGGCAGGTGGCCATGGTTCTCGACGCCGGGTGGCCGGCGGAATTGCGGGGGCAACTGGCCGGCCGTGCCCGGGCGTGGGCTGCCGACAACCACATCCCGCAGCAGCCGGACGCGCCGGGTCCCTTCCTGCTGGGCCTGTCGTCCGGGACGAGCGGCGTGCCCAAGGCCTTTACGCGGACCGCCGCCTCGTGGCGGGAATCCTTTGCGGCCAGTGAAGAGTACTTCCACCTGTCACCGGACACCGTGACGCTGGCCCCCGGTCCGCTTGCCGCCAGCATGAATCTCTATGCACTGGGGGAGTCCCTCTTTTCAGGGGGAACCTTTGTTGGCCTGCCGCACTTCAGCCCCGACGCTGCCCTGGCCGCCCTGGCAGGGCACCGGGCAACCCGGCTGGTCCTGGTGCCCACAGTCCTGGAACTGCTGGCGCGCCGCGCCCTCGCCACCGGCCAGGCTGCGCCGGCGCTGAGCCACATTGTTTGCGCCGGAGCCGCCTTGACACCGGCAACACTGTCGCTGGTGCGCCAATGGGTTCCCCATGCCCTCATCCAGCAGTACTACGGCGCTGCCGAGCTGGGCTTCGTTGCTGCCTCGACCATCCAGCCAGCCCCTGCCCATGCAGGTGCCCAAATCCATGCCCTTGCCCTTACCCATGTCGGTGGCCATGGCGACGGGGGCGGTCCGACACCCGGGACAGGCACGGCATTGCCGGACGCGGCCGCACCCAACGCAGTTGGCCGGGCCTTCCCGGGGGTGCAGCTGGCCATCCTGGACCGGCAGGGTGTGGAACTGCCTGCCGGGACGCGTGGCAGCGTGTGCGTGAAGGGCGCCCTTGTCTGCAGCGGCTACGCGTGGGGCGACGACGGACTGGCCTTCTCAACATTGGGAGGCGGATGGCACACGGTCCATGACCAGGGCTGGCTCGATGCCCAAGGAGTGCTGCACCTTGCCGGCCGGGCCAGCGACATGCTCCTGGTCTCCGGCGCCAATGTCTACCCGCACGCGGTGGAGGCAGCGATGGCCGCAGCCGCCGGCGACAGGCTCTCGGACATCATCGTGGCCGGCATCGCTGACCCGCTCCGCGGCCGGATGCTGGTGGCCGCATTCCGCCCCGCCGGGGACGGGTGTGCGAGGAAAGGCATGCCCGCCCTGCTGCGCGCTGCCGTGGGTGCGCTGCCGGCAAGCCACCGTCCGTCCCGCTACTACGAACTGCAGGAACTGCCCTTGACGGGCAGCGGCAAAATCAGCCGGCAGGTATTGGCGCAGTGGATAGAAGAGGGGGACGCCCGTGCACGCCGCAGCAGCTGACCGCAGGCCGAACGCCGTCGTGCTGGTGGCACGGCGGCTGCCCAATGCCAGGGCGGGCGGGGCCTATGCAGCCTTTCGTGCCCATGAGCTGGCGGCGGCTGCCATCCGGGGCGTGGTGGCGTCCGCGGGGGTGGACCCGGGGCAGATTGACGACGTGATCCTCGGCAACGCCACAGGTGGCGGCGGAAACGTGGCCAGGCTGGCCGCGCTCACTGCAGGGCTCCCGGATTCCGTGCCGGGGCTGACCGTGGACAGGCAGTGCGGCTCCGGCCTTGAGGCGGTGGTCCTCGCCGCCCGGCTGGTCCAGGCGGGGGCGGGGGAGCTGTACGTTGCCGGGGGAGTGGAGAGCATCAGCACCGCCCCGGCCCGTGCCCACCGCGCCGCGGACGGCACGCTGGATTTTTATGACCGCGCGCAATTTGCACCCCTGGAAACGGGCGACCCCGACGCCGGCACCGCCGCCGAAAACGTGGCGCGGCACTTCGGCATCTCCCGGGAGCGGCAGGACGCCTACGCCGTGGAGAGCCACCGCCGGGCCGTTGCGGCGGCACGCGGCGGGCTTTTCGACGGCGAGCTCCTGCCCTTTGCGGGCCTGGCCGCGGACCAGGGGCCCCGGCCTACATTGGACGGGCGCCTCATGGCCCGGTTCCCGCCGGCCTTCGTGCCCGGCGGCACCGTGACGGCAGGAAACTCCTGCCCCTTCAGCGACGGTGCAGCTGTGATGCTGGTGGCGGAATTGGGACGGGCTCGGGAGCTGGTGGCGCGCAGCGGGGCCACGGTGCTGCAGTTCCAAGGCAGTGCCGTGGCAGGCAACGACCCCAACCTGCTCGGCGTGGGCGCCGCCCACGCCATGCGCCGGCTCCTCGACGACCGCGGGCTGTCCGTGGGCACGCTGCGGAATTCCAGCATCGAGTTCAATGAAGCGTTTGCATCCCAGGTTCTCGCCACCGCGGACCTGCTGGGACTGGATGCCACCCGGTTCAACCGCGACGGCGGGGCGCTGGCCCTGGGGCATCCGTACGGCGCCTCGGGCGCAGTCCTCGTCACGCGGCTGCTCGCCCAGGCACAGAAGGGGGCGGCCCCGGGAGGGGCCGCCCCGGTTGAAGACCTGTTTGCCATGATCAGCATGGCCGGCGGGATGGGCATCGCGGCCCACTTCCGGCCGCTGGAAATCTAGTCCGCGGGCGTGCGTTCCGAAGGACGCGCGGCAGGCTCGCCCAGGCCGCGGGCGGCGAGGGCCTCGCCCGTGCTCCGCGCGTATGCCACGGTGGCAATGACCACCGGCAGCGACCGGGCCATCAGGTTGCGCTCCAGGCCGCGGGCACGCGCCGCGTCACGGACGTCGGCGAAGGCGCCGATGACAAACGGAATGCTGCGCAGCATCAGCGCCACCGTCAGGGAAAACCGTTCCGGGTCGGCCCCGATGCGTTCCAGCGGGCGGACGAGCGAGGCCAGGCCGTCCAGCAGCTCATCCACGGGCGTGGTGGCCGTGAGGATGTTCGAAGCCAGCACCGTGGCAATGATGGCGGCAATGACCTGCCACGCTACTGCCGGTCCGTGCTGCCACCACTGGTAGGCGGCGATCAGGACCAGAAAAATGAGCATCAACTTGACCGCCCGCCACAACCTGCCCCACGGCAGCCCGGCCGCGAAATGGGCGCCGACAACGGCGGCGAGGACCGCCGTCGTCGTCCATAAGCCCGCGGCGACAGACACAAACGGAGAGGCCAGGCACAACACCGCCACCGCAAACAGGGCCGCGGCCTTCAGCCCCAGCCGCATCCGGTGGAAGAAGGAGTCGCCTGGAATGTAGCCGGCCACCATGAACGCATGTCCGCGCACTATCCCACAAGCCTTCGGTAGCGCTCGACCGCTTCCCGGGGCCCGCCGTCGAAGGCAATCTCCCCGTCATCTACCACCAGGACCCGCTCAAACGTGGCGGCCAGGGCGAGGTCGTGCGTGGACATGATGACCTGCTGCGGCAGGGCTGACAGGCGCTCCATCAGCAGCCTGGTGTTGCGCAGGTCCAGGAGGGTGGAGGGCTCGTCGAGGACCAGGATGGAAGGTTCGACGGCGAGCACGGTCGCCAGGGCGGTGAGCTGGCGTTCTCCGCCGGACAGTTCGTAGATGCTGCTGGCCGCCAGGTGCTCCAGCCCGTAGCCTGCCAGGACCGCCATGGCCGCCTCCCGTCGCTTGGCCTTGCTGAGCCTGGTGCGGCGCAGCGACAGCTCAACATCCTCAAGCGGCGTGGGCATGACCAGCTGCGACAGCGGGTCGGTGAAGACAAAGCCCACCAAGGAGCGCACGGCCGAACCCTCGCCATGGGTGCTGCGGCCGTGGACATGGACCGTGCCCGAAGAAGGCAGGACCAGGCCGTTGAGCAGACGCAGCAGTGTTGACTTGCCGCTGCCGTTGGCGCCGATGACGGCGATGCGGCGCTCATCAAGGGTCAGTGACAGCGGTGAGAGGATGCGCTTGGGTTCGGGGGAGCGGGGGTCGCCGGATTCGATGCTGACGCCGGCGGCGGACAGGACAATTGAGGGGGTTGCCGGCTGGTTCACTTGCGACGACGCACCAGGAGGTCCGGGAACGCGCGGTGCAGGCTCAGTGCAATGGCCACGGCGATGACGTTCTTGATGATGTCGCCGGGAATGTAGGCAAGGTCCGTCAGCACGGCGACCTGCAGGCCCATCCCACGGACCATGAAGCCGGCAATTCCGAAGACGTGGATCACCAGGCCGCCGGCCAGGGCGGCGCCGAAAAGCCCGGCCACGCGCCAGCGGCTGCGCACGGCAAGGGTGGCCAGGGCGCCCACCACCGCTGCGCCGAAGATGAATCCGATGATGTATCCGGCGGAGGGGCTCGCCAACACGGCGGGGCCTGCGCGGAAGCCGCTGAAGATGGGCAGGCCGATGAGCCCGAGCAGGACGTAGAGGCTGACGGCGGCGGTGCCGCGCGAGAATCCGAGCACCAGCCCGCACAGGCTGACCACCAGGGTTTGCAGTGTGATGGGAACGCCCAGTGCACCGACGTTGATGCCGGGGATGGCCACCGAGGCGGCCATGAGGGCCGCAAACACTGCAATGAGTGAGAGATCCATCGCATTCCAGCCGCGCCGCCGCCGTGCGGGGGCCGCGGCTGCTGGGGGCCGGTTGCCGTTGCCGGGGTGCGGTTCATTCATGGTGCCGACCCTGCCTTGGGGATCTGTTGACGTCATTAAAAGCTGCTTTCATTCGATTCTTCCGCAGTCCGGGATTTTCGCCACTACGGATCGTCGTTAGACTAGCTAGGTTGCGCTCGGTGTTTCTGCCCAAAATCAGACTTGAACACTGTTCAGCAATTTCCGCTTATGTGAAAGGTTACACGTTGATATCGGTCCAAGACCTTGAGTTACGTGCCGGAGCGCGCCTGCTCATGGACGAAGTATCATTCCGCATCGACAACGGTGACAAGATCGGTTTGGTGGGCCGCAACGGTGCCGGCAAGACCACGCTGACCCGCGTCCTTGCGGGCGAAGGCCTGCCCGCAGGCGGGAAGGTGACGCGCACGGGGGAGATCGGCTACCTGCCGCAGGACCCGCGCACCCCAGACATGGAGCAGCTGGCCAAGGACCGGATCCTGTCTGCACGCGACCTGGACCAGGTCATCACCAAGCTGCGCAAGGCCGAGACCGACATGGCCAGCGAGGACAATGCGGTCCGCGACAAGGCCATGCGCCGCTACGACCGCCTGGAAATTGAATTCCTTGCCAACGGCGGATACGCCGCCGAGGCCGAGGCTGCCGCCATCTCCTCGAACCTGGCACTGCCCGAGCGGATCCTGAACCAGCCGCTTAAGACCCTCTCCGGCGGCCAGCGCCGCCGCGTGGAACTGGCCCGCATCCTCTTTTCCGGCGCCCAGACCATGCTTCTCGATGAGCCCACCAACCACCTCGACGCGGACTCCATCTCCTGGCTGCGCGACTTCCTCAAGAGCCACCAGGGCGGGCTGATCGTGATCAGCCACGACACCGAACTGCTGGAAGCCACGGTGAACAAGGTTTACCACCTGGATGCCAACCGCGCCACGATCGACCAGTACAACCTGGGCTGGAAGAAGTACCTGGCCCAGCGTGAAACCGACGAGCGCGCCCGGCGCCGGGAACGTGCCAACGCCGAGAAGAAGGCCGGCGTCCTCATGGACCAGGCCAACAAGATGCGCGCGAAGGCCACGAAGGCCGTCGCCGCGCAGAACATGGCCAAGCGCGCCCAAAGGCTCTTGGACGGTTTGGAAGAAGTGCGGGCCCAGGACAAGGTGGCCGCGCTGCGCTTCCCCGACCCCTCGCCCTGCGGCAAGACCCCGCTCATGGCCGAGGGGCTCAGCAAGTCCTATGGTTCGCTGGAGATCTTCACCGACGTTTCACTGGCAATTGACCGCGGCTCCAAGGTTGTCATCCTGGGCCTCAACGGTGCCGGAAAGACCACGCTGCTGCGCATGCTGGCCGGCGTGTCCAAGCCGGACACAGGCGAGATCATCCACGGCCACGGCCTGAAAGTCGGCTACTACGCCCAGGAACACGACACCCTGGACGTCACACGCACTGTTTTGGAAAACATGCGGGCCTCGGCCGGTGACATGAACGACGCGGAAGTGCGCGGCATCCTGGGCTCTTTCCTGTTCTCCGGCGACGACGTCAACAAGCCTGCCGGCGTGCTTTCCGGCGGCGAGAAGACCCGCCTGGCCCTGGCCACCATTGTGGCCTCCAGCGCCAACGTGCTGCTGCTCGATGAGCCCACCAACAACCTGGACCCCGCCAGCCGTGCGGAAATCCTGGGCGCCCTGAAGAACTACACGGGCGCAGTTGTCCTGGTCAGCCACGACGAGGGTGCCGTGGAGGCGCTGGATCCGGAACGCGTCGTGCTGCTGCCCGACGGCGACGAGGACCTCTGGAGCCAGGACTACCTGGACCTGATCACCCTCGCATAGCTTCCTTGTTGATGGGGGGCGGGCCCAGTGCATGGTCCTGCCTCCATCCACAGTGTGCGTCAGCGGACTGCGGTCTCAGTTGCCCCAGTGCTCTGCAGAAGCTGCCGGTAGCTGATTGACAGCATGGCCTGGTGGCTTCCGGCTCCGGCCCACAGCACAGGGTACTGTTCAAGGTCGGTGTCGAGGAAGGCGCGAATCGGTTCCCTGTGGCCCATCGGTGCCACCCCGCCCACAGGCTGGCCCGCATGTTCCAGCACGAATTCCGGCGTGGCGCGGGTGATCTTCGGCAGTCCGTGGTCACGCGCCACTTTTTTGGTGTCGACCTTGCCGGCGCCGCTGGACAGTATTAGTAGGGGCTCGCCGCCGCACTCAAAAATAAGGCTGTTGGCGATGGCCCCCACCTCGCAGCCAAGTACAGCGGCCGCGGCCGCGGCGGTGGCCACGGAGTCCGGAACAACCACCACGGTGTCCTCCAGCCCGGCCGCTGCGAGTGCAGCCCGGACGTTTTCAACAACAGGATTGGGAACTTCGGTTTCGCTGTCCACGCTCATGGCCCAAGCCTACCGGCCGAGGGCCCCGTTGCGAGCGTGCGAGCAATGGGAGGCCGGCAGGCGCTACCGGCCGAGGGCCCCGTTGCGAGCTCGCGGGCACTGGGAGGCCGGTGGCCGCTGCCCTGTGTCAGAAGCCCTGCGCGTCCAGCAGGGCGTCCTCTTCCTCTTCGGCCGTGGGTTTCGCTCCGGGCTTGCGGACCTTGGTGTGGCGGCGCGGGTGGAATGCGGAGCCGCGGCCGTAGAGCTCGTCCACGGGCACGCCCGACTCGGCGGCCTCCATGGCGTCGTAGTCGTCGTTGCGCCGCTGCATGCGGGCCGCATAGCCAAAGCCGACGAACGCCAGGATGCCAAAGGCGATCCACTGCAGCGCGTAGCTCAGGTGCGAGCCCTCATCAATGGACGGCGCGGGGAAAGGTGTGGGGTTCACCGCGGCGGCGGGGGACTCGGTGGCCAGCTGCGCATACGCCCCGGTCTTGATGTCGTACGGCAGCTGCGCCGCGTATGAGTCGAGGTCGATGGAGGCGATCTGTCCCTCGGGGGCGCCCCGGTCCAGTGCGGGTTCCGGCGGCTTGAGCCGCCCCACCACGGTGACTTGACCGGATTCCGGCTGCGGCACGCTGTCCGGGTGGCCCGCCTCCTTGTTGCCGATCGGCAGCCAGCCGCGGTCAACAATGACGGTCTCGCCGTTGTCGAGCTTCAGCGGCACCAGCACCTCATAGCCGGGGGCGCCGTTGAGGGGCCGGTTGCGCACGATTCGCTGGTCGGCGCTCTGGTAGGTGCCTGTCATGCGCACCTGCGTCCATTCCCGGGCGGGGTCCAGTGCATCAAAGTTTCCCGAGATGTCGTTGTAGTCGACAATCTCTCCGGAGTAGTTTTGCTGGATCTTGGCAATGTTTTCGACGACGGCGTTGCGCCGGTTCATCTGCCAGTTCCCCAGCGCCACGCAGGCTACCGCGAACACGAGCGCCATGGCAAAGTAGCCGATCCAGCGGCTGGAGAAGAGGAACTTGTAGGTCTTCATGGATTAGGCGGGATCCTCGGGGTTCAGCGGCAGGGCGTCCAGGGGCAGGGTCTCCTTCCACAGGGACCGGCCCTTCAAATAGTCTTCCAGCCATGCGACGTGGTCGTCGCAGGCCAGCCAAATCTTTCGGCGATCCGGTGTGTGGATCTTGGGGTTGTTCCACAGCAGCTGCGTCGTGGCATCGGCGCGGCAGCCCTTGCGGGAACAGACGGGGGATTCGGGACCCTGCGGTGCGCCCGGGTTCCCGCCGCCAGGCAGCATGTCAAAGATGCTCATGGTGCTTCTCCTGCTCATGTTCTGCCTGGCCCCGGCGTGGTTCCTCCGGGGCCGGAATGTCCGCATCCTGCCGCGGGGCTTTCGCAGCCGGTTCGTCATGGTCTGTGTCGGGGACAATCTCGCCGGTGAGGATGTCGCCGGGGGAGGACCCGCCGTCGTCCGAGGGCACGTCAGCGGCGCCAATGGCGTACATGGGGGCCTCGTCGAGCAGCTCGACATCGTTCTGGTGGGAGACATCCGCTCCGCCGTTGGCAATCATGACGGCCACCCAAGGCAGCACCACGGCGCCGACTATCGGGACAAGCTTGAACCAGCCATCGAAGACAAAAATGGCGGCAAGGCACACCATGCGGATGCCCATTGTGACGGAGTACTGCACCATGCGGTGGCGCATGTCGTCGCTGTGGGCCACGGTGGCGTTGGTAATGGACTGAACGGGGGCATCGGAGGCGCCATGACGGTACTTGCTGCGCCTGCCCGCACCGAACTTCGGCGTAGCTGATTGGTCTTTCATCACACTCCAAGGGACGTCTTCATTCTCTCACTGCCGGGGTGCACAACCAAAAGCCAAGTGTGTGCCGGGGTGCCTTTCACCGTAGGATTCATAAGCGAATATGTTTCAACATTGGCTTCCAGGAGGAATACATGAGTGCACCGGCAGGCGAAGAGCGCCAGGGTCGCAGTGTTTTGGTCACCGGCGGCAACCGCGGCATCGGGCTGGCGATTGCAAAGGCCTTCTTGGCCAACGGGGACAAGGTGGCGGTGACCTACCGCAGCCCTTCGGAGCTGCCTGACGGCATTCTTGGCGTGGTGGCCGATGTCACTGACGCGGCCTCCATCGACGCCGCGTTCACCGAGGTTGAGGCCGCGCATGGTCCGGTGGAGGTGCTGGTGGCCAACGCCGGCATCACGAAGGATACGCTGCTGTTGCGCATGAGCGAGGACGACTTCACTTCCGTGGTGGACACCAACCTCACCGGCGCCTTCCGCGTCATCAAGCGCGCCTCCAAGGGCATGATCCGGCTGCGCAAGGGCCGCGTCGTGCTGATTTCCTCCGTGGTGGGCCTGTACGGCTCGCCCGGACAGATCAACTACGCCGCCTCCAAGGCCGGGCTGGTGGGCATCGCCCGTTCCCTGACCCGCGAGCTGGGTTCGCGCGGCATCACGGCCAACGTGGTGGCACCCGGCTTCATCAGCACCGACATGACGGCGGAACTGCCCGAGGAAACCCAGAAGCAGTACCTGTCCTCGATCCCGGCCAACCGCTTCGCCTCCGCCGAGGAAGTGGCCAACGTGGTCCGCTGGGTTGCCAGCGACGAGGCCGCGTACATCTCCGGCGCAGTCATCCCCGTCGACGGCGGACTGGGCATGGGCCACTAGGCCCGCAGCCGCACACTGTCCCCGCACGTAAGATTCAAGGCAGGACAGCCGCACACTTAGGTGCGGCAACAACCCTGCACGCACAAGATTAAGGAATGCATCAATGGGAAAGCTTGATGGAAAGACAGCCATTGTTACCGGCTCCTCACGCGGCGTGGGCGCCGACGTGGCCAAGTTCCTGGCCGCAGAAGGCGCCGCCGTGGTGGTCAACTACCGGCAGAAGGCACCGCGCGCCAACAAGGTCGTGGCCCAGATCCAGGAGGCAGGCGGCCGCGCCGTCGCCGTGGGCGCGGACCTGACCACCCAGGAAGGCGTGCAGGCCCTGGTCAGTGCGGCCCTGGAGAACTTTGGCTCCCTGGACCTGGTGGTCCTGAACGCCTCGGGCGGCATGGAAAGCGGCATGGCCCCGGACTATGCCCTGCAGCTCAACCGCGACGCCCAGGTCAACCTGCTCAACGCCGCCATGCCGGTGCTGCCGGCCGGTGCGCGCGTGGTGTTTGTCACCAGCCACCAGGCGCACTTCATTGAAACCGTGCCCACCATGCCCGAGTACGAGCCCGTTGCCAAGAGCAAGCGTGCCGGCGAGGACGCCCTGCGCGCCCTGATCCCGAACTTGGCCGCCGAGGACATCTCGCTCGTCGTCGTCTCCGGCGACATGATCGAGGGCACCGTCACGGCCACCCTGCTGGACCGTGCCAACCCGGGCGCCATCGAAGCCCGCCGTGCCGAGGCCGGCCGGCTGTACTCCGTGGCCGAGTTCGCCGAGGAGATCGCCAAGATGGCCACGGCCGACGTCCCCAGCGGACACACCGAATACGTTGGCGGCGCCGACTACTTCAAATAGGCCTGTCCAAGTTGCCCCGACCCAACAGTCCCGGCCGGCTTTAAGGTGCGACGGCGGATGGTTGCCTTTCCCATGGGAAGGAAGCCATCCGCCGTCGTACTTTAAGCGGTTGCGGGCGGGCCGCCGGGCGGACTAGATGTTCGCCAGGGCCAGCGCCACGTCAAGGTTGGGGATGTTGATCTGGGCGTCGGCCACGGCCCGTACTGCAGGCTTGGCGTTGAAGGCCACGCCCAGTGCGGCGGCGGCCATCATGTCGAGGTCGTTGGCGCCGTCGCCGAGGGCCATCGTGGCCGTTTCGGAAATGCCGGCCTCGGCGCTCCAGGCTCGCAGCTGCACGGCCTTCGCGGCCCTGTCCACCACAGCCCCGCTGACCTTGCCGGTCAGTACGCCGTCAATAATTTCAAGGTCGTTCGCCAGTGCATGGTCCAGGCCCAGCCGCTCGGCCAGCGGCGCCAGGATCTGCGAGAAGCCGCCCGACACCGCGCACACCACGTGCCCGGCCGCCTTCGCCTCGGTGACGAGCCGCTCGGCCCCGACCGACATCTTGATCTTGGCGCCCACCTCGGCAAGGACGCTTTCAGGCAGCCCCGCCAGCGTTGCCACGCGGTGGTGCAGGCTTTCGGCAAAGTCCAGTTCCCCGCGCATGGCCGCCTCTGTGACCTTGGCCACTTCGGCCTCTGTCCCGGCGTGGGCCGCCAGCAGTTCGATGACTTCCTGCTGGATCAGCGTCGAATCCACGTCCATGATGATGAACTTGCGCCCCGCCTGCCGCAGGGAGTCCGGCACGACGGCGGTGCTGACGCCATCTTCCGCTGCATCTGCCAGTGCTGTGCGGAGCCGGGTCAGGCGGGCCGCATACTGGGCCTCGCTGGTACCGCTGGGGTTCAGTGAGCCCAGCTCAAGGATTGCGGCATCGAAGCCGGGGTGGTTCTCCACACGCTCCGAGGCGATCCTGTAGCCGTGGTCGGCCAGGACTGTACGCACCTTGTCGAGGGCTGCGGGGGAGAGTGTTTGGCCATAGCTGACTGCGGTAAGTGTGGAGGGCATGAGTAGCATTCTAGCGAATTCACGGCCGGGCCCGGTCCCGCGGCGCCACGCGGCGTCATCATCTGCGGCCTCCGCGCCGCACCTGGGGACGGGCCTGCTGCGCCGTCCCGCTGCCCTGGCGCAGCGGGCGCGCTGGTTAGCGCTGGCCGCCCCTCGTGTCATAGGCTCTTGGCTTATGAGTGAAGTTTTGGGTTTGGCCGGTGTCAGCGTAGTCCGCGGCACCAAAACACTGTTGAACAACATCGACTGGCGCGTCACCGAAGGCGAACGCTGGGTGGTCCTTGGCCCCAACGGCGCCGGCAAGTCCACGCTGCTGCAGATCGCCGGTGCCCGCATGCACCCCACCCGCGGCGTGGCCGGCATTCTCGACGAGGTCATGGGCGCCGTGGACGTCTTTGAACTGCGCCCCCGCATCGGCCTGGCCTCCGCCGCCCTGGCCCACCAGATCCCCGAGCACGAAAAGGTGCTCAACGTGGTGGTCACCGCCTCCTACGGGGTCACAGGGCGCTGGCGCGAGGACTATGAGCGCGACGACGAGCGCCGCGCCTTTGGCCTGCTGGAGGAGTGGGGTGTGTCCACGTTCTTCAACCGCCCCTTCGCTTCCTTGAGCGACGGCGAACGCAAGCGGGTGCAGATCGCCCGGGCCCTCATGAGCGACCCCGAACTGCTGCTCCTGGACGAGCCCGGTGCCGGGCTGGACCTGGCCGGCCGCGAAGGCCTGGTCAAGCGCCTGAGCGAGCTCGCCGCGGACCCCTTCGCGCCCAGCACGGTCCTGGTCACCCACCACCTGGAGGAAATCCCGCCGGGATTCACCCACGCACTCCTGCTGCGCGACGGCGGCGTCGTGGCCCAGGGCCCCATCGCGGACGTCCTGACGGAGGAAAACCTCTCCGCCACCTTCGGCCTGCCCCTGTCAGTCTCAAGCACCGCGGGCCGGTACACGGCCACGGCACGCAACTAGCCGCCGCGCGCCCCCGCCGCACGTGAACGCGCTCGAATCCCTCTTCATCCTGCTCGGCGGGCTGTGGGCCGGCACCATCAACACCGTGGTGGGTTCGGGCACGCTGGTCACCTTCCCCATCCTGATCGCCCTGGGCGTGGCCCCGGTCATGGCCGTGGTCAGCAACGCCATGGGCCTGATCGCAGGCGGCATTTCGGGAACGTGGGGGTACCGGCGCGAACTGCGCGGGATGCGCCACAACCTGGTGCGGCTCATGCCGGCGTCCATCCTGGGCGGCATCACCGGAGCGTACCTGCTGCTGCACCTGCCGGAATCAGTTTTTTCCGTGGTGGCGCCGGTGCTGATCGTGCTGGCGCTTGCGCTGGTCATATTCCAGCCGAAGCTGCAGCAGGCCATCAAGGTGCGGCGTGAAAATGCGCCGGCCGCCCGCTCGCACGACCTCGCGATGGTGGTGCTCGTGTACCTGGCCGGTGTTTACGGCGGCTACTTCGTGGCGGCCCAGGGAGTGCTCCTCGTGGCCATCCTGGGCATCTTCATGTCCGGCACGCTGCAAAACGCCAACGCCGTCAAGAACGTCCTGTCCCTGAGCGTCAACGTCATTGCCGCCATCTCCTACCTCCTTTTTGCCCCCGAAATGATCATCTGGCAAATTGTGGGCTTGATTGCCGTCAGCTCCCTCGCCGGCGGTTTCATCGGAGCCCGGATCGGGCGGAAGCTGCCGCCCGTGGTGCTACGCAGCGTCATCGTGGTGCTGGGACTCGTCGCACTTTTCTTCATGATCCAGAAACTGGTTGCCGCATGATCATCCACCTCGAATCTGCCAACGACCCCCGCGTCAGCGACTACGTCTCACTGACCGACGTCCAGCTGCGCAAGGCCAAGGAGCCCGCCGAGGGGCTGTACATCGCCGAAAGCCCCAAGGTGGTGCGCCGTGCCCTCGCCGCCGGACACAGCCCACGCTCCTTCTTTGTCTCGGAGAAGCGGCTGCCGGAAGTCCAGGACGTCCTTGACGCCCACCCCGGCATCCCCGCCTACGTGGGCACCGCCGCCATGCTCGAGGACATCACCGGCATCAACCTGCACCGCGGCGCCATGGCATCCATGCACCGCCCCGCGCCCGTTCCCGTTGAGGCGCTGCTGGTCGGGGCCCGCCGGGTGGCCGTGCTGGAAAACATCAGCGACCACACCAACATCGGCGCCATCTTCCGCTCCGCAGCAGCCCTGGGCATCGACGCCGTCCTCATCAGCCCCAGCTGCGGGGACCCCCTCTACCGTCGCAGCATCCGCGTCAGCATGGGCACCGTGTTCGCGATTCCCTGGGCCAGGCTTGAGAACCTCCCTGCTGGTTTGGAGCTGCTGCACGGCGCAGGATTTGCGACGGCGGCCCTCGCCCTGGAAGAGGATTCGCTCACCATCCATGAGCTCGCGGCGCGCAACGAGGACAAGCTCGCGCTCATCCTTGGCAGTGAGGGCTACGGCCTGAGCCGGGAGACCTTGGACACGGCACAAAACACCGTCATGATCCCGATGTACGCGGGAGTTGATTCGCTCAACGTCGCCGCTGCCAGCGCGGTGGCATTCTTCGCCACGGACCCGCGCCGCTGAGTCCCTTGAGCCCCGCGCCAATGGCAGGGCAGCGGGCTGCAGCCCGGACCGTCCGGGAGGGCCGGGCGGGAGTAGGCTGGCACCATGAAGCTTGATGAGAAAGTCCCTGATTTTTCACTGCCCGACCAGCACGGGAAAGTACGCACCCTAAAGGAACTGACCGCCGACGGGCCGCTCGTGGTCTTCTTCTACCCGCTGGCCGGCAGCGGCGGCTGCACCAAGGAAGCCTGCCACTTCCGGGACCTGCAGGCGGAATTTGCCGCTGCCGGCGCCTCCATCGTGGGCATCAGCACCGACTCCGAAGCCAAGCAACTGGAGTTCGCCACGAAGAACAGCTTCAACTATCCACTCTTGAGCGACAGGAAAGGCGAGGTCGCAGATCTCTTTGGCGTCCGGCGTCGGCTGCTGGCAAAATCCCTGCCCACCAAGCGGGCCACCTTCATTGTTGACAGGGACGCCATCCTGCGTTTCGCGGTGTCAAGCGAAACCAACATGGACCTGCACGCCGACCAGGCGCTGGCGGCGCTGGAGGCCATGAACTAGAACCGGCCCGCAAGGAGTCCGGCCGGAACCGGTTCCGCCGCGGCCCGATGTGGCCCGGCTTGGTGAATCTGCCGGGAACCGGTAAAGTTTCTAGCTGGTCCCAGTGGCCATAACATTCATCCGTCTGGCAAAATCCAGGCAATAACACTCTGAGGTTCACAGTGAAGCAGAACACCCACCCCAAGTACGAAGCCATCGTTTTCAACGACCTCGCTTCCGGCACCAAGTTCCTGACGCGCTCCACCGCCACGTCCAGCAAGACCATTGAATGGGAAGACGGCAACACCTACCCCGTCATCGACGTGGAAATCTCCTCAGAGTCGCACCCGTTCTACACCGGCAAGCAGCGCATCATGGACAGCGCCGGCCGTGTCGAGCGCTTCAACGCACGCTTCGCAGGTTTCGGCAAGAAGTAATTCATCCGCCCCTGCACCGGCCCGCACCGGGCAGCGAACAGCCGACTTACTTGTCGTGTTTTCGCCGCCAGGTGCGGGCCAGCTGTTTAAGCGGCGGTTTTGCCTGGAGCACGGACTGACGCGAAGATGGAGGAATGGCAATTCTTCTGCACGGCGAATACAAGGTCCACGGCGGCAAGCTGGTGGTGGTTGACACCCACGTGGCGGACGGGCGCCTGAGCGGCGTGCGGGTCAGCGGAGACTTCTTCCTGGAACCCGACGAGGCGCTCGACGCCATCAACAACGCACTGGAGGGGCTTTCCGCCAGCCTCCCTGCCGAGGCCATTGCCGAGGCAGTCACCGCGGCGCTGCCGCCGGATGCCGTGCTCTTCGGCTTCTCCCCGCAGGCCGTGGCCATCACGGTCCGCCGCGCCTTGACGAAGGCCTCCAGCTGGATCGACCACGAATGGGACATCATCGCGCCCACGGTCTTGCCGACGGCGGTCAACGTCGCCCTCGATGAGGTGCTGACGGAGGAAGTGGGTGCCGGGCGGCGCAACCCGACGCTCCGGTTTTGGGACTGGGATGAACCGTCCGTGGTGATCGGCAGCTTCCAGTCCTACCGCAACGAGCTGGACCCGGCAGGCGTGGAGAAGTACGGCATCCACGTGGTGCGCCGGATCAGCGGCGGAGGCGCCATGTTCATGGAGGCCGGCAACTGCATCACCTATTCCCTGTACCTGCCCCAGACCCTGGTGGACGGGCTGAATTTTGAAGATTCCTACAAGTTCCTGGACGCCTGGGTGCTCGCGGCGCTCGAGTCCATGGGCATCGAGGCGTATTACGTTCCCCTCAACGACATCGCGACCGACAAGGGGAAAATCGGCGGAGCTGCACAGAAGCGGCTCAGCAACGGCGCCATGCTCCACCACGTCACCATGAGCTACGACATCGATGCCGACAAGATGGTCGAGGTGCTGCGGATCGGCAAGGAAAAGCTGTCCGACAAGGGCACCCGCTCCGCCAAGAAGCGCGTCGACCCGCTGCGGCGCCAAAGCGGCATGAGCCGGGAGGACATCCTGGCACGCATGGCCGAGACCTTCACCGCCCGCTACGGTGCCCGCCCCGCCAGCCTCACCGACGAAGAGCTGGAAGAGGCCCGCCGCCGCGTCGAGGGCAAGTTCGGCACGGAGGAATGGCTGCACCGCGTCCCATGAGCCTGCCCACCAGCGCCGCAGCGACCCGGGGGAGACGCTGGCCCAACCAGCCGCCGGCCTCGTTCGCCTTTGTCATGGCCACCGGAATCGTCTCCTCCGCCCTGCTCGACGCCGGATGGACCCGCACCTCCTGGACCCTCCTGTGCATTGCCGCGGCAGGGCTGGTGGTGCTGCTGGTTGGCCTGGTGGGCCGGCTGCTCACGCACACCAACGATGCCGTCGCCGACTTTCGCAACCCGCACAAGGGATTCGGCTATCTGACCGTGGTGGCTGCCATCAACGTGGTGGGAATCGGCTTCCACCCCGTGGCGCCCGCCGCCACCTGGATCATGGCTGCCATGAGCATGCCGCTGTGGCTCTTCCTGGCCTACGGGGTTCCGCTGTCCATGATGCTGCGGACTGAGATCGGTGAGACGCGCCGGCCCCGGCTGCTGCCCGTCGATGGCACGTGGTTCCTGTGGGTGGTCTCCACCCAGTCCCTGTCCATGGCTGCCGCCTCGCTGGCCTCCGGGGGCAGCAGCGTGCGGCTGCTCAGCGACACCGCCGTGGCATTCTGGGGTGTGGGCATCATGCTGTACTTCACGCTGACCACCCTGGTGATGCTGCGCCTGCTGACCGGAGGCGAGAACCTGGGCGGGATCGTACCCACCAACTGGATTTTCATGGGTGCAACCGCCATCACGGTGCTGGCCGGTTCCATGATCCTGCACCTGCCGTCCGAGGTCCCCGTCATCGCCGTGGCCGGCGCCACCGTGGGCGGCATCAGCTACCTGCTGTGGGCCTTCGGCCTGTGGTGGGTGCCGCTGCTGGTGGCCTTCGGCTTCTGGCGCCACGTGGTGCGGCGAGAACCGCTGCGCTATGGCACCTCGCTGTGGTCCATCGTGTTCCCCCTGGGCATGTTCGCCGTGGCCACATTCAGGTTCGGCAAGGAAAACCACATGCCCCTGGTTGCATGGGTTGGCGATGTCACCACCTGGGTGGCCGTGGCAGCCTGGCTGGCCGTTGCCCTGGGCATGCTGTTGACGTTCACCCTCTGGATGCGGCGCGGGGCTCCCGCCACCTAAGTGGCAGGAGCCCCGCATTCAGGCGTGGATTTGGTGTCAGGCGGCGGCCTGTGCCCGCAGTGCCCGCAGAAGCTGGTCACGCTGCTCCACCACGATCCGGCGCAGCCCCGCGGCGGCATCCGGGTGTTCCGCCAGCCAGGCGTCCGTGCGGTGCACGACGGAATGGTGCTCCGGCGCGGTGCCGGGCTCCAGGTCCTGCGACACCGGGAACAGCCCGCGCACAATGCGCCCGGCAATTTCCAGGCTCCTCGAGCTCCACACGTCCTCGATCGCAGCAAAGTACGGTTCGATGTACGGCTCGAGCAGTTCCGCTGCGCCCACCGTGAACCCGGCAATCGTGGCGCTGAGCAGTTCATTGCTCAGCTCGGACCCCACCACGGCCTCCTGCCAACGGGCAGCCTTGCCCTGGGGGTCCGGCAGCGCCGCCACGGCGAGACAGCGGTTGGCCCGGTGCTCGGCCGTGGTGTCGGCTGCCAGCTCGCCATCCAGCTCGGCCGTCGTCGCGGCCCCGCGTGCCGCGAGCTGCTGCCACAGCAGCCAGCGCAGGCTGCCGTCCACCACCAGCCCGGCCGGGACGTCGCTGCCGGCAAGCAGCTGCCTGCTCCAGGCGTTCACGGCATCCGTGCTGCGCCCCAGCAGTGCCAGGGTGCGCGCCCACACCAGCTGTTCGTCGCTGCCGGCACCCGCCTGCGCCAAATGATGTTCGACGCCGGCCCGCAGGACGTCGCGTGCGCCGTCACGGTCCGCGGCCGGGCAGTACTGGGCCAGTGCGAGCAGCGAGTTGTCGGCGAGGGTCTGCAGGAGGCTCGTGTCCGCCTCCCCGCCTGCTTGGGACACAACCGTGCGAAGGTACACGGCGGCCGGCAGGAGCCCGTCCCGCGTGGCGTTCCACAACGCGGACCAGACCAGGCTGCGGGCCAGGGGGTCGGCAACAGTGCCCACGGAAGCCAATGCGGTGGAGAGCGAAGCTGCGTCGAGACGGACCTTGGCGTACGTCAGATCCTCGTCATTGACCAGCACGAGGTCGGGGGAGGGGCGCCCCACTGCCTCTGCCACGATCGTCTGCGCCCCCACCACATCAAGTGCGAACGAGTCGCTCCTGACCAGGGCTCCGCCGTCGTGCCTGAAAAAACCGACCTTCAGGCGGTGCGGGCGCACGGCTGCGCTGCCGGTGACGGGGTCCAGGGCCGTCTGGCTGATGGTGAGCTGCGTGACGGCGCCCTTGTCCGTGTCCAGGTCCGGGAGCAGGGTGGACATGCCTGAGGTGCCCAGCCACTGGGCGGCCCATTCGTTCAAGTCGCGGCCGGAGGCCTTGCTGAGCGGGACGAGCAGGTCATTGAGCGAGGTGTTCCCGTATTCGTGCGTGCGGAAGTACTCGCGGGAGCCGGCGATGAACGCATCCTGGCCCACGTACGCTACCAGCTGCTTGAGGACGGAGGCGCCCTTGGCGTAGGTGATGCCGTCAAAGTTGGCCTTGGCCGCCTCGAGGTCCGGGATGTCGGCGACGATGGGGTGCGTGGTGGGCAGCTGGTCCTGCGTGTACGCCCACGCCTTGCGGCGGCTGGCGAACATGGTCCACGACTTGGGTCCCCACGGCGTGGCCTCCGCGACGGCGAGATGGCCCATGAAGTCGGCGAAGGACTCCTTCAGCCAGAGGTCGTCCCACCAGCCCATCGTGACGAGGTCGCCAAACCACATGTGCGCCATCTCGTGCATGATCGTGTTGGCGCGCTGCTGGTAGGCGGTGTCGGTGGCGCGGGAGGCGTGCAGGTACGACTCGGTGAAGGTGACCAAACCGGGGTTTTCCATGGCGCCGAGGTTGTATTCGGGCACGAAGGCCTGGTCGTACTTGCCGAACGGGTACGGGTAGTCGTAGAGCTCGTTGAAGTACTTCAGCCCGGCCTTGGTGACCTTGAAGATCTCCTCCGCGTCGAAGTGCGGGGCGAGGGATGCGCGGCAGTACGCGGCAAGCGGGATGTCCAGCGTCTGCCCTGCGTGGGAGCTGTCCGGCCCGAACGCCATGGAGAAATGGTCCTCCGCCTTGAAGTAGGGGCCGGCCAGGACCGTGGTGATGTAGGTGGAGATGGGCAGCGTGGGCGCAAACTCCCAACGGACGGTTCCCGCGTCCGGCAGTTCCTTGCGGCTGCTCACGGACTGGTTCGAGGCGACCTCCCACGCTGAAGGCGCCGTGACGCGGAAGGTGTAGGGAGCCTTCAGGTCGGGCTGTTCAAAGTTGGCGAACACGCGGCGGGCGTCGGCGGGCTCGTACTGCGTGTACGTGTATGTCTTGCCGTCGGCGGGGTCCACAAAGCGGTGCAGGCCCTCGCCGCTGCTGGAATAGGCGGCCGTTGCGCGGACCACCACCGTGTTCTCTGCCGCCAACCCGGGCAGGTGGATGCGCGAGCCGTCCACCACCTCCGAGATGTCAAGCGCAGTTCCGTTCAGGACCACGGACTCGACGCTCGGGCCGATGAAGTCCAGGAACGTAAAGGTGCCGGCAGCGGTGTCGGCGGAGAAGGTGATGGTGGTGGCGCTGGGGAAGCCCGGGATTGCCGGGTCTTCTGCCAGGCCCAGGTCCAGTTCAACGTCGTAGTTGTGGACCGTGAGGAGGGATTTTCGGGCGGCTGCTTCGCTTCGCGAAAGATTATGGTTTGACACCATTTCATTCAATCACGGACCCCCGAAAAAGGCCCCCCGGCCAGTGCCCCCGGTGCCGGGACCGTCGGTGCACCGGGTTGGGCGGGCGCCAGGCCATGGCGCGGACAACTGCTCAGGTGGACATGAGGTGCACGGCGCCGAACGCCAGGGCGGCGATCAGGGCCCATGAACAAAGAGCCATGACCGTGGCCCGCAGCCCCGTGTTCAGCAGCTCGCGGATGCGGACGCTGGAACCGAGCCCGAACAATGCCGCACCCAGGGCAATGTCCTGTGCCAGTGCCCCCGCCTCGATCGCGGACTCCGGCAGCCACCCCGTGGTGCGCAGCGCCACCATGGCCAGGAAGCCCAGCACGAACAGCGGAACCACCGGTGGAAACTTGGGCGCCTCCACGGCCTCAAGGGTGGTGGCGCGGCGCAGCTCCAGTGCCCTGGCATGGCTCCTGCGCTCCAGGGCGCCGGCCACGCCAACAATCGGGGCCAGCAGCACCACGCGGGTCAGCTTGACCACCACGGCGGCGCTCAGTGCAACGGCGCCGGCGGTCTGGGCGGTGGCCACCACCTGGCCCACGTCGTGCACCCCCGCGCCAACCCACTGGCCAAATTGCAGCGGGCTGAGCCCCAGCGGGTTCATGAGCAGCGGCAGGATGCCGATGGCCAGCGTGCCGCACAGTGTAACGAGCGCCACGGGGAGCACCGTGTCCTCATGCTTGGTTCCCTTGACGGCCGCCATGGCACCAATGGCCGACGCCCCGCAGATGGAAAATCCCGTGGCGATCAGCAGGGGGGTGTCGCCGCCAAGCCGGAACAGCCGGCCCAGTGCCAGCGTGCCGGAAAAACTGAGCAGCACCACGCCGATGATGAGCGCCACGCTCACCCACCCCAGGTCCATGATGTCGCCCAGGCTGAGCTTGAGCCCCAGAAACACAATGCCGACCCTCATCAGGTGCTTGCCGGCGAAATTCAGCCCCTTGCGCCACGGCCCCTCGCACAGGGCCTGCGTCCCCGGCAGGTTCACTGCCGCAATGCCAAGCACGACGGCGACGGTCATCGCCGGGAGCAGCGGCACCAGGGAGTGGACCAGGAGGGAGACGGCCACCGCGGCCACCGCCGCTGCAAGGCCGGGGCCCAGCGAACGGGCCGTGGCAGCGAAAGGCGCCATCCCGCCGTCGGGCCTCACCATGGGCTGGGCTTGTAGTCCTTGAGGAAGACGCCGTACTGGTCCTCGCCGGACTCGCCCATGACAATCGGGTCATAGACGCGGGCGGCGCCGTCCACCAGGTCGAGCGGGGCATGGAAACCCTCCTCGGCGAGGCGGACCTTGGTGTAGTGCGGGCGTTCGTCGGTGATCCAGCCCGTGTCCACGGCCGTCATCAGGATGCCGTCGGTGTCGAGCATTTCCTTGGCGCTGGTGCGCGTGAGCATGTTCAGCGCGGCCTTGGCCATGTTGGTGTGCGGGTGTCCGGGGCCCTTGTAGGCGCGGGAGAACTGGCCCTCCATGGCGGAGACGTTGACAATGTACTTTCGGTGCGCCGGGGAGGCTGCCAGGGCCGGGCGCAGGCGCGAAACCAGCAGGAACGGGGCCGTGACGTTGCACAGCTGGACTTCGAGCATCTCCAGCGGGTCAACCTGGTCAACCACCTGCGTCCAGGAGTTGATGGTGGCCAGGTCAGGGACCAGGCCGCCGGCGTCGATGGCCGTGCCGGCCTCTATGCGCTCCAGCGAAGCCGAACCCATGGACAGCGCCAGCGAGGCAATTTCGTCCCCGGCCAGCTTCGGGTGCTCCATCATTTGCGTGGCCAGGGCCAGGGGGTGCTTGTCATGGGCGTGGCCAAAGGTGACCAGCTCGGGCATGGGGGCGTCCGTGGGGAGGTCCTCCAGCTCGGCATCGATGAGCGGCTTGAAGGCGTTGCCGGAGCGGCGCACCGTCTGGGCGGCATTGTTGATGATGATGTCCAGCGGGCCGGCCTCATTGAGGGAGTCGGCCAGGGCCACAACCTGGGTGGGGTCGCGCAGGTCGATGCCCACGATCCGGAGTCGGTGGAGCCACTCGCCTGAGTCTTCCATGGCTGCGAAGCGCCGGGCGGCGTCCTTGGGGAAGCGGGTCGTGATGGTGGTGTGGGCGCCGTCGCGGAGCAGGCGCAGGGCAATGTACATGCCGATCTTGGCCCGGCCGCCCGTCAGGAGGGCACGCTTGCCGCTGAGGTCGGTCCGCGCGTCGCGCTTTGAATGGTTGAAGGCGGCACAGTCCGGGCACAACTGGTGGTAGAAGGCATCCACGAGCGTGTAGTGCTGCTTGCAGATGTAGCAGGGCCGGGAACGGATGAGCGTGCCCGCAGATTCACCGGTGGTGGACGGCTGGAGCTTGTTTCCCCGCGTTTCGTCGTCTATCCGGTCCGGCGCCGCGGTGGCGGTCAATGCAATGACGGCCTTGTCGGCATCGTTGACGGCATCGCGCTTGACGTTGCGGCGGTGCCGCTTGACGGCCTTGAACATTTTTCCGGTGGCCCGGCGCACCGACACGTAGTCGGGATGTTCTTCGTCGTAGACGTGGATGGTTTCCAGAACCTTGATGCAGTTTTGGATTTCTTCAGGGGTCAAATCGGGGGCGCTCACTCCACAATGTTAGCCTCTCGGCGGCGCCCCCGATCCCCGCGGGCATTAGCCGCCCGTCACCGAGTTGACGACCTTGACCTGGTTCTCCACGATCTTGTCAACGGTTTCCTGGGCAAGCTGGTCCCGTTCCACCGCCGTGGCCAGCGCTTCCGGGAGTTCGGCCGCAGCCGCCCGTGCCAGCTCGATCTCTCGCTCATCCGGCGGCGAGACCACCTGGCCCTTGCTGAGGACGGTCAGGCCCGACTCGGTGATGGTGAATCCCCGGGCCCGGTCAAGGTCCGGGTCGACGCCGATGGTCGCCCCTGCGGGCACCTTCACGTTTTTGTCGATGATGGCGCGGCGCACAACGGCACCCGGGCCAATCGTGACCTTGTCGAGGAGGACAGATGCCTGCACGCGTGCACCGGCGCCGATGTAGACATCGTTCGAGAGCACGGAATTTTCCACGACACCTCCGGAGACCACGACGCCGGGGGCGACAATCGAGTCCAGCGCCGCGCCCACCGAGTTCTGCTCACCCCGGACAAACTTGGCCGGCGGCGAGGTGGTGTTCCTGGTGAAGATCGGCCAGGCCCTGTTGTAGAGGTTGAAGATGGGCACCGGCGAGATCAGGTCCATGTGTGCGTCGTAGTAGGAGTCGAGCGTGCCCACATCGCGCCAGTAGTTGCGGTCGCGGTCTGTGGCGTCCGGGATGTCGTTGGTGGAGAAGTCGTAGACAAAGGCTTCGCCGCGGTTCACAAAGTAGGGGATGATGTCCCCGCCCATGTCATTTTTCGTGTCGTTGTTTACTGCGTCCAGCTCGAGGGCCTCGACCAGCGCATCCGTGTCAAAGACGTAGTTGCCCATGGATGCCAGGAACTGATCGGGGGCGTCTGCCAGGCCGGGGGTGGAATCCGGCTTCTCAACGAACGCCGCAATCTTGTGTGCGCCGACCGCACCGGCGACCGGATCGCCGTCGACCTCGATGACGCCAAACTGGTTTGCCATATCCAGTGGCTGCCGAACCGCTGCGACCGTGGCCCGTGCACCTGAATTGATATGGCTCTGAACCATTTGTTCAAAGTCCATCCGGTATACGTGATCGGCACCGACCACCACCACAATGTCCGGCTCGGCGTCCCCGATCAGGTTCATTGACTGGTAGATGGCATTGGCGCTGCCAAGGAACCAACTCTTGCCGCGGCGCTGCTGGGCCGGCACCGACGCGACGTAGTTGCCCAGTTGGGTGGACATCCGCCATGTCTCTGAAATGTGGCGGTCCAGGCTGTGCGACTTGTACTGGGTCAGCACCACAATTTTGAAATATCCCGAGTTTGCCAGGTTGGACAATGCGAAATCGACCAACCGGAATCCTGCGAATGGAACAGCAGGTTTTGCGCGGTCCGCTGTCAAGGGCATCAACCTCTTGCCCTCACCGCCTGCCAACACGATCGCCAGAACTTTCTTTACTGACATGATCAAACCTCCGACAGCTTCGTTGATGCACTTTGTTGTCCCCCGATAACGGTCACAACAACTTCACACTAGAACAAATGTGTTCCGACAGACTACCTTGAGACTGTGCGTATAGATATTGTGACGAAAGAGTTTCCGCCCGAGATTTACGGGGGAGCCGGCGTGCATGTGGCCGAGCTCAGCCGTGTCTTGGCCAGCCGGGCAGAGTTGCGCGTTCATGCTTTTGGAAATGAACGTTTGACGAATTTTCATGGCGCGGAAGTCATGTCGTACCAAAATCTTCCCGAACTTGACAATGCCAATGCGGCAGTCCAGACTATGGGCGTCGATCTGCAGATGGTGTCCGCGATCGCCGGCTCCGATCTGGTTCATTCGCACACCTGGTACGCCAACATGGCCGGCCACATAGCGTCGCTTCTCCACGGCATTCCGCATGTGCTCAGCGCCCACAGCCTGGAGCCCCTGCGTCCCTGGAAGGCTGAACAGCTTGGCGGCGGCTACGCTGTCTCGTCGTGGGTGGAGAAAACCGCCTACGAAGGCGCTGCTGCGATCATCGCGGTCTCCGACGGCATGCGCAAGGACATCCTGCGCAGCTACCCGGATGTGGACCCTGCCAAGGTCAAGGTAATCCACAACGGCATTGACGTGGCCGCCTGGCAGCGCGATGAGAAGGACGACGTCGTGCGTTCCCTTGGGATTGACCCTGACCGTCCCAGCGTTGTGTGGGTTGGCCGCGTGACGCGCCAGAAGGGTGTGCCGTACCTTTTGAAGGCGGCGGCCTCCCTTCCTCCGGAGGTGCAGCTCGTACTGTGTGCCGGTGCCGCAGACACGCCTGCTCTGGGTGCCGAGGTCAACGAGCTGATTGAGGGGCTCAAGGCCCAGCGCGACGGTGTGATTGTCATTGAGCGGATGCTGCCGCGGGCTGAGCTGATCCAGGTGCTCAGTCATGCAACGGTCTTCGCATGCCCGTCCATCTACGAGCCCCTCGGGATCGTGAACCTTGAGGCCATGGCCTGCGGCGCGGCAGTCGTCGCCAGCGCAACGGGCGGCATCCCTGAAGTGGTCGCCCACGGTGAAACCGGTTTGCTCGTTCCGCTGGAGCAGGTCAGTGACGGCACCGGAACTCCGTTGGATCCGGAGAAGTTTGTGGCCGACTTTGCTGCCGCAATGATCGAGGTTGTCAACGACCCCGCCCGGGCCCGGGCCATGGGGGAGAAGGGGCGCCAGCGCGCCACCGACTTATTCTCCTGGGAATCAATTGTTGAACAGACCCTCGACGTGTACCAGAGCGTCCTGCCGCAGTAGGCATTCTTGGCTGGCTTCAGCCGTCGCAACAATAAACCAGCCGTCACCATGAATTGGTGGCGGCTGGTTTTTTGCTGTCTGCATTTCGGCTGAGGTGGCCCAGTTGGGTGGGTGTTTACCGTTGGTCGTGGTTGTTGGGGGTGGTGTTGGTGGGTGTTGGTGGTGTGGGGTTGTTGAGGCCGTGGTGGTAGGTGTTGCGCAGGGGTGTTTGGGTGGGATCGATGGTGGGTGGGGGTGTGTAGTAGGGGGTGCCGGTGATGAGTTGGAGGGTCCATTGGCTGTTGTGGAGCAGGGTGTGGTGGCGGCTGCAGAGCAGGGCGGCGTTGTTGAGATTGGTTTCTCCTCCGTGTTGCCAGGGGGTGATGTGGTGGGCTTCGCAGTGGGTGGCGGGGGCTTGGCAGCCGGGGAAGGTGCAGCCGAGGTCGCGGGAGTAGAGGAGTTTGTGTTGGAGGGGGGGGTGAAGAGGCGTTGGGTGCGGCCGGCGTTGATGATGGTTTGGCCTTGCCCGTAGGTGAGGCGGGTGATGTCGGGGTCGCAGAGGGTGGTGTTGAACAGGGAGAGGGGCATGGGGCCGGAGTGGGTGGTGTAGGCGGTGCCGGTGCCGTCGGTGCGGGTGAGGTCTGCTTCGCTGCAGGTGATGATGAGTTGGGATTTTAGGCCGCCGTTGACTGGCAGGGTGTTGGCGCGGGAGGCGAGCTTGAGGCTGGAGACGAGTCCGTCGAGGAGTTTTTGTCCGTGGGTGCGTTCGTCTCTGGCGGCCGGGGCGGTGGTGGGGTCGGTGGTGTCCAGGCCGGGGAGTTCTTGGTTGCTGCCGGGTTCCGGGATTGGGATGCCGTCGATGAGGTGGGGCCAGGGCGGGATGGGTTCGTGCCCGTCCCCGGCCGAATCGTCATCGTCGGGGCGGGTGTCATCGCCGAGCCTGCCGCCGTACCAGCCCGGCCCAAACCCGTCTCCGCCGGCCGGCCCGGCATCCTGCTGATCGTCCTCGGGATCCTTGAATCCTGCATCGTGGCTGCCGGTGTCCGGTCCCGGGTCGTGGGCAGGGTCCTGTCCTGTGCCTTGGTGGGGGTCCTGTTCCGGGTCGTGCCCGGTGGTCGTGGCTGGTGGT
Organism: Arthrobacter stackebrandtii; assembly: GCF_017876675.1. Classification (NCBI taxonomy): domain Bacteria; kingdom Bacillati; phylum Actinomycetota; class Actinomycetes; order Micrococcales; family Micrococcaceae; genus Arthrobacter; species Arthrobacter stackebrandtii. The sequence goes on from NZ_JAGIOI010000001.1 coordinate 3,896,407, forward strand.
GTGCCGCGGCCGGGTGGCTGGCTGCCGCTGCCGCTGCCGCTGCCGGTGCTGGTGGCGGGGGCGCGGCCGTTGCCGGTGCTGTCACCGGTCCGGGCACCTTTGCTGGTCTCGGTGCTGTCGTGAGGGGTGCCGGTGGATCCGTCGCTGTCGGCGCCATCGGTGCCGCTGTTGTCGGCAGGGGTGTTGAGGTAGTGGGTGGTGGTGGCGAGGTGGTCGAGCAGGTTTCCCTGGCCGTCCATGACCGAGTCACTGCCGCCGCCGGTGCCGTGGTCGGTGGTGTTGTTGTCTCCGCCGCCGCTGGTGCTGGTGCCGGTGCCGGTGCCGTTGGTGCGGTCGCTGTTGTTGTCACCGTTGTTGGTGGTGTTGATGTCTTTGTGGTGGTTGGGGTTGGTGGCGTGGCTGATGGTGGCCATGATGTGTTCGTATTGTTCGATGGTGCAGTGGCCGTAGATGCCGATGAGTCCGCGGCGGGGTTTGCGGAAGAACAGTCCTTGTTTGGCGTGCAGGTCGGCGGTGGAGGGTTTGCTGCCGTCGGGATCCAGGTTGGCCATGATGCGTTGACCCAGGGCGCGCAGGTCGGCGGGGCCGTGGGTGGTGGCGGTGGTGGTGAGGTCGTGTTCGATGGCCTCGGGAATGTCGGGGTTGATGCGTCCGTTGGCGGCGAGCCGGTCGGCTTCTTGGAGGAAGCCGAGCACGGTGTGGGCTTGGTCGGTGTTGATGGTCCCGTCAGCCAGGGCGGTGCCCAGTTCCGGGTGGGCCGTCGGGGTTTCCGCGCCGCTGATGCCATCGATTCTGGGCAGGAGTTCTTCGGCGAGGAGGATGCGCCGGTAGGCGTCCCCGCGGGCCAGGTGCAGGGTTAGTTCGAGCAGGTCCGTGGTGTTTTTCGCCCCGGTGGCGGTGAAGCGGCCGGCGGCCACGCGCCGGTCCAGTTCCGCCGCGGCCTGGATCGCCAGGGCCTGGGCGAGGCGGGTGACTTCCTCCACGGCGCGGGCCCAGGCGACGCACTCGGCGTCGGTGAACGCGCCCGGGTCGACCCCGAACGCGGCCGCGGCGAACGGGTCATCCCCGCCGCCGGGCAAACCGCCGGTGTCGGGGGATTGGGCCCAGTCCGGGGGTGTGGTGGTCGGGGCGGCCATCGTGGCGAGGTCGGCGGCATGGTCCAGGAGCCGGTGCACCCTGTCACCGGCCGGTCCTGCCACTGTGGTGGGGTCCGTTTCTTCAGGCCCCATCGCCGTCGTCCTCATACATTCATTCTAATACAGGCCTCTGACAAGGTAGTTGGACATTGGTGCTGGTGGGGACAACCCACCCGGCAAGGGCCCCTGTGGAGGAACAACCACTCGGGTGCGGCTCTTGTTCGACCGTCTGTCCGCACCGGACGGCCCGTCTGGCCAAGCTTTGCGGTGCAAGGTTGGGTCGCTGGAGTCTGGCGTTGTCCTCTTGGACAAGGTTGTGGATAACTTATGGCAGGTTTTTGGCACTGAGTGTATTTTGGGATGACTGCTAGCGACAGGCGTCACTGTAGATGTCTGCCACTCATAACGACTTATGGGGGACCGCTATGACCGGGCCGAACTTTACGACCGCCTACGCGCAGGGTGCACCCACAGAAGGCCAGCTGCCTGGGAGTGGTGCAGACTGCCGTGGGCCATCTAACGGCCGCGGCCGAGACGGCGCGCGGAGTGCAATGGGGCGAGCCGTCTTGGTTGCCGCGGCCCTGATTGCAGGTGTTTTGGCCTTGGTCGGATGTTCCACCCCACCAACGGCGACCCCTTCAAGCAGCACCGGTGCGGCTACTTCGGCGCCGGTAGAAAGCACCGCTCCGCCGCCGACCACCGCGGCCCCTGCGGTGTATAAGCCCGCTACAGACCAGGGGCCGGCCGAAAACGTCCCCGTGCCGGTACTGCCCGACAAGGCCAAGGAATTCAGCAAGGAAGGACTCATGGCCTTCACTGAATATTGGTACTCCACCCTCGGCTACGCATTCGAAACCGGTGACACTAAACCCATGACGGATATTACGGGTACGGGATGTCCCATTTGCTCAGTCATGACTAAGGCCGCTGTTGCGTGGCATGAGGAAGGGCGGTAGATCGTCGGAGGGCAAATGATCGTCATTGACACTGCATCGTCATTCGCTTCGACTGATGACGGCATATATCAGGCCGTCGCCACGGTTCGTCAGAACCCAGTCAAGTATTTCCATGGGGATGGGACGCTAGCGGAGGACAAAGGCGCCACGCCCACAGTCAAAGACGTAATGTTTGCTACCTATGAGTCGGGTACGTGGACTGCCAACAACGTACTTCACATGCAAGGTAGCAAGGGTCATGATTAGGCCGCTCATACTCAGGGCTGTCATTGTGGTCGCAAGTGCTGTCGCCTTGATGCTAATTGGTCCATCGAGTTCGATTGCGGATGAAACATCTCTTGAAACGCCCGTTTGGACCGATCCAGGCATTGAAACCGCAGCCGTATCGTTGATCCCAGGATCAGAAGATACCTATGTTGCTGCGCCTATTAGTGATTCGATTGACCCGTATATATGTGAGGCGCGCGTTGCCTGCACTGACGGCGACATCATTGATTTCCCTCAATGTCGGATCGTGATACCCGATTGTACGGCTGGCAAGGGAAGCCCGGATGGCGCGCCAGGCGATGTCATCTACTGGTATTTCGCGGACTCCACCAAGAGCCCGCCGGTCTGGACATTCTTCGATGGTCCCGTTTGCGTCTATGGCAAAGAAAGGCCCGTCGATGTTCTGGCGGAGATTGCCGGGCAGATCACCCATGAGTTCCAACAAGTGCCCATCGCCCCGGCGGTGATTGGTTCCCAGCCCGGCCCGCACACCCTGCGCGGCAGGGAAACCAACGTCTGGGCAGAAGCCGCCACCCAAAACTTCCAACTGAACCTCCTGGGCCAGGCCGTCACCATCACCGCCACCCCGGCCGCCTACACCTGGGACTACGGCGACGGCACCCTCTTCGGCCCCACCGACGTCCACGGCGCACCCCTGCACGAAGACCGCATCGGCGAACAAACACGAACCAGCCACGTCTACACCGAAACCGGCGAAAAATACATCAACCTCACCACCCACTTCAACGGCACCTACACCGTCAACGGCGGCCCCGAACTGCCCATCCCCGGCCAAGGCAACATCCCCTCAGCCCCGCTCTGGATCAAGGTCTGGCGCGCACAAATCAACCTCTACGCCGACAACTGCTTCGAAAACCCCAACGGCATCGGCTGCTAACCACGGCGCGCCAAGGATCTTCACGCCGCCAGAGATCATGCATACGCACGCCCAGAAACCAGAGCGGTGCAATGCTGCGCCGGGGACAGGGAAAAAGCGACCAATGCTGCGACAGGGTCAGGGGAAAAGCGACCAATGCTGCGACGGGGTCAGGGAAGAAGCAACCATGACTGCCAGGCTTGCCTGGAACTGTCCCAGGTTCCGTGAACCTCCACCAGCTCGGCGGCTGGGTCGAAGGCGGGCGCCAACCCATTCAGTCCGTGACGACCTCCCTTGAAAGCGACGTGCAAGGACGCTACGAGGTTGAGGCCACCTTTGATTCATCAAGGTGACCTCCCGCCGTCGTGCTATAGGAGTAGAGGGAGCTACTTTTTGGAGGCAGCCTTCGCCTGGGCGATGAGCACCTTCTCGTCGACCGGTGCATCGGAGCTGGCGCGCAGGGCACGGTAGTACTCGCGGGCCTCGTCCTGCCGCTCGCGCTCAATGCCGGAGGCAATGGGGGCGCGGAGGTGCTCGGGACCGTAGCCAAACGCATCAACGAGGTCCAGCGCGTGGGGGCGCAGTTTGGCCAGGACTCGGTTGATGTAGGGGGACAGGGTGCGGGCGCGCTGCATGGAGATGCGGCCGTTCATGAGGTACCAGTCGAGGTGCTTCTCAATCAGGCCCAAGCCGAACAGGTCGCGCAGGCGGGTCAGCACGCGCTTGGTGCCCGCGTCGTCAACGCGGCCCAGGGCGGCCGTGAACGCTTCCCACTGCAGCAGTTCGGCGTGTGCACGGGCAGCCTCGATCAGGTCATTCTGGTTGTCATTGAAGATCGCGGCGCCCTTGTCCTTGGGCATCTTTGCCGCCTCCTTCAGGGCACCGGCCACGTCCGCCACCATGGTCTGGACGCGCTCGGTCAGCATCTGGCGCTGGGTGTCCTCATCCTTCAGTGCCCTGGCGGACTTCTGGGCGGATCCGGTATCGGTGACAAACTGTGCAACCTGGCGCAGGCCGGTCTTGTTCAGGGTCAGGTCGGCGGCCTGGCCGGCCACAAAGCGGGCCAGCACGCCGAAGTCCAGGTTGCGGAGTTCCTTGCTGTAGTCGGCCAGCAGGCGCTTGGCCACGAGCTGGAGGAGCACGGTGTTGTCGCCCTCGAAAGTTGCGTAGATGTCCAGGTCCGCGCGCAGCGAAGTGAAGCGGTTGCCCACCATGAAGCCGGCGCCGCCGCACGCTTCGCGGCATTCCTGCAGCGTGTCCAGTGCGTGCCAGGTCGTGACCGACTTCAGCGCCGCGGCCAGGGTTTCCAGGTCCTGCCGGTCCTCGTCGGTGTCATGCGCACCCGAGAAGACGTCGTCAAACTTTACGAGCAGTTCCTCATGCGCAAAGGCGGCGGCATACGTGGTGGCCAGCAGCGGCAGCAGGCGGCGCTGGTGGCGCTGGTAGTCCAGCAGCACCACTTCCTCCGTATCCGAGGCGGCATTGAACTGGCGGCGCTCCGTGGCGTACTGGATGGCGATCTTCAAGGCCACTTTGGATGCTGCCACCGCTGCACCGTTGAGCGAGACGCGCCCCTGTACCAGGGTGCCGAGCATGGTGAAGAAGCGGCGGCCGGGGCTCGCGATGGGGGAGCTGTAGCTGCCGTCGACCGCCACATCGCCGTAGCGGTTCAGAAGGTTGGTGCGGGGGATGCGCACATTGTGGAAGGCCAGGCGGCCGTTGTCGATGCCGTTCAGGCCACCCTTGATGCCGTCATCCAGTCCTTCGATTCCGGGCAGGAACTCCATGGTTTCCGGGTTGCGCAGGTCAACATAGAACGCGTGGACGCCGTGGTTGACGCCCTTGGTGATGAGCTGGGCAAAGACCACGGCGGCAACACCGTGCACGGCGGCATTGCCGAGGAACTCCTTCCACGCGGCCCGGAACGGGGTGTTGATAACGAACTCCTGCGTTTCGGCGTCATAAGTGGCGGTGGTGCCGATTGAGGCGACGTCGGAGCCGTGCCCGATTTCCGTCATGGCGAACGCGCCCGGGATGGACAGGTCCATGATGCCCGGCAGCCACTTGTCCTGGTGCTCCTCGTTGCCCAGGTGCAGCACGGCGGAGCCGAACAGGCCCCACTGCACGCCGCCCTTGATCTGCAGGGACGGGTCGGCGATGACCAGCTCCTCAAAGCCGGCAACATTGCCGCCGTGGTCGTTGGTGCCGCCCAGGCGTTCGGGGAAGGCGCGGTGCACGCCGTTTGCCTCAACGAGGATGCCGAGCTGCTGGAGGACACGCTCACGGTGCTCCACGTGGCCCAGGCCTTCGACCTTGTGCAGCTCCGGCCGCCCGGCCAGTTTGCGGGCGGCCAGGCGCACCTCGGCCCAGCGGCCAAGCAGCAGCTCACCGAGCTGGGCAGTGTCGACGCCGGCGTCGCTGCCGGCCACGGACGAAACAGGGGTCATTGTGTTGGTCATGATTATCCTTCTGTTGCGAAATTTGAATCTGTTGCGAAATCTTGGTCTTGCCATTGCTGAAACGCCGGTGGTGCCGGAACTGCGGTTACTGCTCGGGACCGGGTGCGCCGCCCGCGGCCACCAGCCTGCCCACGCCGTCGAACAGCCATGCAGCGATCTGCTCGGCCATGGCCTGGGAATGCGGCTTTGCCGGATTCTCCGGCGTCTGCAACCACAGTTCCCCGGCCGTGCGCACCATGCCGATTGCCGCCGTCGGCCAATAGTCCAGCAGTGCCGACTCCGGCGCGCCCAGCAGGTGCCGCAGCGGGTCGGTGATCATTTGGGTCACGGAATCGAAGAACCCGATGAGTTCCCCGGATGTGCGGGCGTCGCCTTCCGTGGGCGTCGTCGCGAAGAAGTAGACGTTGGGTGAGGTCTGCGCCATCTGCAGGTACGCGGCCACCATGGCCGTCACTCCGGCGCGCGGGTCCGTGGCGCCCTGTCGTGCAGCCGCGATGGTGTCCTGCATTTGCCGGATCACGACGGCGCCCACCGCCTGCCGCAGTCCCGACTTGTCGCCGAAGTACCGGTAGAAGACGGACTTGGAGGTTCCCGCGGTGACTGCGATGTCCTCCATGGAGGCTTCCGGGCCGAGGCGGTGGATGGCGCGCCGGGTGGCCTTGATCAAGGCGCGACGGCGTTCCTCGCGGTGCGTTTCCCACCTCGCCGAACGCCCGTCAACAGCGGGGAGGGAGGTGGCTTGCGCAAGGGGGTTGCCCCGAGGCTGGTCCTGGATGGTTGGCGGTTGGCTTGGCCCGCGCCCTGGCGTGTTCACGATACTCAGCGTATCAGGTACGCTGAGTATCAGTTACAAAAGTGATTCCCAGAGGAGAATGCCTTATGACCACGCCCACATCCGCAGTCCAGGCCACCACGCCTGCACCGTCCGCCAGCCCCGCCCCGCGCAAAGCCGTGGTGGTGGGTGGCAACCGCATCCCCTTCGCCCGTTCGGGCGGCGCCTACACGCACTCCTCCAACCAGGACATGCTGACCGCCGCACTGGACGGACTTGTTGCCCGCTTTGGCTTGGCCGGCGAGGAAATCGGCGAGGTTGCCGCGGGCGCTGTCCTGAAGCACTCCCGCGATTTCAACCTGGCCCGGGAGGCTGTGCTGGGCTCTGCGCTTGCCGCCACGACACCGGCCTACGACCTCCAGCAGGCGTGCGCCACCGGCATGGAAGCCGTAATCGGGCTGTCCAACAAGATCAAGCTGGGCCAGATCGACTCCGCCATTGCCGGCGGCGTCGACTCCGCCTCGGACGCCCCCATCGCCGTCAGCGAGGGCCTGCGCACCATCCTGCTGGACCTCAGCCGTGCCAAGACTGCAGGGCAGAAGGCGAAGATCATTTCGCGCATCCGCCCCAAGGACCTCACGCCCAACGCACCCACCACGGGCGAACCGCGTACCGGCCTGTCCATGGGCGAGCACCAGGCATTGACCACAGCGCAGTGGAACATCACCCGCGAGGCCCAGGACGAACTGGCCCTGGCCAGCCACAAGAATCTTGCCGCCGCCTATGACCGGCATTTCTTTGACGACCTGATCACGCCGTTCCGGGGCCTCAGCCGCGACTCCAACCTTCGTGCGGACTCGTCCATGGAGAAGCTGGCCAAGCTCAAGCCCGCCTTCGGCAAGTCCCTCGGCGAGGGCGCGACCATGACGGCCGGCAACTCCACCCCGCTGACCGACGGCGCTTCCACCGTCCTGCTGGCCTCGGAAGAATGGGCCACGGCCCGCGACCTTCCGATCCTTGCCGATGTGGTGGACGGAGAAGCCGCCGCCGTCGACTTTGTCCACGGCAAGGACGGGCTGCTCATGGCTCCCGCGTTCGCAGTTCCCCGCCTGCTGGCCCGCAACGGCCTGACGCTGGATGACATTGACTACTTTGAAATCCACGAGGCCTTCGCCGGCACCGTGCTGAGCACCCTCGCCGCCTGGGAGGACGAGGAATTCGGCAAAACCCGCCTGGGACTGGACGGGGCGTTCGGCACGGTCGACCGCAGCAGGCTCAACGTCAACGGCTCCTCCCTTGCAGCCGGGCACCCCTTCGCAGCAACCGGCGGACGGCTCGTGGCCACCCTCGCCAAGATGCTGCACGAACGCGGCACTGTCGACGGCCGCCCGGCGCGCGGGCTGATCTCCGTCTGCGCCGCCGGCGGCCAGGGCGTCGTCGCCATCCTGGAAGCACGGTGACACCCGTGAGCCAGACCAACAAGGCCTCCGCCATCCGCGACAAGTCAGACAAGTACACCGAATTCGTCAGCCGCGGTTTCGGGCGCGACCTGGCCAAGCGGCTGGGCCTGCCGCAGCCGGCCGTGCTGCGCCGCTACAGCCCCAACGCTCCGCTGGTGGAGGGCCCCATCCTGGTGGTGGGCCAGGGCGCCGGGGCCGACGGCGTTGCCCGGGTGCTGCTTGATTGGCACCAGGACGTGCGGCGCCATGCAACACCCAAGGAGAAGCTGGGTGCCATTGTTGTGGTGCTGGACGCCCTGGAGCACCCCGAACAGCTTTCGGATCCAATGCTGACCATCGGTGCAGCGCTGCGCGACCTCAACAGGAACGCGCGCATCGTAAGCATCTCCCGGCCAGCCCTGGACAGTGACGCCCCCGCCCTGGCCGCAGCCCGCAACGGCGTGGACGGCATCATCCGTTCCGTGGCCAAGGAGCTGCGTGCCGGGGCCACGGCCAACGGCGTGCTGCTGGCCAACGGCATCGCAGCGGATGCGCCCAGTGCCATGTCCGCACTGCGCTTCTTCCTCTCCGGGCGGTCGGCATTCGTGGACGGCCAGTTCCTGACCGCCTCCGCGGACGGTGCAGCCACTGGCACGGACTGGGCCAGGCCGCTGGACGGCAGCGTCGCCGTGGTCACGGGCGCAGCCCGCGGCATCGGTGCCGCAATCGCCCGCACCCTGGCACGCGACGGCGCCACGGTCATCGCCGTGGACGTCCCGGCAGCGGGCGACCACCTGGCCGCCGTCGCCAATTCCATCCGCGGCACCGCACTGCAGCTTGATGTCACGGCACCGGATGCCGGCGCGCGCATCCTGGAGCATGCCATCAGCCGCCATGGCCGCCTGGACATCGTGGTGCACAACGCCGGCATCACCCGGGACAAGCTGCTGGCCAACATGGACGCGGCCCGGTGGGATTCAGTCATTGCCGTCAACATCGCCTCGCAGCTGCGCATGAACGAGGCCTTCCTGGCCAGCAGCAGCTTTGCCGGGAACGCGCGCATCATCAGCGTCTCCTCCACCAGCGGCATCGCCGGCAACCGCGGGCAAAGCAACTATGCCGCGTCCAAGGCTGGGGTCATCGGCATGGTCCGCTCCACCGCGAAGCTGATGGCGGAGCGCGGCGGCACGGTCAACGCCGTCGCACCCGGGTTCATCGAAACCGACATGACGGCCAAGATCCCCTTCGCCACCCGCGAGGTGGCGCGCCGGCTCAACAGCCTGCAGCAGGGAGGGCGGCCCGGCGACGTGGCCGAGGCCATCGCCTACTTTGCCCAGCCCGCCGCGGCCGGCGTTACGGCAAATGTGCTGCGGGTGTGCGGCCAGAACCTGGTGGGACAGTGATGGCCGAGACCGTGCTGAGCGAGATGCCCTCGCTGTCCAAGCTGTACGTCAACGCGGCCGCGACTGCCGCCAAGAGCAGCCTGCTGCGCACCGCCCCGGTCGTGGCCCTGCCTGCGACAGCCGTGGAGGTGCGCGGCGTCCGGCCTGACCTGGCCAAGGTCACAGAGTTTGCACACCTCATGGGCGAGCCGGCCCGCGACGTGCTGCCCTCGGGCTACCTGCACGCCTTCGCGTTCCCAGTTGCCATGAGCGTCATGGTGGCGGAGGACTTTCCGCTGCCGCTGCTGGGCATGATCCACCTGCGCAACCAGGTGGAACACCTCGCCCCCGTGCATTTCGACGACGAGCTCTCCGTCCGCGCCTGGGCCCGGGACCTCACCGGGCACCGCAGCGGCACGCAGGTTCAGATCGTGGCGGAGGTGCTTAGCGGCGACGGCACCGCGCTGCTGTGGCGTGGGGTGTCCACCTACCTGGCGAAGGGCGTGTTCCTGCCAGGCCTGGACAAGCCGTCAGAGCCTGCGGTGCGGGTGGACTTTGTGCCACCGGCGCCCACGGCGCAGTGGCGCCTGGGCGTCGATACCGGGCGGGCCTATGCGGCGGTGTCCGGCGACTTCAACCCCATCCACCTCAGCGTCCTGAGCGCCAAGGTGCTGGGCATGCGCCGGTCCATCGCCCACGGCATGTACGCCGCCGCCCGGGTGCTGGCCACGGTTCCGCTGGCCAAGCCGCCGGCGTACAGCTGGGACATCGCCTTTGACTCGCCCATCTTCCTGCCGGCCACCGTATCGCTCGAGGTGGTTGACCGCAGGGCTGACGACGGCGCCTGGCTGGGCTCGGAGTTCACCGCCTGGAATGCGCACAGTTCCCGGAGGTTCTTCAGCGGATCCGTGACCGCCTCCTGAGCATTTGGGCCTTCCCTCTGGCACGTGCCGGCGGGAAGGCTCAGTTGTCCATGGAGTCCTCGTAGGGGTAGGCGGAGATGATCCCCTGGATGCGGTCGACGGCGGCCGGCTCCAGTCCGCTGGGTGCCACCCCGTTCCACGCGCCAACGGCCACATCGCCAAAGTTGTGGCCGTGGCTGGCGGGGACAGCCTCGCCAACGAACATGTCCACGGCCACTTGCAGGTATGTGAACAGGGGAACCCGGCGCATGGAGTCGCTGACGTCGGGGGCGCGGCCGCCGTCGGCAGCCGTCCCGTTCAGCCAGTCCGGCTTTTCCCAGATGAGCCGCGGGGACAGCCACGTCACGGCATCGGTGCCATGCTGCAGATACGCCACGCGGCCGGCGACCCACGGCCCGGCCAGTGCGTCGAAGTCCCCGTTGTTGGAGAGCCAGCGCACGTTGCGCCCCGCCTGGTAAACAGGCTGCCATTCGGGGGAGCCGGCGTCCCTCGTCTCCTGCAGCGTGCCCCATGGCTGGGAGTTGTTGGGTGCCCCGGAGAACACGGCTCCGTCGACGCTGTCGACAAGGTCCTGCGCGCCGGAAAAGGCAGACTGCATGCCGGAGGCACCCAGGCTCAGCCCGTAAACCACCAGGTCAGGGCGCTGCGCAGCCGGCATGGAATTGCGTTCCTCGGCGACGGCTGCGTACAGGGCCTGTGCTGATTCGCGGGGGAGGTCCTGGTGAAACAGGAACGACACCCAACTGGGCTGGTAGGAATACTGCATTGAGACAATGGCGGTGTCCCCGCCATGCAGGTACTCCAGCGAGTCGACTGCCTGGCGCTCCAGCCAGCCCGAACCCGTGGGTGTGGCCACCATCAGCACGGAGCGGTCAAAGCCGCCGGTGCGCTTGAGCTCGGCGACCGCCACGGCGGCACGTGCGGCCATGGAATCTTCCTGGCCGGCACCTACATAAACCCGCACGGGTTCCTTGGCCGCCTTGCCTGTGGCAGCCCCTATGGCGGCGGCAGTGGGCCCGCCCCCGACAAAGGCCCGTCCCTGCATGCCGAGCCTGTCCCAGCTGACGGCTGAATCCGCACCTGCGGAGCGGTGGGTGGAGGAGGGTTCGGAAATCCCGGCCGGGGTTGTGGCGTTGCGCGCCCCATACACGCGGTCGGTGCCCCACAAGGCTGCGGAAACCAGCACAGTGGCCGCCAGCGATGCAACCAGCACGCCGGCCAGCACCCCGGCCGGACCCGCGAACCCCGACGGCAGCCCGGCCCGGCCCGAGGCCCGCCGTGCGGCGGCCGCGGTGCGGTGCAGGCACCACCGCACCCCAAGGGTTGCGGCGGCCGTCAACAGCGCCGCGACAAAAAACCCGGCGAAGTCCGGACCGTCAACGGGCGGCATCTCCACGTGGGTCCGGACGTCGTTCTGCCACCGCACAGCGACGACGCCAACGAGCACTGCATACAGCAGCAGGGCGGCAGCAGCTGCGATACGCAGCCACACCGGAAGGCGCAGCGTCGCCGGCCAGGCGGGCAGCCGCCGTCGGACGAGAAATTTGTGGGCGGCCGTGCACAGCCATGCGGCGAAAACATAAGCAAGAATGCATGCCAGCCCGGCCAGGAACCCTTGGAACACGGCAGGCCGGGGGACCAGCGACGGGGTCAGCGCCAGCCCGGCCGCGGCGACGCCCGCAATGGCGCCGAAAAGTGAGGCGGTTCGGATGCTGCCCATGGATGATGTCCTGCCTCGAAGTGGAATCCCAGCCTAGCCGGGCCGGAGGCGGCGGTGCGCCATCATCGGATCTCGCTGTTGACGGATGCGCGGTTTCCGGCGGACTGGCCGGCCGCATGCGCATTGGCGGAACCGAAGGCGATGGCTGACCGCCGGGCGGCGCGGGCCTGGGGGTACAGCTGGTGCGCGTGGTCCTCGGCCCGTTCCTTGCGGCCGGCCAGCACCAGCGCATTGCCAGGCCCGCCGGTTGCCACCTCCTGCGCGTAGATGCTGCTCAGCCGCTGCGCCACCGTGGTCAGGAACGCCAGTTGGAACTGCCGCCGTTCCAGAGTCTTCTCATGCGCGCTCAGGTACGGCTTGTACGGGTACTCCACCCACCAGGCGGCCATGGCGGCCTCCAGCTGCAGCAGCAGGGACGTGAAGAGCCGGAGGATCTGGGCGACGTCGGACTCGGCACCGATCAAGTAGATGACCTTTTGTTTCGACGTGGTGGCCAGCAGGACCCTGACCGTGTCGAAGGCGGTGGCAATGGCGATGAAGCCGTGCGCACGGCCCACACGGTAGGCGCCTCCGACCTCAAAGCGTTCCTCCACCATGGTCTCGCGCGGCCGGCCAGCCTTGCCTGCCTCGGCGTCGATGGCCGCCTGCTGGATCCCATAGCGCACCATGAGGCGCTCGGCATGTTCCTGGAACGTCTGGGCCTCGGCGGGAAACGGGGTGCCCTCCGCCTTGGCCAGCAGCTTCATGATCAATGCCAGCGTCTTGTCCGCCTTGCGGGCGGCCTGTGACGCGAGGTCCGGATTGTTCTCCATGGTGGTTCACCCCTTGTGTCGCTGCAGCCGCTGTCCGGCCGCACTGTTCTGCTTGTCCTGTGTTGTTCCCGTCCGGAAAAAGCTGCCGGATTGTGATCTTCCCGACGGTATCGGCAGGCACCGACATTCTTGGCCGCCATGCCCGTTTCAAGGGACATTCCCAGCCCACGTATGAGAGGAAACAAAAAACTCCCCAAGAAACTTTCGTTTCTTGGGGAGTTCGTTTGTGCGCGGAGGGGGACTTGAACCCCCACCCCGTTTCCAGGACTAGCACCTCAAGCTAGCGCGTCTGCCATTCCGCCACCCGCGCAGGTGATGACAGGAAACCGTTTCAGGCTCTCGCTTGAACCGTTGCTCCCTGCAGCAGCGATGAAAACAATAGCACGACTTTTGCCTGAAACAACAATCGGGTGTTCCGGCCCCGGAATCCATGCCTGCAGGCCCCGCCAAACGGCCCAAAAGGTAGGCTGGAGCAAACGCACCAGACATAAGGAGTTTCCCCTTGAACACCGTCAGGCCCGAGGACGAGGTTGCCGGCATCTGTGCCGACCTCATCCGCTTTGACACCAGCAACTTTGCCGACAACGAGGGCCCGGGGGAGCGGGCGATTGCCGAGCATGTGGCCGCACTCATCAACGACGCCGGGCTCGAGACGGAGCTGTACGAGTCCTCGCCGGGGCGGGCCAACGTGGTCACCCGCATCGAGGGCACCGACTCCTCCCTTCCCGCGCTCGTGGTCCACGGCCACCTTGACGTGGTCCCCGCCGAAGCGGCCGACTGGACCGTTGACCCGTTCGCCGGAGAGGAAAAGGACGGGCTGATCTGGGGCCGCGGCGCCGTGGACATGAAGGACATGGACGCCATGATCCTCAGCGTCATGCGGTCCATGGGGCGCGAAGGCCGCAAGCCGAAGCGCGACATCGTCTTCGCCTTCTTCGCCGACGAAGAGGCCGGAGGCACCTATGGCGCCCGCTGGTCGGTGGACAACCGTCCCGACCTTTTCGAGGGTGCCACCGAGGCCATCTCCGAGGTGGGTGGCTTCTCCACGGACATCAACGGCAAGCGCGCCTACCTGCTCCAGACAGCTGAGAAGGGCCTGGCCTGGCTTCGGTTGACCGCCCACGGCCGGGCCGGCCACGGCTCGCACATCAACACGGACAACGCGGTCACCCGCCTGGCCCGCGCCGTGACCCGGATCGGCGACCACAAGTGGCCCATCGAGTACACCGACACCACCCGCGCCTTCCTCGAGGGGGTCTCGGAGCTGACCGGGATCGAATTCGACGAGTCCAACCCGGACACCCTGCTGCGCCAGCTCGGCACGGTCTCCCGCTTCGTCGGAGCCACGCTGCAAAACACGTCAAACCCCACCTACCTGAAGGGCGGCTACAAGGCCAATGTGATTCCCGGCACGGCGGAGGCCATGATTGACGTCCGCACCCTGCCCGGCCAGCACGAGCAGGTCCTGGAAATCGTGCGCGAACTGGCGGGCGAGGGCATCGACATCTCCACCATCCACAACGACGTATCCCTGGAAACCCCCTTCGCCGGCAACCTCGTCGACGCCATGATCGACTCCCTCCACGCCGAGGACCCCGGCTCGACCGTCCTGCCCTACACCCTCTCCGGCGGCACCGACAACAAGTCGCTGAGCCGCCTGGGCATCACCGGATACGGCTTCGCCCCGCTGCAGCTGCCCCCGGAGCTGGACTTCACCGGCATGTTCCACGGCGTCGACGAACGCGTCCCCGTCGACTCCCTCAAGTTCGGCGCCCGGGTCCTGGACCGCCTGCTGAGCACTTACTGAACCATGCAACGGCCCGGCCGGCCGCCGCATATCGCGAAAGGCACCACCATGACACCTGAAGAAATCCTGCCCGGCGAACTGCTCGAACGGTTCCGGGAGCGGGCCCGCGGCTATGACGAACGCAACGAGTTCTGCCACGAGGACCTCGCCGAGCTGAAGGAGCAGGGCTACCTCAGGCTTTTTGCCCCCAAGTCCGACGGCGGGCTGGGGCTTGGGCTGGAAGCGGCCGCCGCCGCGCAGCGCAGGTTGGCAACGGCCGCGCCGGCCACCGCACTGGCGGTCAACATGCACCTGGTGTGGACCGGCGTCGCACACCTGCTCATGGAGCGCGGCGACGATTCGCTGCACTGGGTGCTGCAGGAGGCGGTGGCAGGTGAGGTGTTTGCCTTCGGCATCTCCGAGGCCGGCAACGACTCCGTGCTGTTCGACTCCAACACGGTGGCGGCGCCGCAGGGCGACGGCAGCTACGCCTACACGGGGACCAAGATCTTCACCTCGCTGTCCCCGGCGTGGACGCGGCTGGGCATCTTCGGCAAGGACTCCACGGGGCTGGATCCGGAGCTGGTGTTCGGCTTCATCACCCGCGAGACCCCCGGCTACACGATCAAGGACGACTGGAACACGCTGGGCATGCGCGCCAGCCAGTCCTGCACCACCGTGCTGGAGGGCGCGGTGTCCCCGGCGGACCGCGTGTTCCGCAAGCTCCCGGTAGGCCCCAACGCCGACCCGCTGATCTTCGCCATCTTTGCCTGCTTTGAAACACTCCTGGCCGCCGTGTACACCGGCGTGGGGGAGCGGGCGCTGGAGATCGCCGTGGCCCAGGTGCACAGGCGCACGTCCAAGAAGACGGGGAAGAGCTACGCGCAGGACCCGGACATCCGCTGGCGCGTTGCCGACGCCGCCCTGGCCATGGACGGGCTGTACCCGCAGCTGGCGGCCGTGGCCCGGGACGTGGACCAGCAGGTGGACCACGGCAGGCTGTGGTTCCCGAAGATGGTGGGGCTGAAGATCCGTGCCACGGAGACGGCGCGGGACGTGGTGGACAAGGCGATCCGGGTCAGCGGCGGCGGGACATACTTTGCCGGCAACGAGCTGGGCCGGCTGTACCGGGACGTGCTGGCGGGAATTTTCCACCCCTCCGACGACGAGTCGGCGCACAATACTGTGGCCAATGCGTGGCTGGGCCCGGTCGAACCCTAGGCGGGCCGGGCGCCGTCGTGCGTGGCATGGAACGCATGGCGGACCGGGCGCCGGCCACGGTGTGGTGCGGGCCTAGTAGATGTCCAAGGTCCGCTCCACCCGGAGCACCTTGCGGCGCATCAGGTACCTGCGTTCCCCGCCCATGTAGAGGGTGCTGCGTTCAAGTTCCCACTTGCCGTATTCGGCGTGCTCGCGCAGGCGCTGGTAGGCGGTGGGTACGGATTCGCCGGAGGAGACGGTGATGAGCAGGTACTCGTACTGGCGCAGGGGCGCACCCCTGCCCTTGGCGACGGGCTTGATGACTTCCCTCATGCACACATCCTTTCTCCAGCGGGACCGGACCTTGCCTTCATGCCCCACGCTACCCCTTGCACGGCGCCTCCGGCGGGCGGAAACGGACATGTCGGGCAGCCGGGTCCGGCGGAGGGGCAAAAAATGACTTTCAAGTTCCCCCGCTCACTGGTAGCGTCAATCGCATGAGCATTGATCCCCGCGCCGCCCTGAGTGCCCTGACCACAGCACTGGAAGAACACCTTGTGGCCGCCTCGGCCCGCCGCGGGGAGGAGGACCCCATTGTTGAGGCCACCTTCCTGGGCATCATCGACGCCTTTGAGGCCTATGAGGAAGCCCTCTTCGACGCCTTTGACGAGGTCACCCCGCTGGTGATCTACGGTGAGGACGAGGACTTCGGCGACGACACCGACGAGGACGGCGACGACGAGCTGGAGCCGATCAGCGAATAGCCGGCCCCGGGCAGCCGTTCAGCCCAGCCGGGAAATCTCCCGCAGGACCCCGGCGATCTGGTCGGGAAGCGGAGTCAATTCAGAATTCAGTGTGTCCTTGAGCTGGTCCTGCGTGCGCGGGCCCACCACGGCGGCCGAGACCGACTGGTGGTCCAGCAGCCAGCTCAGCGCAACATCCAGGGGTGCGCGGCCCAGTCCGCGGGCGGCGGTGACAAGCGCGTCGGTGATCCGGGCCGGACGCCCGTCCAGGTACTTCTCCACATAGGACGCCATGGTCTCGCTCGCGGCGCGGGAATCCCCCGGGACGCCGCCGCGGTACTTTCCCGTCAGCGCACCCCGGCCCAGGGGGGCCCAGCACAGCAGGCCGGCCCCCACATGCTCGGCCGCCGGGATGACCTCCCGTTCCACACCGCGCTGCAGCAGCGAATACTCCACCTGGTTGGCCACCAGCGGGGCTTCGCACAAGGTGGCGGCGCGGGCCAGCTGCCAGCCGTTGTAGTTGGACACGCCGGCGTAGCGGACTCGGCCGCTGGAGACAGCGAATTCCAGCGCACCCAGGGTCTCCTCGAGCGGGACGTTGCCGTCCCAGATATGGGCCAGCCACAGGTCCAGGTGGTCGGTGCCGAGCCGGGCCAGTGAGGCGTCAAGCCCGGCCAGCATGGCCCTGCGCGAGGTGTCGACCATCCGCAGGCCGTTGCGGTGGCTGATTCCGGCCTTGGAAATGAGAACAACATCACTGCGGGGAACCACATCCCCCAGCAGTTCGCCGATGATGGCTTCGCTGCGGCCCTCGCCGTAGCTGACCGCCGTGTCAAGGGTCGTTCCCCCGGCATCCAGGAAGTCGCGCAGCATCATTCCGGCCGTTTCGGCCTCAGTTTCCCTGCCCCAGGTCATCGTGCCCAGCGCCAGGGACGAGACACGCAGACCGCTGGTGCCCATGAATCTTTGTTCCATAGCGCCAAGCTTACGGTGGTTTGCCCTCCTGCCGGGGCACCCGCCGTCGTCCGTGGCCGGGGGAGGCGCCTGGCATGCTCTAGGCTAAAACCCGTGAACTGGTTTGAAGCTGCCTTCCTGGGCCTTGTGCAGGGCCTGACAGAATTCCTCCCGATTTCCTCCAGCGCCCACCTGTTTGTGGTGGGCAAGTTCCTGCCGTCGGCGGCGGATCCGGGTGCGGCCTTCACGGCTGTGACACAGCTGGGCACCGAGACGGCCGTGCTGATCTTCTTCTGGCGCGACATCGTGCGCATCATCAAGGCCTGGTGGGGTTCGCTGCGGGGCCGCGTGCCGCGCAACGAACCCGACGTCCGCATGGGCTGGCTGGTCATCATCGGCTCGCTGCCGATCGCGGTGCTGGGCGTTGTGTTTCAGAAATACATTGAGGGCACGTTCCGCAACCTGTGGCTCGTGGCCACCACGCTTATCGTGTTTGGCCTGCTGCTGGCCGTCGCCGACCATGTCGCCACGCAGCGCAAGCACCTGGAGGACCTCTCCTACAAGGACGGCATCATCTACGGCTTTGCGCAGGCCCTGGCACTCATTCCCGGAGTCTCCCGCTCCGGCGGCACCATCACGGCCGGGCTGCTCATGGGATACACCCGCGAAGCTGCCGCCCGCTATGCATTCCTGCTGGCCATCCCGGCCGTGTTCGCCAGCGGCCTGTATGAGCTGTACAAGATCTTTGGCGAACACGAAGGCGCCCAGGGGCCGTTCAGCATCCCCCAGACGGCCCTCGCCACCGCGATCGCGTTTGTTGTGGGCTACCTGATCATCGGCTGGTTCCTGAAGTACATCTCCACCAAGAGCTTCCGCCCGTTTGTGTGGTACCGGATCGCCCTTGGCGTGGCCCTGTACTTGCTGCTGGGCACCGGGGTCATTACGGCGTAGCACGGGCCCGCGCCCGACCCGCTAAGCTGAACGGTGTGAAAACTTGGAAGTCCCATGCCCTGCCCCAGCTCCCCGGCCGCATGCCGGCCATCGCGCTCCACGAAACAACACAGCAGCGCGTGGTCGCCCTGCCGGAGACGGATCCCGCCAGCATGTATGTCTGCGGGATCACCCCGTATGACGCCACGCACATGGGGCACGCCGCCACGTACGTTGCCTTTGACCTGCTGAACCGGGCCTGGCGCGACCAGGACCGCGCGGTCAGCTATGTGCAGAACGTCACCGACATCGACGACCCCCTGCTGGAGCGGGCCGCCCGCGATGGAGTTGACTGGCGTGAGCTGGCCGCCGACCAGACGGCCTTGTTCCACGAAGACATGGAAGCACTCAACGTCCTGGCACCCACCTGGTACGTCGGCGCCGTCGAGGCCATTGAGTGGATTGTGCCCAAGGTTGAGGAGCTCGTCGCGGCAGGGCTGGCCTACCCGGTGGCCGGCACCAACGGGGAGCCCGACGGCGACATTTACTTCTCCGTCGAGGCCGCCTCCGCTGCCACCCGGGAAGGGGGCCCGGACGCCGCGTGGTGGCTGGGCCAGGTCTCCGGCCTCACCCGGGAGCAGATGCGGCCCGTCTTCGCCGAACGCGGCGGCGACCCCGACCGCTCCGGCAAGCGGCACCCGCTGGATGCCCTGCTCTGGCGCGTCGCACGCGACGGCGAACCCCACTGGCCCGGTGCTTCACTCGGCGACGGCCGCCCCGGCTGGCACATTGAATGCACTGTCATCGCCCAGAAGTACCTGCCGCAGCCGTTCACCGTCCAGGGCGGCGGCAGCGACCTCATCTTCCCGCACCACGAAATGGGTGCCGGCCACGCGTTCGCACTCGCACACGAACCCATGGCGCGCCACTACACCCACACGGGCATGGTGGGCCTCGACGGGGAAAAGATGAGCAAGTCGCTGGGCAACCTGGTGCTGGTCTCCAAGCTCCGCGCGGACGGCATCGACCCCGCCGCCATCCGCCTGGCCATCCTTGCCAACCACTACCGCAGCGACTGGTTCTGGACGCAGGAGCTTCTCGACGACGCCGAACTGCGCCTGGCCCGCTGGCGCGACGCCCTCCACGCAGCCCCCGAGGGCTCGGGCAAGCCGCTGCTGTCCGAACTGCGGGCGGCACTGAGCAGCGACCTTGACGCCCCGCGCGCCCTCGCCGCCGTCGACGCCTGGGCCGCCCAGGCGCTGCAGGCCGAGGCGGCCGTGGCGGGGGATGCCGGCAACGGCGCCTCCGAACAGGACGCCGACATGGTCTCCGACTCGGTTGAGGCGCTGCTGGGCATCGAGCTCTAAACGGGTCCGGCCCACCCGGTGGGCCGCCCAAGACAGCCCCGCCCCGACTGTGACGCAGTTGATGCACCAAATGAGGCCAAAAATGCCCGAAACGGTGCAACAACCGCGTCACAGTTCGAAGATGGGGGGCAGGGGAGGGGCTGGGCCAGGCAGCTACGGCTGGTCGCGGCCCCTGCGGCGCAGGTACCGCTCAAACTCCTTGGCGATCGACTCGCCCGTGGCCTCCGGCAGCTCGGCCGTGTCCTTGGCCTCCTCCAGCTGCTGGACGTATGCGGCAATTTCCGGGTCGGCGGCCGCCAGCTCGTTGACACCGCGCTCCCACGCCTGGGCGTCCTCGCCGAGGTCGTGGGTGTCCAGCGGCACGTGCAGGAAGTCCTCAATCCGGTTGAGCAAGGCCAGCTGCGCCTTGGGGGAGGGCGCCTGGGCCACATAGTGCGGCACGGCAGCCCACAGCGAGATCGTTGGCATGCCCGCCAGCATCGCCACCTCGTTCAGCACCCCGACAATCCCCACGGGACCCTCATATTGCGACTGTTCGAGTCCGAGGTTCTCGGCGAGCTCCTCGTCGTCGCACGTGGCCGTGACTGGGATGGGGCGGGAGTGCGGGACATCGGCCAGCAGTGCACCCACCAGCAGCAGGTAGTTGACGTTGAGTTCGGCAGCCTTGGCCAGCAGCTCGGCCGTGTAGGCGCGCCACCGGTACGACGGCTCGATGCCGTGGACCAGGACCACGTCAATGTTGGAGTCGGGGATGGACGCCTTGGTGATCTTGGTCAGCGGCCACTTGATCTTTCGCCCGCCGCGGGAGGTCAGGCGCACCTCGGGGCGGGTGAACTGGAAATCGTAAAAGTCGTCGGGCTCAATGACGGCCACGCGCTTGGCACCCCACAGGCGGTGCAGGTGGGCCAGCGCATCGCTGGCGGCCTCGCCGGCGTCGTTCCAGCCCTCGAAGGCGGCCAGCATGACCGTTACGCGGTCCTCGCCGGGCAGCGGATCCAGCATCCGCCTCATTGCTCCATCATCATTTCTGCTCACAACTCCACCCTACGGCCCCCTTGCCCTGTGTGCACCACACCGGCCGCGCGGCGAGCCGGGCGTGCACGTGCCGGGGCGGAACCGGGGGGCCCGCGCAATCCACGTAGACTGGGGGCATGCTTTCACACGCTGCCGATGCCCTGTACCCCAGCACACCTGCCGAACCCGCACTCAAAGCCGTCCTGTGGGACATGGACGGAACCCTGGTGGACACCGAACCCTACTGGATTGCCGCCGAAATGGAGCTCGTGGCCGCCCACGGCGGGCACTGGACCGAGGCCGACGCCATGTCCCTGGTGGGCAATGCGCTGGAATCCACCGCCGCCGTGCTGCAAAACGCCGGGGTGGCGCTGTCCACGCGTGAGATCATCGACAACCTCTCCAACTCCGTCATCGCCGGCATCCGCCGCCAGCTGCCGTGGCGCCCGGGTGCCCGGGAACTCCTCGCCGACCTGCACGCCAGCGGCGTCCGCTGCGCCCTGGTCACCATGAGCGAGCGCCCCATGGCCACGGAGGTCGTCAACGCCCTGGGCAAGGCCTACTTTGAGTTCCTCATCACGGGGGAGGAAGTGGAGAACGGCAAGCCGCACCCGGAACCGTACCTGCTGGCCGTCGAGCGGCTGCGCCGCAGCGACCCCTCGCTGACGCTGGCCCACTGCGCAGCGCTCGAGGATTCCGTGCCGGGCGTGGCCTCCGCGATCGCCTCCGGTGTGGCCACCATTGCCATCCCGCACGCCGTGCCGCTGCCGGAGGACCCGCGCCGCACCACCTGGGACACCCTTTCAGGGAAGACGGCCGACGACGTTGCTGCCGTTGTGCTGGCGCGCGCCGCCGCCGGGGCTGCTTTGTGAGCGGTCCTGCACCGGGCACGAAGCCGCGCCGCGAGGGACTGGTCCTGGGCTCGGTCCGCGGCACCCCCATCATCCTTGCCAACTCCTGGTTCCTCATTGCTGCCATCACCGTCCTGGTCTTTGGCCCGCAGCTCACCCGACCCTTCGGCAACTGGGCGTACCCGGTGGCGTTCGGCTACGCACTGCTGCTGTTGTTTTCGGTGCTCATCCATGAACTGGCCCACGCCGTTGCGGCCAAGATGTACGGCTGGCCCACACACAAGATCGTGCTGAACCTGTGGGGCGGGCACACCGAGTTCGACTTCAGCACCGCCACCCCCGGCAAGGCCCTGGTGGTGGCGTTTGCCGGGCCCGTGGCCAACTTTGTGCTGGCCGGGCTCGGCTGGCTCGTCAAGCTGGCGCTGCCGGAACCGGCGTCGCTGGGTGTCCTCATTGCCTTCCTGCTGACCAACATCTTCATCTGGGCAAACCTGCTGATCGGCGCCTTCAACATCCTCCCGGGGCTGCCGCTCGACGGCGGCCGGCTGGTGGAATCGATCGTGTGGAAGAGCACCGGAAGCCAGGAGCGGGGCACCATTGCTGCCGGCTGGGCCGGCCGGATCATCGTGGTGCTGTTTGCCGTGGGGGTCCTGGCGGTGCCATACCTGACGGGCGGCGAACCGGACCTGACCACCACCTTCATCATGATCCTGCTGGCAGGCTTCCTCTGGATGGGCGCCTCGGCCTCCATCAAGGGTGCCGGCATCAGGCTGCGCCTGCCCGGCATCACGGCTGCCGGCCTCGCCCTCCCGGCGGCCGGCGCCTCCGTCCAGTGCAGCGTGGCCCAGCTGTGGACGCTGCGCGGGGAACACCCGGACGCCCCAATCGTGCTGTTTGGCGCGGACGGGCGGCCGAACGCCGTCGTTGATGAACACGCCCTGGCGCATGTTCCCCCACAGGCCGCCCCCGGCACACCGGCCACGGCCGTGGCGCGGGCCCTCTCGCCGGGCGCCTATGTCCCGGAAACCGCGTCAGGCGCCGAGCTGGTGACGTACCTGTCGCAGCTTCCCGACGTCGAATACGCGGTGGTCGACCCCCTGGGCAGGGTCACCGGCCTGCTCACCCAGGCCAGGGTGGTCGCAGCCATCACGGGCAAGGCCGCCTGAGGCCCGCCCCGCCAGCCCCGTCCGCCCCCGGCGGCACCCTTCATTTTGCGAGCAACAATCACGAACAGGAACTTCCATGAAGCAGCAAGACCCCACAGCAGCCGCACCGCACGGCGCCGACCAGCGCCGCGGCCCCTTCCGGGCCGGCGAACGCGTCCAACTGACCGACGAGCGCGGCCGCATGAACACAATCACCCTGACACCCGGCACGGCTTACCACACGCACAAGGGCTTCCTCAACCATGACCTGCTGATCGGTTCCCCCGAGGGCTGCATCGTGGAGAGCAACGTGGGCCAGCAGTACCAGGCGTTGCGCCCTCTGCTCTCCGACTTTGTGTTGTCCATGCCGCGCGGTGCAGCCGTCGTGTACCCCAAGGATGCCGGCCAGATCATCACCATGGGCGACATCTACCCCGGCGCGCGCGTCGTTGAGGCCGGCGTGGGCTCCGGTGCACTGTCCATCTCGCTGCTGCGTGCCGTGGGCGACGACGGCTACCTGCACTCCTTCGAGCGCCGCCAGGAATTCGCCGACATTGCCCGCGGCAACGTGGAAACCATCTTTGGCGGCCCGCACCCGGCCTGGAAGATCTCACTCGGCGACTTCCAGGACGAGGTCGTGGCCCAGGAAGCCCCCGGCAGCATCGACCGCGTGGTCCTTGACATGCTGGCACCCTGGGAATGCCTCGACGCGGTGGCCACCGTGCTGGCTCCCGGCGGCGTGTGGATCAACTACGTCGCCACCGTCACCCAGCTCTCCCGCACCGCCGAGGCCATCCGCGCCGACGGCCGCTTCACCGAACCCGACGCCTGGGAATCCATGGTCCGCGGCTGGCACCTGGAAGGCCTCGCCGTGCGCCCCGACCACCGCATGGTGGCCCACACCGGCTTCCTGATGGTCACCCGCCGGCTTGCCGACGGCGTGACGGGCCTGAACCTGAAGAAGAAGTCCAAGGGCGAGTTCAGCGCCGAGGACCTCAACGCCTGGACGCCCGAGGCCGTGGGCGAGCCCGCCGTCTCAGACAGGAAACTGCGCCGCGCCGCCCGCGACGCCTCCTCCACCGTGCAGACCAAGGGCACCAAGTCCAAGGGCGGCGAGGTTCCGGCGGCTCCGGAGCAAGGGCACTAAACTCGAAGTACCAGCCGACTGCGAAAGGTATCCCGGCCATGAGCGACCCCACCCACACCAACCCTGCAACCCCGGAACCGTCGAACCCTGCAGCCACCCCTGCGCCGGGCTCACTCGGTGCCAGCTATTCAGCGGGCCCCGGGCAGCAGGCCGTGCTGGAGCGCCAGCTCAATGTGCTGCGGGACAAGGCACGCAACCTTGACCGCCAGCTCGCCTCGGCAACCACCAACAACTCCAGGCTCGTGGCCATGCTGGAGACTGCCAAGACGGAGATCCTGAAGCTGCGCAGCGCCCTGGAGAACGACGGCGAACCCCCCTACGGCTTCGGCACCATCCTGGCCATCAATGCGCCCAGGCACGGCACGGGCGGCAACGTCGCGGCAACACGCGAGAGCCTGGACATCTACGCGTCAGGGCGCAAAATGAGGGTTGGCCTGAGCCCGCTGCTGCGGCTCTCCGAGCTGAGCGTGGGCCAGGAGGTCCTGCTCAACGAGGCGTTCACGGTGATTGCCGGCCTGGGCTATGAGCAGGTGGGCGAGCTGGTCACCGTCAAGGAACTGCTGGGAACCACCCGCGCCCTGGTCATTGGCCGCGCCGACGAAGAACGCGTGGTTCGGCTGGCCGGCGCCCTGCAGGGCGCCGTCAAGGTCGGCGATGCCCTGACCGTGGAGGGCCGCACCGGCTATGCGCTCGAAAAGGTGCCGCGTTCAGAGGTGGAGAACCTGATCCTGGAGGAAGTCCCGGACATCTCCTACTCCGACATTGGCGGGCTCACCTCCCAGATCGAGCAGATCCGCGACGCCGTGGAACTGCCCTTCCTGCACCCGGACCTCTACCGTGAGCACGGGCTCAAGGCTCCGAAGGGGATCCTGCTGTACGGCCCTCCCGGCTGCGGCAAAACCCTGATCGCCAAGGCCGTCGCAAACTCCCTTGCCCAGCGCGCAGCAGAGCGTTCCGGGGTCAAGGACCAAAAGAGCTACTTCCTGAACATCAAGGGCCCGGAACTGCTGGACAAGTATGTGGGGGAGACGGAGCGCCAGATCCGGCTCATCTTCAGCCGTGCCCGTGAGAAGGCCTCTGACGGCAGCGCCGTGGTGGTGTTCTTTGACGAGATGGACTCCCTGTTCCGCACACGCGGAACGGGCGTCTCCTCGGATGTTGAAACCACCATCGTGCCCCAGCTCCTGAGCGAGATCGACGGCGTCGAGCGCCTCGACAACGTCATCGTCATCGGTGCCTCCAACCGCGAGGACATGATCGACCCGGCCATCCTGCGGCCCGGCCGCCTGGATGTGAAGGTCAAGATCCAGCGCCCCGACGCCGAGGCCGCCGCCGACATTTTCACCAAGTACGTCACCACCTCCCTGCCGTTCCACCCCGACGACGTCGCCGCCAACCACGGGGACCTGCAGGAAACTGTGGACGCCATGATCCAGCGCACCGTGGAGGCCATGTATGCCACCGACAAGTCCAATGAGTACCTGGAAGTCACCTACGCCAACGGCGACACCGAAATGCTCTACTTCAAGGACTTCAACTCCGGTGCGGTGATCCAGAACGTGGTGGACCGGGCCAAGAAGTACGCCATCAAGGACCTGCTGACCAGCGGTGAGAAGGGCATCCGGATCGAGCACATGCTGCGCGCCGTGGTGGACGAGTTCCGTGAACATGAGGACATGCCGAACACCACCAACCCGGATGACTGGGCCCGCATCTCCGGCAAGAAGGGCGAGCGGATCACCTACATCCGCACCATCATCCAGAGCAAGGAGGGCCAGGTCCCGGGCAAGACCCTGGAAACCCTCCCCAACACAGGGCAGTACCTGTGAGCGTTGTGCGGGTCATGGGGGCGGAGACCGAATACGGCATCCACGCCCCCGGTGCGGGCCAGTTCAACGCCACCTGGCTGTCCACCCAGGTGGTCAACGCCTATTCAAAGTCGACGGCGCACCGCGCCTCGGCCGGCGGGGAGACCCGGTGGGACTACACGGACGAGGATCCGCTGGCCGACGCCCGCGGCTGGTCCATGGCCCGGGCCGCGGCGCACCCCAGCCAGCTCACCGACACCGAGCTCACCGCAGCCCAGATCGCGCTGGAGGGCGGGGAAACCGGGGATCCGTCCCTGCCGCCCATGATGAACATGGTGCTGGGCAACGGGGCGCGGCTCTACGTGGACCACGCCCACCCCGAATACTCCTCGCCCGAGGTCACCAACCCACTCGACGCCGTCCGCTGGGACGCGGCCGGGGACCTGGTGGCCCTGGCCGCCGTCAGGCGCATCGCCGCCACGCCCGGGATGCCCGGGGTGAACCTGTACAAGAACAACACGGACAACAAGGCGGTCTCCTACGGCAGCCACGAGAACTACCTGATGCCGCGCGGCGTGCCGTTCCAGAACATTGTTTCCGGGCTAACCCCGTTCTTCGCCACCCGCGCCGTCATGTGCGGGGCCGGCAGGGTGGGGCTGGGCCAGGACGGCTCCGGGGCGGGCTTCCAGATCAGCCAGCGGGCCGACTTCTTCGAGGCGGAGGTGGGACTGGAAACCACCATCCGCCGCCCCATCATCAACACCCGCGACGAGCCGCACGCCGTGGCCGACAAGTACCGGCGCCTGCACGTGATCATCGGCGACGCCAACCTCAGCCAGGTCTCCAACTACCTCAAGTTCGGCACCACGGCGCTGGTCCTGGACATGATTGAGCACGGCACCGCACCCGTGCTCCGGTTCGCCGACCCCGTGGCGACGCTGCGCGCCGTCAGCCACGACTGGGAACTGCGCGGCAAGCACCTCCTGGCCGACGGCAGCGCCGTCACCGCCCTCGAAGTGCAGTGGCGCTACCTCAATGCCGCCAAGGAACACTGCGCCGCCAACGGCTCCAGCCACCCTGAGACGGGCGACGGCCACACGGCCGCCGTGCTGGCCAAGTGGGA
Source organism: Arthrobacter stackebrandtii (assembly GCF_017876675.1). Lineage (NCBI taxonomy): Bacteria > Bacillati > Actinomycetota > Actinomycetes > Micrococcales > Micrococcaceae > Arthrobacter > Arthrobacter stackebrandtii. The sequence goes on from NZ_JAGIOI010000001.1 coordinate 3,923,218, forward strand.
GGAAGTCCTGGACGGACTGGGGCGCGACCCCATGTCGCTGGCCGGCCAGCTGGAATGGGTGGCCAAGCTCAACCTGCTGCAGCAGTACCGGACCCGTGACGGCATGGCCTGGGACGACCCCCGGCTGGGATTGATCGACCTGCAGTGGTCCGACATCAGGCCGGAAAAGGGGCTGTACTACAAGCTGCTGGAACGAGGGCGCATGGAGCGGATGGTCAGCGACGAATCCATCGCGGCGGCCGTCGAATCACCGCCGTCGGACACCCGCGCCTACTTCCGGGGCCGCTGCATCCAGCAGTTCGGCGCCAATGTTGTGGGGGCCAGCTGGGATTCGGTCATTTTCGAGCTGCCGTCCCTGCGCCGCCTGCAGCGTGTGTCCACCAAGGAGCCGCTGCGCGGCAACAAGGAGCTGACCCAGCCCCTTTTTGACCGCCACCAGCATTTGGAAGACTTCCTCGCCGAGTTGGTGTCAGGTTCCGTCTAAAGATAAGTTGGACGAACATCCATTCGTTTGACTATCCATTTCCCGGGGGAAACATGCCTTCAGCACGTTCGTCTTTCATCGCTGCCACCGCCACTGCCGCCGTCCTGGCCCTTTCCGCCTGTGGCAGCCCTGCAGCGACGGACAACGGCAGCAGCCAGGAAGCCAAAAAGGAGCAGGTCAAGGCCAAGGTCCTCACTGCCGCCGAGCTTGAGCAGATTGTCGGCTCGCTGACCAACGCCGCGGGGGAGTCCGCCGAGGTCATGCCCGCCTCTGCCCTGGAGGGCAGCGACGAGCTCTCCAAGAAGCTTTTTGAAAACGCGAAAGTTACCCCGGCCTCCTGCAAGGACGCCAACCAGACCAGCCTGGACCTGCCCGAGGGCACGGTCTCGGCCGCCGGCAGCTGGGTGGACCTGGAAACCTCCGGGGCAACCGTGGTCACACTTGTTTCCGGAGATCCCGCCGCCCTGGGCGAACTGGCCTCCTCCACCAACGACAGGCGCGCCGAATGCGGCGAGTTCACCCTGGAGGTCTCGGGCATGACCATCAAGACCACCATCACCGAGGCGGAAGCGGACACCTCAGCCGAGGAGGACGCCGCCTTCATGATCAGCCAGGAGCTCTCCGTCGGCACCGTGACGAAGACCGCCGTCGTGGAAGCCACCCAGGGCGCCGTCACCGTCAACGCCACCCAGGTCTCCGGCGGCTCCGAAACCCCCAGCATCAGCGAACTCTCGGAACTGGTCAACAAGACCTTGGCGGCGGTTGCCGCCAAGTAGCCGCGGCCCGCGTCCAAGCCGAACCCCTGAACGCAGGCAAACCGGGGGTGTCCGTGGCAGGATGGATTGTAGGCACCGGAGCCGGTGCCCACGAACCACGCATATAAGGACGCATCATGGCTTCACAGGAACAGAAAAACGTCTCCTCGCGTACCGAAGAGGAACATGTTGAGGATGTGCCGCTGCCCGCGCCGTCCCCCGACTCGGCCGCTGCGCAGGCTGCAACGTCCGGCGTGGACGACCTCCTCGACGAGATCGACGGCGTGCTGGAGAGCAACGCCGAGGAGTTTGTGCGCGGATTCGTCCAAAAGGGCGGACAGTAGCCGCCATGGGCGGCCAGGTGGGGCGGGGGTTCCCGGCGCTGGAAGCCGGGGGCACCTCGTCGTCGTTCTTTGACCATGTGAGCCGCAGCAATCCAGAACTGCTGCCGTTCCGCACAAGCATGGGCCCCGGCCAACTGCCTGCAACCCCGCACGGGACCACCATCGTGGCGCTCTCGTTTGCCGGCGGCGTGCTGATGGCGGGAGACCGGCGCGCCACCATGGGTTCCATGATCGCCAACCGGCACATTGAAAAGGTGTTCCCGGCGGACCGGCATTCTGTGCTCGGCATTGCCGGGACGGCCGGGATCGCCATCGACATTGTGCGCCTGTTCCAGGTGGAGCTGGAGCACTACGAGAAGATCGAGGGCACACAGCTGAGCTTGGAGGGCAAGGCCAACCGGCTTGGCGCCATGATCCGGGCCAACCTGCCCATGGCGCTGCAGGGCCTCTCAGTGGTTCCGCTGTTTGCCGGCGTCGAGGCGGGCGAGCCTGCCGGCCGGCTGTTTTCCTACGACGTCACCGGCGGGCGCTACGAGGAGCTGGAGCACCACAGCGTGGGCTCCGGTTCCGTGTTTGCCCGCGGTGCGCTCAAGAAGCTGTGGCGTCCCGGGCTGAGCGCGGACGAGGCCGTTGCGGTGGCCGTCGAGTCGCTCATTGACGCCTCCGACGACGACTCCGCCACGGGCGGGCCGGACCTGGTCCGGCAGTTGTGGCCCGTGGTGTACCTGGTGACGGCCGACGGCGCCGCCCGGGTTGGGCAGGACGCCCTGGCCGCCGTGGTGGAAGCCATTGTGGCCCGTCGCACGGCCGAACGCAGGGAGGCCTAGCATGGCACAGCAATTTTACGTTTCTCCTGAACAGGTCATGAAGGACCGGGCCGACTTTGCCCGCAAGGGCATTGCCCGCGGCAAGTCGGTGGTGGTGCTCAGCTGCCGGGACGGGATCGCCCTCGTGGCGGAAAACCCTTCGCCCACACTGCACAAGATTGGTGAGATCTACGACCGGATCGCCTTCGCCGCCGTCGGCAAGTACAACGAATTTGAGAGCCTGCGCCAGGCCGGAGTTCGCTATGCCGACGTCCGCGGCTACTCCTACGACCGGGTGGACGTCACGGCCCGCGGCCTCGCGAGCGTCTATGCGCAGAGCCTGGGCACGGTGTTCACGGCCGAGCAGAAGCCCTTCGAGGTGGAGCTGGCGGTTGCCGAGGTGGGGGAGTCCGAGTCCGGTGACCACATTTTCCGGCTGAACTTTGATGGTTCCATCGCGGACGAAAGCGGCTTCCTGGCCATGGGCGGGCAGGCGGAGACTGTCCAAGCCGCCCTGGCTGCGCAGTGGCAGCGCGGGGCCGGCATGGCCCAGGCGCTGCGCTGGGCCGTGGCGGCGCTCGAGTCCCCGCACGCACAGGCAGCTGCGGCCGCGTCCGGTGCACCGTCACCTGGCGGATCCGGCGGGGCGCACCTGCCGGCCGCCTCACTTGAGGTGGCGGTGCTGGAGCGCAAGGCGGCGGCGGAGCGGGGCACGCACCGCACCTTCCGGCGCCTCAGCGACGACGAAGTGGCCCTGGCGCTGGCCGCCGGAAGCTAGAGACGCAACACTTTTTCAACCCTTCCCTTTAAGGAGACACACCCGGTGGACCGGCGGATATTCGGCATTGAAACAGAATTTGGCGTCACCTACTCCTCGCCCGGCCAGCGCCCGCTGTCCCCGGAGGAGGTGGCGCGCTACCTGTTCCGGAAGGTCGTGAGCTGGGGCCGGTCATCCAATGTGTTCCTGCCCAACGGCTCGCGGCTGTACCTGGACGTTGGCTCCCACCCGGAGTACGCCACGGCCGAATGCGACGGCATCGCCCAGCTGGTCGCCCATGACCGGGCGGGGGAGCGGATCCTGCACGACCTCGTACAGGAGGCGCAGTCGCGGCTGGAGCATGAGGGCTACACCGGCAAGGTGCTCCTGTTCAAGAACAACGTTGACTCCGCCGGGAACTCCTACGGCAGCCATGAAAACTACCTCATCACCCGCAAGGGCGAGTTCAACCGGCTGGCCGACATCCTCATCCCGTTCCTGGTCACCCGACAGCTGCTGTGCGGCGCAGGCAAGGTGCTGCCGGCCCAGCAGGGCGGCAAGTACGCGTTCTCGCAGCGGGCGGACCACATCTGGGAAGGGGTCTCCTCCGCCACCACCCGCTCGCGCCCCATCATCAACACCCGCGACGAACCGCACGCCGACGCCGAACTGTACCGGCGCCTGCACGTCATCGTGGGCGACTCCAACATGTCCGAGACCACCACCATGCTCAAGGTCGGCACCGTGGACCTGATCCTGCGCATGGTCGAGGCCGGGACCATCATGGAGGACATGCGCCTGGAAAACCCGATCCGCAGCATCCGCGAAATTTCCCACGACATCACGGGAAGCCACCCGCTGAAGATGGCGGACGGGCGCACGCTCACCGCCGTCGAGATCCAGCGCCACTACTTGGCCAAGGTTGCTGCGTTTGTGCAGGCCAACGGCGCCCACAACGACCTTGTCCCGCGCATCATGAACCTGTGGGAGCGCACCCTGGACGCCGTGGAGTCCGGAAACCACTCCACCATCGACACCGAGATCGACTGGGCCATCAAGGCGAAGCTGATCGGTGCCTACGCCAACCGGCACGGCCTGGAATGGGGCTCCCCGCAGGTGGCCCAGCTGGACCTGCGCTACCACGACATCTCCCCGGAACGCGGCCTGTTCAACATGCTCGAACGCCGGGGCTCCGCCGCCCGGGTGGTCGCAGACGCCGACATTGCGGAGGCCGTCGATGCCGCCCCGGCCACCACGCGGGCCCGGCTGCGCGGCCGCTTCGTCACGGCCGCGCGCGATTCCGGCCGCGACTACACGGTCGACTGGGTGCATCTGAAACTCAACGACCGCTCGCACCAGACCATCCTGTGCAAGGACCCCTTCAAGAACGACGACGAACGGGTCGACCAACTGATCGCCTCCCTCCGCGCGGACTACTGAGGGGACGCGGCCACCTGGGACGCCCTGGCGGGAAAGGGTGCCCGGGCGGAGGGGTTCGGAAACTCACAGGCGGTGCCCAGCTTCACATTCCCGGCCAATGGGGAACATCCAGCTTCGGCGGATAAGCTGAACTCTGGCTTTCTCCAGAGCCGGCATCCGTTCCATACCTGTCCCGCCATCGAAAGTGTTTCCGTGCGCCGAATTCTTGCACTCATCCTGCCTCTCATGCTGCTGTTGACCGCCTGCGGCCAGTCGGCATCCACCGATCCCACCCCCAGCGCATCGGCGAGCGTCCCGCCGTCGAACGCGGAAGTGTTCGCCTCCGTCAAGGTGGAGGACCAGGGCAAGGGCAAGGCGCCCAAGGTCACCTTCAAGACCCCCCTCGCCATCACCGCCGAGTCGATGGCCGTGGTCTCCGAAGGCAAGGGCGAGCCCGTCAAGGCCGGCCAGGCCATCGTCCTCCAGGCCATCGGCTTCAACGCCGAGGACGGCAAGACCAGCGGCGACAGCTTCTCCGACCCCGCCGGCCAGCGCATCCTCCTGGACGACGCCTTCAAGTCCAGCAACCCGCTGGTCTACAACACGTTCGTGGGCGCCAAGGTCGGCTCCTGGGTTGCCTACGCCTACCCGGCCCAGGCAACCGGTGCCACGGCCAGCACCGAGCCCGCAGCCATGACGGTGTTCCTCGTTGAATCCGCCGCCGACGTGGCCAAGCCCCTCAGCAAGCCTGAAGGCGAGACAGTTGCACCGGTGGCGGGCCTGCCCACCGTGAAGGACGACGACAAGGGCGTCCCGGTCATCACGATCGGCGATGCCAAGGCCCCCACGGCACTTGTGGCCCAGGACCTCATCACGGGCAAGGGCGCCGTGGTCAAGGAAACCGACACCATCGTGGCCAACTACGTCGGCGTGAACTTTGTGGGCGGGGAAATCTTCGACTCCAGCTTCCAGTCGGGCAAGCCTGCGACCTTCCCGCTGAACCAGGTCATCAAGGGCTGGACCCAGGGCCTGGCCGGCAAGACAGTGGGCTCCCGCGTGCTGCTCGTCATCCCCGCAGACCTGGCCTATGGCGAACAGGGTTCGGGCAAGGCCAAGGGCGACCTCGTGTTCGTTGTTGATATCCTTGGTGTCCAGTAACCCCTTTTCCACCCCTCTCAACCCAAGGAGCAACATGTCTTTTGGAGCCCGCAACTTTGACCGCACCAAGCCGGAAATCGACTTCCCGGACCATGGCGTCCCCACCGAACTGGTGATTGAGGACATCATCGAAGGCGACGGCACCGAAGTGGTCCGCGGCAGCACCGTCTCCACCCACTACGTCGGCGTTGCCTTCTCCACTGGTGAAGAGTTCGACTCCTCCTGGAACCGCGGCACCCCGCTGGACTTCAAGGCCGGCATCGGCCAGGTCATCCAGGGCTGGGACCAGGGCCTGCTGGGCATGAAGGTCGGCGGACGCCGCCGCCTGGAAATCCCCTCGGAGCTGGCCTACGGCTCGCGCGGCGCCGGCGGAGCCATCGGCCCCAACGAAGCCCTGATCTTCGTGGTCGATCTCGTGGCAGTGCGCTAACACGCCCCAACCAACCGGCCCGCACCGGGCAGGCATGAAACACGGAAACCCCGTGCTTTTGCCTCCTGGTGCGGGCCGGTTGTTTAACGGGCACGGCGGCGTCGGCGGCGCAACAACGGCCCCGCCTAGTACTGTGGCCATGTGCCCACAAAAATTGATGCCACCGAACGCCTGCTCAACCTGGTGATCGCCCTGTTGGGCACCCGCCGCGGCTACAGCAAGAAGCAGCTGCGCGAAAAGGTCAACGGCTACGCCCCCGAAGCCGCCACCGCCGCTGCCGAGGCCACGCTGCTGCAGTCCTTCGAGCGCATGTTTGAACGTGACAAGAACACCCTCATGGAGCTCGGCATCCCCATCTCCCAGACCGAGCCGGACGAGGGCGACATCCACGAGCAGGTCCTCTATCGGATCAAGCCGGAGGACTACCAGGTGCCGCAGATCCGGCTCGACGAGGACGCCATGTCCCTGCTCGCCATTGCCGCCAACTTGTGGGCCGAGGCAACCCTGGGCGGCGCCGCACAGTCCGCACTGCGCAAGATCGCCACCCGGGCCGGCACCGGCTGGTACGACGACGACACCACCTCCCGCTCCCGCATCCGCACCGCGGAGCCCGGCTTCGAGCCGCTGTGGTCGGCCCTGCGCGGCCACCACCCCGTCACATTCGGCTATCGCCGGGCGGGCGAAACCGCCAGCATCCAACGCACCGTCCAGCCGTGGGGGCTGGGCAGCAAGTACGGCCAGTGGTACCTCGTGGCATTTGACCTGGACCGGGGCGCCGAACGCCACTTCCGGCTCTCCCGCATCACCTCCGACGTCCACGTCCTGCCGGAAAACTACACCCGTCCCGAGGGCTTCACCATCGCCCCCGTGCTGGCCACGCTCGGCACCGGCAACGAACTCACCGCCCGCATCGCCGTCCCGTCCGGCACCGCACACTGGCTGCGCAGCCGTCCAGGAGCCGCACCCGTAGCGGACCCGGACTGGCACCGGGACGGCTGGGACATCATCGAAACCGGCTACCGCGAGCAGGAGCTGATGGCCGACGACGTTGCCGCCATGGGTGCCGCGGCGCAGGTTTTGTCCCCTCCCGCCCTCCGCGACGCCGTGGCGGACAGGCTGCAGCAGGCAGCGAAGGCCGCCGCCGCACCCCTGCCCGGGACCCTGTGGCGCCGGCGAATGGCCGACCCGCACGCCCGGAAAAAAGACACGCGCGACCGCCTCATCCGCCTGCTGTCCATGGTGCCGTACCTCGCGGCCAACCCCGGCGTGGCCGAGTCCGAGGTCCTGGCAGAGTTCGGCATCACCGAGGCCGAGTGGTCGAAGGACATGGACACGCTCAACGTCACGGGCCTGCCCGGCTACTTCCACGGCGACCTCATGGACGTGACGTCGGAGGCCGGGCAGGTGTTCATCCGCGACGCGGAAACCCTCGCCAGCCCGCTCCGCCTGACGCAGGAGGAAGCCTGCTCGGTGCTGATCGGGCTGCGGGCCCTCTCCGCCGTGCCCGGCACCGCAGCCGCCGCCGCCCTCGACTCCGCCACAGAGTCGGTTGCGGCCGTGGCGGGGCAGGACGCCTGGCTGGCGGACGCCGTCGGGCTTGAGATCATGAACGGCACCGACACCGCCACCGTCACCGCGCTGCACGCCGCCATTACCGGCGCCCGCGCCCTGGACATCACCTACCTGGTGCGCAGCCGCGACGAGCTCAGCCGCCGCACCATCGAGCCGTACCGGCTGTTCTCCGTGGATGCGGCCTGGTATGTGCGCGCCTGGTGCCGCGAATCATCGGCGCTGCGCAGCTTCCGGGTGGACCACATCAAGTCCATGCACGACGCAGGGGAGCGGCTGAGCCCTCCGACCAGCCTTCCGGCGGGGGAGCCGGGCGGCGGCCTGTACCACCCAAACCCGGATGACGTGGCGGTGGAGCTGGTGGCCGACACCTTGACCGCACGCCGCCTGGGCCCCGCCTACGGCGCCGGGCTGTTCGACCTGGGGGAAGGGCGCGTGGGGCTGCGCCTGCTGGTGGGCAGCACCGCCATCCTGCCGTCGCTCATGGCCAGGCTCGGCGGGCATGCCGCTGTCGTGTCGCCGGAGTCCGCACGCCGGGAGACTGCCGCATGGCTGGCCGACGCTGCGCAGGGCCCCGCCCATGGGCAGAGTCACGCTTATGGCTTAACTCCCGGGGATCTTCCCAGCGTGGACGGATAGACTCAATAAATGCCTTGGTGGTCATGGATTCTCATATGGGTCGCGCTCTCAGCGCTCGCCCTGCTGTTCCTGGTTTTCTGCGGCTTCAAGCTGTGGCGGCAGGTGGTGGCGCTCGTGCGCACCTTCAACCAGGTCACGGCCGAACGCGGCGCATTCTGGGACAAGAGCCTGGAAAAAGCTGCTGTGGAGCACGTCACAGAACCGCGGACAGCAATTCCGGGCAGTGCGGTTTTTGCAACACCCGAAAAAATGAAGGATGATTACCTAGCTGCCAAGGAAGAACGGCGATTCGTCCGTCTTCAGCGGCGCGTCGCCCGCAGGAAAGAACGCGGACAGCTCCAATCCTTGCGCGACATCGAAGCAATACAGGACGTAGGATGAACCTAAAGGAAAGGCTATACTGTGGCAATTTTTAGGGAACCGTGGGTTCTTGGCATCATTATTATTGTGGCAATCTTGCTCTTCGCTGCACCAAAGCTCCCGGGCATGGCCCGCAGCCTTGGCCAGTCAATGCGGATCATCAAGTCCGAGGTCAAGGAAATGAAAAACGACGGCAAGGCCGAGCAGGCCTCCGCTGCGCCGACTCCCACACCGGCCCCCGCTGCATCCCCAGCACCCGAAGCACCCGTTGAGGGCAAGATCGTCAACGATCCCACACAGGGCAATGCCTCGGGCGAAGGTACCGGAACCGGTACCGGCGCTCAGTCATAGAAACCCTCGCAGCACCGGTGGGCGCAACAAAGGGCCGAAAGGCCAACCCTGAAGGGCGGATGCCGCTCAAGGCGCACCTGATTGAGGCACGCAACCGCCTCTTTAAGAGTGCCTTGGCAATGATTCCGGGCGTTGTCCTTGGCTGGATCATCTACGACCCGCTTTTGTTTGCGGTCACGCAGCCTCTGCGTGACATCAGTGAATCACGTGGCATTGTTGCGGCGCTGAACTTTCCGGGCGTAGCGTCGTCCTTCGACCTAAAGCTCCAGGTCTCACTGATCTTGGGACTGGTCATCGCGTCGCCGGTCTGGATCTACCAGCTGTGGGCGTTCATCACGCCCGGGCTGACCAAGAAGGAACGGCACTACACGCTCTCCTACATGTTTGCGTCGGTGCCGCTGTTCCTGGCCGGCATTTATGCCGGCTGGCTCATCTGGCCCAACATCGTGAAGGCGTTGACTTCCTTTACGCCGGCGGAGACTGACAGCGCCAACCTGATGCAGGCCATGGACTACCTTCAGTTTGCCTTGCAGTTGATGCTGTTCATGGGCGTGGCCTTCCTGGTGCCGGTGCTGCTGTTCGCCTTGAACGCCATCGGCCTGGTGCGGGGCAAGACCTACCTCAAGGCCTGGCGTTTCACCATCCTGGGTGTCACCATCGTCTCCGCGATGGCGGCCCCGGGGTCGGATGTCATGAGCATGTTCTTCCTTGCGGCACCGCTGCTGGTCCTGTACTTCGGCGCCATTGGACTGTGCATCCTCAATGACAAGCGCAAGGACCGCCGGGACGCGAAGAAGGTCAAGGAATCCGAGGCCAACGCGGATGTGGCGACACCCTCAACCGACCTCGAGAAGCTTTAGGACCGAAAGCGTGCCAGCGCTGACGTAGGCTGGAAGCATGCCGAACTCTGAAATGCGCAGTCCTTCCGAACGCTACCTGGAAGCCAAGCAGCGCCTCCAGGACCAGGGCAGTGAACTTGCCGCTTTCGCCACAACCCTGGCTTTCGAGCTGGATGCTTTTCAAGACACCGCGTGCCGGGCCGTTGAGGCCGGCCGCGGTGTTTTGCTTGCCGCGCCCACCGGGGCGGGAAAGACCATTGTCGGCGAATTCGCCGTCTACCTTGCACTGCAGAACGGCCACAAGGCCTTCTACACCACCCCCATCAAGGCGCTGAGCAACCAAAAATTCCAGGAACTCAGCGACAAGTACGGCGCCCACAACGTGGGCCTGCTGACCGGCGACACCAGCATCAACTCCGAGGCGCCCGTGGTGGTCATGACCACCGAGGTGCTGCGCAACATGCTCTACGCGGATTCGGACACCCTCACCGGCCTGGCCTACGTGGTCATGGACGAAGTCCACTACCTGGCCGATCGCACTCGCGGCGCCGTGTGGGAGGAAGTCATCATCCACCTGCCCAGCGAAGTTGCCGTGATTTCGCTCAGCGCGACCGTTTCAAACGCCGAGGAATTCGGCGCCTGGCTGGGGACCGTGCGCGGCGACACTGCCGTGGTGGTGTCCGAACACCGGCCCGTGCCGTTGTGGCAGCATGTCATGGTCCGCCGCGACCTTGTGGACTTGTTCGCCGAGAATGTGGCCTTTGACGAGGCCGCCCCCGATCCCGGATCGTCCGGTTCACCCACAACCCGCAGCAACAAGACGCCGAAAATCAACGGCGAACTGCTCAAGCTGGCGCGCAGTGAGTCTGTCTCCACCGGCAGGGGATCCGGCTACGGGCGCCGGGGCGGACGCGGCAGCCGCGACGACCGCGGCCGGGACGACGGCCGCAACAGCCGCGGGGGAGACCGCGGGGGATCCCAGGGCTGGGCCCGCCCGGCCTCACGCCCCCAGGTCATCCGCGCCCTGGAAAGCCAGAACCTGCTCCCGGCCATCACCTTCATCTTTTCCCGCGCCGCCTGCGACGCCGCCGTGCAACAGTGCGCCGCGGCGGGCCTGTGGCTGACCACGCGCGCCGAGCAGGACGAAATCGCCCGCCGCGTGGACGCCGCCTGCGCCGAGCTGCCTGATTCCGACCGGGAAGTGCTGGGCTTCTGGGGCTGGCGCGACGGACTGCTGCGCGGGCTCGCCGCCCACCATGCAGGTTTGCTGCCCGGATTCAAGGAGGTCGTGGAGGACCTCTTCGCCGACGGACTGGTCCGCGCCGTGTTCGCCACGGAGACCCTGGCCCTGGGCATCAACATGCCCGCGCGCACTGTGGTGCTGGAGAAATTGGAAAAGTTCAACGGCGAAGCCCATGTGGGCATCACCGCGGGGGAGTACACGCAGCTGACCGGCCGGGCCGGGCGGCGCGGCATCGACGTCGAGGGCCACGCGGTGGTGCTGTGGCAGCCCGGAACCGACCCCGCCGCGGTCGGCGGGCTGGCCTCCCGGCGTACGTACCCGCTCAACTCCAGCTTCCGCCCCACCTACAACATGAGCATCAACCTTGTGGCCCAGTTCGGCCGTGACCGCACCAGGGCCATCCTGGAATCCTCCTTCGCCCAGTTCCAGGCCGACCGGTCAGTGGTGGACCTGGCGAAACAGGTCCGCTCCCGCGAGGAGTCCCTGGCCGGCTACGAAAAGGCCATGACGTGCCACCTGGGCGATTTCAACGAGTACGCCAAGCTGCGCCGCGAACTTTCCGACCACGAATCCGGGGCGTCCAAGTCCAAGGCGAAGCAGCGCCGGGAGGCGATCGCGCACTCGGTGGCCGCGCTCCGTGCCGGGGACGTGATCGAGGTGGGCGGCGGGCGCAAGGCGGGGTACGCCGTCGTGCTTGACGACGACCAGCATTCACGCGCGCCCCGCCCCGGCATCCTCGGCCTGGACAAGGAATACCGGCGGCTGGGCCTGCACGACCTCACCGGCCCCGTCGAACCGCTGGCGCAGGTGCGGGTGCCGAAGGGATTCAACCCCAAGGTGCCCAAGGACAAGAGGAACCTGCTGGCTGCCGTCCAGGCGAAGCTGGATGCCGGCGTGGCGCGTCCGGGCCGTTCCTCAGGGTTCAGCTTCACCGATTCCGGCGAGGAGGAGGGCATCGCCCGGCTCCGGCGGCAGCTTCGCGCCCACCCCTGCCACGGCTGCAGCGAACGTGAAGACCACGCCCGCTGGTCGGAGCGCTGGTGGACGCTGCGCAAGGAGACGGACGGGATTGTCCGGGCCATCCAGTCACGCACCAACACCATTGCACGCACCTTTGACCGGGTGATCGACCTGCTCGCGGGCTACGGCTTCGTTGTCGCGGACGACGCCGGTGTGCTGCGTCCCAGCGCCGACGGGCAACGGCTGCGGCGCGTGTACGGCGACAAGGACCTGCTGATTGCCCTTGCCCTGCGCCAGGGCTCCTTCACGGACTTGTCGCCGGAGGAGCTGGCGGCCTTTACCACCACGCTGGTGTACCAGTCCAAGCGCGACGCCGAGGGGGCGCGCCCGCGCATGCCAAGTGTCAGCCTGGAACAGTCGGTGGAGGATGTCATTGTGCTGTGGTCCCGGTTGCAGGATGCGGAGGAGTCGCACCGGCTGCCGCTGACGGGGGAGCCCGAACTGGGCCTGGTGTGGCCCATGTTCAAGTGGGCGCAGGGCCGCAGCCTGCACGACGCGCTCAACGGCACCGACCTGGCCGCCGGGGACTTTGTGCGCTGGACCAAACAGGTGATAGACCTGCTGGGGCAGCTCTCGCAGGTGCCGTCGCTGCCTGCCGGCTTTGCCGGCGCCTGCCACAAGGCCATGGACCTGGTGCGGCGCGGGGTGGTCTCCTACTCCACCGTGATCGACGAGGAGCCGGACCCGGACGAACTGCCCGCCGACGAAGCCCCGCCGCAGCTTGCCGGGTTGGAGATCGCCGTAAATCCCGTGGCGGATTAGGGACTTTTCCCGGCCCTGCCGCGGTTGTACCTGCTGCCTGGCCCCGCCGCATGCGCGGAGCCGTGTCATTCTTGTTGCTTTTTTTCGAAAGGACCTGTCTTTCCCATGTCACTGACCCTGTACCGCAACGGTTCCGTTTACAGCGCAGCAGACCCTTTTGCCACGGCCATGCTGGTGGACGGCGACGTCGTGGCGTGGGTGGGGTCCGAGCACGCCGCCACTTCGCTGCTGGATTCACGCATGACGGAGATCGACCTCCAGGGCGCGCTCGTTGCGCCCGGCTTTGTCGATTCACACGTCCACGTCACCGAAACCGGGCTGGCGTTGGAGTCCGTTGACCTTTCAGGGGCACGCAGCGCGCGGGACGTGTTGGACCTGGTGGCGGGTGCCGCGCCGCTGGCCGATGGCGCGGACGGCATGGTGCTGGGCCATGGCTGGGACAACTCCGGCTGGGCCGACACCACGCTGCCCACCGCCGTTGAGCTGGACAACGCCTCCGGGGGCCGCGGCGTGTACCTGGCCCGGGTGGATGTCCATTCGGCGCTGGTATCGGGCGCTTTGGCGCAAAGTTCCGGGCTGGCCGCACTCTCCGGCTGGGACGGAAGCGGGCTGGTGTCCGGTGCGGCGCACACCACTGCGCGCGGGGCTGCACGGAATGTGACGCCCGCGCGTCGTCGTGCCCTGCAGGAGCGGGCCCTGCGGCACGCGGCTGCCAACGGCTACGTGGCCCTGGCGGAGATGAGCGCACCCCACGTGGGGAGCGTGGAGGACCTGCAGGCGCTCATGGAGCTCACCGCGGCGGATGCGCCCGAGGCGCTGCCGCAGGTGCTGCCGTACTGGGGGCAGCTGGTCTCAAACGCGGCGGAGGCCCGGGAAGTGCTGGCCGGGCTGGGCGTGGACGTGCTGGGGCTGGCCGGCGACTTGAACATTGACGGTTCGCTGGGGTCGCGCTCTGCACTGCTGCGCGGGCCGTACGCGGACGATTCCGCAACCTCCGGCGCGGCCCAGCTCACGGTGGAGCAGGTGGCCGCGCACTTTGCCGCAACCTCCGAACTGGGGCTTACCGGCGGCTTTCACGTCATTGGCGAAGGCGCCATGGACATTGCCGTCGCAGGGCTCGAGCAGGCCGAGAAGATGGTGGGAATTGACGCCATCAGGGCTGCCGGACACCGCCTGGAACATGCGGAAATGGTGGACGCGGCGGCCATGGCAGCGCTGGCCAAGTACTCCGTGGGTGTCTCCGTGCAGCCCATGTTTGATGCCCTGTGGGGCGGGGCCGACGGCATGTACGCCCAGCGCCTCGGCGCGGAGAGGGCGCTGGGGCTGAACCCGCTCGCCCGGTTCTATGAGGCCGGCGTGCCGCTGTTCTTCGGCTCTGATTCCCCTGTCACCCCGTTGAACCCCTGGGCGAGCGTCCGGGCGGCGCTGAACCACCACGAGCCGTCGTCGCGCATTTCCGCGCGGGCCTCTTTCATCGGCCACACGCGGGCCGGCTGGCGCGCCGCCAAGTCGGAAAATCCGTTCCACGGCCAGCTCGGCGCAGGCGCCCCGGCAAGCTTCGCCATATGGGACGTCGAGCAGCTCATGGTTCAGGTGGCGGACGAGCGTGTGCAGTCCTGGTCCACGGATCCCCGGGCCCGGACACCCCTGCTGCCCGCCCTGGACACGGGAAGCGATCCGGTCTGCCTGCAGACCGTCCACCTTGGCCGGCAGCTGTACACCAGCGGGGACATCAGGATCGGCGCATAATTCGCCCAAATAGGGTGAACGGGAATATGACCTGGGACACGCTGGCTGACCTGCGGTGATGGCCATCGGTGCAGGTCAGGGCCGTGTTGACAGCGGAACTGCGGGCAATTAGTTTTAGGTGAGCGGAGAACCTCCTTGGGGAGGGACCCGGTCGGTGCGGGCAACCGTCTTACCGACACACGGAGATAAGTTCACGCGCCAGTAGAAAACAGATCGGCACCGTGTGCACAACTGTGCACGCCCGCGGCTGCCATTTGGTCCGAAGGCGCGTGGACTTATCTTTTCCCCAGACTCCTCACTTATACTGGGTCTTTGACTTGGTCTGCCCGACCACTGTGAGCAGGCGCCTGTTGCCGGCACTGGTGGAGGTAGTGCTTGGCCTCCCCTCCGCTTTCAGAACCGAAAGGCAGCAATTGTTGCGTGTCCTGACCATCATTCCCACCTATAACGAGATTGAGTCACTGCCCAAGACGCTGGCCCGCCTGCGCGCCGCAGTCCCCGACTCGGACGTGTTGATAGCAGACGACAACAGCCCCGACGGCACGGGTGCGCTGGCCGATGAATTCGCCGCCAATGACCCGCAGGTCCATGTCCTGCACCGCGCGGGCAAGGAAGGCCTGGGCGCCGCATACCTGGCGGGCTTCACCTGGGGTCTCGAAGCAGGCTACGACGTGCTGGTGGAAATGGACGCCGACGGCTCCCACCAGCCCGAGCAGCTGCCGCTGCTCCTGGACGGCATTGAGCAGGGCGCAGACCTCGTGCTGGGTTCTCGCTGGGTTCCGGGCGGCAAGGTGGTCAACTGGCCACTGCACCGCAAGCTGATCTCCACCTGCGGCAGCATCTACTCCCGTGTACTGCTGGGCATTCCCATCCGCGACGTCACCGGCGGCTACCGCGCCTTCCGGCGCAGCACCCTGGAGGCACTGGACTTCGATTCCGTTGAGTCCGTGGGCTACGGCTTCCAGGTGGACATGCTTTGGCGTGTCTGCCAGAAGGGCCTGAAGGTGGTGGAGGTGCCCATCACGTTCGTGGAGCGCGAATTTGGTGCCTCCAAGATGAGCGGAAACATTGTCCAGGAGGCCATGGTCAACGTCACCAAGTGGGGACTTTCCGCCCGCTGGAGGAAGCTCACAGGCCGCAAGGGCTAGCCCCCGCCTTCCACCTTAAACAAGGAACGCCCCCGAGAAGGTTCTCGGGGGCGTTCCTTGTTGGTGCGGCACTGTCCAGATTTAGACCTTCTCGCCGCGCTTTTCGCGCAGGATGGTCAGGCGGTCCGCCAGGATGGTTTCCAGCTCGGGGATGCTGCGGCGTTCCAGCAGCATGTCCCAGTGGGTGCGCACCGGCTTGTCATTGGAAGTGTCGGGAGCCTCGCCGTTGACCAGGAGGGCTTCCTTGCCGGTCTTGGACGTCCAGGTTGCCGGAATCTCAGCCTCGGCTGAGAACATGACAAACACCTGCTCGCCGTCCGCGCAACGGTATTCCACGCGCTGGCGGGGTGCCGGCTCCACGCCGGACTCGGTTTCCATGCTCTGTGCGCCCAGGCGCATGCCACGCAGGCTGCGATCGCTCATGATTTCTCCCTCAAAATAGTTCCCAACAGGTTCAACGCTGCACACCCGCCAGTTGTTCCGTGCACTGTGCGGTCTGCGCAAAAAATAACGGCCGGGCAAAATGCCGCGCGGCCAAACACCTATTATACGTGCTTGGCCGCGCGGCATTCTCCGCCTGCTGGTGAATCAGATCAGGGGCTTGGCCCCGGCCTCGTCGGCGGACTCGCCGTCGTCGTGGCCGTCGTGGACGGCGTTGCCCAGGACGTTGCCGATGCCCTTCAAGGCATCTCCGACTTCACTGGGGATGATCCACAGCTTGTTGGAGGTGCCCTCGGCGATCTTCGGCAGCGTCTGCAGGTACTGGTAGGCCAGCAGCTTCTGCGTGGGATTGCCCTTGTGGATGGCGTCGAAGACCTTCTGGATGGCCTGCGACTCGCCGTCGGCGCGGAGGATGGCCGCCTTCGCGTCACCCTCGGCCTTCAGGATCGAGGACTGGCGTTCGCCTTCGGCCGTCAGGATGGCCGACTGCTTGGTGCCCTCGGCGGTCAGGATCGCGGCACGGCGGTCACGCTCGGCGCGCATCTGCTTCTCCATGGAATCCTGGATGGACAGTGGCGGATCGATCGCCTTGAGCTCAACGCGGCTGACGCGGATGCCCCAGCGGCCGGTGGCCTCATCGAGCACGCCGCGGAGTTGGCCGTTGATCTGGTCACGAGAGGTCAGCGCCTCTTCAAGGTTCAGGCCACCGACGACGTTGCGCAACGTCGTGGTCGTCAGCTGCTCCACGGCCTGGATGTAGTTCGCGATCTCGTACGTGGCTGCACGCGGGTCAGTCACCTGGAAGTAGACAACCGTGTCGATGGAGACCACCAGGTTGTCTTCCGTGATCACCGGCTGCGGCGGGAACGACACCACCTGTTCGCGCAGGTCCAGCAGCGGAAGCAGCCGGTCTACGAACGGAATCAACACCGTCAGGCCTGGGTTGAGCGTGCGCTGGTACTTGCCCAGCCGCTCAACAACGCCTGCCCTGGCCTGCGGAATGATCCGCACAGACCTGACCAGGACGATGACAACAAATATCAGCAGGACCAGAACAACAAACAGCCAGACGACTGCGCCGACTCCGTCTCCCATGAAATCCCCTCTTTTCTCTAATAATGAATCAATCTGCAGCCCCTTTGCGGCGCGCCAGCCGGAGCCGGCGGCCAAGGCGGCAGTCAAGCTGTGGTTGCGGCCGTTCCGCTGGACTTGTGGGTGGTGGGCCCGCTGACAATGGCAGTAGCACCGTCAATGGCGGAGACCTCCACGGAAGCGCCAACCGGCAGCTCCGCGCCGCCGGTGATCCGGGCCGTCCAAATGTCGCCGCCGATCTTGACGAGCCCGCCGCCGGTGCCCACGGTCTCCAGGACCACGGCCCTGTGACCGATCAGCCGGTCAACGTTGGACAGCTGGTCGGCCGGGCCGCGCTTGAGGTGCGCCAAGGCTAGCGGCCGGATCAGCACCGTGGTGGCGAGTGCCACCACGCAGAAGATCACGATCTGCAGCCACAGGTCGGCGCCGAACAGGAACGCGACAAGGGCTGCCAGTGCGCCGACAGACATCAAGATGAAGTACAGGTTCAGCGTGAGCATCTCGGCCACGGCCAGCAGCAGGAACACCGTCAGCCAGAAGATCCAACCGAACTCATTAATCCAGTCAAGCATTGAGTCCCCCTTAGAGACTTGTATTGCGTAGTTACGAGCCTACTACGAGAGGCTGGGAAAAACCGTCTAAATGACGGCCTGCAGCGGCATGCGCAGCGGGTCCGAACCCACCTCCCCGGCCAGTTCGGCCAGAATGTCCACGGCGTCGCGCAATTCCTCGCCGGCGTAACAAAACGGCAGCCGCAGGTAGCGTTCAAATGCCCCGTCGATGCCGAAGCGCGGCCCCGGGACCAGCCCCAGCCCATGCGTGCGTGCAGCCAGTGCGAGGGCCGAGCTTGAGACCGTCTCGGTGTTGATCCACAAATTGAGTCCGCCGTCGGGCACCTGGAGCTGCCACTGGGGCAGCCGCTCCCGCAGCAGTTCGACGGCGGTGTCGCGTCCGCGCCGCAGCTCGGCACTGCGGCTGGCCGCCATGGTGGGCCAGTCCCGAAAGAGGTGCACTGCCACCAACTGTTCCAGCAGGGGCGTGCCAAGGTCGACGGCGGGACGGTTGCGCAGGAGCTGGGCCACCACCTCACGGGGTCCGCGCACCCAGCCGATCCGCAGCCCGCCCCAGGCCACCTTCCCGAGCGAGCCGAGGGTGAGGATGTTGGGGTTGAATGCAGCCATGGGCGGCATTGCGCCCCGGTCAATGTCCAGGTGGGCCGTGGTTTCATCGACCACCAGAACCGTCCCCTCACGCGCGGCGGCTGCCGCGAGGTACTCGCGCTCGTGGATTGGCATGCTCATGCCGGTGGGGTTGTGGAAGTCGGGCATCAGGAACGCCAGGCTGGGGGCGGCCCGGCGGATTTGCAGCAGCGCCTCCGGCAGGTCCCATCCGGTGTCCTGCCTGACAGGGAACGCCAGCACCCGTGCACCCACGGAGGAAAAGGTGTCAAGGGCGTGGGGGTAGCTGGGCTGCTCCACCAGCACCCGCTCACCGGGGGAGTATAGGGTGCGCGTGACCAGGTTCAATGCGTGCTGGGCCCCGACCGTCACCATGACCTGGTCTGCCGATGTGGGCAGCCCCCTGTCGCGGTAGTGCTGGGCGATCGCCTCGCGCAGATCGGGCAACCCAACCAGGTCGAAGCCGTCATGGGAGAGGTAGGCCGGCAGTTCCTCCACGGCGGCGGCGTACGCCGCATGAAGTCCGGGATAGGCCGGTGCGGTGGCCTTGGTGAAGTCCAGGGGCAGGCCCGGATGCAGGGCATGCTCCCCTCGTTCCCGTCCGGGAAGGCGCAGTGTGCTTCCGGAGCCGCGCACACTGTCCAGGAAGCCGTCGTCGCGCAGCTTGGAGTATGCGGCAGCAACGGTGGTCCGGCTCAGTTCCAGGGCCTGGCTGAGCTCGCGTTCCGCCGGCAGTCTTGCGCCGCTGGCCAGGCGCCCGTCCAGCAGCAGCACACGGATGCGTTCCGCCAGGGCCTTGTAGGCGGGACCGTTGCTGCGCCATTCGCCGAGCTCCCGCGCCAGCCGCCTGCCGGTGACAAAAGTGTTCATAAGGCCACAATACGTGAATTGGCACTGTTTCATAAGGCCAGTTTGGCTAAGCTTGACCCATGCACTCGTTCTTCACCACCCAAAAGCTGTCCGTCCGGCTCGTCCGGCTCTTTGCCGGACTGGCCCTCTACGGCGTCGCCATCGCATTGATGATCCGCGGCAACATTGGTGCCTCACCGTGGGATGTCTTTGCCCAGGGCCTCTCGCGCAGCACCGGCATCTCCTTTGGGCTGTGCACCATCATCATCAGCGGCGTCGTGCTGCTGTTGTGGATTCCGCTGAGGCAGCGCCCCGGGTTTGGCACGATCGCCAACGCCCTCATGGTGGGCGCCTTTGCCGACATCGGATTGGCCTTCATCCCACAGGCCACCGGCCTGGGCCTGCAGGCACTGTCCTTTGCAGCCGGACTGTTCCTTCTGGCCTTCGCCACGGCGCTCTATATTGGAGCGGGACTTGGCCCCGGCCCGCGCGACGGACTGATGACCGGCCTGGTCCGGGTCACCGGCCGTCCCGTCTGGCTCATTCGCACGGCCATTGAACTGTCGGTCGTGGTGGTGGGATTTTTCCTCGGCGGCGTGGTGGGGGTCGGAACAGCTGTGTTTGCCCTGGGTGTCGGCCCGCTGACCCAGCTCACGCTGCGGTGGCTGAAGGTGGACCTGCATGCCAAGGGCCGGCGCACCACCATGGTTGACCTTGCTGCCGGGCGCGGGCCGGACCTGGACGGTGCGGCCGTGGCCGGTGCCGAGCCTCAGTCAAAGGCTGCGCCCACCGCCTGACAGCCGTGTTGCTGGCGTCCCCGCCGGCCCCGGCCCCGACCCCGCCCCGTCCGGCGCGGGGCGGGCAGCTCCGACGCTGGAGTGCTCGGCTACCGGATGTCGTCGCGTCCCACCCGGTTTGAGAGATTCCGCCCGCCAAACAAGAGCTCCATGGAAAACGTCAGGATGGCTGCTGCCTGCGCCAACCACTTCCTCGGCCCGGGCGGGGCATCCTCCAGGGCGGGAGCCTGATCTGTTGTGCCGCCTGTGGCATCCCGGCTGGCGATTCAAGTTCGCTGCTGTCCACGATGTGCCCCTGTCCCTGGGTTCGGCTTCCCGGCACCTTAACCATGGCGCCTGGACCGCTCCGCGTAAAGGGTGCCTGCCGGCTGCCGCCAGACAGGCTTCAGCCGGCAGCTTGCTGTAGCATCTGTGTGCGCCGGAGGGGCCGCGGGTGCCTAGGCTCGGGCGGCAGCCACCTCGAAGACAGAGATGCGGAAGGCCGCCGTCGCCTCCGTCAAGGCGGGCAGTCCGGCGAGCCGGTCGCCAAGCGCCACGGCGTCCAAGTGGTGGCCGGCCGGACCCATGAGGGACACATTGCCGACGTCGGCCGGGGCCAGTTGCAGCGGCACGGCCAGTTCACGGCTGTTGACCAGGTCAAACTCGGCCCCGAAGGATTCTCCCAGCGCCGCCTCCTTGTCCTCCTGGATGCCGAGCAGCCCGGCGGCATCGGCAATCTCCGCGAGGTGCCCGGGCATGGGCGTGACCACCACGAGATGTCCGCCGGGCTTGAGTATGCGGGCAAACTCTGCGCTGTTGCGGGGTGCGAAGATGACCAGCACGACGTCGGCCGTCCCTGCACCCAGCGGCAGCTCCCGCCACAGGTCCCAGACCACGTTCACGGCGCCGGGGTTGCGGCGGGCGGCACGGCGCAGCGCGAACTTGGAGATGTCCAGCCCCACGGCTGCGGGTGCGGGCCGCCCGTCCCGGTCCAGTCCGGCCAGCAGCTGATGCAGGTACCAGCCGGTTCCGGTGCCGGCGTCAACCACGACGGGCAGGGCAGGTTCCGGGGTGCCGGATCCGGTATTGGACGAGGCGGCGGAGTCGGAGAGCAACGGGCCCACGGTGTCGACGAGACCGTCTGCCAGCGGACGGTAGTGCCCGGCGTCGAGGAAGGCGTCGCGGGCGGCCACCATGGCGGCGGTGTCCGGAACGAACTTGGTGCCGTGGCCCGTCAGCAGGTTCAGGTACCCCTGCCGGGCAATGTCAAAGCTGTGGCTGTTGGCGCAGGACACCGAGTGGCCGCCACGGGTGGAAAAGTCGAGGCCGCAGATCGGGCAGAGCAGGGTGTTCAATGCGGCAGTGTCCATCCCACAAGCCTAGTGGCTGCCGGAATGGGCCGCGGCGTCCCGCCCGGCAGCCGTCCTTTAGGAGTTCTGTGACGCAGTTGTTGAACCACCGGGATCTGTGACGCAGTTGGTCCACCAAATTTCGGCAGAAAACGCTTTCCTGGTGCAACAACTGCGTCATGGATCATGAAACAGGGGAGGGGAACCGCAGCAGCTAGAAGTTGAGCCCGGCCTTGGCCGCCGCGATGTCGGGATTGGCCCAGTACCGGGCGTACTCGGCGTTGGCGCAGAGCGAGCGCGTGTGCGCCTTGTCAATGTACAGCGTGCCGAAGAGGTGGTCGGTTTCGTGCTGGACGATTCTTGCCTGCCACCCCGAGAAGGTGGCGGTCTGCGCGGTGCCGTGCTCGTCGTCGTACTTCAACTCGACGGAGGAGGCGCGGTCCACGACGGCCTGCCAGCCCGACATGGACAGGCAGCCCTCGTAGTGGGAGGCCGGTTCGGTGCCGAGCGGGGTGTAGCTAGGGTTGATGATGGTGAACAGTTCGAGGGGTTCGCGTGCGCGGGCGGCGGCGTTCTCGGCGGAGACCTCGAACGTGTCCTCGAGCACGGCGAGCTGGAGCGGGATGCCGATCTGCGGGGCGGCCAGGCCCACGCCGGGGGCCGCGCGCATGGTGTCCGTCATGATCTCGATGAGCCGGGCAAGTTCGTCCGGGGTGAGCTGGCCGGTGAACGGCAGGGCGCGGGCGCGCAGCACGGGGTGGCCGGCCTGCACAATGGCCGGCAGCCGCCCGGAACCCGGCTCACAGGGGGACAGCACGGCGTCGACGGCGGCGCGCAGGTACGCGGCGTCGATGGCGTGCCCAAATGATGAGGGCTCAGTCATTGCCGCCCTCAATGCGCCACGAGCCCACGGGCGTGTAGGCACTGTCGGAGACGGTCTCAGAGGTGCCCGGGACCAGTTCGTAGTGTTTGAGATTGCCCGCCCAGTAGCGCAGGATCCTCCCGAGCTCCTCTTCCGGCTCACCTGCCAGTGCGTCCAGGTCTATGTCCATCGTGAATTTCATGCAGGCCTCCCCATGTGCCGCCGGGCGGGATGCCGCGGCGTGGTTCCATTGTGCCAAGTGGAGGCCAGCCCTTGCCATATTGACCGATCGGGGACATGGTGGGCTAAAGGGCTGCGGCAGGGTTGCGGTGGCGCGTGCCCGGTGCCAAGGACAGGACAACAAAGGGGATGGGCATGTCTTCCAACAGTTTCAATGCACGCAGTGAACTTGCCGTTGACGGCGAGCGCTATGAGATCTACCGGCTGGATGCGGTGCCCGGCTCGGGGCGGCTGCCGTACAGCCTGAAGGTCCTACTGGAGAACCTGCTGCGCAACGAGGACGGGCGCCTCGTCACGGCGGACCAGGTCCGGGCCGTGGGGGAGTGGGATCCTGCGGCGGAGGCCAGCAAGGAGATCCAGTACACCCCGGCGCGCGTGCTGATGCAGGACTTCACCGGTGTCCCCTGCGTGGTTGACCTGGTGGCGATGCGCGACGCCATGGCGGATTTGGGCGGGGACCCCACCAAGATCAACCCGCTCATTCCCGGCGAGCTGGTCATTGACCACTCCGTCATTGCCGACGTCTTTGACCGGCCGGACGCCCCGCGCCGCAACTCCGAGCTGGAATTCCATCGCAACAAGGAGCGGTACGAACTGCTGCGGTGGGCCCAGCAGTCGTTCGCGGATTTCCTTGTGGTCCCGCCGGACACGGGCATCTGCCACCAGGTCAATCTTGAGTACCTCTCCCGGGTGGTGTTCACCAGTGAGCGCGACGGCGTGAAGCAGGCCTACCCTGACACTCTCGTGGGTACGGACTCGCACACGCCGATGGTGAACGGCCTGGGCGTTCTGGGCTGGGGTGTGGGCGGCATTGAGGCCGAGGCCGCCATGCTGGGCCAGCCCATGAGCATGCTGGTGCCGCAGGTGGTGGGCTTCAAGCTCACCGGCGAGCTGCCCGAGGGCACCACTGCCACCGACCTGGTCCTGACAGTGGCAGAGCTGCTGCGCAAGACACGGGTGGTGGGGAAGTTCGTGGACTTCTTCGGCCCAGGCGTGGCCAACGTGCCCCTGGCCAACCGCGCCACCCTGGGCAACATGAGCCCCGAGTACGGCTCCACCTGCGCCATCTTCCCGATCGACGCCGAGACCCTCGACTACATGCGGCTCACCGGCCGCTCCGAACACCAGATCTCCCTGGTGGAGGCTTATGCGAAGGAGCAGGGCATCTGGCACGACCCGCTCCACACCCCCGACTACAGCCAGATCGTTGAGCTCGACCTGTCCACCGTGGAAAGCTCCATTGCCGGGCCCAAGCGGCCCCAGGACAGGATCCCGCTGCGCAGCGCCTCCCGAGCCGTCCGCGGCCTGCTCGCCGGGGAGCCGCAGGAGGTGGCCGTGCTGGCCGGCGGGCTGGATGACGCAGGGGACGAATCCTTCCCGGCCAGCGACCCCGTGGCCATCAGCACCCGCATCCCGCGTGACGAGCCGCCGCACGAGGTGGGGGACAGCGAAGGCGACGGGCTCGACTGGCCCAGCGATCCGGCGTCGTTCATCCTTGATGGCCAACAGCTCACCCTGGACCACGGTGACATTGTCATCGCCGCCATCACCTCCTGCACCAACACCTCCAACCCGTCGGTCATGATCGGGGCGGGGTTGCTGGCCAAGAAGGCAGTGGAGCTGGGCCTGGACCGCAAGCCGTGGGTCAAGACCACCCTGGCGCCGGGCTCGCGCGTGGTCACCGACTACCTGGACCGGGCCGGGCTCACGCCGTACCTGGACAAGATCGGCTTCGGGCTGGTGGGCTACGGCTGCACCACGTGCATCGGCAACTCCGGCCCGCTCATCCCCGAGGTCAGCGACGCCGTCACTGAGAAAGACCTCAACGTCTCGGCCGTGCTTTCCGGCAACCGCAACTTCGAGGGCCGCATCCACCCCGAGGTCAAGATGAACTTCCTGGCGTCGCCGCCGCTGGTCATCGCCTACGCCCTCGCAGGATCGATGCATGTGGACCTGCTGCGCGACCCGCTGGGTACCTCCGCCGCCGGGGAGCCGGTGTTCCTGAAGGACATCTGGCCCACGACGGCGGAGATCAAGGAGGTGGTGGGCGCCAACCTTGCGGCGCACATGTTCACGGACGGCTACGCGGATGTCTACCACGGCGATGAGAACTGGCGCGGCATGGATGTGCCCGAGGGCGACATGTTCGCCTGGTCGAACGACTCCACCTACGTGCGCAAGCCGCCATATTTTGAGGGCATGCAGCGGGAGCCGGCCCCCGTGGAAGACATCGTGGGTGCCCGTGTTTTGGCGCTGCTGGGCGACTCCGTCACGACCGACCACATCTCCCCGGCAGGCAACATCCGTGCATCCTCGCCGGCTGGGCTGTACCTGCAGGCGAACGGTGTGGCCCGGGCCGATTTCAACTCCTACGGCTCCCGCCGCGGCAACCACAACGTCATGATCCGCGGCACATTCGCCAACATCCGGCTGCGCAACCAGCTGGTGCCCGGCACCGAGGGCGGCTTCACCCGGCGGTCCGCGGGCGGGCCGGTGGAGACCATCTTCGACGCCTCCAACACCTACCTCGATGCGGGCACGCCGCTGGTGGTCATCGCCGGCACCGACTACGGCTCGGGCTCCTCGCGCGACTGGGCGGCCAAGGGCACCATGCTCCTGGGCGTCAAGGCCGTCATCGCGACGTCGTTTGAGCGCATCCACCGCTCCAACCTGATCGGCATGGGCGTGCTGCCCCTCCAGTTCAAGGACGGCGACACGGCGGGGACCCTGGGCCTGACAGGCTTTGAAACGTACTCCGTACTGGGCCTGGCCGGGGCGGATCCGCTGCCCCGCGAGGTCACCGTGAGGGTGGCCGACGACGACGGCAGCACGCGGGACATCGTGACGACGCTGCGGATCGACACCCCCGCCGAGGAGGCCTACTACGCGCACGGCGGCATCCTGCAGTACGTGCTGCGGCAACTTCTGGAGAACTGACCCACGGCGGCCGCGACGCCCATGGGGCCTGCGTCGCGGCCGTGCGCAGAGGCAGAGTGAGGGTGCCGCCGGGGTGTGGGTGCCCGGGGCATAAAGTCAATGTTACGGCCCAGTACGCCCGGGATTCCGGGGTTTCCAAGAGGCTCCATGGCGAATCGTGCATACTGATTCAATGACTGACGCAATTAACACAGAACGCCTTGCCCTGCGCCCGTGGAACGACTCAGACGTCGACTTTGTCTATGACTTGTACTCCCGGTGGGTGGTGCAACGCTTCATCGGCAACGAGCCGGCAGTTATGGAAAGCCGCTCCGAAGCCGTGGACCGGCTGGAGCGATTCAAGGCCCTTGACCACCCCGTCCACGGCATCTGGGCCGTGACCCGCAAGGAAGACGGACTGCCTGTGGGCACACTCCTGCTCAAGCCCATCCCCGCCTCCGGCGAGGAACCGCTGGAACCCTCGTCCGACGTCGAAATTGGCTGGCATTTCCACCCCGACCACTGGGGGAACGGCTTTGCCTCGGAGGCGGCGACTGCCGTGCTCGAGCATGCCTTTGCCGGCGGCCTGCCGCAGGTGGTGGCCGTGACCAACCCGGCGAACGAGGCCTCGCAGAGCGTGTGCCGGCGCCTTGGCATGGAGCACCGGGGGTTGTCCAAGAAGTACTACAACGCCCAGTGCGAGCTGTTTGTGATCGGCAATCCGGCGCTGGCAGCCGACTAGTTTGAAGGATCTCCCGGGCCCGGCGTTGGGCCCGGGATTTTCTGTCCCCAGGAGGAAATGTGGCTGAGTTGCTGTCGGGTGGAAACATGAATTCAGTGCAGCGTGATGGCGAATCCGTCCTGCGCAACGCGGGACCGTGGACGCCGACCGTGCACCGTTACCTGCAGTACCTGCGGCGGGCCGGCATCGACTGGATTCCGCAGGCGCTGGGTGAGGACGCCGGGAGGGAGCGGCTCAGCTTCGTGCCGGGCGAGGTGCCGATGTACCCGCTGCCGGACTGGGTGTGGCATGACAGCGTCCTAGCCGAAGGCGCCCGCAAGCTGCGCCGGCTCCACGATGCAAGCATCGGCTTCGGCACGGACGGTGCGGTTTGGCAGTCCCCGGCGAAGGTCCCTGCCGAGGTCATCTGCCACAACGATTTTGCACCCCACAACCTCGCCTTCCACGACGGGCGCATGACAGGCGCCATCGACTTTGACATGTGTTCGCCAGGCCCGCGGCTGTGGGACCTGGCGTACTTCGCCACGCGCGCCGTGCCGCTGACCCGGGACACGCCGTCGAACGCGCCGGCAATGGACCGGGCCCGGGAACGTGTGCAGCTGATCCTCGATGCCTACGGGTCCGACGCCGGCTGGGACGACGTGCTGCGCGTTGCCATCATCCGGCTGTGGGACCTGGCCGAATTTTCGCGGGCGAAGGCCGTTGAACTCGGCAAGCCTGAGCTGGACGCCGACGCTGACATGTACGAAAGGGACGCCGAATTTCTGGCTTCCGAGCGGGATCTCTCACCCTAAACCGCACTGCGCCCGGCCCCCGGTGTTCCAGCCAGCGGTCCGGGCAGCCGAGGGCGGCCACGCTTGATTCATGATGAATCACTGGGTAGGGTTGAATGGAACAGCAAGGACTGGAGCGCATCATGATCACAGCAGATAGCAGCCTCGACAGCATTCGCAAGGAAGCGCTGCAGCGCCAGGCGCGGCAGCGGGTCGATGTGCTCGATGAGATGAGGGCCGTCAAGAACGCGGTGGACCGCGGGCTGTCACAGCGTCCGATCGCGGACCTCCTCATGACCAGCCAGGCGAGGGTTTCCCGGCTGCTCAAGGCCATCGAGCGCAGGGGCGGGGATCTTGGCCAGGAACCGGAGGAGATCATTCTCCGTGCGACAGCCTACGACACCGACAGAAAGCAGCTCGTGCACGCCCTGCAGGTGTTTCCATACACTTTCGGCGAAGACGCGCCGTACGCCCATGAGGGGCGGATCCCCGGTACGTGGGACCAGGTTGTTGCTTGCCGGGCGCAGAAGATGCTCAGCGTCGAAGAGTTTGACCAAGTCCGCCGGGCCATTGGCCGGTGAAGTGCAGGAGGCCCACCGGGCGCTGACCGAGTTGCTGGCTCCCGGAGGTGCGCTCCATCAGGCCCCCGCCATTCTGGGCACCTATTTTGATGACGCCGCAATCATCCGAACGGCGCACCAGTATATGGAGACGACACAGCGTGGAGTCATTCAAGACGGCAGGGCTGTGGTGGTGAGTGCGGGGCCTCCCGCAGCAGGCAAGAGCTCTGTCTTAAATGGATTGCATCTTGCTGGATACCGCCTCATTGACCCGGATGCAGCAAAGGACCTCCTGCTTCACGACGCGGATGCCCATGGCCTGCTCGACTACCGTTCCGGCGTGCTTTTGCCCGACGGCGAGCCCGTCAAGGTGCGGGAACTGGCCTCCCATGTACATCATGCGTCCACCAGGGTTGCGGACATTGTCAGGAGCCTGGCCATGGCTGCGGGGGAAAACATCATTATTGACGGGACCCTGCGATGGGAGCCGCTGGGGCAATTGTATGTAGACGAATTGTTCGCCCACGGTTACGCCGGTATCGACGTCGTTGATGTGGAAGTGCCCCTGAAGACTGCATTGAAACGCGCACGCCAGCGGTGGTGGGACGGCAGAAGGCACTCGCCTGCCGGCGGGAGATTCGTCCCCGAGGACGCGATCCGTGCATGCTATGGCGCAAATCCCAATGAAAGCCTCAGTGCCGCCAATGCCATGCAGCTCGCCCAGGACGCTGCCGAGGGATTGGGCCATGGATCCCTTCGGCGCTTCGATGTGGACCCGCAGTCGCAAGTGCCGGTGCAAACCCGGTACACAATTTTCGGCACTTAGCAGCCCTTCACCCCTGCATTCGACATTGAGCAGGACTGGAGAACCATTCCTGCCCCCGAGGCGGGCGACTGGCGCTAAAGTGGACTGCGACGAAGACCCGGGGAAAGAGGCGCCATGAGTACAGGTACAGACGTGACAACAACTGCAGGGCAGCGGCATGCGGCCGACAGCCATGAATGGATCCGGGTGCAGGGTGCCCGCGTGAACAACCTCAAGGACATCAGCGTCGAGATCCCCAAGCGGCGGCTGACCGTGTTCACCGGCGTTTCCGGTTCAGGCAAGAGCTCGCTCGTATTCGGCACCATCGCTGCGGAGTCCCAGCGCATGATCAACGAGACATACAGTGCTTTTGTGCAGGGGTTCATGCCCACGCTGGCGCGCCCCGACGTTGACGTCCTCGAGGGGTTGACCACGGCGATCCTGGTTGACCAGGAACGGATGGGCGCCAACCCGCGTTCCACGGTCGGCACCGTGACCGATGCCAACGCCATGCTGCGGATCGTATTCAGCCGCCTGGCCCAGCCCCACATCGGCTCACCCCAGGCCTACTCCTTCAACGTCGCCTCCATCTCCGGTGCCGGCGCCGTCACCATCGAGAAGGCGGGGGAGAAGGTCAAGGAGCGCCGCAGTTTCTCCATCACCGGCGGCATGTGCCCGCGCTGCGAAGGCATGGGCAAGGTCAACGACTTCAACCTGGAAGCGATCTTCGACGCCGGAAAGTCCCTGTCCGAGGGTGCCGTCCTGGTGCCCAACTACAGCATGGATGGTTGGTATGGGCGCATCTTCTCCGGATCCGGATTCTTTGACATGGACAAGAAGCTGGGCAAGTACACCAAGACGGAACTGCACGACCTTCTCTACAAGGAGCCCGTGAAGATCAAGGTCGAGGGCATCAACCTGACATATGAGGGCATCATTCCCAAGATGCAGAAGTCAATGCTCGCCAAGGACGTGGACGCCATGCAGCCCCACATCCGCGCCTTCGTGGAGCGCGCCGTCGTGTTCACCACCTGCCCCGAGTGCGCCGGCACCCGCCTGGCCGAGCACGCCCGCAATTCCAGGATCGACGGCGTCAGCATCGCCGACGCCTGTGCCATGCAGATCAGCGACCTGGCCGCCTGGGTACGCACTTTGAACGAGCCATCTGTTGCGCCGCTGCTTGAGTCGCTGGGGGACACCCTCGATTCCTTCGTGGACATTGGGCTCGGCTACCTGTCCCTGGACCGCCCTTCCGGCACGCTTTCCGGCGGCGAGTCGCAGCGGACCAAGATGATCCGGCATCTGGGGTCCTCCCTGACTGACATCACTTATGTCTTCGATGAGCCCACCATCGGCCTGCACCCGCATGACATCGCACGCATGAACCAGCTCCTGCTGCAGCTCAGGGACAAGGGCAACACCGTGCTCGTTGTGGAACACAAGCCCGAGGCCATCGCCATTGCCGACCACGTAGTGGATTTGGGTCCGTTGGCCGGTTCCGCCGGGGGAGAGGTGGTCTACGAGGGTTCGATTGAGGGCCTGCGTGCCAGCGGCACCCTCACCGGCAAGCACCTGGACGACCGCATGTCGCTCAAGGAGGCGTTCCGCAAGCCGACCGGCAAGCTGGAGGTCCGCGGGGCCACGGAGAACAATCTCAAGAACGTCGACGTCGACATTCCCCTGGGCATGCTCACCGTAGTCACGGGCGTGGCCGGCTCGGGCAAGAGCTCGCTCATCCACGGCTCCGTGTCCGGCCGCGAAGGCGTGGTCACGGTGGACCAGGGCGCCATCCGCGGCTCCCGGCGCAGCAACCCCGCCACCTACACAGGCCTGCTGGACCCCATCCGCAAGGCCTTCGCGAAGGCCAACGGCGTCAAGCCCGCCCTGTTCAGCGCCAACTCCGAGGGCGCCTGCCCCACCTGCAACGGCGCCGGCGTCATCTACACCGACCTGGGCATGATGGCCGGCCTCTCCACGGTCTGCGAGGAGTGCGAGGGCCGCCGCTTCCAGGCCGCCGTCCTCGAATATCACCTGGGCGGGAAGAACATCAGCGAGGTACTGTCCATGTCGGTCGACCAGTCGGTGGAATACTTTGCTGAGGGCGAGTCCAAGCTGCCGGCCGCACACAAGATCGTGAGCCGCCTGTCCGACGTCGGGCTTGGCTACCTCAAGCTCGGCCAGCCGCTGACCACCCTCTCCGGCGGTGAGCGCCAGCGCATCAAGCTGGCCACGCACCTGGGGGAGAAGGGCGGCATCTACGTCCTCGACGAGCCCACCACCGGCCTGCACCTGGCCGACGTCGAGAAGCTCCTGGGCCTGCTGGACCGGCTGGTTGAGTCCGGGAAATCGGTCATTGTGATCGAGCACCACCAGGCGGTCATGGCGCATGCAGACTGGATCATTGACATTGGGCCCGGTGCCGGGCACGACGGCGGAACCGTTGTTTTCGAGGGAACGCCGGCTCAGCTCGTGGCTGGCCAGGAGACGCTGACGGGCCAGCACCTGGCCGCGTACATCGGGGCCTGATGTTCAGACGGTGTTCGATGGTGCGCGGGCCGGTTGAGCTGTCCTATGTGGTGGGCGGTTCGGGGCCGGTGGTGGTGTTTTTGCACGGGCTTGCGGGGGAGTCGGGGGAGTTTGCCCCCACCATGGCCGCGCTGGTTGGCGGGTTCCGCGTCATTGCACTCGACCAGCGTGGGCACGGCCGCAGCACCAGGCGGCCTTCCGACCTGTCCCGTGAGGCGTATGTGCAGGATGTCGTGGCGCTGATTGACCATGTGAGCCCTGGGCAGCCCGTCCATTTGGTGGGCCAGTCGATGGGTGCCCACACGGCCATGCTCGTGGCTGCGGCCCGGCCGGACCTGGTGGCGTCGCTCGCCATGCTGGAAGTTGACGCCGGCTCGGGCTCCTCCGATGATGCCGCTGCATTGGGGCGCTACTTTGCCGGCTGGCCGGTGCCGTTTGCCTCCCGCAGTGCGGCCCAGGCATTTCTGGGGGAGTCGCCGGTTGCGGGTGCATGGGTTTCAGCGTTGGAGCGCAGGGACGGCGGACTGTGGCCCCGTTTTGACGCTGACATCATGGAATCGTGCATCCGGGCAGTGGGCGTGCCGCGATGGGATGAATGGGCAGCTGTGAAGGCCCGGACGCTGGTGATTTACGCTGAAAACGGCATGTTCACCGAGGCCCAGAAGACCGGGTTCGTTGGGCACCGGCGGGGCACGCTGCGTATCGATCTGCCCAACGCCGGCCATGATGCCCACCTGGACCAATGTGAGCCGTGGACGGAGGCACTACAGGCCTATCTGTCAGAATCACTGGTGGTTTGTGACAGATAACTGCATAACTGTCAGTAGGCGTGTTCGCTTGAGACAGGCAGGGCTGAAATGGATTCCCAAACCAATGCCAAGCAGCAGGGACCAGATGGAGCCGGCCGTCCGGAAGAACGTCCTACGCCACGGTCCACAACATGGCCGGAGGGCGGATTCGACACGTTGACGTGGGGCGATCCGGATATAATCGTTGATCATTGTGCGGAAGCCTCCTTTTTGCCATTGGCCACGGCACGGCACTGGCAGTCGACGTCGCCACCAGCACAGAGTCTTGGAATTCACGGGTGGGTGCCAGGAAGGATGCTGCCGTGAGGAAAGCCCTCAATCTTTGGGCTCGGCAGCCGGTGGTGAATGCCTTGTCCCGGCAAGAGAAGCTGGGCCTGGACTACCGGCGGACGAAACGCGCCATGGACGAGCTGGAATCCGCGGGACTCGTCATCAGAGTCAACAAGTTCAAGCAGGGGCATTTCTGGAGAGCCCCGGACATGCATAAGGCGCTGAATGCCTTCGTGGACAGGGCTGGCCGTCGAGCCGCACCCTGAACGCAAATCCGGCAGAGCAAGAGCAACCTGCTGGCCGGTCATTGCGTGAAGCCCTGGCGGGCAACCTGAGGATCAGTCGGTGTCCGTTGATGCGGCGGCCTGGCTGTCCGCGTAGTTAAGAACCTTCTCCAGCGACTCCAGCAGGTCAAAATCCTCCGGCCCAACGATATACGCGGCGGGTTTTCCGTTCTTCGTGATCTGCACACGTTCCCGGCCGTAACTGGCGCGTGCAACCACGTCTGCCAGTTCGCTGCGCAACTCACGGACAGATACTGATGTTGTAACAGTTGTCATGAACTGCACTCTATATTGTGTACACATCCGCGTACGAATCGCGTCATATTCCGTGTACACAGTGGACATGGGCTGGACTGGTCGGGCGTGTACACATTTAGGCTCAAGAGAGGGGTTAGGGCGTGTACATTGTGTACACGCATGTCCGGATGGCAGTTTACGCCTCCGGCAGCTCCTGGCACTTGAGTGCATTCAGGGGATTCCCGTGGTGCGGGCCGGAGGGATCGCCGCAGTGGCAAAAAGGCGGCCGCGCGTCAGTCTCGTGCTGAAGAAACGTGAACCAGGGAAGCCTTGGAAAAGTGCATAACTAACCACTTCTGACGCACCTGGCTAATGCGCCGATAATCTACATTATGTAAAGTAAAGTGAAATCGGGGCTCCCCGATCCGCCAGAATTGTCCCCTGCTCATCCAAACTGGTCCGCAATGGACCGGGCTCACTGCACATGGACCACCGGCAGGTGAATAGCTAAAGTTGAGGCATGACGCGGTCGACGTCGGCAGCCGTACTTGATTCAGCACCCGGACAAAACGTGTGCCAGCTGACGTCGCGCCAGCGCGGCTCCGACGGGCTTGCGGTTCAGCCGCTGACGGCGTGGGCGTTGCCTGTCGGCGACGCCGCCCCAGTTCGCACGCTGCCCTCACCTATGGGCCGGGAAACTTTCATTGCCCTTGTGTGGTGCGCGTCCACTTCCCGGCATGTCGGCTATGGGTCTTGGCTCGAGCGCGACCGGCTGATCTTCCTGGGCCGGGACCCGACGATCGTTGGTATGGCTTCGCAACCGTTCAGGCTCGATTTTGAACTCGACGCTGCAGGCTGGGGGGACCAAAGAGTCGGGGCACTCCCCCGCATAACTGGTGCCAATTTGCACTGGCTTGCCGGCTATAAGCGCCCACGATGCCTCGACACGGTTGACGCCCACACAATCACCGGGTTATTGCACGAAGGTCCGCTTGGTCTGCGAAACGTTGTCCGTGCAGCTGGAAATCCGGTCATGGTCCTCCCCCATGGGTGGAGCGAGGGAAAGGGAATAGCACCATGAAACTCACCATCAGCCTGCAGGTCACTCTCGACGGCGTCGCACAGGCGAACGGCGGCAACAATGAGGAAATGGACCCCGGCTTCACGCGCGGCGGCTGGGCGCTTCCGCTCAACGACAACGAGGCCGCGCGGTACATCCTCGATACTTGGCGCCGCCCGGATGCCTTCCTGCTCGGGCGAAAGACGTTTGGCCTGTTCGAGACTTACTGGGGTGCCCGGGGCGAGGACGGTGGGTTTGGCGAGGCGATGAGCTCGAAGCCGAAGTACCTGGTTTCTACGACCGTGACCGACCCAACGTGGGAGCAGACCACGGTCATCTCCGGCGATGTCGCCGCTCAGGTGCGAGAGCTCAAGGCGCAACCCGGCGGCGAGTTGCTTGTGGTGGGCAGCGCGGCGCTTGCGCAGTGGCTGCTCGAGAACGAGCTGGTGGATGAGCTGAACCTCGTCCAGTTTCCGGTGATCGTCGGGGAGGGCAGGCGGCTCTTCCCGCAAAGCGGTCTGGACTTCGGGCTTGAGCTGCTGGATTCGGCGGTATTTGGCACCGGCATTGTGGCGCTCACCTACCGTGTTGGCGGCCGCCCCGCGTACGCCTGAGCCTCCGGATCGAAAATTTGGAGCGCCTGGTCAACGTCATCGACGATCGGTGCGAGTCCGGTACCTTCGAGGCGCAGATCGCCAACGAAGCGTCCAGTGTCGATGCCACTAGGATTTGCCGGCACCTTCACGGCATGCGTTTGGCCGGACCCATCGACAACTCCAAAGCCGTTCTTGTCGGACCCGCCGCCCCCACTCCCCCGCGACTGCCTTTTTGTGGGGAGGAGCTATGTGCGCCTCCTGGCCCGAGCGCCGAAATCATCGAGTACACGGACCACGTCTTTGGCCAACCAGATTCGATTTCGTTTCCCTGTCGAAATTTGGACCAGGATCCCCGCGTCAACGAGGCGGTTGATTGCTACCTGGGCATTGACGCTGGACACGCCCAGTTCGGTGGCTGCCATGGAGCCGTCGATGACAGGCTGGCGGAGCAGGACGCCCAGGAGTCGGTGTGCTGAAGAGTCCCGTCTGGCCTTGACGCTCTCCCGCCACTTGCCGTTGACGGATTCCAGGTCACCGACGAGCGTGCGGCCGTTGTGGACGGCGGCAAACGACGCCTCCGCGATGGAATGAACTATGGGTGCGATGTCGCCTGCCCGGTAGGCGCCGAGTGCCTCAAAGTAGCTGCCCGTGTCATGCAGTAGTCCGGCGGACACGGGAACGGCGACATTGCGGGTCAACCTTCCACCCCGCAGCATTGCCTGTATCAGGGCACGGCCAACCCTCCCATTTCCGTCCGGGAACGGGTGGATCGTCTCAAACTGGGCATGTGCAATGGCGATTTGAATGAGAACAGGAAGGTCGAGGCGGTTGGCGAATGTGGTGAGATCCTCCATCAGGGCAGGAACGCGGTCGTGGTGCGGAGGCACGAACTGCGCGGTGTGGGGCCCCAGATTCCCCCCGCCAATCCATACCTGCTGGTCACGCCAGTGGCCAACGATGCCCGGGTTGCTTTCCTCCAGCAACGCCCGGTGCATTTCCAGTATCGCCCTGCCGTCGATGGTTTCGGAGAGCGACAAGGCGGCCTGCATGGCCCGGACGTTGCCGACAATCAGCTGCGCATTCTTGGAAGCATGGGCACCGAGCTCAGCCAAGGCAATCTGACGGGCGCCACTCGAGAGGTTCTCAATCTCCGAACTTGAGGCGCTTTCAGTGCGCAAAAGAATTGATGCGAACGGTGCGGCAATTTGACCAACCTCCGCATCGAAGCGTGCAAGCTCACTGGAGGCTTCCTCGGTCAAAGCCTGCAGTTCGCCGTCGACGGAAATTTTCTGCGCGGAAATGAATGGCGGAACGGCCGCCCGATACGGGCCAGACGCCCTGCGTCGTTGCGTGCGTGAGGCATGCCCCTCCCCGACGCTGTGCCATGGAAGCTCTTCATAATCGAGTGCCGGCCAGCCTGTTGTCCTGTTATCCGTTGGCATGGCTCAATCATACCAATGGGAACTTAGTTATCCATTGGTATGGCCAGAAATTCTAATGGGTTGATGCTGGCGCGGGGCCTAACCCTGTTGGCTCCCGGTGGCTGAAGCGGTACCAATTTCCCTAGTCTCCACGACGGAAGATCCGTCTGCCGCGCAAGTCCACAGCGCTCGTCCAGCAATGGCTTCCACCGTGAGCGGGTGGCTTCGTGGGTGGAAAGGATACGGGTTCAGTTGCTGCTTCCGGGCAGTGGGCGGGGAAAGGCTGCGGATGGCGTGCATCCATGCTTCGCCCCGATTCCAGCAGGAGAACCTGGACGGTTGATCCGCGCGTATTACAACTGTTTGAGCATTTCCAGTTCACGCTTTGCCGGGTTCACGTTGTAGGCCACGCTGTGACCAGTCGCGGCGTATCCGTGGCGCTCGTAAAAGCTGATGGCACGCGCATTGTCCTCGTGCACGTGGAGCGTCAGCCGGCCGTCTTTGGCACGCGCCCATTCCTCCACCGATTCCAGCAGGGCGTCCGCCAATCCAGCCCCCGTTCCGCGCCACTCGGGCACCACGAACACCCCCACGAGCAGCGGTCCGGTGGCGGAATCCGGGACATAGCCGCCCATGGTTCCCACCCATCCGCCCGCACCGGTCACCGCAGCAAGCTGGATCCCGTGGACACCGGAGCCCCGCCCGCCCCGCAGCCGCCACTCAGCCTCATCGTGTGCCAGCGCCTCGGCAAGGGTCTCCGCACAGGCATCGGGCGTGTCTCGAATCATCTGCAGCCGCAGTTCGCGCACTTCACGCCAGTCGGCCTCAGTGGTGCGTCGGATTGAGTAGTGTTCTGAGGTCATCTTCAAAAGCCTATTCCATCGTGCACGACTGCATGGACCGTATGATCGAGAAGGCAAGCCGCCGCAAACGATCAAAGGAGATCCATGAACCCGCTGCCGGAATTCGCCTCCCCCACCGATGTTGCCGACCAGGTGGCCCGGTCCCAAGTCCTGTCCCCCGCCCTGCACCCGCTCTGGTCCGGGGCCAGGCTCAGCGGCCCCGCCTACACCGTCCGCTGCGCGCCGGGTGACAACCTGATGCTGCACGCGGCCATCCACCGGGCGCCTGCCGGTTCAGTGCTGGTGGTCGACGGCGGTGACGCCTCCCATGCGGTGGCCGGCGGGAATGTTTGTGCCGTGGCCCATCGGCGCGGCATTGCCGGGATGGTCATCGACGGTGCCATTCGGGACGTTTCAGAGATCCGCGGGCTGGGTTTTCCGGTCTTCGCCCGTGCCGTGGTGCCCAAGCCCGGAGTGAAGGCGGTGCCGCTCCCCCTGCAGGAGCCTGTCACGTGCGGCGGCGTCCTGGTGTACCCCGGCGATTTCATCGTGGCCGATGAGGAAGGGATCGTGGCCGTTCCCGCGGCGGACGTGGGGGCGGTGATGGATGCCGTTGCCAGCAAGGTGGCGGCCGAGCGCGCCCAGGGGCTGGACGCCTGGGCATCTGCCCACGATGAGAAGATCAACTCCATCCTGCGGGCAGCGGGCCTGGATTGGTAGCCGGCCGCGGCCGGGGCCGCACCGGAACAGCGCCGGCGTGCATTGCCGTGCTCGGCGGCGTGCCTGCGGACCATGCTGCGTCGTTCGTTCGCGGGCAGTACAACCCGCACGCGGTGGAGACGCCCTGGCAACGACGGCATGTCGAACATTTCGCCATTGATTGAACCAAAGCCACCCGGCCCACGTGTCACAGGCAGAACAGCCACCACAAGTGCACCGTCCACATGGCCGGTGGGTCAGGCAGGCAGCCATGGTTCTTCCCAGGGACTTCGTCGACGCGGCGTTGCGGGTACTGATAGCCGTCGCTCTGGCCATTGACGCCGTCGTCCATCTGAAACTGGCCTACTACTACCAAATTGCAGCTCCGGGAGGAATCGGGCAGGGAAACCTGTTCTGGATCGAAGCCGGCGCGGCGATCCTCGCAGGGCTGTACGTTTTCTTCCGCGGCAGCCGGCCGGCTTACGCCGCGGCGCTCATCGTCACCTTTGGCGGGGTTGCAGCGGTACTGCTGTACCGCTACGTTGACGTCCCAGCGTTCGGCCCGTTCCCGGCCATGTACGAGCCGGTCTGGTTCTTTGAGAAATCCCTCAGCGCAGTGGCGGAAGCAGCGGGAGCCGTGCTGGCCGCCGTCGGACTGTTCAGGAAAAGGCCGGCGCACCTGCACACGGGAGCCCAGACCCTAGCCAGGTGAACCATCCGGGCCCATACTGCGTATACACGTCAGGAGGTGGGCATGCGCCAGGACGAGCAGGCGGCACTGCGGGAGCTGCACGGCGACTACGCCCAGCTGCTCTGGCGGTTTGCCATGCGGCTGGTCCACGACAGGGCGCAGGCGCAGGACGTGGTGCAGGAAACCCTGTTGCGGGCGTGGCAGCACCCGGAGGTTCTCACGCGGGAACCGGCGGCGCTGCGGGCGTGGCTGTTCACGGTTGCCCGGAACCTGGTCATTGATGAATGGCGCAGCGCCCGGCACCGGCACGAGTTCGGCACGGACCAGCTCCCCGAGACGCCTGCCGACGATGCCACGGAGCGTGTCCTGGACGCCTGGCTCGTGGGCGACGCCATGGAAAGCCTCAGCGCCGACCACCGCGAGGTCATCCGGCTGGCCTATTACGGCGGCCGGGACACTGCGTCGATCGCGGCGGAGCTGGACATCCCGGAGGGCACAGTAAAGTCGAGGCTGCACTACGGCTTGCGGGCCCTGCGGCTGGCCTTGGAGGAGAGAGGGGTGAGCGGGCGATGAGCGCGGACCTGTACGCCTTGTGGGATGCCGCCTACGTCCTTGGCTCCCTTTCTGCCGTCCAGCGCCGAGAATTCGAGGCCCACCTGTCGGACTGCACCGCCTGCCGACAGCGGGTGTCCGAGCTCTCCGGCCTGCCCGGGCTGCTGGCCCTGGCCCGGGATGACAGCGGGGTTCCCGCCCTAGCGCCGGCAGGCCCCCAGGCAGCCCCGCTGTACGGCGGGCTGGCCGCCAAGGTCGCCGCCCGCCGTCGCCGGTGGGCCTTGGCAGCCGCGGCCGCTGCCGTTGTTTTGGCAGGCACGACGGCGGGACTCACCTCCGTGCTCGGCCCCGGCACCGCTCCTCCGCCCCTGGCTGCCACCAGTGCCGCCGCCGCCGGCGTGCCGCTCACCTTCTCCGGCGCCTACGCGCACGGCATGACGGCGACGGGAAGCCTGGCGAGCCAGGCCTGGGGAACCCGGATCGACTGGCACTGCAGCTACCCCGCCGGAACGTACTCGGGCGGGCCTGCGGGCAGTGACTTTGTGCTGGTCATGGTCTCCAAGTCCGGGGCGGAGACCACCCTCGCCAGCTGGACCGCCGGACCGGGCAGTGAGGTCTCGCCCACGGCAACCACGGCAGCCCCGGTATCTGCCATCGCCCGGCTCGACATTAGGGACGGCAACGGGGCCGTGCTTCTCAGCGCGGCCCCGTGATGCCGCCCCGGCGGCGCCGGACGGCTCAGTAGGCGCTGCCGCCGTAGGAGGAGGACGACGGCATGGGCGAGGTTGAGGTGACCTTGGCACCGTCCGGGCCGACCACCCACCAGATGCCTCCATACCCCTGGCCGGTGGTGTCGCCCGGCTTCTTGTCGCCGGCAAAGGTGTACAGCGGCAGCCCGTTGAGCGTCACCTGCTTTGCGCCGCCCGTTCCGGTGATGGTGCCAACCGTCCCCGTGACGCCCTCGATGGTGGGTGTGGCCGCCGTCGTGGTCACGGCCGGCCAGAGGCTGATGCACGGCCCCGTGCAGGCGCTGGCGGATTCGCCCTTCGTGTCATGGTCGTAGTAGTAGAGCGTCATCCCGGCGCCGTTGACCAGGATGGTGCCCGGCGAGGTGCCCGCGGTGTGGAGCGTGCCGGCCGCGGCCTGGGACTGCGACGATCCGCCGGGGGCGCCGTACAGGCCGCCGCTCCCGGGCGTGCCGCCGCACGCGGTGAGCGCTGCCAGCGCCAGTGCGCTGCCGGCAAGCCAAAGTCGGGTGCTGTTCTTCATGGCGATTCTCCCCTTGACTGGGTGGAGCCCGTGCGGCCCCATGCCCAGCACACGAAATGGAGGCCGGTCCGGTTCATCCGTGGCAGGATCGAGCCATGGAAAACACTGTACTGACGGGGCTGCTGATCTGCGACGGCGGGGAGCAGCTGGCCGCCGTCGTGGCACACCTCCCCCTGCACCTGGAACTGACACGCGCCGAGCCGGGCTGCCTTTCCTTCGACGTGGTCCAGACGGCGGACCCGCTGGTGTGGGAGGTGTCCGAGCGGTTTGTGGACGCGGCGGCCTTTGGGCTGCACCAGCAGCGCGTCAGGGCCAGCGAGTGGGGCCGTGAAACGCAGGGCATCCGGCGCGACTATTCATTGTCCGTGGACCGGCCCGGCGCTTGATGGCCCCTGGCCAAAACGCCGCGACCCCTTGACCTTCCGCGGTTTTCGGCATGGAATGGAAATAGGTTCCAGCACGGGGCCTGCACACTGCGTCCGGCCCGCACCGGCCGGGCACCGACCCGGGAGGTGCCGCCATGACTTTCCTGATTCTGGCCGCCCTGGCCACTGGCACGGCAGCCGCCACCGTCTGGCTCGCCGAAACGCGCCCGGCCCGGGAAAACGACCCCGACTCCGCCTTTTGGTACGCCTTCGCCGGCTTGTGCGTGCTGGCCCCGATCATCCTGGCGCCCGCCTTTACGAGCAACGCCGCGTCGCTGACGCTGCTGTTCCTCTCGGGGGTGGCCGCCATTGCCACCCACCTTGCGCTGCGCCGCCGCCGCGGGATGGCCGCTGAGGCCGCCCGGCAGGGTTTGCTGCAGGCCGCCCTCACGGCCGCCGCAACACAGCACCAGGCGACGCTCGACCATTGGGCCTGCTACGTGCTGGACCCGGAAACAGCGAGCAGGCTCCCTGCCATGACCAACATCAACCGGCCCGAAACCGCTTCACTGGTCCGCCTGCTGACCGCCACCGAGGAGCTTTCGCCGGCCCCTCCCCTGACGCACGACGGCGTTGCCGCCTACCAGCATTCCGTCACCGAGCTGGGGCGCGCCCTGGCAACGGCGGAAGATGCGGCGGCCAGACACTGACGGTGGGCCGGCGACCTACGGGGACCGGGCCAGTCCGCACTACTGGACGACGAGTACGGGGACCGGCGACTGGTTGACCACCGCGGCGCTGACGGAGCCAAGCAGCAGGCCCATGATGCCGCCGTGTCCGCGGCGTCCCACGACCAGCATGCGGGCTCCTTCGGCCGCCGACGACAGGGCCGAGGCGGGAAGGCCCTGGATGAGCCGGGCCGACACGGAGGCGGGGACGTCCTCGCCAAATGCCTGGAACAGCGCGTCCTGCAGCACCTTGCCGGCGGCCTCTTCGAAGCTGCCGATGCCGACCGCTGCATAGCTGGCGATCTTGGTGGGCTTCTCCCAGACCGCCACGGCATCGACGGTGCCGCCCATCTCGGAGGCCAGGCGCGCGCCTTCCTTCAGCGCGTTGACCGACGCGGCGGAACCGTCCACGCCAACGACAATGCGAACACCTGATGCAGCTTCAGACACGAGACACTCCTTCGTCACCACGGGCCTTTCCCGTTGCCCTCCATTCTCCCGTACAAAACCGAAAGAACGAACTTGGCCGGGGCCGCTGCCATGTCAGTTGCCGGGCTGCACCGGCTGCTCCGTTGGTGCGGGCTGGTCCTTCTTGACCTGGCCCGGCGGTTCCGCGGCAGGGGTGGGTTCGGGCTGGACCGGCGCGGCGGGCTCCTGTGTTGCTTCAGGTTCCTGCGTGGCCTGTGGCTCCGGCTGTGCCGGGGCCTGCGTCTGCTGCGGCTGGACCGGCTCGACCGGGGGCACATAGTCGCCGGGCTTGGGGTCGTTGACACCCACCACCAACGGGGCTGTCGGGGCCAGCATGGATGCCGGCGGCTGCGCAAACGGCACCGCCGCGTAGGCGGGGTTGTTGCCGGCCTCATTGTTGACGGCGGCCCACATCGAGCCGGCGAGGTCGGCGCCGTCAACGCCGTAGTAATACTTCCCGTTGATGATGATGTCCTGGTTTGCCCACTTGTCGCCGGTGCCCTGGTAGCTGCCGAACCAGGCAGCCGTGGCGATGCCGCTCGTGCCACCCACCGTCCAGGTGTCGGTATTGCCGTCGGTGGTGCCGGTCTTGGCGAAGGCATTGGACTTGTCGTTGAGCGGGATGTACCAGCCGGAGCCCTTGGTCAGCACGTTCTGGAGGGTGTACGTTACGCCGGCGGCCACTTCCTCGGTCATGGTCCGCTGGCAGTCGGCCCCGGGCACCTGGTATGACTTGCCAGAGGAATCAACAATGGATTCCAGCGCGATCGGGTTGCAGCGGACACCCCCGCTGGCAAAGGTGGCCATGGCTGTTGCCATGTCGATGGGCGCCACGTTCTGCGTGCCGATCAGGTTCGCGATGCTGGAAAGGTCGTACGGCTGGTTGCTCTTGCCGTCCTTCACGCCGGCCGCTGTCGCCATCTTCTGGATGTTGCAGAGGTCCAGGTCCGCCGCGGTCTGGAATGTGACGGTGTTGATGGAGCGGTAGAGGCCTTCTTCAGCCGTCATCGGGTAGTAGTGGTTGGGGTCGTCGTTGGGCAGCAGGAAGCTGCCGGACACGGCGGGGTCGTAGACGCCCGTGGTGGTCCCGCAGCTGTTCTTCCAGTTTAAACCTGCGGGATAAAGCCGTACCGCACCATTGATCGAGGTCATCATGGAGTGGCCGCTGTTGAGCCATTCGGCATACACAAACGGCTTGAACGTGGACCCGATTGGGAAGCCGCCTGCGCCGTGCAGGGCCTCCCCGTTGGTGTCATTGACGGGCAGGGCAAAGTTTCCCATGTAGTTGCCCGGTGCCTCGGCAGGATCGTAGACGGTGTTCTGCGCCATGGCCAGCACCTTGCCGGTGTTGGGCTGGACGCTGACGACGGCGGCGCCGCGCTGGAGCGGGTCGGTGGGGGCCATGGTGGCGGTCGCCTGCTCCTGGGCCACCTTCTGCAGGGCGGGGTCCAGTGTGGTCTTGATGGTCAGGCCGCCCTGGAACAGGAGCTTGGCGCGTTCCTCAGCGGTCGCCCCGAAGGCGGGATCGTTGAGGATCAGCTGCTGGACGTAATCGCAGAAATACGGTGCCGAGGCGGCGGCCGCGCACCCCTGGGGGGTCTGCGTCAGGTGCAGTTCCAGGGGAGCTGCCACTGCAGCGTCGTGGTCGGCCTTGCTGATCAACTTTTGCACCAGCATCCGATCCAGCACGTCGTTGCGCCGTTCCACTACCTTGTCCGGGGCGGTGATGGGATCGTAGTAGCCCGGGCGGTTGACCACGCCCGCCAGGGCTGCGGCCTGGGGCAGTGTCAGGTCCTTGGCAGTGGTGCCAAAGTACAGTTTCGCAGCAGATTCAATGCCGTAGGCACCGTTGCCGAAGTAAATGATGTTGAGGTAGCCGGCCAGAATGTCGTCCTTGGACATCTTCTTCTCCAGGCCGATCGACA
Organism: Arthrobacter stackebrandtii; assembly: GCF_017876675.1. NCBI lineage: Bacteria > Bacillati > Actinomycetota > Actinomycetes > Micrococcales > Micrococcaceae > Arthrobacter > Arthrobacter stackebrandtii. The sequence continues at coordinate 3,966,376 of NZ_JAGIOI010000001.1, forward strand.
TCTGGATTTCCTTGACCTTGTCGGCCATGGTCTTTTCCAGCCCCAGCTTGGCCTCGTCGGCCTTGCCGTTGGCCACGAGCTGCTCGATGAGCATGTTGTTCACATACTGCTGGGTGATGGTGGAGGCGCCCTGGCGGCTGCCTTTCAGGGTGGCCAGGGCCGCGCGGATGATGCCCTTGGCATCCACTCCGCCGTGTTCGTAAAAGCGTGCATCCTCAACCGCCACAACGCCGTCGCGGATGAACTTGGACATGTCCTCCAGCTTCACGACCTGGCGGTCCTGGGCATACAGGGTGGCAATGGTGGAGCCGTCCGCCGCGAGGACGGTGCTGGTTTGCGCGGGGGCGCTGAAGTCCAGTCCCTCGGGGACCACGGAGAGGAACTTGTCGGCGCCGCTGACGGCCGCCGTCGCTGCGATGCCCAGCGGTGCCATGAGGGCCGCAATGAGCACCCCGGCGATGCCGCACACCATGAGCAGGCGCAGCCAACTGCTTGACGTGGCGCCAAGACCCAGTTCACCTTTTCGCGTTCTTGCCTTGGCCATCGCCCAACTTCCCCTCGGTGTTCGTCCTGTCCAACGCGGTCTTGTCCAACGCCGTCATGCCACGTGCCGCCGCCATGCAGGCATGGCAGGGCACTTCGCCAGTCTCCTCCCGTTAGATGGGTATTTGCTGAAAACCAGCTGAACAATTTGTGGCCGGGGCGCTGTGGCACCGGCTCCACGGGGCGTGTGGGAACCGCGTGCTAGCTTGGAAATGGGCCGGCCTGCACCTTGTGTGCCGGGTTCTCCGTGGCCTGCCCGAGGAACGCGCCGGCCCGTGCCGGAGCGGAACAGTCCGTCCATTGAGTGAAAGCCGCAGGTCCATGACAGCCCAGCCCCAGTACCGGACAGCCTCCACCGTGGAGGACTTTCGGGTGCACCTCGCGGAGGTGCACGGCAGGATAGCCGCAGCCGCCTCACGGGCCGGGCGCGACCCCGGAACCGTCACGCTGCTGCCTGTCAGCAAGACGGTGGATTCCGACCGGCTGCGGCTGGCCGTCGCCGCCGGCTGCACCGACCTGGGCGAGAACAAGGTGCAGGAGGCCCTGCGAAAAAGCGGGGAGCTGGCAGACCTTCCGGAGCTGCACTGGCATGTGATCGGCCACCTGCAGAGCAACAAGGCCAAGTTTGTGGCGCGCTTCGCCCACGGGTTCCAGGCCCTGGACCGGCTGTCCCTGGCGAAGACCCTCAACAACCGGCTCGAGGCGGAAGGCCGCACCCTCGATGTCATGGTGCAAGTGAACACATCCGGCGAGGACAGCAAGTTCGGCCTGCCGCCGGCGGAGGTGGCGGCCTTCATGCAGGAACTGCCCGCCTTCGATCGGCTGCGCGTCGTGGGGCTCATGACCCTGGCCGTCAACAGCCCTGATGAACAGCGGGTGCGCGCTTGTTTCAAGACCCTCCACGCACTCAGGGGGCAATTGCAGCAGGAGGCGCCGTCCGGCGTCGAACTCGGGGAATTGTCCATGGGCATGTCCGGCGACTTTGAGCTGGCCGTGGAGGAGGGTGCCACGGTGGTGCGCGTGGGGCAGGCCATTTTTGGGGCGCGGGCACTGCCGGACAGCTACTACTGGCCCACAGGCGGCTGAGGAAACATGGCCGCCGTTTCGCCGGCAATGGCGGCGCGGCGGGCGCAGGAGTCGTATGCTCGTGGCATGGCTAAATTCTTCGACGTCCATCCACACGATCCGCAGCCACGTTCAGTGGGCCAGATCGTGGACATCCTCAAGTCCGGCGGGCTGATCGCCTACCCCACGGACTCCTGCTACGCGCTTGGTGCGCAGCTGGGAAACCGGGAGGCGCTGGACCGGATCCGCCAGATCCGCCGGCTGGACAGCAAGCACCACTTCACGCTGGTGTGCAAGGACTTTGCACAGCTGGGGCAGTTCGTCATGGTGGACAATGACATCTTCCGGGCCATCAAGGCCGTCACGCCCGGGCCGTACACCTTCATCCTTCCCGCCACCAAGGAGGTGCCCAAGCGGCTGGCACACCCGAAGAAGAAGACCGTGGGCGTGCGCATCCCGGACAGCCGGCTGATCCACGACATCCTCGAGGAGCTGGGCGAGCCCATGCTCTCCAGCACCCTGCTGCTGCCGGACGAGGAGGAGCCGCTGACCCAGGGCTGGGAGATCAAGGAGACGCTGGACCACGTGGTTGATGCTGTGATCGAATCCGGCGACGTCGGCTCCGAACCCACCACCGTGGTGGATTATTCCAGCGGTTATGCCGAAGTGGTCCGCCGCGGCATGGGAGACCCCAGCCGCTTCGAATAGGCACGTCATGGCTTTTCACCGCGGCCTGGCACAAGCGGGCCGCACCAACTGGAGACAAGGGAGTTTCACATGGCAACGAAGAGAACCGCCCACACCGGATACACGGTCCCAGGCCTGTCGCTGCAGGACGGGCACAAGGTTGCGGAGCTGCTGCAGTCGCGGCTTCACGCACTCAACGACCTGGCGCTCACGCTCAAGCACGCGCACTGGAACGTGGTGGGCCGCGACTTCATCAGCGTCCACGAGATGCTGGATCCGCAGATCGAGCTGGTCCGGGCCATGGTGGATGAAACGGCCGAACGCATCGCCACCCTGGGTGTCTCCCCCAACGGCCTGCCCGGCGCGCTGGTCGCGGCGCGGACCTGGGACGACTACTCCATCGGCCGCGCCCACACCTCGGCGCACCTGGCCGCACTCGATGTGGTCTACACCGGTTTCCTCTCCAGCCACCGCAAGACACTGGCCTCGGTGGGCGAGCTCGATCCGATCACCGAGGACATGGTCATCAACCAGTGCGCGCAGCTGGAATTGTTCCAGTGGTTCATGCGCGCCCACCTGGAGGACGACGCCGGCGACCTCGCCAATGCGGGCGCAAAGACCGAGCGTTCGGCCGCCAACAAGGCCAAATGAGCACCGCGCCGGGCTGTCCGTCGGCGCGCGTGGGCGCATACCCCCGGACGGCGATCGTGACCGGTGCCGACCGCGGGATCGGCCAGGCATCCGCCCTGGCACTGGCCCGCGACGGCTTCGACGTTGGCTTCACCTGGCATGACACGGAGGCCGGCGCGCTGGAGACCGCCGCCGCCATCGAAGCACTGGGCCGCCGGGCGTTCTTCATGTGGCTCGACACCTCGGAACTGCCCACGTGCGGCCCTGCCGTGGAATCGCTGGCGGGCCAGCTGGGTTCGCTGGGCGTGTTTGTCAACAACGTGGGGGTCGGCCTCACCAAAGCCGTCATCGACACGCAGTACGCCGAATGGCAGCGCATCCTGGACACCAACCTCAACGGCGCATTCCTGTGCCTGCAGGCTGCGGCCAGATCTATGGTGGCCGGCGGTGTGGGCGGGCGGATTGTGGTGGTCACCAGCATCCACGCCAAGCAGCCGCGCTTCGGCTATGGCGCGTACTGTGCCTCCAAGTTCGGGTTGGACGGACTGGTCAAGACCCTGGCCGTGGAGCTGTCCGGGCACGGCATCACCGTCAACGCGGTTGCGCCCGGCGAGATCGCCACGCACCTGCCGGCAGCGGAGACCCGCCACCCGCACGACATCCCCCGCCCCGGCATTCCGCTGGGACACGCAGGCACGGCGGAGGAAATTGCCGATGTCATCGCCTTCCTTTCCTCCCCTGCCGCCAGCTATGTCACCGGCGCCAGCTGGGAGGTCGACGGCGGCATGGGGCCGGTGGGGGCACAGGCCAGTTCCCACCTGCAAAACGACGACTGGCGTGCGGCCACCACCAAGGGGACGAGCCAGGAGAAACGGTAGTGGTCGCGCGGCGTCCCACCTTTCGTCGAGGACGTGGCAGGCTGGCGACTGTACGGGAAATTTCACCCACGGTCGCCAGCCTGCCACGTCCTCAGTGCCCAGCCGCCGGAACGGCGAAGACCTTGGCCAACCCTCGTCGAACATTCACCTATCGTCGGCAGGCGCCCCCGGGAGGTTCGCTCGGGTCCCTGCGGCAGCACGGTCTTCTCCGGCGGCCGTTGGGCAGGCTACATGCGCTTCTTGACCCGTGACGTGGCGGGTGCGCTCCAGGGGTCTTCCGGCCAGGGGTGCTTGGGGTAGCGTCCGCGCATCTCGGCACGGACCTGCGCGTAGGGGCCGTTCCAGAAGGACGCCAGGTCGTCGGTCACGGCAAGCGGCCGGCGGGCCGGGGACAACAAGTGGAACAGGACCGGCACGCGGCCTCCGGCCAGGCGTGGTGTTTCAGCCAGCCCAAAGCACTCCTGAAGCTTGACCGCGGCCACGGGAGCCCCGCCGTCGTGAACGTCGGGGTAGTCGATGCGGATGTTGGAGCCGCTGGGAACCGCAAGGGTTTCCGGAGCCAGCTCTCCCAGCCGTGAGGCTTCCGGCCAGGGAAGCAGGCGGCGCAGCGGATCGGACAGCGAAAGGGAAGAAAGCGCCCTGCCGGATGCGACAGATTCCAGTTCGGGACCCAGCCAGTCGGCCAGCCGCTCCAGAAGCGCGGCGTCGCCCACATCGGGCCACGGCTCCCCCAGTTCTCGGTGCAGGAGGGCCAGGCGGCGGCGCAGCGCATCGGCGGATCCGGACCAGGAGAGCAGGCCCATCCCGTCCTTCGCCAGTGCGGCGGCCACTGCCCCGCGGCCTTGTTCCGGCGTGGCCTTCACAGGGGTGGAGGACAGAACGATGGCGCCGAGGCGCTGCTCACGCCGGGCGGAAACTCTTCCGCCACTGAACTTTGCCAGCACCGAATCCGCCAGCATGGTCGAGGCAACCATCTCCGCGTTCTCCCGATCCAGCGGCGCCGCGGCCCGGATGAGTGCGCCGGTGCCCGCAGCGTCCCGGCCGTCGGCCCGGGCGACCTCGGCCACGGCGAGCCAGTCATGGCCGGCCAGCGGGCTGCCCGCCGGGAGCCCCGCCCGCGTGCCGGATGAGAGCAGGTACTGCTGCCCGGTGGCGCCTGCCACCAGCCGCGCCACCCTGTCAGGGAAGGCCAGCCCGACGACGAATCCCGCCACCTCCGAGCGTTCCATCGCCGTTGGGGCGGCCGGGACAGCGGCTGGCCCGGCGCCCTTGGTTTCAAGCCGGGCGTCCTGGTGCACGAGCCGTTCCAGGCGATGCACCTCCTGCTTCCACCGCCGGGTGCCGGGATCGCCCCCGGAACGGAGGGCGGCAAGCAGGGCGGTGAGGTCGGCGCCGGGCGCGCGGGAGTCGCCGGAGACCAGTGCCACTATTTCGGCGGCGGCCTTGGCCCCCACCACGCGGGCCCCGTCAAGAAGGGCGCGTGCCAGGCGAGGGTCGGCCGGGATGTCGGCCAGGGTCTTGCCAAGGGCTGTGGCGTGCCCCGTGGCGTCGACGGCGCCGAGCTCACGCAGGACGGCGACGGCGGCGGCCATGGCCTGGGGCGGAGGTGAGTCGGGCAGCAGCAGCCCGGCGCCTTCGGGCGCTCCCCAGCAGGCCATTGTCAGGGCGGCTGCGCTGAGGTCGGTCACGGAGATCTCCGGCATTGGATGGGCCGGTGCCGCGGCAAAGGTTTTCTGGTCATAGCAGCGCACCACCGTGCCGGGGCCGAGGCGGGCGGCGCGTCCGGCGCGCTGTTCCGCCGAAGCACGGGAGGTGGAGACGGTGACGAGCCCGGTCATGCCGCGGCCCGCATCGCGGCGGGGTTCGCGGGACAGGCCGGAATCGATGACGAGCCGCACGCCGGGCACAGTCAGGGATGATTCGGCCAGTGAGGTGGAGACGATGATGCGCGGGGCGCCGCCGGGCTCCCGGCCCGACACTGCACGGTCCTGTTCCCGAGCCGGCACCTGCCCGTGCAGTTCCAGGATGTCCGTGTTTGCCGTGGTGGCGCGCAGCCTTGCGGCGATGTGGCCCACTTCCCAGGCCCCGGGGGCAAAAACCAGTGCGTCAACCTCTGGGTTTATGGTGACGGCCTCCGCGTGGGCGGCGGCTGCCGTGTCCGCCACGTGGTCAAGGAAGGCCCGGCTGATGCCGCGCTGGTCCATGCGGGCAACAGCGGCAGGTGCCCACCTGACCTCAAGGGGGAACAACGCCGAGGGGCAGTCGACAACGGGAGCCGGGGACGCGCCGTCGTCCGAACCCAAAAGCTTGGCGAAGCGCGGGGCATCCAGGGTGGCGGACATCGCGATGAGGGTCAGGTCGCCGCGCATTTGCCGGACCTCGCCGAGCATGCCAAGCAGGAGGTCGGTGTCGAGGCCGCGCTCGTGCACCTCATCCAGCACGACGGCGGTGGCGCCTTCCAGCCCCGGGTCGCGCAGGAGGCGGCGCAGCAGGATGCCGGGGGTGAGGAATTCCACGACGGTTTGCGGCCCGGTGTGGCTTTCGCCGCGGACCGTGTAGCCGACCTTGCTGCCCAAGGCGCTGCCGTCAAGTGTTGCGAGGCGGCGGGCGGCCGAGCGGACGGCAACCCGGCGGGGCTGGGTCACGATGATTCTTCGGGCGGCACCGGCATTGAGCGCGTTGGCCACAAGGGGCGGCACAAGGGTTGTCTTGCCCGTGCCGGGAGGGGCCTGGACCACGGCCGCGGCACCGACAACGGTGCCCAGCAACGCCGAAAGCCCGGGCAGGGACTGTGCGAACACAAGCCCCTGCCCGAGCAGGTTTAGGTCAAAAGTTCCGCCGGGAAGCACTCCCGCAGCGGATTTTTGCACGGGGATCAGCCGATCTGCAGCTCGCCCATTTCGCCCCAGGAGTCGCCGTCAACCTTGCGGGAAACGATCTTCGGAGTGGAGACCAGGTGCGGGCGCATGGACTCCAGGCCTGCCTTGAAGTGGTCACTGTTGACGTGCAGTCCGGCGGCTTCGTCGTCGAGGAAGGCCTCCACCAGGACAAACTCGTTGGCGTCCTCCACGCTGCGCGACCAGTCGAACCAAAGGTTGCCCGCCTCGGCACGGGTGGCCTGCGTGAACGGGGTCACGGTGTCGATGAACTGCCCGGCGGATTCGGGCTTGACCTGGAACTTCACAACAATAAAGTACATAGCTGCCACTCTAGACGAGGGGGACGTGGGGCCCCAACAAGGCAGGCAGCCCTGTTGGGGAAATCACCGGAAACCGGAGTGCTGCTACCAGCCGCGTTCACGCCACTCCGTGAGGGAACCCCGCTCGGCTGCCAACGTGGTGGGGTTGCCGTGGCCCGGCAGGACGATGGCGTCGGGGTACTCGTTGAAGAGGCGCGCCTCGACGTCGTTCAGCAATTGCGTGAAGCGTGCAGGGTCCTGCTCGGTGTTGCCCACGCCGCCCGGGAACAGGGAGTCGCCGCTGAAGATGATGGGTGCCGAATCGTCCCCGCCCGCCAGGACATAGGCGATGGACCCCGGAGTGTGCCCGCGCAGGTGGATGGCGGCCAGCTCAAGGCCGTCAACCGAGACGGTGTCCCCGTGGTTGAGCGGCTGGCTGGTGGCGACACCGCACTCGGCTGCAATTCCCTCGGCATCGGCGGCCCCGGCGGCTGTCGGCGCGCCGCTTTCGGCGACAAGGGCGGCCAGCGCCCTGACATGGTCCCAATGCTGGTGCGTGGTGGCAATCAGGGAGAGGCGCGCCGGAACCTGGGCGTCCGTGGCTGCGTCCGCCAGCAGGGTGTTGATGGCCGGGAGGTCGTCGGCGGCGTCGATGAGGATTTGCGCGCCTGTGCCCTTGGCTGTGACCAGGTAGACGTTGTTCTGCATTGCGGAAACAACCGCACGCCGCACAGTGTGGTTGGGCAGGTCGTGGATCAGGGAAGATTCTTCGCTCATGGCTCAAGCGTAATGGCCAAGGGGTGCAACAGCGAGCGAGTCCGTGCCCTGCCTTGGCGGCGCCCCGGACGCCGCCAAGGCAGGGCCCCGTCTCACCATGCGGCTGGGCGCCAAGGTGTCTCGACGCCACACGCCCCGCGGCCATAGTGTGGGTGGGCGTGGCGTTTCAGGCCACCAGCAATTCCGACAGACCCGAATCCGCGAGGACGAACACATGATCCCTGCAACAAGCATCACCCGCGCCGAGGTTGAAGAAGCCGCCCGGCGGCTCCAAGGGCGAGTCCGCCACACACCCGTCCTGAAGCTCGACGCGGCCCACTCCCCCGGCGATGTCTGGCTCAAGTGCGAGTTCCTGCAGCACACGGGCACGTTCAAGGCCCGCGGCGCCTTCAACCGGGTTCTCGGCTGCCTGGAGCGCGGCGAGCTCGACCCTGAGGTGGGGATCGTGGTTGCCTAGGGCGGAAATGCAGGGCTGGCCAACGCCTACGCCGCCGCCGAGGTTGGTGTGCCCGCCACCGTCTTTGTCCCGCTCACCTCACCCGCCGTGAAGGTGGAGAAGCTGCGGAAGGCGGGGGCCGACGTCGTGCAGGAGGGCGCAGAGTATGCTGATGCCTTCAACCTGGCGATGGCGCGTGCGGCCGAAACCGGTGCCGTCTATTGCCACGCCTACGACCAGCCGGAGATCGCGGCCGGGGCCGGAACCATCGGCCTGGAGTTGCTTGAACAGCTCGACGGCATCGACACGGTGCTTGTAGCCGTGGGCGGCGGCGGACTCATGGCGGGCATTGCAGCAGCCCTGGAGGGGCAGGCAAAAGTTGTGGCGGTGGAGCCGGAGAACGCACCGACGCTGCACGCCGCACTGGCCGCCGGGGAGCCCGTGGACGTGGAGGTCTCCGGCGTCGCCGCGGATTCACTCGGTGCCCGGCGCATTGGCGGAATCGGCTTCAGCGTGGCGGTCCGTGCCGGCGTCGATAGCGTCCTGGTCAGCGATGCCCAGATCACCGACGCCCGCACGTTCCTGTGGGAAAACTACCGGATCGCGCTGGAAAACGGTGCCGCTGCGGCCTACGCCGCGCTGCAGTCCGGCGCTTATGTTCCGCGCGACGGCGAACGCGTGGCAGTCGTCCTCTGCGGTGCCAACACCGATCCCGCCGGGCTCTGACGCCGGGCCTTAGGACAGCCAGCCCGCCCTCCTCATCGACGCTGTCGCAGCAATGGCTGGTTTTCCCCGGACCCCGGCGCACCAATGGCTGAGTTTCACTGGACGCGATCGCACCGCCGGCCGCTTTTTGCTCGCCCATGCCGCACCGGGGCGTTCAGCCGCAACACCCGCCGCGCCGGGGGTGCGACAGCGTTGCCAATAGACGTGCCATTGCTGCGAGAGCGTCGAGGAAAAACGGGCCATTGCTGCGATGGCGTCGAGAGGCGGGGAGGGTTAATGTGCGACGGCGGCTGCCCACCCCAGGTGGGCAGCCGCCGTCGGGCTGCATTGCCTTCCAGCCTTCGCCTGCTGCTGGTGGACTGCCTTACTCGGCCGGATCGGCCGCCTTGTGGTTGGTGCCGGCGGAAAGGGACTCGGCAACTGCTTCCGTGACGGAACCGCCGGCCTTGCCGCCCACCATGCCCTGAAGCAGGCTGATGATGTCCAGCCCGGTGGTGTCCTTGATCAGCTGCGTTGTTTCCTGCACGCCGCTGGAGACGTTCTTGCTCAGGTGGCTGGCGCCGTCGTTGGAAATGACGGTCATGTCCTTGATGGCTGACATGGGTGCGGCAACCTCGCGGGCCATGGCCGGCAGGACCTCCAGTACCTTGCTGAGGATGGCGGCCTCGTTGAACTTCTCGTAGGCCTCCGCCTGGGCGGCAATGCCTGCTGCCTCTGCGACGCCCTTGGCCTCGGTGGACTCGGCCTCGGCCTGGCCCCTCGACTTGATGACGGCGGCATCGGCGCGGCCGCGGGCCTCGATGACGGCGGCTTCTGCGTTGCCGCGGGCCGTGTTGGCGGCGGCGTCTGCCTCGGCGGCAACCCTGTCGCCCTCTGCCGTGAGCTTGCGCTTGGCGAGTTCAACGGTGGCCTCGATTTCAGCGGCAGCCGACGCCCGGCGTCGTTCCTCCAGCTTGGCATCAGCCTGCTGGATGAGGCGGTACTTGTCTGCGTCGGCCGGCTTGCGGACCTCGGTGTCGAGCTCCTTTTCACGCAGCTCGGCACGGCGCAGGGCCACCTGCTGGTCGCGGATGATGACCTGTTCCTGCTGTTCGGCGGCGGCAAGCGGGCCCGCTGCGTCGGCACGGGCCTGGCGGGCGTCGGCCTCTTCCTTGAGCTCTGCGCGCTTGATGGTCAGCTGCTGCTGGGCCAGGGCCACCTGCTCGTCGGCAAGCGCCTTGGCCTGCTCGGATTCCTGCAGGGCCAGGGCTTCTGCGATCTTGGCGTTCTTCTCCACCAGGGCTGCCTCGGGTCGGCCAAGGTTGGCCAGGTAGCCGGAGTCGTCGTCGACCGACTGGATCTGGAAGGTGTCGATGACCAGGCCCTGGTTGTGCATGGAGTGCTCGGCCTCCTCCTTCACGCTCTTGGCGAAGGTGGCGCGGTCCTTGATGATGGATTCCACGCTCAGCGTGCCCACGATGGAACGCAGCGAACCGGCGAGGGTTTCCTGCGTGTAGTGGTCGATGGCCTCCTGCTGGTTGAGGAAGCGCTGGGCCGCCTTGCGCACGGAATCCGCGTCGCCGCCAACCTTGACCTGTGCCACGCCGGTCAGGTGCAGCTTGATGCCGTTCTGCGAAATGCCCTCAATTTTCAGCGAAACCTGCCGCGAGGCAAGCGAGAGCGGGTAGGCGCGCTGGGTGAACGGGTTGATGAAGATGCGCCCGAACACGACGCGCTGGCTGTTGGGGTCCGGCTGGGACTTGTTGTCCTTGGAGGAGATGACCAGCGCCTGGTCCGGGCTGGCGATGTGCAGGGCCATGCGGGAGATGATGAGGCCAATGACGACCACAAAAACGACCACGCCCAGGCCGATGAGCAGCGGGATGAGAAGCAAAAAGTTCAAAATGAGACCTTCCAGAGCTTGCGGCGGCTGGGTGGAGACCTGCGAACCGCCTGAGTCTTCCCATCCTACGGACGGCCGGCCTTTTCTCCACATGAAGGAGAAAAGGTTACGGCGCCCGCCTGCCGGATTCCGGCTTAGGGTTCCATTCCCGCATGGACCGGAACGTGGTCGACGGCGTTGCGCCGGTGGATGTTCTTGGCGTTGCGGTCAAAACCCTTGGCGTCCAGGTTGTTGCCCAACCGGAACGCCGCGAGGGCTTCGTCGTAGATGCCGTTCATGCGCTGGCCCGAGTACTCAGCGCTGGTGCCGTCGTTGAAGGTGATGGACACGGTGGTTTTGGCCGGGAAGTGCCGGCTCATGCGGACGTATCCGTCGTTGTCCTGCGTCAGGTGGATCATGGGGTTCCGTGTTCTGCTTGAGGTGCCGGCCCGGGCTGGTGCGCGGCGGTGGGTTCAACGCTAGTGCAGGTTCAGGCGTTCGGGGCAACGGCGGTGCCGGCACCGCGCCGGCGGATGGCCGGGAGGGCGCCCAAGGTGGCGGGCGCGCCCGGGGAGGCGGCGCCGTCGTGCAGGGAAGTGCGGGCAGGCGAAGGCGGCAGGCTGCTGGAAGCCTCAGGGCTGGGGTTTTGGCCCAGGACGGTGAATCCGGAATCGGCGATCATGTCAAGGTCGGCCTGCCCTGGCTGCCCCTCGCTGGTCAGGTAGTCGCCGAGAAACAGCGAGTTGGCGATGTGCAGGGCGAGCGGTTGAAGGGTGCGCAGGTGCATCTCACGGCCGCCGGCCATGCGCAGTTCCGTGGACGGGCAGGCGAAGCGGACTAGGGCGAGGATGCGGATGCAGTGGGCAGGGGTGAGCAGCCAGGTGCCCTCCAGGGGTGTGCCGTCGAAGGGCATGAGGAAGTTGACGGGGATGGAGTCGCTGTCCAGGTCGCGGAGGGCGAAGACGGCGTCGACGAGGTCGCCGTTGCCCTCCCCCATGCCGACGATCAGGCCCGAACACGGCGAGAGGCCGGCGGACTTGGCATGCTCCACGGTGCGGATGCGGTCGGCGAAGTCGTGGGTGGTGCAGATGTCCTTGTACATGGCCTCGCTGGTGTTGAGGTTGTGGTTGTACGCGTCCGCGCCGCAGGCCTTGAGCTTTTCGGCCTGGCCTTCCTTGAGGATGCCCAGGCACGCGCAGACCTCCACGCCGGGATGATCTTCCTTCAGGCCCTCCACCATGGCGGCGACGCGGTCCACGTCGCGGTCGGTGGGACCCTTGCCGCTGGCGACGAGGCAGACGCGGGAGGCCCCGGCCGCGATGCCGCTGCCTGCCTGGGCCAGGGCTTCCTCCGGCTTCAGCCACGTGTACTTCAGGATTTGCGCTGCGGAGCCCAGCCTCTGGGAGCAGTAGGTGCAGTCTTCCGGGCACAAACCGGATTTGAGGTTGACCAGGTAGTTTACCTTCACCGCATTGCCGAAGTGCGCGCGGCGGAGGCGGGCGGCTGCGGCCACGAGGTCCATGAGCTGGTCGTCGCTGGATTCGAGGATGGCGAAGGCGTCGTCGCGGGACAGCACGGCACCTTCGAGTTGGCGGTCGGCGAGGGCATTGAATGAATTGAACACTGTTCAAGTGTGCAGGCCGGACCGTTCCGGGTCAAACGGTTACGCCGTGTTGTGCGGCGCCCTGCCGCCAGCCGGGCGGCCAATGCATGCGGGGTGGGCCGCCGGTATGTGCCCGTGCACGCCCGCTCCCCCGGCATGGGGCAAAATGGAGGGGCCGCCTACCCGAAGGGACCACACATCCATGGCATTGACCCGCGAGCAGCTCGTCGACACGGCGTTTGGCATTCTGCGCGACTACGGCCTGGCCGACCTTTCCATGCGGCGGCTGGCAAGGGACCTCGGCGTGCAGGTCGGGGCGCTCTATTGGCATGTGAAGAACAAGCAGGAATTGCTGGGCGTGCTCTCGGTCATGATTCTGGCCCGGGTGGAAGGCGGCGCCGGCCAGGATGCCGCACACGGCGCCGTCCCCCAGGCCCGGCCTGCGTTGGCCGCCGACGAAGCGGCTGCCGCAATCCGGCGTCGTGCCCGGGACATCAGGAACGCGCTGCTGGGCGTGCGCGACGGGGCGGAGGTCGTGGCCTTGACGCATGCCCTGGACCCGGATGCACTGCCCGCCCTGAAGGACCTTGAGCCTCTGTTTGCCGCGGCCGGGATGACCCTGGAACAGGCAAACTGGGCGGGGAACGCGGTGGTCAACTACATCCTGGGGGCCGTCAGCCAGGAGCAGACCCGGAACGGCTTGATTGCTGCGGGCCTGCTGCCCGGTGAGGCCGATCCCGGCGGCGACGCTGCGGCGTTCAACTTCGGGTTGGACATGTTGCTGGCAGGGACCCGCTAATCTCTTGGCCGCCGGTTCGAGTCAGGCCCGGGGCACAATGTGGCGCTAACCTGCGGTTATGTACTGCAAGCCAGGGCCGTTTGGGACCAACTCGCCTTTGACCCCCATTAGTCAAAAAATTCCGGCGGTGCCGCTCCCCTTTTCAGCAGGGCGAGCTCCCCCTTTTTGGTGCCACAGCGACCACTTTTGCGTAGTCCGAAATGCTTTCCAGGCCGCTCAAGCGGTCAAAGCAGGTAAGCGGGCCGGCTCCTTAATTGCTGGCCATCGAACTTCGGCGGGACCCAATTACGAACGATATCTTGTGCCGCTGCAGGCAAGGTGTTTATGGCCAAGTTCCAGAGTGTGTCGTATCCCGCGTTATCTCATTCAACAGGATCCTGAGAACGTCCATTGCCGGGTTCCGGCAGCGTGAATTCACTTCCGGAGGTGCGGGGCCACACGAAGCGGTCGAACTACGCTGCCGCGTCGAAACAAGTGGCTAGCCGATTCCCGCCAATCGGATGCCAATAACCAACTTTGGATCATCACGCCCCTTAAACATTGCAATATTGGGCCGGCCGGTCACCGCTTTGCAGATGTTCGCTCGAACCAATTGACCACCTGCATGGAGGCATGGAGGCATGGAGGCATGGAGTCTTCGGTGACATACGCTCGACCGTGGGACGATTTCTTCCACCCTTGAGAAACTACACAGAAATCTGTATAGTTTCCGTATGACCACCATGACCATCACAGAAGCATCCCGTGCCGGCGTCTCATCTCTTGTTGCCTCGGCTGAAGCGGGAAACGATGTTCCCCTGTCCCGCCATGGCAGAGTCGTTGCCGAGGTTGTTTCCGCTGATGAGATCGCCGGCCTGAGGCGTGATCGTGACACTCTTCGCGATGCGGCGCTCGTCATGGCCCGATTCGCAACCGACACCGGGGTCCGCACCGACCTGGACCAGGCCATGGAATTCTTCGGCTTCACCCGCGCTGAACTGGAAGCCGAGATTGCCGCTGACATCGCAGCCGGGCGAGCGTGACAACACGCCCCCAGCGAGTCTGCGTAGTTCGACTCACAGAGGATGCCGTAGCCGACCTTCATCGACTCAGTAAGAAAGACCCCCAGATCGTCCGCACCGTATTCAAGAAGATGCTGCTGCTGGAGCGGTCAACCAACGCCGGCGAGCCCTTACTTGGGGCTTTGATTGGATTCCGCAAACTCGTTGTAGGTGACCGGGATTGGCGCATTGTCTGGCGCGTAACAGCGGACACCGATGGCACGCCGATCCTTGATATCTCCGAAGTATGGGCCGTAGGCGTCCGATCCGACAGCGAGGTCTACGAGGAACTCAAGGCACGCGTTGCACGGATAGGCGACGACCCCAAGCTCCAACCACTAAAAGACGTCATTACCCAAATGGGTCGTCTCTATGAATCCGTTGCAGCCGCCGCGGAACCTAATCGGGAGTCGTCCCTGCCTGGCTGGCTTCAGGCCGCCCTCCGCGAACAACTCAACCTTGACCAGGAAGAGATCTCGAAAATATCGGAGCGGGAGGGACAGGAGCTGCTGATGGAATTCTGGTCCGGCCGCCAGAAACCCTAGAGCACAAGGCGAAAGTCGAAGATGCGGGCCCGGCGACTGCCAACTGTTCCCGGCCGAAAGCTAACCGCCAATCTGAACCAAACAAATGTCACACGGTCGCCCGCAAACAGCCCCGACGAGCGTTTCGAATTCTCGAAGAACGCGCATTCCCTCGACCCTCGGCTGCGGCGTAAAATGATAAGAACTGTCGGCACCCTGCACTGTTTCGTGGCAAATCGCTGACAAGCCCGTTTCCACGGAATGAGACGCCCAAGCAAAAAATATATCGGGAGCGAACAGCAGCCGCTCCCCTTTTACTCCCCCTTTTCAACCAATAACCATGGCAATGCGCGACATGTCACGGCATTCGAAAACAGTGAAACTCGCCGAAAACACGGGAAATATGGCAAGTACCCCCACCCAACAGAATCCAGGTAGTGAGATTCTCTTGGCCGCCGGTTCGAGTCCGGCCCAGGGTACAAAGGCCCTCTGACCCGCGGTTTCATTCTGCGGGTCAGAGACGTTTATGAGCAAGAACGGCCAACTCCCCCTTTTCTCCCCAAATTCAGCAAATTTGGGCTCTTGTGACTCTTCCGTGGGTGTTTTTCGCGCGCCTTAACGTCCACACGCCGCTTCCTGCCTAGGTTTTTGACTGTCGAAAGAACGATCACCATGGCGGGGAAACGGCGTGCAGAAAACAATCACAAGGTCTGCCGTGCTCGGAGCCGAAATATGCTTGGAGTTCACTCGGCCTCCCACTCCAATAGGGGGCGCTGATTCTAGTCACGTATATTTCAACGATGAAACTCCCCAACATACTTGTCGGCTCCGTCCACTCAAATTCACTGTCGCCTGATTCTGGTGGCTGATTTGTCAACTGAAAAGTGAAACTGCCCACTCACTGATAAGTGTGTCGCCCAGCCAATTTTTTGCTAGTCGTTTGCGGGCAGAAGTGCCGCGTAGCTGGGCGTCTGGGCCAACGAATCAGGAGGACTTGTGACGTCGTATTGCGTCAGCACGACCGGTGGGATTGACCCCTCAGGCGTCCACACCGAGCAGGTGCCCCCTCAGTGTGCGGGTTGTGTACCGGTTCCGGAACAGCCCGCGACGCTGCAGCAGCGGGACCACGCGGTCCACAAATTCTTCCAGGGACCCGGGAAGGACGGGCGGCATCAGGTTGAAGCCGTCCGCGCCCCCATTCTCAAACCAGTGCTGGATCCCGTCTGCAACCTGTTCGGGGGTGCCGGCCATGGTGCAGTGGCCGCCTCCGGCCGCCAGCCGATCCAACAGCTGGCGCACCGTGGGTCGTTCCGTCTCAACCAGCCGCAGGATGGTGGCATACCTGCCCGCCGGACCGGAAAATTCCGACGCCGGTGCCAGCCGCGGGACGGGGGCGTCCAGCTCCCAGCTGATGCAGTCCTGCTGGATGAACTTACCCAGCTGGGCCAGCGACTGGGCCACCGGCACCAGCCCGTCCAATTCCGCCCGTGCAGCAGCGGCCTCCTTGGCTGTGCTGCCGATGTAGCTGACTAGACCCGGCATCACCACCACTTGGCCCGGATCTCGGCCCGCACGGGCGGCGCGGGCCTTGACGTCCCGGTAGTACTGCTGTGCGCTCGACAGGTCCGCTGCAACGGAATACACACCTTCGGCATGGCGTGCCGCCAGATTGCGACCGTCCTCGGAAGCGCCTGCCTGGAACAGGACGGGGCGGCCCTGCGGGGAACGAGGCACGTTGAGCGGCCCGGCCATCCGGAAGTGCCGGCCCTCGTGGTGCACGGGCCGAATTTTGGACATGTCGGCGTAGGCTCCCGCGGGATCTGCACGGATGGCGTCGGCGTCCCAGGAGTCCCACAGGGCCAGGGCGGCCTGGACGAACTCGGCCGCCCGCCCGTACCGTTCGGCATGCACGGGCAGTGTGTCCATGCCATAATTCTGTGCTTCCGCGTCGAACATGGAGGTCACCACATTCCAGCCCGCCCGTCCGCCGCTGATGTGGTCAAGCGAGGCCAACATCCGGGCCGCGGGAAACGGCTCGTAGAACGACGCCGGGATGGTGCACACCAGGCCGATCCGCTCCGTGCCGGCCGCCATGGCCGACAACAGGGTCAGGGGTTCGAGGTTCCACAGCGGGCCGTGGGTGATGTCGCCCTGGGACTGGCCGTCCGCCAGGAACACGGCGTCGAAGCATCCGCGTTCCGCCGTCTGTGCAAGGCTGGTCCAATAAGCGTGGTCCACCAGATCCGCGGGCCTTGCCCTTGGGCTGCGCCACGCGGCATTGTGGTGCCCGCAGCCGTGGACAAAGGCGTTCAGGTGGAGCTGTCTGGCGGGTGCCCCGGGCATCAGTTCATCACCAGGCCGCCGTCGACCACCAGATTCTGGCCGGTGACACAGCGCCCCCAGGGCGAGGCAAAGAAGAGCGCGGCATCGGCCATTTCGGCGGGCGTGGTGATGCGCCGCAACGGGGTGCTTGAAGCAATGAGGTCAAAAACCTCCTCCGGCGTGGCCGAGCTGGCATCGGTGGTGCGCAGCAGCCCGCCGGAAACCATGTTGACAGTGATGTTCTCCGGGCCGAGGTCCACCGCAAGCGTGCGGGTCAGCGACAGCAGGGCGGCTTTTGCCGCCGTGTAGTCGTGGTACGGCACCACGGGATTCTGGAACAAGTTGGTGCCAATGTTCACCACCCGGCCAAACCCTGCACGGCGCATGCCCGGCAGCGCCTGCTGGACCGTGTTGAGCGCGCCGCGGACCGTGCCGGAGAACTGGGCATGCAGTTCCTCCCATGACAGCTCCCCCGCCTTGCTGCGCGCGTCCCCGTTGAAGGAGAAACCCGCCAGTGCGTTGTTGACGACCGTGGTCACCGGGGCACCGAAGTGGTCCTGCGCCGTGGCAAGCATGGCGGCCACCTGGCCGGGATCGGTGACGTCGGCCTGCAGGGCCACGGCCCGGCCGGCCCCTGCCGTCGCAGCCAGGTCGTGCGCCGGTCCGGCGCTGTTGAGGTAATTCACCACCACCCGGGCACCGGAATCCAGGAATGCCCTGGCAATGGCTGCGCCGAGTCCGCGCGATGCGCCGGTGACGAGGACGATTTGTTCGGAAATGTGCATGGGTCTCCACCTTTGAAAGGCAAAGAGATGGGTTGCATGGCAGCGCAGGCGCGCAAAAGGCCAGCAGGACATCCCTTCGCTAGTGCTAACTAGATCAGGTTCAACGGGTGTTCTCTCAGCCCCGTTTCGGGGCACCCCGTGTCACTGCAAGCGAGTATAGCCACAATCCCTGCCGGCCCCGCAATCGGGCCTGCAAGCCGGTGCCGGTTGTTACGCCAGGCGCTTGCGGACCATGTCGGAAACGGCCTTGCCGTCAAAACGGCCGGCGATTTCGGCGGTGATCGGCTTCATGGCCAAGCCCATCTGCTTCATGGACAGTGCGCCCTGCTTCTCTTCCAGGCCGGTGATGATCCGGTCAACAATGGCGGCTGCCTCCTCGGCCGTGAGCGGCTTGGGCAGGTATGCCTCGATGACCTCTGCCTCGGCGACTTCTGCCGCCGCGCGGTCGGCCTCGCCGGCCTCCGTGTAGATCGCGGCCGTCTCGCGACGCTTGGCAGCCTCCTTCTGCAACAGCGCGGTGACCTGGGCGTCGTCGAACTCCACAGGCGTCTTGCCGCCCTTTTCCTTGGTCTCAATTTCACCGAGGACGTTGCGGACGGTGGTCAGGGCAACCTTGTCGCCGGCCTTCATGTGTGCAACGACGTCGGTCTTGAGTTTTTGCTTCAGCGTAGACATGTGTCCCCTAAGAGTCGGTGTATGCGTGCCTGACGGCAATCGAGAACAATTATCCACCGTCCACGGGGCCGAAACAGCATGGGAGGGCAGACTGCGGGCGCGGTTGCCGCCTATGGTTGGATAAATGACCAACAACGGGGGGCGTCATGGCAGCGGAAAAGTGTGAAGCGATCCGGCGGGCAGGCTGGGCCGTGGCGGCCGTGGTGGCTGCGGTCGGGATTTGGCCCGGTTGCCGGGGCCGCCGAGAGCTACCAGCAGCTGATCATGAGCAGGGAACCCACCAGCGAGCTGATTCAACACGCCTTCCCCGACGCCATGGATGAAACAACCGCCAGCGAGCCGCCGCAGCCCCGCGCCTGAGCCACACGGAGCGGGCACGGACCGCGTCAGGGGGAAGTACGGCCGGCGGTGACCAGCCCGTGTTCGTAGGCGGCGATGACCAAGCCGGCGCGGTCGCGGGCATGCAACTTTGCCAGCAGCTTTCCGATATGGGTCTTGACCGTCTTGATCGAGATGTACAGTTCCGCGGCGAGCTCGTCATTTGAGCGGCCCCGCGCCACCAGCGTGAGCACCTCGACTTCACGGGCCGTGAGCCGTCCCGGCCCTGTCGCGGGGGCGGCGGGCCTGCTCACGAAATTTTCCACGAGCCGCGTGAGAATGGCCGGGGCAAACAGGGACTCCCCCGCATGCGTGCGCCGGATCGCGTCGCGGAGCTGGTCCGGGTGGGCATCCTTGAGCAGGAAACCGCTGGCGCCGGCCCGCAGCGCACCGTAGACGTATTCATCCAGCTCAAACATGGACAGCACCAGCACCCGGCAGCCTGACAGTGCAGGGTCGGAGGTGATCTCCCGCGTGGCCTGGATGCCGTCGCCGCCGGGCATGCGGATGTCCATCACGACAACATCGGGGGCCAGCTGCCTTGCCACGCTGACAGCTTCCGTTCCGGAGGCGGCCTCCCCGACAACGGCGATACCCGGCGCCCCGCCGATCAGCAGCGCCAGGCTGTGCCTCAACAAAGGCTGGTCGTCGGCAATCACCACCCGGATGTCGGGTGCGGCAGGCCCGGCGGTCATGGGCGCCCCTGGTCGGGAATGCGGGCGGTCAGCGTAAATCCCTGCCCGGTGGAGGACGTGTGGAGCGTGCCGCCCAAGAGTGCGAGCCGTTCACGCAGGTTGTCGAGGCCGTGTCCGGCGCCGGGTTGCGGCTGCCAGCCATCCTGCGGGCCTCCATCCTGAACCACGACGACGACCATCCCACCTTCGCGCCGCAGCTCCACCTCCGCGCGGGCCGGGCCGGCATGCCGCAATGAGTTGTTGAGTGCCTCTCGCACCACGGCGCAAACGGTGAGCTGCACTCCCGGGGCCGTGTGGCCGAGGTCCCCGACGGCCAGGGTGGCCCTGAGCCCGCCGTCTTCCGCCGACCGGATGATCGAGGGCAGGTCTGCCAGTGATTCGGCCGGGCGCAGCGGTGCCGCGCCCGGTTCGCGGAGCAGCTGGAGCATGCGGCGCAGCTCGGTGGTCGTTTCACGCCCGGCCTCTTCGATGTCCGCCAGGGCTTGGCCCCGTTCCGTCTCGCCTGCGGGCCCCTGAACGCTGCGCGCGGCGGCGGCACGGACTGTGATCAGTCCCAGCCCGTGGGAGACAAGGTCGTGGAGCTCCGCCGCAATCCGCAGGCGCTCGGCCTGGGTTGCGCGCTCGCCCGCCCACGCGGCGACCGCATCCTCGTGCACCGTGCGTTCAGTTCGGATCCGCAGTTGGGTCCCAATGACGACGACAAGCGCGGCCGCTGCGGCGATGCCCAAGACCGCGGCCGCAGCGGCGGGGCTGTCAATGCCGACTGTCAGGATGAATATCGCCAGCGCCAGCAGGATTTCCGCTGCCACCAGCCCTGTGCGTGAACGCCACAGGGGCCGGTCATTTTCCATCCCACCATGCTAGCCGCCCGGCCTGCTCCCGGCTTCGGACCAGGGTCTGAGGGACCAGGGTCGCATGTCATCGCCTGAAGTGAGGTCCCTGGCCCGATGACTGGACACCCGGGCCAAGATTGGATTGAACCATGCTTCAATTCAACTCACTCAGCAAACGCCACGGCTCCCATGCCGCGCTCTCCGATGTCTCGTTCCAGGCCCTGCCCGGCCGGGTGACGGCCTTCCTTGGCCCCAACGGGGCCGGCAAGTCTTCAACCCTGCGGATCCTGCTTGGACTGGACCGTCCCACCACGGGAACGGCCCTCGTCAACGGGCAGGCGTACAGCAAGTTGCCAGATCCACTGCGCACGGTCGGTTCCATGCTGGACGGGTCGGGCGCCCACCGCTCCCGCACGGCCCGCAACCACCTGGCATGGGTGGCACGAGCCGGCGGCATCCCCCAGCGCCGTGTTGGCGAGGTGCTCGAACAAGTGGGCCTAGCTGATTCCGGCAGAACCCGTGTTGGCCAGTTCTCCCTGGGCATGGGCCAGCGGCTGGGCCTTGCCGCGGCACTGCTCGGCGAGCCGGAGGCGCTGGTGCTTGATGAGCCCGTCAACGGGCTCGATCCGGAGGGCATCCGCTGGATTCGCAGGCTACTGCGCGGCCACGCTGATGCCGGCGGCACAGTCCTTCTGTCCAGCCACCTCATGGGCGAGGTGGCTGAGATCGCCGACGACCTGGTGGTCATCACGGCCGGCCGCGTCGTCGCTGACGGGGGTGTCGCCCAGGTGACCGCAGGCTTCGCCTCGCTCGAAGACGCCTTTTTCGCCCTCACCGGCGGTGCGGAGGCCCGGCGATGAGAACCGGACGCTTCTTCCTGGCCGAACTCCGCAAGACGGCCACCCTTCCCGCGGCGTGGGCAGGGATCGCCGTGGCGCTGCTGGGTTCAGCGGCAATCACCGTGCTCAACGCGTTTACTGTACGCGGCGCCGTGGCAGCTGGCACGCCGGGGATGGTTGCGGATACGTCCGCCTTTGAGGCGGGATTCGCGGCCATGCCCATTGTCGGCGTCGTGGGTGCCGTGGTGGTCGGTGTGACGGCCATCGGCAGCGAGTACACGGCAGACCGGGCAGAATCCGGCGGAGCACGGCAAATCAGCACCACGCTGGCTGTTGCGCCGCAACGGCTGTCCCTGTTCACGGCGAAGGCCGCGGTGGTCCTCACCTTTGTCGCCTTGGCCGCCCTATTGACGATACCCGGCAACATCGCGCTTGCGCAGGCCATCATCGGGGACGCCGGAACCGAAACGGTCAGTGCAGCCGATGCCGTCAGCCGTTCGCTGGGCACCGCACTGTACTGGGCATTGATGGGGCTGCTCGCCTTCTCCATCACTGCGCTGGCACGCAGCGGCATCATTCCGCTGATCGTGCTCATTGCCAACGGTTCCGTTGTCTCCTTCTCGCTGCTGCTCTCGATGCTCACTCCCCTGGCGCACTGGCTTCCCGACCTGGCAGGGCGAAAGTTGTTCGGCTTCCCCGGTGAGTTTGTTCTCGAGGGCGGCCTGGACCCCGTCCCCGGCGCGATCGTAATGGCCGGCTGGACTGCCGTGATGCTTGTTGTCTCCGGTGTTGTGTTCAATCGGCGGGATGCCTGAGATGGCCGTGACAAAGGGTGGCCTGGTCCTGGCTGAGCTGTCAAAGCTGCGAACACTGCCGTTGGCGGTCCTTGCAGCGGCGGGCACCGTCGTGCTCGGCGCCGCAATCTCCGCTGCCATGGCTGCCACTGGACTGCGTGAATCCGCGGGGGTGGTCGATGCCGTGCTGGCATCCGTCCCTTTTGCCCAGCTGGGGATCATCCTGCTGGGTATCCTGCCCGCGGCGCATGAATACGCGGGCGCCCAGATCCGCACCTCCCTCACGGCGGTTCCGAACCGGATGGTGTTTCTTGCCGCGAAAAGCGTGGCAGCACTGATGGCGGTTTCCCTCACCGCCGTGGCCGCCTTGGGCGCGGGCTTGCTGGCTGCGGTTGTCACCCGTTCGGCGACGGGCTTCACCGGGGCCGGCGCTGATGCTGGACCGTGGGCACTCGCCGGTGCTGCACTCTATCTATTGCTGACAGGGCTGCTGGCGTATACCGCTGCCTTGCTCCTGAGGCACCTTATGCCTGCGCTGGTGGTGATGCTGGCGCTGGTCCTACTCGCCTCACCGCTGGTGGGAGCGGCCACCGAGCACGCACGGTGGCTGCCCGACCGCGCCGGCAGTCTCCTCTACCTGCCCGATACCGACCCGGTGCTTTCGGCGGGAACCGGTGCACTGGTGCTGCTGGGCTGGGCGCTTGTTGCGGGGATGGCAGCGGCGGTGAGGTTCACGAGCAGGGATCACTAGTCGCTTCGGCTGCTGCGCCAGGCGATTGGCAGGTGTTCCCGTTTTAGCCATGCCCAGGATGCCTGATATGGCTGTTCAATGGATGAGCGGCAACCGATCTTGCGCTCGATATCTCTCGGAACCTTCCATTCCATGGCGCAGCCACTGGAACAAACGCCCAAAACTCAAAGAACCGGATTACCGACCGGCGTCCCACCTCCAGAGCCCTGAACTCACAAACCATGCCCATTTCCGAAGTGACCGGACATCACTCATGCATTACGTCTTGAGAAGACGTTTCATTCACCGAAGGCCTCCCAACCTTCATGAGCCACCTGGCAAAATATAGTAAAGGTTCGAGAGCCATCATTGGAACCCACAATATTAATGCTAAAAATAGACTTTCAATTAGTTCTTTGTGGCCGGGTCTGTAAACCATTGAGAACTCTTTTTCCGGAGGATAGGCAACAACGGCGATGACCCATAGGGCTGCGATCAAAAAATGCAAGATATCAGGGCCAGCGTGAAGCTCAATAGCGGATACTTTTTGCTTCTAAACATGGATACGGCATGCCAAATCCAAAGCGTTAGAGGGAGAGCCAGCGACCAGTAATAATTTATGATCATGGATGCTGTGCCAAAGTGTTGTCATAACTCCCACCAGCCGTACCACGGCAGGTGCTCGGGAAAATATTTGAGCACACTAAAGTGACCATCATAATTGGCGCATGGGTTCTGGAGTGCCAAAATCCTCCACAATCCGCCAGAAATGCAGGATCCGAGTTTGGTGAAGAAATATCGAATAACCCCCGTCTCATTGCATCCCTGCCCCCAAAGTGAAGGTTCAAAAACTCGCGGTCATTATATTTTGCTTGCGCATCACCATGGCTCCGGTCACGGTGATGATGCTATCAGGCGTTCATCCCAGTCTGACTTGGAGCCGGACGTGACTTCATGGGAGCTGCCTCCTGAGGGCCGAGGGGGTCAATCGGGCTGAGCAGAAAGTTCGATCCGTTGGCTGCTTGCCAGGCCGCCGAATCGGCACTGCCTGGCAAGGACGCGTTCACGCCCCAAACCTCCAACGGGTATATTCAAACGCTGCGGGTGCTGCGGACCGCCCGCACCGTCTTCCCGAACCAAATCAGCTACGCCCGCACCTCCGCCCGGAGGAATTTCGCACGAGATGCCGCCGTCTGGGCAGTGAATTCCAGGCAAGGGCCATGGCAGCCGTCAGGCCCGGCGGCGACCCGCCCAGCCCCGGCGTGCTGACCCAATGATGCTGAAGCGGCTGGCCACACCACGCCGCTCCCTCCCGCAGGAAGTGTCAAAGGAAGCCATTGCCACTATCGCTGAATATACCCCCGTAGGGTATGATTGCACTGTTGCCAGTGAAGCAGCGCGTCGCGCGCCCGCAAGAATGCACGAATCAGGTCCCGCCACCGCAGCTCGTCCCCCAACGCATAGTTCACCCTCCCCGCAAAGGAAGTGTCATGCAAGAGCACCACGGCGACCACCAGCACGGTGATGCGGCCATGAAAACGCAGCCATCAGGCGTCGACCATTCCACCATGAACCACGCAGGCAGGGACCACGACGACCATGCCGTCCACTCGCACGGCGAGCATGCCGGGCACAGCGTGGCGATGTTCCGCGACCGGTTCTGGCTCTCGCTGATCCTGAGCATCCCCGTACTGGTTTTCAGCCCCATGGTGGGCCACCTGCTCGGCTACACGGTGCCGGATTTCCCGGGCGCCTCGTGGATTCCGCCGGTGATCGGCACATTCATCTTCCTCTACGGCGGCATGCCGTTCCTGAAGGGCGGCTGGGGCGAGATCAAGTCCCGCCAGCCCGGCATGATGCTGCTGATCTCCATGGCGATCGGCGTCGCGTTCATCGCCTCGTGGGTCACCAGCCTGGGCATTGGCGGCTTCGACCTGGACTTCTGGTGGGAGCTGGCCCTGCTGGTGGTCATCATGCTGCTGGGCCACTGGATTGAAATGCGTGCGCTCGGTTCGGCCAGCGGCGCCCTCGATGCACTCGCCGCGCTCCTGCCCGACGAAGCGGAGCGCATCACGGCCGACGGCACCGAAACCGTCGCCATCGGGGAACTAAGACACGGCGACCTGCTGCTGGTCCGCTCCGGCTCGCGCCTGCCCGCCGACGGCGTCATTGCCGAGGGCACG
Source organism: Arthrobacter stackebrandtii (assembly GCF_017876675.1). Lineage (NCBI taxonomy): Bacteria > Bacillati > Actinomycetota > Actinomycetes > Micrococcales > Micrococcaceae > Arthrobacter > Arthrobacter stackebrandtii. Next base: position 3,991,357 of record NZ_JAGIOI010000001.1, read on the forward strand.
GCCGAGATCGACGAATCCATGATCACCGGCGAATCGAAAACCGTCTCCCGCACCGTGGGCGACGCCGTCACCGCCGGAACCGTCGCCACCGACAACTCGCTGCGCGTGCAGGTCACCGCGATTGGCGAGGACACCGCCCTGGCCGGCATCCAGCGGCTCGTCGCCGAGGCGCAGGCGTCCACCTCCCGCGCCCAGGCCCTCGCCGACCGCGCCGCCGCCTTCCTCTTCTACTTCGCAGCCGGCGCCGGCGTCATCACGTTCATCGTGTGGGCCCTGCTCGGCAGCATCCCCGACGCCGTCACCCGCACCGTCACGGTCCTCGTGATCGCCTGCCCGCACGCCCTGGGCCTGGCCATCCCGCTCGTCATCGCCATCTCCACCGAACGCGCCGCCCGCGCCGGCGTCCTGATCAAAAACCGCATGGCGCTCGAGCGGATGCGCACCGTGGACGTGGTCCTCTTCGACAAGACAGGCACGCTCACCAAGGGCGAGCCCACCGTCACGGGCATTGCCATGGACGACGGCGTCACAACAGTTGAGCTGTTGGCCCTCGCCGCCGCCGTGGAGTCCGACAGCGAACACCCGTCCGCCCGGGCCATTGTGGCCGCTGCCGCAAAGCATGGTGCGGCTGTTCCTCCCGCCTCAGATTTCCAGGCGCTGGCCGGTCGCGGCGTGACCGCCACTGTCAACGGCTCCCCCGCCGCCGTGGGCGGGCCGGCACTGCTGGCCGAGCACGGCATCACCGTGCCGGAGAACGTCACCGCGGCAACGCAAGCCTGGATCACCCGCGGCGCCTCCGTGCTTCACGTCATGCGTGACGGCCAGGTGATGGGCGCCGTCGCCCTTGAGGACGAGGTCCGTGAGGAGTCCCGCCAGGCGATTGCCGCCCTGAAGAACCGCGGCATCAAGGTTGCCCTGATCACCGGCGACGCACGCCAGGTGGCAAACGCCGTGGCCGCAGAGCTGGACATTGACGAGGTTTTCGCCGAGGTGCTGCCGCAGGACAAGGACCAGAAGGTGCGCGAGCTGCAGTCCCGCGGGCTGAAGGTGGCAATGGTGGGCGACGGCGTCAACGACGCGCCCGCCCTGGCCCGGGCCGAGGTGGGCATTGCCATCGGTGCGGGCACCGACGTGGCCATGGAATCGGCCGGCGTGGTGCTGGCCGGAAACGACCCGAGATCCGTGGTGTCCATGATCGACCTCTCCCATGCCAGTTACCGCAAGATGTGGCAGAACCTGGTGTGGGCTGCAGGGTACAACGTCATTTCGGTGCCTTTGGCGGCCGGCGTGCTGGCGTTCGCCGGCTTCGTGCTCTCCCCCGCGGCCGGGGCCGTGCTGATGTCCCTGTCAACCATCGTGGTGGCGTTGAACGCACAACTGCTGCGCCGGCTCGACCTCAACCCGGAGAACGTCCGGTAACTCCTCCCCAACACCCGGGCCGCAACGCCCGCCTGGCCCGCCTTGCCCCCAATTCCGGAGACCAGAAAGGAGCAGCCATGTTCACCGCCGCCCGGTGCCTCTTGGCGAAGCCGTGCCGCCGCCACGTAGCACTCCTTGCCGTGCTCGCCGGGCTGGTGGCCGCACTGCTGGGAATGCACGTCATGGCCGGCGGACCCCTGCCGGCCGGCACATCCGGGGCACACGCGGCATCAATGGCCGCTGCGCCTGCGAGCGCACTGGTGCATGAAGCCGGGATGGTGTCCGGGCTGCCTGCGAGCGCCGATGGCAGCATGGACATGGCATGCCCTGCCACCGGGCATGGCCAGGAGCTGCCGTCGCATGGCGGCTGCGCTCCCCTGCCCGTTGCCTCCCTGCTGGGGCTGGCCAGCCCCGCAACGCTGGGGGCATGGTCCCTGAAAGTTCCCTTTCCCCGTGTTCCGGGTCGTGCGTTCCGGCACAGGCCGTCCGGGGCGCCGTCGTTGGAACAGCTGCAGGTGAACCGCACGTAGAACACCGGCTGACTGGTTGCGCATCCGTGCGCCCATTCGTCCCTGTCCGTGTCAGCCGCGCATGTGCGCGCCGGACGGCCTGATCCTTGCCGTCCGTTCACCTTGTTGAGGAATACTTTCATGTCTTATCCCAAGAGCAATATTGTCCGTCCCACCCGCCGCGGTTTCCTTGGCCTGTCGCTGGCCGCCACGGCTGCGGCAGCGCTCGCTGCCTGCTCCGCCGATCCCGCAGCGGATGCGGCGAGGCGGGTCATGCCCACCGACCCCCTGGTGGCCGAGCGTGAGGCGCTGCGGCCGTCGTCGGGCGTGACGGTTGCGCACGTCCTGGAGGCGGGCACCGCCTCCACCACCCTGGATGGACAGTCCGTGTCCACGTGGGGCTACAACGGAGCGTTCACCGCCCCCACGCTGCGTGCCCGGGCCGGTGACCGGCTGCAGGTCACCGTGCGCAACGCCCTGCCTGAGCCGACCAGCGTCCATTGGCACGGGCTGGCGCTTCGCAACAATGACGACGGCGTCCCCGGCCTGACGGAGGAGGCGGCCGCGCCGGGTGGCGCGCATGTGTACGACTTCAAGCTGCCGCACCCCGGCACGTATTGGCACCACTCCCATGTGGAGATGCAGCGAGAGCGCGCCCTGTACGGGGCCCTGGTTGTGGAAGATCCCCAGGAGCCGCTTGAGTACGACCGCGACTGGGTCATCGTGCTGGATGACTGGGTGGACGGTGTGGGAGGGACCCCGGACGACGTGATGGCCGAGCTCTCTGAGGGCATGGGGGCGATGGCGGGCATGGACCACTCGGCCATGGAGGGGATGGGCCACGGTGACGGGCCCATGCTGATGGGCCGCCACATGCTCATGGGGGCGCGCAGCGACTACCTGGGCGGGGATGCCGGTGACGTCTATGTCCCGCACCACTTGTTCAACGGCCGATCCTCCGATTCCCCGGAGATCTTTGAGGCCAAGGCCGGCGAGCGCATCCGGATGCGCATCATCAACGCCGCCGGGGACACCGCCTACCGGGTGGGGCTGCCGGGGCAGGCGCTTACCCTGACCCACAGCGACGGCTTCCCGGTCCAGCAAACCCAGGCCGACGCCGTCGTGCTTGGCATGGGCGAGCGCATTGATGCCCTCCTGACTGTCAGGGAGGGGCAGACGCCGGTGCTGGCGCTGGCAGAGGGCAAAGGCCAGCTGGCCTACGGACTTGTCAGCACGGGGACGGGTGAGGCTCCAACGGTGGAGGGGCTGCCGCAGGGCTTGGCGGGGACCGTGCTCGACGGCGGAAAGCTCACCGCGGATCCTGCGGTGCTCCTGCCGAAACGCAAGGCTGACCGCAGGCACGAGCTGCGGCTGACCGGCGGGATGGCAAAGTACGACTGGGGCATCAACGGGCGCCGCTTCGACATGGACAAGCCGTTCGAACACAGTTTCGATCTGCGGGCCGGCGAGCGCGTGCAGGTCACGTTCATCAATGACACTGACATGTGGCACCCCATGCACATCCACGGGCACACGTTCCAGATTGGTGAGGCGGGCGCACGCAAGGACACGGTGATTGTGCGGCCCGGCGAGACGGTGGTGGTTCACTTTGATGCCGACAACCCGGGGCAATGGCTCACACACTGCCACAACGCGTACCACGCAGAGCGCGGCATGATGGGAGTGTTCTCCTACCTCAAGTAGTGCCGGAGGGGCCGGGCCGGCGTCGTGCACCGTGGCGCCGCCGGCAGGGCCGCGGCCGCAGGATCTGCAGGCGTATAATTTCCTGCATCCACGGGAACAGATTCCTGACAGCAGCCGGCGCCGGCCCTCTATAGAATCCAGGTGGTTCGCATGCGGACCGAAATCAGCGAGAAATGGGTGCGCGCCATGGTGGGCGGCACCGCCGTGGTGGACAGCCGGGCGCCGATGCTCTACTGGGAGCAGAAGTTCCCCATCCCTGCCTACGCCTTCGCCCCGGAAGACATCCGCATGGACCTGCTCACCCCGTCCACGGCAGCCCCGGCGGGGCCGCCAACGTTCTATAGCCCCAAGGGCCCCGTGGCCCAATGGTATGACGTACACGCCGACGGCAGGGTCCTGCCCAACGCCGCATGGCGGAGGGACGCACCAGAGCTCGAGGGGCGCACCACCTTCAGCTGGGACCCTGCGGGCATCGACCGCTGGCTCGAGGAGGAAGAGGAGGTCCACAGCCATCCCCGCGATCCGCACAAGCGCGTGGAGGCGCTCCCCAGCTCCCGGCACATCACGGTCTCGCTCGACGGCGTGCTGCTGGCCGACAGCACCGACCCCGTCCTGCTCTTTGAAACCTACCTGCCCACCCGCTACTACCTGCCCCGCGCAGACGTGCGCCTGGACCTGATGAGCCGCGGAAACAACCGCAGCCACTGCCCCTACAAGGGATATGCCGAAGACTACTGGGATGCGCCGGGGTCGCCTTCCGTCGCCTGGGCCTACCCGGACCCGTATCCCGCTGTGGCGCGCATCAAGGACAGGATCTCCTTCTACAACGAATCCGTGGACATCACCGTCGACGGGCTGGCTGTCCCGCGGCCCCGCTCCATCTTCTCCAACACGAAGAACCGGCCCAGCGACGGCTAGTAGCGGCGCATGGGCAGATAATGGAAGCATGGACTTTGAACTGCGCACCATCCCCGGTTGCCCCAACGATGCCGCAGCCAAGGCACTCTTCAGCGAGGCGCTCTCGCTGGAAGGCTTTGCCCCAGCGGCGCTCGCCGTCAGGGAGGTTCGTAATGACGATGAGGCGGCAGCCCTGAACTTCCACGGCTCCCCCACCTTCGCCGTCAACGGCCGCGACCTGTTCCCCACCGACAATGAACCTGCCGTGACGTGCCGGGTTTACCCCACACCTGCGGGCCTGCGCGGCAACCCCGAACTGGGCACACTGCGCAGCGCCATCCGCGAAGCAGCCGGCCGGTCCGCGGTCTAGCGGGGGCCGGGCGATCTGGCCCCGGACCCTGGACCCGCAGGCTGCCGCCACGTCATTCGGCAGCCCGGTCCCACAACCCCGCATCCAGTGCAAACAACGTGGCGGTTACCCTGTTGCTCGCACCGGTCTTCACATAGATGTGCTCCACATGGTTCCGGGCGGTCTTTGGCGCAATGACGAGTGCCGCGGCGATCGACTTGTTGTCCATCCCGCGGCACAACAGCCGCAGCACCTCAAGCTCCCTGGCCGTCAGCGAAGACGGCAGGGAACGCCGTCGTGCCTCCTTGAACCCGGCAGCCGCAAGGACGGAGTCGACGGCGGCTCCCGCCAACCTGCCCGCCCCGGACTCCGCACGCAGGCGTCCCGCGGCATCCGCCGGCAGCAGCCCCGGCCGGTGCGGACGCGGCTCAAGCATGCTCTGGTAGGCGTCGGCCGCGGCCAGGATGCACTGCCCCGGGTCCAGCTCACCCGCACCCAGGCCGCGCGGATAGCCCGATCCGTCAAGCCGCTCCCGGTGCGCACCGGCCAGCTCGGCCACGCGGTGCATGCCCGGCACCCGGCCCAGGATGCGCCCGCTCAGGAACGGGTACAACTGCAGGCGCTCGCGGTCCACGGCCGAGAGCGGTCCGGGCTTGTCCCAGATGCCGTTGGAGACACCCATCCGGCCCAGGTCGTGGACCCAGCCGGCGCGGCGGACGGCCAGGACCTCCGCACTGCTGCAGCCTTGGTGCACGGCGGCCTGCGCGGCGAGCGCCGACACCTGCCGCGAATGCCCCGCCGTCCACGGCGATTTCAGGTCGGCAAAGTCGCCCATGGCCGCCAGCACGCCATCCAGCTCCGCAGCTGTGAGGGCCGACTCTGCCGGGGCCGCCGCCAGCGCAGCCGGCCACGGGTCAAGCGCCAGCAGACCTTCCGTCAGCCCTGCGGCCCGGGCGCAAAAGACATCGGCAAGCTCCGGGTCGAACTGGGTGCCCCGGCGCTCCCTGACAATGCCAACGGCAGCGTCCAGGCCCGCGTTGCGCAGGAAAACCTCCACGGTGTCGGCCAGCTGTGCAATGCGCATCTCCACGGGAATGTCGACGCCGGACACCCCAGCGGGCAGGCCCCGCCCGTCCCAGCGTTCAAAGGTGTGGCGCAGGATGCCCGGCAGCTCCGCGTCGAGCCCCACCCTGTCTGCCAGGCGCCCTGCAGAGGTGCAGTGCGAGGAGATCAACGCCCGAACAGCCGTGGTTGCCGTGGCCGCAAACTGGGAGCGGCGCACGGTGCGCTGCAGCAGGGGCAGCCCGGTGCCGGTGTGGCGCAGCATCAGCGAGAGCATGGGCAGCCCGTGGGCGTCGATGAAGTAGTAGTCGGCACGGAAAGCGATGTCGTCGCCAAACAGGGCGGCGAGTTCGTGGGAATCCGCATGGCAGCCGATCCAGGCGAGCAGGTTCGCATAAAAGATGCGGCCCCGTGGCTGCTCCGGGATGCCCAGCGTGTCCGCGATGCGCAGTCCCAGTAGCGTGGCCCGCAGCATGTGCTCCATGGGCTGGCCCAGCCCCAGGTCGATGGCCAACGACAGGGCCGCCAGCATTTCGCTGCGGCGGGCGGCCGGTTCCACCCGGTGGTCAGGGGCGCCCTGCCCGGCGCCGCTGCGTGCCGCGGAGCCCTCCGGGACAGGCCCGGAGGGCTGTCCCTTGGCAACGCCCGAACCGTGGTCAGCCACCTGTTAATTCTAGGGTCGGTCCGTGCGCACGGCACGCGTGAATATTGGCCGTCAGGGGCTCAGTAGCTGAACGACACAACGGCGTCCTCCCCGATCCAGTCCCACATCTGCACGGTCCCGCCCGCGGCCGCATTCGCGGCGAAGCCGGTGCGGTCCACCTTCCGGGCATCCAGGCAGATGGGGCAGACCAGGAACTTCCCGCCGGCAGCCTCGTAACGGGACAGCAGTCCGGACAGCGGCGGGCATCCGTCGCACGCCACCACGTTGGCGAAGCCGCTGAGGGCAATCCGAACGGCCTCCTTCGTCAGGAACATCAGAGTCTGCCGCCCTTGCTCGGCGGCGCCAACCGCCACGAGGAACGCCACGGTGACGCGCTCCGGATCTTCCAGCCCCGTGCACAGGCTGATGACTGCCTTGTTCATGATGTGGTCCTTCCGAGGTGTGCCCCCGTGTGGGCGGCTTGTTGTTTGGAGGGGGCTGGTTGTGTGCGGGCTGGTGCGGTGGAGGGGAAATGCAGGCTCATGTCCGCGACGAAGAGGCCCCTTTGCGGAAGCCAAAAGTCGCCGAGGTGTAGCTGTTGCGGCAGCGGTTTTGGCGCCCCGGCGTCGGTGCCGTCGATTACGGCATGGCTGGCCTTGACCACCCACACCCGCATGGGCCGCGCCTGGTACGTCTGCCCATTCGGCACCGTCCCGGCCAGCCGCAGCGTCCCCGCATGCAGGGCAGGTCCCATGAACCTGCCCATGCCGGCCAGCACGGCGGGCCGCCCCCAGAACCCCTCGGGAAGGAGGCCTGCCGCGGTGGTGAGGGCCGCCGTCGAACGCGTTTCCTTCAGTTCAAGGCTCCACCGCACGACGCCGGGCACGCCCACCGTGAGTGCGAAGGGACCCTCCCAGTGACGTTCCACCGGGGTGAGGGCGGTCCCGGCGAGGTCGGCGCCAAAGTAGCGGGCGCAGCTTTGCTCGGGCGGGGCGTCGGCGTAGATGGTCCAGCCGGCGTTGGGGCGGAAGAGCCACAGTGCAGCGTAGGCGGGTCCGATGGAACTGGCCGGGAAGCGCCGGAACGCCAGACAGTGTCCTGAGCTGAACGGCATGCCCATGAGGGCGTAGCCGCTGAGCCGTTCGTCGGTCCCGGGAGGCAATGCGGCGGTGGTCTCGGCAAGTGCTGCGCAGTCCCGGGGTGATGGTGTGGCCATGATGAGCTCCTTCACGTTGTGTGAAAAAGCGTAGGTCCGCCGGGCGGCGCACGCATGGGGCATCTGCCCCATCTTTGGGTCTCAGCAGCCGCCACCACGAGGAAAGCGGCCATACGCGTGTCGGGCCCCCGTACCCGCGCCGAGTTCTGAGCGCGCCGACAATCTGGGCCCCACGAGTTCTGATGTCCCCACCGTATTCTGACGTCCCCACCCATTTGTACGGTTTTACCCATGCATGTCGACGCAGAGGTCAGAACACGATGCAGACGTCAGAACTCAGCACACCAAGGTCATCCCGTGAGAGTGGATCCCACCCAGAAATTGCGGGGAACGGGACGGCAGTGCGCGATTTCACGCTATTTCAACCGAAACCCAACTTTGCAGGCCGCCAGGCGTTGGCGGAACACCGGAGATTGCCACCACGGGGATGCCCCGCGGCCTGCTCAGCGGTCGATGGGCGGCTGCTGTGGCGACATCGGGTCGGGTGGGAAGACCGGCTCCGGCGGGACCGGATGCGGATACGGTTCGTTCGGATCCGGCGGGCGGTACGGGTCAGGCGGCTGGGTGGGATCAGGCGGGTACGGCGGCTGGGTGGGATCGGGGTGGCGGGGCCTGTCAGGATAGGGAATGCTGGCCCGCACCGCCCGCCCCTCGCTAGGTGTCATGGGTGGCTCGCTTTCATCTGTCAGGCGCCGGTCCTGCGCGGTTCGATGTCCGGGTCGCCTGTGGTCTCTTCCTCCAGAAGTTCGGGTTCGGGCACGATCAGCTTGATGAAGTCCTCCACCGCTGAGTGCTTCCCGTCCGGATGGTTTTCCGTTGCCGGGTTCTCTTCGACTGGGTGCTTGCTCATGTACCAACGCTACGCCGCGCGAAAAGGTGAGGGAATAGTTTTTGGCGGAAGGACGCCGTCGGGCATCCCCCCGGGGATTCCGGTTTGATGAATCCAGCGGGACAACACAGACAAGACGCAGGCTTCACTGGCATAGTTCATATCCACACAAAAAGTGAACCTGGAGGCATGCATGCGCAAAAAACTGATCTTGGCAGGGGTCCTGCTGGTGCTGGCTGTCGCGGCGGTGTGGGGCGGCAGCGTCATCTACGCCAACGTGCAGAACAGCCGGGCGAGCAGCGAATTCACGCTTACGCCCCAGTCGCCGGAAACGGGCGGGCCAAGCGCGGGCGCAACCGCCAGCCTTGGCCCGGAAGGGTTGAACGGGACATGGAAAGTCGCGGCAGGTTCGCAGGCCGGCTACCGGGTGGACGAGGTGCTGAACGGCCAGAATGCCACCGTGGTGGGACGCACCAGCGGGGTGCAGGGCGAGGTCACCATCGACGGCACGAGCCTCACCTCGGCAAAGGTGGTCGTGGACATGAACGGGCTCGTCACCGACAGCGACAGCCGGGACAGGCAGTTCACCAGCATCGTCAAGACCCTGGACTTCCCCACCTCGACGTTTACACTGACGGAGCCCGTGGACATTTCTGCGGTGGCAACCGGGACGGCGTCGGTCACGGCCAAGGGCGAACTGACGATCGCCGGGGCCACGCAGGCCGTCACAGCCAGCCTCCAGGCGCAGGCCACGGCAGGCGGGGTGCAGGTGTCGGGCTCGATTCCGATCACATTCTCAGACTTTGGCATCGACGCCCCGAACCTTGGATTCGTGAAGGTGGAGAACTCCGGAACCGTGGAGATGCTGCTGGAATTGGCCAAATAGGGCGGGCCCCCGGAGCCCGGCGTCCACCTGCTCAGTCGGCGGCGAAGGCCAGGCCGCGGCTGGCCAATTCCCCGCCCAGGATCCGTACCGCCTTGGGTCCCACACCATGCAGTGCCAGGAGATCCCCGGCACTGCGGGCGGCCAGCTGGTCGAAGCGTGTGATGCCTGCATTGGCCAGGGCCCTTGTTGCGGGCCTGCCGATGGCCCGCGGAAATTCCGTCTCTTCCGGTGTCCCTGGATCGCTCATTGGCCCATTCTTGCACGGCGGAAGGTCCGGCTCCACGGACACGGTTCAGTCTGTTTCCGCCAGCAGGTCCAGGGCAAACCGGCCCATGGCCAGGCGTTGGGCCATGAAGGCGTGCAGTTCCGGCGAATCGGGTTCCTCCAACCGGGGGGTTACCAGGGTAAAAAGTCCGGTGAACAGCGCCAGCGACAAGGCGTGCCCGCGTCTGACGGCGCTCTTGTCCACGTGGCTGCCGGACTGTGCCAGCCCCTCACAGTAGGAGCCGAGGCACTGCGGCTCCAGCCTGTGTACAGCCTCCGCCGGGAGCCGGCCGTCGTTGGCGTGCCCGGCCAGCAGCTGGCTGAGGTCGAAACCGGGGCAGGCCGGGCCGGCGAGACCCCAGTCGATGGCCACAAATTGTGCAGGGCCGTCCCGGCCGCTTTCGATGACCAGGTTTTGCGGGCAGGCGTCCCCGTGCGAGGGAAGTTGGGGCATGGCCAGCATTTCCTCCACAATGTCCCCGGCACGCACGGCCAAGGCGCGCAGCCCTGCCACCAGATCCGGCGTCGCCGCGGGGGCCACCGACGGCAGCCGCCACAAGTCCTCCCCCAGCAGCGACGGCACCAGCACGTGGGCGCCGACGCCGTGTACATAGAAGCGCAGCTTGCCTGCGGCGCCCTCCTCATCGAATTGCGGCCAGTTGGCACGGACCGCCCGGCTGCCGGCCAGACGCCCCAGCCAATGTGCCGCTTGGGCAAACACCTCATCAGACCACGAGGCGTCCGGATGTTCCTGCACGTCCTCCATCCAGATCACGGTGCGCTGCGGGTCCACGTCGCAGAGCCCCAGGACATCTGGCAGCCGGCCACCGCCGGGCACCACTTCGGCAAGCCGGGAAGCATAAATCTCCGCCTCGGTGCGCCACAGGTACTGGCTGGCCAGTTCCTCCCGCATGCCGGGCGGCACCTGTCCGATTCCATGCCACAGCAAGGGAGACTGGATGAGTTTTGCCACAACACTAAAGGGCTTGGTCCTGCTGTCAGCGGTGTTCCCGTCGCCAGCCGCCAGGGCGGCAGTCCTCTGGACCCGCCACAGCCCGCCGGTGGTCATGTTGGGAGTGGGCATCTCGATGCGGGCCGCCCGCACCGACAGGACAGCCTGCGCCGCGCCATGCATGGCTGCGCCGGCAACTGCCGCCAAAGTTGCTGCATCCGGCGCAGCTGCACCCATGATGCCCAGGTTTCCGCATGCATTTTCCATGATGGTCCCTTGCCGAGGGGTTGGCGTGCTGCCTCCATGGTGAAACCCACCGGCCCGCCTGTCAACAGCGGATGATTTGTGCCTCGTCCGAACAAATATCCGGCAGGACTGTGACGGGTGCCGCACGCCGTCGAACAGTGTCGGTGCCTGCCCGTAGGCTTGTCCCAGCAGGTTTTGTCCACGTGTTTGCGGGATCAGAACATCGACCCGAACAAGCGAAGGACATGCCCTCATGATGGGAGCCCACCACGCCGCCAGCGGCGCCGCCGTCTGGCTGGCCCTGACCACCCAGTTTGAAGTGGGGCTGGGCGGGCTGCACCAAATGCTGCCTGCCGTCCCCGAATCCGTGACGGTGGGGTTGGGCCTGATGGAGATGACCCCCACGGCCGTCGTGGCCGGCGCCGTGGTGGCCGCCGGTGCCGCGCTGGTTCCCGACGCCGACCACCGGCACGCCACGATCGCCAACTCACTGCCGCCGCTGTCCAACGCCCTGTGTATCCAGATCGGACGGATGTCCGGCGGACACCGGCAGGGCACCCACTCCATTCTGGGCCTGGCCGTCTTTGTGCTGATCGCGGCACTGGCGGGCATGTGGCGCATTGAGCTGCCATTCGGCACCATCTTCCCCGGTGCCGGGCTGCTGGCCGTGCTGCTGGCTTCGTTCGCGGCGAAGGCGTTGAAGTTCATCCCCGACACCATGCAGAAATTCCCGTGGATCCTGGGCATCTCCGTGGGCGCCTACGTCACCATGTTTGCCCCGCAGGAGGACTACTGGTTCCCCATGGCGATGGGCATCGGCGTGGCCGCCCACATTGCGGGCGACATGCTTACCACCGGCGGCTGCAACTTGATCTGGCCCATACGCATCAAGCCGCCGCGCTGGCTCCGCCGCATGCCCCTGGTCCGGAAGATCTGGCGCCCGGGGGGCCACGTTGCCGTGCCGATCCTGGGCAACGCCGGCTCCGTCCGCGAGTGGCTGCTGCTTGTTCCGGTCAGCGGCTACGTCATTTGGGCCATCGCCGCCGCGGCCTTCTCCTAGGGTTCCGCCGCCCGGCCCGTTTCCACCAGCCACAGCTGCAGCTTCCCTGTGACGGAACCCCTGCCGTGCCGAACCACCCGGTAGCGGTGACCGAAATCGTCCGTGACGTGCTCACCCTCCACTAGTCCGGTGGCCAGGGGCTGCAGTTGCAGGGTTTCAAAGATGTCGGCGAGCAATGCCGCCGAGGTGCCTGCATGGAACCGCCGGATCCGGTGCTCTTCCGGGAACCGCCGCATGGCACGCAGCCATTCCTGCTGCAGCCACGCAAACTCCACCGTCCCGTGGGCCCGGCTGAGCACCATCCCGCCCGCACCGGCAACCAACCGGTGGGAGCTTCCGCCCCTGTCCAGGACGCACACGGCCTCGTCCAGATACTCAAAGGCGGCCACGACGGCGGCACTGTCCGAATGGCGGCTGAAGTGCCCGCCGTCGTCAATGGCAACATATCCCCCGGCCTGCCCCGCCGTTGTTCCCTCCATGGGACTCCTCCTCCGCATTTGCCCGTCGCACCGCCCCGGCCGCGATCCCCACTCCAGAAAACCATCGCCCCGGCGCCTCGAACGGACCCTTGACGATACCCATATGCGAATGGCCGCAACTTTGCCGGTTCCTTGACGCACCGCCGTCCCGGCAGAGAGCGCCCCGCTGCTGTTAACATGGCCTGTGGGATGCACGACGGCGGTCCCTCCTTCGCTGTTGAACGTTAGACAAGGTTGTGGCTGGGCATGTACGTAAAGATCTGTGGCTTGCAAACTGCCGAGACGGTGGCCGCCGCGGTGGATGCCGGCGCGGACGCCGTCGGTTTTGTGTTTGCCCCCGGCAGCCCCCGCACGGTGACTGCGGAGTTGGCCGCCGAACTTGTTGTGCAGGTGCCGGCAGGTGTGGAGACGGTGGGGGTTTTCCGCAACCAGCCCCTGTCGGAGGTGCTTGACACGGCCCGCCGGGCAGGAGTGTCCACTGTGCAGCTGCACGGGGACGAATCCCTGGCGGACATGCACCAGGCCAAGGCAGCCGGGTTCCGCACCCTCCGGGCATTCTCCGCCGAGGCCTACAACGCAATCACCGCGGCGGAGAAGCAAGCCTGGGATGCCGAGAGGCTGCTGCTGGATGCCGTGGAACCAGGGGCCGGAGTCACCTTTGACGCGGCGATGCTGCACAGTGTTCCTTCCGGTTTCTGGCTGCTGGCCGGCGGGCTCACCCCGGGCAACGTGGCCGCGCTGGCGTCCTCCCTTAAGCCGAACGGCGTGGACGTGTCCAGCGGCGTCGAATCCAGCCGGGGAATCAAGGACGCGGCGCTGATCCGGGCGTTTGTTCGCGCTGCACGGAGCTGACGGCCCGGCTCCGGCTACGGCCTGTCCGCGCCGGGAACCAGCCTTGAGCCTTGCGACGCGGGCCTAACGGCTGTTAATGCGGCTTCGCTGATTCTTCCGTGGCAGTGGTGGCGCAGCTTTCGCGGTCCGCCGTGTTTTTGGAGCGAGGCCGTGCACCGAGAATGGGTTCAAACCGCGCGCCGGAGGGTCAGTTTCGCCGAGAATCGGCATGACCCGCGAGACAGGTGTATGTCCTGCACCCATCTCGCGGGTCATGACCCGGTTCGGTGAAGGGGCCGCGTAATGGTGCGGGGTTGGCCCCGGATCGACGTTCCCGGCGGGATGCGCGGCGGGTTTTCCCCGGCTTGGCGGCCAGGACCAACTGAAGAGCCACAAGGGCGGCATGTGCCTCGTCCCGGAGTCGCAGGTTTCAGCGGCGTTCGCGCACCACCAGCGTCTGGACCGCAACGCCCACCGGTCCGTCGACGTCGTACAGGCGGGAGAGCGTGGTCCCCGCCCCGCCGCCGTCCACCTGGGACTCCGACTCCATGCCCAGCCATTCCCCGGCTGGTGCGCGGTGGAGGTGCAGGGACAGGTCAGCGTTGGCAAAAAGGTACGTTTCCGGGGGCAGCACCCAGCTGATTCCGCTGCCGGAGTCAGCCACGGCGGCGGCCAGCATGAACGGGGTGGTGGTCGCGCCGTCAATGATTGGCACCCGCAGCCGGAACCAGGCAGCCCCGGGACCGGGCCGGGCAATGTTGCCGCCCGCCATGCGGTGTTCAACGGCGTTGTAGTAAAACGATGTGCCGTGCGGCATCCCCGGAATCACCGCCGGCTCGGAGCAGGATGCGGGACCCGGCAGCAGGCGGTCCGGCGACCACCCGGGAACGCCGTCCGGAAGCGTGAAGCCCTGGCCCCTGACAGCCAGCATGTGTGCCCGTGCCACCAGCACCTCCCCGCTCAACAGGTCAACGGTCATCCGCATGGTTGAACGTCCCGGATGCAGCGCGGTGCGTGAATGCAGCGGTGCTACCGGCACCGGCTTGACCAGCTCCATGCTCATCCGGCTCAGCGTCCAGGAGTGGTCCGGCAGTTCCGACTCCGCCACGTGGGCCAGCAAGGCCCCGGCCGCCCCGCCATGCTGCGCCCGCTCATCCCACGGGCCGCGGGAGAGCGCGGAGGGGAGCCAAGCGCCGTCGTGCATGGAAAAGACAGCGGAAGGTTCAGCCAAAAGCGGGGTGGACACGGTTCTCCTTGGTTGGCAGGCAACATCGGCTACTGGTCAGCAGCCTAGCCTGTTCGCGGGCCGGGACCCGGCGGCTGCACGCCTGATCCGGATGCCTGCCGGCCGTCGGACTCGCACGTCCAAAAAGTTTGCAACCGAGAGAGGCGAAGAGGAATAATTCCCGCACGGCAGGCCTTACACTTGTTGACCTGCCCGGCGGTGCGGCAGCCCTTCAAGGCGAACGTTCCGGCAGCCCATAATTTTCCGTATTAAATCGAGTTCAGGATTCCCATGTCTACAACCAGCGTTCAAGTGCCGGACAAACTATCGGCCAGGGACCGCACCACCATCGGCGTGCTCCTCGTGTCCGCGTTCGTGGTGATCCTCAACGAAACCATCATGAACGTGGCCCTGCCGAAGCTGATGCATGAGTTCCAGGTGTCGCCGTCGGCCATCCAGTGGCTTGCGACGGCGTTCATGCTCACCATGGCCGTGGTCATCCCCACCACCGGCTACCTGCTCCAGCGCCTGCCCATCCGCACCGTGTTCATACTCGCGATGGGCCTCTTCTCGGCCGGCACGCTGCTGGCCGGGCTCGCACCGGGCTTTGAGGTGCTGCTGGCCGCGCGCGTTGTCCAGGCCTCCGGCACGGCCATCATGATGCCGCTGCTCATGACCACCATCCTGGACCTTGTCCCCACGCACCGCCGCGGCGCCGTCATGGGCAACGTCTCCATCGTCATTTCCGTGGCCCCGGCCATCGGCCCCACCCTGTCCGGGCTGATCCTGCACTCGCTGTCGTGGCGCTTCATGTTCCTGCTGGTGCTGCCCATCGCGCTGATCGCCCTGGTCCTCGGCGCCCGCCTGCTGCCCACCGACGGCGAACGCAGCAAGTCCAAACTGTCTGTTCCCTCGCTGCTGATGTCCATCCCCGCGTTCGGCGGTCTCGTCTACGGCCTCAGCGGCATCGGCTCCCCCGACGCGCAAACCCACCAGGTCGCGCTTGTCTCCCTGGCCGTGTCGCTGCTGTTCCTGGCTGCGTTTGTGCTCCTGCAGCTGCGCCTGCAGCGGACCGACTCCGCGCTCCTGGACATGCGCCCCTTCAAGTACCGCCAGTTCACCCTGGCCCTGGCCCTCATGGTCATGGCCATGCTGTCCATGTTCGGCGTGATCATCCTCCTGCCCATGTACCTGCAGAACGTGCGCGGGCTGGACGTGCTCTCCACGGGCCTGGTCATGCTTCCCGGCGGCGTCCTCATGGGCCTGCTGGCGCCGTTCGTGGGCAAGTTGTTCGACAAGGTTGGCGCCCGCCCGCTCCTGGTTCCCGGAGGCTTGCTCCTGGCCGCCGTCCTGTTCGCCTTCACGCAGCTCAGTGAAACCACGCCGCTGCCGCTGATCATCGGCCTGCACCTGCTCATGTCCACCGCACTGGCGTTCATCTTCACGCCGTCCTTCACCGCCGGCCTGAACCCGCTGCCGCACTCCCTGCACTCGCACGGATCCGCCGTCCTCTCCACGCTCCAGCAGCTGGGCGGCGCGGCGGGAACGGCGCTCCTGGTGGGCATCATGTCCGCCGGGACGGTTGCCGCGGCCGCTGCCGGAAAGGGCGAGATCGCCGCCCAGACCGCCGGCTTCAGCAACGGCTTCCTGGTTGCAGCGATTGTCTCGCTGGGCATTGTGGTGATCGCGCTCTTCATGGGCAAGTCCGACGCCGGGACCTCCCCCGCGCCCGATGCCGCCGACGCTGTGCTCGCCAAGGAGTCGCACTAGTTCGCAGCCGGATTCCGGCCCAGTTCCGGAATCCCCGGGCCCGCCACCAGCACGGTGGCGGGCCCTTCTGCTTGTTTCTGCTTGCTGCAGGTTGCCGGCGGCTCAGTCCGGGACCAGGAAGTGCCATCCCAGCCACCACACAAACAGCAGCAGGGCAATGCGTGCAGCCCGGTGAGCAAACACGTTCCCCAAGAGCACTCCCAGCGGAGCGATCACGTCCGGTCTGGCCCGGGCCACCAGAACCAGGGTGATGCCGGCCACCGGAACCAGCACATAGCCTGCCACCATCAGGGCAAGGATCATGGCTTCACCGCCGACCGGACCAGTCCGGCGGACGCCGCGAGCCACACAATCATCATGAGCCAGCGGCTGGCGTCATTGTCGAACAAAGGCTGCAGCAGGTCCGTCAGCGGAGGGAACGCCCACGCTCCGGCGGGGTCTAGCATGTCGGCGAAGTAGTTTCCCAGTTCCCACAAGGCCAGGAACAGCAGGACGGCCGCACACCACCAGGCTGCCCGGCGCAGCGGTTTTGGGGCGTGTGCGTGCACTTCTCCCGTCCCCGGCTCCCGGGCGGCCCGGCCGCCCGCCTGCTGCGCCGCATCCCCCGTTCGCGGCCGGGCCGGGGACCGGCTTTGCGGCCAGGCCACCAGCTGCATCGCCACGCCCACCAGTCCGACCACAGCAGGAATGCCCAGGCTGCCGGGCGGCGCCAGGACCACCACAACGGCGGCTCCCACGCCCACCGCCAGCATGGTCCACACCGGGGCCCGGCCAGACATCCGCGGCGGCCGGCCTTCGCCCGCGGCCAGGTGCGCCGGTTGCCGCCGCACGTGCAGACGGGCCGTGTCCGCACCCAGCACCAGCCCCGCGGACAGAAAGATCCAGCCGTCCACGGGGACGCCCCGGTAAAAATGGAAGCCTGCCGTGATGAAGAGGATCAGCAGCCAGGGCAGGGAATGGCGCAGCTCCCCGGGTCCTCGAACCAGCGCCGTCCCTGAAACGGCCGCAGCGTGCCGGGCCGGGGTGCCGCCATCCCGGCTGCTTCCCGCGACAGGACCAGCCATGGTCCAAGTCCACCACCGGAACGCGGCCATGGCCAGAGGCGGCGCATGGGACTACCCTGAATTCGAGGGCACCCGCCCGCACCCCGCGCAAGCCGAAGGGATCTGCCATGAGCTACACAGTTGGCGTGTTCGTTGGAAGTCTGGCCTCCGACTCCATCAACCGAAAACTGGCCAAGGCCCTGTTCAAGCTGGCCCCGCCCGAGTTGAAGCTTATCGACATCCCGATCGGGAACCTGCCGCTGTACAACCGCGACTTTGACGCCGACTACCCTCCGGAGGGCCGCGCATTCAAGGAGGCGGTGGCAGCAGTGGATGCGCTGATCTTCGTGACCCCGGAGTACAACCGCAGCATCCCGGGCGTGCTGAAGAACGCCATTGATTGGGGTTCGCGGCCGTGGGGCACCAACTCATTCGCCAAGAAGCCGTCGGCAGTGACTGGGACGTCGAGGGGCCAGATCAGCACGGCGGTCGCACAACAGCACCTGCGCAGCATCCTGTCCTTCGTGAACTCGCCGGAAATGGCCCAGCCGGAAGCCTACGTCCACTTTACGGAGAACATGATTGACGACGACGGCTACGTCGCCGACCAGCACACCGTGGACTTCCTGCGGAACTGGCTGCAGGAATTCCACGTCTTTGTGGTCAAGGTGGTTGGCGCCCAGCGGATCACCCTGTAGTGGGCCGGCGCTGCCGCCATGCGTCCTGCAGTTAGGCGGCGTCTGCGGTTTCCAGCACCTTTACCCCGGCTTGTCCGCCTTCTTCGGCGAACTTGCGGAGGCGGCGTTCCTGCCAGCGGCCAATCACCTTGTCCATGACCACGCCCAGCAGGCCGGCAATGACCACGGCCACGATCAGGCCCAGAACGGGGTGGTCGTGCAGCCAGGATCCCGCGACGGCACCGATGGCCACGGAGTAGATGCCCCAGATGGTGGCCGAAAGTCCGGACACCATCAGAAATTTCCGGGCCGGGTAGCCGCTGGCACCGGCGGTCAGGTTGACGGCCACGCGGCCAACGGGAATGAAGCGGGCCACGAGAAGCAGTGAAATGGCCCGCTTCTCCAACTGGTTCTCCACTTTGGCAAACGCCTTTTGCATGACGGGCCGGCGCATCCACCTGAAACGGTCAATGCCCAACTTGCGGCCAATCGCATAGGCGATGTTGTCACCCAGGAAGGCGCCGATGACGGCGGCAGGCAGGAGCATCCACAACCCCCACCATGCCTGCGAGGCGGCAAGGGACGCCAAGCCAACCACGAGGGTTTCGCTGGGAACGGGCGGGAAGAAGCCGTCGATCAGGCAGAACAGCCCCACTACGGCGTAAACCCACGGCTCACCCGGCGCAGCCAGCAAAAGCTCAGTCATGGAGGCAACTCGCAGTTTCAACGGTGGGCGTGCGCATGATCATAGTCACTAGGGTACGTAATGAAACTGGGAGCCACCACAATGGACACCCCTTAATTTCCGGTGAGTGGCCTTGGACACCTGCGGTGACTCCCCTGTTGTCCGGCAGCCGTCAGTTGTTGACGAACGTGGGCGAGGCCCAGGCGTACTGGTCGTTGTGCTGGCGCACCCGCGCGTAGTACTGGTCTCGCGGTGCGTCGGTTCCTGCATCATTGAGCTCAAGGTGGACATGGCGGGAGGAGTGGGGCACGGCGCGGTGCATGAGCATGGCGCCGGTGAGGAAGCCTCCGAGGTATTCGGTCTGCGGCCCGCGCAGGAGCTCGCCAATGGTGCGGAGGGTCTCCTTGCCGTTGAACGTCACGGACAGGACGGTGTCCCGGTCCCCGATGACGTGCAGGGCCATTTGCTGGGTGGCGTCGGTGGCGACGTTGGGGTTGCCGTGTGTCTCGGTGTTGAAGGAGACATGTCGTGCATCCTGCTGGTCCCAGCGGGAGAAGCTGAAGCTTTCGGGCTCCTGTGCGCTGGGCTCGACAATGTCGTAGCCGTGGAAGCGCGGCTCCACTGCCTCGATCCGGCCGCCCCTGATCTCGATTCGCACGTCCCATTCGTTGCGGACGCCGACTTCTCCCCAGCCAACGCTGACGGCAAGCATGCCGTCAAAGTCAAAGGAGTCTGTGGCCTGCGGACCGGCCTTGGCGATGACCTCGTTGTTGCGCATGACCTCCACGTAGTCCACGGTGTCCCCGCCCAGGACCTCGACGGCGATTTCCCGGGTCCCGGGGTTGCTGTACTGCGCCCCCATGGGGTTTCCGTCGATGCTGGTGGCCAGCATGATCCGATCGCCGGTGACGGCGTAGGTGCGGCGGTTCTTGATGGCATCCCAGATCCCGTCGCGCGTCAGTTCCTGCGCCCAGACCATGGCGCGGCCGTGGCCGTGGGAGCCGGGGTGAGCGCTGTGGTGGTCGGTGGAGCCGATGAAGCCGAAGGTGTTGCCCAGTTCCAGGCCTCGGTCGGCCATGGAACTGGCGTCGCGCGGGCCCATGGTGTGGAGGTAGTTCCGGGGTGCGTCGGCGCTTTCGCCGCAACCGTGCATGGACATCATCTCCACGACCGGTGACAGCTCGGGATCGTAGGTGTTCCAGTTGATGCCGCGTCGGTCCGCGCGGTAGCCGATGTGGTGCGGGATGACGAACGCCTCCAGCCCGGCCCGGCCAAGCCCGCGCAGCACCTCGCGCAGTTCCTCCAGGCTCTGCGCCTGGGCCGGTTCCAGCGGCCCGGTGCCGGACTTGTAATAGACGCAGTGGTCTCCGTACGTCATGGAGTGCCATTCGAAGGAGAGCAGGGAGACAAAGGAACCGTCCACGTTGACCTCCTCGGTCAGCCGCTGCACCTCGGGCCAGTGCCCCCGCAGGCGTTCGAAGCCGGCGCTGTGGTAGTCGCTGACATGCGGGGGTTCGGACGGCATGTCGTGCCAGGCGGCGTGGCCGGTAACGGTTCCGAATGCGCCCGTATCCTAAATTGAGACAGTGTTTAGGAGAATTTGTTTCATGGCTAGTCGTCGTAAATTCAGTCCGGAGTTCAAGGCCGAGGCTGTTGAGTTGGTGATTTCCTCGGGCCGTCCCATCGTCCAGGTTGCCAAGGAAATTGGTATCAGTGATGGATCACTGGGGAACTGGGTGCGGGAGTGGAAGGAAGAGCATCCCGAGGCCGGATCCAAGGACCCTGGCCCGGTGGAATGGGCGAAGTACAAGGCCCTGCAGGCTGAGAATGCCGAGCTAAAACGGGAGATCGAATTCCTGGGAAAAGTCAGCGCCTTCTTCGCCGCGAAGCAACGATAGACGACTATTACGAGTTTATTCGGCAGGAGAAGGCACATTACAAGGTTGACTGGATGTGCCAGCAATTGAAGGTTCCACGGTCCTCGTACTACCGCTGGGCCAAGCCCCAGGAACCGACTCCGACGCAGCTGCGCAACGAGAAGCTGACCAAGGATGTGTGCCGGGTCTTTGAACGGGAGAAGGGCATGGCCGGGCGGGACCAGATCACCACGATCCTGGGCCACGAGGGCATCCCGGTGGCGACGGGAACGGTCGGGACGATCATGAACAAACACGGCCTTCGGGCGGTCCGTATGCGGGCGTGGAAGAAGACCACAGTCGTTGACCCTGCAGCCAGGACCGAACACATCAAAAACCACATGCTCGATGCCGACGGCAAGCGGGACTTCACTTCCACGGTGCCGGGAGCCAAGCTGGTCGGCGACATTACCTATTTGAAAACGGACTCGGGCTGGCTGTATCTAGCCACCGTCATCGACCTCGCAACACGGATGGTGGTCGGATGGTCCATGGCCTCACACATGCGCACGGAGCTGATCATTGACGCCCTCAAAATGGCCCGAGATCACGGCCGGCTGCATCCAGACGGCGCTATTTTCAATAGCGACAGAGGATCTCAATACACTTCCGGTGACTTCCAAAAATGGTGTGCCGGCAACAGTGTCACTCAGTCCATGGGTGAGGTTGGGGTGTGCTGGGACAACGCGGTCGCCGAGTCGTTCTTCTCGCATTTGAAGACCGAGATGTACCACCACCACAATTTTCCCCATCACATGGCGGCACGGACCGCGGTCATGGAATACATCGAGTCTTGGTACAACAGGCGCCGGCCCCATTCCTACAACGAGGGCCTGCCGCCGGCGAAGGCTCTGGCGGAATACCAAATCAAGATCGAACAAGCAGCAGCGTAAGAAGAAAAATCAATCAAACTGTCTCACAAACTTGACGGGAGCAGTTGGTTCCCACTATTCAGGATGCCCAACCTGGCTTGATGGGAGGACCGCAGGTACTTCGCGAGAATTGCAGCGACGTCAATTTGGTCACTGCGATGAGGATCTACCCGGGTAGAGCGGGCTAGAAAGTCTTTCGGAACTGATCAGCAATACCGTCCCGCAAGACGGTCGTCCAACGGACACGCCAGCCGTAGACCTGCTGTTTTGCTAATGGCGACCTATGAAAAGTCCGCATAGCGTGTACGGTGACCTGTCCGATAAAGGATCCCTATGTAACGCACTGATCTACATTTTCAGATCATGGCCGGTTACGCACGCGTGTCCACGGAAGAGCAAGGCATCAACGCCCAGCGTGATGCCTCGGCCTCCCTCGGCGTTGACCCCCAACGCGTCTATGTTGATGATGGCCTTACCGGCAGGAACAAGAATTGCCTAGGACTTCGCGAATCCCCCGCCGCATGCCTGGCCGGAGATAACTTCGTCGCTACCAAACCTGATCGTCTGGTCCGGTCCGTCAGGAACGCCCGCGAAATGGCCGGCGACCCTGCCAGCCGCGAAATCAAACTCAGCATGGGTGGTTCCGACCATGACCCCACCCACCACTTGCGCAAACTGCTGTTCAACGTCCGGGCGATGATCGCCGAATTCGAAGCCGACCTCACCAGCATGCCCACCCGCGAAGGAATGAAGGCCGCTAAGGCTGACAGCTGGCTCCGGGGAGAACAGCCAAAACTCAGCGTGAAAAAAGAAGCCCATCTCCTGGAATTGCACGATGCAGGGAAATACACCATGACCGAAACGGCCGAACCATTCTCGATCAGCCGATCCACCATCTACCGAGCCGTTGACCGCGGACTACACAGGGCAGCTGCACCACTACGCGACTGAGACATGAATTGCCCTACCGATCCTCCTCAGGCCCCGAGCTGCGGCCGAGCCGGCGCTACTTGACGCCGGCGCTTTCCTGCACCGCGGGGCTGGTCTGCGTTTCAGTCCCGGCACCGCGTGCGTCCCCCTCACGCCAGCCCGTGGTCGCATCCACTCCATCCACCAGCCTGCGCCTGCGGAGTGCGGCCGACACCCGGTCCAGCACGATGCCCAGCAGGCACGCTGCCACCACGGCCACCGTCAGTGCCAGGATGGGGTTCGCCGCAAACCAGGACCCCGCCAGCGCCCCGAGCCCGATGCAATAGGCGGCCCACAGGGACGCCGAGACCGCTGATATGGCCACGAACTTCCGGCGCGGAAACCCAGTGGCGCCGGCCGTCAGGTTCGCCGCAACCCGGGCAACCGGCAGGAACCGTGCCACCATCATCATGGCCGCTCCCCGGCTCTCCAGCTGTTTCCCGGCCGCGGCAAATGATTTCTGCATGAAGGGCCGGCGCATCCAGCGAAACCGGGTGGTGCCCAGGGCCCGCCCCATGGCGTAGGCAAGGTTGTCGCCCGCGAAAGCCCCCACGATGGCGGCCGGCGCCAACATCCACAACCCGGCCCAGCCGTGGGAGGCCAGCAGCGAGGCCATGGCGACCACCAGGACTTCGCTGGGGACTGGCGGGAAAAAGCCGTCCAGCAGGGCACAGGCCGCAACCACGGCGTACGCCCACGGCTGACCGGACGCCTCCTGCAGGAACTCAATCATGGGCGTGGCCCTCGTGCGGAAGCGTAGGAAGGATCATGTCTCCAACGCTACGGACCGCAGGGGCGCGCCACCATGGGGGAAACCCCCGGTTTTACCCCGGGAATTCCCCCGGGCCCCGTCGACGGCGGAGGGCGGCTTACGCCGTCAGCCCGCGCTGCTCCGGGGGCAGCCTGAACTTCAAGGGTTCTCCCCGGCCCAGGCGGTGGGCCTCGGCCACCGTGCTCATGGCCATGCGTTCAAGTTCCGTGCCGAGCGATCCCGCCATGTGCGGGGTGAGCAGCACGTTTGGGTGCGTGAACAGGCCCGAGTCCGGGGGCAGGTCCCAGGGCGTGGTGACGTCCAGGACGGCGTACAAGTCACCGCGCTGGATGCGCGCAAGCAGTGCGTCCTGGTCCACAATCTCCCCGCGGGCGGTGTTGATGAACGTGGCGCCGGATTTGAATCCTGCAATCAATTCGGCATTGATCATGTTCCTGGTGGACGGCAGTGACGGCGCATGCAGGCTGACCACGTCCGACGTGGCGCACAGTTCCTCAAGCGTTACCTTCGATGCCCCCAAAGCTGTTGCCTCGGCGTCGGACACGAAGGGGTCCGCGAGGACCACCTCCAGCTCATACTGCGCCAGCAGCCGCATGACATGGCGGCCGATCTTGGAGGCGCCAATGATGCCCACGCGCTTGTTGTAGTTGCCGAGGCTGGGGAACTCGGCCTCCGCGTGGACCATGGTGCGCTGCGCGTGAACCTTGCGGCCCACCTGCAGCACCCGCTTGTTGGCCAGGATGACCATCGCCACGGTGTACTCGGCGACGGGGACGGAGTTGGCGTCGGCGGCCGTGCTGACCTGGATGCCGCGCTCCCAGCAGGCTTCGCCCACGTGGTATTTGACGGTGCCTGCGGAATGCAGGATGTACCGGAGATTGGGTGCTGCATCGAGTACGGCGGCGTCGATCATGGCGGTGCCCCACCCGGTGATGAGTGCCTCGGCCTCGGCCAACAGGGCAAGGGATTGCGGGCTGGTGAACTCGGTCATGGGCTCGCGGCTCAGGAGGTCGGCCCCGGAGTCGAGGGCGTCCAGGACCCGTGGCGGGAAAATGCCCGCCGCCACATCCTCGGGCATGGCCAGCGCAACCTTGATACTCGTGCTCATGTTCGGCTCCCCAATGTTGCTGCCTATTCGTTCCCGGTGCGGACCCCGTTCGGGGATTCCGCTGCACCTAGAACGCTACCAGCAGCGCGCCGGCCGGCCAGGGGCGATGACGGCGTGGCGGGCGCGGGACCGCCCGCCCGTCACGGGGTCGCGGCGTCGTACCGCAGGCCGGATGACACCTCGCCGAGCCAGGGCCGTTTGCTGCGCCCGCGCCACACGTAGCTCCTGCCGTCGTATCCGCGGGCGAGCTGGTCGGTGATGCGCACGTCGATGCCGCTGCGCGTGACCTCCTCGTCGTTGACGTCGCGCACCCCGGCCATGATGGCGCCCTGCGCCCCTCGCCTGGCGCCCGTTTCCGTGGCCAAAATGCGGGCCTTGCGCAGGATGGGGAGGGTGGTTCCGTCCTGCCTGACCGCCACGAGCGGTGTCCACGTCTGCGCCACCGGCGTCGACAGCCGCCAGACGAGTTCGTGGGGGTCGGCGGTGTCCGGCTTCGGCAGCCCAAACTCCGAGTTCAGCCAGGGCCTGTCTATGGCGCGGCCGGCGGGGCCCATGATGCGGCGTTCGATGCACCAGCCCATGTTGGCGCCCTCATCGCGCTGCAGGGCAATCTGTTCCAGGGGCGGCGATTCAATGGGTGCAAGTGCCGAAGGCAGGACGGCCAGCAGCGGCACGTCCTCCAGCCCGCGGCCCAGCGTTGCCGACGGCTGGAACATCCGCCCCACGTTGTCCGACGCCTGCCACGCACTCGTTCCGACCAGGGTGGCGACCCCAAAGTTGTCCCGGACGATGACCCAGTCGATGCGGGCGACCCCGCCCACGGGCAGTTCCACCGGTGCCAGGAACCAGTCGGGGCTGAAGACCGTGGCGAAGTCCACGGCCGCCATGCGGACCAGGTCCGTGGGCCCGGCGGTGCCGCGCCCGAGGGACAGTTGCGAGTCTTCAAACTCCCAGAACCTGTTTGAGGGCATCCCCTCAAACACCAGGGGCGCCGGCAGGACGGTGCGCACATGGCGTCCGGTGCTGCCTTCGGAGAAGCCGTCCCCGTCGTGGGGATCCGGCGGCGGCGCGTCGATGCCCTGTTCCCGCTGGTACTGCGCGGCCAGCGTTTCCGCCGCGGGGCCGGCGATGTCCAGCGAGCTCCAGGTCATGCCGGTGCCGTTGTATTCCGGCGCCTGCATCAGCACCTGTTCCGCGGCCTGGGCGGGGTTGACGGCGGCGGCAAAGCTGTCCACCGGCAGTGGCGGCGCGGCGATCGTGAACGAGTATTCCAGCGCCGGGTTCGACCATGCCGGCACGGCGGTGCCGGCAACGCCCCAGTCCTCGACCATCTCCCGTTTCCAATCATCCACCGCCGCCTGGACCGCGGCCGGGTCGGTCCCGCCGAGAGCCTGCGCCGGAAGCGCCCCCGCGCCGTCGAGCAGCGAGAGGACCTTGGCCCCGTCCAGCACCTTTCCGGCCAGCAGTGCGCGGTACCGTGCCTCCACCGCACCCTCCACGATGTCGGTGCTGGGTTCTGGCGGCTGGAAAAGCACGTTCGGGAAGAGGTCCGCCAGCGTGTCGGCCACGGCGGCGGCCTGGTGCCTCTCAAGGTGCCGCCGCAGTGAGCGCCCGGCCTGGACGGCGGCCACCCACGGCGTCTCCTGCCCGCCGGCGGCGCCCGGCCGCAGCACGGGTTCGGCCTCAACCACGGCCTCCAGCGGCTTCGAGGATTCCCCCACCAGGGCCACCCGCGGCTGGGCCGCCGGATCCGCACCATCGCCGGGAACCGTTCCGCCTGGCAGGTAATGGGTGAACCGCGTCCAGCTGGAGGCGATGTCCACGGCGACGGGCGAGCCGCCGTCGTCCCCGCTCAGCTCCCCCAGCTGCCACTGCCGCAGCAGCATCCACAGCGGGTCTGCCATGCCGGCGGAGAGACCCGGGTCCAGGTCCTGTGTCTGCGTGTGGGGCTCGAGTCTCTTCCACATCGTGTAGTTGTTCACGGCGCCAACCTCATCACGTTCTTGTAGGCCTTCTCGGTCAGCAGCCGCCGCAATCGGTCCTCGGTCAGCTTCGCCAACGGCGTCATCGCCAGCACGGAGGTGGGCGGGTCCGGCAGATAGATCAGCGGCAGGAATTCGCCCAGGCCCGTCTGCTGCAGGTCGTCCAGGTCCACGCCCCGGATCTTCGCCAGCTCAACGGCCTCCCGCACCGTGTCCAGCATGAGCCGCCACGTCCACGGCACGCCGGGGTTTGGGGCCACGGCCGGGTTGGGGTGGACGGCCAGCAGGATGCTTTGCGGGGCCCGCGCGTTGGGCGCGTTGTAGTTCAGTGCCAGCCCGGTGGCGGCCGTGGGGGCCGGCAGCACCTCGGCCACCTCATCCAGCACCAGCAGGTGGGTGGGTCTTCCGTCCGGCACGGGCACACCGCTGACGACGGCGTGCACGTGCGGTTGGGCGGGCCGCTTCCAGCGCCGGATCGTGTTGGGACGGGCATCGGGCCCGGGCGGGTCCGCCTCCTCCAGCGGCCCTCCGAGCCAGGCCAGCGCAGGCGTGGGAGGCAGGTGCATGGCCGTCAGCCCCGGCACGGGGCGCCCCGCCGCCTCCGCAAAGCTGCTCAGGTCCACGAACTCTGCCATGGCAGGGCGCACCCTTGAGGTCCGCACGAGCCACCGCTGCAGCTCCAGCTGTTCCACGCCCACGACGGCGGAAGAGTCCAGGCCCAGCTCCAGCGAGGGCACCACTGCATCCCCGCCCAGGCGCCGGACCACCTTCACCAGCGTGTCAATGGCGGTCTTCGACTGCAGAAGCCCGTCCAGCGCGTTCTCCCAGTTGTCGACGCCCACCACCGCCGGTCCGGCATCGGCCGCCCCGCCGCCCGGCACGGTGGAGGTGGCACTGTTCGGCCGGCCCTGGCCCAGCAGGACAAAGACGTCCCTGACGACTGCCCCCGCTGAGGATGCCGCGGCCAGTGCCTGGCTGGTGCTCACGCCGGAACCGGCCACCACACACCCGGGAAAACCGAGGGCGGCCAGCGGAGCAAGCAGCGTGGCGGGCACCTCGACCCCTTCCAGCGGGACGGGAACCGAAGTGCCGTCGGACGGCGTCGCCGACGCGGCCAGCACGCCGGCAATGCCTCGAACAACCGCGCCCAGCTGCGCCTTCACGGCCCCAACCAGGCCGGAGAGTTCAGCGGGTCCGGGCGCCGGCGCCGTCCAGCTCCGGCTCGGGCCCAGCGTGGGGTCCGGGTGGGGATAATCCAGGTCTGCGGGCACGGCGGGACGCGCCTGGGACAGCACCGAGGCAGCCGCACGCGCCATGTGCAGCAGCGCCGGATCCACCTGGCACCGGGCGTCCAGGGCACACCCGCCGCTGGGTCCCGGCACCGATTCCGCCACGACGTCCAGGGCACACAGCCCCAGCGAATCCAGGGGCACCACGGCGCCCTCCGCCGCGCCGGATGGCGCCGCCGTCCAACCGGTGGCCGGGCCCAGCATCCCCCGCGCCCATTGTTCGGCGCCGCGGGCAAGCTGCGCCCGCGGCGCAGCATCGTTCCAGCCTGAGCCGTCCGGCTGCCCGGCAGACCCGTCCACGGAAAGCATGAGCCGGTGCGTGATGGTCACCCCGCTGCGAGGTTCCGCGGCGACGGTGATGTCCGGCAGCGGGGCGCCGTCGGCAGCCGCAGCGAAGGACGCCCCGGCATGTTCCAGCCTGCCCGACGAAAGTTGATGCACGCCGTCGGCCACCAGGAGGTCGGCCACCGACTCGATGGCATCGCCCAGCTCCTGCAGCGCGGGCCCGGTGCCCTCCAGGCCGGCCATCCCCGCCAGTGCGGCCCTCCCCGTCCAGGCATCCAAGCCGTCCACCACCTCCGGGGGCACGACGGCGTCGTCTCCGGCCGCAGGCTCACCCGCAGCGCCCGACGTGCGCCGTTGCGGGAAAAGCTCCCGAAGGATGCCCACGGCAGTTTGCAGGCCGCTGCTGTTGAGCCTGCGTTCAAGCTGCTGGCCGAGCAGCGCCCCCAGCGGCTGCCCGTGCCCCATTGCGGCCACGATGTCCAGGGCGGCCCGCACCCGCTTGGACGTCAGGTCCATGCCGGCCAACGAAGAGCCTCCTCCTGCGTGGGCGGCCTCGGCTGCGCGCAAGATGCCGGCGGTCACGGCCTGGGGCAGGGACGGGGCGTGCACATAACCCAGCGGATCCGCGGGGATGCGCAGCTCGGGCGCATCCGGCACACCGTGCGCCTTCAGGTGCTCCACCCACGCATCCGGGACGGGCCCGGTGCTGCCGGCCGCCGTCGCCTGGGCTCCCGCGGCAGTGCTTTGCGGCCTGATGTTGACCAGCACGCCCCATGCCCCTGCGTGCAGCCCCAGCTCAGTTCCCTTGCGGAGCGTCGCCAGCCTGCTGGTGGCCAGGGACGTGTACCAGGCGTCGAGCCGGTGGCTGGAGGCGGCCAGGGTTTCCGAGGTCATCCGCGTGTACTCCGCGTCGCTGAGCCCGGCCTCGGCCAGTGTCCACAGCGCCCGGCGGGTTCCGGCCAGGGTGTTGACTTCCTGCCACGGGTGCAGGATCGCATCCGAGGCGAGGACTCCGCCGTGGATGTTGACGGCGTCATCCCAGACTGCGTCGTGGATGCTCAGGCCGGCCCCGGCCGCAGTGACCATGCCGGCGGCCGTCGCCACGGCCGACAGCTTGGTGTTGTACACGCTCCCCATCTGGACCGCGGCGGGGTCTGCACTCTTGTCCGTCTCCGGAGGCAGCACCATGGCCGCCCTGAATTCAACGTCGTTGACCACGCTGAGCAGCAGTTTGGCGTCCAGTTCACCGGCTGCCTCCAGGGCCCGCTCGGCCACCACATACAGGAGGTCGTCCGGCGGGTTCGGGTCTGCGGGCGCCGGCGCCCCGAACCCGTGGCGCCAGGTGCTGCGGCGCAGCAGGGCCCCCAGATAGTCCGACGGCGTCACCCGTGCCCCTGCCCTGGTCGCCGTTTGTGCCACGGCCCTGAGCACGGGGAGCTGGCCCCGGGTGGACATTTCAACCAGCAGGGAGCCGTCGAAGTAGTCGCCGAGGGTGGCGGAGAGAACCCGCCGCACAGCGTCCAGGCCCAGCGACTTGACCAGGGACGAGTCCTTGGCCACCATGCCATTCAGCAACGCCAGCGGGTCAAGGTCCCTTCCCGCAGCGGCACCGAGGTCCAGGGCCCTGGTCATCATGCCGACCATCGGCCCCACCACGTCCCGGAGCCACCAGCCCGCCTCATGCGGCACCGGCGAACGGCCGAAGATCGTGAACATGGCAGCCGCGGCATTGGCGGTGCCTGCGGCCATGGTGGGCACGGACCCGGCAGCGCGGGAGAAATACCAGCGCAGCTCATTCAGGGTGTCCAGCAGGCTGCCCTGCAGCCTGTCTTCCCCGGCCACACGGACCCAGCCCGAGGTTGCCATGACGGGCAGGATTCCGTAGGGGTTGCTGCCGATCCGCAGTGGCTGGATGGGGCCGTTGCTGCGCACG
The DNA here is from genome assembly GCF_017876675.1 of Arthrobacter stackebrandtii. NCBI lineage: Bacteria > Bacillati > Actinomycetota > Actinomycetes > Micrococcales > Micrococcaceae > Arthrobacter > Arthrobacter stackebrandtii. The sequence continues at coordinate 4,021,229 of NZ_JAGIOI010000001.1, forward strand.
AACGATGTGGCGTGGGTGCGGGCAAAGAGCAGCGTTTCCTGCCGCAGGCGGGCACGCGCATTGCCGGGTTGGGGATCTTCGAAGGTGCGCCGGGCCAGGTCGCCCAGGGCCTGCCCCAGGGTGACGGGAAAGAACGCCCCGGTGAAGTTGCGTGAGTACCACGCCTCCCGGCCGGACGCGCCGGAGAATCCCGCAGCCGTCCCCGGCGGCAGGCCGAGCGCCGCCTCAAAGACCGTGCCGTCGGCGGCACCGCCGGCGAGGGCGGGCACGGCCGGGTCGAGGGGCGCCGGGGCCGCCGCCGTTTCCGTCACGAAACGGAAGCCGTCAAATTCGTCCTGTTCCGCCGACCACCCGCTGGGCGCACCGCCCAGGTTGTTCGTGGCGGCTCCCTGGGCCACAAATCCGAGTGGCGCGGCGGCGGCGTGCCCGGACAGCAGTCCGGCAACGAAGTTGGCAGTGCTGTCGGGATCGGCACTGCCCACGCCGAACACGTACAGCGCCTGCAGTCCGTGAAGTGCAGCCGGCGTGTGGCTCCCGGAAGCCGCCTCTCCAGTGGTTTCAAGGTCGATTTCCGCCGCCATTCCGCAGGCAAGTGCCGCATCAAAGTCGCTGACCCAGCGGGCCGGGTCTGCCTTCGGCACCAGCTGGGCGTCGGCGGGATCCAGTGCGTGGTCGGGATCCGCCGGGGCAAGCGGCAGGGTGCCCGGCACCCCCTCAATGTGGTGCACAAAAGCCAGCCCTCCGCCGTCGTTCTCCCCGACAACCACCCAGGAATCCGGCAGCAGCACGGCATGCGGCACGTCCGCGGCCGCGGCGGGAACAGACCCGCCGCGTGTCTGCAGGGCCAGGTGGACGGCCTTGGCGCTGCCCACGTGGCGGACGTAGAGCTCCCAGGCTGCGCCGCGGCGCGCAGCGTCCTCGGCCGTAGCTCCGGCGTGGTCCTGCTGGGCCTGCCAAAACGCGGCTGCTGCCGCAATTTCCGCCTCGCTGAAGGCGGGGCTGCCTCGGTCGACGGAGAGGTCGTCGGGATAGATGCGAAGGCGCAGGGTGGCGATCTCGGGTCCGTCGGCGGATTCGCGGCGCGTGCCGAAGCGGGTCTCCAGCCGGACGGGCAGGAGCGCCACGGGAACCGTGGTGAACAGCCTGTCGAAGAGGTTGTCCGGCGGTGGCTGGGGTTGCATGGGAGGCTCCGTTCAGGTTCCGGATTGCTAGATGTAGTCGGTGCCGAGCATGAGCAGGCGGAATGGCTTTTGGTAGAGCCGCTGGGCCGCGACGGCGCTGTGGGCCGTGAGGATGGAGTTCTCGCCGACGCACTGCTGCGGGGTCAGGTGCAGTGTTCTGGCGGGGTTGGCCGGGGGCGGGTTCAGCCCCTGCCACGACCATGAGTCGGCAGGAAGGAGGTCCGCCTCTTCCAGCCCTGCCGGCGCCTGGTTGCTGCCCGGCAGGGCACCCGGTACCTCGTCCAGGCCGAAGCGGGGTTCGCCGTGGGGTTCCGCGAGCTGGATGTACCAGCGCGTCGGATTGTCCGCCGGCCCGACCTGCCGCAGCGTTTCCGGTGCGATGTCCAGGCCAACGTAGCTGACATCGGGGTTGAGGGTGCCCCGGAAGAGCTCTTCGCCCACATTGTCCGTGGGCGTGAAGGTGCCCGCCGGTTTTTCCACCCCCTGCACCGCATTGATGACGGTATTGGGATAGCGGCGCAGCAGGTCTCCCTTCAGGACCAGCAAGGTGATGTCCGCCCGCTTGTTCCCGGCTGCGGCGGGCTGGTGCATTCCAAGGGCGCCCCGCCAGGAGTCCATGCCGGCGATGTCCTCGGCATTCTTGTCCCAGAAGCGCCTGAAGCAGCTGCCCCGAAGGTCCGTGGGGTACCTGCGCCACAACATTTCCCGGGCCATCTCGTGGTTGGCACCGGCCAGGAGCGACTCCACAAACTTCCAGTTCACCTCCAGCAGGCACACACTGTTCGGTTCAAGCCTGTCCACACCGCCGAGGACCCATTTCTCGTCGATCGCCTTCAGCCGCTCCACCACGGGCTTGGTGAAGGTTGGTGCCGCCATGGCCGGGGTGAAGGCGGTGTCGGGACGTTTGCGGACCAGCGCAGGGTTGAATTCCGCGGCGAAGGCCAGCATCTTGGCGTAGGCACGGACGGGTTCAACGGCCGCCGCAAGCTGCGTGCTCGCCTCGGCGGTCCAGGCCTGTGCGGCAGGGAAGGAAACCTTGGCCGCGACGGGCGTCACCTGGGCCCAGTCCGCAGCAATGGCATCCGTGACCGCCTTCAACCGGTTGTTCTTGACGGCCCCGTCCAGCCACGTACCCTGGAGCGTGGTGGTGCCCAGCAGTCCGGCTGCCGCTTCCCGCAGGCCCGTGGCCGCTGCACCGGCGTCCTGGAATTTCTGGCGCAGCGGTGCATCGACTGTTGCCGCGGCCAGGACTGCGCCGAAGTCCAGACGTGCCGGTGCCACCTGCAGCCGTTCGGACATCAGCCGCGGGTCCAGCAGGTCCTTGGCCTGGGCCTTGCTCAGTCGGGCAACGTCCACGGCGGCCGTATTCTTCAGTTCCGTCGTGTCCTGGTAGCTCCACCGCCGTCTGGCGGCCAGGTTGGCGACGTCCATTGGGGCCTGGCCGCCGACAGGACCTTCAACACGGCCATCGGCACCCCTGCGCCGAAGTTCCTCCCGGAACACCGGCCCGCCTTCGGGCAGCCGCAGGCCGCCGATGCCACCGCCACGATTGGCCCTGAGCCCGCCGGCTGCACCGCCCCGGTTCAGACTGATGCCGCCCACTCCCCCCAGTCCCCCGCCGCGGTTTGGCCGCAGTTCGCCGATGCCTCCGATTCCGCCACGGCCATCAACCCTGCCTCCGCCGATGCCGCCCCCGCCGCCCTGTCCCCCGGCGTCGGGCACCACCACATCCGGGGTGACCGCCGCGGCAGCGAGCCTGCCCAGGAAATCAGGCAGTGACTTGACACGGTCAAGGTAGGCCGGACCATCCACACCCAGCACGGCCGTGAGCCTGCCGGCAAAGCGCGGCTCCGTGAGCACATCTTCAAGGATTCGGTCCCCCATGGGCGCGGCTGTGAAACGGCCCGGCTGGAATCGTTCAGGTTCGTCCCGCAGGATCCGCACCGCGTCCGACACCACGGCTGCGACGGCCGGAGCCCCCGCATGCACGGCCCCGGCACTGCGCCGGACGGCGAGGCTGGCCGCGCGCGCCTGGCGGGTGAACGCCGTCGTCAATACTTCCGATGACACCACGGAGGCGCTGACCTTCCCGTAAAAAGACTCTCCGGGGCCGCTGCGCAGCCTGCCCAGCGAAGGTGCCAGGAACCGCAACTGCGAGCCCGGGTCGGCCTTCATGACGCGGTCGTGGAGCGTTGCAGAAACCGCCATGTGCAGTGCCGACCAGCGGATCCGGCGGTTGGCCCGTTCCAGCCCGGCCAGCTGTTCCCAGGCGTCGCGCATGAGTTCCTCCTGGTCGCGGCGCACCACGGCGGCGCCCAGCCCGGCGGCGATGCGGTGGAACGGGTCGGCATTGAGCTGCTCGATCCAGCCCTGCCTGCTGCCCGGGTCCTTGTCGACGTCGGCCAGCACGCCGGCGTTGTCCAAGTCCCCGTCGATGTTTCTCACCTGTGCCGGCCACTGCCCGTAGAGCGGCGGACCCACCAGCGGCTTCTCGTCACCGGCCAGGGCCACGGGGTCCAGCAACTGCTTGAGCATCGCGTGCAGCCCGGCCGCCTTTCCGCCCGGCCCGGCAAAGTCCGGTGCCAGCGGCCCCACCCCGTCGGTGCTGCCGGGTTCGCCTGAGCGGTCGATGCGGATGATGGCCGTGGGGACGGCGAAGGCACCCGGCACGGCGCCGCCGCCGAATCCGCCCTGCATGAGATGCGCCGGCAGCATCGAGCCCTTGGGTTCAATCGCCACCGCGCGCGACCCCAGCTGGGCCATGACCGCCGGATCGCTGGGATGAAGCAGGCCCGCCAGGTCCTCGAAATCCCCGGAGGGGCCGGTCCGGAACGTCCACGAATCGTAAACCGGAAGCTGCAGCCCGGCGGCCGGGGTCCACCACTTGTCGCCGTTGGCTCCGGCTTGCGAATCGAGGCCCAGCCCGGCCAGCCTGCCAACTTCATAGGTGGGCACGACGGCGGCCACATAGCTGGTCTCCGGCACCAGCCTTGTGGGGCACAACAGCCGGGAACGGAGCGCAGGGGCATGCACCTGGGCGTCGCCGGCCCACCCCTGTGCCTCCCCGCCGCTGTCCGCGCCGTGGACCTGGACATGGGCAAAGGCCCAGGCATCATCTGGACGCGGAACGCTGCCGGCATCGGGCAGCGTCAGGACCGGGCAGGGCGAGTTGGGCAGGTAGCCCACCGGATTCCCTCCGGCTTCAGGCAGCACAATGAGCATGATCCAGGGATTGAGCGTTTCGTTCACGACCCCGCCCAGGGTGAACATCCATGGCAGGTCCGGATGGGCCAGTTCAATGCCTGCCAGGTAGTTGGGCTCCATTGACTGGTCGCCGCTGCGCGGGATGCGGCGCACGATTTGGCTGTCGGACAGTCCACGGACATCGGCTGGGCCCAACACGGACAGGGGTGCCGACGCCACGTCCACAGGCTGCACTGCCGGCACGGGCCCTCCCTGCGGCGGCGTCGGCCGGGTTTCCAGGGTCAGGGGCAGGGAAACCTTCCTCCGCCCATTTTCAAGCCCTGCCCCGGGCCCCGCACCCTCGCCGCGCCTGGAGTATGGAAGGAAGTGGAGCAGCAGCGGTTCCATCAGGCCATCTCCCACGTCTTGGCTACGAGAACGTCATTGAGGATGCCGGCGTCCAGACGTGCCGCGCCCTGCCCCGCCAACAGGCTCTGGGCCACGCCGGCGTTGATTCCCGCCATGGCGTCCGCGCCCAACACCCCTGCGTCGGACAGCGTGCTCGCCCGGGCCAGGACCACTGCGCCCGGGTCCCTGGCGGTCGTGACGAGCCGCGGAATTTCAGGCACCTGCAGCCGGTGCATTTCCGCAAGAGAGTACATGTTGCGGGTCAGAATGGCGTGCCGCACGGGCGATTGTGTGGACATGATCTTGGTTTCCGGGACGGCGGGGTTGCGCACGGCGGCGACAGTTCCGGCGTCGGGCTTGTTGGCCAGCACCACACCGGCATCGGCGCTGACATATCCGCCGGCCGCCAACTTTGCCTGGGCGTCCATGGACCGAAACTGCGACGGCGGGAATTTCGCCGAGGTGTTTGACAGCGCCGGGTTGGCCGGGCTGAGCAGGGACAGGGTGACCGGCTGCGGAAGAGGGCGCCCATCCATGCGCTGAAGCTCAAGGTGCAGCGGCACGCTGTTTTGGGTGAAGGAAACATTTGCCAGCGGGTGGAGCGCCGCGGTGCCGGCGGCCGCTGCCGGGGACAACTGCACGACGGCGGGCAGCTCGCCTTGCGCCTGTTCCCAGTTGACCGGATCCTTGAGGGCATTGGCCAGCACCTCGGCCGGAATGCGCCCGGCGGGCAGCTCGGGTGCGTTGCTGTCGCCCCAGGTGATTTCCGGGACGTCAACGTCCACGTCGAACCAGAGGATGGAGACGCTGGCGTGGCCGCGGATGCGCCACGGCGTGGGCCCGGAGAAGTGGCCGGAGAGCCTGATGCTGCCAATGCTGAAGTCGGCGCATTCCACGCTGACGTGCGCGGAGAAGTCTGCCATGAAGCCGAAGGGGTCGAACATGATGAGAGCGTCGAAGGCGAAGCCGCCGCTGATGCCGAATCCGGCGACCTTGGCTTCGAGCTCCGCAGCTGCCCCGAACTGCACCGTGTTGGTTGTTACGGCGAGGTAGGCGCCGAGGCGGGCCCGGAGGAAACCGCCGGGCGAAACTTCGGTGCCGATGCGCTTGAGTCCGCCCATTCCCTCCGGAGGGGTGAACGCCGGGTGGAAGCCGCCGGCGCTGAAGGCAAAGAGTGGGTCGCTGCCGCCGCGGGTGCGCAGCATGATGTCCCCGGTGATGGGCAGTCCGACGATGCTGGATCCGGTCAGGGAGGCACCGATCGTGAGGCCGTCGGCGTTGATGGTGCCAAGCATCATGGCCTGCAGCTTGATGAGGGGGGCGTCCTCGAAGGGCAGGACGATGGCGAACCTGCCCAGCAGGACCACACCCTCATCGCTGACAAACACGCCCAGCGCCGCCGATGCGAGCGTGGGGGTGCCCCAGCCGAGCTTGAGCATGGGGCCCACGATGAAACCGCCGTCCTTTTCCGGGAAGGACGCCGCCAGCGCCGGCAGTATGCGCGGGGCATCGCTGACGGCGTTGCGCGGGAACATGAACTCGGCCAGGGTCCCGGCCTGCAGCGCCGCGAACAAGCCGTCGCTGTCGGCCCGGCGGTTGATGCCGACCATTCCGCCCACACCGGCAAGGGTGAAGCCAAAGGACAGCTGGATGGGGACGGGGAGGTCTGCCGACAGCAGGAGCAGCAGGGATTGCGTCGCGGGGTTGAGGATGGCAAAGCCGTTGACGGCAACAGGCCCCATCTTGGCGGTGAAGGCACCCTGCCAGGAGCCTTGCACCTTCTTCAGGTATCCGCCGCCGGTAAAGCCGGGCAGCGTCAGTTCCGCCCGGGCGCCGTCGGGCCCGCCCAGGTCGGGTCCGGCCAGGCGCAGGCCCAGGCGCCCGTTCTCCGAGACCATGGAGAGGTTGTAGCTGATCCGCATGTTGTCCACGGAGAGGACCAGCCCGGGGAGTTCCAGGCTCCCCTTGACCCACACGCCGACGGAGACGGAACTGTCCGCTCCGTTGGCATTGCCGGCCACGTCCAAACCCACATTGAAGCTGTTGCCCATGGCCAGGTCCTCCCTGAGCTGTTGTCTGCACGGGCCGGCGGCCCGCGCGTTTCAGGTCAAGCTGAATTGCGGTGCCGCGCCCTTCTTGAGGGTCAGGTGCGGCGAGTAGTCGATCTCCGGCAGGGACAGGTTCACCAACTGGGAGAAGTCGCCAAGGACCCGTCCCAGGTTGATAGAGGCGTGCACGCCGTGCCGGCCGTCGACCGTGGGGTCGCCCAGGCTGATGGTGGCCTCGTAGCTGATGTCGGCCGGCTGCGGCCCGTGGCCGACGACGGCGGAAAGCATGGCCGGGCCGACGGAGAACCCGAACGTTTCCCGGTCCGGGTCGGAGGAAGGTACGGGGAGGTGCCAGGCGATGGCGGCGTTCACCTGCGCGGAATCGGCCGGGGCCTCCGGTGCTTTCCCGAATTCCCAGTCCCAGCTCGCGTTGCCGCTGCTCTTGATGTTCAGGGTGATGCCGGTGTCGTCCCCCAGCGCAAGGGTGGGGGTGCCGGAGCAGCGCAGGTGGAGGCCGTGCCGTCCGGGGATGGCTGCCCTGCCCAGTGATACGCCCAGGACCAGCTTCGTGCCGGCCATGGCGGGATCACTGTAGACGAGTGCGACTGCGGGCGCGAAGCCGGGCGCCTGCATCGTGCCGACGCTGAATTTGTCGTCGAGTTCGGCGATCTTCAGGAAAACAAAGACCAGCAGTGAATTCCAGTCGGGGTCCTTGGCGAAGTTCTTCAGGCGTGCCAGCAGTTCCTCGGGCAGTTGCGTCGCCTCGTCAACGAGCTGCCCGGCCTGCTGCCGGGCGGCGTCCATGACGTCGGTGAAATCCTGGGTGCCATCATCGGCCAGCTGTGATGCGGCCGCGAGGATCTGGCTGACGACTGTGCCTAGGGTCTCAGGTGTTGCAGCGACCATGGTGTGCCCGCTTATTTCCGGTAAAGCCCCGAATACTGGTGCAGCAGTCCGGCTGCCGGTACCCAGCTGCCTCTCACACGGGCCACGGTTTCCACCCGTTCAGCCCATGGCACCAAGGTCAATGTCCCGCGGTCCGGTCCCCACCAGGCCGCTTGCCCCATCCCAAGACCATCAGCGGCTCCGGCGGGCCTGCACTGCCGCCGGAGAAGTTCCGCTAGTCAAAAGTGTGACGCTTCTCATGTGGCGCGTCAACGGAAAGTTTTCAGGCATTGCCAAGGAAACGTTCAGAGCGTGTTGGGGCGAGGCACTGCAGGAGGTCCCTGACGCATGATTGAAGTGCGAAAGGCGTCCGTTGCCTCATTTTCCCTGCACCCCGTCGGTGCGGGCGAGGAAGAAGTCCGGATGCCCACGCCTGAAGGAAGATGATCGGGAACCAAACGATTGCCCTCACTGGCGATGCCGGTGGAAACGCATGATCCGCACAAAAGGGACGGTGTTGGCGGATTCGGACGGCGGTATACCCCTGTCCGAATCCGCAAACACCGTCCCTTCTCATTGTGGGTGCCAAGCAACGCCCTGAACCACCGGCCTAGTACTACAGTCGCGTTTGTGGGGTGTGGCCGCGGGCTTTGTAGTGGCATTGTTGGGCGCGGTATTGGTGTCGTCGTCGCCAAAGTGACCAGCGGATCACGTGGTGTGGGTCCGGTTCCCGATGCCAGATGATGCGGGTGATGAGGTGCCTGATTTCTGGCAGGGAGAGTCTTACCAAGTGCTCGGAGCCTGGGTGCGGGCCCCCTTTTTAGAGCGGATGACGCTCAGGAATGCGTGGGCGAACATGGAGAGGGTGATGTGCCTGTACCAGCCGGTGTATTGGCGCACCTGGTAGTGATCGAGTCCCGTTTCGCCCTTGGAGGTTTGGAAGGTTTCCTCGATGGCCCAGCGGGCCCCGGCGACTCGGGCCAGCTCGATCAAGGTGACGTTCTCGGGGGTGTGGCAAATGAAGTACGCCAGGTCGGTCGGGTCTTTCAGGGAGCGGCGGGCCAGCAGCCAATGCTCGCCGGTTTCGGCAGGGCCGTTAATGCGGATCCTGGCCCAGGCGTAGAGCCGTTCACCCTTGGTCCCGGTCCCGGCGGTTCGGGTGCGCCAGGCACGCCTGTCTAGGGCAGCGAAGAGCTCATCGGCACGGCCGTCCCCGCCCACTGAACCACGCGCCCGGGCGATGGCGTGTTGGTTCATAGGTACCGCCATGACGTAGTGCATGCCCCGGGCCTCGAGTCGGCGGCGCAGCCCTGTGTGTTGGCCGTAGACGGCGTCCCCGGTGGTCCATTCGGCCTGGATTCCGGCGTCCAGGGCACGTTCAATCATGTCCCCGGCCAGCACCGGCTTGGTGGCCATTTCCCGCTCTTCCGGGATGCCAGCGCGCTTGCACCGGGCCTCGTCCTCGATCCAGGCCTTGGGCAGGTAAAGCTCCCGATCCAGGAACGTGCGCCCCGCCGGTGAAGCGTAGCTCAGGAACACCCCGATCTGGCAGTTTTCCACCCTCCCGGCGGTGCCCGAGTACTGGCGGGCCACCCCGGCAGAAGCCGTCCCCTTTTTCAGGAAACCGGTCTCATCAATCGCCAAAATGCCTTCTGGATCACCGAGGTGCTTTTTCACGTAGCCGAACAAAGCATCACGGACCTTATCCGGGTCCCAATCGGTCGTCGAGAGTAGCCGCTGCATCCCATCCGGCGTGCCCTGCCCAGCGCGCTCGGACAGCGTCCAAGAGTTCTTCCGCTCCTCATCCGAGAGCAGGCCACGGATGTAGTTGACCGCGTTATTCCGCGGCTCCGTGCGGGCGAACTCGTCCCCGATCAGCTCCCGGATTTCCTCCAGGCCATCAGCCCATTCCTGTATCTCTGCCACCCAAATATCATCGCTCACCCATCATGATTAACAGGATTCCGGGCCAAAGTCCGATTAAACCGCCGACACGACCAAAAATAAACGCGACTGTAGTACTAGACGAGATTGGGTCGACGCATGGGCAACAGTGTTAAAATCCGCCCCCGAAGATGTGCGCAGGTTCACTATCAGCTGGGTGCTGTGACTTCGCGCCAACCTACAAAATGTGCGTCAAACCCGTGCCGAAAGGGCTGGCCGCACTGCAACGGATGGGGCCGACACTACATGTTCTCCAACACACAACAAGTGCGGGCGCTGAATGCTGAGAGGTCACACATCATACGACATCTGGAGGACTTTCGCCGGACAGGGTCCCAGCTGTACGCGGACCAGATGGCCGTCATCAACCGCGTCGCACGTGGGTTGATCCTGGAAGCGACCAAGGAGGGCAATGGCGGGAACCTTTTGCAAGATCGGCCACCACGGCTCGGACAACACGACGGTCATCGTCCGTGCCGACGAACCTCAGGCCGGCGGCACGGTATCCATCGGCCCCTGCGGCTTGTGGCGTGGGATCACCCTGACCTCAGCGCCTGCCGGCTAGATTGTCCAGACTGCTTCAGCGCATTGAACTTGCCCACGCGCAGAACCCAATACCACATCCTTCCCTTCGTTACGCGGCGGTGGTGATCCGAGTCATGGGCGTGGGACGAATCTTGTTAGACTACTCACTGGTAGACCACGGGCTGAGCGGGGGCGGGCCCTACGGTGGAAAGCAACTACCTTCCAAATCAACTGCCAATGGTGGCGGATTCACGATGCATCTGAATGCGTGGATCCGGCATGGCCGGCCAACGTGCCGGCAACTTCGGCGGCAACTTCGGCGGCAGGTGCGGGGCGACGGTGCTTGCAAGGGTATGGATGTGCGGGATCGGCCCGCCACTTTGAAGGGAATATGATGGCTTCGCGCGTTTGTGGATATTGCGGTGTCCACGCCCACTTTGCACTTAAGGGCGAGACGACCATCACCCTTGACAACGACTCCCACCGGACCATCGCGTACGTCCAGGCCACGTTCTCCTGTGCTGCCTGCGGCTTCCTTAGCCTGGCATTGACCGAGGTGTATGCGGGCACGGCCGAGTGGGACTATGAGCGAACGGCCGGCCACGAGGCACAGTACTGGGAGCAGATCGGCATCGACAAGTGCCTGCCGGAGAATGACGGTCCCTCGATTTCCAACCTGCCGCTGGCCGTTGAATCTGCCTCCGCCGAGGCGTTCAGGTGCTTCAAGTCCGGCCAGTTCCGGGCAGCCATCATCATGGCCCGCGGCACGATTGAGGCCTGCGCGAAAGCCAACAACATCACGGCCGGGACGCTGCTGGACAAGATCTCCGAAATGCACGGCCGGCACATGATCCTGGCCTCCACAAAGTCGGCGGCAGAGGCGATCCGCATCATCGACAGCGACATGGCGCACGGCGACCTGACAGCCTCCGTCACCTGGAGCGAAGCGCGCGACTGCGTCCAGCTCATGGAACTGATCCTGCGCGAAGTGTTTGAACTTCCGCAGCTGGCCGCGCAACTGCGCAGCCGCACTGCCAGGCGCAGCGGCGCCGTGGGAGACACCAGCCGGGACAAGACTCCGCGGGACTGGACGCCGCCGGCCGCCATGAAACGGACACCGGTGGTGGACATCACCACGAGTTCGGCTGCGTCGCGCCGGGCCGCCAGGCCCAGCGACATCCCCGCACCCCCGCAAAACCCGCCGGCGGCAGCAGCGCCGGGACAGGCGGAACCGCCGGTCTCGCCGCGGCGGCTTGGCGGCGGGCGCCGTGCCGCAATTGCCCCCGTGGACGCCCTGCCCGATTCGCGCCGCATCTCCCCCAACGACAAGGTACTCTTCGCCCGCGGATAACCGCGCCGTGCCGGGACAGGCGCCTTGGCGGGCCGGGCGCCGTCGAACGTCAGCAGCGCTGAACCGGCGCCTGCCGACAGCCCGGGCCTGGCCCGGCGGGTTCAGGCTTGGTCGGGTCCGCTGAGGTCCATGTCCTTGAGCTTGACCAGCTTGGACCTGCTGGCGATCTGGTGGGCCAGCCACAGGCCCAGGAAGATCGGGATGCCAATGTATGAGGAGAGGACCTCCACGCCGCGCCCGGCCAGGACCGCCTCGTAGTTCTGTCCGGCTATGACCAGGATGAGCACGGCAAACGCCAGGATGGGCCCGAACGGGAAGAATGACGCGCGGTAGGGCAGGTCACTGACCTTGTTGCCCTGGGCGAGGAATCCGCGGCGGAAACGGTAGTGCGAGACGGCGATGCCGGCCCACACAATGAAGCCGCTCAGTCCCGAGACATTCAGCAGCCACGCGTATGCGGCGCCCTGGCCCACGACGGCGCTCAGGAAGCCGAACAGCCCGACGGCGGCTGTGGCAAGCAGGGCTGCCATGGGCACGCCGCGGGCGTTGGTGCGGCCGAAGATCTTTGGCGCCTTGCCGTCGCGCGCCATGGCGTAAAGCATGCGGGTTGAGGCGTAGAGGCCGGAGTTTCCTGCTGACAGGATGGCCGTGAGAATCACGGCGTTCATCAGGGCAGCCGCGAAGGCGATTCCGGCACGTTCAAAGACGAGGGTGAAGGGCGAGGCGGCGATGTCGGCCTCGCCGGATGCCAACAGGCTGGGGTCCGTGAAGGGGACAAGGCAGCCGATCACAAAGATGGCGCCGATGTAGAAGATCATGATGCGCCAGAATACGGACCGGATGGCGCGGGGGACTTCCCGGCGCGGGTTCTTGGCCTCGCCGGCCGCGACGCCGACCAGCTCGGTGCCCTGGAAGGAGAAGCCCGCAATCATGAAGACGGAGATGATGGAGACCCAGCCGCCGTGGAAGACGTCCTCGCGGTTTTGCCAGTTGCTCAGCCCCTTGGGGCCGTCGCCCAGGATGCCGAAGATCATGAGCGTTCCGGCCACCAGGAACAGGATGACGGCCACTACCTTGATGAGGGAGAGCCAGAATTCGCTCTCCCCGAACGCCTTGGCCGAGAGTGCGTTCACACCGGTTAGCAGCAGGAGAAACGCCCCTGCCCACACCCAGCCGGGAACGTCGGGCAGCCAGAAGCTCATGATGATGCCGGCGGCCACGAGTTCGGCAGCGACGGTGATGGCCCAATTGAACCAGTAGTTCCAGCCGATGGCGAAGCCGAACGACGGCGACACGAAGCGGGTTGCGTAGGTCTGGAATGAACCTGCGACGGGGATCTTGGCGGACATCTCCCCCAGCGACTGCATCAGCAGGAAGACCATGAGGCCCACGAGTGCGTAGGCAACGAGTGCGCCGCCCGGGCCGGCCTGAGAAATGGTGCCGCCCGAGGCCACGAACAGGCCGGTGCCGATGGCGCCGCCGATCGCGATCATCTGGAGGTGGCGGCTGGCAAGCCCGCGCTTGAGCTCGTTTTCCCCTGCCGCCTTGTCCCCCGGGGCCGCGCCGTTCACAGCCCCGGCCGGGTGCTCCGGTGTGGCTGTCGTTGGGCCGGACGGCTCCAAGGAACTGGTCTTTTGAGGCATTGCTGACTTCCTGGCAGGGGGTTCTGTCGCATCCGCGGTGTCTTCGGCAAGGCGGTAACAATCAGGTGTACAGCCCTCCATTATGTCGGTCGTTTGCCATAACATGGGAATCAGTGGCATGCATCACTGGATTCGATCGAACTATTGAATGTTTGCCATGATCGTTCGGTGCCTAATGAAAGAAATGCATTGACCCGTCATCTCAAGCCCTCCGTGGCAGCCGCCGCGGCAGTGCTGGCGTTCGCCCTGTCCGGCTGTTCCCCCACTGCCACCAACACTGCTACCGGCGCTTCCGTGCCCGCCGCCGAGTCCGTGGCCACGGAGACCGCTGCTTCCACGCCCGAATCCGCAACCCCGACTGCCTCCGCAGGGCCCGCATCGGCGGCCGACACTGCGGCCGACGCGGCCGCATCCGCCGCCCCGGAAGAACACCAGGTCACGGTCAAGGTGGAGGGCAACCACGCCACGGCCATGGTGAAAACCGTGGTCGTCACCGCATCCGGCAAAAAGTCCGGCGGCGCCATGTCGGAGCAGAAACTGCCCTACACGCACGAGCTGACCTTCGTCGAGGGCCAGCCGTTCACCAAGATCCTGGTCGTGGCAAAGTATCCCGATGGGGCCGCCGGCGCCCTCAGCTGTTCCATCACTGTCGACGGCGGGGAAGCCTCGGCCGCCACCGCCACCCAGCGCAAGCCCGCCACCTGCCAGTTCGTGCGCCCGGCCGGCAAATAGCGGACGCCGACGCACCCCGCCCAGGCGGCAACGGCGTCGCGGGTCTAATTCCGGATCGGCGCCCGGTGGTATTGCTGCGGCGCGTAGGCGATGTCCGCGCCGAGGGCGGCCGCTGCACGGAGCGGGAAGTTGGGGTCCCGCAGCAGGGCCCGTCCCATCATGACCACGTCGGCCAGCCCAGTGCCCACAATCTGTTCGGCCTGCCGTGGCTCTTCAATCATTCCGACGGCGATGGCCGGCATGTGTGCGCCGGTGCGGACCGCGGTGGCGAACGGGACCTGGTAGCCGGGGCCGGCCGTGATGTGGGCCGGGATGTTGCCTCCTGAGGAAACATCGGCCATGTCGGCTCCGTGCTCCCTGGCCCAGCCAGCCACGGTCGCCGTGTCCCCGGGCGTCCAGCCGCCCTCCACCCAGTCGGTTGCCGAGAACCGGACCAGCAGCGGAACTTCCGTGCCCACCTCGGTCCGGACGGCGTCGATCGTTTCAAGGAGCGCCCGCGCCCTGTTTTCGAGGTTTCCGCCGTAGGCGTCGCTGCGCTGGTTGGACAGTGGTGAGAGGAACTGGTGCAGCAGGTAGCCGTGGGCGGCGTGGATCTCGATGAAGTCAAAGCCCGCGTCGAGGGCGCGGCGGGCGGCCGCGGCAAAGGCGGCGGACAGTTCCTTGATGTCGTCGGCTGTCATCACCCGCGGCACGGCATATCCCGGATAGGCGACGGGGCTCGGCGCAACGGTGGGCCAGCCGCCGTCGGACACGGGAACAGTGCCGTGGCGCTCTTCCCAGGGCCGGAAGGTGGATGCCTTCCGCCCGGCGTGGGCGAGCTGGATCCCGGCTGCGGCGCCCTGGCTGTGGATGAAATCCACGATCCGGGCGAGGCAGTCGCGCTGGGAGTCGTTCCAGATTCCAAGGTCCTGCGGGGAAATTCGCCCCTCCGGCACCACGGCGGTGGCCTCGGTGAACACCACGCCGGCGCCGCCCCGTGCCAGCCCGCCCAGGTGGACGAGATGCCAGTCGGACGGCATGCCGTCCTGGTTTTCGGCGGAGTACTGGCACATGGGCGACACCCAGAGGCGATTGCGGACCGTGGTGCCGCGGACCGTGATGGGCGTGAAAAGTGCAGGCTGCATGGATGTTCCCCTCGTAGCTGTTTCCAAGGTAACGTGTGGCAGCAGCGGAGGATTCCCGGGGCACGGAATCAGGCGTTTGACGGCAGGGCTATCGGCGGGCGGCGGCCGCCGGATAGGATTCCCGCATGGCTGAAACCGACATGAAGACCACCCTGCAGCGCTATCTTGACCTCGCCTGGGACGCATTGCTGTGGAAGCTGGAGGGCGTGGATGAATACGACGCCCGCCGCCCACTCACGCCCACGGGCACCAACCTGCTGGGCCTGGTGAAGCATGTGGCAGTCACCGAAGCCGGCTACTTCGGCGAGGTGTTCGGCAGGCCGTCCAGCCTTGTTCCCTCCTCTGCGGAGGACGACGGCGCGGACAACTGGGACATGTGGGCGTCCCCCGAGGAGTCGGTTGCGTCCGTGACGGCGTTCGCCGCCCGGGTGCGCGAAGACACCCGGGCCACCCTGGAGGCACTCCCCCTCGACGCCCCCGGCCTGGTGCCGTGGTGGACACCGGCGCGGCAGAACGTGACGCTGAACCAGATCCTGGTCCACATGATCGCCGAAGCGCACCGGCACGCCGGGCATGCCGACATTCTCCGGGAGCTGGTCGACGGATCCGCCGGGCTGGTCAAGGGCAACGAGAACCTTCCGTCCCAGGACACGGCCTGGTGGGCACAGTACCGTGAACAATTGGAGCGGGTGGCCCGCGACTCCCGATGAGGGCACCGCACCGGAATGGCTGTTTCGGTTGCCACGAGTCCCTTGTGCACCACGCCGGAGCGTGGTATTTTTTTCGGGTTCGTGAAGAATTCGCAGGAGGTGAGACCCATGTTTGCAGGATCAACAGTGGGCGCTCCCCTGCAGTCCACGAATGCGCGGCTGGCCTAGCCGACACCGGGAGCGCCTGATACGGCACATCGCGAAGGGCGACTCCCATGAATTCAACGTTTTATCCAACACTTCCGGCAGACCCGGCGGCCGCATCGCAGCGGGCACTTGTCCTTGGCGGCGGTGGATCCGCAGGCAATGCCTGGCTGGTCGGCGTCCTCGCCGGACTTTTTGACGCGGGCGTGGACACGGCTGCTGCCGGCCTCATCGTCGGCACCTCGGCAGGGGCCACCGCAGCGGCTCAGGCCTCCGCCACCAGCCCGCTGCAGTTGTTCGAAGACATCCTTGCGGCCCCCGTGACGCCCCGGCCCGTGGACGGCACTCCCGGTTCCGGGACCGGTGGCCGCGGTTCGGCAGCCGAAAACATGCGCCGGACCGGCGAGGTCATTGCAGCCTCCGCAGACCCGGCCGACATGCGCCGGCGCATGGGCGCATCCGCCCTCACGCTGGGCGCTTCGCACGATGCCGGGGCACAAGCCAAGTGGCGGGCGGCCGTCGCATCCAGGTTTCCGAACACCAGGTGGCCCCGGTGGCGGATCCTGCTGACGGCTGTCAACGCCGGCACCGGTGAGCCAGTCGTGTTTGACGCCAACAGCGACGTCGATCTGGTGGACGCGGTTGCCGCGAGTTGTGCCGGCAGCTTTGCCTACAGCATTGGCGGCGTCCCCTACATCGACGGCGGCTACCGGCGCAACAGCGAGAACGCCGACCTTGCCGCTGGGTTCGGCCGGGTGCTGGTGCTCTCCCCCTTGGGTGGGCGCACGCGGCACCCACGGGACTGGGGCATGCAGCTGGATGCCCAGGTCGAAGACCTGCTCGCCTCCGGCAGCAGGGTCGCATCGATCCTCCCTGACAGCGGTTCGCTCGAGGCGTTCGGATCCAACATGATGGACCTGTCTGCACGCCCTGCCTCCGCCCGGGCCGGATTCGACCAGGGCAAGGCGGCTGCCGCGAATCTTGCCGGCTTCTGGGGCTGACACCCCGAAGCAATGCTCACAGCCTCACAGCGGCGTGGCCTGTTCCTCGAGTGCCGGCCTGCCCCGGCTCCCCACAGCAGCCCGGCGCAAGGCTGCTGGACCGCTTTGGCAGGTGGCGCCGTCGTGCGCGCAAAAGTGGCTCTTCAGAATTGAGAGTGTAGTTTCGGTCTGAAGCCGCCGGATTCCAGCAGTGATCTGGCGACGTAGTTGGTGAGGTTGCGGAAGCCAAGGGCGGATCCTCGGAGGTGTTCCAATCTTCCATTAATTGCTTCAGTTGGGCCGTTAGAAGTTCCCGGACGGTCGAAGTACGCGAGGATGTCAGTTGCCCTGCGTTTGAGTGTTCGGCCCATCTTTTTCAGTTCTTTCAGAGCTGCAGGGACCCCGCTGCTGAGGGAATCAATGAGGGCTTGCATGAGCTTCTTACCTTGGGCCGGGTCTTCTGCCCGGTAAGCGGCGATCATGCGTTGATAGGCGCCCCACGTAGCTTCGACTTCGACATGTTTCTCCTCGGCGAAGAGATCAGCGATTCGCTTTTGTTGTTTCTCGGTCAGCAATCCTTCACCGGTATGCAGCGTCAGCCGGGCTTTGTAGAGCGGATCCCCGGCTCGTCCCCGATGCCCACACGTGGCCTGCTGCACCCGGCGACGGCAGTCATCGAGCGCGTCGCCGGCAAGACGGACGACATGGAATGGATCCATCACCGCAACAGCGGCAGGCAGCTCTTCGGCGGCAGCGCTTTTGAACCCGGAGAACCCGTCCATGGCCACGACTTCCACCCCGTCACGCCAAGCTTGAGGGCGTTCCTTCAACCAGGTAGCGAAGACCTGTTTGGAACGGCCCTCAACCATATCCAGCAGCCTGGAGGGGCCCTTTTTGTCGCGGACCGGGGTGAGGTCGATGATGACGGTGACGTATTTGTCTCCATGCCTGGTGTGGCGCCACACGTGCTCGTCAACACCGATGATCTTTACTCCGTCGAAGCGTGTGGGGTCATTGATTAGCACCCGCCGTCCTTCGGCCAACACGGCCTTGTTCGCGGTATTCCAGGACACGCCCAGCCCCTCGGCGACGCGAGCGACGGTGAGGTGCTGGCACACGATGCCTTCCAACGCCCACACCAGGCCGCGACGGGAAAGCTTTGACCGTGGTTCGGCCGCCTGGGTGGTGTCTTGCCGCCAGACATGACCGCACCCGGTACACCGATAGCGGCGGATCCGGACCAGCAACGTCGTCGGCCGCCAGCCGAAGGGTTCATGGCCGAGTTCCCGGGTCACTGTATCCCGCGGGATACCTTGGCCGCCACACTTACGGCACCATTCATCCGTGGCCACCACCCGACAGGCAATCACAGCACGATCAGGAGCAAGGAACTGCCCGGTCGCTTCCAGACCAAGCCTGTCAAGGCGGCAGAAAGTAGTCAGGTCAGGGCATTGAAGAGTAGCGTTGAACACGAGGGCCTTGCTGTAGAAAAATCTGGATCTAGACAATCTGATTCTCTACCAAGGCCCTCACCTATACCGAAACGAGTTCCTCGCCCGGATTCATCACTGACCAACCCCACCTACACCCTGCATTCGGAAGAGCCGCAAAAGTGCCTGTCCGGCACGGGCATCAGCTGGCGGGGTTTGCCTCCAGCCAGGCGAGGACCTGCTGCGCATGGGTGTTGGGTGGGAAGATCGGGTAGAAGACATGCTGGATCACGCCTGCGGTGGCAACGAGGGTCAGTCGCGAGTAGAGGCGCGGGTGGCCAGGTGCTGCGAAGGTGGGCAGCGTGAGGGCGGCGGCGAGTTCAAATCTGGTGTCGGAAAGCATCGTGAAGGGCAGGCGGAGGCGGGCGGTGACTTCGCGCTGGTAGTCGGGGCCCTGGCTGGAGAGCCCGTGGACGCGCTCGACGCCGGCCGCCTGGAGTTGGGCGAAGTGGTCGCGGAAGTCGCAGGCCTCTGTGCTGCAGCCGCGGGCGCCGGGGATGGCGTCCCAGCCGTCGGGCAGGTCCGTGCCGGGGACGCCGGTCAGCGGGTAAAGGTAGATGATGCTGCGGCCGGTTCCCAGGTCGGCGAGGTTGATGCTCCGGCCGGAGGTGTCCTCGAGGACCAGTGCCGGCATCTTGAGGCCCGGAAGGTGGGCTGTGGCGCCGTCATCCGCGGGGATGGGCAGGTTGTCGGGGAGTGTTGTGGCGTAGTCGGTCATGTCTGGCTCCAGGGTGAAGGTGCGGGCGGCGCCCTGCTGCAGCCGTGCGGCGAGCAGTTTTCGGCGTGCGGTGAGGGAGGCGATGGCACGGTCAAGCTCGGCGAGGCTGTCGCGGTAGGCGGCCAGCGATGCCGGGCATTCGTCGCTGTGGCGGTGGCCGGCGTCAAGGCATTCGATGAACGGCCTGGCCTTGGCGGGCGTGATGCCGTGGCCGGCCAGTTCACGGATTTCCTGCACGATCTTCAGGTCGTGGTCCGAGTAGTGCCGGTAGCCGTTGATGTGCCGGGCGGGTGTGACCAGGCCCAGCTGTTCGTAGTACCGGACAGCCTTGATGGTTGTTGCTGATTTCGCGGCGAGTTCACCGATGCGCATTTTTGCCTCCCGGTGCCAGCCTAAACCTTGACCTTGGGGGCAGGGTCAAGTCCGGAAACGCCGTGGCGGAACCTGCCTGCCGCATTCTTTTGCCCGCCGTGCCTGCAAGTGCTTCCTGACGGCTCCAGCGAGCCACGTGCTCAAGCCGCCCGCAGCCGGGAAAGGGCAAAGAAACGGCCCCGCCGCGGCAGTTTTCACTGTTGGGTCCGCGGCAGGGCCGGTGGAATTGTTGCGAAGGCAGCCTACTTGGCGGTCTCAGTCTGCTTCGCGTACTCGTCCTGCGTCACGGTCAGGGTGACATTGACATAGGAAGCGTCAGACATGGTGCCGGCAGCCGGATCCGTTGACTTGACGGTGACGTCGGCCCAGGGGTTGCCGGTGATCCATTCATCACCGTTTTCGTCAACCAGCTTGGCGAAGAAGTCTTCGCCGACGAGAGCGTTGTAGGCCTTGTCGTACGTCATGCCCACAACGTCGGGTACGGCGCGCTCGTCCTGGGCTGCTGCGGCCGTGGTGCTGGGGGCATCGGACGGCGTTGCGGAGGAATCCGACCCACAGGCGGAAAGCCCGGCAAGCAGGATGGCGGCGAAAGACAGGGAAATGAGTTTCTTCATGGGCCTAACTTCTTCGTTGCGCTCGCCGGCGAAGTTCATCCTTCGCCGGAAATATTGTCAAAGTTCAAGCCTAGTCTCAACAATTCGGCAAAGGCGTGTGACAGTCGGCTTTTATGCGCCATCTCACATTGTTGGGCGAATGCGCCTGCTCCGCCGCCAGCCAACGGCGGCGGCCCCCCACACCAGCAGGAACATACCAACCAGCAGCAGGCCGGCGTGGCCCAGGTCCAGGTTGGCCAGCCATGTGGTGACAGGGTCGCCCAGTCCCAGGACGTCGTGCAGGATGGCGGCGATGGTCAGTGCGGAGATGAACAGGGCCGAGGTCGCCGAGAGACCGGTGACAACCATGTTGAAGCCGATCCGCCGGGCGGGGTTCATGACGGCGGAACGGTACATTTTCATCATGGCCATGCCGTTGGCGGTGTCGCACAGTGTCATGGCCGCGGTGAACGCCAGTGGCAGGGCCAGCAGAGCGGCAACGGAGATGCCCGCCAGCGCCGCCGACGCCGTCAGCAGCAGGAACGCGATGGTGGAGGCGGTGTCGAACCCCAGGCCGAACAGGAACCCCAGCACGTAGATGTCTCGCGGGCGCTTCACCTTCGACAGCGGCTTGTCCATGAGGCGGGCCACCATGCCGGTCGGCGCCAGCTCGTCGTCGCGCACCGTCCCTCCGCCACGGACGCGCCGGAACAGGACGTTGGCCTTCAGGAACGCGGAGCCGTTGAACAGCCCGATCGCCAGCAGGAACAATGCCGACACGCTCGCCCCGAACACCGCCAGCGCCATGTTGGCCGCCGAGCCTTCCTCCAGCACGGCGCCCATGATGCCGGCGCCGCTGACCACGAGGATTCCGGCCAGCAGCACCACGGAGCTGTGTCCCATGCTGAAGGCAAAGCCCACACTGACGGGCGAGCGTCCCTGCGCGGCGAACTTTCGGCTGGAGTTGTCGATCGCGGCAATGTGGTCCCAGTCGTAGCTGTGCTTCACCCCGGCCAGGTAGGCGGTGATGAGCAGGCCGATCGCCAGCGGGTGCACATCGGCCATGAAGGAGTAGGCCATGAGCCCGGCCACGGCAAGGTGGAGCAGTGCCACAGCCAGGAACGTGGCGCCCATCCTTCGGGCAACCGGAAGCTTTTCACGTTCCAGATATCCAAGGCGGGCAAGGGCAGTCATTTAGTATTTCCTTAAGTTCAGTGGTTCCTGGCCGTGCCAGCGCTTCCTGAGAAGGTCGACGGCGGCGGCCAGCATTTCGTTCAATCGTTCAGTGGAGTGGGACAGGGCGCGCAACGCCAGCCCGGGCCCGTCCAACAGCGTCAGTCCCAGCCGGCCGCCGTCGTTCATGGGGGCCAGCAAGGTGTGGAGGTCATCCACCAGCGCCTGGTCCACCCGGGCATCCACCGCGAGCAGCGAGCCGAGGTGGGTGTAGTGGGACATGAAGTTGCTGCTGTCCACGGGCGAGCCGGTGCCGGGGCGGATCAGCAGGTTGTCCAGGACCGTGAGCCGGCCGCCGATGGATATTTCGTTGCGCATGCGGATCTCGTCGTAGCGGAACAGCCCGCCGTCGGGAGACCAGCCGGGCGTGAGAACCTCGGCCATGACGAGCGAGGCCGTGGGGTCCATGTCCACGCAGCTCACCTGCCCGTAGCTGGCCTCGCGGTAGGCAATGAGAGGGTCCGGCAGCAGTTCGAGCCGGGCATTGGCGCCGAGGCGGATGTGGGTGTGCTGCTCCGCCCGGTCGTTGGGCGTGCGGTAGATCTTCGTGGCCGACTGGGTGGTCAGCAGCAGGTCCGAGCCGTCCGCGACCGACACTTCGATGAGGTATTTGTCCCCGCCCAGGTAGGCGCCGCCCGGGTTGACGATGACGTAGCAAACCTGCCCGGAACCATCGAGGTAGTGCGGGCGCAGGATCCGCAGCGCGCCGTCATGGAACTGGCGCACCGCGATGGACTTGCCCGCACGCCGGTCAATGTCCAGGGACAGGGTGCCCGCCCACGTGGCCGGCGCCGCGAGCCGGCCGACGCTGCGGGGCTCGCCCCCCAGCCGCTCCCACCACTCGCGAGCTCGCGGCGGAACCCTCGCGGCCGTGGGCCCAAGCTCAGCCACCGGCGGCCCTAGTTCGCCAGGTCAAGCATGAGCACATCTCGCTTGAGCCAGTTGATGACGTGCTCCAGCCCGTCGTCGGTCTTGAGGTTCGTGAAGCAGTACGGCTTGTTGCCGCGGAATTCGAGGGTGTCGGCCTCCATGACAGACAGGTCGGCGCCCACATACGGGGCCAGGTCCGTCTTGTTGATGATGAACAGGTCGGACTTGATCATGCCCTGCCCCGCCTTGCGCGGGATCTTCTCCCCCTGCGCCACGTCGATGATGTAGACCGAGAAATCCACCAGCTCCGGGCTGAACGTGGCCGAGAGGTTGTCGCCGCCGGACTCGATGAAGATGACCTGCAGGTCCGGGTGCCGCGCCTCCAGCTCTTCCACGGCGGCCGAGTTCATCGAGGTGTCCTCGCGGATGGCGGTGTGCGGGCAGCCGCCCGTTTCAATGCCGATGATGCGGTCCAGCGGCAGCACGCCGTTCGCGGCCAGGATCTTCGCGTCCTCGATCGTGTAGATGTCGTTCGTGATCGCCGCGCTGGAGACCTCCCCGTCCAGGGCGCGGGTGAGGCGCTCCACGAGCTGGGTCTTGCCGGCGCCAACGGGTCCGCCAATGCCAATCTTGATGGGTTTCATTTGGTGCTCCTTTTGTCTAAGTTTGTGGTCCCCGGTTCCGTGCTGCCGGCCAATGTGATGCGGCGTTCGTCGAAACATCGACTTATCTGATGCCGCGTCGGGGAAAAACGCGACTTATCTGATGCGGCGTCGGTGGTGGTCAGGACATGAACATTCTTGCCCTCTGGCGTTCGTGCTGCATTTGGGCAATTTCCAGGCCCGGCGCCGTGATGCCGAAGTCCTCCCGTTCCAACTCCTGCACAAGCGCGACGGCGTCGCGCACCTCCCGGTGCGCGGCGGCAAGGACACGCTGGCCGGCGTTCTGGCCAAGCGGAATGCCGCGGATGGCGTTTTGCGTCAGTGAGGTGACAGCAGAAAACAAGTACGTGGTCAGCAGTTCCTCCAGCGGCACGCCCAGGTTCTTCCCTGCGATGGCGAAGGCCAGCGCAGGGTGTCCCGCGCACTCCCCCGAACCAACCGCCGCCGCGTATTCCTCAAGGTCTTCGCAGGGGAAGACCGCGCGGGCAATGTCCAGCATGCGCGCACCCATCTTCACCCCGGCCTCCCTGATCTCCCGGGGCAGGGCGGATGCGTGCACCTCCCGGTCGACGCGGAACAGCTCCGCCGGGGATTCTGCCTCGTAGACGAAGCGGATGGCGAGCCCGTCGGAGTGGACCAGCTGGATGCGGATGAACTGGGTGAGCCAGTTCGCAAAGCTGTCCTCGTCGTGGACCATCCCCTGGTGGAGGTGCGTTTCCATTCCGAGCGAGTGGCTGAATGCTCCGGTTGGCAGGGCCGAGTCGCTCAGCTGCAGCAGCGGCAGCAGGTAGCTGGGTGCGGCCCCCATGTCAGTGCGTGTGTTCGGCGTGGCGGAACGGCACGGGCATGACGCGTTCCCGGCGTGAGTAGGGGACGCCCACATGTTTGAGGTAGTCCTCCACGGTGTGGTCGTAGGCGAGAACCATGACCTGGGCACCGTAGTCGCTGTCGTCACCGAAGAACTGGGCCTGCATGTGCCGGTTGCCAAGATTGTGTGCCACCACGCCCATCTCCTTGACGGATTCCGGGGCGATGACCAGGACGTCCGTGTGCTCCACGGAGATGATGATGGCGTCCTTGCCGTCAAGGTAGAGGACGTCGCCATCGCGGAGGTCGGGCGCGTTCTCACCGTTGAGCCGGATGCCAAGCTCGCGGCCGTGGTCGGTGGTGACGCGCTGGATGCGCTTGACCAGCTGGGCCGAGGGCAGCACGACGCGTTCCTCGTGCAATTTTTCCAGGTCGGCGGGGTTGAAGGTTTCTGTTGCGGGGTCAAACTTGTTGCCAAGAATGGCTTCAATAATCAATGGTTCTCCTTAATACATAGAGAAGTTGGCGGTGCGGGAAGTCTGTCTGTTAGAAGAGGAAGTAGCGCTGGGCCATGGGCAGCACGCTGGAGGGTTCGGCCGTGACGACCTCGCCGTCAACGCGCACTTCGTAGGTTTCGGGATCCACCAAGATGCTTGGCATTTCGCCGTTGTGCTTCATGTCCGCCTTGGTCAGGGTGCGGATGCCGTGGCACGGGCGCACCTCGTGCGCCAGTCCCAGCTCGGCGGGAACGCCGGCGTCGACGGCGGCCTGGGACATGAAGGTAATCGAGGACGAATGCACCGCCCTGCCGAGGGTGGCGAAGTTGGGCCGGAAGGTGCGCGGCTGCGGGGTGGGGATGGATCCGTTGGGGTCGCCCATGATGGACATGACCATCTGCCCGCCCTTGATCACCATCTCCGGCTTCACGCCAAAAAATGCCGGCTCCCAGATGACGAGGTCGGCAAACTTGCTTTCCTCGATGCTGCCCACATAGTCGGAGATGCCGTGGGCAATGGCCGGGTTGATCGTGTATTTCGCAACAAAGCGCTTCAGTCGGGCATTGTCGCCCACTGATGGGTCGTCGTCGTACTTCCCCCGCTGGCGCTTCATGGCGTCGGCCACCTGCCAGGTGCGCAGGACCACCTCGCCCACGCGGCCCATGGCCTGGGAGTCGGAGGAGGTGATGGAGAAGATGCCCATGTCGTGCAGCACGTCCTCGGCCGCGATGGTTTCCTTGCGGATGCGGGAGTCGGCGAAGGCCACGTCCTCCGGGATGTCCGGGCTGAGGTGGTGGCAGACCATGAGCATGTCCAGGTGCTCGTCGATGGTGTTGACGGTGAAGGGCAGGGTGGGGTTGGTGGAGGCCGGGAGCACGTTGGGCAGGCCGGCCACCTTGATGATGTCCGGGGCGTGCCCGCCGCCGGCACCTTCGGTGTGGAAGGTGTGGATGACACGGCCGTCGATGGCCTTGATGGTGTCCTCCACGAAGCCGAATTCGTTGAGGGTGTCGGAGTGGATGGCGACCTGGATGTCGAATTCGTCGGCGATCTTTAGCGACATGTCGATGCTTGAGTGGGTGGCGCCCCAATCCTCGTGGACCTTCAGCCCGATGACGCCGCCACGGACCTGTTCGGCGAGCGGTTCGCGGGCGCTGGCGTGGCCCTTGCCGAGCAGGCCCACATTGATGGGCAGGTTGTCCACCGCCTGGAGCATCTTGGAGATATGCCATTTGCCGGGCGTGACCGTGGTGGCCTTGCTGGCCTCCGACGGGCCGGTGCCGCCGCCGATAAGCGTGGTGACGCCGCCGGCCAGGGCCACGGGGACCTGGTCGGGGCTGACGAAGTGCACGTGGGTGTCGATGCCGCCGGCGGTCATGATCTTGCCTTCGCCGGCGATGATGTCGGTGGCGACGCCGATGGTGATGTCCACGCCGTCGGAAATGTCCGGGTTGCCGGCCTTGCCGATCTTGAAGATGTGGCCGTCGCGCAGGGCCACGTCAGCCTTGTAGATGCCGGTCCAGTCCAGGACGATGATGTTCGTGATGACGGTGTCGGGGATGTCCTCGTCGCGGGTTCGCTGGCCGTTTTGGCCCATGCCGTCGCGGATGACCTTGCCGCCGCCGTAGACCACTTCCTCCCCGTACCGGGTGTAGTCGTGCTCGATTTCGAGGAAGAGTTCGGTGTCGGCGAGGCGGATGGCGTCGCCGGTGGTGGGTCCGTAAAGGTCGGAGTACTGCTTGCGGCTCAGTTCAAAGCTCATTGTCCGTCCTTATCGGTTGTTGCTGCGGGGGTTTCCGGCTGTGCCTGGGTCGACGGCGACCGGCCGGGGAGCGCCTGCGCGGCACCCGGGCCGGCGGTGCCGCCGTCGAGCTTCCCGTTGACCTGGTCGCGGAAGCCGAACACCTGGCGTGTTCCGGCCAGTTCGATCAAGTTGACGGTCTTGGGGTCCCCGGGTTCGAAGCGGACGGCGGTGCCTGCGGGAATGTCCAGGCGGCGGCCGTACGCGGCGGGGCGGTCGAATTCAAGGGCGTCGTTGACCTCGGCGAAGTGGTAGTGCGAGCCGACCTGGATGGGCCGGTCGCCGCGGTTGACGACGGAGAGTTGGGTGGCATCCTGGCCGGCGTTGCACAGGATGGGCGGTTCGCTGAGAATGTATTCCCCGGGAATCATGGCTTGCTCCTTTGGCGCGCGGCTGGTGTCAGCGGATGGGGTTGTGCACTGTGACGAGCTTGGTGCCGTCGGGGAAGGTGGCCTCGACCTGGACGTCCTTGATCATTTCCGGCACTCCGTCCATGACGTCGGAGCGGGAAAGGATGGTGCTCCCCCAGCTCATGAGGTCGGCAACCGTGCGGCCGTCGCGGGCTCCTTCAATCAGTTCGTAGGTGAGGATGGCGACGGCCTCGGGATGGTTGAGTTTCAAGTTCCGGCCTTGTCGGCGGCGGGCCAAATCAGCGGCGACAACGATCATGAGCTTTTCCTGCTCACGGGGCGTCAAATGCATACATTCCTCCTGTGGAACTAACGGATCTAAGTCTCCACCCGTTATCTGCAACCGGCAAGAGAACA
Source organism: Arthrobacter stackebrandtii (assembly GCF_017876675.1). NCBI lineage: Bacteria > Bacillati > Actinomycetota > Actinomycetes > Micrococcales > Micrococcaceae > Arthrobacter > Arthrobacter stackebrandtii. Next base: position 4,047,897 of record NZ_JAGIOI010000001.1, read on the forward strand.
TGCCGGGAGGCCCGTGGAATAGTGCCAGAGTAGCATGCAGGCCCGAAGCGGCAAAACTCGCTGGATTCCGCGGAATTTTGGGGTTTCTCGGGGTGGAGCCGCCGCTTGCCGCCGTGCTGCCTCGGACCGTGTCAAAGGCGGCAGGCACCAAAGCGGGCGCCGCCGTCGTGATTTCCGTGCGTCGGCATCGTTGGCGGCAGGTCCGCGAGCTGACAAACTGGGAACGACAGTTTCAATCCGGCTGAAGGAACCGCCCGTGGATGCTCTATTGACTAGCCTGATTCTCATACCGCTTGTGGCCGCCGCAGCCCCGCTCCTTGCGGACCTTGTGGGCAGGGTGGCGAAGGTTCCGCTGGTGGTGTTCGAGATTGCCTTGGGCATCATGATTGGGCCGGGCCTGCTGGGGTGGGTGGAACCCTCGGAGTTCGTCGGTGTGCTCTCCAACCTCGGCCTCGCCATGCTGTTTTTCATGGCCGGCAACGAGATCAATTTCGGTGCCATCAAGGGCAGGCCCCTCAAGCGCTCGAGCATTGCATGGCTGATATCGCTCGCGGGCGGTGTGGTGGTGGGCATCCTGCTGGCCCCCACCGTGCCCGCCGGCGTCTTCATCGGCGTCGCCCTGGCATCAACGGCGCTGGGCACGCTGCTTCCGGTGCTGCGAGACGCCAACGAGCTTTCGACGCCGTTCGGCAAGGCGGTCACCGCGATTGGAACTGTGGGCGAGTTTGGGCCGCTGCTGGCCATTTCGCTGTTTCTGAGCGGGCATTCCCTTGGCTCATCCGTTGTGGTCCTGGCGATGTTCGTGGCGATTTCCGGCCTGGCCATTTGGATGACCGGGCGCAGCGAGAACCGCACACTGCTGCGGCTGGTCAACGCCACTTTGCATTCAAGCGGCCAGTTCGCCGTCCGGCTCGTGCTGCTCATCGTGGCGCTGCTGGTGGGCCTGAGCCTGGTGTTTGGCCTGGACATGCTGCTGGGTGCCTTTGCCGCGGGCATCCTGTGGCGGGTGCTGATCTCCGGTGCCGCCCCGCACGACCGCGAAGTCGTTGAGCACAAGCTGGACGGGGTGGCCTTCGGCTTCCTGGTCCCCGTCTTCTTTGTCTACACCGGTGTCACCTTTGACCTGGACGCATTGTTGTCGGACCCCAAGACACTGGCCCTGGTGCCGATCTTCCTGGTCTTGATCCTGGTGGTCCGCGGCCTGCCGAACCTGCTCGCCGTCCCTGTGGGGTCCAGTAGCAGGGACAAGCGCGCCATCGTCCTGTTTGGTGCAACCGGGCTGCCGATCATTGTGGCCGTGACGGCGATCGGCCTGGACCGGGGCATCCTCACTTCCGGAACCTCCACGGCGCTGGTGGGCGCCGGCATGCTGTCCGTCCTGCTCTTCCCCATGCTCGCGCTGCTGGAGCGGAAGAAGAGCGTCGAGGCTGCCGCCGCGTCGGAGAAAACACCCCGTTAGCTGCTGCGGCGCCGGCGGCCAGCCACCCGTGGTGGCCGGCCAAGTGCGGGACCGGACCAAAGGGGCAACCACGCGCGGCACGTCGTTGGCACGGCTGGCCGAATGGAGAACGCCCCCTCACCAGGTGGCCGCGGTTCTCGGGGCAGCCATCAAGTGAGGGAGCGTCTTGTTTGCGGATGGGGCTAGCTGAAGGTCTCACCCAGCAGGTCCACCAGCTGGGTTGAGCTGTAGTAGTCCAGGCGGAACGAGGTCGGTCCCATGGCAACCACCTGGCCGGACTTGACCGAAGGCAGGTTCGCCAAAACCTTTTCCCCCTTGAAGGCTTCCACCATGGCATTGTCCGCTGCCAGGAGGAACACCGTGTTTCCGGTGGCTGCCCTGGTCAGGTTTTCAAAGGAGATGAAGGCGAAGTCCTGGCGGGGCTGGGCGCTGGTGTCCAGGCCCTCGGGGATGTCGGCGATCTTGAAGCCGAGGGATTCCAGCACATCGGCATGCGAGCCGCCCTGCTTGGCCACGCCATTGTCCTGGCCTGCGCCGTTGAAGCTGATGATGTTGGATTCGCCCTCGGGGAGCTTGATCTTGGCGGCGACGTCCTTCACGTGGGCGTCGTACTTGGCCACTGCGGCGCTGGCGGCAGCCTCCTGGCCCGTGGCCTCGCCCAGTTCGGCAGCCAAGTCCTGCCAGGACTGGCTGCCGTAGTTCACCACAATGGTGGGGGCAATGGCACTGAGTTCCTTGTAGTGGTCTGCGGCACTGTCGGCGCCCGAGGTGGAAACCACAATGAGGTCGGGGGCGGCGGCAACCACAGCTTCAAGGTCGAATTCCAGGGCCGGGTACAGCACGCCGACCTTGCGCTCGGTGGCCACAGTGGCCCACTGCGAGAAGAAGCCCTGGCTGTCGGTGACGTCACTGGGGTTCGTGGCTGCGGAACTGGTGACCGGGGCGTCGATGGCCAGCAGGGTGCCCGTAACGCTCAACGAGGTGGAGGCAATGTTCTTGGGCTTGGCCGGGATGACTGTTTCGCCGGATTCGTGCTTGACGGTGCGGGGCCACTCCCCCTGGCTGGCCGGGGCGCTTGCCCCGGCGCTGCCGGAGGTGGCGTCCGCCGAGCCGGAACAGCCGCTCAGGGCGATTCCGGCGGCCGCCACGGCCGCCAGCAGGGGCAGGATCTTGCGTTGGAACTTCACAGTTGTGTCTCCTCAGTTGATGGTGCCGGGTAGGCGTGTGGACGGAATTGTCCGGATGTTTCAAGCGCCGGCCTGGCCGCGCTTGCCGTGGAAAAACTTAGCATAGCCTTACCTAACTCTCTAAATGGCCATGTTTTTATTGCGTAATTATTCGCAGGTGCCGAAGGTTCAGGTATTTCGTGGCACCTGAGGCTCGACGCGCCCACCACCGCAACAGCCGCCGAGCACTCCACTGCAGCTTCGAGCAGTTGCACAGCAACCCCGCTGTGGACGTTGACTGCCCTGCTCCCCAGCACGCTGCCGGCAAAACACAGTTCGGCGGGATCGCGCCGCAGACCCTCGCCCACGGCCTTCAGTGCGGCCTCCTTGCGGACCCAAAGGTCCGTCCGCAGCTGCGGCTGCAGAGCCGGCAGCGTCCCAGCCACCAAGTCCCTTTCCGGCACCGACAGTGCCACCTGGTCAAACCCGTCAAAGCCGGTGGCGCAGTGCTGTTCCACATCCACCCCGACCATTCCGCCACGGGCCACCGCCACCACCACCACGTCCCCCGCATGGGAGACATTGGCACTCAGCCCCGGTGGACCGCCGGGCTGCCGGACCCAGGCCAGCTCAGGCCTGGTCCCGCGCCCGCCAGCCGCCAGGAGTTGCACCGTGCCGGGGTCGATGCCGAACTCAGCGGCCAGCAGCCGCTTGAGCAGAATCCGTGCGGCCGCCGATCTTGCACGGTCGGCCGGCAGCCTTTTGGCAGCAATGCAAGCCCGTTCGCCTTCGCTAAGCCAGGCCGCGTCCATGGCAACTTCCGGCGTGCCCCGGCAGATCCACACCTCGGCGCCCGGTGTCACGGGATGCCCGCTGCGGCGGTTCTCGCGGGCTGCTGCGGGCTGCCGGCGTCGTCCCCGCCTACGGGCCCGGTCCGGCGCAATGCCCCAAAACCGGCCATTCCGGCCAACCCCAGCACGGCAGCGGCGCCTCCGAACAGCACCACGGCGGTGGCTGCGGGCACGGCGCGGCCCAGGCCGCCCAGTCCGAGGGCGCCGATGGAATCGCCACCCACCTCCTGGGCCATCCAGAGCGCATTGACGCGGCCCAGCATGCGGTCAGGGGTGTGGGCCTGGACCAGCGCGTACTGCAGGATGCCGCTCATCGAGGCTAGCGCGCCGAACAGGGTCAGCATCATCAGGGCCGCGGGCAGGCCGGTGCACAGGCCCAACACCGCCAGGGCCAGGAATGAGGCCACGGACAGCAGGGCCATGGAACGCCCGGGCCGCCGAGTTGTGGTGGTCCAGCCGCTGAGCAAGGTTGCCAACACCGCCCCGCAGGGCACAGCCGCAAACAGCAGGCCCGTCCCCTGCGGCCCCACGCCGAGTGAGGTTGCAGCCAGGGCAGGCAGCATGATCCGAACCCCGGAGGCCATGGTCTGCAGCGTGCCGAGCAGCACCACGCCACGGACCACCGGCTGCCGGTAGACAAACACAGCGCCCTCCACGGCTGTCCTCACCGGGTGGCGGCGCGGCCCGGACCGGTCCGGCGGCAGGCTGGGCAGCCCCGTCAGCAGCGTGATGGTCACCAGTGTTGCAGCGGCCGCGCATGCATAGTTCCAGCCCACACCGGCCACGGCAATGATGGCTCCGCCCAGCGCGGGTGAGGCCATGGTGCCCAGCCGCACCGTGAGCATGTTCAGTGCCCCGGCCGCGGCAAGCTTGTTCCGTGGCACCAGTGTGGGTGTGACGGCCATGAGGGCCGTGACACTGAGTGCGCCGAAGAAGCCGTCCACGCCACCCACCACGTAGATGGCAGCGACGGAGGGTTCGGGCAGCCAGGCGTTGATGGCCAGCAGTGCGAATCCGCTGCCGCCCACCACCCGGGAAAAGACAATGATGCGCTTTCGGTCAAACCTGTCGGCGAGATCGCCGCCCACCAGCAGCCCGGCGAAGGCGCAGATGCCCTCGATTGTTGCCGCGGCGCCCACCTGAAGTGTTGATCCTGTCAGTTCAAAGATCTGCAGCGGCACGGCGACCGCCAGCATGCCCAGCCCGAAGATGGAGATGGTGCGGGCAATGAAGATGCGCCTAAAAGCCGGACTGCTGCGCAGTGGGCTGGTGTCAATCACCAGCCCGCTGGGCAGCAGCCTTCCCTTGGCCGGCTCAGTCATCGCCGTCCTGGACATGGTGGTCCAGGCCTTCCACGCCAACCTTCCAGTAGCCGTCAATGTCTGCGTGCGTCGGTGGCAGCTGCAAGACCTCGCGCACGTGCCGGCGGATGGGCTTGAGCGAGCCGGCCTCCCCTGCCGCCCAGACGAACAACCGGCCCGGGCCCGGCACGACGGCGGCAAATGCCGCTGCCAGGACACCGGCGCCGTGCACCGAACGGTCCAGGAAGGTGACAGTTGTGCCGGCCCTGCGCGGCAATGCGGGCTGCTCTGCCCGGGAGGCCACGCTGACCAGGACCGTGGCCTGTGCCCCGCGTGGCAGTTCCTCGAGCCAGCGCGCCACGGCAGGCACAGCTGTTTCATCCCCGGCTATCAGGAACTGGTCAAAGTCACTTGGGTAGATGTGGGACCCACGGGGTCCCAGTACGCCCAGGGGGTCGCCCAGTTTCGCCCCGATCGCCCAGCGTCCGGCGGGGCCGTGCCGGTGCAGGACGAAGTCTATGTCCAAGGTGCCGGCGTCGCCGTCATGCGCACGCACCGTGTAGTCGCGGAAGATGGGGCGCGGCCGCCCCTCCGGCATGGCGAGCCTGTCATCGGCAACCGTCGGCAGGTGGATTTCCCCGGTTTCCGTCTCCGGGAACACGAGCTTGACGTGGTCGGAGGTGGCCATGGGCGTGAATGGAAACGGTGCTTCCGCAGCCAGGCCGGCCAGCGTGATCCGCCGCATGGACGGTGTCAGGGTTTCAATGCCCGCCACGTGGAGCAGCCGCGGCACCAGTGGGTGCATGACAAGCCGGATGGGATTGGCCTCTGTTGATTGTTTGCTCATGGTGTTGCCTTTCCTTGGGTGCCGGCGCCCCCGCCGTGGGCCAGCAGGGCCGCCAGCAGGGGTCCGAGCACGGAGAGTGTTTCGGGGGCGAGGATGTCTTCGTGGGAGCAGTCGATGGGTTCGATGTCCAGGTTGCCAATGTGGCCTGCCCAGGCGCGGGCGGGGTCATGCCCGTCCGGGATGGTCCGGGTTGCCGTGAACAGCTGCGCACGGCCCGGGAATCTGCCGGTTGCGGCGCGGGAGAGCAGCCTGACGGAGTCGCGGTAGTTCTCCACAATGTCCCGGGCCATGGCTGCCTGTTCGGCTGTGGTGCCGCCGGGCCCCTGCTCCAGTTGTTCGCGTTCGGCTTCGGCCGCAACTTCCTCCTCGGCTCCGGAGCCCCAGTCTTGGCCTTCGGGAGGATAGGTGTCCAACAGTCCCAGGAAGGCCACGGCTTCCCCTTCGGCCGCCAGCCGGGCTGCCACGGCGTGGGCGATGGTGCCGCCGAGCGAGTAGCCAAGGAGGCTGTAGGGGCCGTGGGGCTGCACCGAACGGATGGTGTTGTAATGCCGTTCATGGGCCTCGGCCATGGTGGCGGCAGTGGCGAGCGGACCTCCGGGGCGCGGTGACTGCAGCCCCACCAGGGTTTGGGCGGGATCGAGGTGGCGGGCCAGGGCGCGGTACTGCCAGGCGAACCCGGAGGCCGGGTGGATGCAGAACAAGGGCAAGGTGCTGCCGGTGCGGATGGGCAGGACCTCGCCAAGTGCCTCCATGCCATCGGATTTCTCCGCAATGCGCCGGGCCAGGCCCTCCACGGTGCTGGCGGCCATGACCGTGCCCACGGCAACCTGCCGGTCCAGTAAGCGGCTGAGCCGTGCAGCCAGTGCCATGGCCAGCAGGGAGTGCCCGCCCAGGGCAAAGAAGTCATCCCCGGCATTGGTGGCAGGCACGCCCAGCACCTCCGTGAAGGCTGCCGCCACGGTCTGTTCCAGTCCTTCCCGCAGCTCACGGCCCGTGCCGCCGGTGATGACTGGCTCGGGCAGCGCCCTGCGGTCCAGTTTTCCGTTGCTGGTCAACGGCAGGGCGTCCAACAGGATCCAGTGCACCGGCACCATGTGTGCCGGCAGGGCACGTTCGCAAGCCTCCCTGCCGCGGGCCGGGAGGGCCTGCCCGGCAGCCGCCGCAGGATCCCCGGCGTCGTTATTGGACGGCACCAGGTAGGCCACAAGGATCCGGGCATCGGCACCGGCCGGGCCGGTGGCCGCTGCGGATGATTTCGCGGCCACCACGGCCGCCTCCACGCCGTGGGTAGCCGCCAGGACCGCCTCGATTTCACCGAGCTCCATGCGTTGGCCTCGGATCTTGAGTTGGTCGTCCGCGCGGCCCAGGTATTCCAGGGCGCCGCAAGGCAAACGCCGCACAATGTCGCCGCTGCGGTACAGGCGGGTGCCGTTGCCAAAGGGGTTGGCAATGTACCGTCCGGCTGTCAGGGCGGGGCGGCCCAGGTAACCGGTGGCCAGTTGCACGCCCCCCAGGTAGAGCTCGCCTGCCACGCCCGGGGCTACCGGGCGCAGCATGGAATCCAGCACATGCAGCTGCGTGTTCCATACGGGGCGGCCAATGGGGACTCCTGCGCCCAGTTGCCCGGGCACCGCCCGGGCGCCGGAATGGAAGGACACATCCACCGCGGCCTCCGTGGGGCCATACAGGTTTTGCACAGGCACCCCAAGCAACTGTTCGGCAGCGGCCGACAGCTCCCGCGGCAGTGCCTCGCCGCTGCAAAAAACGTGGCGCAGGGCCGGCAGCGGTTTCATGGAGTGACCGTGTGCGGCCAAAAAAGCGGCGAGCATGGACGGCACAAAGTGCACCGTGGTGACGGCGCCACGGCTCATCAAGGCATGGAGCTCCACGGGATCCTTGTGCGCTTCAGGCGGGGCAACCAGCTGTGCTGCACCGGCCAGGAAGGGCCAGAAGAACTCCCAGACGGATACGTCAAAGCTGGAGGGCGTCTTTTGCAGGACCACATCCCCGGCCCCGATGGGGTATTCGTGCTGCATCCAAAGCAGCCGGTTGGCAATGGCGCTGTGCGGCACCACCACCCCCTTGGGTTGGCCCGTGGAGCCGGAGGTGTAGATGATGTAGGCCGGGTGGCCGGGGGTCAGTTCCGCGGCAACCTGGGCGCGCCAGCCGGCCGGGCCCTGTGCAGCCAACGGCCCATTGCCAGCCGGTTCGTCAGCCAGGACGCTCACCATGCCGGGCGGGAACCCGCCGGCACGTCCCGCCGTGGTGAGCACGGCCGCGGGGGCCGCGTCCGCCAACATGTACGCGAGCCGCTCGGCCGGGTAGCCGGTGTCCAGCGGCAGGTACGCGGCACCGGCCTCGATGACGGCCAGCAGCGCAATGCTCAGGTGGGCCGAGCGCGGAATGGACACGGCCACAATGTCGCCGGTGCGCACGCCTGCGGTCCGCAGCCTGCCCGCCAGTTCCAGGACGCGCCCGCGCAGCTCGGCGTGGCTGAGGCTTTGCGCACCGTCCTGCAGGGCAGCGGCCGGCCCAAATGCGGCGGCGCCCACTGCCAGCAGGTCCCGGATGGTGGTTTCCGGGACATCGCGGTTGCTGTAGTTGGCCTCCGCCAGGACGGTGCGCTCGTCCGGAAGCAGTGCCGTGGTGGCGGCCAGGGGCTGCTGTCCGGCTTCGATAATCTTTTCCAGTGCCGCCTGGAAGCGGGGCAGGATGGCAGCACCGGCAGCCTCACCCAGGCGGTGTTCAAGGACCACCTGGTACCCCTGCCCTGCCGGCAGGACCAGCACGGTCAGGGGGTAGTGGGTGTAGCCGCGGTTTCGCAGCCCAGACACGGCCAGGGCGTCCGGGCCCGGCCGTTCGGATGCCTCCTGCGCCGGGTAGTTTTCCATGACAAACAAGGTGTCGAACAGCGTTCCTGTGCCGGCCAGCGCCTGGATTTCGCCCAGGCCCAGCGTGGCATGCTCGCGCAGTTCGGACTGGTGGGTCTGCAGTGCGGCCAGGTGTCCGGCAGGTGTGCCGGCCGGGTCCAGCTGCACGCGGACGGGCACCGTGTTGGTGAACAGCCCCACCACGTCCTGGACGGCTTGGTCCTCGCGGCCGGAGACGGTGGTGCCGAAGACGACGTCGGTCCGTCCCGTCAGTTCGCCCAGCAGCAGTGCGTGGGCCAGGGCGAAGATGGAATTGTGGGTGGCACCGTGCCGCTGTGCGGCTTCCGCCAGGCGGCGGGTGAAGGCGGCATCCAGGTCCAGGCAGATCGTGGCCGGCTCACCGCCTTCTGCGGCGGTGACCAGCGTGCCTTCCGCAAGGGTTGGGGTGGCACCGGCGAAGGCCGCCGCCCAGGCGTCCCTGTCGGCGGAGGCGGGGATGCGTTGTGCGCAGGCCGCGGCATAGCCGGCCAGGGTGGTGGCCGCAGCGGGGCGGCCGGTATTGTAGCAATCCAGCAGGGACTGGACCATGAGCGGTGTTGACCAGCCGTCCACCAGCAGGTGGTGGGCGTTGAGCACCAGCCGGGCGGATCCGTCGGCCCAGCGGACCAGGCGGGCGGTGAGCAGTGGACCGCGCTCCACGGTGAAGCTGCGTGCGGCCTCGGCACGTTCCAGGGCCAGGGTCTCGGCGGGGCCGTCACCGCCTGCCGGCACCGAGGACTCCTGGAAGTCCACGGGCCGGCGGAAGGCCGGGTGGCCGATGTACTGCACGGGAACGGGACCTGCCGTGGTGTTGAACGAAGCCCCAAGTTGGGGATGGGTGTCAACCAGGTGTTCCAGCGCAGTCCGCAGGCGTCCCGTGTCCACGGGACCGGTGAATTCCATGACGGTGACGGAACTGTAGCTGCCGGCGTCGCCGCCGAGCTGTTCGTGAAACAGCAGCCCCTGCTGCAACGGCCCCAGCGGCAACACCGCAAGCGCAGGGCCGTGGCTTTCCTGGAGCCGGTTCAGCCCGGCGGCGTCCAGAACTGTGCCACTGACGTCGGCCGGCACCAGGGTGGCGGCTGCCTTGCGGGGTTGGGCTGCGGCGAACTCCGCCAGTGCCGTGGCGGCCTGTTCCATGCCGGCAGTCACGGCACTGGCATCTGCCTCGTTGAGCAGCCGGGAGGCCCAGCTCCAGCACAGGGCCAGCCGGGTTCCGTCCAGGAACGCGTTCAGTTCCAGCGGGTGGGCCAGCGGCATGGTGGCGTCCTGGCTGACGGCGAAGGTGTCGGCGAAGGAGCCGCCGGCCTGCACGGGGGTGAAGTGTCCACCGTGGGAGCTGAAGCGGCCAAGGTAGTTGACCAACAACGCCGGCGGGTTCTGTGCGGACGCGGCGACAAGGCCTGCTTGCTCGCGGGCATCAAGGTGGCGCAGGATGCCGTAGCCGAGGCCGTCTCCGGGGGTGGCCCGGACGGCCTGCTTGACGGCGCGCAGCACGGCTGCGGGATCGCCGCCGCCGGCCAGCAACACGGCTGTGTCGAGGCCGTCGAGTGCCACGTGGATGGGATGTTCGGCAGTCAGCCAACCAACTGTCCGCTCCAGGTCCAGGGTGTCGCTGTGGCGTCCGTGGGATTCGCGGGTCATGGCCAGGGCGTCCACGCCGAAGTGGTGCGCCGCGGCCAGCACCGTGACGGCCAGCAACGTCTCCTCAACCGTGGCCTGGAACGCTGTTGGCAGGGCGGAGAGGATGGCCGTGGTGGCTTCCTCGCTGAGCAGGATCCGGCTGCTGCCTGCCGTGGCCTGCGTGTCCAGCACGGGGTCCATGGTGCCGCGGCCCAGCGGGTCGGGGCCGCCGCGCAGCTGGTCGAGCCAGTGCGGCAGTTCCGCGCGCCGTGCCTCCTTCTGTGCGTGGAGGCGGCTGCCCCAGTGCCGCAGCGAGGTTTGTTCGGGCTCCAACTGCGGCGTGCGGCCGGCCAACAATGCCTGTACGGCTTGCTCGAGGTCCGGCAGCAGCGTGCGCCAGGAGACGCCGTCGACCACGAGGTGGTGGATGGCCAGCACCAGCAGCCGGGCGCCGGGCTCCGCGGGCTGGACAGGCACGCCGTCGAGCAGCACGGCCTGGACCATGGCGCCGCCCTCGGGGTCCAGCAACTGGGCCGCCGCGTGGAAAGCAGAGCTGGCGGTGGTGCCGGGCATCCCCGACAGGTCCATGGTGGTGCGGGAAGCGTCGATGGTCTCCCTGCCTGGGATGTGCAGCATGCCGTTGCGCAGCTGGGCGCGCAGGGCGGGGTGGGTGCGCAGCAGTGCCGTGAGGGCCTGCCGGAGGATCTCCTGCGTCAATTCCTGCGGGACGCTGACGCAGACACCCTGTGCGTAGTGTGCGTCCAGCCCGGCCGTGCTGCCCAGCCAGCATTGGATGGGCAGCGGGGGGACATCGCCCTCTGCTGCCACATCCTGGCGGACGTCCTGATGCAGGGGTTCAAGGGCGGCGGCCAGTGCGGCGGGAGTGCGCCGGGCAAAGATGTCGCGGGGACGCAACGCCCAGCCGGCGCGGCGGGCCGCCCCGCACACGGCCATGGCGGAGATGCTGTCGCCGCCAAGGACAAAAAAGTCGTCGTCGGCGCCCACTGCTTCCCGGCCCAGCACGGCGGCAATGGCGGTGCACAGCAGGTCCTCGCGGGCGTTGGCCGGGGCGCGGCCCGGCTCACTGGGCTCGGTGCTAGGTGCTGGCAAGGCGGCCTTGTCCACCTTGCCGTTGACGGTCAGGGGAAGGACGGGAAGGGGCACCAGCACGGCGGGGACCATGTAGTCCGGCACGGTGGCGGCCAGCCCGGAACGAAGGGCGGCGGCATCCACCGGCGCAGCATCGTGTCCGGGCACGTAGTAGCCCACGAGCCGGCTGGTCTGGCCAAGTTGTTCGGCAATGACCACTGCGGCGGCCACCCCGGGCAGTGCGCCCAGCGCATCCTCGACCTCGCCAAGTTCCACCCGGTGGCCGCGAATTTTCACCTGGTCATCGGCGCGGCTGAGGTAGTCAAGCTGGCCGTCCAGCTGCCAGCGGACCAGGTCGCCCGTGCGGTACATCCGCGCACCGGGCATGAGGGGGTCGGCCACAAACCGGGAGGCGGTCAGGGAGGGGCGGCCCAGGTAGCCGCGGGCCAGGCCGGGGCCGGAGATGTACAGCTCCCCCACCGCACCCGGTGGCACGGGGCACAGGCGGGAATCGAGCACATGCACGCGGGTGTTGCCGATGGGCCGGCCCACCACCGGATGCGGCGAATCGGCAACACCGGCGCCCAGGGTGTCCACCGTGTATTCGGTGGGTCCGTAGAAGTTGTGGCTGCGTGTTTCGGGGGCGGCGCGCAGGGCTTGCCACAACGACGGCGGGGCGGCCTCGCCGCCGAAGAGCACCAGCGCCGGGTGGTGCTCACCCGGCGCCAGAAGGCCGCAGTCCAGCAGCTGGGTGCCCAGGGACGGGGTGATGTCAATGGCGTCGATCCGCTGGTCCCGGATCACCTCCACAATGGCCTGCGGGTCGCGGCGCTGTTCGTCGTCGAGCACGTGCAAGCGGTGCCCCAGGAACAGCCAGATCAATTGCTCCCAGGAGGAATCAAAGGAGAAGGAGGCGCTGTGCCCGGCCCGCACGCGGCGGCCTGCGAGCGCGTCCACGGTTTCCCCAAAAACCCCGGCCCCGTGGACGGCCAGGAGATTGGCGAGTCCCTCATGGGTGGTCATGACTCCCTTGGGCCGTCCCGTGGAGCCGGAGGTGTAGATAATGTAGGCAAGATCGGCAGGGTGGAGGGGCCGCAACCTGTCCTGCTGCGTGACGGGCGCAGTTGCCTGCCCGGCCAGTTCCCGGGCGATGTCGGGGGTGTCCAGGGTGAGGGTGGAACCGTCGAAGGCAATGCCTGGCTGGACCGTTGACGCGGTCAGCAGGATCTGGGGAGCGGCGTCCTGGAGCATGTAGGCAAGGCGCTCGCCGGGGTAGTCCAGGTCAAGGGGCAGGTAGGCGGCGCCGGCTGCGAGCGCAGCGGAAATGGCCACGACGGTGTCCATGGAGCGCGGCAGTGCGATGGCCACAACGGTCCCCGGGCCCACGCCGCGGGAGATGAGCGCCCGGGCCAGTGCGTTGGTGCGCGCGGACAGCCCGGCGAAGGTCAGGCTTCCTCCTGCATCGGACAGGGCCGTCTCGTGCGGGTGCGCTGCGGCGTGGGCGTCCAGCAGGCCTGTGATGGTGCCGGCGCCGGGGGCGAGGCGCGGCCCCCTGCCCCAGTCCCCCTGGATCCGGCCCAGTTCCTCCGGCAGGGGCAGTACTGCGTCCGCCAAGGGCTGGCCCGTCTCCACGAGTTCTTCAAGCCAGTGCGCCAGCCGGCGGGCGTGCAGTTCCACCTCCAGTTGTGTGTACAGGCCGGAGGCTGCCTCGAGTTCCAGGACAATCTCGCCGCCGTTCCTGTATACGGACACCTCGAGATCGTCCACGGGGCCGGCGGAGAGGTGGTTGGTGCGCAGCGTGGCACCCGGCAGTTCGAACGGGTATTCGAAAATCTTCAGGTTCAGCACGGTTCCGTACAGGGCAGTGCCGCCGCCCACCATGCCCAGGTCGCGCTGGAGCTGTTCGGCCCCGTAACGGCTGTGCGGGCGGATCCGGGCCAGGGCCGACGCCGTGGCCGCGGCTGCGCGGCCCAGCCCGGCACTGGGCGTGAACTGCAGGTGCAGCGGCATGACGGCCACTACGGGGGCTGCCGCATTCAGCGCCGCTGTGCCCATGCGGCCCATGAACGGCACGCCCAGGACCACGTCGGTGGAACCTGCCATGCGGGCCACGTAGCTGCCGACGCCGGCGCTCACCACATCCGCCCAGCTCACCTTGTTCTCCCTGGCCAGGGCGGCAATGCCCTCGCCGAGCCGGGCATTAAGGCGCGCCTCGGCACACCTGCTTCCCGAGGCGCCGGTGATGGCTTCCGTGCGGGATTCGGGGACGGCAAGGCTGGTGCCCGGGGGCAGCTCCCGGCAGTAGTCGCGCCAGAACATTGCGTCTGCCTCCTCATGTTCCGACCTCCGGTAGCTGGCCTCGGCGCCACCCACATCGCGGGTCGGGGTGAATGTCGAGGGCGGCGCCGTGCGGCCCTGAACCAGCGCACGATAGTGTTCCAGGATGTGGCGGGTGATGGCGGTGAAGCTGTAGCCGTCCAACAGGATGTGGTGGTAGCGCTGGTACCAGAGCCACTGCGTGTCCCCCATCTGCATGAGCACGTGGCGGTACAGCGGCCCGCCACCTTCCAGGGAGACGGGGGTGGCCAGGTCGGCCGCCATGAGCTGTTCCGCAACTGCCGTTCCCTGTCCGCGCAGGTCAACGAGCTCCAGCGGCTCGCGGCCGCTGTGTGCGGGCCACTGGGCGGGCGCACCTTCAACTTCGCCAAAGGCGAATCCCAGGGTGTCTACCGCCGCCAGGCCCAGGGCCACTGCTTCGGTGAGGGCCGCGGCGTCGAGCTTTCCCTCGATGGCGGTGCTGCGGGCCACGTTGTAGCTGCTGGCGCGCTCCCCCTCGAGATGGTGGGCATACCAAATGCCCGGCTGGGCTCCGACCAGGGGCAGCACGTGGCTGGCTTCCGGCCCGGGTGTGGGCAGTTCAAGGGTGGACGGTGACGGCGTTGCCATGGGTTTTCCTGTCGGTGGGGGCTAGCGGGACACGGTGGCGAGGATCTGGCCGAGCAGGCTCAGCGGCCTCAGGTCGGTCCAGTGTCGCTCGATGTAGTCGTTGCAGGCTGTGTGGGAGTCGGGGCCATGGATGGCGTGCCAGCCCAGCGGGACGGGGACAAACTCCGGCCACAGGCTGTGCTGGCCCTCGGCGTTGGCCAGGACCAGAAACACGCCTTCGTCATTGTCAAAGGGGTTGCCCGCCGCGCTCATGCCCCTGCCCCCTGCAGTGCCGGTGCCTGGCCTTCAAGGGCGGCGGCCCACTCCCGCACGGTGGCCGCAGCGGCCAGGGTTTCAAAGGAAACCTCCAGGCCATCCGCTCGCAACGTCTCCACCAGGTCCATGATGCGGATGGAGTCCAGCCCCAGTTCCAGCAGGTTGTCGTGGTCGCCAATGTCGGCAGCGTCCATGTACATGAGCTCGGCCACGCGGCTGCGGACCAGCTCACTCACGGGCACGGGCGTTTCCGTGGCGCCCGACCATGCGGCGGCCAGTTCGTCGGTTCCGGTGACCACCCCGCAGCGCCCGGCCACCCACTCCAGCGCCTGGGCGTGGTGGGCGGCGGTGAAGTCGGCCACGGCGTCGGCCACCATGAAGGGCTGGATGTCATGCATGAAGGCGTCCGCGGCAGAGACCTGGCAACCAATATGGGCGTAGACGCCGGTGATGACGAGCTGGTCCCGGCCTGCGGCGTGCAGTGTTTCGGCCAGGTTTGAGCGCTGGAAGGCCGAATAGCGCCACTTGGTCAGCACGGTGTCCTGCGGCTGCGGCGCCAGCACTTCAACAATGCGGGCACCCTCCTCATTGGAGCCGATGCCGGGTCCCCAAAAATCTGTCAGCAGGGCGCGGTCCGCCGGCTGCTGGTGCGGGGGCTGTGCCGTGTAGAAAACGGGGATGTTCAGCTCCCGTGCCAGCGTGAGCAGCCGGCCAATATTGGCCAGCAGCGACCGGCCCGGCTCCTGCCCTGCGCCGTAGGGGCGCAGGAAGTGCTGCTGCATGTCATGCACCAGCAGTGCCGACCGGGAGGGGTCCGGGGCCCACGGCACGCAGCGCCGGGGCAGTTCGGCCGTGGCCGGAAGCTCATAGGAGATGGATTGGGGAAGGTCGTTGCGCATGGTCAGTCCTTTGCGTGTCAATAGTTTTGTCGTTGTTGCTGGGGTTCAGGCTGTGGGGTTGAGTTGGGCGGCAAGGGCGCGGCGCAGTTCCGCCCGGCTGTTCTTGCCAACGCCCGTCAGGGGAAAGTCCGGCACAATGTGGACCCGGTCCGGGACCTTGTGCGCCGCGACGCCGCGGCCGCGCACAAAGGTGACGATCTCCGCCCGGCTGGGGGCCACGCCGTCGGGCACGATCACGGCACAGGAAATCTCGCCGAGGAACGGATCCGGCACCGCAACAAGGGCGGCGTCGTGGACCCGCGGGTGTGCCAGCAGGTGGTCCTCGACCTCCTCGGCGGAGATCTTTTCCCCGCCCCTGTTGATCTGGTCCTTGCTGCGGCCCTCCACCACCAGGTGCCCGCCGGGAAGCTGCCGGGCAATGTCCCCCGTGCGGTAGTGGCCATCAGCGGTGAAGGCAGTCTTATTGTGCTCGTCCGCCTTGTAGTAGCCGCGGATGGTGTACGCCCCGCGCGTGAGCAGGTGCCCGGGATCCCCCGGGGCCACGGGCTGGCCTGCGTCGTCAACGATCAGCACCTCGTCTGCCTCACTCATGGGCCGCCCCTGTGTTTGCGCCACAGTGACGGCGTCGTCGTCGGCGCGGGTGTAGCAAACCAGCCCCTCGGCCATGCCGAAGACCTGCTGCAGCTGCACCCCCAGGACCTCTTGAAGTTCGACGGCGGCACCCGGCAGGAATTTCGCCCCACCCACCTGGACGGTTTCCAGGCTGCTCAGATCCGGTGTGGAGGTGCGGGCGGCCCGGGTCCAGGCCAGGGCCAGCGGCGGCACCAGCGGAACGCATGTGACCTGCTCTCGTTCAATGAGCGGGAAGGCCAGATCCGGTGAGCCGTTGCCGGCCAGGACCACCTTGCCGCCGGCCAAAAGTGCGCCAAGGAATCCCGGGGAGCTCATGGGGAAGTTGTGGGCCGCGGGCAGCACCAGCAGCAGGACCGTCTCGTCATCGAAGCCACAAATCTCGACGCTGCGCCGAACAGAGTAGAGGTAGTCGTCATGGCTGCGGGGAATGAGCTTGGGGGTGCCGGTGGTTCCGCCGGAGAGCTGGAGGAACGCCAGTGCCGTGGTGTCCACAGGCACTGTTTGCTGCGCCAGTGCGGCACCGTTGCGTGCCACAGCCTCCAGCGCCACCTGCCCCTCGCCGGGGGTGCCATCAATGATCAGCTGCAGCCCGCCCGGGATCCCCTGGGACAAGGCGCCGGCCAGCTCCCGGTAGTCGAAGCCGGCATGCACCGCCGGGCCAATGTACGCCACGGGGGCGGCCTGGACGGCAATGGCCGCCAATTCGCTAATGCGGTGGGCCGGCAGCAGGTAGACCGGGACGGCCCCGGCCCGCATCAGTGCCATGGCGGAAACAATGAAAGAGACCCGGTTGGGCAACTGGAGCAGCACCCGCTCCCCCGGGCGGATGCCTTGGGCTGCGAACCCGGAGGCCAGGGCGGAAATGCGCCGTTCGAGCTCCCCGTATCCAATCCGTTCCGTCTCATCAACCAGGGCAATCCGGTCCGGAACCGTGCGGGCAAACCTGGCTGCGACGGCGTCCAGGCGCTCGCCGGTCCAGTAGCCGCGATCGCGGTACTGCCCCACCAGCTCGGCGGGCCAGAGACTGCATCCCATTGCCACCGTCACTGTGCCACCCCCAGCCCGGCCAGGATGGTGCGGAACTTGGCCTCGGTCTCGGCAAGCTCCAGCTGCGGGTCGCTGCCGGGGACAATCCCGGCACCTGCATGCACCCGCACGCCGTCGTTGGAGACTTCAGCGCAGCGGATGCTCACGGCCCATTCGCCGTCGCCCGCGGCATCGGTCCAGCCCACGGCGCCGGCGTAGAAGCCGCGTGCACTTTCCTCCAGCTCCTCGATCAGCTCGCAGGCCATTTGGGTGGGCCAGCCGCACACGGCCGGAGTTGGGTGGAGGGCAAAGGCCAAGTCCAGGGACGTGGTCTCCGGGTCCTTCAGCCTGCCCTGGAGCTTGGTGGACAGGTGCCACATGGAGTCGGTGCGCACCAGCTCCGGCCGGGGCGGCACCACCATGTTGTTGCACAGCCCGCCCATGACACCGGCCACCATGTCCACCACGATGGCGTGCTCGCGCAGGTCCTTGGCCGAGCGCAGCAGTTCCTGTGCATTGGCGGCATCCAGCACCGGGTCGGCGCAGCGCGGCACCGAACCGGCCAGCGGGTTGCTCAGTGCCAGGGTGCCGCTGCGGCGGATCAGCAGTTCGGGGCTGGCACCCACCAGCGTCTTGTTGCCGGGCAGCGGGGCGGCAAACACGTAGGCCGCGGGATTTTGTCCCAGCAACCGGGCCAACAATGCGGTGATGTCCAGCGGCTCCGGCAGGGCAGCGCTGCGGGAACGCGCCAGCACCACTTTCTGCAGGCCACTGGGTGAGAACTTCTTCAGCGCAGTGGCCACGGCATCCGTGTAGTGGCCATCCGCGGCCTGTGGTGCCATGTGCGTCCCACCGTGCGGCTTGCGGCTGGCGCCTCCTTGCTCCACAGTGGCCGCAGCGGCGGGGCGGGCCAGGCGGGGTCCACGCAGCGTGGTGTCCATGATGAGGAATTCGCCGCTTTTGCCGGGCTGGAATGGCAGGACTCCGGCGATGGCCGGTCGCTGCGGTGCGGAGCCAAAGTGTGCGGACAGGATCTCGCGGCTGTTGGCGGCATCCATGCGCAGGGTTGCCGTGCCTCGCCCCAGGACGCTGCCGGCGGTGCCGGACATGAGGAAGTCGCCTCGCCTGTACTCGGCCAGGGGGTCTCGCAGCCAGGCTGCGGTGGGGATCGGCGCGGGCGCCAGTGCAATGGTCATGGTGTGCCTTTCGGTGGAAATCAAGTCGCTGGGATGGTGGTTCAGGCGCGCAGCGTTGCGCCGCCGTCCACATACAGGTCCTGCATGGTGATGTGCCGGGCTTGTTCCGAGAGCAGGAACGCCACGGCGTCGGCAATGTCTTCGGGTTCGGCCATGCGGCCCAACGGGATGCCAACCCGGAACGCGCTGGCATCGCCTTCCAGCACGGTTTGGCGCCCAGACTGCGCATCAGCACCCCAGAAGGCCTGCTGCATCCCGGTGTTGGTAGATCCCGGGCAGACGGTGTTGCAGCGGATGCCGCGTGGTGCCAGGTCGAGGCCAAGGGACCTCATGAACGCTGCGGCCGCGGCCTTGGACGCGGCGTACACCGGCATGGTGGAGCGCGGAACGCCGGCCGCGTTGGAGCCGACAAGAACCATGGAGCGGTTCTTCAAGGGCCGTTGCAGCATCATCTGCGCGGCTGCGGTTGCCACCAGGAACACGCCGTCGGCGTTGACCGCCAGCGTCCGGCGCCACGCCTGGAAGTCAACCTCAAGGGCGGAGCCGACGCTGAGGATCCCTGCCGCGTGGACAAGTGCGGCCAAGGGATCCGGGAGGGCCCCGATGGCGGAGAACAGGGACGCAACGGAGTCCGGGTTGCTGACGTCGGTGGGCACGGCCAGGACCTGGCGGCCCGGCATTTCGGCTGCCAGCCGTTCCAGTCCCGGACCGTCGCGGTCCGCCAGGACCAGGACGTCCCGGACCGGGCTGTCCCGGTCCAGCTTCAGGGCGCAGGCCCTGCCAATTCCTCCGGCCGCCCCTGTCACGAGCAATGTCCTTGGTTCCGTCACGGCAGTGGATTCCGTCCAGTAATTGTTGGGCCCGGCTCATCCGGACACTCGATACGAAGCGAGCATAGCCTTACCTAACTTATTTACGTCACATTTTTGTTTCGTTATGAAGATTTTCACCGCTTGACAGCGCCGTCACGCCAGCGGTAGGCGCCAGGGCCAGGGCGCCGGGACAGCGTCAACCGAGGGCGAGATGGAATGTTGACGAAAATGCCGCAAAGACGGGGTTTTCGAAGCCATGCAGCACCATTTCGCCACTGCCGGCCAACTCAAGCCGGAGCGATGGCGCCAAGGCCGCCGTGGGCACAATGGGTTAAATATGTGAAACATCCCACACTTTTCACCTTGCGAAGCGTTGGGCAACATTTCAAGCCGCTGCATATCCATGCAACTTTCTTAGCTTAGGCTTACCTATGCAACCTTGCCGGCGTCCGCCCCGGGCCGGCACAGCACCAGGAAATGAGAACCAGCAATGAACCCCCACAGCAACGGCTGCGCCTAGAGATGTTCCAGTCCCCGCGCAAGCATTCCCGGATGAAACCCGCTTGGATTGGCGGCCTCGCGCTCCTGGCGGCCCTGGCCCTGGCGAGCCTGGCGATCGGCAGCCGGGCCATTTCCCCGGCAGAGACCTGGCAGGCACTGACCCACTTTGACCCGGCCCAAAACACGCACCTTCTGGTCGTTGAGCTGCGGCTCCCTCGTACATTCCTGGCCATGGCAGTCGGTGCGGCACTGGCACTGGCCGGCGCCCTCATGCAGGCGCTGACGCGCAACCCGCTGGCCGAGCCGGGCATCCTGGGCATCAATGCCGGAGCCGCCGCAGCCGTGGCCGCAGGGCTCGCATTTCTGGGCGCGACGGGTCCTGGCGAGTACATGTGCTTCGGCTTTGCCGGAGCCGCCGCCGCGTCCCTGCTGGTCTACGCACTGGGCAGGGCGCACGACGCCGGCAACAATCCGGTTCGGCTGGTTCTGGCCGGGGCCGGGCTCAGCGTCATGCTCGGCTCCGTGACCGCAATCATCATCCTTGCCGGCGACGCCCAGCGGCTGCGGAACTTTGTCAGCTGGGCAAGTGGATCCCTGCAGGGCCGCGGCTACGATGTGCTGCCGTGGGTGCTCGGTGCCTGCGCCGTGGCCATGGTGCTGGGGCTGTCCACCGCGCGGAGCCTTGACTCACTCTCCCTGGGCAACGACCTCGGCAACGCGCTGGGCATCAAGATGCGCACCACATGGCTGCTCGGCACCGGGGCCATACTGCTCCTGGCGGGTGCAGCAACGGCAGCGGCCGGACCCATAGGCTTCCTTGGCTTGGCGGCCCCACACATCGCCCGCCTGGTGGTGGGCCCCAACCACAGCAGGCTCCTGCCGTTTTCCATGCTTCTGGGTGCGCTGCTGCTGCTGGCCGCAGACATCCTGGCCCGGGTGGTGGCCTACCCCGGTGAGATTGGGGCCGGGGTCATGAGTGCTGTGATCGGCGCGCCGGTGTTCATTGCCTTGGCCCGCCGCCGGAAGCTGGTGCAGCTGTGAACGCCCTTCGCCTCCCCGCGGTACCCCGCACCGCCGTGGTGGGAACCGCCCTGGCCGCGACTACCGCCCTGCTGGGGGTGCTGGCCATGCAGACAGGCACCATCAGCTTCTCCTTCACCGAGGTCATGGCAGCCGTGTTCGGCGTTTCGGACAATCCGCAGGCCGGCATGGTCATCCACCGGATCCGCCTGCCGCGCACGGTGACGGCCATCGGCGTCGGACTGTGCCTTGGAGCCGCCGGCGCTACGTTCCAGTCCATCTCCCGCAACGCCCTGGGCTCGCCGGACATCATCGGCTTCACCACCGGCGCAGCCACGGGCGCCGTGGCCCAGATCATCCTGTTCAACGCCGGCCCGGCCGCCACCGCCCTGGCCGCCATTGCCGGTGGGCTGCTTGCCGCGGCCGCGGTGTATGCGCTGTCCGTGCGGGGCGGCGTCAGCGGCGGCTACCGGCTGATCCTGGTGGGGATTGGCATTGGCGCCATGCTCGGTGCCGTCAACACGCTGCTGCTGCTGAAGGGCAATGAGGACTTGGCCCTCCAGGCACAAATGTGGCTCTCCGGGTCCCTGGCGGCACGGACGTGGGAGCACGCCGTGCCCGTTGTCATTGCCGTGGTGTTGCTGCTCCCGGTGCTCATGGTGCAGGGCCGGAGCCTGGGTCTTCTGGAAATGGGCGACGACGTGGCCCGCGCCCTGGGCGTCCGGGTCGAGGCGAGCCGGCTGGCCTCCATGGCGGCCGCCGTCGGGCTGACGGCAGTGGCCACGGCCGCGGTGGGGCCCATCGCCTTTGTCGCCCTGGCGGCACCACAGCTCGCAGCGAGGCTGACCCGATCGGTTCAGGTTCCCTTGGGCACGGGCGCGCTCATGGGTGCCGCCCTCATGGTGGCCTGCGACCTCCTCACCCAAAATCTGCCGATTGCCGTCCACGTGCCCATTGGGCTCATGACCGGCCTGGTGGGCGGCTGCTACCTGCTGTGGCTGGTCACGCGCAGCCGGAGCATCTGATATACAACACAAGAAGGAAAGCCATGAACACTGCAAGCACGCACCCCGGCGGCAACGACGTGCTGTCCGGACACGCCCTGGACCTGGGCTACGACGGCCGCCGCATCTCCGAGGGGCTCGACGTTGTCATTCCGCCGGGATCCTTCACCGCCATCATTGGGCCCAATGCCTGCGGCAAGTCAACGCTGCTGCGGGCCCTGTCCCGGCTGCTCAAGCCCACGGCGGGCCGGGTGGATTTGGACGGGAGGGACATCCACAACTACCGCACCCGGGATGTGGCGCGGCGGCTGGCACTGCTGCCGCAGCAGTCCACCGCACCCGACGGCATCACCGTTTCCGACCTCGTGGCGCGCGGACGCTTCCCGCACCAGGGCGTGCTGCGGCAGTTCTCCGATGTGGACAAGGCCAAGGTGGCTGAGGCAATGGCCGCCACAGGGGTCGCCGAGTTGGCGGACCGTGCCGTGGGCGAACTCTCCGGCGGGCAGCGACAGCGCGTGTGGCTTGCCCTGGCACTGGCCCAGGACACCCCGGTGCTGCTGCTGGATGAGCCCACCACCTTCCTGGACATAGCCCACCAGCTGGAGGTGCTGCGCCTGTGCCGGCGGCTCCACCTCACAGGCAAATACACGCTGGTCACCGTGCTGCACGACCTCTCACTCGCCTTCCGTTTTGCCGACCACGTGATCGCCATGAAGGACGGACGCATCGTCGCCCAGGGCCCGCCGGCCCGGATCGCCACGCCGGACATCATGCGGGAGGTCTACGGCATCGAGTCAGTTGTCATCACCGACCCCGCCACGGGCGGACCCCTGGTGGTTCCACTGGAGCCCGACGGCGTGTCCCCGGCGGCGCCCGATTCAGTGCGGGTGCCGGCGTGAACGGGCTGCACGGTTCACGTACCGAAGCTTTTCCGGCCCCGAAGGACCCCGTGGCAGGCGAGGCCCCGGCAATTCCAGTGCTTCGCGGTCACTTCGCCGCCCGCTGGAATGCTTGGGGCGCCGGGCGGCAGGAGGCGTTCCTGGCCCGGCTCCTCGCCGGCGACGGCGGCAGCTTCCCCTTGGTGGAGCCATCCCCGGACGGGCGGGCGGACCTCCGGGCCGTCACCTTCCTGCACGTGGCCCCGGATGCCACCGCCGTGATCCTCTCCGCCAATGCCCTGGTGGACCACAGGAACACGGCGGCCAGCGAGTTTGAACGCCATCAAGGCACCGGGCTGTGGGTGCTGACGTACCTGATGCCCGCGGACTGGGAATGCGGCTACCGGATCACCGTCCACCGCGGCCCCGGGCAAGCACCCTGGCAGGCCGCCACCATGCGCCGGGCCATCCGCATGGCTGCCGACGCCGGCGGCCCGGACCCGCTCAACCCCGTGCTGGGTGCGGGGATGAACGGCGGGGCCATGTCCGTGGTCCGGCTTCCCGGAGCCCCGGCCGCCCCCTGGCTGGCCGCCGCGCGCGTGGATCCGGTCGCCACCTCTCCCGTCATGGGCGGCGTGCTGGCAGGAGGTTCGACCAGCGCCGCCTCGGAGGGACTGGCGGAACTGCAGCTGGTGGACTCAGGCAACGGGCGCCTGCGCACCGTGTGGATATATTCACCAGCTCCCGGCAGCACCGCGGGACCCACTCCCCTGCTCATCCTCCATGACGGGCAGGTCTGGGCGAAGCACCTCAACCTCAAGGCAACCCTGGACGCAGCGGTGAGGGACGGCGTCGTGCCTGCCCTGCACGTGGCCATGGTGGATTCATTCGACGGGGCCACCCGGTCCCAGGAACTCAGCGGGCCAGTGGGCACCGTGGACTTCGTGGCAGAGGATCTGCTGCCGGTGCTGCGCCGAACCCTGCCGGTGCGCACGGATGCGGCTGGAACCATTGTGTCTGGGGCGAGCTACGGCGGCCTTGCGTCGCTGTGGCAGGTGGCGCGGCATCCGGATTTGGTGGGCGTGGCACTGGCGCAGTCGCCCTCGCTGTGGCGCTACGACCTGGCCGAGCCGCTGGCCCGGGTGGCGGACCGTGTGGTGCTGCGGCTGCAGGCGGGCATTTATGAGGCGGAAATCCATGCCACCTCGATGCAGCTGCTGGCGGACCTGGTGCCGCTGGGTGCGGACATTTCCCTGTGTTCGGTCACCGGCGGGCACGACTGGTCGTGGTGGAACCCCTGGCTCATCCACGGGCTCGCTGATTTGCTGGGCTGAGGCCCCAGCGCTACCAGCGGTGCCCAATGTGGTGCAGGGCGCGGACCATGTGGCTGACCGCCTGGGGCATGTGGGCCGCATCCGTGGCGGCAACGTGGACGGGGCCCTGCCCATCACCGACACTGCAGCAATATACGGGTCCACCAGTTCCTGCGCCCCTATGGGGTTCATCATTCGAGACACGGAAGCATCAGGTGCAACTCCTCGAGTTGCGGGGCATCCACACACAGGAGGTTGCTGTTAGAGAAGCGGCAGGACCGACTGGTAACCGTCGTCGATCACGGTGCTCTCAAGGTCGAAGACCTTGGTTGTGGCCTTGGCGCCGTATTGCGGCCAGCCCGGATCGGCCTCGGCCAGGAAGCGGCTGGCGTCGGCGTGCAGCTCGTCGGCGATCTTCTGCGGCGGGGCGTCGCCGGCCAGTGCGCCGATGGCGCCCTTGTCCAGGACGTCGAAGAAGAACGGGACGTCTATGCAGTGGATCGCGTAGCCAAACACCGGCGAACGCCAGGAGAAGCGGTACACCCAGGTGGGTGCATCGCCGCGGGCCTCGAGGAACTTCACAATGAAGGTGCGGAAAATGGAGTCCGTCAGGAACCGGCCGGCAATGGCACCGGAGCCTCCTGGCACCACATCCTGGTTGGCGGCCAGGTAGCGGGCACGCCGCTCACCCTTCATGCCCAGGCCGCCTAGCAGGAAGCCGGTGGGAATGAACTTTACGATCTTTTTCATCATGGCAAAGATCATGGAGAATTCATCGTCTGCGGAGCCGATGACCAGGGGGATGTGTGAGCCGATGCCGGAACGGATGGAGTCGATCGTGGGTTGGGTGATGAGAACACCATCCATAACGGGCCCCAGGATCAATCCGTCCGTTGCCAGCGACTGCAACGCCTTCAGCGGCATGCCCTTGGGCATGATCGCCTTTTTCTGCAACGCCAGAAGCTTCTCCTCCGGCACCAACTCGAAGCCCGCGCGTGTTGGCGCCACCCCCGCCGTCTTTGCAAATTTCAGGGCAAAGTCGCGGGCCTTGTCCACGGGGACGTCCGCTGCCACACCGGACATGCAGTACACACCCTGGAACAGGTGGTGCGCTTTTTCCATGCCCAGCAGGGTCAAGACGGCACCTCCGCCGGCGGACTGGCCGGCAATGGTGACACGGCCCGGATCGCCGCCGAAGGAGGCAATGTTCTCCTGCACCCATTCAAGGGCCAACAGCCAGTCCATGACGCCGCGGTTGTGCGGAGCACCTTCCACCCAGCCGAATCCTTCAAAGCCCAGACGGTATGAGATCACCACTGTCACGGCTCCATCGCGGGCGAAGGCGGTGCCGTCGTACCAAGTGCTGGCCGGGGAACCCGAGGTGAAGCCGCCTCCGTGAATATAGACCAGTACGGGCAGGCTGGCATCGGCGCCGGGCGACGGTGTGAACACGTTGACGTTCAGCGTGGACTCGCCCTCAACGGATGGCTCCGGAATCAGCGTGATGCCATTGTCGCCTCGCTGCGGGGTGGCCCCCATGACCAGGGCGTCACGGACACCTTCCCACGGCTCGTGCGGCACGGGTGCAGCGAAACGCAAGGGACCCACGGGTGGCTGGGCAAAGGGAATGCCTAAGAAGACAGCGCAATTGTTGCGCCAGGCACCCTTGACGAGCCCCGCCGTCGTACTCGCCTGAACGAAGGACCTAACACGCTGGTCCGCGGCGCTCACAGCGCAATCCCGTGGCCGAAGGGAAACAGCGGGGCTGCGGTGTCAAAGGGCATGTCTGGCCTGCTTTCTACTACGGCATTCATACTTGAGGGCAGCTCAAAGGGGAGCTTGCCGCGTGCATGGCTGGCTCCGAAAAGGACGTCCAGGACGGCTTCGTCAGAGGCGCCGAAATCGACCATGAGCGCGGCTGCCATGTCGGCGAACGGCGTGAGGATGGCAGGCCGGTCCAGGTAGATCTCCAGGACAGTTGGGACCTTGGCGCAGAGTGCGTTGATACGGTCCACCTCGTCCTGCGGATACGCGAGCGAGCCCTGGTGGAAGAAGCTCTCAAACATGCCGGGGCGGGGTTCAAAGGGTGCCTGCAAGCGGAGCAGGGCGACGTCGGCCTGCTCCGGTGTTGCCACCACCTCGCCGTAGGCTGCGGCTGCTTCGGGTGCAAACCCTTCCACGTAGACCTTGATGTTCCTGGCCAGCGGCAGGACGTTGTTGTTGGTGAGGAGCGTGAGCGCCTCGCGCTGCGCCTGCTCCCCCGCGGCGCGGAACTCGTCATTGCCGACGATCCGGCCGGCGGCTTCTTCATCCACCATGGGTTTGTCGAACAAGCCCAGCACGAACTTTTCGCGCAGGAGGCGGCGGGCGGATTCGTCCATGCGCTGCTCGGTAAGACGGCCTTCGCGGACCAGTTGGACCAGGAGTTCGGGGATGTTTTCCCCGCCAAACTGGTCCACACCGGCGTCAATCACCTTGGCCATGCGGTCCTTCACGGACAGGTGTTCAACGCCCCAGGCACGGGCCGGGAAGGGCTCGCCCATCATGACAGCGTCGCTGAGCAGGCCCCAGTCGGTGCAGACAATGCCGTCGAAGCCATAGCGTTCGCGAGCCAAGCCGGTGATGACCGATTTGTTGAAGCCGAAGCCGACCTCTTCATACTCGGTGCCTACGGGCATCCCGTAGTACGGCATGAGTTGGCTGGTGCCAGCCTCGAAGGCGTCCTCAAAGGGCTTGAGATGGTACTCAAAGTTGCCACCCGGGTAGACCTGTTCGCGGCCGTGGGCAAAGTGGGGGTCTTCGCCGTCCTTCTGGGGACCGCCTCCGGGGAAGTGCTTGGTCATGGTGGCCACGGAATCGGGGCCAAGTTTCTCGCCCTGGAAGCCGCGGATGTAGGCGGCGCCGAGCCTGCCCGTCAGTTCAGCATCTTCGCCGAAGGTGCCGTTCTGGCGTCCCCAGCGCGGCTCGGTGGCGAGGTCGATCTGCGGGTGCAGTGCCACGCGAAGTCCGACGGCGGCGTACTCCTGGCGGGCGATGTCACCAAACTTCTCAGTGGTTTCTTCATCACCCAGGGCGCCGAAGCCGAGGGTTTCCGGCCACTGCGAGAACGGTCCGGCCAGCATTGAGGCGCCGGGATTCATGGAGAAGTGGTGGCGCGGATCGGTGGAGAGCGTGACGGGGATGCCCAGGCGGGTGCTGGCTGCAACTTCTTGCACGGCGTTGTGCCAAGCGGCGAGCTCTTGGCCGGACGGTGCGGAGCCGAGGACGTTGAAGTGGGTCATGCCCTGTTTGAGGATCATGTCCGTGGTGCTGGGAACGTCAAACATTCCGTCCACAACGTCAACGCCGCCGTTGCTGCCGGGCATGATCATGGTGTGGAAAAACAGTCCCGCCTTGTCCTCAAGAGTCATCTGCTGCAGGAGGTTTTCGACCCGTTCTGCAACAGGCAGGGAAGCGTCCCGGAAGCTGGTGTCGACGGACTTGGCCTGCGGATCTACATTGTTCACGCGTGCTCCTACTTAGTGGATATTTCAAAACAGTATCCCGCTCAGTTTTCGCAGTCAAGAGGTGGGCAGAACTCGCTTTGGCTTATGCTGGCAAGATGGCTGCACGAGGATCCTACGCAAAAGGCATCGCCAAGCGCGATGAAATTCTAACCACCGCCCTGAGGGTCATTGCCGAAAGGGGCTACCGCAAGACTTCTCTTCGTGAATTGGCAACTGCGGTGGGGCTGAGCCAAACCGGACTTCTGCATTACTTTGGCACCAAGGAAGACCTCTTCATCGAGGTCTTGCGCCGACGCGATGAGGTGGATATGGACGCCTACGGTGTTCAGCTGAACCACAACGACGTGATCCGGGGAATTCTGGATGTTGTCCGGCACAACACCGACGTGCCCGGCCTGATGCACCTTTACACCCAGTTCTCTGCCGAGGCCAGTGAGGAAACCCATCCAGCGCACGGCTACTTCCAGGAGCGCACAGCTTTCTTCCAGCAGACGGTTGCCGACGCCATCAAGGCCCAACAGGCCGCCGGAGAACTGCCAGGTTCCCTTGATGCTGCGCATATTGCACTGATGCTGCAGGCTTCCATCGACGGGCTGCAGAGCCAGTGGCTGATGGACAACTCACTGGACATGGCCGCGCATCTGTCCCGATTGTGGGACGCCCTGGTCCGCGCCTGACGCCAAGGAAACCGGCTTCGCCGGCATGTGGGCCTGGTGGCGGCCTCGCGGCTTGGCCGGCCCTCCACGTGCGGGAGTCATTCGCCTTGGGCGGTGATCGTCGCCAGGGCCTGCCGCACCCAATCAAGCATCAGCTCGGGGCGGTGAAGCACCATGCTCCCCGTAACCCGCAGACAGGGCAGGCCCTCGATGAGCATCATGTTGTTGCGGACCATGTCCTTTACCCACCCGTCCTGAGTGTCGTGAAAATTGACCCCGTCCGTTTCCAAGCCGAGCAGCCCCTCAATCAACATGTCGACATCCCCCATGCCCTTGACGCGATACTGGCACTGCACGTTATACCCCTCTTGACGTAGGTAATAGCGGGCCATGGTCTCAATGATGGACATCGACTGAGGGTCGATCATGTCGATGATGGCTCGCGCCTTTGCGTCCTTCCTGCCGCTGAAGGCTGCTCGCAGCTGGGGGATGGTGCATTGCTTCAGGACCACTGCGGATTCCAGGACCGCCAGCGCCTCCATTTCGCTGCCACAATGGACACATTGGCGCAGGATGTCTATCAATGTCTGTGGTCCACTGACCCTGTGGACCACGCACCCTGGCACCGGGCGTCCATGCGCGGCAGCAACATGCGTGATCTTGGGCTCCTCGATGACCCACAGGCCAATCTGGGCCGCCTTGCTGAAGCATGTGCGTCTCGCCTGATGCTGAGCAAGGCGCACATCGAGGGGGTCCGCTCCGGGGAGAGCGTAGTAGCCGCGACCGACCTTGCGAACAGCCCCCGCATCTTCGGCCTGTTTGAGCTGCCATTCAGTGCAGCCCCGACTGAGCAGGTCTTTTCTTCGCGCAACCTTTCCAAGGCGCTCAATTTCCGCCACGACGGGCGGGCTCTTTCGTTCAATTTGAGTTGTCATGCGACCAATGGTTCCGCTGCAGCAGGTGGCGCGACAGCCCCCTGGGCACGATTGTGGATGGAAGTCAGCAAGGCTCCCCCTGTGGAGGAATCAAAGGCTTCTTAATGCGTACCATTTGGGACCTTACCCTGCGCATGCGCCAAGACGGGTTTGGGCATGCGCCGGATTGACCCCTGAAAGCTGCGCCTCAGCCGGGGCTGCGCATGTTAGCCACCCCAACCACGCGCATACCCCAAGCGACTTTTGGCATGCCCAGGATGACCGCAGAATCATGCGCATCAGCCCGCGAATCCAAGGCCCAGACAACATCCTGGGCCACCCCTGGCCAACTGTTCCGGCTCCAGCCACGCAGCAGGCAGGCACAAACAGCCACTCGTAAGGCCACGGAGCTCCATACTGACCCAGGTGTGCGCCCTAAATCCCACCGCAGCAAACTCCTCTAGGCTTTATGCGCGCCATCTGGAGCCCTACCGTGCGCGTGCGCCACGACGGGTTTGGGCATGCGCCGGATTGAACCCTGAAAGCTGCGCCTCAGCCGGGGCTGCGGATGTTAGCCACCCCAACCACGCGCATACCCCAAGCGACTTTTGGCATGCGCAGGATGACCGCAGAATCATGCGCTTCAGCCCGCGAATCCAAGGCCCAGACAACATCCTGGGCCGCCCCTGAGCAACCGCGCTGCGCCCCAATTGAAGCCGCCATGATCAGCCGCCATCGAACCGGGCCAACACAGTCCGTCCACTCGTCCCAACCAACACACCCCAAGCCAAAGGTGCGGCAAACAAGGAAGGTGGGGACCCTGCGCAGCACCAAAACCTGTGACCGTGGCCACAAATAGTTCTTGCACTTTGAAACCGAGTGCCCTACGGTATTCACGTACGGCTCAACGAAGAGCCCTTTGAGAGGTTTCCTAAATGGCAATCACACCCCCATCCACAACACTCGACGGCCAGCTAGATCCGCCGCCGCTGGTCAAGGGCAGCGTCAAGCGCCTTCTGGGCTGGATCATTCCGGCCAACATCAGCATTTTCATTATTTGGGGCGCCGTGCCGGGCATCCTCCTCCCGCTGCAAGTCGCAGGCATTGACCCAGCCAACAAGATTGCCAATCTGGGCATCATCTCCACCATCAGTTCCTTCGCCGCCATGCTGGCGCAACCAATTGCCGGGCTCATTTCTGACCGCACCCGCTCCAAATTCGGCCGCCGCGCTCAACTGATGGTGGGTGGCACGCTGGTGGGCGGACTGGCTCTCATCGGCATGGCCATGGCCAATTCGCTGGTGCAGATCGGCATCGCCTGGGTCATCGTGCAGATCGCCTACAACTTCACGCAGGGCCCGCTCAGCGCAATCCTGCCGGACCGCGTGCCCCGCGCGGCCCGTGGCACGTTTTCCGCGCTGGCCGGCCTCGGCGCCATGCTCGGTGCCATTGGCGGCCAGATTGTAGGCTCCATCTTCGCGAAAAACATCCCGTTCGGCTACATGTTCTTCGCAGGTTTCGCCGTTGTCGTCATCACGTTGTTCACGGTCTTCAACCCGGACCACTCCAGCAAGGAGCTCAAGCCCGAGTCCTTCTCCCTGACGGTGTTCCTGAAGACGTTCTGGGTCAACCCCATTGCACATCCTGACTTCTTTTGGGCCTTCACCGGGCGCCTGCTGCTCTACACGGGATATTTCGCGGTCACGGGATACCAGCTCTACATCCTCTCCGACTACATCGGCCTGGGCGACGGCGCCGCGGCAGCAATCCCGCTCTTCGGCCTGGCCTCCCTCGCCGGAATCATCACCGCGACCCTCATTGCGGGCCCGCTCTCCGACAAGCTGGGCCGCCGCAAGATCTTCGTCTTCGTCTCCTCGATCCTGGTGGGACTGGCACTGGTCATCCCCATGCTCATGCCCACCTTCACCGGCTGGCTGCTGTTCACCGTCATCTCGGGTCTGGGCTTCGGCGCCTTCCAAGCCGTGGACCAGGCGCTCATGAGCGAGGTCCTGCCCTCCGCCGACTCCTTCGCCAAGGACCTCGGCGTGGTCAACATTGCCGCGACCCTGCCGCAGACGCTGGCACCCGGCGTGGCCAGCTTCGTCATCCTGACGTTCGGCGGCTACGTTGCGCTCTTCCCGATCGGCATTGTCCTGTCCATCCTGGGCGCCTTCGCGGTCTGGTTCATCAAGGCGGTGCGCTGACGTGCCCTCCCCCGCCGCTAGAACCATCCGGATGGAAAGTACGACGCCGGCACGTCGGCGCCTGCTTGTCACCGGCCTTGCGCTGGTGCTGGCTTTTGCGGTCTTCGGTGCGCTGATTTCGCTCGACGTCACCCACCCGTTCACCCAGCGCATGGATGACGCATGGCGGCGGCTGGTTGGTGCCGGCCCGGGTGCGGAAAACATTCTGCCGTCCGTGTTCTTCCAACAGTTGGGCATGCTGCTGGGCATGGTTATCTATGTCCTGATCATCCCCGGCATCCTGTTTGCCGTCCGGCGCTGGCGCACAGCGTTGTTTGTGCTGGCCTCGATGGTTGGCACCACAGTGGTTGCGCAAATTGCCAAGAATCTGGTCGACCGCCCGCGCCCGTCTGCCGATGAGGCCGCCGGCCTGTACAGCCCGCTCGTCCGGGTTGATCACGGGTCCTTCCCCTCGGGGCACGCCGTCACCATGGGGTTCATCATCGTGGCCACAGCAGCCCTGATTCCGGTGGCCCGGCGCTGGATCTGGTGGATCATTGGCATCCTGTTGGGCGCCGGCATGATCTGGCAGCGCACCTTCATCAACGCCCACTGGCTCTCCGACACCCTTGCGGGCACCGCCGCAGGAATTGGGGTTACCCTGATCCTGTGGTGGGCCTTTTCCCCTCTGCTTGACCGAGATCGGGGAAAGCCACTGCGCCGCACCCGATCAACAACCATTGAACAAGGAGCATCATGACCAACCCCACCCCCGAAGAAGTCGCAGGGTCCCTGAGCGTGGAGCAGAAGGCGGGCCTCACCAGCGGCGCGGACTTCTGGACCACCAAGGAAGCCCCCGGCGTTCCTTCCATCATGCTGACCGACGGCCCCCACGGCGTCCGCAAGCAGGACGAGGCCTCGGACCATCTGGGTCTGGCCGGCAGTGTTCCCGCCACATGCTTCCCACCTGCCGTGGCGCTTGGTTCCAGCTTTGATGAAGGGCTGCTGGTCCGGGTTGGCACGGCCTTGGGCGAGGAGGCCCGCGCGGAAGGCGTCGGTGTTCTGCTCGGCCCCGGCGTGAACATCAAGCGCTCCCCCTTGTGCGGCCGCAACTTTGAGTACCTCTCCGAGGATCCGTTGCTCTCCGGCGTGCTGGGTGCGGCCTTGGTCAACGGCCTGCAGTCCCAGGGCGTGGGCGGCTCGCTCAAGCACTTCGCTGCCAACAACCAGGAAACAGACCGCATGCGCGTCTCAGCCGACATCGACGAGCGCCCGCTGCGTGAAATCTACCTCCGCGGTTTCCAGCGTGTGGTCCAGGACGCCCAGCCGTGGACGGTCATGTGCTCCTACAACCGCATCAACGGCACCTACGCATCGCAGGATCCGTGGCTGTTGACCACCGTGCTGCGCGGCGAGTGGGGCTTCAAGGGCCTGGTGGTCTCCGACTGGGGTGCCGTGGTTGACCGCGTCGCCTCACTCTCCGCGGGCCTGGACCTGGAAATGCCGTCCTCCAGCGGGCGCACGGACGCCGAGCTGGTCGCGGCAGTTGCCGCCGGCGAACTGGATGAGTCGGTTCTCAACACCGCCGCCTCACGCGTGGTGGCCATGGTTCAGAAGGCTGTGGCAGGCGCGGATTCCTCCGCCACGTACGATGTCGAGGCGCACAAAACCCTGGCCCGCGATGCTGCTGCGGCCAGCGTTGTCCTTTTGAAGAACGACGGCGTCCTGCCGCTTGCGCTGTCGGCATCCGTCGCCGTCGTGGGTCACGTCGCGCAGGATCCCCGCTACCAGGGTGCCGGCTCCTCGCAGATCAACCCCACCAGGCTGGAAAATGCGCTGGCGGAAATCCGCAGCCTGACCGGCACCGACGTTCCCTTTGCCGCCGGTTACGGCGAGGACGGCGAAAGCACCGCCGAACAGAAAGCGGAGGCCGTAGCCGCCGCATCCGCAGCCGAAACCGTGCTGCTGTTCCTGGGCGTTCCGGCCTCACAGGAGTCCGAGGGCTTCGACCGCGAACACCTGGAACTGCCCGCAGCACAGCTGGAACTCCTTGAGGTTGTGCTGGGCGCCAATCCGCGCACCGTGGTGATCCTTTCCAACGGCGGCGTGGTGCGCCTCTCGGGCTTTGCCGACCGCGTCCCCGCCATCATCGAAGGCTGGCTGCTGGGCCAGGCGGGAGGTGGGGCAATCGCCCAGGTGCTCTACGGCGTCGTCAATCCCTCAGGCCGCCTGGCCGAGACCATCCCGGTCCGCCTCGAGGACACCGCAGCATTTGGAAACTTCCCCGGCGAGCACGGCCATGTCCGCTACGGCGAGGGCCTCATGGTGGGCTACCGCTGGTACGACTCCCGCAACATGGAGGTGTCATTCCCGTTCGGGCACGGACTCTCCTACACCACATTCGAGTACTCGGATGCTTCCGCTGTTGCCAACGACGCCGGCATCACCGTTGCGCTGACCCTCACCAACACCGGTGCCCGAGCCGGCGCCGAAGTGGTCCAGGTGTACACGGGACTGGCCGCCTCCGCGGTCTCTCGTGCCAAGCGTGAACTCAAGGCTTTCAACAAGGTGCACCTGGCCGCCGGTGAAAGCCGCACGGTGGAGGTTTCGGTGCGCCGCGAGGACCTGGCGTACTGGGACACCCGGGTTTCGGGCTGGACCGTGGAAGGCGGCAGTTACACGGTGGAGGTCGGCGCCTCGAGCCGTGACA
Organism: Arthrobacter stackebrandtii; assembly: GCF_017876675.1. Classification (NCBI taxonomy): domain Bacteria; kingdom Bacillati; phylum Actinomycetota; class Actinomycetes; order Micrococcales; family Micrococcaceae; genus Arthrobacter; species Arthrobacter stackebrandtii. Next base: position 4,081,594 of record NZ_JAGIOI010000001.1, read on the forward strand.
TCCGCGCAGCAGTGTCCGCAGACGTCACCGGCGATGTCATTCGTGTGCCGCTGACAGTTGATTCCAGCATTGGCGAGGTGATGGCGCACCCCGTTGCCGGACCCATCATCACCGCTGCCATGAGCGGCGGGGAAACGAGCCTGTTGGCCGATCCGTCCATCCTGAAGATGCTGGCCTCGGCTCCCATCGGCCGCATGATGGGCTTCCCCGGCTCGGGAGTTGAGCCCGAGCAGCTGGAGCAGCTGCTGGCCGCGGCAAACGCCAGTTAGTTTCAACGGGTGATCACCCGATTCCCCTCCGCGACCTGGTTTCGCGGAGGGGAAATCGTGCTTAAGGACGTCCGTGCGGCGGTCTGCTATCGGCCGTTGAGCGTGTAGCTGCCCTCTGCGCAACCGGTCATGGACCAGCCGCCCTGGACACGGCTGAGCTTCACGCCTGTGACGCCCGTGCCGTCCAGGGCGGGCCTGGCCTTCCCGGGAATCCACACTTCCAGGCCGCAGCTGGGTTCGGCGGTCGATCCGGCAAGTTCAAAGACCGGGCCGGCGGCCGAAAGCGATGTGAGTGTTCCGGGGGCCCGCTTGGGGTACGCCCGGCTGAGCAGTTCCAGCACGTCGGTCATGGGTTCCATGTCGTCTCCGGTGGCGCAATCCTCCATCATGAGTCCGTTGCCCGTGGGGCCGATGCCGTTTTGCGGATCACCGCACGCCTGCTTCCACACCCAGTAGGCGCTGCCCAACATGTGCAGGTCCTCGGCGGCGGCATAGCGCCCCATGCGCGAGAGCACGTCGGCATCCTCACCCCAGTATCCGTATTCCCCCGACCAGAGCGGGGCGTTGTAGCCGGCAGCAACACGCTGCGCCACGTCGAATTGGCGTTCCAGGCTGACGAAGGGCGGCAGGCCGAGGTCCCGGTCCATGGTGATGGATTCGGCGTAGAGGTGCGGGGAGAACACAAGGTTTCCATCCTTGGTGAATCCCGGGACAGGGCCGGTGTCAAAACCCAGCCCGGACCAGAAGATGCTCGGCTCAATGAACACGATCTGCTGCGCCCCGGCATCCCGGATCTCGTCGATGGCCGAGCCGTAAAACTCCGCCAGCTTAAACGCCGTCGTAACGGGTGCACTCTCGCCAAAGCCGGGCTCGTTGAGCAGGTCGAACCCTGCCACCATGGGCTCGTCCCGGAACTCGGCGGCAAGCTTCCCCCACGTCTGCGCCAGGGCGTCCCGGATTCCGTCCGTGTTGAAGAAGAAGTGCTGGAACGCGCGGTTTCCGGCGGGTGAGATATCGCGGCCGGTGAACTGGCACCGCGGTGCACCGTCGGTGATGGTGGCCCATTCCGGCGCCCCGTCATAGCCCCACATGGGCTCGGTCCCGGGCCGGCACTGCACATCCTCCGGGCTGGGCCCGTTCCACCAGCCGTCCTGGTGCATGTCCAGCACGGTATGGATCCCGTGCTTCTTCCCCCAGGTGACGGCCTCCTTGACCCGCCCCAGGTAGGCCGCATCAAGTTCGCCGCGCACCGGTTCCAGCGCCGACCACGAAATGTTCAGCCGCACCACATTGAGGCCGTAGCCGGCCATGGCCGCATAGTCTGCCTCGGTGAGCGGGCGGACCGCGGGCAGGGCGGGGTCATGCTGGTAAAGGTCCACGAGCTGGTTCACATTGGCCCCGCGCAGCAGCACCTGGTTGCCGTGCCCGTCCGTGATCCTGGAGTCCCGGGCGCGCAGGAAGTCCGCGGGCATGACTTCCGCGGCCGCCGCTTCCATGTCCCTGGAGGCGGCGGCCGGGGCGGGACCGGTGAGGTTCATGGCTGCCAGAAGCACGACGGCGCCCGCCGCGCCTGCCGCTGTTGCCGCGGCCGCCCTGGCGCCTCCCCCGCCGCGGGCGGTTCCCGCCCCTGCGGGCACCTTGTTGTGGAAACGGCCGGCAGCCAGCACGGCGAACCCTGCAATCCAGCCGGTGCAGGCGCCAAAGGCAATCCCGTCGGAAACCGCCACATACAGGACCATGACGGGCCAGATGTCGCCGCGAAAGCCGCCGTCGACCACCATGCCGATGAGTGCCTGGATGACACCCACGGCACCTCCGGCGACAAGGGCCGCGATCCACCCGCCCAGCATGCCCGGCACGCGCGCGCAAATGCTGCGCATCAGCGGCACCGCAAACAGAAGCAGGAGCAGCACAGCCCCCACGACGGACATGATGCCGCTGTCGTGGCGGGCCACGGGAACGCTGGTGCGTAGGCGGCACCCCTCCACAACTGGCCGGCCAGCACGGGCGCGGACAGGGCCAGGACCACGGCGGGCAGCCACGGATTCCCCGCCCCCTGCCGGACCCGTGTGCGCGAGCCGCCGAAGATTCGTGCCGCAGCGGCAACGATGAGCGCCGCCGGGACAGCCTTGGCGGCCACGAACCCGGCAGACCAGCCTGCAACGGACAGGTCCCAGGACATGGCGAATGCGGCGGCGGCCTGGGCCAGCAGCACGGCCAGGACCAGCCCCGCCGTGTGCGTCCAGAACCTCATGCCGGCGCGGGCCGTGGTCCACCAGGTCATGGCGAGCAGCACCGGGACAAAAATGAGGTACGGCGCCAGCGGCCACAGGCCCAGGTCAAAGCGCAGGGCCGCCCCCGACCACCCCACCAGCGCCAGCAGGCCTGTGGGGTCGGCCGCCGCCTGCGCCACCACCAGGACAACCATTGCGGACAACGCGACGACGGTGCGGCGGGGCAGTTTCATGACACTCCAGTGTGGCAAGGACGGCGGCCTGCACGGGCTGTACCGCACAGCAACTTATCGGGCCAGCATCTCCCGCCCCCGCCCCCGCGTCAATCCCGAACGGAGAATGGTTTCTCCGTTCCGCCGGAATCCAAGGTTCGGCGGCGGAATGTTACGTCCGCGGTGCGCGCACCCTCCGCGGCTTTTGCAGCCACGGGCGCAGCATCCGCATGCTCAGCGGCAGCAGCAGGTAGGTCATGAGTGGGGTCAGGATGCAGACGTTCAGCAGCACGGCCAGCACCACCGGCCAGCCCGCCGTCAGCGGGGAGAGAAGGAGATTGGAGAGAAGGCTGAGTGGAAAGAAGGGCAGGAAGATGCCCACGGCCTGTTTCCAGCGCGGCGGAACAACGGTTTCCGGAACGGTGATGGAAACATCGCCGGGCCGGTCAAACCAGCCCTCGATGCCCGTCCGGTGCTCCACGCGGGTGATTTCCATCAGGTCCCCGCCGCTGTCGATCCACCACCTGCGTTCATGGGAATCGTCCCAGGCCCGCAGCGTCTCCACGTCGGAGAAGCGGTACATGACATGCCACTCGTTGGACTCCGGGCTGGCCCGCACCCAGCCGGACCCCAAGTAGCCTGGCCATTCGCGGGCAAGTTCCTGTCCGGCATGCGCCCACGCCGCAAATTGCCGGTGGTAGCCGGGCTGGACGGTCCTGGCGACTGACACGGTGACTGGTTGAAGTTTGGGCACCGGACAAGTGTAGTGGAATTATGCAAGGCCTTCCCACCATGTGGACACCCGGGATCGGCCCTAGGAAGTGGGTTCCGTGTCTCCGCTGAGTGCGCGCAGGTGCTTGCTGTGCGGGCTCGACTCCAGGGCGATGGCCCGCACCAGCAGGGTGAGCGGGATGCACAGGATTGCCCCGATCGGCCCGATCACCAGTGTCCAGAAGACGACGCTGAAGAAGGTCAGGGTCATGGTCAGCCCGACGGCGTCGCTGACAAACTTGGGCTGCACCATGACCTGGAGCACCACGTTGACGACGCAGTACGCGGCCACAACAAGCAGGGCCAGGGGCCAGCCGCCCACGACGAGGGCGAAGATGGCCGGCGGGATGACGCCGATGATGAACCCGATGTTGGGGATGAAGTTGGTGACAAAGGCCAGCACGGCCCACACGATGGGGACCGGGATGCCCATCCACCACAGCAGCAGGCCGTCAACCACGGCAACAATCAGGCCGAAGGTGGCGTTCACGACATAGTACCGGCGGACACCCCGGAAGTAGCGCTCGGCGATAACGGCCGGGCGTGGGGCGAAGCCCACCTTCCGGCGGCCCAGCGTTGCGGCATCGGCGGCCATGAAAATGACGTACGCCAGCACAAAGAAGAATGCCGTAGCCAGGCCCAGGATGGAATCGGCCACCCCGTAGGCGGCGTTAAGGAGGAAACTCGGCGTCAGCCAGTCGAAGGCTCCCGCTGCGGTGGCAGGGTGGAAGCCGAGGGATCCGAGCGCCGAAACAAGGCTGTCCACCACGGCCGTGAATTCATCCGAGTAGTTGGGCAGCATCCTGATGAACTGCGCGGCGGCCACCGTGAGCAGCAGCCCGAGCCCTGCCAAAATGGCAAAGCTGACTGCCACGACGGCCGTGGTGGCGGCCCACCCGGGCCAGCCGCGGCGTTCCAGCGGGTGTCGGACCGGGTGGGCAATGATGACTATGACGGCGGCGACAGCAACAGGTGCCAGCACGTCCTTGGCGAACCATACGCCGACGAGTGCAACGACCGCCGCCGCCAGGTACAAGAGGATGCGTCCACCGGGCGCGTATCCGGTTCCGGCAGCCACCGAGCCGGCAGGCTTCGCGGGTGCAACGTCCGGGACGGACGGCGCCGCCTGGTCAGCAGCAGGGACCCCACCGGCGGCATCTGCTTCCTGCCCGGCCGTTTCAAGCAATTCGTCGGTGCCGGCGTCCGCGCCGGGCAATCCTGCGGAAGCCTCGTCCGAGACCGTTGCCTTTGATGCCACGATGTGATCCCCATTGTTCAAGATGATTGACTCGCCGCCCCAATCATTACACTGCGGGGTGGCCAACCGGCGGCACGGCGCGGTCACTGTGGCTGCGCCGCCCCGACGGGGAAGAACGCAAGGCAAGGCACGGCACGACCCGTGAAGGTGCCGGTTCCGCCGTTGTCCGCGGAGTGCCCCGGCCGTCATGCGCCGGCGCCGGTCAGTGGCTGGGCTTCTTGTACTGGCCGTGGGTGGCGACAAGTCCCATGACGACAGTGATCACGACGATGGCGGCGATGACGATGGCAAGTCCCATCATGTTCATGGCGGGTCAGCTCCTTCACTCCGGGCCGGGTTACCGGCGGTTGCGGCATCCGGCACGGACTGCCGCCTGTCTCCATCATGCACCCCCGGCACGGGACTGGCCAGAGCCGGACCCGCGGGGCGGCAGCCCAGCAGCCGAATCAGGCACCGGGCACACCGCCGGGGCTATCATCAAGGCACCACCCAGGAGAATGGAGCACACCATGGAGCTTGGCGCGTTTTCAGTCAGCCTCACCGTGAAAGACATCAAGGCCTCCGTGGCCTTCTACGAAAAACTCGGATTTGCCCCGCATGTGGGCGATGCGGGGCAGAACTGGCTGGTGATGAAAAACGGCAATGCCGTGATCGGGCTGTTCCAGGGCATGTTCGAGAAAAACGCCATCACGTTCAACCCGGGTTGGGACCATGAGGCACAGGCCCTGCCGCACTTCACGGACGTCAGGGACATCCAGCGCACGCTGCGGGAGGCGGGAATCGAATTTGAGGTCGCGGCGGACGAATCCGGCACCGGTCCGGCCAGCTTCATCGTCCTGGACCCGGACGGCAACCCGGTCATCGTCGACCAGCACGTCTAGCCCCTGCCGGAGTCCTGCCCGCTCCTTGCCCCATCCCGCAACTGACCCAGCCGCCGGGCAGGGCCGACGGCGCCGGCCGGCCTGCGCCACCGGCCCTGCCCGTGCGTGGCAAACTGGGGGAATGGACATAGTGGTTGGCCCGGCGCTCACGATTCCCGAAGCGGAGCTCAGCTGGCGCTTTTCTCGGTCGTCGGGGCCGGGCGGGCAGCACGTCAACACCTCCGACAGCCGGGTGGAACTGATGTGGAACGCGGCTGAATCGCCGGTCCTGAGCGATGAACAGCGGGCGGCCGTGCTGGCACAGCTGGGGCGCCGGCTGTCAGGCGGGGTGCTGACAGTGACTGCGCATGAGCAGCGCTCCCAACTGCGCAACCGGGAAATCGCCATGCAGAAACTGGGCGCCCTGGTGGCCGCGGCGCTCGCTCCCCCGCCAGCGTCCCGGCGTCCCACCAAGCCCACACGCGGTTCGAAGCGGCGGCACCAGGCGGCCAAGCAGCAGCGGTCCGCGACGAAGGCACTAAGGAGGCGTCCGCCGTCGGACTGAGCCGCGGAGTTCAGTCATCGCTGCTGAGAATCCGGCGCCGCGCGCTGAGCAGGTCAATCTCAGGAAGGGCGGCCACGTGGTTCTCCACGGCGTCCAGCACCTCCACCAAATGGGCCCTTTGCCCGGAGACAAGCCCCACGCCAACCATGGCACGCCGGTGCAGGTCCTGGTGGTCCACCTCCGCCACTGAAACGTCGAAGCGCTTGCGGATCTCGGCAATGACCGGCCGCAGCACCGACCGCTTCGCCTTCAGCGAATGAACATCGCCGAGCAGCACGTCAAATTCGATCCACCCAACCCACATGCCCACATCATCCCCTCCCCTGCCGATATTCGCCACCGCCATTCAATGACCGCCGGCCGCTGGCCGCTATGGTTGTCCCATGACACGCACGACGGCGGTTTTGCTGGCGGCAGGTGCCGGGACCCGGCTGGGGCTGGGGCCGAAGGCATTGCTGCCATTCCGCGGCACCACCCTGGTGGCCCATGCTGCGGGCGAACTGCTGCGCGGCGGCTGCACAGAGGTGGTGGTGGTCACTGGCGCCGGCGCAGGCGAAGTGGCCGCCGTACCCCTTCCCCCGGGCTGCCGGGTTGTTGTCAATCCCCGCTGGCAGGATGGCATGGGAAGCTCCTTCGCCGTGGGTGTCGCCGCGGCGCTGGACGGGCAGGGGCACCTGCCGCCTGCGGACGGAACCGTGTTGGTGGCGCTGGTGGACCAGCCCGGCATGGATGCGGCCCTCATCTCCACGCTCATCGCCCTGCACCGCCCCGGCAGGATCACGGCTGCAGGCTACCGCTCCGGCCACGGGGTCCCGGCCGGGCCCTCCGGCACCAGCGGCAGCCGTCCACCCCTGAGGCGCGGAAACCCCGTGGTGTTCACCCTGGCCCACGCCGCCGGGGCCGCCGCCATGGCATCGGGTGATTCCGCCGCGCGCGCCTATCTCAAGGCCCACGCCGACGTGGTGGACCTTGTTGATTTCAGCCCTTTCACCGACGGGGCCGACGTGGACACTCCCGCCGACCTGCACCTGCTGCAATAAGGCCGGCACTGCCGTGCCGCGCCGGGAAACAGCTCTCATTGCGTGGCCCCGTTGTAAGCGCTTACAATGGAGCCGATGTGTTCGATTGCCCCGTTTTTCAGGGGTTTTTTCAAAAACATCTGATCCGCCTGTTGAGGGTCCGGCAAGCATGCCCCCGGCCCAAACCGCCACGCCGCCTCAGCAGTCCACTGCGGTATGTTTGCCATCAACCAGGTTCCGAGAGGAAGGGCTCCACGCCGTGTTTCATGTCTGAGGTTCAGCGCGCCACCATCCAGGACGTTGCCCTGCTGTCGGGGCTGTCCATCTGCACGGTGTCCCGGGCGCTGCGCGGGCTGCCAAACGTGTCGGAAGCTGCCCAGGCCAAGGTGGCCGGCGCCGCGGCAAAACTGGGATATGTGGCGTCCGCAGCGGCATCGCGCCTGGCCGGCGGCAGCACCCGCTCCGTCGCCATCATCACACCCACCGCGACCACGTGGTTTTTTGCCCATGCAGTGGAAGCTGCGGAGCAGGTCTTTGCCGACAGCGGCCTGGACACCATGCTCATCAGCCTGCGCAACGACCCCGCCGTGCACAGCCGCATCTTTGCCGACCTCTCGGGACTGGCACAAAAGGTTGACGGCGTCCTGCTGCTCAACGTGGAGCTGACGGAAGGGCAGATCCATGCCCTGGACGCTTCCTCCCTGGCGGTGGCCAGCGTGGGCATGCACGACGTCCCCTGGGACAATGTGGGCATCGACAACGTCCAGGCCGCCCGCACCGCGACGGAGCACCTGCTGGACCTGGGCCACTGGGACCTGGCCATCCTGTGTGACAGGGAGAAGGGCGCCCGCTCCGTGCTGACCGCCACGGACCGGCTCCGCGGCTTCACGGAGGCGCTGGCCGGCCACGACCTGACGGTGGATGCCGACCTTGTGGTGGGTGCCCCTTCCACCATCGACGGCGGGCGGCGCGCCATGTCAGAGCTCATTGAAAACCGCAGGGTGCCCACCGCCGTTTTCGCCGGTTGCGATGAAACTGCGTTCGGGGCCATGGCCGCACTGCGGGAACATGGTCTCTCCGCCCCCAGGAACATCTCCATCGTGGGACTCGATGAGCACCCGATGAGCCATTTTCTGGGCCTGAGCACGGTCCAGCAGCCCGTGGCGGACCAGGGCGCGTTTGGCGCCAACCTCCTCGTCGAACGCCTGCACAACCCCGAAACCGCACCGGAACCGGCCAGCCACCTTTTGCCGACGTCCCTGATGGTGCGCGACAGCAGCCGCCGAAGACGCTGAGCCTGCCAGCTTTCAAGCACGGGCTGCTCACCAAAATGCCATTCAAGCCACTGCACGACCCTCCCGCCACCGCCCCCGCAATGCGCACCGTTCCGAAAGGACCCCCATGACCACCCCCTCCCCCTCCAATCCGTGGTCCGGCGCCAAGGCCATCCTTTTTGACCTGGACGGCGTGCTCACCCCCACGGCGGATGTCCACGAGGAGGCGTGGCAGCACTTGTTTGACGGCTATCTCAGTAGCATCGGCTCCACCGAGGGATACCGCGGCAGCGACTATTTTGAACACATCGACGGCAAGCCCCGCTTCGACGGCGTCCGGGACTTCCTCGCCTCTCGCGGCATCACCCTGCCGGAGGGCGGGCTGGGAGACATGCCGTCGCTGGAGACGGTCCATGGCCTGGGCAACCGCAAGAACAAGGTCTTCAATGACATCATCGCCAACGACGGTGTGACCCCTTACCCCGGGTCGGTGCGGTTCATCGCCGAGGCCCAGTCCCGGGGACTGATCCTGGCCGTGGTCTCCTCGTCCCGGAATGCGCCGGCCGTGCTGAAGGCCGCCGGCCTGGAGCGGCACTTCCCGATCGTCGTCGACGGGCAGGTGGCCAATGCGAAGGGGCTGCCCGGGAAGCCGGATCCGGCCACCTACCTGTATGCGGCGGAGCAGCTGGGACTGCCCGCCAACACCTGCATCGTGGTGGAGGACGCCGTTTCCGGCGTGCAGGCCGGGGCCGGTGCAGACTTCCACTCGGTGATAGGCGTCAACCGGGGGGCAGGTGCCCAAACCTTGCTTGATGCCGGAGCCAGCTACGTTGTGGACGACCTCGCCGAACTCCTGTAGCCGGTACGGCCGGCGGTCCCGCCCCGGACAGGCGCAGCCCGCACCAAGGAACCCCACCCGTTTTTCGAACTTCCCAGCTAACAACACCTCCCAGCAACAAGGACTGCTACCGCCATGGCATTGATCTCTTCGGACCGCACCCGCTTTCCCTCCGACCCGTGGAGGGTGGTGGAAACCTCACACGCCCCCGGCAAGGCCGGCGCACTGGAAACCATTTTTGCCTTGGGCAACGGGCATTTGGGCATCCGCGGCGCACACTGGTCCCCGGCCGACGCCGCACTGCCGGGCACGTTCATCAACGGCTTCCACGAGACGTGGGAGATCAAGCATGCGGAAAACGCCTTTGGCTTCGCCCGCACGGGGCAGCGGATCCTGCATGTCCCGGACGCCAACAACTACACCGTGGTGATCGACGGGGAGAAACTGACGCTGGCAGGGTCCACCGTCCTGGACTACCGGCGCACCGTGGACTTTGCCACCGGCATCTACACGACGGCGATCACCTGGGAGTGCCGCTCCGGGGCCGTGGTGCAGACGGTCGGCCGCCGGGCCGTGGGCTTTGCCGTGCGCAGCAGCCTGGGCCTGTCCCTGGAGCTCACGAGCGACAGGATGGTCTCGGTGGACATCACCTCATCCCTGGTCAACCGGCAGGACCAGCCCGTCGAGGACCACACGGTGGCCGACCCCCGCCGCGCCGGCCGCCATGCCGGACGGGTGCTGGAACCTCTGGCCCTGGACGGCAGCGGCGGCTCGCTGCGCATGTCCTGGCAGGCGGCCGAATCCAAACAGCGGGTGGGCGTTGCGCTCGACCATGCCTTTTCAACAGGCGTGCAGCCGATCGACACCGTTGTGGACCAGGATGTGAGCAGCGTCCGCTACGTGCTGGCCATACCTGCCGGGGAAACCGTGGCCATGGAGAAGTCCGTCAGCTACGCCGTGGCCGAAGCCCACGAGGACGTCGACGTGCGTGCGGCGGCCGCGGCCGAGCTGCGTCCGGTGGCGGAGATCTTCGCCGACAGTGAGGCGCACTTTGCACGCTATTGGGCCACGAGCGACATTGTCGTTGGCGGCGGCGAGGAACTGCAGCAGGCCGTGCGGTGGAACTTGTTCCAGCTGGCGCAGGCAACAGCGCGGGCCGACGTTGCCGGCATCCCTGCCAAGGGCGTAACAGGTTCCGGCTACGAGGGCCACTACTTCTGGGACCAGGAAATCTACCTGCTTCCCTACCTGAGCTACACCAACCCGGGGGCGGCCCGGGATGTGCTGCAGTTCCGGCACAACCTGCTGCCGCTGGCCAGGGAGCGGGCCACCGAGTTGAGCGTGGACGGGGCCATGTTCCCCTGGCGGACCATCGCCGGACTGGAAGCCAGCGCGTATTACGCCGCAGGCACGGCACAGTTCCACATCGGCGCGGCCATCGCCTTCGCGGCGAACCGCTACGTGTGGGCCACCGGCGACACGGAGTTCCGTGACCACCAGGCCACCGACCTGCTGGTCGAGACGGCCCGCATGTGGGTCTCCCTGGGCTTTTTCGGGGCGGACGGGGCGTTCCACATCCACGGCGTGACCGGCCCGGATGAGTACACGGCCGTGGTCAACGACAACCTCTACACCAACGTCATGGCCCGCTTCAACCTGCGCGCCGCCGCAGCCTGCCGCCGCGATGATGTCTCCGACGAGGAGCGCGCCGTCTGGCAGGAGGCTGCCGACCGCATGCACCTGCCCTTCGACCGCACCCACAACGTGTACGCCCAGGACAACGACTTCATGACGCTCGAACCCTGGGACTGGAACACGCCCCGGGAGAAGTACCCGCTGCTGCTGCACTTCCACCCGCTGGTCATCTACCGCCACCAGGTGCTCAAGCAGGCCGACACCGTGCTGGCCATGTTCCTGCAGTGGCAGGAGTTCACGGCGGATGAAAAGCGCCGCGCCTTTGAGTTCTACGACCCCATCACCACCGGCGACTCCACCCTCTCCGCCTGCGTCCAGGGCATCATGGCGGCCGAGGTGGGCCATCCCATGGAGGCGCTGGAGCACTTCACCGAGGCCGTCTTCATCGATCTGGACGATTCCCACAACAACACGGTCGACGGCGTGCACATCGCCTCCGCCGGCGGCATCTGGAGCTCCCTCGTGTCGGGCTTCGCCGGCATGCGGGACCAGGGGCTCATGCTCTACTTCGACCCCCGCCTGCCTGCCGGATGGGACGGCATCGACTTCCAGCTGAAGGTCCGGGGCGGCCTGCTGGGCGTGTCGCTCACGCATGGGGAGATTGCGTTCACGTACGACGGCGCCAGCCGCTTGTCCCTGAAGGTCCGGGACACGGTGGTCGCCGTGGGTGCGGGGCAGCCCGCCAAGGTGGCACTGAAAGATGACGTGAAGCTGTCGTTGGCCGAGTAACCGGCGTCGAACGTCATTTTCGCAAGAGCGGACGCAACCGTCAGTTAGCATGGCCGTATGCGATGGTTTCTTCGATGAGGCGGGAAGCGGCCTTTGGCGCGCATCCCTCCCCGGGGCTACCCCGGGGCACGAAATATTGCCTGATCCATGCACCGCAGGTGCGGCACTGCGCTCCGCGCAGCTGCGCACCCGCACAGACAGCCGGGTCATCGGGGAAGCCATCGCAGCCATGACCGCTCAGCCTCGCGCCAGAGCAGCCGGGCGCGCCGATCCGGCTGTGGCCCCTGTTACCGCGGCGTCGGCAACCCTGAAGCGCACGCCCCGCCCCTCGCCAACCGCCATTGCCGCGACACTGGCACAGGCCTTCCTCAGTTCCCCTGACTGGTCCAAGCCGGCCCTCATGGAGTCCGGCGCCCAAGTTTTGGGCGCCCGGCGGCGTTGGCTGGGACCGCTGGCAGCCCAGGTTCTGCGGAGCCATCCCCGCCCACCCGTGGACGCCCCGCGCGAGCTGGCCGCGCTGGTACTGGTGAGCGAACCGTTTGTGGAGGCGCTCGCCAAGTCCGTGCAGCAACGCAAACCAATCCATTTGGCCCGCTACGTGCTGGCCGCCGGCGCGGCCCGCGACAGCCAGGTCCGCGGTGCCCCGCGGATCGACACCGTGGGCGCGTTGGCCGCGCGGCTCGGGCTGGGCGTCGGGGAGCTCGACTGGTTTGCCGACCCCCGGCACTGGAACAGGCGGGCCGATGCGCGCCTGCAGCACTACCGCTACCGGTGGCTGGTGCGCCCGGGCCGCGTGCCCCGGCTGTTGGAGATCCCCCGCCCACGGCTGCGCTTCCTGCAGCGTGCCGTGCTGCGGGAACTGCTCCACCCATTGCCGCTGCACGATGCCGCCCACGGTTTCGTGCCCGGCCGCAGTGCCGTCACAGGCGCCGCACAGCACACCGGGCGGGCCGTCGTGGTGAACCTTGACTTGGCTTCATTCTTCGCACATGTCACCGCAGGGCGCGTGTTTGGCGTACTCCGCCAGGCCGGGTTCACCGAGGCCGTGGCGCACCAGCTCACCGGCCTGTGCACGCATGTCGTGCCGCCGCGCATCCTGGTCCAGATGCCTCCCGGCGGCGACCCTGCCGACCGGCTGGCCCTGCGCCAGGCGCTCTCGCTCCCCCACCTTCCCCAGGGTGCACCCACCTCCCCCACCCTGGCGAACCTGTCACTGCGCCGGCTGGATTCCCGCCTTGCGGGCCTCGCTGAAAAGTTCGACGGCGGCTACACCAGGTACGCCGACGACCTCGCCTTTAGCGGCGGCCGGGACATGCTGCGCCGGGCAGACGCACTGGTCCGCGCGGCGGGCACGATTGTCGAAGATGAGGGCCACCGCCTCAACCGCCTGAAATCCCGGGTGCGTCCGGCGGGAACGCGCCAGGCCGTCACCTCGGTCGTGGTCAACGAACGCACCAACTTGGCCCGTGACGACTTTGACCGGCTCAAGGCAATCATCCACAACTGCCGCGTGCACGGGCCGGAGTCGCAGAACCGGGACTCCGTGCCCGAATTCCGCAGCCACCTGCTGGGCCGCATTTCCTGGCTTTCGTCGCTCAACCCGGCCCGGGGCGCAAGGCTGCGGCAGGCGTTTGACCTCATCACTTGGTGACGGTCCGTCCCGCAAAGCCGGGGGCGTCGACGTGCAGGCTTGTCGCACACCGGCCTCCCGCCGCCCGCCAGCTCGCTGCGGGGCCCTCGGCCGCAATCGCACACCGGCCTCCCGCCGCTCGCCAGCTCGCGCGGGGCCCTCGGCCGCTATGCTTGGGGGCATGACGACGACGTCCACTGCCTCCGCGTCCGCCCTCGCGGCCAGCCTGGCCGAAACCGGCTACCTGGCCGACGAGGGGCTGGCCACCATCGCCTACCTCGCCATGGCCATGGAAAGGCCGCTGCTGCTGGAGGGCGAGCCCGGCACCGGCAAGACGGCCATGGCCGAAGCCATCGCCGAAGCGTTCGGCCTGCCGCTCATCCGGCTCCAGTGCTATGAAGGGATCGACGCCGCACAGGCACTCTACGACTGGGACTTCACCGCGCAAATACTGCACCTGCGCAGCGTTGAGGCCGGCGGCGGAAACCCTGGCACGGAAGAACTCGAGAAATCGCTCTACGACGAACGGTTCCTGCTGGCCCGGCCCATACTCAAGGCGCTGCAGCAAAGCCCGGCAGTGCTGCTGATCGACGAAATTGACCGGGCCGACGACGAATTTGAGGCCTTCCTGCTTGAAGTCCTCTCCAATTACCAGGTTTCCATTCCGGAATTTGGCACGGTCAAGGCTGCCACCCCTCCCATCGTGGTGCTCACCTCAAACCGCACCCGCGACCTCCATGACGCGTTGAAGCGCCGCTGCCTTTACCACTGGATCGACCATCCAGGACTGGCCCGCGAGGTGCAGATCGTGCGCACCCGGCTCCCCCAGGTTCCCGTGCTGCTGGCCGAGCAGGTGGTCCGGGCCGTGCAGCAGATCCGGGCCACGGACGATGTCATGAAGCCGCCCGGAGTGGCCGAAACCCTCGACTGGGCCAGGGCGCTGCACCTGCTCGGCAGCGCCGAACTCGACCTGGAATCGGCCGCCGCCAGCATCGGGGCCCTGTGCAAATACCGCGAAGACACCGCACGCGTCACGGCCACGCTGGCCAGGATCCTGGGCTGAGCCATGGCGGCGGCCCATCCGGCAGCGACGGCACATGGCGGACCGGCGACGTCCGGCGCCTCCGCCGAGGAGATCCTCCTGGCCTTCGCCGCTGCCCTCCGCAATGCCGGTGTCAAGGTCACTGCGGATCGGTCGCGCAGCTTTGTCGACGCCGTGGCGCACCTGTCCATGGCGCACCGTGCCGATGTGTTTTGGGCCGGCCGGGCAACGCTGTGCGCGGCCCCCGAGGACCTCGAAACCTACCAGCGGACCTTCGAGAGCTGGTTCGCGCCGGCGCATGTGCCGGGCGGAGCACCCCAGGGCTCGCCGATCCCCGTGAAGGCCGCCTCCCTGGACGACGACAGCGGAACAGGCTCCGACACGGACGGAGAGGAGGCCCTGCAGGCGGTGGCTAGCCGCCGCGAGCTGCTGCGCCACCGCGACGTGGCCACCCTCGATGATGCTGACCGGGAACTGCTGCACCGCATGTTCGCGGATCTTCCCGTTGCTCTGCCCACCCGCCAAAGCCGGCGCAGGCACACGGCCCGCCACGGCAGCATCGACCAGGTCCGCACCTTGCGCGAACAGCTTCGTCGGGGCGGCGAACCCGGCCCGCTGAAATATGGCAGGGCCCCCCGAAAACCCCGGAGGGTGGTGTGGCTGGTGGACGTCTCCGGTTCCATGGCGCCCTACGCGGACAGCCTGCTGCGCCTGGCCCACCGCGTCCTCCAGGAGGCGCCGTCGCAGGTGGAGGTGTTTACGCTCGGCACCCGCCTGACACGGGTCACCGCCGCACTCAAACTGCCCGACCCCGACGACGCCCTGGCCCAGGCCGGGCGCACCGTGCCGGACTGGCAGGGAGGCACCCGGCTCGGCGAGGTCCTGCGGGCGTTCAACGACAGGTGGGGGCAGCGCGCGGTGGCGAGGTCCGCCGTCGTGATTGTGGCCAGTGACGGCTGGGAGCGCGGGAGTTCCGAACTGCTGGGCCGGCAGGCGGAGCGGCTGCACCATGTGGCCCGGCGCGTCATCTGGGCCAACCCGCACCGGGGTAAAAACGGCTATGAACCCGTGCAGCAGGGAATCAGGGCCGTCCTGCCGCACGTTGATTACTTTGTAGGGGGCCACTCATTGAAGAGCTTCGAGGAGTTGTTGGGCGTGATGGGCAATGCGTGAAGTGTTGAAGGATTTGGTGGAGGCCGTGGAAGCCGGGCACACGGTGGGGCTGGGGACGGTGGTGCGCACCTTCCGCTCGGCGCCGCGGCCGGCGGGCGCCTCCATGATGGTCGACGCCGGCGGGCTGGCTGTGGGGTCCGTGTCCGGCGGGTGTGTGGAGGGCGCCCTGTACGAGCTCGCCACCGAGGTCGCGGCGGACGGGACGCCGGTGCTGCAGCGCTACGGCATCAGCGACGACGACGCCTTCGAGGTGGGGCTGACGTGCGGGGGCATCATCGACGTCTTCGTCGAGGCTGTTTCCAGGGAGACGTTTCCGGAGCTGGCCCATGTGGCCGCGGAGGTGGCTGCGGACCGGCCCGTGGCCGTGGTGACGGTGATCGAGCACCCCGACCGGGCTTGGCTGGGCCGGCACCTGGTGGTGCACCCTGACGGCTTCGAGGGAACGCTCGGTTCCGAGCGCGCCGACCATGCCGTCAGCGACGACGCCATGGGGCTGCTGGCCGCGGGCCGCAATACGACGCTCATGTACGGCCCGGACGGCGAACGGCGCGGGGACGGCATGCGCGTGTTTGTGGCCAGTTTTGCCCCGCAGCCGCGCATGCTTGTTTTTGGTGCGATCGACTTCGCCGCCGCCGTGGCCAGGCAGGGCAGCTTCCTGGGCTACCGCGTGACGGTGTGCGACGCCCGCGCCGTGTTCGCCACGAAGGCCCGCTTCCCCGTGGCCGACGAGGTGGTGGTGGAATGGCCGCACCGCTACCTGCAGGCGCAGATCGACGCCGGGCTCATCGACGCCCGCACCGTGATCTGCGTGCTCACGCACGACCCCAAGTTCGACGTGCCCCTCCTGGAGGTGGCGCTGCGCCACGACGTCGCGTATGTGGGCGCCATGGGCTCGCGCAAGACCCACGACGACCGCCTGGACCGGCTGCGCGAGGCGGGCCTGGCCGGCGTCGAACTTGAAAGGCTCTCCAGCCCCATCGGCCTGGACCTGGGCTCGCGCACTCCGGAGGAGACGGCCGTCTCCATCGCGGCGGAGATCATTGCCCTGCGCTGGGGCGGTGCCGGCGGGCGGCTGAGCCTCATGGACACGCGCATCCACCACGTGCCCGTGGCCGATGCCGAGCACGAGGGTGCGTGAGCCGGCCGCGCCATGGGGCCTAACTTTTCCGGGGCCGCTCATGTAACGTAAGGCACATCATGGGCTGGAGCATTGCTGCTTGGCATGAGCTCCACGGATATTTAGGAGATCTCAATGGCGAGTTCCAAATCCATCCACGTCGAGGTTGACGGCGTCAGCTACGAGGACGACGTCGAACCCCGGCTTTTGCTGGTCCAGTACCTTCGCGAACGGCTGGGAAAGACCGGGACGCTGATTGGCTGCGACACCACCAACTGCGGAGCCTGCACCGTGCACCTGGACGGTGAGAGCGTGAAGTCCTGCACCATGTTTGCCGTGCAGGCCGACGGCCGAAAGGTCACCACCATCGAGGGCATGGCACAGGACGGCCGGCTGGCCCCGATGCAGGAGGCGTTCCACCAGTGCCACGCGCTGCAGTGCGGCTTCTGCACCCCGGGCATGATCATGCAGTCGGCGTCCCTGCTGAAGGAGAACCCGAACCCCACCGAGACCGAGATCCGGGAAGGGCTGGAGGGCAACCTCTGCCGCTGCACCGGGTACCAGAACATCGTGGCCGCAGTAAAGAGCGTGGCGGACGGCGTGGCATACGGCGACTCCGGCGTCTCGGTGGCCGAATCCCTCGTTGAAGATGCAGAATCGGCAGGTGTGTCATGACCGCCACGGCAACCCCGAAACCGGAAATTGGCACGGCCAGGCTGCGCAAGGAAGACGCCCACCTGATCACGGGCCGCTCCCGCTTCACCGACAACATGGTGCTGCCGGGCATGCTGCACCTGGCCATGGTGCGCAGCCCGTTCGCCCACGCAAAGATCACCTCCGTTGACGTTGCCGCGGCCAAGGCCTCCCCCGGCGTCCTCGACGTCCTGACCGGCGCCGACGTGGCGCAAGAGCAGGGCTCACTGCCCAACGCCTGGCCCATCACCCCGGACCAAAAAGCACCCGCCCACCCGTCGGTCGCCGTGGACGAGGTGGCCTTCTCCGGGGAAATCGTGGCCGTGATCATCGCCCGCAGCGTGGCCGCCGCCCGTGACGCCGTCGAGCTTGTCGACGTGGACTACGAAGAGCTGCCGGTGGTCATGGACCTCGAGGAGGCCTACACGGACAAGGTCCTGGCCCACACCTCGCTGGACTCCAACAAGTCCGCCACCTGGGTGTTTGATTCGGCCCAGGCCGGCACGGGCACCGACGTTGACGCCGAACTGGCCGCCTCCGACGTGGTGGTGGAGCGGACCCTGTACCAGCAGCGGCTGATCCCGGCATTCATGGAGCCCCGCTCCACCGTGGTGGACCCCACCGGCCAGCAGATCACCATGTGGAGCGCCACGCAGATCCCGCACATCCTGCGGCTCATGCTGGCCCTGACGCTGGGCATCCCCGAAGGCAAGCTGCGCGTCGTCGCCCCTGACGTGGGAGGCGGTTTCGGCGGCAAGCTGCAGGTCACGCCCGAGGAAGTCATCACCCTGCTGGCGGCCCGGCGCATGGGCAAGCCGGTCAAGTACACCGAGACCCGCAGCGAATCCCTGCAGGCCGCCCACCACGGCAGGGCACAGGTCCAGCGGCTGAAGATCGGCGCCACGAAGGACGGCATCGTCACCGGCCTGCACGTGGACCTGCTGGCAGACATGGGCGCCTACCTGGGCCTGGTCACCTCCGGCGTCCCCATCCTGGGCGCGTTCATGTACAACTCCATCTACAAGTTCCCGTCCTACCGCTTTGAGTGCCACAACATCTTCACCAACAAGGCGTGGACGGACGCCTACCGCGGCGCCGGCCGGCCCGAAGCCACCTTTGCCATCGAGCGGATGATGGACGAGCTGGCCGTGGAGCTGGACATGGACCCCCTCGAACTGCGCGAGAAGAACTGGATCAAGCACGAGGAGTTCCCCTTCGCCACGGTGGCCGGGCTGGAATACGACACCGGCAACTACGAGGCCGCCACGGAGAAGGCCGTGGAACTCTTCGACTACGACGGCTTCCGGGCGGAGCAAAAGCGCCGCCGCGACGCCGGCGACACCGTGCAGCTGGGCATCGGCATCTCCACGTTCACGGAGATGTGCGGGCTGGCCCCGTCCCGCGTGCTCGGCTCGCTGAGCTACGGCGCCGGCGGCTGGGAACACGCCCAGGTGCGGATGCTGCCCACCGGAAACGTCGAAGTGGTCACCGGTTCCTCGGCGCACGGGCAGGGCCACGAAACCGCGTGGAGCCAGCTCGTTGCGGACCGGCTCGGCGTGCCGTTTGAGAATGTGGAGGTGCTGCACGGCGACACCCAGGTGTCCCAGCGCGGCCTCGACACCTACGGCTCCCGGTCCCTCTCCGTGGGCGGCATGGCGGTGCTGGCCGCGGCCGACAAGGTCATCGAGAAGGCCAAGGTCATTGCCGCGCACCTGATGGAGGCCAACGAGGACGACCTCGAGTTTGCCCACGGCGCCTTCACCGTCAAGGGCACGGACCAGTCCACGGCCATCGGCGAGGTTGCCCTCGCCGTGTTCGCGGCACACAACATGCCCGACGGAGTGGAGCCCAACCTGGATTCCGAGGCCACCTTCGACCCCGTCAACTTCTCCTACCCGCACGGCACCCACCTGGCGGCCATGGAGGTGGACACCGAAACCGGCGAGGCCCGCATCCTCAAGTACGTGTGCGTGGACGATGTCGGGGTGGTGGTCAACCCCATGCTCGTGGAGGGGCAGGTGCACGGCGGCCTGGCCCAGGGCATCGCCCAGGCACTCTACGAGGAAGCCGTCTACGACGACGCCGGGACCCTCGTCTCGGGATCGTTCGTGGACTACCTCGTCCCGAGCGCACCGGACCTGCCTCACTACATCACGGCCCGCACGGAGACCCCGGCAACCAGCAACCAGCTGGGTGCGAAGGGCGTGGGCGAGGCCGGCACCATCGCCTCCACCCCCGCGATCGTCAACGGGGTGTTGGACGCCATCCGCCACCTCGGCGTGACGGACATCAAGATGCCGTGCACGCCCTCGCGTGTGTGGCATGCCCTGCAGGAAGCCAAGACCACCGGAGGTGTGCAGTGATCCCCAGCGCATTTGACTATGCCGCGCCAACCACGGTCGAGGAGGCGCTGTCCCTGCTCGCCGGCGCCGACGCATCAGGTGACGACGTCAAGCTGCTCGCCGGCGGCCAGAGCCTGATCCCGGTCATGAAGCTGCGTATGGCCGACCCCTCCCTGGTGGTTGACCTGGGCAGGGTTGCCGGCCTTTCCGGCATCACGGACGACGGCGGATCCCTCACCATTGGTGCCATGACCCCGCACCACACGGTGGCCACGGACTCACTGGTGATGGCCCACGCGCCATTGCTCGCGCAGGCGGCGCAGACGGTGGCGGACCCACAGGTGCGCCACCGCGGCACCATTGGCGGGGCACTTGTCCACGCCGACCCGGCCGGCGACATGCCCGCCCCGGTGCTGGCGCTGGACGCCACGTTCAACATCACCGGAACTAACGGCACACGCTCCGTGGCCGCCGCCGACTTCTTCCAGGGCTACTTCACCACGGCCGTGGAGGAGGGCGAGATCCTCACCAGCATCACGGTTCCGAAGTACACCGGGTGGGGCTCCCACTATGAGAAGTTCACGCGGGTCGCCCAGCAGTGGTCCATCGTGGCCGTGGCTGCCGCCATCAGGGTGGAAGGCGGCACAATCGCCGAGGCCCGGCTGGGGCTGACCAACATGTCCAGCGTGCCGCTGCGGGCAGCATCCACTGAGGCCGCGCTAGCCGGCTGCGAGCTGCGGGAGGATGCCATTGCGGCAGCCTGCGCGCATGCCGCGGATGGCACCGAGCCCGCCAGCGACCTCAACGGCGACGCCGCCTACCGGCGCCACCTCGCAACGGTGATGGCCCGGCGCGCGGTGCTGGCCGCCGTCGGACTTCACGGGCTGAAGGGGTAGACGGAGATGGAACTCAAGCACCACTTCACCGTGCCCACACCGCTGGAGGACACGTGGCACTCCTTCAACCAGCTGGAGGAGATTGCCCCGTGCTTTCCCGGCGCCACGCTGACCGGCGTGGAGGGCGACACCTTCACCGGCACGGTCAAGGTCAAGCTGGGGCCGATCGCCATGATGTATGCCGGGACCGGGCAGTTTCTGAGCCGCGACGAGGCGTCGCACACCGTGGTGATTGAGGCGCAGGGCAAGGACAAGCGCGGCAACGGCACGGCCGGTGCCACCGTGACGGCGGTGCTGTCGGCGGCCGGCAGCGGAACGCAGGTGGACGTGTCCACCGACATGAACGTCACGGGCAAGCCGGCACAGTTTGGCCGGGGCGTCATCCAGGACATCTCGGACAAGCTCCTGGAACAGTTTGTGCAGTGCGTCATCAAGAAGGCGGAGGAGCCGGAGGCGGCGGTGGAGGCGCCGGCCGGTTCCGTGCCGCCGCCGGTCGCCGCGGCCCCCGCGCCTGTCACCGCTGCCACGCCGGGCACGCCGGCGCCACCCGCCCCGCCGCAGGGCAGCAGTGAACCCAGGCACGCCGCTCCCCCGCCGCCCCATCCCGGGCCGCCCGCCGCTGCCGCCGAACTGGACTTGGGTTCGGCGATCCTTCCGGTGCTGGCCAAGCGGTTTGCCCCGCTGCTGGCTGCGGCAGCCGTTCTGGTGCTCGTCGTGGCCTGTTGCCGCAGAAGGCGCAAGTAGCCAACCACGTGGGCCGGCCATCACGGCCGGCCCACACCTTTCGCCCCTCTTTCATTTTCATTCCCAACGCCCTCGCAGCAATGGCTGGTTTTTCCACGACGCCCGCGCAGCATTGGTCAACCTTTCCCGACTCTTGTTTCACTTGTGGCTCCACCATTGGTCCGGGCCGCCGAACCGGGGCCAAACCCGCCGCGCCTCCACGCCGCAATCACCGAACCGGGGTGAAGCTCGCGAGACAGGTGTAGGTAGCACGCCTATTTCGCGGGGTTGACCCATCTTCGGCGAAGCAGGGCCCGCGGCATGCGGTTTTGCCCCTTCCTCTGCGCGCGGCAGTGTGCCCAAGACCCGGTGGGCCGCAAAGTCTGCACCACCGCTTCCACGGAAGAGTCAGGCGGGCCGCTTCGCCCCGACGCCGTCGCATCAATGCTCACTTTCCTCCGGCTCGGTGCCACCCACGGCGGGTGTAGACTCTCACGCGTGTTGAATTTTTCTGCTGTTGCAAAGCCCTCAGGGCGTTTGGAGGTCGCCGGCATTTCCCAGGCCGGCGGCAGATAGCCCTGTCCCACCAGTGAATTGCGGCCCCTTAAGTGCAGCCGCCCGCCAGCCGCGCCTACGCCCGGCCGGCAACTCTCCACCACACCACACAGCCCGCGGCGGCACGCCCGCGCGGGCGGGACAGAATCGACACTTCAACCATGCTTCCCATGACCGAAAAACAAATTCGCGCCTCCTTCACCAACGCATCGATGAGGGAGCGCAACAACCTGACCCTGCCGGAGGACTTTGAGTCCACCCGGTGGGAGGACCTTGACTTCATCGGCTGGCGCGACCGCAAGTACCCCGGCATTGGCTACGTCATTGCCTGGGTTGACGGGACTGCCTCCGGACTGTTGTTCCGGCACGTCGAAGGCCGGATTCGTTCCCGGGCCCAATGCGCCTGGTGCGAGGACGTCACCCTGCCCAACGACGTCGTTTATTTCACCGCCAAACGACCCGGTGCCGCCGGCCGCAACGGCAACACGGTGGCCACCCTCATGTGCGCCAACTTTGAATGCTCCACCAATGTCCGGCGGCCCGCGCCGCCGGCGTATGTTGGATTCGATGTTGACGCGGCGCGCCGGGAACGCATTGCCTCGTTGCAGTCCCAGGTCCATGACTTCATGGCAAGGATGCATGCCGAAACGGATTAGTCCCTGGGTGGGGCACCAGGACACACTCTCCTGTGGTGTCCCACCCGGACAGTTTCAATCCAGCAGGGCCGTGGCCTCAATTTCCACGCGAAGGCCCGGCTCAAACAATTGCGCAACTCCTATCAGGGACGCCGGCGGCATGGGCAGCGTCAAGTTCGTGTCAGCCGCAGCCATTTCCACCCCCGCCATGAACCCCTCCATCTGGTCCGGGCTCCAGTCCGTGACATAAAACGTCAGTCTCACCACATCCTTGAATCCGGCGCCGGCCGCTGCAAGCCCTTGGGCAACATTTCGCAGCGCCTGGGCAACTTGTGCAGCAAGCCCCGGCGGAACGTCCCGGCCATCCGACATGTGGGCAACCTGGCCGGCAACGTGGACCTGCCTGGTGCCCGTTCCGACGGCGACATGGTGGTACGGCGCATCCGGAACCAAGGCGGATGGACTCAAATACTGAACTGGCATGGTCTGCTCCCTTGATGACCCTGCAGGATTGCAGGTATAAAACATATACTTGGTGCATGGAAGTCACTGCAACGAAACCTGGTTCCCCCGGGGAGACCCCCGCAGAGGTCATGACGATCTCCATGGCACACAGGGAGCTGCTTGATCAAGTACTGGACAAGTGGTCCCTGCAGGTCCTCGCGGAGCTGTGCACGGCCCCGCAGCGGTTCAATGAACTGCGCCGCGCCATTCCGGCAGTCAGCCAAAAGTCACTGACGAACACGTTGCGGCGGCTGGAGCGCAACGGCGTGGTTGAGCGGCTGGTCATCTCGTCGCGCCCCGTGGCCGTGGAGTACCGCATCACTCCGCTGGGCAAGACCATGCGGGACCCCATTGACAGGCTTCTTGAATGGGCGGCACAGCACATGATGGACATTGAAAGGGCTCGGGACCGGTTTGAGGGACTCGATCCCGGGCGCTGATGAATCCGGTGCTGCGGCAGGAAAGCAACCGATCAGCAGGCGCAGCGTTCCGAGTGTGGGACTTGGCGGGCGCGCCCCCTCCGTGGCTGGCGTCACACTGGCGTAGAGTTGATTGAACACGCACATTCTAGGTACGGGACTCTCACTAAAGCGCATGGCGAACCACGACACGACCCTCTTTTCATCCCTGGCCCGCATCGGACCGCAACTAAGACCCATCATGTGGCGGCTCATCTTCGGGCTCCTTTCGGCGCTCGCCGCAAGCGTCGTGGCGCTGGCCATCCCGCAGGTCTACCGCGTCCTCGTCAACAACGCCCTGCAACCTGGAAACGGCACAGGCGCATTGTGGCTGGGGACCGCCGTCGTGCTGGTCCTTGGCATCATGGAGGCCTGGCTGCTGGTGCTGCGCCGGCAGCTGGTGATCGTTCCCGCCACCACGGTGGAAACACGCATGCGCACCAGTTTCTACCGCCACCTGCAAAACCTCTCCGTGGAATTCCATGACCGCTGGGGCTCCGGCCAGCTGCTCAGCCGCGCCATGAGCGACCTCAACTTCATGCGCCGCTGGATGGCATTCGGTGCCATCATGCTGGTGGTGACGGCCCTGACCGTGGCCATCGGCGTGGCGCTGATGTTTTCGATGAGCTGGGAGCTTGGCCTGATTTTCCTGGCGGCAGCCGTGCCGATCGTGATTTTCGGTTTCACCTTCCGCCGCTCGTACGGCCAGGCCAGCCGCAGGAGCCAGGACCAGGCCGGCGACCTTGCCACGGTGGTGGAGGAATCCGTCCACGGCATCCGCGTGCTGAAGGCGTTTGGCCGCGGCAGGGAGGCGCTTGATTCCTTTGCCGGGCAGGCGCAGGAGCTCCAGGCCACAGAAATCCACAAGGCCAAGTCGCTGGCCACCTTCTCCCTGGTGGTCACCCTGCTGCCCGAGCTGGCGCTGGCCGCGGGCCTCGTGGTGGGCATTCTGCTGGTACACGCCGGCAGGCTCGACGTCGGCACCCTTGTTGCGTTTTTCGCCACCGCCGCCGTGGTGGCCGGGCCGGTGGAATCCATGGGGCCACTGCTGTCCATGACGCTGACCGCCAAGACTGCGTTGGATCGGCACTTTGAGGTCATGGACGCCGAAAGCACCATCACCGATCCGGAAGAGCCGGTCCATCTGGGCGCAGTGCGCGGAACCCTGGAATTCCGGGACGTCCACTTCCGCTTCCCCGACACCCCGGAGGGCACGGCCGACCTGCTCAACGGCATCGACCTGGAACTGCGGGCCGGGGAGACCATGGCCCTGGTGGGCGTCACCGGCAGCGGCAAGAGCACGCTGCTGAACCTGGTCCCCCGCCTGTTCGACCCCACCGGCGGGGCGCTCCTGCTGGACGGGGTGGACATCCGGCGCATCCCTTTGGCAGAACTGCGCACCCACGTCTCCGTGGCCTTCGAGGACACCACGCTGTTCTCCAACTCGGTGCGAGAGAACGTGCTGCTGGGAGCGGCCGACCACCCGGGCCTCTCCGCCGACGAGGTGCTCGAACAGGCGCTCGACGTGGCACAGGCCGGCTTTGCCCACACCCTGCCCCAGGGCGTTGACACCCTGATTGGCGAGGAAGGGCTCAGCCTGTCCGGCGGCCAGCGCCAGCGCATCGCCCTGGCCCGCGCCATTGCGGCGAAGCCGGCCGTGCTGGTGCTCGACGACCCCCTGTCTGCCCTGGACGTGAACACGGAGGAGCGCGTGTCGCGGCGGCTGCGCCAGGTGCTGGAGGGCACCACCACGCTGATTGTGGCCCACCGCCCGTCCACTGTCGCCATGGCGGACAGGGTGGCACTGCTGCAGGACGGGCGGATTACGGCCGTAGGCACACATGCGGTACTGCTGGCCGGAAACGACCACTACCGTTACGTCCTGGCCAGCCTGGACACCGAGCCCAAGGACCTTGACAGCGGGCTCGACGACGAACTGCCGGACGACCTTGGCACCGGGCCGCTGCCCGTCGCGGTGCGCACCGGCGCACCCAACCCGGCCGCAACCACTTCAAAGGGGACCAAAGCATGAGCCGCAGGGACAAGCGCAGGCAAGGTCCGGCGTCGGCCGTCTCCGTGGATGCGCGCAACGCAGAGACGGCGCAGGGCACCGCCGGCGAGGACCGGGTGGAGCTGAGCCGGGCCGACAGCAAGGCCGTGCGGCAGCGTTCCGTCAGGCTGCTGCGCACCCTGCTGCGCCCGGTCCGCGTCAGATTTGGCATCACCGTGGCGCTGGTGGTGCTCTCACAGGCGGCGAAGGTGGCCGGGCCGCTGCTGATCGCGTTTGGGATCGATTCCGCACTGCCGGCACTGGACGACGGCGACTGGCTGCCCCTCGCGCTCACGGGCGGCGGCTACGTGGTGGCGGCCCTGGCCGCATCGTGGCTGACTGCCGCGTACCTGACGGCGACGGCGCGTTTGAGCCAGGCGATGCTGCTGGACCTGCGCATCCAGGTGTTTAGGCACACGCAGCGCCTCAGCATGGAATTCCACGAAAATTACACGTCGGGGCGCATCATTTCCCGCCAGACCTCCGACCTTGAGGCGCTGCGGGAGCTGCTGGATTCGGGCATCTCCTCACTCGCGTCGGGTCTGGTGTTCATGGTGCTCACGGCCGCGTCCATCT
Source organism: Arthrobacter stackebrandtii (assembly GCF_017876675.1). NCBI lineage: Bacteria > Bacillati > Actinomycetota > Actinomycetes > Micrococcales > Micrococcaceae > Arthrobacter > Arthrobacter stackebrandtii. Next base: position 4,107,712 of record NZ_JAGIOI010000001.1, read on the forward strand.
TCGCGCTGGACTGGGTGACTGGCCTTTTGGTGCTGCTCTCCGGCGTGCCCATGTACTTCCTTTCGCGCTGGTACCAGGTCCGCTCCCAGGCGGCCTACCGCTCCTCGCGGGTGGTCTCGGCGCGGCTCATCGTGCACTTCATCGAGACCATGACCGGTATCCGGGCGGTCAAGGCGTTCCGCCGCGAGGAGGACAACGCCGCCCGCTACGACGAGCTGGCTGAGGACTACCGCCGGGTCACTGTCCGCTCCATCAACCTCAACGGCGTGTTCCAGCCCGGCCTGGTGCTGATTGGGAACATCGCGGTGGCCGCCGTGTTGCTGGCCGGCGGCTACCGCGTGCTCGGCGGGGCGCTCGAGGTGGGCGCGCTGCTGGCGCTGCTGCTGGCGACGAAGCGCTTCTTCCAGCCGGTGAGCCAGATGGCCATGTTCTACAACTCCTTCCAGTCGGCGCAGGCTGCGCTGGAGAAGGTGTCCGGGCTGCTGGAGGAGGTGCCCACGGTCCGGCCGCCGCGCAATCCCGTCCCGCTCCCGCACGCCCGCGGCGACATCCGCTTCACCGGCGCCGAGTTCGGCTACGGCGACGGGCCGGTCATCCTGCCGCACCTGGACCTGCACATCCCTGCCGGGCAGACCGTGGCCGTGGTGGGTGCCACCGGTGCCGGAAAGTCCACCCTGGCCAAGCTGATGGCCCGCTTCTATGACGTACGTTCCGGTTCCCTGGCGCTCGACGGCGTGGAGTTGCGTGAGCTCTCCACCGACGACCTGCGCCGTGCGGTGGTCATGGTGACGCAGGAGGCGTTCCTGTTCAGCGGCACCGTGGCAGACAACATTGCGCTGGGCCGGCCGTCGGCCACGCGGGCCGAGATTGAGGCCGCCGCCCGCGACGTCGGCGCCGACGAGTTCATCCGCGCCCTGCCCGACAGCTACGACACCGACGTCAACAAGCGCGGAGGGCGCGTCTCCGCCGGGCAGCGCCAGCTCATCTCCTTCGCCAGGGCGTTCCTGGCCAACCCGGCAGTGCTGATACTGGATGAAGCCACCTCCTCCCTGGACATCCCCTCCGAGCGCCTCGTGCAGGAGGGCCTGCACCGGCTCCTCGGTTCCTCCGCCGGCGGCGGTGGCGCAGCGGCTCCCGCCACAGGCAGCGCGGGCGGCACAAGGCACGATGGCGCCCGGACAGCCGTTGTCATTGCCCACCGGCTCTCCACCGTGGCCATCGCGGACCGGGTCCTGGTGATGCACGACGGCCGCATCGTGGAGGACGGCTCCCCCGCCGAGCTGCTCGCCGGCGGAGGTCGTTTCGCGGACCTCCACGGCGCGTGGCAGGATTCCCTCGTCTGACCTCCGCTGCTGCCGGCGGCTGCCAGGCCCGACGGCGGCCTACCTGCGGCGGGTGGGCCGGGCGCCGTCGTGCTGAAGCCCGGGCCAAGCGTGCTGTTCTGCGCAACGCTGGCGGCTGGCACGACGCGGAGCGCTGTTATGCGTCACGCCGGCACCAAGCTCCGCGCAGAACAGCACGGTCGCTGCACTGCGCTGAGGGCAGGTTCACGCGGGGCCCATGTCCGCCGCACGGCGCAGCAGGTAGTCCCGCACCCCTGGACGGCTGGCCATGTCGGCAGCGGCGGCGAACTCGGCAGATGCTTCAGCCCTGCGGCCCGCCCCGGCCAGCAGCTCAGCCCGTGCCGCATGGTAGGGCTGAAAACGTTCGACGGCGGAGCGCACCTCCCAAGGTGCACCGTCGCCTATGCGCTCAATCGCCGAAAGTCCCGCTGCGGGCCCATCGACCCTGCCGATGACGGCCGCCAGGGCCACACGCGCGCCCAGTCCCGGAGCCACAGCCACCAGCGCGGTGTAGAGGGTTCGCAGCGCATACCAGTCCGTGGCACCGGTGCGGGCGCGGGCGCAGTGGACGGCCTGGATGGCAGCCTCGAGCTGGAACCGGCCGGGTGCACTGCCCGGCGTGACAGTGGACGCCGCACGCCGCAGCAGTGCGTCACCCTCGGCCATCATGCGGGCATCCCACATGCCGGGGTCCTGTTCGTCGAGCGGAAGGTAGGCGGGCACCGGGCCGGCGGGGACTCGTTCCGACCCCGTCCGGCCCCGGTCCCTTGCCACGGAAAGGGTGATGAGTGCGGCCAGTCCCCATGCCTCGGACTCGCCGGCCAGCAGCCGAGCCAGGGTCCGGGCCAGGTATTGGGCCTCCCCGCGCAGATCGACTTCAGCTCCACCCATGCCCGGCCCGTCCTGGTCCCATGCCATGGCGTAGCAGCCATAGACCGCCTCGAGCACGGCGGGCAGCCGCTCCGGCATGGCCTGGCGCCCGGGAACCACGAACGGAATGCGGGCTTCCTTGATCCGCCGCTTCGCCCGCACCAGTCGCTGGGCCATGGCGGAGGCGGGGACGTTGAATACGGCAGCGATCCGGGCGGCGTCGAGGCCCAGTACGGTTTGCAGCATGAGCGGGGTGCGCACGGCCGGGTCGATCGCGGGATGGGCGCAAACGAACAGCAGTTCCAGCCGCCTGTCGCCGATGGCGTCCACCTCGACCTCCTCGAGGCGTTCATCCGGGGCTCCCAGCCGGTCCGCAGCCTCCAGGGGAGCCAACGAGCGCCGGTAGGCAGACTTCCAGGAATCCCGCTGCCGGTTGCGCGCCACCGTCAGCAGCCAGGCCTCCGGGTTGCGGGGCACCCCGCCGGCAGGCCAGCTGGCCAACGCCTGCTCATACGCTGCAGAGAGCGCATCCTCGGAGCCCGCCAAATCGCCTGTCGGCGCCGCGAGCAGTGCGAGCAGGCGGCCATGCGAGGCGCGTGCCGTCCGCCCGGCGACCCCCCACGCCTCCCCTCCGCTCACGTATTGGGCACCCACGCGCCGTCGACCGTGAACACGCCTCCCGGGCGGACTTCAACGGCGCCCCATTCGATTGAGGGGGCCTGCCGCCCCCACTCGATGGCTGCGTCGAGGTCGGGGACGTCGATGACGAAGGTGCCGCCCAGCTGCTCCTTGGTGTCGGCGAACGGCCCGTCCTGCACGTGCAGTGCGCCGCCGGCCATGGTCAGCGTGGTGGTGTTGGCGGAGGGCTGGAGCACCTCGGCGGCCAGCAGCACGCCGGCCTGGTGCAGCGTGGCGGCGTAGCTGGCAAAAGCCTGCTGCCCCGCGGCCAGCACCTCCTCGCCGAGCGTGGCGGCATCCATTTCCGGATAGTGCAAAAGCAGTGTGTATCGCATGGTTCATTCTCCTTCGTGATGGTGCCGCCGTCCATGTCCGACGGCGGCCGGCCCACCAGGGCGTGTGCCCCGGCGGCTGCGCGCAGTGTGCGTGCACAGTGGTGACGATCGGGGCGGGGCCGGATCGACAAGCAGACCCGGGCAGTTGCCGGCGGCTCCCTTGGCTGGCGCCTAGACTGGCCCCATGGCCCAGTCCCCGGCACCGGTCATCACCGCCCTCGCCACCTCCCCTCCGCAGTGGTGGGAGGTCCTTGGGGCGCTTGGCCCGCTCGCGGTCCTGCTGGGTGCCGGGGCGGCTGCCGTCCTGGGCGCCTTTACGCTCAGGCAGCGGACACGCGCTGATGCGCTCGCACTGGCCCAAAAACGCGAAGCGGATGAGAGGGCACTGGAACAAAAACGCCGCGCCGACGACCGCAGCGAATGGTGGCGGCGCGCCGAATGGGCGCTGGACCGTGCACTGGACGGCCGTCCCGCGACCAGGGCCGTTGGCCTCTCCACCCTGCAGGTGCTGGCCCGCAGCACGCTGGCCCGCGCCGAGGAACTGGAACTGTTCGACACCGCCTGGGCCAGCGTCAGCGATCCCCACAGCGGGAGCGGCGGCCGCGACAACGAGGAACCTGTCCGCCCCGTGCAGGCACTGCAACCGTCCCCTGGTGAACGCCGCGTCCAGATCGCGGCGGCCAGGCTGCAGGTCACCCTCGACGACCGCCTGGGCCGGACCACTCCCGAACAGGTCAGGGCACTGGCCGGGGAAGCGTTCTAGGTCCTGCCTCCGCGGCGCACGGGCACGCACCAGCGGCGCACATGTTCACCCGTCCAGAAACAGGAGCACAGCCTTGACCCGGCGGTGCCCGTCGTCCGGCACCAGGCCGAGCTTGGCGAAGATGTTGCCGATGTGCTTGGCCACGGCGGCGTCGCCGACCACCAGTTTCTGCGCGATCGCCTGGTTCGCCAGCCCCTCCGCCATGAGCGCCAGCACTTCCCGTTCACGCGGGGTGAGCGATGCGATGGGGCTGCCGGTCTTCTTCGCGATCAGGTGCGCCACCATTTCCGGATCGATGACGGTCCCGCCGGACGCCACGGTTTCCAGGGCGCGGGAAAAATCGGCGATCCGCCCGATCCTGTCCTTGAGCAGGTACCCCACGGCACCGTCACTCCCCGAGAGCAGTTGCGCGGCGTAGGCGTCGGCCACGTATTGCGAGAGCACCAGGACCGGCACCGGCCCGTGTACGCGCCTGATCTCCAGGGCCGCCTGCAAGCCGTCGTCCTGGTTTCGCGGGGGCATGCGCACGTCCGTGACCACCAGGTCCGGCAGGCCTCCGTCGCAATCCGCGGCCTCAACGGCGGACACCAGCCCGGGTGCGTCCACGGCGGTGGCGATGACGTCGTGCCCCATTTTTTCCAGCAGGCTGGTCAGGCTCTCCCGCAGCAGGGAGGAGTCCTCGGCCAGGATGATGCGCATGGGTGCTGCCTTCTCTCAGGAAATGTTCGACGCCGGATGGCCGGCTTCTGCGGGCAGGGAAAGTTCCAGCGTGGTTGGCCCGCCAACGGGGCTGCACAGGGTGAGTGAACCGCCGAGGGTTTCGGCCCGTTCACTCAAACCGCGCAGGCCGGTGCCACGGGAGGTGTCCGCCCCGCCGTGTCCATTGTCGGCCACGCTCAGCAACAGGGCGCCGCCATCATGGCGGGCCCTCACACTGACGTTCGTGGCGTTCGAGTGCTTGAGCGCATTGGCGATGGCCTCGCTGGCGGTGAAGTAGGCACAGGCTTCCGTCGCAGCGTCCATCCGGCCCACGGTTGCTTCCAGGGTCACCGGCAGCCCGGCCCGGCCACACAGTTCGGCCAAGGCAGCCTCAAGTCCGTGGTCGGACAGAACTGCGGGGTGGATGCCACGGACCGTGGTGCGCAGGGACCGCAGGGCGTGCTCGGCCTGGTCGTGGGCGGTGGCAACCGACGCCCTGGCCTCCGCGACGGGCGCACCGGCGCGTTCGACCAGCTCAAGGTCCATCCCGGCCAGCCCCAGCGCAACGGAAAGTGCCACGAGTTCCTGCTGGACGCCGTCGTGCAGGTCCCTCTCGATCCGTTTGCGCTCCTGCTCGAACGCCGCCACGAGCGAGACCCGTGACAATGTGAGCCGCTCCAGGTTGCGCTGCAATTCCACATTTCGCGGTGCCAGCAGGAAGCGCGCCAGCGAGGCCTGGCCGGCGGCGAACAGCATATTGATGTAGGGCAGCGCGGCCAGCAGGAGCACCCCCGCCAGACACACAATCCACACTTGGCTGGGGGCCAGGGGTATCTGCACGTCGCCGAAAAGCGTGACCGCAGAGGGCCCGCGGGAGGCCGCCACCACCATGGTCACCATGACCGCGAGCGCGGCAATCTCAACGGCGAGTAAAGCCAGGGCGAGCCAGCCGAGGAGCAGTGTTGTGACCAGGTTTCCTGCGGCCCGCCAGGTGGCTGCTTCGCTCATGCGGATGTTGAGCCAGATGTAGCGCTGCTCGCGGGCCACCGGCGCATGGGCGGAGGGCACCTGTGCGAAGCCGAGCAGTTGGACGCGGCGCCGCTCCAGTGCACCCAGTCCCAGTCCCCAGAAGGGGATGAAGACAAAGGTTGCCACGACGACGGGCAGCAGCACCGCCCCCAGCACCGCACTGAGCAGCATGTAGAGCAGCGCGAGCCACGGCCAGCGTGAGGCCCAGAACTGCCACGGCCTGGCTGCGAGCGCACCCCACGCCGTTGTTTTCATGGCTTCAGGCTATCTCGTTCCATGCCCGCTCCCGGGCAGGGTAGAGCCTGCACCACCCCCAAGTGTGGCCCCTGCTCCACTGTATTCACAGGGCATCCTTGATGGACTGTGGGCATGAACCCGCCCCTCGTTGCCGCCGATTCCTTGGCCACGTCATTTCCCTCCCGTTCACGCAAGGAACCATCCGTCCCTGTGCTGTGTGGCATCTCCCTGGCCGTCATGCCCGGGGAGATGGTTTCCATTGTGGGTCCCAGCGGCTCCGGGAAGTCCACCCTCCTGTATTGCCTCTCAGGCTTGGAAAGCCCGACGTCGGGCATGGTCACCTTGATGGGCCAAGACCTCGCAAGCCTGCGGCGTCCACGCGTGGCGGCCCTTCGTCGGGACCATGTGGGGTTTGTCTTCCAACAGTTCAACCTGGTGCCGTCCCTCTCCGCCCGTGAGAATGTTGCGCTGCCTGCCAGGCTGGCCAGGCGTCCGCTCGACGCAGCCGCTGTTACTGCCGCCTTGGCTTCCGTGGGGCTCTCGGAGCATGGGCGCAAGCGGCCCGGCGAACTGTCCGGGGGCCAGCAGCAACGGGTGGCCATTGCCCGGGTCCTGGCACACCGGCCGGACGTAGTGTTTGCCGACGAACCAACCGGCTCCCTCGACACCTCAAATGGTGCCGAGGTCCTGGCGCTGCTTCGCTCGGCAGCCGCGGCAGGCTCCACGGTTGTCCTGGTCACCCACGACCTTGAAGCTGCTGCGCTCGCAGACCGGGTGCTCGTCTTGCGTGACGGCTCCATCCACACGGAACTGCACTCCCCCACTCCTGATGCTGTGCTTGGTGCTGTTCGTTCGGCTGGATCGGCTCTCACGCGATGACCCGCCTGCTGCTTGCCGACCTTCGCACCCAGTGGCGGACGTGGCTGGGCGTCCTTGTTCTCGCCGCAACGGCTGGCCTGGTGCTGTCCATTGGGGTGTCCGTGGCAGAAACGGGCTTTGTCCTGGGGGGAGAGTTCCAGGAGGGCCTTGCGGGCATGGCCGGGATGATCCTCATGTTCAGTGGCGTCAGTGCCATGGGTGTGCTGGGCAGTGTCGCCGCCCTCACCGTCCAATTGCAGCAACGCTCTTACGCCCTGTGGCAATTGCTGGGCGCACGGTCCGGTGCCGTGGGCGCCATTGTCATGGCCCAGCTGCTGCTGGTGGCCCTTGCGGGCTCGCTGCTCGGCATTGCGGCAGCGCCGCCCCTGGCACGATCGATTTTCAGCTGGGGCTTCCCGGCAGATTCCATCCTGCACGGCATCCAGGTCGCCTTTGGCCTGCCCACCGTGGTGGGCACCCTGTTCGCCGTGTGCCTTCTGGTCTTCGTGGGTGGGTGGCGGCCTGCACGCAGGGCCGCCCGGACCGAACCCCTGGAGGTGCTGCGCGAGGCTGAGCCCAAGGGCAGGGCCATGGGTTGGCTGCGCTGGGTGTTCTTCGCCCTTGCAGCCTCCGGCTTGTACGGCATCGCCGCCGAGATGTTCGTCCCTGACCCGGCCCCCGGCATCACGCCGCTGATCGCACCGGCGATGGCCGCCGTCGTGCTCTTCCTTGGGCCTTTCCTCTACCCTCTGGTGCTTGCGGCCTGGACCGCGCTTGTTCCGGGGAGCGTCTCCTCCGCCTGGTTCCTGGCGCGGCACCGGCTCGGTTACAGCACCGCCGCCATCACTCCCCTCTTTGTGGGGATCAGCCTGACAGGCGGGCTGCTCACGGCGGCGGCCACGCAGTTCAAGGGCGAAAGCGTTGCGGTGGAACAACTTGTCATCATGCTCGGCGGCCCAATTTTGCTGGCTGCGGTGGCATCGGCCGTGGTGGTGTTCATGGGCAGCCGCACTCGCGGGCAGGAGCTGGGACTCCTGCAGGCAAGCGGCGCGACGCATCGAACACTTGTTCTAGCCGCGCTTTTTGAGGCATTGGTTTACGTCGTCACGGCCAGCTTGTTGGCGTTCGTGGTGATTGTTGGCAGCGGCGTGGTCATTGCTGCCGGATTGAGCGTCTCGGAGCCGGGGACCGCGCCACGCTTCGCCTTCGGGGCTGCGGCTGCCGTTGCGGCCCTGGGCGGGGCTCTGGTTTTGGTGGCGACCTTGCTGCCCACGGTGTTGGGTCTGCGCAAGGACGTCATCAGCGCCCTGTCCGCGGAGTGAGAACCGCCGTCGGCAAAAGTGCCGTTCGGGGTGCTGCACCGCACAGTGGGCTGGGGCCGCCACCTGGCGTAGGCTGGATCCAGCAGGCATTCCTGCGGGAGGAGGCACCCATGAACACCACTGCCGGCATCGATCCCACGGTCCCGCCAAGCGGAAACGGCTGCGCCGAGTGCGAGACGGGCGGCGGGTGGTGGGTCCACCTGCGCCGCTGCGCCCAGTGCGGGCATGTCGGTTGTTGTGACAGCTCCCCTGCGCAGCACGCCTCGGCCCACGCAGCGGCCACGGGCCACCCTGTCATCCAGAGTTTTGAACCCGGCGAACACTGGTTCTGGGACTACGGCACGGAAAAATTCCTGAACGGCCCAAAACTGGCCCCTCCCGAACACCACCCGGCGGACCAGGCCGTGCCGGGCCCGGCCCACAGGCTGCCAAGGAACTGGGAAGAGCAGATCCACTGACCCAGGTGGCCTGCACCTGGCCTGGAGCCTTCACAGCCCAACCCTCAGAATGGCTCAACCACCGAGCCCTCACCGGGCAGCCCGGATCCCCGGTCCACTGGTCCGGAGGAACGGCGCGGCCATTCGCGGAAGCTGCTGAAACGCAGCGGCAGGCCCCGGGCCACGGCCAGGTCCATGCTGTCCATGGCCTGGACGTGGACATGCGGTTGGGTGGAGTTGCCTGAGTTTCCGCATTCGGCCAGCAGACGGCCTGCCGCAACCGTGTCCCCGACGGCGACCCGGATCGAACCGCACCTCAGGTGGACCAGGGCAACAAACACGCCCGGTTCCAGTTGCAGGACCACGTGGTTGCCCGCCAGGGCGGCGGCGCCCCGGCGCAGCCTCCCGGGCTGGCCCAGCATGTAGGGCAGCAGCGCCAGTTGCGAGCGCCGGGCCGCATGGTCCTCCTCGCCGTCGTGGGCAGCAACCACCACGCCGCCGGCAGGGGCAAGGATGGCCCGGCCAAAGGCGAAAAACCGCTCCGGCGGCTCGGTGGCGAGAACGGTGCGCCAGTCGCGCCCCGGCGCGCTCCTTCCGGAGCCGTCAACGCCCACAAAGTCAATGGCCCAGGAGCTGCCCAGCAGCTCCGTGCCATGGCTGGGCACCCGCCGGGCCGGGCTGTTCTGCACCAGCCAGGTCCCCGTGAACGGCAGGCGCAGCCGGACGGTGCGGTTCACCGGCCGCCGGCGATCTTCCTGCTGCGCTGCTCCTGCGCCTTCGGACCGTACGGGTAAACGCCCAGGTCCGGTTCGCTGACCAGGGTGAGCTGGTCGACTTCGCGGGCCGTCAGGGCCAGTTCGGCGGCACCAAGGTTGTCGGCCAGCTGCCCCGTGGTGCGCGCCCCCAGAATCACCGAAGTCACCCCGGGCCGCCCGGCCACCCAGGCCAGGGCCACCTGCGACGGGGAGGTTCCGCGCGCCGCGGCAATGTCAGAGACCGCCGCGACCACGTCCCACGTGTGCGGGTTGGCATTGCGCTCGGCCCAGGCTTCCATGCCCCGCTGCGGGTTTTCGCCCAGGCGGGTGGCACCGGCCGGCGCCTGGTCCCGCACGTACTTGCCGCTCAGCCAGCCTCCGCCCAGCGGCGACCACGGAAGCAGCCCCATGCCGGCGTCTTGGGCCGCCGGCACAATTTCCGCCTCGATGCCCCGCACCAGCAGGCTGTACTGGGGCTGCAGTGTAACCGGCAGGTTCCAGCCGTGGGAGCGGGCCACGTGCACCGCCTTGGTCAGCTGCCAGCCGAGGAAGTTGGAAAAGCCGTAGTAGCCGATCTTCCCGGCCGTGACGGCGTCATGCAGGAACCGCAGCGTCTCCTCGACCGGGGTGATGGGGTCCCAGGCGTGCATCTGGTACAGGTCTATATGGTCCACGCCGAGCCTGCGCAGGGAATCATCCAGGGCACGGGTGAGGTGCCTCCTTGACGTCCCGACATCGTTCGGAAGGCCTCCCATGGGGAAGCGGCCCTTGCTGGCCAGCACGACGGCGTCCCTCACCCCGGGGCGTGCGGCAAGCCAGCGCCCGATAATCTCCTCCGAGGCGCCGGCGGTGTAGACGTCTGCCGTGTCGATGAAGTTGCCGCCTGCGGCCAGGTAGTTGTCAAGGATGGCGTGTGAGGCCGCCTCATCAGCCTCCGCACCGAAGGTCATGGTCCCCAGCGCGTAGTTTGAAACGACGGCGCCGCTGTTGCCCAATGTCCGGTATTCCATGGTTCTCCTCTTTTCGTGGTGTGCTGCGGATCCGCAGCTCAGTCCCAGCCGCCCGGGGCCGCTTCCCGGGCCGTGCGCCAACTGTGTTCGGGCTCCCAGCCGAGCAGGCGGCGTGCCTTGTCAATGCACAGCAGGGTTTCGTGTTCCCCCAGCTCCCGACGCACCTCGACGCCAGGGAAGACTTCGGCCGCGAGGCTGGCGCTGTGCCGGGACATGACGGTGTCGGCGTTGGCGATGATGTAGGCCTCAAATCCCGGCCGTGCCGTGGCCAGCGCACAGGCCACCGCCCGTGCGCCGTCGCGCCCGTCAATGTAACCCCACAGATTCCATTTCCGGGCCAGCGGGTCGGCGTCATATCCGGGAAATGCTGCATAGTCGGCCTCGTCCATGACGTTGGAGAAGCGCAAGGCGCAGATGGACAGTGCCGGATCCCAGCGCACCAGCTCCCGCGCCATGGTCTCTTCCAGGTGCTTGACCAGCGAGTAGGTGCTTTCTGGGCGGGCCGGGTATTCCTCGTCCACGGGCAGGTAGGGAGGGGCGGTGTCGAACGGCAGCCCCAGCACCGTCTCGCTTGACGCATAGGCGATTTTTTTGATCCCGGCGCGGCGCGCGGCCTGGAACACGTTGTAGGTGGACAGCATGTTGTTTTCAAAGGTTGCCGCGTCCGGGGCCAGTCCGGGTGCTGGAATGGCCGCCAGGTGCACGAGTGCGTCAAAGCCGTTGTGGCGGTCGTCCAGGCCAAGGAGCACATCCAGCACCTGGCCGTAGTTGCGCAGGTCAACTGCCACCGTGCCGGGGCCGCGCTCCCCCGCCCGGTCCAGGTTGAACACCTGGTGGCCGTCCGCGGCCAGTCCGCGCACCACGTGCCGTCCCAGCTTTCCGCTGCCGCCGGTTACTGCAATTCTCATGAGCTTCCCCTCGTTACGATGCCTTCTTCCCCTCCACTCTAGGACCCTGTTGCAGGCCGGCGCGAGGGTGGGTCGCCAAGAATCACGGGCGGTGTACCGGCCGGCGGCGCCCACAATGGGTACACACAGCCCGCCGGCCACCCGTGGGCCGGGACATGGCGCTGCCCGCCTGCACCTGCAGGCGCGTGCGGCCGCGCCGGGGTGTCCACTGTTCCCGGTTGGGTGCCTCTGGGTCGCGGCGCGGCGCCGGCTTCCAAGCCGAGACGACGCGGGCCATGGCGATCACCAGGAACAGGGTGCCCACCACGGCTTCCAGGATGGCCATGCTCTGGACCACAGGCCCCACGGGCACCTTGTCGCCGTAGCCTGTCGTGGTCAGCGTGGTGAAGGAGAAAAACGACTGGCTGGTCAAGGAGTTCGGTTCGCCGCTGCTGAAGAGCGGCACTTGCATCACCAGGGCAATGAAGTTGTATACGAAGGCAAACACGATCCCGAGGAGCACGTACATGGCGACGGCGGCCAGCAGCGTCTGCCCGTCCACGCGGCTCTTGTGCGACTCATGCACGCCAATTGCCACGGCCGCCAGCATGTAGGCCACGATGGGCGTTGCCGAGAGCATGGCATCCAGCAGGTGCCCGGTGGAGCCGGCAACCGCAACGCCCAGAACCGCCACCCCGGCCGCGAAGGCCGTCAGCGCGGCCAGGCGCATCACCAGTGTCCTGACGTCCGTCACCCGGAGGATGACCACCACAGTCACCAGTTGAAAAAGGAGTGCGACCTCGCTCGGCTCCGGGCTGTCCTGGGCCGCGCTGAAACCGTAGGAACAGGCCAACAGCAGCAGCGCCACCCCGGACCCCAGGTTGTGGGCGGACTTGCGCTGCCTGAAGGCAGCCCATCCCGTCAAAGCCCTTCCGGTCATGCCAGCTCCTCCCCCTGCAGCCTGCCGTAGCAAGCCGCCTCCCATGTCCAGTGCACAGCGTGACTACACCGCGGGCGGGCCGGACTTCACCCCTGTTTCGTCCCGGCGACGGCCGCGCTGCAACCGTGCACACAATCTTCATCCGCTGCGGGTGATGCCTTGAGGTCTTCTGCCGCGGTACATTCAGCACGGAGGTGCACGCGGCACCGTCCCGGAGCGGAGATGACGTGGCTACTCGAATGCACCCCAACGGGGAAACACCGGGCCGCGCGGATGGGCCGGCCCGGCCGCGGAAGGAAAACGCAGCCTTGACCGGGGCCCTCGGCGGACAAGGTGCACGGCAGGCGCCCGGCGGCACGGAGGGACACACGCGGGGCAGAAGGGCGCGGACGCGGGGCTGGACCCTGCTGGCCGCTGTTTTGCTCACCTTCGGTTCGCTCCTGGCACCGATGGCCGTGGCCGCGTCGTGGGCAAAGGTGCAGTTGAGCGACACCCAGCGGTTCGTCGTAAGCTACTCGCCGCTGGCCCGGGACGGGCGGATCCAGACGTTCATCACGGCAGAAACGCTGGCCGTGATCGAAGAACATGTGGACATCGCGGAGCTGACGGACCAGGTGTTTGACGGCATCACCGAGCTCGGCACCGGTCCCGCGGCGACGAAGGCACTCGAGGCGCTGAAGGGGCCCGCCGCACAGGGCGTGACGTCGCTGGTGGAATCGACAGTTGCATCATTTGTGGCCTCCGACGCGTTTGCGCAGACCTGGGAGGACGCCCTGAGGCTGACCCATGCGCAATTGACAGCCACCTTGCAAAACGATCCGCGGGCTGCCGTGGCCATTGGGCAGGACGGCTCGGTCGGCGTTCAGCTGGGCCCAATCGTGGAGCGCGTCAAGTCAGAATTGCTGCAGCGCGGCATGACGTTTGCCGAGCAGATACCGGCCGTCAACCGCACCATCACGGTGACGCATGCCGAGCAGCTCCCCTCCCTCCAGCTTGTCTACAATCTTGCCTTGGCGGCCGGTGCCTGGCTGCCATGGACCGCCTTGCTGTTCCTGGCTGCCGGGGTGCTGGTGGCGCGGCGGCGCCACGCCGCCCTGGTGTGGGCCGGCCTCGGCCTTGCCCTGGCCATGGTGATGCTGCTCGGCGGGCTGGCGGTGGGCCGCACATTTTTCGTGGGATCAGTTTCACCCGCCTTGATTCCGGTCGATGTGGCCCGGCTTCTTTTTGGGACGGTGACTTCCGGCATGGCAGCAACCGGCGTGTCCGCGCTGGTGCTGGCTGTGTGTGTTGCCGTGGCCGCATGGTTTTCCGGGCCGTTTCCGCCGGCCCGGGGCCTGCGCAGCCTCTTCGTGTCCGGGGCCGCCTGGGTGCGCAGCAGCGCCGAAGGCCACGGTGTCAGCACGGGCAGGACGGGTACCTGGCTGCACAGCCATCGGACGCTGGTGCGCGCCGCCATCGCAACAGGGGCCGCGGCGATCATCCTGTTTGTCCGGCCGCTGGGCGTGGGCGTGATCCTGTGGACCGTGGCGGGGGCCGTGGCCGCCGTGGCCGCCGTCGAACTCATGCGCCGGCCCCCGGCTGGCACCGTTGGAGGAGACCAGCCCGGCGACGGCGCCGCTGCAGTATCAGCGCCCGGCTGAGCCCTGCAGTTCCAGCAGGCCGGCAACGCGCTGGATACCGGCCCGGATCTGCCGGATCGAGGCGGCACTGTAGGAGAGGCGGATGTACGGGGCAGGGGGTTCGTCGACGTAGTACTGCCGACCGTCACCGATCATGACGCCGGCAGCGCTTGCGGCGGCGGCCAGGGCGGTGGAGTCCGCACCCACCGGCAACCGGACCCACAGGTGGATGCCGGAGGCCGGGACCGTGGCAACACGCGTGCCGGGCATGGCGCCGTGAACTTCGGCGACCATGGCGTCACGGCGTTCCAACAGTCCCGAGCGCAGGCGCCCGAGGTGGCGCGGCCAGGCTGCCGAGCTGAGCAGGGCAAGAGCAATTTCCTGGGTCAGCGCGGGCACGCACATGTCGTCGGCGATGCGTGCCGTGCGCAGCCGCTCACCTGCCGGGCCGCGGGCGGCTATGGCTCCCACGCGCAGCCCGGGGGCGGCCGGCTTGCTCAGCGTGGCGACGGTGACCACGTGTCCGTCGGTGTCCTGGGTGAACAGCTGGGGCGCGGCGGCACCGTCGAGCGACATGTTGCGGGCCCAGTCGTCCTCGATAATGAAGGCCCCGTGTTTCGTCGCCAGTGCCAGCACCTGCTCCCGGCGTTCCGGGCTGAGCACGGCGCCTGTGGGGTTGGAGCAGCCGGGCTGCAGGTAGATCAGCCTGGCACGGGTGCGTTCCAGTGCGTCGGCCAGCTGGGCGGGGATGATGCCCTCGGCGTCGGCCTGCACGGCGGCAATGTTGAGCCCGGCCGCCTGCGCAGCAATCGTTGCTCCCGGGTAGCCTGGGCTTTCGGTGATCAGTGTTGAGCCGGGGTCCGCAAGGGTGCGCATGGCAAACGCGAGCGACTGCTGGCCGCCGGGCATGACCAGAACCTCGTCCCGGTGGGCGCCCAGTTCCGAGGCAAAGGCCTCCCGCAGGCTGGGCAGGCCCATGGGAGGCGCCATGGTCCATGCGCGGTGGCTTTTGGCGCAGCGGGAGCCAATGGTGCGCAGCTCGTCGAAGGGCTGGAGTTCCGGCGCCAGGTAGCCCCAGGAGAGCTGGACGTGTCCGGCGGTTCCCGCCGAGCCAAAGCGACCGGCCCGGCCCGGATCCACCCGGGTGCGGCCCAGCGTGGACGACTGCCAGGCATAGTCCGGTTCATCGGCGGTCCCCGGGAGGGAGCCGGACCTTTCCTCCGGTTCCGGCCGGGGCGCCACGAAGGTGCCGCGCCCTGGCTCCGGGCGCACGATCCCGTCCTCGGCCAGCATGGTGATGGCCGCCGTGATGGTGACGGGGCTCGCCCCGTAGGCCTTGGCGAGGGTGCGCACCGAAGGCAGCTTGTCCCCCGAGTCCATTGCTGCCGCCTGCTGCCTTAGTTTCTCGGCGATGTCGCCGGCCCTGTCATTGCTCACAACGGCAAGCATAGATAGCGTTACTGCGAATGTCGCCTAAGTGTTACTGCACGTTGCGCGGACCCGGTCAGGAAAAGACCACGAGGCCGTAGACCGCAAAGACGGCCAGGTGGGCCGCGCCGTGCATGGCCGTGGCCTTCTTCGACGCGAAGGTGGTGATGGAAAGCAGCAGTGTGACACCTAGCAGCAGCAGGTTGGCCGGGGACTCGGCGAGCGTGACGGCCTGGCCTGTGAACAGCCCGATCAGCAGCACTGCCGGGATGGTCAGGCCCACGGTGGAGACGAGTGCGCCGTGGCACAGGTTGCTGACGCGTTGCGCCTCCCCCGCCAGGGCTGCCCGGATCGTGGTGATGGTCTCCGGCAGGAACACGATCATCGCAATCAGGATGCCCGAGAGGGCGACAGGTGCGCCGGCCCGGCCGAGCCCGTCGTCCAGGAGGGCGGCCATGTCATGCGAGAGCAGCACGATGGGCAGCACCGTGACCACCAGGACGCCCAGGCGCAGCAGCACCTCGGCGCGGTGCTCGGCGAGAATCTCGGTGATGGGCCGGCGCTGGGCGGGGACCTGGGCGCCTGAGGCGGTGCCGGCGTCGGACGTGGCAGCAGCGGCAGGCAGGCGGGGGTCCACCTCGGTGAAGTCGCCGGCCTGGGCGCCCATTTGGCGGACCAGGAAAAACGCGTAGAGGCCCATGGACAGCAGGATGATCGGGCTTTCCTGGCCCGTGGTGTAGGACCCGCCGGTCCCGATCAGCGCGGGAAGTGCGAATGCGAGCGAGGCCAGCACGATGATCATGGCGAAGTATGCGGACGTGCCGGTGCGGTTGTGGCGCAGGCCGCCGTGCCGCAGCCCGCCCAACAGGAGGGACAGGCCGATCACGCCGTTGAGGATGATCATGGACACCGCGAACACGGAGTCGCGGGCGATCGTGGCATGTTCGCCGGGTCCGAGCATGACGGCGGAGATCAGCACCACCTCGATCAGCACGATCGAAAGCGTCAGGACCAGTGAGCCGTAGGGGTCGCCGAGGCGGCGGGCCAGGTGTTCGGCCTCGTGGACCACACCGAAGGAACAGAGGAGGATGACCGCGATGATGGCGGCCAGCGCGGTGGCCAGCAGGGGCGTGGGCACGGGCGGTTCCAGCAGCGGCGCGGCAAGCATGAGTGCGGCCACGGCACCCCAGCCGACAATGATCCGCATGATGGCGGTGCGCGTAAAAATGGAGCGTGCAGTTTGGGAGACCATGGGGCTACCTGTTCCACGGGGCCGTCCCCGTGTCGCATGAACAGACGGGCCGTCCCGTCCGTGAATCTGGCAGGGCTGCCGTCAAGGGCAGCCCCAACCCAGAGTAGGCCACGGAGTTGACGAAAGGCCAGCCGCCCGCGGGACAGGGCTAAAATGGAAGGCAGCGCCCGGCGGCACGGAGACAGTCCTGCCGCACCTCCCACCCCTGAAGGCTAAAACATGAACCCCGAACGCATGAACGTGGAGTCGTTCAACCTCGACCACCGCACGGTGGCGGCACCCTACATCCGCGTCGCGGACCGCAAGCAGCTCCCGCTCGGGGATGTCATTACCAAATATGACGTGCGCTTCACCCAGCCCAACGCGGCACACCTGGAGATGGCTGCCATCCACTCGCTGGAGCACCTGTTTGCCGAGCACTCCCGCAACCACTCCGGCGCCGTCATCGACTTCTCCCCCATGGGCTGCCAGACCGGCTATTACCTCATCCTGGCGGGCGAGCCGGACCTGCCCGCCGTCATGGACCTGGTCGAGGCCACCCTGACCGACGTCCTGGGCGCCGCCGAGGTGCCCGCCGCCAATGAGATCCAGTGCGGCTGGGGTGCCAACCACTCGCTCGCCGGCGCACAGGATGCCGCCCGGGCATTCCTGGCCAAGCGTGCCGAATGGGAGCAGGTCACCGCATGAGCACCCTGTCCCCCTCAGCCGTAGACGTCGTCATCATCGCCGCCATGGAGGAGGAAATCACCCCCTTCCTGGAGCGCGCCGATTCCGTCGGCACCCCCGTCCGGGTGGGCCATTCCATCCAGCGCACGGGCCTGCTCGGCGGTGCCCGCACCTTGTTCGTCCAGGGCGGGATCGGCCTGGTGAACGCCGCCGGAGCCGCCACGTCCGCACTGCTCCACGCCGCACGCACCAACGGTGACGGCGTCCTGCCGCTGGTCATCAGCGCCGGCACCGCCGGGGGCCTGGGCGATGAAGTCCGCGTGGGCGACGTCGTCATCGGCACCGACACCATCAATGCCGACGCCGACGCACAGGCCTTCGGCTACAAGCTGGGCCAGGTTCCGGGCATGCCGGTTTCCTACCCTGTGCCGGATGCCCTGCTCGCCGCCTTCGATGTGGACCTGTCCGCGCCGCGGCTGGTCGAGACCGTGCACCGCGGGCTCATGGTCTCCAGCTACAAGTTCGTGGACCAGGAACGCGCCGTGGCCATCAAGGACCACTTTGACCAGGTGCTCTCCACCGACATGGAATCCTCCGCCATCGCCCAGACGGCCCACGTCCACGGGGCCCCGTTCCTGGCCATCCGCGGCATCTCCGACCTCTGCGGCCCGGCAGCCAATGCCGACTTTGCCACGCATGTCGACGACGCCGCCGAGCGTTCGGCCGAGATCGCCGCGGCGGTTGTGGCCGCATGGTTCGCGGCAAGGGCCGCCACCCGGGACACAACACCGGCCGCTTCCTAGCCCTTCCATCCCGGCATTCCCAAAAAGTACGACGGCGGCAGGCGCCCTTCGCTGGAAGGGCGCCTGCCGCCGTCGAACTTGGGAAAGGCTGTGCCTACCCAGGCGGGCAGGTTCCGGTCATGCGCACGATGACCTTGGCCACCTGCTCAATGAATTCGGCCGTGGGTTCGCGCTGGGACGGTTTGGTCTCCACCCGCTGCACGAGCGCCTCGGTGATGCCCCCGATCAGGATGAGGCTGGTCAGCCCCTTCGGGGCGGCGTCGATCAGGCCCGCGGCGGCGATGTCCTCGAAGGCCGCATCGACGGCCGATGCCATCCGCCGCGTGGTGAGGCGGCGCTCCCGGGCGAGGGCCTGCGAGACGCCGACCACCTCAACCTGGAGCACGCGCGCCTTCCGTTCGTCCGCCAGCATGGGCCCGAGCGCGGCGGCAACCAACTGCTTCACGGCGCTGAGCGCATCCGGGGCCGGCAGCACGGTGCGGGCGGCGATGGCGGCGAGGACCTCGTTGTTCAGGTCGTGGTAAAGCTGGGTCAGCAGCTCGCCCTGGTCGGCATAAAGCTCGTAGAAGGAGCGCGTGGAAACCCTGGCGCCCTGGCACACGGCATGGACAGTGGTGGCGCGGTAGCCTTGGGTGCCGTAGAGCTCCAGCGCCGCATCGAGCAGCCGGCGCCGGCGTTCCTGGTCCCGCACATTGCGTTCAGTGCCATGCCACAGGACGTGGTCAACGGGAAAATCTGGCCTCATGCGCGGTCTTCCTTTCGGCGGAAAAACTAATTGGAAACCTGTATTTTCAGTGTAATACTTATCACATGGCGTACCTTGTAAAACCCGGCGACCTGGCCGATCCGCTCACCGCACCGGTCCCCGTCGACGAATCCCTGCCACGCACGGCCGTGATCGGCGCGGGACCGTCCGGGATCGCCGCCGCCAAGGCCCTGCACGCCGCCGGGATCCCCTTCGACTGCTTTGAGCGCGGCAGCGAGATCGGCGGAAACTGGCTGCTAGACAACCCCAACGGCCAGTCCGCCTGCTACGAGACCCTGGAAATCAACACCTCCGGGCCCCGCATGGCGTTCTCCGATTTTCCCATGCCCGCCGATTACCCACCCTATCCCCGGCACGACCTAGTGCACGCTTATTTTGAGCGGTATGTTGACCATTTCAACGTCCGCCGCACCATCACCTTCAACACCTCGGTGGAGGAAGTTTCCCGGGACGACGACGGCGGCTGGCTCGTGCGCACGGCCGGCCCCGCCGGGGAGGCCACCGGCCGCTACGACGCCGTCCTCGTGGCCAACGGGCACCATTGGGACCCGCAGTGGCCGGACCCCGGCTACCCCGGAACCTTCGACGGGGAGCAGATCCACGCCCACAGCTACCGCTCCGGTGCACAGCTGGAGGGGAAGGACGTGGTGGTGGTTGGCGCCGGGAATTCCGCCATGGACATTGCAGTGGAAGGTTCGTTCCGTGCCAACAATGTGGCCCTGTCGATCCGCCGAGGCCAGTGGGTGCTGCGGAAATCATTTCTGGGCAAGCCCAGCGACCAGGTGGCACTGCCCGGCTGGATGCCGTGGTGGGTGACGGGCCTGCGCCTGCGCATGGGCGCCCTGACCTCCGGGCCGCTGCGCCGCTACGGCCTGCCGGTTCCAGCCCACAAACCAGGCCAGTCGCACCCGGTGCAGTCGGATTCAATCCGGGCACGCATCGCCGCCGGCAAGGTGACCGTGCATCCGGGGATCGAGCGATTTGAGGGACGGGAGGTGGTGTTTGTCGACGGCACGCGGGCGCCGGCGGACCTGCTCGTCTGGGCCACCGGCTACAAGGTCTCCTTCCCGTTCTTCGACCCTTCCCTGGTCTCGGCCAAGAGCAATGACCTGCCGCTGTGGAAGCGCACCGTCCACCCGGACCTGCCGGGACTGTACTTCATTGGACTGGTCCAGCCGGTTGGCGCCGTCATGCCGGTGGCCGAGGCCCAGGCATCCTGGGTTGCCGAGATCCTGTCCGGGCGGTGCGCGCTGCCTCCGGCGCACGACATCCGCGTCCGGATGGAACGCGACCACCGGCGCAACAAGCGCCAGTTTTACGCCTCGCCCCGGCACACCATGGAGGTGGACTTCGACCGCTACCTCTGGGACCTGGGGCGGGAGCGGCGGCGCGGGCGCCGGCAAGCCGGCTCCGGGCTGGTGCCGGCGGAAGCCCCCGGCACGTCCCTGCAGCATCCGGCGGTTGCGTGGAAATGAGCGGCGGCTACAACCTCTCCGGGAAGACCGCGGCAGTCACCGGCGGCGCCAGGGGCATCGGCCGCGACATCGCCTTGGCCCTGGCCGCTGCCGGGGCCAAGGTGGCCATCGGAGACCTGAACCTGGACGAGGTCCGCGCCACGGCCAAGGCACTCGGGGGCACCGTGATCGGCCTGAAACTCGATGTGACCAGCCCGGCCTCCTATGCCGCCTTCCTTGCCACGGCGCGGTCGGAGCTGGGCGACATCGACATCCTGGTCAACAACGCCGGCATCATGTGGGTGGGGAAATTCGACGACGAGCCCGACGCCGTTGCCGGCGCACAGATTGCCGTCAACCTTTTGGGCGTCATCCGCGGCGTGAAGCTCGTGGCCCCTGGCATGGCTGCCCGCGGCAGCGGCCACATAATCACGATTGCCTCGGCGTCGGCGGTCCTGCCCACACCGGGCGAGGCCAGCTACGGGGCCAGCAAGCACGGCGTCCTGGGCTACGTTAAGTCGGTGCGCGCGGAACTGCACCGCTCCGGCGTCAGGATTTCCGTAATCATGCCAGCTGTTGTGGATACCGAACTGGCGGCCGGAACAGGCACGGGCGCCGCCAGGCAGCTGGCACCCGCGGACGTTGCAGCCGCCGTGCTGCGCACCCTCGAACGGCCCCGCTTCGAAGTCACTGTGCCCGGCTACATCGGTCCGCTGAACCGGGCGGTCAACATTCTTCCGCGCCCCCTGAGGGACGTCGTGTACCGGCAGATGGTCCCCAACCAGGTCAAACAGGTGGACCGCGCCGCCCGTGCGGGATACGAGTCCCAGTTCGGGGAATAGGGGCAGCCCAGGACCGGGCGCGCGTGGCGGGAGCCGCTCCCTTCGGGCACAGTGGCAGCCCATCCCCCAGGCGGGCGGGCCGCCGTCGTGCCCATCTCCGAGCCAACTGCATTAAGTATCACTACGCCTCCGCGGGCTTCGAAGGCACAAAGCTGGGAAGATTGAAGGGCAGCGCAATCCCCTGGAGGCTCCATGAACACCCTGATCCGTAAATTTCTCGACTTCTTCACCTCTTCCGGGCAGGAACCGCCGGCGGCAGTTGCCATCTTGGGCGAACCCGACGGCATGCCGCTGGCCAGCGCCGCATACCTGCGCGAATTTGCGCACCGGCTGGGTCTCGAGGTTGATGACCTGTCGCCGGCCGAGCAGTCCGAGTTGAAGCGGCGCCTGGACGATTCCATGGACTTCCGAGAAGAAAACTACAGCCGCCTGTACCACGGGGTCTACGAGCTGGGCCACGGCTACTCGCTGGACGATGCCCAGCGCGTCAGTGCCCGCATCAATGAAATCAGCGCAGAACCAGCGGCCGGAGCCTACCTCGACTACCGGGAAAATGCCGTGGCGGCCGAGGCACTGATGGCTGCCGGGGCGCTCCTGCGCCAGGAGGGGGATCTGGCTGCCGGGGCGCGGCTGTTCCAGCTGGCCGACGCCCGCCGGCACCGCAGTTCCCTGCTGTCCACGTCCGTGGCAGCACTCACGGCGGGCGGAACCGCACAGCTTGCGGAAGGTGCCGGACAGGCCACGGCCGTTGGCGCAGGCGCCACGGCTGATGCAGGCATCGTGTCGGCAGACAAGGCACCCGGCGAACCAGCCGGCACTTCCTCAGGATCAGGCACGGCCCGGGACGGTTCCGGCGACGCGGCGGCGCAATCCGGCATTGCCATGCTCATGGCAGACCGGAGCAAGGATGCCGGCGATTCCGCACCGGAGATTTCCGAGCCCACCCCGCCTCACGCTGCTGCAGGCACACCGGGCCAGGCTCCGAA
This sequence comes from Arthrobacter stackebrandtii, assembly GCF_017876675.1. Taxonomy (NCBI): domain Bacteria; kingdom Bacillati; phylum Actinomycetota; class Actinomycetes; order Micrococcales; family Micrococcaceae; genus Arthrobacter; species Arthrobacter stackebrandtii. The sequence continues at coordinate 4,129,691 of NZ_JAGIOI010000001.1, forward strand.
GCCGGCCTCCAGCTCCGGTGCCGCCTCTGACGCCACAGCAGGCGGCGACGGCGGACCTGCCGCGGCAGCCGGCACCTCAACCGGGACGGCAGGCAGTAGCCCTGTTTCCAACAACGCACCCAAGGCCGCGCCCAAGGCGGCCCCGGGGCAGAAGCCTGTCAAGAAGAACCGATAGCCGGCCCCGGCCACATCCGGCACTGTGGCGCCGGCCCTCCCTCAAGGACACCGCATGCGCGATGTTCGCCAGGGACGGCCGGCGCCATTTTTGTTGGGACCAAACTCGCGGCGTGTCACCAAACAGGCGGCGGGCTGGGCAAGGGCGGTTCCGTCACCTTGTTCGATGGTGAGGAACGAATTCACCGGCACTTGGGTGTGCATCGACTCCGGCGACGGCGACCACGGCCACCACGTCGACCCGGCCCACCTGATGCGGAGCGCCATGGCCCGGCGCGGCCCTGCACCGCACGCCCCACATTTCCTGATCTGCTGTGCTGGTGCGAGTCCAACTCTGGTATGACTGGTAGCTGGACTTCAAGGAGACGGTGTGGAGAACAACAACGGCGGCCAGGCTGTCAAAAGCAACAAACGGGCCGGAAAGCGCACCACCACCAGGGCATTAACCATAAAAATATTGTGGTCTTCGACGGTCCTGGCGGCGGTCCTTTCTGCTGTGGCTGGGGCCGCGGTATTTCTTTTCGCCATGCCGCAGACACCGGGTGGGGGCAATCCGGCGCTGCTTTACCCGGCGTATGCCCTCAGCTGGCTCGGCGCTCTGGCACTTCTGGCCATTGCCATCCTGTCCATGCCGTTCAGCAGCGAGGACGACGAATGGGATGCCGGACTGGAGCAGCTGCATCCGTTCTGGCGTCCGGTGATAAAAATCGGTGCCTGGATTGGTCTCGGACTTCTCCTCGTGGCGCACATCGCCGCCGCCCTCGGCTCCGACGGTGGCGGCATCCTGCCGGGCAGGCCACGATTCACCATGTCGCTGCTGGCCATCCTTGGCGCCGCCGGGGCACTTCTTGCCGGCAGCGCCCTCGGACTGCCGGCCACCATCGCCCTGCTGGCCGCCTGGGGTTTGTCGCTCGTGCTGTTCCTCGTCCGCGGGATCGTAGGGTTGTTCGTCGAGTAGCAGTGGCGGCTTTCGTCAGGTCAGCCCATCCGCTTCGGCCTGTAGCTGGCAGGCGTGAACGCACCATCCTCCGCCACATGCGTCTCCGCACCCGGCACCCTGTCCGTGTTGTGGGCGCTGACACACAGCCAACCGCCGTCGCCCTGCTTGGCCATCACGAAGCTGAAGACTCCCCTGCGCCGGCCCGCCGGTTTCCCGTCCGGCGTGACCTGCCCGGTGACCACCCAGGCTGCGTGGACCACGGCGGTGTCGGCCCCGATGCGCCGCACCGTCACTTTTCCCAGCGACATGGATGAGTGTGGAAATATGTGTGCAAAGCCGTACGCGTGTGCGTCCCTGATCTGTCCGCGGGTACTCCACCACAGGCCCACCACGTTGACAAAGGCGGCATCGTCGGTGAACAGCGCCGCGAGGTCGTCGGCGTCGGCGTCATTCCAAGCGGAGGCAAAGCCGGCTGCCACGTCTTCTGGCCGGTCAAGCATGGATCGTGCCCTCCATTCCGGTGCAGGCAGCCCGTTGGCGCCCTCCGGCAACCGTATCAACCCCGCGGCAGCCGGCAGCTTGGTGGACTTCAATCCCGGTGATTCCCGCCAAGCAATTCGGCGCCGGCTTTTTGGCCAGACATGGACCAAAAGCCTTGGCCACGAACAACGCTCATGTCCCTGCGTCCGGAAGGTGGCCATGTGCGCCATACCGGCCCGCAGCCACCGTGGCCACCGCGATGGTTACCAGTGCACCGAGGACGAGGGCTGCGGGTTCCCCTGGCGCCAGCAAACCTTGCTGTATCCCGATGGTGGCCGCTGCCACCGGGACTCCCAGCTGCGAGGCAGCCAGCAGGCCGAGAGCGAGGTCCTGTCCCAGCAGTCTCATGCAGGCGTGCACTGCCAAGGCGCCCAGCCCCAAAAACAGTCCCAGCACGATCATCCTCGGATGGCCACCGAATGCCTGCAACTGTAGGGAGGCGCCGAGCCAGACGAAGAACAGGGGCCCCAGGAAGCCCTCGGTAATGGCAAATAGCTGCCGGGCCAACCGGCGGGGCTCCCCCACGGCAGCGACGGCCAGCCCAAAGGAGAAACCGACCAGCATGATGGACACATGACCCCAAACCGCCACGCCGGACAGGGTAAACAGGACCACCAACTGCAGCCGCAGCTCCAGCGCAAACTTCCGCTTCTCGGACACCCTGTGGATTCGCTGCTGCGTGCCCCTGCGTTCACCCTCTCTCAAAACAAGATAGACGACGCCGGCGCCCGCCAACACGGCAGCCACACCCAGCGCGGTCCGGCCCGCCGCCGACGGATCCATGGCCAGCGGCAACGCGACAATGGCCACGACATCAGCCAGTGCCACCTGGGCCATTGTGGCCAAAATCCGGGGACCCCGGAGACCCAGGGACGTGACTATGGGCAGCACCATTGCCGCCGAGGACGAGGCCATCAAGACAGCATAAAGTGGCGCCTGTCCTGTACCAAACAGCAAAGCAACCCCGATTCCAGCAACGGCCGCCAGCACAGTGACGGCCGCTTGCCGGACTGCTGCCGCGGACAGGGAGGCCCGCAGCGAAGTGTCGCGCACGGGTACGTGGCTGCCGGCAACAAACATGACCAGGGCAAAGCCGACGTCGGCAAGAAACACAAACGCCGGTTCAGCCGGGTCCACCAGATTCATTCCAGAGCGGCCAATGAGAATCCCAGCCACCAGTTCCCCGACCACTATCGGCACCCGCCACTGGCGCGGCAGTGCCAGCAACGGCCCAAGCAGCGCCGCGGCACAAATGACGGCCAGTAGGGGAAAAGTCATGCCATGATCCTTGCCTTCTGCATTCCGTCGGCGTAGCCCGCTGGCGTCCCCTTGAGGGAATCCAATGGCAGGGGGCATTCAATTCCCGGCAGGCCAGCCAAACCGCTTGACACCAAGACCCGGTCCCATCACGGATGGCGGCAACTGCCAGCAGCAGCGGGCCGCATTGGTAATGCCGTTGTCCGGATACGACGCCCCGCCGGGACGGGATAACCCGGCCGACACGCTTTCCACAAGCATGTCCAGCCCGGCCGAAGCCCTTTCCTCACGAGTCTTTCCCGGGCCTGTCGGCTTCCTCGCCCGTATTCACCACCAACACGGGACAGTGAGCATGTGCCACACAGGCCTGGCTGACCGAACCGAGCAGGAGCCCCGCGAAGCCCCCATATCCCCTGCGTCCGACAACAAGCATGTCCGAGCCGTCGCTCATTTCTATGAGCTTCTGCCGTGGCTGGCCATGGACCAAGGTCGTTGACATGTTGGCAGGCAGTGGCTGGCCAAAGGTGTCGGTGACGGTGGCCTGGAGAAGTTGCCTGGCACCTTCTTCGAACTCCACCGTGCCCAAGGCATAGGGAACGGCCAAGGACGTGGGGACATTCCAGCAGGCCACCACTTCAAGCCACGAGCCGGTCGCATTTGCCATGCGTGCAGCTTCCTTGAGCGCCGCAATGGACCCGGCAGACCCATCAACACCGACGACAATTTTGCCCATTTCCTGATTGGTGCTCACTGTAGATACCTTCCTTCGACGCCATGTCCATCTGGCTTCCATGCTGCAGTGCCCCGGCACCGGTGCATAGGGTCCAACGGCACCAAATTCATTGCCGGCTCCGAAGCCTTGCCAGGTATTCGGGACCTATGGCTCTGTGGTCCGCCACATTGGCGGAATACTCTGGCTGACATGAAGTCAGGCTTGGCCTTGCAACCGCCTGGGTTGTTAGGCATTAGACCAAGCCCACATGATCAACCCTTGGAGCTGGCAGTGGCCAACCATTTTGAACGCTACGTGGAAGTCGCGGAAATTTTGATCCGGCACGGATTCGGCCAGATCGCCCCGTTGCTGGGGCTCGGACAGATGCACCTGGGGCCCACACCTCGCAGGGCCGGCACACGGGCCACGCCCGAACGGCTGGTTGTGGCTTTGGAGGAACTAGGTCCCACATTCATCAAGCTGGGCCAGTTGCTCTCAACACGCCCGGATATTTTGCCCCGTCCCTACATTGCCGCGCTGGCACGGCTTCAAGATGATGCCCCTCCCGTGGCGACGGAACAAGTCCGCATCATCGTCGAACAGGAATTGGGAGCCGGCATTGACGTTGTTTTCAGCACTTTTGTGGATGCACCGCTCGCCAGTGCCTCGATCGGCCAGGCCCACGCGGCAACCTTGATCGACGGCACCTCCGTCGTCGTGAAGGTGCGCCGTCCCGGAGTCGTTGCCCAAGTCCAGGAGGATCTGGAGATACTGCAGAATCTGGCCCACCACGCCAGCCGCAACTGGGCGGCCTTGGCTGACTACAACGTGGAGGCCGTGGTCTCTACCTTCGCCGCCACGCTGCGGGCAGAACTGGACTATCTCGTTGAGGGACGGAACGCGGAGCGGTTTGCCCGAAATTTTGCCCATGACACCGGCATCCACATACCAAAAATTCATTGGGCGACCACCACGTCCAGGGTGTTGACCATGGAGAGGATCTACGGACGGCGGATCGATGACGCACAGGTTGCCTCCCTGCCCCTGGCAGACAGGGACCGGCTCGCCACCACGGCGGCCAAGGCTGCAGCCAAGATGATTTTCGAAGACGGCTTCTTCCATGCCGACCCGCATCCCGGGAATTTGTTCGTGGAGTCCAACGGCCGGATTGCCCTGATCGACTTCGGCATGGTGGGAGAGGTGGATGAACAACTCCGCCAACGGCTCGGCACGCTCCTGCTCGCCTTCAGCCGCAACGACCCCGAACGAATCAGCCGTGCACTGCTGGGACTTTCCGTCAACGGGGCTGCCCCCGACCGCGGACGGCTCCGGCAGGACATGGCCGTTTTTATGAAGCAGTACCAGGGCCGGAGTCTGGGCGAGATCCAGCTTGCACCGCTGATCGTCGAAATGTTGGCCATCCTGCGAAACCACCACATCCAACTACCTGGCAGCATTGCCCTGCTCGCAAAAATGGTCATCATGACCGAAGGCATGGGGGTGGGCCTCAACCCTGGCTTCAACCTCGGCAAGGTACTCAAGCCCTACGCCGGGCGGTTGGCCCTTGAACGAATCAACCCGCGAAAGCTGCCAGCACTGCTGAGACAACTCGGCCTGGACGCCGCCGCCCTTGGTGCGGACATGCCGGAAAGGCTGGAACGACTGTTGCAGCAACTCGACGACGGCCTCGAAGTGCATCTGCGCACCGAGGAGATCACTCCGCTTGTGGCAAGGGCCGAACGCATTGGCAACCGGCTGGTGGCCGGCCTAATTCTCGCCGCCTTTATTCGCGGCATCGGTGATCTGACGGCCGCTGACCGCCGGCACCTGCAAAACTGGCAGAACACGCTGCTGGCCACCGGTGTTGGTGCAATGGGAGCCATGGGCGGTTTCCTTGCATGGACGTCCCGACCCGGGCTCCGCATCCGCCGCTAATCTCCGTCAGGCTCGCCGCCGAGAACAAACTTTCGGCCGTCGACACTCGCCGGGGTGATCTCCACGTAGGTCCATTTCCGTGTCCTGGTCCAGGATTCAAGGTGGAGCAGGTCGGCAGCATCAATCTCCGTCTGGGACTCCACCGCCCTGGCCGTCCCCTTGACCACGATGCTCCATGCTTCCCCGTCGCCTACTTCGTCGCATTCCAGGGCCACCAAGGGATTGATCGCCATCTCTGCAAGCTTGGTGCCCGGATTGGTCCTGATCCATATCTTGTCTGTGGTTGCGATAAAGTTCAGCGGAAAAATGTCCGGCTGGTTGGCGACGCTGACGGCCAACCTGCCAAAACGGCTGCCCCGCAGCAACTCCCACGCTTCGTTCCATGGCAACACTGCCCCTGGTTCTTCATCACTAGTCATGATCCGATCATCTCCCTGTTCCGTGCCGCTTGGTAGGGCCCAAAGACCGTGTTGGGCCACCGCACCACTTCCCGCGGACAGCCGGCTGCAAAACTTGGGACTTTGGACCGTGGTCTCAGGCCCGGGATGGGGTGACCATGTTTGTAACCCGCACACGTGCGGGACTCGAACAAGGAGATTAGTTCCAGTGACAAGACAGGCACGCTGGCAGGACGGTGGTTGCAGACCCACCATGGCGCACTCACAACTGACGCATACGCGGCCGGTCCCTGCGACGTCACCATGCCCCAAGGACAGGGAGGGACCCGCCACACGCCACTCCCCCTTGCGATTGAGAACCCAGCTGCCGGCTGGCACCTGGATCTTGCCGTCCCGATCCCAACACATCGCAACAAGAACCGGAGGAAGTTTGTCATGGAACTGTCGGAGCACGAATCACTGATCCTCCAAGAGATCGAGCAAACCTTGACGGCCGGCGACCCGCGGCTTGCGAGGGCCCTGTCCACCGCCACGCTCAAGCGCACGGCAGTCCAGCACCTGCTGCTTGGCGCCACCATCATGGGGTTGGGCGTCGGAGTGATGGTCTTCGCCCTCGCACTCGGTTCGATGCCCGTAGGTGCGGTCGCCTTCGCTTCCATGACGGCAGGTGCCTATGTCTCTTCAGCCAGGGTTTTTCGGCTCAGGACGAAGAATGCTCTCAAACGAAAATCAGGCAAGTCCCAGAATGAGCCCGACCAGTAGCCTCATGCGTTGCCTGCCCGGTGCAACCACCAAACGGGTGGCCGAGCTCCTAGACTGGCTTGAGACGGGCCACGCGGTTCGGTGTTTCTTCTTGCGTCATGAGTTCGGTGGATCAATCCAGGAGATGAAGGCAGTTATGGACACACCAGCACAGTCGGCACATCCCGGACCGGACACTGCCACCCGGGTCTTCATACTCGATGACCACGAACTCGTCAGACTGGGCCTAAAGGACATGCTGGAAGGGCATGGCTTTACGGTAGTTGGTTCCTCCGGCTCAGCGGCCGAGGCCACGCGCCTCATCCCTGCACTTCATCCCGATGTTTCCGTGCTCGACGGGAGGCTGCCCGATGGTACCGGAATTGAAGTGTGCCGCGACGTGCGCTCCGTGGACCCGTCCTTGAATTGCCTGATTCTGACAAGCTACGACGACGAGCAGGCACTCCGGGGAGCCGTGCTGGCCGGAGCCTCCGGTTACGTATTGAAGGAAATTGGCGGCACAGACTTGATTTCCGCCGTCCGATTGGCTGCCGATGGCGGGTCCTTGTTTGACGCGGACCTCAAGAGCCGGGTCATTGCCGGCCTCACAGAACCTGTCCCGCTTGATCCTCGCGTGGCGGCCCTTACAGCCCAAGAGCGCCGAGTCCTGGCGCTCATTGGGCGTGGCATGACCAACCGGCAGATCGGCCAGGAGTTGTTCCTTGCCGAGAAGACAGTCAAGAACTATGTCTCCTCCCTGTTGGCCAAGCTCGGATTTGAGCGCCGTACGCAGGCAGCCGTGTACATCACCCGAAAATGGCAGGCTGATTAGTCGTGGGACAAGCTGTCTCGATGTGGGGAGCCGCTGCTTGTAGTTTCACGGTCGAGGGGAACTGACCAAAAGAACCTGGTCCCCTTGCCCTCCGGGCTTCCCACCTCAAAGACGCCGTCACAATTCAGTGCCCGAACCTCCATGTTCGCCAAGCCGCTTGTCCTGTGGGGACTGCCCATGCCGCGACCATCATCAATGACGGTGACAGTCAGGGCTCCTCCGGCAACGGTGACCGCAATGTCAATCTGGCTCGCTTGCGCATGTCTGACCGCATTGCTGACTCCCTCCGTCACCACGGCAAGCAATTGCCCTGCCAGTTCAGGAGCAACGAGCGAATCAATGGGCCCGGACAAGACGATGCCTGGCGCGAAGGGTAGCGGCCTGGACACCTTGCCGACGATGTTTATAAGACGGCTGCTCAAGAGGTCTGTCTCACCGGAGGAGGCCTGAAGGGAATATATGGTGTCCCTGAGTTCCTTGATCGTGGCATCCAACTCGCCGGTTATCGCACGGATGCGCGAGAGGCCGGCCGGATCAGAGACGTACCTGGCCATGCTCTGCATGTTGAGCCCGGCGGCAAACAGGCGCTGGATGACGACGTCGTGGAGATCCTGTGCAATACGGTCGCGGTCCGCGTACAACACCAACTGCTCCCGCACGTGGTGTGCCTTGGCAAGCTCAAGCGCCAACGCCGACTGCGCACAGTAGACGGCAACCATGTCACCGGTCAACGCTGAAAATACCGGCGCTTCTCTGTCTCGCATCAATATGAGCAGGCCTTGCTCGGCACCTTGCGTGCCAAGGCGCGCCAGCAATGCCGGTCCAGTCAATCCACCGGCCGCCGGCCCCAGAAGATCGGATGCCGACGCAAACGCCCCCGGCGTGCCCGACGCCAGGACGCTTCGCATGCTCAAGCCATCCAGATCCAACAACTTTCCCATCCACTGCTGCGCCGCCGCGCCGGCTCCGGCGAGAACTTCAAGTTGTCCTGCCTCATTGGGCGGGCCCGCGATCAGGACCAGCACGGCCTTGGAGGCCTCAAGGGCAGCCTGGGCAACCCAGCCACGGCCTGCAGCGAGATCATCTGCCTGGGCGCCCATCATGCGCACTGCAATCCTTCTCCCGGCCTCAAGCCAGTGGGTCCGCAATTGCGCCTCGTCGAAGAGTTTGGCGTTCTCGATGGCAAATCCCGCTGCGCCCGCAAGCGCGACTGCCATTTCCTCGTCGTCGTCCGTAAACAGCTCTCCGCCATGTTTTTCGGTCAGGTACAAGTTTCCAAAAACGGAGTCACGAACACGGATGGGGACCCCCAGGAAAGTGCGCATGGGGGGATGATGCTTGGGGAACCCGTAGGATGCGGGGTGCTCGTGAAGGTCAGGGAGGCGAATCGGGCGAGGGTCGCGGATGAGCAGCCCCAACACTCCGTGCCCCGTGGGCAGTGGACCTATGAGTTTTATCAGGTCCGGCTCGATCCCCTCCGTCACAAAGTGGCTCAGCCTGCCATTGTCTCCGATGACACCCAAGGCCCCGTATTCGGCGTCAACGAGCCGGCAGGCTGCCTGCACAATGTGCCTCAGCACCGCGTCAAGGCTCGGTTCCTCGGCAATGGATGCGACAGCGGCGAGCAGCCCCTGCATCTTGTCGTCGGCCGATTGTTGGGGGGACCCGCCCGAGGTGTCCACCGATTCGTCCCTGCCTTGCCTCCGCCAGCTCATGCACGCTCCCTTCCCAACCGTCACTGAGCCCTGGATGATGCTGGTTCTCCCCCTTTTGCCCATGCTACGCGGGCGGTGGCATTGCTGCCATGGGTGACCATGGGACTTTATCCCCTAGTCGCGCCGAAGCCTGGGCAATATGCTCAATCCATGAATGAGAAAGCAGCCGCCGCACGGGCGGAGAACCTCCCGGTCCACGAATGTTGGGCACAACTCCGGGTTGTCTCAGTAGGCAGGCTGGCTGTTTGGGACACGGACCATCCAGACATCTTCCCGGTCAATTACACGGTGGATCACGGCACTCTCGTCTTCCGGACAGGCGAAGGCACGAAGCTCTCTGCACTGCTCCGTGGCCACCCCGTGGCTCTTGAGGCCGACGGCGTCGATCCTGACACCGGTGTTGCCTGGAGCGTGGTGGTCAAGGGGCCGGCCGAGGTTCTGTCCACAACTGATGACCTTGTGGACAGTTTTTCGCTGCGACTTTTCCCCTGGCATGCAGGTCACAAGGACAACTTTGTGCGCATCCAGCCAACTTCGGTCACGGGTCGACGATTCAAGGTCACCCCTCCGGCGGACTGGTGGACCGCGTATGCCAATGCCCCTCACTCTTCACCCGAGTGACACCTGCCACAGGGCGGCCCGCCGTCAACCGGCGCATTCCCCTGCAGGCCCTTCCTGAGGAGCCCGATGGACACTCCCTCCACCCATGCCGGCCGCGTCATCGCTGGGGTTGACGGCTCGGTCCACTCCGCGCGCGTCTTGAGAACGGCGGCAGTCCTCGCCGGTGCCCTGAACCTTCGGCTCGACGTCTTCACCTGCTGGGAGCGGTCCGAGATCGACCTTGCGGCGCATATTCCCACCGGTGTGGTTGCGGAAGGCGACCCGCTGGAAGCGGAGGCAGCCCGCTTGGTGGAGGACGCCGTCGAACGCGTCTTTGGCTTGGAACGCCCAAGAACACTGGCCACTTTCGTCAGGTACGGCCATCCTTCCCAAATTCTTGTGCAGGAAAGCGCCAGCGCCTGCCTGCTTGTCGTGGGCCGGCGCGGACAGGGCGGTTTTGCCGGCCTCCGCCTGGGATCTGTGTCATCCGCGTGCATCGCCCATGCCCGTTGTCCGGTACTCGTCGTCAACAGCGACGTGCGGCCGCGGGGCTAGCCACACACCGGGCCAACCGTCCAGTGTCCGGACACCGGCCCACATCACCGACCCGGCAGTCGATCGCCCACAGTCCCGTGGGTCACCGCCATGGGGCAGGCGATTCGCGCGAGCACCAGTGAGCCAATGGCCCCGGGGCTCATGTGCTTCACGCCTTCGTGGCCGCGGCTGCCGACTACAAGAAGTACGGCTCCTTCCGCTGCGGCGGCAAGTGCCTCGGCGGCAGGGTTGCGCGTGTCCAGCACGCAACGGACAGCCAGGCGCGGGTGCCTGGCAGAGACAACCTTGGCTGCCGCGGCCAGAATCATTTCACCTTCTCCTGCTGCTGCCTCCCCGGTCCGGTCCTTCTGTTTCCCCCGAGGCGCAGCCGCAGCACCGCAAGCGGAATGCACGATGGTGAGCGGCTGCTTCAAGACCTCTGCCTCCCCGGCAGCAACGCGCACGGCGCGATCCGATTCGGGATCGCCGTCGACACCCACAACCACGCCTCTTCCGGGTGCGGTGATTCGCGGAATGATGGCCACTGTGCAGCGGCTGCGGATCACGAGGGGCAGGACAACTGCGCCAAAGCCTTCCCCGTGGGTGTCGCCAGGTTTGTCCCGGCCCACCACCATGGCCGCACCGGAGGAGAGCCCATCAAGCACCTCGGCCACTTCACCCTGCCTCACGGTCACGTGAATGGTCTCCAAGGGAAGAGAGCCCGAAATCCTTTCCCGTTCAGCGTCCAGCCCACGGGCTGCCGTATCAAGCGCCGTCTCGGCCAGTCTGGGCATTCCAGGACCCCAGGCATCCGGCAGGATACGCACTAGGTTCACGTCGCAGCCCAACCGTTGGGCGCGGCTGGCCGCCCAATCCACCGCGGCAGACGATGCCGGTGAGCCGTCAAATCCCACCACGATGGTGCTGGGCATGTTCCCTCCCTTTCAGCACGGGAAGGACCCCGTGCTGGTCTCTGATAATTATGTATTGAATTTCCGGGATTGAAGTTATCTCCCCTCTCCGAAACATGTCCCCCTCCATCCTCGTATCTGGCTTGTGCCCGGCCTCAACCGGGCACCAGTGGGTGTGGAACGCTGAACCGCGCTGCCCGGCGGTGGACGCGGTGGCTGTGTCCCCGCAACCGGGCAGGGGAAGGCAGCGGGAGCTGGCGGGAAAAGAACCACTTCTTGGCTATCTCCACCAGGACGAGGTAAACAACGACCATGGCAAGCAGCGCCGCGAAGAACAACGGTGGCAACGGGTCGAATCCGAGTGCGGTGCCCACAGGCGAGAGCGGCAGCAGCACGCCCACACCGACCACCCCCAGGGACGCCCACAGCAGCCCTGCCGACGGACGGCTGCGCAGGAACGGCACCCTCCGGGTGCGGATCGCAAAGATGATCAGTGTCTGGGTGGCAATGGATTCAATGAACCAACCGGCACGGAACTCGCCCGGCACAGCGTGAAACGCCAGCAACATCAGGGCGAAGGTGGCGAAGTCGAACAGGGAGCTGATGGGTCCGAAAACCAACATGAACCGCCGGATGAAAGCAATGTTCCAATGTGACGGGGCGAGGAGCTGCTCCTTGTCCACCCGGTCACCCGGTATGGCCAGTTGTCCCGTGTCGTAAAGCAGGTTGTTGAGCAGGATCTGTCCCGGGAGCATGGGCAGGAAGCTCAACACCACCGACGCTGTTGCGGCGCTGAACATGTTGCCGAAATTGCTGGAGGTTCCCATGAGCACGTATTTGATCGTGTTGGCAAAGATGCGTCTGCCCTCACGCACCCCTTCAGCCAGGACTGCCAGGTCCTTGTCCATCAGGACTATGTCCGCCGCATCCTTGGCAACATCGGTGGCGCTGTCCACTGAGATGCCAACATCAGCGTGGTGCAGGGCCAGGGCGTCGTTGACGCCGTCACCCAAAAATCCCACGGACCGCCCCTGTTGTCGCAACAGGCTGATGACGCGTGCCTTCTGCTCCGGAGATACGCGGGCAAAGATTCCGGTCTCCCCCAGCGCCGCTGTGAGTTCGACATCCGAGAACCCATCAATTTGTGCGCCTGTCAGCGTCCTTCCGGACTTCAAGCCCAGGTCTGTGCACACCTTTTCGGCCACGCGGGCGTTGTCTCCGGTGGCAATCTTGACGGTGATGCCGAGATCGAACAGGTCCAGCAGGGCGTCCTTTGCATTGGCCTTGGGCTTGTCCAGGAAGACCAGGAATCCAGCCAGTTCCAGGCCGCGCTCATCCGCCGCATCTAAGGATTCCCTGCCCACAGCGGTACGTGAGGCTACAGCAACGACCCGGGATCCGGCGTCGTACTCATGGTCGAGCAGGGCCTGCGCTGCCTTCGGGACTTCGCGGCAAAGTGGCAGGACATCCTCCGGCGAACCCTTGGTGACAAGGACCCGGTTGCCGTCCGCGCCGGTCACGAGCGCAGTGGTTCGACGGCGGCGGTGGTCGAAGGGGACGATGTCCAGCCTGTGGTGGTCTGCCGGGTTGAAATGGAGGGCCTGCGGGGCTTCCCAGAGCGCCGCGTCAAGAGGATTCTGTGCCGCGGACGTGACAACCCCCTGGGAATAGTCGGCTTCGGTGGACACCAGCCCCAGCGTAAAGAGGGCTGCCTCCGTGATTTCCGGGCGGATAGGAAGTGCAGCGGTGAAGCTGATGTGCCCCTGCGTGAGTGTGCCCGTCTTGTCCGTGACGAGCACGTCCATGTCGCCGAGATCCTCAATGCAGACCAGACGCTTTACGAGCACCTGGCGGCGGGCCAGCATGCGGGTTCCGGCGGCAAGGCAGGTACTGACGACGGCCGGCAGCAGCTGCGGCGTGATGCCGACGGCGATGGCCAAAGAAAACAGCAGGGAATCGAACAGGGGGCGCCCAAGAAGGAGATTGGCAACAAAAATGAGTGTGGTCAGGACCACGGCCACCTGCAGCAGCAGGAACGAGAATCGTTTCAGGCCCACTTGGAATTCCGTCTGGGGCTGCTGCTCTCCCAGCCCCAATGCTATGCGGCCAAACTCGGCCCTGCCGCCCGTGGCAACCACAACTCCGGTGCAGCTCCCCGTCTGAACAATGGTTCCCATGAAGACGCAGCAGGACAGGTCGCCCAAGGCTGCATCCCCCGTGACGGGAACAGGCAGCTTGTCCACGGGCAGTGACTCGCCCGTGAGGATGCTCTCGTCACACTGCAGACCCTCGCTGTCCAACAATCGGATGTCAGCCGGGATGACTGAGCCCAGACCCAGCCGGACGACGTCGCCGGGCACCAGATCCACTACGCCGATTTGGCACTCCGTGCCGTCCCGAAGGACAACCACAGTGTGCGTGACGCGGGAGTGAAGTGCTTCGGCGGCACGTTCGGCCCGGAATTCGTTGCTGAATCCCAGCCCGACGCTGGCAAGCAAGATGACTCCGATAACTGTCGAATTCGTCGCATCCCCCAAAAACAAGGACACACCGGCAGTGACAACCAGGAGAATCAAGATGGGGCTGCGCAGTTGGCGCCACAGCACCGGCCAAGGACTGGCTTCGTGCGTTCTCAGCGCATTGGGGCCAACCGCCTCCAACCGCCGACGCGCCTCGGCGGTGGCAATCCCCCGGCTGGTGGACCCCAATTCCTTGAGCGACTGCTCCGGCGTCAACCGTGCAGCTTCTTCGATGGAGAGAATCCGGGCAGTTATCCCGGCTGATTTAGGCGTCGCCAGTTGGCTCATCGACGTCCTGCCCCTGCGATCGCTGCACCGCCATCGCCTGGGCAGGGCCCGGCGCCTGAGCAGCATGGACGACAAGGACCGGGCACTGGGCATGGGCAGCACAAGCTGAACTGACCGAACCCAACAGCAGGCCGGCAAACCCCCCGTGGCCGCGTGAACCGAGAATGAGCATTTGTGCGGACTGTGCCAGGTTGAGCAGTATCTGGACCGGCCGCCCGCGACGGACCTCAGCAACCATGCCCTCGGGGCGATCTGCGCCGAAAGCCTCATCAAGCGCCTGATCCAGCAACTGTTGCGCCTCTGATTCGCCGTCCCAATCGGAAACGGGATATGGCCCGTACACGGTTTCGAGATGCCACGCGGAAATGGCCAAGATGGTGCAGCCAAGGGCAGCAGCGAGAGTCTGCGCCCACTGCAACGCCAAGATCGATTCCGGCGAACCGTCCACACCGACGACAACGGCTGCCGCCTTGCGAGGTGTCTCATCGGCCATGTCCCTTACCAACTTTCAGTCGCCTGCTCCGGGTCCGGGCCCATGGGGCGTTTGCCGCCGATTTCCCTGCACGGCCCGGCCATCATTCCGCTTCCATGCTTGCCGCTGCCGACGGCGCTGCACAGGGTACAAGGTCCCTAACGTCCGGCCGGCCAGGGCTGGCGGGCCGGCTCAGCTGATGTGTTGCATGGCACCCCAGCGCTTGGGTGGCGGGTAGACGAATCTGGCGATGGTCGTCGAGACCCAGCCGATGCAGAATCTTCCGAAGACCAGCAGGAACACCCGCCCGGTTGCCGGGCCGCGGCTTGCAAAGATGATCAGCAGGGCTATCGCCCAAACAACGCCCAGTCCGGCACTGTAAATCCAGTAGTTTCGCAATCGCAGCATCTGTTGCTCCCATGTTCCCTCGCGCAGCAAATTCGGCAGACTCCACTCAGCCTGTAGCGCCCGGCAGGAGTCACCACGGTGCGGTGTAGGGTACAAGGTCCCTACTGCCGCATCCGGCCGGGTGCAAGGCTGGTAGACAAACGGGCGGCGTTGTGTCACTTTGATCCGCGAACCCGCAGGCGACTCGTAGACATGGAGCACATCTTGGCCAGTCAACAGTTTCACGGCACCACACCCCCGCCACAAGAGGCCTGGCAAACTGACACGGCACTAGGGCACGAGGAACTGGGACTCCTCAACCGGTATTGGAATGCCGCCAACTACCTTACGGTGGCGCAGATATATCTTCAGGAGAATGTCCTCCTGCATGAACCACTGAGGCCCGGCCACATCAAGCCGCGCTTGCTGGGGCACTGGGGCACCAGCCCGGGCCTGTCGCTCATCTATGTTCATTTGAACCGGCTGATCCGCAGGACAGCTGCCAAGGTGCTTTTTGTTGCCGGCCCTGGCCACGGCGGCCCGGCAGTTGTTGCCAACCTGTATCTTGAGGGCAGTTACTCCGAAATCTACCCGGCCGTCAGCCAGGATGCGGCGGGCCTGCGCAGGTTGGTCCGGCAGTTCTCCACACCGGGAGGCATTCCAAGCCATGTTGGTCCGGCTACGCCAGGTTCCATCCATGAAGGCGGTGAACTGGGATATTCCCTGGCCCACGCCACCGGCACCGTCATGGACAACCCGGACCTGCTGGTGGCTTGCGTGGTTGGAGACGGCGAGGCTGAAACGGGGCCCTTGGCGGCTTCCTGGAAGGCTCCGGCATTCCTGAATCCCGCCCGGGACGGGGCCGTGCTGCCCATCCTCCACCTCAATGGCTACAAGATCTCCGGCCCCACCGTGCTGGGCCGCCAATCGGATGAACAAGTCTCGGCATTGCTGGCGGCCCATGGCTGGGATCCAGTTGTCGTCTCCGGCGCCGATCCCGCCGCGGTGCACCGCCAGCTGGCAATGGCATTGGATTATGCATTTGCCCGAATCCGGCGGTTCCAGGACAGTGCCCGCAACCACGGCGCATCGGAGCCGGCCCGGTGGCCGGCGATCATTCTGCGCACCCCCAAGGGCTGGACCGGGCCGGGCATCGTTGATGGAATTCATGTGGAAGGAACCTTTCGCTCCCATCAGGTCCCACTGTCAGGAGTGCGGGAAAACCCCGAACACCTAGCCCTGCTGGAAAGCTGGCTGCGGTCATACAAACCGGAGGCACTCTTTGACGACGACGGGCGGCTGCTGCCGGAGCTGGCTGCTTTGGCCCCGGCCGGGAGCCTGCGCATGGGGGTAGGCCCTTGGGCCCATGGTTCCACCGTGAAACCACTGCCCCTGCGGCCGCTTGAGGACTATGCCTTGGAGATTGGTGTGCCGGGGGCAACCAAGCACGAGACTACCCGCCCGCTGGGCGAAATGCTCAGGGATATCTATCTGGACACGGCACAGGATCCGCGGTTCCGGCTCTTCAGCCCGGACGAGACCAACAGCAACCGCCTGGGAGCGGTCTTCGAAGCCACCGAACGGTGCCTTATGGAACCGGTGCTCGCCGGCGATGACCACCTGTCACCCGACGGGCGTGTGATGGAAGTCCTCTCCGAACACCTCTGCCAGGGCTGGTTGGAAGGGTACGTCCTGACAGGCCGGCACGGTCTGTTTGCCACGTATGAGGCGTTCGCCATGGTGAGCGCATCCATGACAGTCCAACACGCCAAATGGTTGCAGCATGCTCGCGAACTTCCGTGGCGGAACCCTGTGCCAAGCCTGAATATCCTGCTTACCTCAACATGCTGGCGCAATGACCACAACGGTTTCAGCCATCAGGGGCCGGGCCTGATCGACACTGTGCTGTCCCTGTCCGGATCGGTCATCCGCGTCTACCTCCCGCCAGACTCCAACACATTGCTGGCCACGGCCGAGCATGTCCTGCAAAGCAAGGACTACGTGAATCTGGTGGTCGTAGACAAGCAGGAACACCCCCAGTACCTCCCCCTTGAGGAGGCACGGCGGCACGCTGCGGCCGGCGCATCCACGTGGCGGTGGGCCGGCAACGAGCAGCAGGGTTCGAGCTCCGGCCCGGACATCGTCATGGCATGTGCCGGTGACGTGCCCACGGAGGAAGCACTCGCAGCAGCCTGGCTGCTCCAGCGCCACGTTCCCGGGCTGACCGTGCGCGTTGTCAACGTCATGGACGCGTTGGTGCTGCCACCTCCGGACGTCCACCCTCACGGCCTCTCCGAAGCGGCCTTTGAGGAGCTGTTTACCCAGGACACGCACGTCATTGTGGCCTGGCACGGCTACGCCCGTACGGTCCACCAGCTCCTGCACGGCCGGCGTAATCCGGGTCGATTCCACGTCCGCGGCTACAACGAGCAAGGAACCACAACCACCCCTTTCGACATGGTGGTACTGAACCGCATGAGCCGCTACCACCTGGCTGTGGAAGCCCTGCACCGGGCAGGCGGCCAGCATCAGGGCGCCCAGGAACTGGCCACATATTGCCAGGAGATGCTCACCAAACACGAAGAGTACGTCCTGGCCCACCTGGAAGACCTCCCGGAAATACGCGACTGGGTTTGGTCTCCCCCACAGCAACAAAGGACAGACGGATGAGCAGCGCACATCACCCATTTCCCATCATCGTGCGTGTGGACGGATCCGAATCCTCCGTCGCGGAAACCGAAATGCTCGCAAGCGGGCTGCGCACTCCCCTTCAGGCCCTGTTGTGCTGGAACTACCCACGCGCTTCATCGGTGCCCCACGGGCCGGGTTCCTTCGATTTCAGGGGTGCCGCCCAACAGATCCTGGACACCGCAGTCGAGGACGCCTTTGGCTTGAATTGGCCAAAGAACCTCACCATCCGGCTGGAGCAGGGGCTCCCCGGGCAACCCTCATTGAAGCCAGCAAGGATGCGGCACTGCTTGTGCTGGCGTTCTGCCGGGGTTTCACGGCCTTGGAGTTTCGGGTCTTTGGGCCCTAGTTCCGGCAACCGGGGTTTCCATAGGATCAAGGCATGAGAGACAACGAAGTTGCACCCAAAGCAGAAGTCCTGACCACCGCACAGTGCTGGAAGCTCCTTTCAGAAACATCCGTTGGGCGGCTTGCAGTGAATGTGGACGGCCGCCCTGATGTGTTCCCGGTAAATTACAGGGTGGACGGCGAGACACTGATCTTCCGCACTGGTGGCGGCACCAAGATCAACGCCATGAACGAGGACGCAAACGTAGCGCTGGAATCCGATGCAGTAAGCGGCGAGTTCGGTCTTGCGTGGAGTGTGGTGGTCAAGGGTCGTGCGGAGGCTGCCGCTGTGGACAACCCCGCGCTAAATTCCAAGGTTCACGGATTCTTTCCCTGGCAGGGGGTCGGCAAAGAACGCCTCATCCGCATTGTGCCCGAGACAGTGACCGGCAGGCGCTTCACATTGGATGCGTCCATGACGTGGAATGTTCCGCTCGATGCCGCTATTCGGGCCGGGCTCGAATAGGCGGCCCCAACCGCAAAGCGGCACGCAGCGCAAGATGCCGCGGCTACCGCGGAGTCGTCCGCTCTGGGCCGGAAGAGTGCGGGGTCTTTGAATTCTCGCGGGTATGGCCCGCTGTCGTGTCGGTCCATGGCACATGCAGGAGGATGGTTGACGCCATGGACGGCCACGGACACGATAGCGGCGCGAAAACCCGCCATCGCAATCAAAAGGAAGTGTGGCTGCGCCACAGGAACATACCCCGACGCCACCTTCCACGCCGGTCATGCGCACCCTGCCAAATATCCGTCGACATCGCCGGATTCCCGGGTGGATGATCGGGCTCGCCTCAACCCTTCTATTGGCAGGGGCAATCTGGTGGGTCATCGCGCCCCAATATGCGGGCGCGGTTAACACGCTCCAGTCCCTGGAACGTATCTCCTTCACGCTGGTCCTCGTGGCAGGGGCCCTGGACCTGGCGTCCTTGGCCGCCTATTCGGCGCTTACGGCCTCGATACTGGGTTCGGGCCGGCCACACTTTTTCACCATCGTGGGCATCGACCTCTCAGGGCTGGCCGTCAACCACCTTGTGCCCGGCGGCGGCGCCACTGCCACCGCCATCGAAGTGACGGTGTCAAAACTGCTGCTCGGGGTCCTTTTTTGCTTTGGGTCTGCTCCTGTCGTTGACGTTGGTTGAGGCCAGCGGGTACTACCGCACGGCAGCAATTGCTGCGCTTGCAGCCCTGTTGGCCACTGGGCTTGCCGCCTGGTTCCTGACCCAGCGCACGGGCAGGACAGTCCAGCTCGCCCGTTCATTGGCAAGACATGTTCCGCTGCTGAACGCGGACTCCGCCGAATCGTTTCTTCGCATGATGGCCCAGCAAGTGGGAATGCTGGGCAGGGATCCGCGCAGGTTGGGCATTGACGTCTTGTTTGCGGCCTTGAATTGGTTGCTGGACGCGGCTGCGCTGTGGGTGCTTTTGGCAGCGTTGGGGCACCCGCTGGGGCCTGGCCCGCTGCTTACCCTCTACTCGGTGGGGAACATTCTTGCCACGCTGCCACTAACCCCGGGTGGCCTGGGAATCGTGGAGGGTGTCATGGCCCCGGCACTGGTCGGCTTGGCGTCCCTTCCGCCATTGCAGTCTTGGCAGTCATCGGCTGGCGGCTGTTCCAGTTCTGGATGCCACTCCCCCTTGGTGCCGCGGCCTATGCATCACTTCGATTTGGGGCCATTTCGCCGGAGGTTGGTCAGTTCCCCTTGGGGATGGGCCCAACAGTGAAAGACAGCGACTTCCGGGCCGCAGGCAAATGGTTCAGATGCAGGCCCTTTGGCCCTAACCACCACTCTCGGCCGGCAGTAGCGTCTACTGTGCGAGCCGGATCAACCGGCCTGAAGCAGCAAGCACACAGCAGAACATCGGGAGGACATGTTATGAAAGCTCTGGTGTACCAAGGCCCAGGCGAGAAGGAGTGGAAAGACGTTCCGATGCCACAGCTGGCCAACTCCGGCGACGTCATTGTCCGCGTGGACACCACCACTATTTGCGGTACAGACCTGCACATCCTAAAGGGTGACGTTCCCGCGGTCACGCCGGGCCGGATTCTGGGCCATGAAGGCGTGGGAACAGTCACGGAGACCGGCACAGGAGTCAAGGACTTTGCTGTCGGCGACCGCGTCATCATCTCCTGCATCAAGTCCTGCGGGCACTGCATCAACTGCCGCAGCGGTTTGTATTCACACTGTCTCGGGGACGAAGGTGCCGCCGGCATTGGCTGGGTATTTGGGCACCTCATCGATGGAACCCAGGCAGAATATGTCCGTGTTCCCTACGCCGACAACTCGCTGCACAAGCTGCCCGACGGCGTGAGTGATGTTCAGGCTGTCATGCTCTCTGACATTCTGCCCACCGGATTCGAGATCGGGGTCCTTGCCGGGGCGGTCAAGCCGGGCGATGTGGTGGCGGTCATCGGCGCCGGCCCCGTGGGGCTCGCTGCCATGATGACCGCCGGGTTGTGCGGCGCGGCCAAGGTTATCGCCCTTGACCTGGACAAGGGCAGGTTGGAGCAGGCGAGGAAATTTGGTGCCACAGACGCCGTCGACTCCGGCGACGCAGACTGGAAGGATCAGGTCTTTGCCCTCACCGACGGGGCGGGGGTGGATGTTGCCATCGAAGCCGTTGGCCTTCCAGCTACATTCGAGATGGCTGTGGACACGGTGCGCCCCGGCGGCCATGTGGCCAATGTCGGCGTTCATGGAAAGCCCGTCGAACTGCACCTGGACGAGCTGTGGATTCGCAACATCACCATCACCATGGGCCTGGTCAACGCCAACTCCACGCCGATGCTGCTCAAGCTTGTTGCCGCACATAAGATCCCGGCCGAACAGTTCGCAACCCACTTCTTCAACTTTGACCAAATGCTGGATGCCTATGAGACGTTTGCGAATGCGGCCACCACCAAGGCCCTCAAGGTCATCATTTCACGCGCTGGCTGAACGCCGCGGAGCAAGAAAATCCGGCGGGAGCACGTGTCTTCTCGCCACAATGAAAGGAAGAGAACCATGTCCCAGGTAACCATCATCGGCAACGGACACATGGCCAGGGCCATAGCTGTGCGCATGATCCATGCCCGCCATTCAGTCCAGATCCTTGGCCGTGACGGAGAAAGAACCCGTGAACTGGTCGAAGACCTCGGCGCCGGCGCCACGGGTGGCGGAGAGGAGGCAGTGATCGAAGGCGGCATCGTCATTCTGGCGGTCCCCTACGAGGAAGCAGTAAGGGTGGTGCTCCTGTACGGCGAAACCTTGGCCGGCAAGGTCGTGGTCGACATCAGCAACCCAGTGAACCTGGCTGACTTTGACTCAATGCGCACCCCTGCCGGGTCGTCCGCAGCCGAGCAGGTTGCCCTGCATGCGTCCAAGGGTGCCTTGGTTGTCAAGGCATTCAACACGTGTTTCGCAGCAACCCTTGAAGCCGGACATGTTGCCGGCCAGCCCTTGGATGTTTTCATTGCCGGGGACTCACAGGATGCCAAGCTGAAGGTCAGCGCCGTGGTCGCCGCATCCGGCCTTCGCCCCATCGACGTCGGCCCCCTCCGCCGGGCGCGGGAATTGGAGGCCATGATGTTGATGCTGATGGGGTTGCAGGTGGACCCAAGCCATGAGAACTTCAATTGGGACACCGCAATCAAGCTTCTTCCGTGATCCATGGCGACTGGGTTGGCTGTGGATTTCGCCGCATACGCCCGGTCCAGGTGATCAACAACGAAGCCTCACCATCAAGATAGGCGCAGCTGGAGGCGGGGCCCGCGATGGCCCCGCCTCCAGCTGTGTCCCGCTGCGTTCAGCGGGGATCCGCCAGGGAAACAGTCTCCAGATACTCTGCGGCCCGGGCGTTCCAGTCCAGTTCGTGCTTGATACGCAGGCGCAGTGCATCTGACGCATCGGGCTCACCGTGGACTATGTAGCTCATGCGCGGAGCTTCCGGGGCGGCCCGCAACCACTCCATGATGGCATCGGCATCGGCGTGGGCTGAAAACGCCTCCGTCTGGAAAACCTCTGCCCGGACGGGGATGTCCTGCCCGTAGATGCGCAGCTGGCGATTTCCCGATGCCAGGGAAGCCCCTCGAGTTCCGCCCGCCTGGTAGCCGGCCAGGACAATGGCGTTCCTTCGGTCCTGCCCATAGCTTGCCACGTGGTGAAGGATCCGTCCGCCGGTGAGCATGCCGCTGGCCGAGATGATGATCATGGGCCCACCCCGGAGATTGAGCAGCTTGGATTCATCCACTGTCCGGGTCATGGTTGCCAGCTTGTACATCTGGCTGAACTCCGCATCGCTGATCCGGTGCTCGTCACGGTGCCGCTGGTACATAAGTGAGGCGTCAATTGCCATCGGGCTGTTCAGAAAAATCGGGACCTCAGGGAAGGCGCCGTGGCGGCGCAGCCTCGCCAGGCTCAACAGTATGCTTTCGGTCCGCCCCACTGCGAAGGCGGCAATCATTACCACGCCGCCACGCTTGACCACCCGGTTGATCAGCTCACCCAGTCCGTCGTCGGCGTTTCCGGTCGGATGGGTGCGGTTTCCGTAGGTCGATTCGGTGACCAGCACCTCCACCGGCTCAAGGTCTCGGGGAGGGTACATCAGCGGATCGTCCGCCCGGCCCAAGTCTCCCGTGAAATGGACGCTGTGGCCGGCAATCGACAGGCGAATCTGTGCAGCTCCTAGAATGTGTCCCGCCGGCACCAAGGTGGCGCTGATACCAGCGCCTACGTCGAATGGCCTGTCAAAGTCATGCGTCCGGAAACTCTTGAGCGAGCGGACCGCGTCCGCGGCCGTGTACAGCGGCACGGGCGGGGTGTGGGTTGATGAGCCCCGGTGTTCGGCGTAGTGGGCCTCTTCTTCGAGCAGGTGCCCGCTATCAGGAAGCAGCAGGGTGCACAGCTCCTGCGTTCCCTCGGTGGCGTGGATCGGTCCGCGAAACCCGTCACGAACCAGCGCTGGCAAATATCCGGTGTGGTCAAGATGGGCGTGGGTGACAATGACGGCGTCGACCGACGCGGCAGGGACGGGCAGCCTGGCACGGTTTCTCTCACGGAGGTACTTGTAGCCTTGAAAAAGGCCGCAGTCCACCAAGATCCGCCGACCTCCAGCTTCCAAAAGGTATTTCGAACCTGTGACTGTGCCGGCGGCGCCGAGAAAACGCAGGGTGGGGCTGTTGTCGCGACTCATGTTTACTCCCGATGGGTTTTGCCTGCCGGCCTTGGACAGACCATTGGCTGGTCCTGTCCGTTCAGGACCGCAAGATCAGCTGCAGAAAGTGCCGCCACGCCGCCCTGTTCGACTGTGGCGGGGCCGGAATAGCCGCCACTGACAATGTTTACCGGGGTCCGGGGCAAGACACGGCACCCCGAGTTCTGCCGGAGCCAGTCATTGGTGTCCTGGCCAGGCCCATCCCAAACCCTTTGCAGCAACCTCGGATTCACGCCCTGTTCAGAGAGTTCATTTTCCTTTGGTCCAGAGCATGCGCCGCCATCGCGACCTCGTGGAGGGGCCAAGGCCGGGCACTGGCCGTGGGCCTCGACCACACGGCTGGTCATGGGAGCCGTCTTTTCACAGGTGCATCCTCGAAGCCGTGGCGCAGGTGGTGCCTCATCATTGCCAATCAGAACCCTTCCTGGAGCGAGTCATACCTTCCCCTTTCAAGGTTAGGGCGGGCAAGTCTGCAGGCGACAGGGCCCTAAGTCCCGTCCCTCGGGTTACCAGGCACCAGGGTCGGCCTTGGCCTGCAGTGCGTTGATGGCAACCGTGCGGTGTCCATGGCGATTCCGGCCGGCTGTTCACAAGTCGGCACAGGCATCACGGCGCCAACATGGAGCCCAAACAGTGCGGGAAGGGTCTTTCAAGTCCCTCCTTTGTTGCGGACTCGGCGATGGTCCTGCCATCCCCAATGCCCTATCTTCCAGGCAGGGTCGTCCCCACCATGTCATGCTTCATCACTGCTTCTGCCGCCGCAATGGTGGGGACGGTGCGCAGGAAGCTGTCCGGATTCAGCGAGATTGAATCAATGCCCGCTGCCACCAGGAACTGTGCAAAATCCGGGTGGTTGCTGGGTCCCTGCCCGCAGATCCCAATGTGGATGCCCGCCGCGTGGGCAGCGGCGACCGCCGCACCGATCATGTCCATCACGGCCTCGTCACGTTCGTCAAAAAGCGGTGCAAGTGCCGCAGAGTCCCGATCAACGCCGAGGACCAGCTGGGTGAGATCGTTGGATCCGATGGAGAAGCCGTCAAATTTGGCAGCGAACTTTTCAGCCAGGACAACATTCGCAGGGACTTCACACATCATGTACACCTTGAGCCCGTCCCGGCCACGGACCAAGCCATTGTCGGCCATGACGGCCAGGACACGGTCAGCCTCACCCAGTGTGCGGCAAAACGGCACCATGACAATGACGTTGGAGAAGCCGCAGTAGTTGCGCAGGCGCTGGATGGCCCGGCACTCGAGCTCAAAGCCGTCTTTGTAGCGCGGGTCGTAGTAGCGTGAGGCTCCCCGGAACCCGATCATCGGGTTGGACTCCTCATCCTCGAAGGCTGAACCGCCCACCAGGTGGGCGTACTCGTTCGTTTTGAAGTCACTAAACCGCACCACTGCCGGTGCCGGGTAGAACGGCGCAGCCAGTTTGGCCAGGCCCCGTGCCAATGTGTGCACAAAATAGTCTGCTGGGTTTTCAAAGCCGCGCGTGAGCTCCTTGATTCTGGACTGCTCCGCCGGGTCCGTGACACGTTCCGGATGGGCCAGTGCCATGGGGTGCACTTGGATCATGTCGTTGATGACGAACTCCATGCGCGCCAGTCCAATGCCCTTGGCCGGAAGACGCCACCATTTGAATGCCTCGGAGGGGCTGGCCAGGTTGAGCATGACTTCCGTTCGCGTGGCCGGCATCTCGCCGAGGTCCACATCGTCTTGGGCACTTCCCAGGAGACCCTCATAGACATGTCCGGTGTCGCCGTCCGCGCAGGAGACCGTGATGGCCTGCCCATCGGCAATCGTGCTGGTGGCGTTGGAGGTTCCGACGACGGCGGTGATCCCCAGTTCCCGGCTGACGATGGCCGCATGGCTGGTTGCCCCGCCCCTGTCCGTGACGATGGCCTTGGCCCGTTTCATGACCGGGACCCAGTCTGGATCGGTTTGTTCGGCTACCAGTACGGAACCGTCCACAAAGCTGCCGATGTCAGCGGCGCTCTTGATCACGCAGGCGGTCCCCGAGGCAATCGAATCACCCACTGCGGCGCCTTCGGCCAGCAGCGGTCCTTCCTCGGTCAGCCGGTGCGTGCTCATCACGGTGCCGCTCTTGCGGGCCTGGACAGTTTCAGGCCGTGCCTGGACGATGAACAGCTCGCCGCTCACCCCGTCCTTGGCCCATTCCATGTCCATCGGCCGGCCATAGTGGTTCTCGATCTGGATGGCCCACCTGCCCAACTGGACAATTTCTGCGTCGTCCAGGCAAAAGGAGGCCCGTTCCGCATCACTGCTGTCAACCATGAGCGTTCCCGCACCGCCGCTGGCCGGGTACGTCAGTTTGCGCGTCTTGGACCCGAGCGTCTTTTCGATCACCGGTGAGAACGCCTCGGTGTCCAGGAGTGGTTTGAAGACCCCGTATTTGTCTGGGTTCACCATGCCCAGGACCACTGTCTCGCCCAGCCCCCAGTTTGCGCTGATGACGGCGGCCCTGGGAAAACCGGTTTCGGTGTCAATCGAGAACATGACACCGGCGGCGCCCACATCGGAGCGGACCATGAGCTGAACACCCACCGACAATGCCACCTCAAGCTGTCCGTAGTGCATGATCTGGCGGTAGCTGATGGCCCGGTCGGTGAAGAGGGAGGCATAGCAGCGAAGGCAGGCATCCACCAGCTGCTGCTCGCCCCTGACGTTCAGGAACGTTTCCTGTTGGCCGGCAAAGCTGGCGTCGGGCAGGTCTTCGGCAGTGGCGCTGCTGCGGACGGCGACGGCGGGTTCTTCCTCTCCGCTGCGCTCGGCCAGCTCACGGTAGAAGGAACGGATTTGGGCGGCCGTTTCATCCGGAAACTTACCGCTGAGGATCAGTGCCCGAATCTCGCTTCCGATGTCCCGCCAGTTGGAGTCGCTGCCGTTCTTGCCTGCGAGTATCCGCGCCAGCTTGGGCGCCATGTTGTTCGCCACGATGAATTCGCGGTAGGCCGAAGCTGTGAGGGCGAAACCGCCTGGCACCCTGACCCCTTCGGCGGACAGCGAATGGAGCATCTCACCCAGGGAGGCATTTTTTCCGCCGACATCGGCAACGTCCTTAATGCCAACATCCTCAAGCAAGACAACATTCTCTTTGTTCACAGTAATCAGTTTTCCTTGTCACTTGTTCACCGGTGTTGCGCCGTAAGGCCTTCTTGGGCCAGCTGCCCACGCAACGAGTCAAACCCCGTTGGAGGGTGCCCGGATAGGGGCCAAAGTCACGACTGTGCTGCAATGCGAGACGGACCATCTCGGAATGTCATACACCAGGAGGCCAAAGGACCTTGTGCCCTTGCGGGAGGCGCGCGCCGAGGTCACACTCAAAAGGAGCGCTGCTCGGCAACCGGGCCGGTGCCAGAATCCGGCGAAGGAGGCAGCCATGCGTGCATGGTGGATAGAGGAACCGGGTCCGATGGCCTCGCATCCCCTTGTCTGGGGCGAACGGCCCGACCCGATACCCGGGCCCGGCGAATTGCTACTGCGTGTATTGAGTTGCGGGGTCTGCCGCACCGACCTGCACCTTGCCGAGGGCGACCTTGCCCCCCGGCACCTGCACATGATCCCGGGCCACGAGGTGGTGGGAGTTGTAATCGGGATGGGTCCGGACTGCAACGAGGTTCAGATCGGCGACAGGGTTGGCGTGCCATGGCTGGGCCAGACGTGTGGTGCATGCCGGTTCTGCCTGCTTGGGGAAGAAAACCTGTGCCTCTCCCCCACCTTCACGGGCTGGGACCGTGACGGAGGCTATGCTGAACTCGTCACGGTGGTTGAGGCCTTCACCTACAGGATCCCTAAGGTGTTCAGCAACGTAGAGGCTGCGCCCCTTCTGTGCTCGGGCATCATCGGCTACAGGGCGCTCCAACGGGCTGCGCTGCCTGCCGGCGGGCGTCTGGGAATTTACGGTTTCGGCGGATCGGCCCACATTACGGCCCAGATCGCGTTGCATCAGGGTGCCTCCATCTATGTCATGACACGCTCGGCCGAAGCCCGCGCACTCGCTGTGGCACTGGGGGCAGTGTTCGTGGGTGATGCCATGGACGTTCCTCCCGAGCCTGTGGATTCTGCCATCCTCTTTGCGCCTGTTGGAGACCTGGTGCCGGTTGCCCTGCGGGCACTGGACCGTGGCGGAACCCTTGCCGTGGCTGGCATCCACCTCTCTGACATCCCTTCGCTGCACTACGAAACGGAGCTGTTCCAGGAACGGGCACTGGTCAGCGTCACGGCCAACACCCGAACGGATGGCCAGGAACTCTTGAGCATCGCCGCGCAGATCCCCATCCAACCGACCACAACGACCTATCCTTTTTCAGCCGCCGACCAGGCCCTGGCCGACCTGGCCGGGGACTGTGTCACAGGTGCCGCCGCTCTCCTCATGGACTAGCACGCCGACGGCGGAGGAATCACGGGAACCAGGCCGGCGTCGATTCTTTCGATGACCTCCCGGTACCCCAGTTGGGCGAGCCCGGGCGTGGCAATTTCGGACCACTGGCGCGGTGCCGCCGCGGTGGGCGTCGGCCGGCCTCGCAGCGAATAGGGCACAATGGTGGTCTTGGCCTGCCAGTTCTGGCTCCAGTCAATGAAGATCTTCCTGCGCCGCACGTCCTTGCCCATCCGGCTGACGACTAACTCGGGGTGGTCGTGTTCCATGGAAAGGGCCACCTCATGGGCCAGGGCAGCAATGTCCGCCGAAGACCGTCGGCCGTCCAGGCCGGCATACACGTGGATTCCCTTGCTGCCGCTGGTCACGGGCAGCGACGGCAGTCCCAGCCGGTCCAGTGATCCCTTGGCAATGAGCGCCACGGCTGCGCACTCAGCCAGCCCGGCACCTTCCCCGGGGTCAAGGTCAAGGACCAGCCGGTCCGGGTTTCCGGGCTTGCCGGCGTCAGAGAACTGCCACTGCGGAACGTGGATCTCCAAGGCCGATATTTGGGCGAGCCAGGCCAAGGTGCGGGCGTCGTTGACCAGCGGATACACGGCATCGTGGTCTTTGTGGTGCAACCGCTGCCTTATCACCCAGTCCGGTGTGCCTGTGTCGAGGTTCTTTTGGAAGAAACTATTCCCGGGGGCAGCGGCTGTTCCCACGCCGTCCACCCAACGTTTCCGGGTGGCGGGACGGTTCCTGGCCCACTGGATCAGCACGGGCGCAACATGCAGGTAGTAGCTGGCGACGTCGGTCTTTGTGGTGCCAGTTTCAGGGTAAAGGATCTTCGCCGGATGGCTTAGCCGGACTGTCCCGTCCCCTGCATCCATCCGTCGCCGTGCGCTTGCGTCATTCATGCAGACCCTCCGTGCAGCTTGGGGTGCGGTCCGGGGCCTCGGCGGCGCTTTGGCCATCAGCGGCCGGAACACCGGAGCGCTGGCCGGGCCGGGTGTGCCCATGAGCCGGAAACAGTGAAGAATGCCTGTTTGCCATGGCACCGGCATCGGGATGTCATCCCGGCCCAGTCTAGGCCCTTCCCCTGCACCACGCACCACTTGGCACTGCCCGTCCTAGCAGCAGTTGTTCCGGTCCGGCGAAACCACTCAAGACTCAGCGGTGAATCCGCGCGGCAGGCACATACGCGGGCCGTGGTGGATCACGGGGACTTCAGTTCCGGCGCAGAGCCCGATTCCCTTCTCCTGCTCAGGTTCCGGAGGTCCGTGGAACGGCTCTGCCACGTTTGAGATTCTCTGGCGGCTCATGTCCCGGCAGGGGACGTTTGGCACTAGTGGAACAGGCGGCCCTCAACAAGACTGCAGTTAACCACCTGCCACCGCACTGCCGCCAAAAAGGGGCCACTTACATGAGCATTGCCGTCATCTACGAATCAATGTTTGGCAATACGAGGAAGATTGCCCTCGCCATCGCTGAGGGACTTGCACCATTCGGGATGGTGTCCACCGCGAATGTCAACGACCCGCGCGCCAGGAAAGCCGCCCATTCAGCCAACTTGCTTGTGCTCGGCGGTCCAACCCACGTGCACGGCATGAGCCGTCCATCCTCGCGTCAGGAAGCACTGACATGGTCCAGTGATCCCCGGAAGGACCTGGAGCTTGAACCCTTGGCACCAGGAACAGGCGTCCGTGAGTGGCTCCGGGACACCGAACTCATTCCTCCCCTGAGTGCGGCCTTTGACACACGGGTCGACATCGCCCACCTGCTTTCAGGTGCGGCCTGCGGCCACATCCAGCATGCCTTGGCGAAGCGGGGCTCTCGTGAGGTCATTGCACCTGAAAGTTTGCTAGTCACCAAAGACAACATCCTAGGCGTAGGCGAACTGGCCCGTGCCCGGGACTGGGGCACCAGCGTGGGCCGGGCCATGGAGCGGTTCCGCGACCGCTGAGGCGCCGCACACTGCAGGCTTTCCGCGAATGACCTCCGCGCCAATGCCATCGTACTGAACAGACCTGGCCTTGTGTGATGCCGTGCTCAAGTGGCTGGCAAACGGCACCACAACCGGGCCCAACGCAAGAAACTGTCCCCTTGCGAGCCAAGGAGGCTGGCCTCGGCACGTCCCGCTGGCTGCCTTGCCCTGGCCAGGATCTTCCCGTGAGTGGCTTGGTGCGTCAGAAACTAGTGGGATCCCTTGTTTGCAACCTGATGGGCGTACATGCCAGCAAGGTTTCCCTTCCCGTGCCAGAGACCATTGTCCTGGCTTGGGGTTGGGTTGCCTGGATCGGGTCCAAAACCACCAGGCCTTTCTCCTCTACTGCCGGTGCGCCGTACAGGACAAAGTGGAGAGCAACAGTCGGGGAGCGATGAGATGACAAGCACTGCAGAGATTGACAACGGCACACCGGATCCGGGAGGTGCCCGTGGTGGAGCCGCGGGTGGCGTCGTGGCGCTTGCGCTGGGAATTCTTCTGGCCTTGCTCGGTGCGACCGGGATCGCCGGTGGCATAGTTGCCTCCACGGTATCTGCCGGGCAGGGACCGGACGGATATCTCAGTTCCCCGGCACGGGAATTCACCACCACGTCCTACGCACTCACCTCTCCGCCAGCCAGGATTGGCACTGAGAAGGTTCCCTTTGACTTTGGCAGCTTCCGGCTTAAAGCCACACCCTCCCAGGCCGGAGGGCAGGTTTTCGTTGGCATCGGACCCAAGACTGACGTTGACCGCTACCTCAGCGGCGTCAACATCAGCGAAATCGCCGGCGTCGAGTCTTCTCCTTTCCGGGTGCAGTACCGGGATGTTCCCGGAACTGCTGCCGCAACGCCTCCGGGTGACCAGGGCTTTTGGACCGAATCTTCCTCCGGGCCGGGGACCCAGCAGCTCACCGTGGACCTGCGCAGCGGCAACTGGGTTGCGGTTGTCATGAATTCCGACGCCGGGGCCGGCGTCACGGTGAATCTGCAGGCAGCGGTCCACTCCGCCTGGCTGGACACCGTCCCACCAACCCTGTGGATTGGCGGGCTGGTGCTGCTGGTCCTTGGTGGCGGCCTGGTGGTGCTGGGTGCGATTCTCCTTGGCAGGCAGGCGGCCCCTTCGATGCGGCCAGGTGGCGATGCCGTCCCCGCCACGACCGGGGTCTACCCTGCAAGGCTCTCCGGGAAGCTTGACCTACAGCTGTCCCGAGGACTGTGGCTGGTCAAATGGCTCCTGGCCGTGCCGCACTTCTTCATCCTCTTTTTCCTGTGGGTCGCCGTCGCCATCACCACCATCACCACCATCATCGCCGGCTTCGCCGTCCTCTTCACCGGTCGGTACCCCCGTTACCTTTTTAGTAGCCCCTAAACGAGTAAGAATTGGGGTTGTTGGTCTGTCGGTCCCGGCATGATTAAGTCCCCCAGTCGTTGATGATCCGGGGGGTGTTGTCACCGGGGTCCGATAGGCGCCAGGGGATCGCTAATGGGGACCGGACCAGCACAAGGAACCGTCGTGTAGGTCAGCCGTAACGTGGATGCCGAGCCTTGCCGCCGTAGGACAAGCCAACGAATGTTTCACAGGACTAGATTTCTGGGAGGTTTACGTTGATCAACAACCATGACGAAGTCGATATCTTCATCGGTATTGACGTCGGAAAGAGCAATCACCACGCGGTCGCTATTGACCGGGCAGGCAAGAAAATCCTGGACCGGGCGCTGCCTCAGGACGAGGCGAAGATCCGGGCGATCATCCAGGCCGTGGCTGGGAAAGGCACCGTGCTGCTCGTCGTTGACCAGCCCTCGACCATCGGGGCGCTGCCGGTGGCCGTGGCCCGTGCCGAGGGCATCATGGTCGGCTACATTCCCGGCTTGGCCATGCGTCGCATCGCGGACCTGCACCCGGGAGAGGCGAAGACCGACGCCCGGGATGCTGCCATTATTGCCGAGGCAGCCAGGTCGTTGCCGCACACGCTGCGTTCGATCGCCCTGGCTGATGAGCAGGCCGCGGAACTGTCCATGCTCTGTGGTTTCGATGATGATCTGGCCAAGCAGGCCACCGCGACCTCGAACCGGATCCGGGGCCTGCTCACCCAGATCCACCCGGCCCTGGAACGGGTTATCGGCGGCCATCTGGACCACCCGGCCATGGCCGAGTTGCTGATCAAATACCCCTCCCCGGAGAAGATCCATAACGCCGGGCAAACCCGGGTCAGGACGCTGTTGACCAAGTACGCTCCGCGGGGCGGGAAACCCTGGTCTGCGGACATCTTCGCCGCCCTGAGCGAGCAGACAGTGACCGTGCCCGGGAGCGGTTCAGCCGGGATCGTGCTGGCCCAACTCGCCGCGATGCTCAAGCAGCTGCGCACTGCCCGCAATGAACTGCTGACACAGATCGAAGCTCTGGTGGAGGCCCACCCTCTTCACGAGGTCCTGACCTCCATGCCGGCCGTCGGTGTCAGGACCGCAGCACGCATCATCACCGAAGTCGCCGGCAAAGAATTCCAATCCTCCGGGCACCTGGCCTCCTACGCCGGCCTCGCCCCGGTCACCTGGCGCTCCGGGACCTCGATCCGCGGCGACCACCCCTCAAGGAAAGGCAACAAAACCCTGAAACGGGCGTTCTTCCTCTCCGCGTTCGCCGCGCTCAAAGACCCGCTCTCACGCGCCTACTACGACCGGAAACGCGCCGAGGGCAAACGGCACAACCAGGCCCTGATCGCCCTCGCCAGACGCCGCTGCGACGTCCTGTTCGCGATGCTCCGCGACGGCACCCTCTACGACGCCCCAACACCCAAAGCCACATAACCACCAACGACTACCCGCCGGACGAATCACCCCGCCGGCCACCCCAGCCTGCCCAAAAACACGCTCCCAAACTCTTTCGAAAAAGTGGGTTAGCGGCCAGAATGTGTGTATGAAAAGTGGCTTTTGGCCAGTAATCATATGGGATGCAGGGCCCTGTACATGCTTTGAAAGCATGTACGGTGACAGTTCCCAAGAATCACCCCAGGTGTGGTGTATGTACTAAGAAGCTCGTAAAGAATGGCAAGACCAGCGCGGGAAGAACTAGGTGGCGGTGCAAGTCCTGTGGTGCTTCCAGCACCCAGTCACGTGTCGATGTCAGCAAGAAAGCAGAGTTCACAGCGTTCCTGTCCTGGATCACCGGCAAGGACCGTCAGGAAGCCCATGCAGGCTCCGCACGCACCTTTAGGCGTCAGAGTGCCTGGTGCTGGACGGTGTCCCCTACAGCCGTCGTGAGCGGCGAAATACACCCCCAGATCATGCTTGACGGAACGTACTTCAACGACTGGTGCGTGCTGGTCGCCTACACCGGCAACCACGTCATCGCCTGGCAGTGGTGCGACAGAGAAAAGAATGCGTCCTGGTCTGCCCTGCTGCAACAAATCCCGGCACCTGCGGTCGCGATCGTTGACGGGCACAAAGGCCTGGAAAGTGCGCTGCGCGAGCACTGGCCAGAGACGAAGGTGCAACGGTGTCTTTTTCATATCCAGCAGAACATTCGAACACACCTCACGATGCGCCCAAACCTCGATGCCGGCAAGGAATTACTGGCACTAGCCAAGGCCCTGACACCGATCCAAGACCTTGACCAAGCCGCTGTCTGGGCCGGGGAATTCGCTTCCTGGGAAGCACGCTGGGAGTCCTTCTTGAAGACCCGAACCTACGCGAAGAAGAACGGCGAGAGGCCCTCCCATATCGGCACGAACCAGCAATGGTGGTTTACACATCTACGCCTGCGTCGGGCCCGCGGAACACTGGCCACGGTATTGAAAAATGGGCACCTGTTCACTTGGCTCACCGCCGCCACCAACGAGCACAAGATCGACCGCACCACCAGCCCCTTGGAAGGCGGAATCAATGCCGGTCTCAAGCACCTTCTACGCGATCACCGTGGTCTCACCGACGACCACGCCAAACGAGCCGTTGACTGGTACCTCTACCTCCACAGCGAGTCTCCGAAAGACCCCTGGACGTTCGTGAAACCCAGCCACTGGCAGCCCCAAAGAAAACAAAGCACAACCATCGAAGAGCCCATCGGGCCAGCCCTCTACGACACAGCCTTCAGCCCCGAAGACGGGAACGGAATCCAACAAGGATGGGGCGGAAGAAGCCGATGACACCCCCGGGCCATACACACATTCTGGCCGCTAACCCTGCGAAGTCACGGTGCAGGCGCTTAAACACGAAAACCCCCTGTCACCAGGAGGTTCCCGCACGAAAAAAGTACCCGAGGTGGGACTCGAACCCACACACCTTTCGATACTGCATTTTGAGTGCAGCGCGTCTACCATTCCGCCACTCGGGCCCCTGCAACACGGCCACAACGGCCTCCGTTACAAAGATCACGCTCTCATTATGGAATCTCTTCTCAACGAGTGCGCGGAACAACTCTACATGCATATAGGCTGTTTTGTAGAACCGAAGCCCGCCATGGGCATGATTTTTGCAAAATGTGGTGCACCTCACCCTTACAAGGAGTTACCTGTGTCTGAACAAACGGATTCCACCCCCACGTCCCCCGCACGCCGCGTCATCGTTGCCGAGGATGAGACCCTGATCCGTTTGGACATCATGGAGATCCTGCGCGGCGAAGGCTACGACGTCGTGGGCGAGGCCGACAACGGCGAAAAGGCCGTGGAGCTCGCGAAGGAGCTGCGCCCCGACCTGGTCCTCATGGACGTCAAGATGCCCGTCATGGACGGCATCACTGCCGCGGAGCACATCGTCAAGGCCCGCATCGCCCCCGTGGTGCTGCTGACCGCCTTCAGCCAAAAGGAACTCGTGGAGCGTGCCCGCGACGCCGGCGCCATGGCCTACGTGGTCAAGCCCTTCACCCCCGCCGACCTCATCCCGGCCCTGGAGATTGCACTTTCCCGCCACGAGGAAATCAAGGCCCTTGAGGACGAGGTTTCCGACCTCCAGGAGCAGTTCGCCACCCGCAAGCTCGTGGAGCGCGCCAAGTCCCTGCTGACCACCAAGATGGGCCTCACCGAGCCCGAGGCGTTCCGCTGGATCCAGAAGACCTCCATGGACCGCCGCCTGAGCATGCGCGAAGTTGCCGAGACCATCATCAACCAGGTCAACTAGGACTAACGCCGAACACTAAATGAAGCCGATCGTGCTTTCTGAGCCCGGGATTCCGGGATCAGAAAGCGGGATCGGCTTCATTTTTGCCCAGAGCCCTTAAAGCACGACGGCGGCACCCGCCCAACGCGTCAAGCGAAAGGCAGGTGCCGCCGTCGTTGTCTAACGAAGGTGCCGGGACCACGCGCCCGAGGCCCCAAGGCCCGGACGCGCGAGCGTCCGGGCCTTGGGAGAGTGCGTGGATCAGTCAGTGGGCCAGGGACCGATCTTTTCGCGGGTGGCGCCGCCGCCAACTCCGGCCTTGCCGAGGTCGGCGAGGTCGCCCACCTTGTGCACCTTGACCAGGTTGGTGGAGCCGGCCTGTCCGGGAGGGGAACCGGCGGCGATGACGACGAGGTCGCCCTCGTTTACGACGCCCTTTTCCAGCAGCGCGGTGTCGACCTGCTCCGTCATGGCGTCCGTGTGGGCGACCATGGGGACCAGGACGGGCTCGATGCCCCAGGCGAGGGCGAGCTGGTTGCGCACGCGCTCATCCGGGGTGAAGGCGAAGACGTGCTTGGCCGGGCGCAGGCGTGAGAGGCGGTGTGCCGAGTCGCCGGACTGCGTGAACGTGGCGATGTACTTGGCGTCCAGCTGGTTGGCGATCTGCACGGCAGCTGCCGTGATGACGCCGCCACGGGTCTTCGGATCGGAGGTGAGCTTCGGGATCAGCTTCATGCCGGCCTCGGACTCAGCGGCCTCGATGATGCGTGCCATGGTCTGCACGGTCACGATCGGGAACGCACCGACACTGGTCTCGCCGGAGAGCATGACTGCATCCGCACCGTCGAGGACGGCGTTGGCGCAGTCGGAAGCCTCGGCGCGGGTGGGGCGCGGGTTCTCGATCATGGATTCGAGCACCTGCGTGGCCACGATGACCGGCTTGGCCCAGCGGCGTGCCAGCTCGACACAGCGCTTCTGCACCAGCGGGACGTCTTCCAGCGGAAGCTCAACGCCGAGGTCGCCACGGGCAACCATGATGGCGTCGAAGGCGTCAACGATGGCCTCGAGGTTTTCGACGGCCTGCGGCTTCTCGATCTTGGCGATGACCGGCACGCGGCGGCCTTCTTCGTCCATGATCTCGTGGACGCGGGTGATGTCGGCGGCGTCGCGCACGAAGGACAGCGCGACAAGGTCGACGCCGCAGCCCAGGGACCAGCGCAGGTCCTCCTCATCCTTTTCGCTCAGGGCGGGGACGTTCACGGCAACGCCGGGGAGGTTGATGCCCTTGTTGTTGGACACCTTGCCGGGGACGGTCACCTCGGTGACCACCTTGACGTCGTCGACCGCGGTGGCGCGGACGGAAACCTTGCCGTCGTCAATGAGCATGATGTCGCCGACCTTGACGTCCTCGGTGAGGGACTTCAGGGTGGTGGAGCAGATGTCCTTGGTGCCGGGGACGTCTTCGGTGGTGATGGTGAAGACATCGCCCACGGCCAGGTCGTAGCCTACGTCGTTGGCGAAGCGGCCCAGGCGGATCTTGGGGCCCTGCAAGTCAGCCATGATGGCGACGGGCTTGCCAAGCGCCTCGGCGGCCTTGCGCACGTTATCGTATGTGTTCTGGTGCACGGTGTAGTCACCGTGGCTCATGTTCATGCGGGCTACGTTGACGCCCGCTTCCAGTACCGCAAGTGTGTTTTCATAGCTGGCGATAGCCGGCCCGAAAGTCGCAACAATCTTTGCGCGTCTCAATGTACCTACCTAGTGTGTGGTTTTCAGCATAAAACTTTGGTGCCCCCAGACAGCCTATCGTCTACAGGCTAGACACTGATAGCCGATTCACTGGGTGAGACGGGGGCGGGGAGAAATGTTTCGCCCATCAGGAACTTGTCCACCGCCGCGGCACAGGCCCGCCCTTCCGCAATGGCCCACACAATCAGCGACTGGCCGCGGCCTGCATCCCCGGCGGCAAAGACCCCTTCACGGTCCGTCATGTAATGGCCGTCACGGTTAACATTTCCGCGGGCATCGAGGCTGACGGGCAGCTGGTGGGTCAGTTCCGCCGTTTCCGGACCGGTAAAGCCGAGCGCCAGGAACACCAGGTCCGCCGGGATGGTCCGCTCCGTGCCCTCCTTCGGCACGCGCCGGCCGTCCACATATTCTGTCTCGGCAATGACCAGCCCGGTCAGCACGCCGTCCTCGCCCAGGAACTCCACGGTGGAGGCCAGGTAGCTCCGCTCGCCGCCCTCTTCGTGGGCACTGGCCACCTCAAACAAGTTCGGGAAAGTGGGCCACGGCTGGTTGGCCGTGCGCTCCAGCGGCGGCTGGGTGCCGATCGCCAGCGTCGTCACGGAGGCAGCGTGCTGGCGGTGGGCCGTGCCAAGGCAGTCAGCACCGGTGTCGCCGCCGCCCAGGATGACCACATGCTTGCCGGCCGCATCAATCCGGCCCGGACCTGCGCCGTCGAACGTGTCACCGGCGACGGCGCGGTTGGCCTGCACCAGGTAGTCCATGGCGAAGTGGACGCCGGACAGGGCACGGCCCGGGATGGGGAGGTCGCGCGGGACGGTCGCGCCGGTGCAGACCACGACGGCGTCATAGCGGCGCCGCAGCTGGTCCCAGCTGATGTCGCGGCCCACGTCGACGCCGGTGCGGAAGCGGGTGCCCTCGGCCTCCATCTGAGCGATGCGCCGGTCAATGCTTTCCTTCTCCAGCTTGAAGTCGGGGATGCCGTAGCGCAGGAGCCCGCCGATCCGGTCGTCGCGTTCATAGACGGCCACGGTGTGCCCGGTGCGGGTGAGCTGCTGGGCGGCCGCCAGCCCGGCCGGGCCTGAGCCGACGACGGCGACCGTCTTGCCGGTGAGCCGCGCCGGGGGCAGCGGGTGCACCCAGTCCTGGTTGAACGCCTCGTCGATGATGGAAACCTCCACCTGCTTGATGGTGACGGCGGGCTGGTTGATGGACAGCACGCAGGCGCTCTCACACGGGGCGGGGCACAGCCGGCCGGTCCATTCCGGGAAGTTGTTGGTGGAGTGCAGGCGCTCCGCCGCCTCCTCGCCCTTGTCGCGCCAGGTGAGGTCGTTCCATTCGGGGATCAGGTTGCCCAGCGGGCAGCCCTGGTGGCAGAACGGCACGCCGCAGTCCATGCAGCGCCCGGCCTGGGACTTCAGGATGCCCTTCTCCTGCGCCTCATAGACTTCCTTCCAGTCCATGATGCGCACCGGGACGGGGCGACGCTTTTGGGTGATGCGTTCCCTGTTGTTCAAAAAGCCGTGCGGATCAGCCACCGGTGACCTCCAAAATTTTCTGCCAGGCGGCTGCACCGTCCGGGTCCTCTCCCAGCCCGGCTGATGCCAGGCGGGTTTCCAATACTGCCGCGTAGTCGCGGGGCAAAACCTTGGTGAAGCGGGCTGCGGCGGCGGGGAAGCCGGCCAGCAGCGCACGTGCCGCCGCCGAGTCCGTCTCCTCGGCGTGCCGGGCCAGCAGTGAGCCGAGAATGTCGGTGTCTGCGCCGTCGAGCGCCAGCAGGGACAGCTCCCCGGAGTCCAGCGCGGCCTTGTTCAGCTGGCGCGGGTCAAGGTCCAGGACGTAGGCGGTGCCGCCGGACATGCCGGCTGCAAAGTTGCGGCCGATGGGCCCGAGGATGAGCGCGGTCCCGCCGGTCATGTACTCGCAGCCGTGGTCGCCGATCCCCTCCACCACGGCGGTGGCGCCGGAGTTGCGGACCAGGAAGCGCTCCCCCACGAGGCCGTTGAGGAACATCTCCCCGCTGGTGGCACCGTATCCGATCACGTTGCCGGCAATCACGTTGGTTCCGGCATCGAGGGCGCTGCCGCGGGGCGGGCGGACCGTGATGCGGCCGCCGGAGAGGCCCTTGCCCACGTAGTCGTTGGCCTCTCCGAGCAGGCGCAGCGTGATGCCGGCCGGCATGAACGCGCCGAGCGACTGGCCGGCCTGGCCCTCGAGGGTGACGTCGATGGTGTCCGGGCCCAGCAGTTCCGTGCCGAAGGTGCGGGTCACGTGGTAGCCGAGCATGGTGCCCACCGAACGGTCGGTGTTGACCACCGGCAGGCTGATTTTTACGGGCGTGCGGGCGTTCAGGGCCTCGGCGGACATGGCCAGCAGCTGCTGGTCGAAGTGCTTCTCAAGCTCGTGGTTCTGGCGGGTGAGGTTGCGCACCGGCGCATCGGCCGGGACGCCGGCGTCGGAGAGGATGGGCGTCAGGTCCAGGCCCGCCGTCTTCCAGTGGTCCACGGCGGCGGCCAGCTCCAGCACCTCGCTGTGGCCGATCGCCTCCTCCAGGCTGCGGAAGCCCAGTTCCGCGAGCAGTTCCCGCACTTCCTGCGCCAGGAACTCGAAGAAGTTGACCACAAACTCGGGCTTGCCGGTGAAGCGGCTGCGCAGCTCGGGGTTCTGGGTGGCCACGCCCACGGGGCAGGTGTCCAGGTGGCAGACTCGCATCATGACGCAGCCGGACACCACCAGGGGTGCGGTGGCGAAGCCGTATTCCTCGGCACCGAGCAGCGCGGCGATGACCACGTCGCGCCCGGTCTTGAGCTGTCCGTCAACCTGGACCACGACGCGTTCGCGCAGCCCGTTCAGGCGCAGGGTCTGCTGGGTCTCTGCGAGCCCGAGCTCCCAGGGCATGCCCGCGTGCTTGAGCGAGTTGAGCGGGCTGGCGCCGGTGCCGCCGTCGTGCCCGGAAACGAGTACGACGTCGGCCTTGGCCTTGGTCACTCCCGCCGCCACGGTGCCGATCCCCAGTTCGGAGACGAGCTTGACGTGGACGCGTGCTTCGGGGTTGGCGCGCTTGCAGTCGTGGATCAGCTGGGCCAGGTCCTCGATGGAATAGATGTCATGGTGCGGGGGCGGGGAGATGAGCCCGACGCCGGGTGTGGAGTGGCGGGTTTCGGCGATCCACGGGTACACCTTCTTGGCCATGAGCTGCCCGCCCTCCCCCGGCTTGGCGCCCTGTGCCATCTTGATCTGGATGTCCTGGGCGTTGCTCAGGTACAGGCTCGTGACGCCGAAGCGGCCGGAGGCGACCTGCTTGATGGCGCTGCGCCGCTCCGGGTCGAGGAGGCGGTCAACATC
Organism: Arthrobacter stackebrandtii; assembly: GCF_017876675.1. Lineage (NCBI taxonomy): Bacteria > Bacillati > Actinomycetota > Actinomycetes > Micrococcales > Micrococcaceae > Arthrobacter > Arthrobacter stackebrandtii. Next base: position 4,169,454 of record NZ_JAGIOI010000001.1, read on the forward strand.
CTCGCCGCCCTCACCAGTGTTGGACTTGGCGCCCAGCCGGTTCATGGCGATGGCCAGGGTCTGGTGGGCCTCCTGCGAGATGGATCCGTAGCTCATGGCGCCGGTGGAGAAGCGCTTGACGATGGTGGACACCGGCTCCACTTCCTCCAACGGCACCGGTGCGCGGTCCTTGAACCCCAGCAGCCCGCGGAAGGTGTTGAGCTTCTCTGACTGGTCGTTGACGCCGTCGCTGTACTTCTTGAAGATGTCGTAGCGGCGTTCCCGCGTGGCGTGCTGCAGGCGGAACACCGTGTCCGGGTTGAACAGGTGCGGCTCGCCGTCCCGGCGCCACTGGTACTCGCCGCCACCAAGGAGCGGGCGATGGGGGACGTCGACGCCGTCCACGGGGTAGGCGTTCTGGTGCCGGGCCGCGACCTCGGCCGCGATGACGTCCAGGCCCACGCCGCCCAGCTGTGAGGCCGTGCCGGTGAAGTACTGGTTGATGAATCCCTGGGACAGGCCCAGCGCCTCAAAGGTCTGTGCGCCGCAGTAGGAGGACACGGTGGAGATGCCCATCTTGGACATGATTTTCAGCACGCCCTTGCCCAGGCCCTTGATGAGGTTGTGGACGGCCTCCTCCGCGGAGACGCCGGTGACATCGCCGGTGCGGACCAGCTCCTCCACGGATTCCATGGCCAGGTAGGGGTTCACTGCCGCGGCACCGTAGCCCACCAGGACCGCCACATGGTGGACTTCCCGGACGTCCCCGGCCTCCACGACGAGCGAGACCTTGGTGCGGTTGGCGCTGCGCAGCAAGTGGTGGTGGACGGCGCTGAGCAGCAGCAGCGACGGAATCGGGGCCCAGGCTGCGGAGGAGTCGCGGTCCGAGAGCACAATGTACTGCACGCCGCGGTTGATCGCGCCGGAGACCTGCTCACAGATTTCGCCCAGCCGGGCACGCAGGGCGGGCTCACCGCCGTCGAGCTTGTACAGGCCGCGCACCTTCATGGCGATGCGCTCCCCGCCGGAGCCGTCCGGCAGGAACGGGCTTTCCATGTTGGCGATCTTGGCGAGGTCGTCGTTGTCGATGACGGGGAAGGTCAGCGCGAGCTGCGGCGCCTTGACCTTGCTGCGCGAGAGCAGGTTGCCCTGGGGACCGATGGTGGTGTTGAGCGAGGTGACAAGTTCCTCGCGGATGGCGTCCAACGGCGGGTTCGTGACCTGCGCGAACTGCTGGACGAAGTAGTCGAAGAGCAGGCGCGGGCGCTTGGACAGCACGGCCACCGGGGTGTCGGTGCCCATGGCACCCAGCGGCTCGGCACCGGTCTTGGCCATGGGGCCGAGCAGGATCTTCAGCTCCTCGGTGGTGTAGCCGAAGGTGCGCTGGCGGTGCAGCACGGAGGCAGTGGTGTGCACAATGTGCTCGCGTTCGGGCAGTTCGGCGAGGCGGAGTGTGTTCTCGCGGGCCCAGTCGGCGTACGGGTTCGCCGAGGAGGCCTGTGCCTTGATGTCGGAGTCGCTGACGAGCTCGCCCTTGTCCGTGTCAACCAGGAACATTGTTCCGGGAGCGACGCGGCCCTTCTCCACGATGGATTCCGGGGCCAGGTCCAGCACGCCGACCTCGGAGGCGAGGACGACAAGGCCGTCGTCGGTGACCCAGTAGCGGGCGGGGCGCAGGCCGTTGCGGTCCAGGGTGGCGCCGACGAGCGTGCCGTCCGTGAACGAGACTGCGGCGGGGCCGTCCCAGGGCTCCATCATGAGCGAGTGGTATTCGTAGAACGCCCTGCGGGCCGGGTCCATGGTGGCGTGGTTTTCCCAGGCCTCGGGGATCATCATCATAATGGCCTCGGTCATGGGGCGCCCGGACAGCCAGAGCAGTTCGGCGACTTCGTCAAAGGAGGCCGAGTCCGATGCCCCCGGGGTGCAGATGGGGAACAGCTCTTCCGGGGTGTCGCCCAACAGGGCGTGGGACATGGTGGACTGGCGGGCCCGCATCCAGTTGCGGTTGCCCTTGACCGTGTTGATTTCGCCGTTGTGGGCGATGGTGCGGAACGGCTGGGCCAGCGGCCAGGACGGGAAGGTGTTGGTGGAGAAGCGTGAGTGCACCACGGCGAGCTTGGTGGCGAAGCGGTCGTCGGAGAGGTCCGGGTAGAACGGCTCCAGCTGGGCCGTGGTCACCATGCCCTTGTAGACAATGGTCTTGGAGGAGAACGACGGGAAGTAGACGCCAAGCTTCTGCTGGGCCCGCTTGCGCAGGCGGAAGGCCTTGCGGTCAAGCTCGTTGGCCTGCTTCGTCTCCAAGACTTGGGCGCCATTGTGCAAAGACACGAAGAGTTGGCTGAAGTGCGGCATGCACGCCTCGGCGGCGGCACCCACGAGGCCGTGGGTCACAGGGACTTCCCGCCAGCCCAGGACGGTCAGGCCTTCGCTTTCCGCGAGTGATTCCAGGCCTGCCCTTGCGGCCGCCTGTTCCTGCGGGTCTGCGGGGAGGAAAGCGGTTCCGGCGGCGTAGTGCCCCTGGGCCGGCAGCTCGAAGCCCGCCACGGCGCGGAAGAACGCGTCGGGAATCTGGATCAGGATTCCGGCGCCGTCGCCGGTGCCCTCATCGGCCCCCACCGCGCCGCGGTGTTCCAACCGGCGCAGGGCAATGAGCGCCTGAGTCACGATGTCGTGCCCGGCCGAGCCGCGCAGTGTGGCCACGATGGCCAGGCCGCAGGCGTCCTTTTCATTTTCCGGCTGGTACAGCCCGGCCTGGTCAGGCATGGCGGCGAAGCGCCTGAATGGCGAGATGGCCTCGGCTGCCTCTGGAATCTGGTGGGAGCCACGTGCATTGTTCAGTGTCACGACGTGTGAGTCCTTCCCCGTGGATGAGCGATTGGTGGGGACGACGCTGGCCCGGACGGTGGGGGGCGGATCCCGCCCAACGTAATCGGCGAACAGGCAGTTCACCGTGCACTTGCACAATAGAGAGCGGGTCGATGGACCCTCCGTTTTGCGCAGCGGTTTTTACTATATAGCCGTGCGCGGGACCGAAATATGCAATTCTCATTATTTGACACGATATGCAAGAACAGTAATATTAAAAGTTTTCAGCGGCACAAGCTGCTCCTCAGATGTCCACAGCACGGGCCTGCCGCGGCTCCCGCCCCAACGCCAGAGTCCGTGCCCAGCTGCCACCGGTCCGGCGTGAACTTATGCGGACTATCCGCGGGTCAGCCATGCGCATGACTCCTTATGCGCAAGCGCGGGCCGGGGATCCTGCGCATAAGTTCGGAACGGCTCAAGGGACCGCACGGCGCGAGGGACCGCGGGCAGGGATGCCTGCTGAAGCGGGCGCTTAAACAAGAAGTCCCCGGCCCTGCCGCCACGGTGTGTGGGGGCAGGGCCGGGGACTTCCAGTTGCGGGGACCGCCTACGCGCCGGGGCCGGAGTCCTTGGCATCGTCGCTGGCGGCATCCGAGGCACCGGCCTTGGCACCTCCAGCCGCGGCAGCGTCACTGTCCCTGGCCACGGCCTCACTCTTCGCCGGCGTGCTGACGGAAGATTCACCGTCGCCCGCCTGCGCAGCAGCCAGGGCCGGTTCACGGCCGGGGAGGTAGACGGACTCGTCGTCCTTGCCGCGGCGCAGGATGCCAATCGCGATGAATGCGGCAAGCGCCCCGACGAACACCAGGATGCTGGTCCACACGTTCAGGCGGGCGGTGATGCCCAGGAGGGTGATCTGCTCGGCGGCGTCGATGCGCAGCATCTCGATCCACACACGGCCCGCCGTGTAAATCATGGCGTAGAGCAGGAACAGGCGCCCGCTGCGCAGGCGGAACCTGCGGTCCACGAGGAGCAGCACAACAACGCCGAGGAGGTTCCAGATGCACTCATACAGGAAGGTCGGGTGGAAGAGGGTCTCGGTGCCGTATCCGGCCGGGACAAACTCGGGTGAGACGCTCAGGCCCCAGGGCAGCGTGGTGGGGCCGCCAAAGAGTTCCTGGTTGAAGTAGTTGCCCCAGCGGCCGATGGCCTGGGCCAGCAGGATGCCGGGGGCGGCAGCGTCGATGAACGCCGAGATCCGCACGTTTGCGCGGCGGCAGCCGATCCAGGCGCCGAGGACGCCCAGTACGACGGCGCCCCAGATGCCCAGCCCGCCGAGCCAGATCTGCGGGATGAGCGACAGGTCGCCGGTGCCGTCAAAGCCGGGGCCAAAGTACGCGTCCGGCGAGGAGAACACGTGGTAGAGCCGCCCGCCGACGATGCCGAAGGGGATGGCCCAGATGGCGATGTCCCAGATGGAACCCTCGGGCCCGCCGCGGCGGGACCAGCGGCGGTCCGTCAGCCAGATCGCCGCGATGATGCCCAGCAGGATGCACAGGGCGTAGGCATGGATGCGCAGCGGCCCGATGTCGAATCCGGACCAGGCGGGGGCCGGAATTGCGGCAGCGACGCTGCCGGCCAGGGCCTGCGGTGCCATCAGCCCAATCACAGGGCGGCACCGGCGGCAGGGGCGTCAAAGCCCGTGCTGAGTTCCTTTGCCAGGGCGCCGACGGCGGGAACCCCGCCGTCGCGCAGGGCCGCCACGAGGGCGGTGCCGACGATGACGCCGTCGGCGTAGGCTGCGATCTCCCGGACGTGCTCCGGGCGGGAGACGCCCAGTCCCACGCAGGCACGCTCGGCTCCCGCGTTGTGGGCGGCGGCCACGACGGCTTCGGCGGCGCTGGACACGGAGGTCCGGGCGCCGGTGACGCCCATGATGGAGACGGCGTAGACGAAGCCGCGGGTGGCCTCAACGGTCATGGCCACGCGTTCCGGCGTGGAGGATGGCGCCACGAGGAAGACACGGTCCAGGCCGTACTTGTCGGAGGCGGCAAACCATTCGGCTGCCTCGTCGGGGATGAGGTCCGGGGTGATGAGCCCGGCTCCCCCGGCTTCGGCCAGACGGCGGGAGAATTCATCGACGCCCATGCGCATGACGGGGTTCCAGTACGTCATGACCATGACGGCGGCGTCGGTCTCGGCCGTGATGGCGGCGACGATGTCAAAGACGTCGGAGACGTGGAAGCCATTGGCCAGGGCCGCGGTGGTGGCGGCCTGGATGACGGAGCCGTCCATGACGGGGTCCGAGTACGGGATGCCGATCTCGATGATGTCGGCACCGTTGCGTGCCACGGCGATGGCGGCGTCGATCGAGGCCTGCTTGTCCGGGAAGCCCGCGGGCAGGTAGGCGATGAGCGCCTTCCGCCCGGCTGCCTTGGCCCGGTCAATGGCCGCGGCGGACTTGCTCACGACTGCTCCTGTGGTCTCACTCATTGCTGGCGTCCTCCGCGTTGATGTCCATGTCCTCGGTGGCACCGGCTCCGTGGGCGGCACCCTTGGCGCTGCGGGTCGAGAGCATGGTGCCCTTGACGTTGCCGTCCTCATCCAGCAGGCCAAACCAGTCGGCAGCCGTCTGCACGTCCTTGTCGCCGCGGCCGGACAGGTTCACAATGATGACCTTGTCCGACGGCGTGGACGTACCTTCCGTGAGCCGGCGGCCCACCTTGAGCGCCCCCGCCAGTGCATGGGAGGACTCGATGGCGGGGATGATGCCCTCGGTGCGGCAGAGCAGCTTGAAGGCGTCCATCGCCTCGGCGTCGGTGATGGGCTCGTACGTGACGCGGCCAATGTCGTTCAGGTAGGCGTGCTCCGGGCCGACACCGGGGTAGTCCAGGCCGGCGGAAATCGAGTGGGACTCGATGGTCTGGCCGTCGTCGTCCTGCATAAGGTAGGAGCGGGCACCGTGGAGCACGCCGGGGCGGCCCAGCGTGATGGTGGCGGCGTGGCGGCCGGTGTCAACGCCGTCTCCGCCTGCCTCGAAGCCGTAGATCTTCACGGAGGGGTCGTCCAGGAAGCCGTGGAACAGGCCGATGGCGTTGGAGCCGCCGCCGATGCAGGCGCACACGGCGTCGGGCAGGCGGCCGATCTGCTCGATGATCTGTCCGCGGGCCTCTTCGCCGATGACTTCGTGGAAGAAGCGCACCATGGCCGGGAACGGGTGGGCGCCGGCGGCGGTGCCGAGCAGGTAGTGGGTGTTCTCGACGTTGGCAACCCAGTCGCGCAGGGCGTCGTTGATGGCGTCCTTGAGCGTCTGGGAACCGTTGGTTACGGGCACCACGGTGGCGCCGAGCAGCTGCATGCGGGCCACGTTCAGCGCCTGGCGGCGGCAGTCCTCGGCACCCATGTACACCACGCATTCCAGGCCGAGCAGCGCCGCAGCCGTGGCACTGGCAACACCGTGCTGGCCTGCGCCGGTCTCGGCGATGACACGGGTCTTGCCCATGCGCTTGGCCAGGAGTGCCTGGCCAAGGACGTTGTTGATCTTGTGCGATCCGGTGTGGTTCAGGTCCTCGCGCTTGAGGAACACGCGGGCGCCGCCTGCGTGTTCGCTGAAGCGCTTGGCCTCGGTCAGCAGCGACGGGCGGCCGGAGTAGTTCTTGTTCAGCTCGGCGATCTCGGCCAGGAACTCCGGGTCCACCTTGGCTTTTTCAAAGGTGTCTTCAAGTTCATCCAGGGCGGCGATCAGCGATTCCGGCATCCAGCGGCCGCCGTAGCTGCCAAAGTACGGTCCGGGGGCGTGGCGCAGGGAATGCTCCACATCCGGGTCTGCAGGGGCGCCGCCCTGCAGGAAAGCTGTTGCCGGATCCACCATGTCGGCGGGATCTTGTGACGAAGCTGCTGGCATGTCAGCCATCAGTTCCACCGTCCTGTTCCTTGGATAGTTGTGCACTGTTAATCAATGGGCGGCGGACCCGCCAGGGGCCCGCCGCCACGCACAGTGCCGTGTGCAAAAAAGTTTCCTTGGCCGCCGGGGCGGCCCCGGCGCCTACCGTGCGCTGATGGCCACCGCGCCGGCAGTCTTGAACGCAGCGATCCGCTCGCGCGGGGTTGCGTCCTTCACGAGGGCCTCCCCCACCAGGATGGCGTGGGCCCCATGGGCGCTGTAGTGCTCGACGTCGGCGACGTCGCGGACACCTGATTCCGCCACCACCACGGGACCTGCCGGGATGTTGCCGGCCAGTGCGGCAAAGACGCCGCGGTCCACGTCGAGTGTCTTCAGGTTGCGGACGTTGATGCCGATGATGCGGGCACCGACTGCCACGGCCCGCTCAATCTCTTCCGCCGTGTGGGTTTCCACGACGGCGTTCATGCCCAGCTCATGCGTCAGGGCCAGGTACTGCGCCAGTTCGGCGTCAGTCAGCGACGCCACGATCAGCAGCACGAGGTCCGCGCCATGGGCCCGGGCCTCCCAGATCATGTAGGGATCGCAGGTGAAGTCCTTGCGCAGCACCGGGATGTCGACGGCGGCGCGCACGGCGTCAAGGTCTGCGAGCGAGCCGCTGAAGCGGCGCTCCTCGGTGAGGACACTGATGACAGAGGCACCGCCGTCGCGGTATTGCTGCGCCAGCTGCGCCGGGTCGGCAATGCCGGCGAGGTCGCCCTTGGAGGGGCTGCGGCGCTTGACCTCGGCAATGACCATCAGTTCCCGGCGGTCATCGGAAGGCCCGCCCAGCGCTGCCCAGGCGTCGAGCGCCGGGGCCGTGTGCTTGACGCGTTCCTGCAGCTCTGCCAGGCTGACCAGCTGCTGCCGGGCGGCCATGTCGTCACGGACGCCGTCAACAATGTCCTGCAATACGCTCACGCTCAGTGGCCGTTGCTCTTCAGCTTGCTGCCGCCCACGCCGTAGCCGGCAGCCTTCAGGACCGGTCCCAGGATGACGCCGACCAGGATGACGCCCACGCCGATCCAGAACAGGGTGGTGGCGCTCTCGCCGATGAGGAAGGCGATGCAGCCAATGACCACACCAACCAGCATGACGGTGACGCTGGTCCACGCCGCCGGGCTGTTTCCGTGCCCCAGTTCGATGCTGTGGTCGATGGGTTCCTGCACGGATACCTGTGCGGGCGAATTGTTGCTCATGGTAAAACTCCCTATTTAACGCGGATACTAAAAATACATTCTGCCATTAGTTGCCCATGGAAGCCGAAAGCGGCGCACCTTGGGACATCCGGCTGCGGCTAGTCCGTGGGGTCCTCGCCGCGGCTGAGCTGGTCCCAGCTGTCGATGTCGTCCACCGGACCCGTCTTTTGTGTCGGTGTACCGGTCTTGGCGGCATCATATTTGGTGCGCACATTCCAGCCGCGCCCAAACCACAGCAGCGCCAGGGCAGCCAGGGCCAGCACGGCCGCAGCTGCGATGGCGAGCACCGGGAACACTGTCACGGTGGCGTCCGAGGCCTGCCCGTCGATGCCGGTTGCCGCGCCCACCTCGGAGGCTGCTGCAGCCACCGGGTCCGCCAGCACCCCGGCCACGACGGCGATGATGCCCACCGCGCTGAGGAAGACGACGGCGCTGGTGATGATGCGTGCGATTTTTCCGGCAATGGTGGTGGCGAGGGATCCCGCCAGCGCCACCAGGGCCAGCGCGGAGACGGCCACCGCCGCCTTGCTGCCAGGGATGTCCAGGTCGCTCTGTGCCACCTCGCTGGGGCCTATGGCGACGTGGATCCAGGTCTGCGTGGTGGTGCCGAACACGGCCAGGGCGGCGAGGACCGCGACCATGACAAGCGTCGACTTGCGCTGCCAGCGCGGCGGGGCGGCGGCGCTGCTGTGGGGGGTTCCGGCGTCAGGAAGGTCCCGGCCCGGCTGCTCGGTGCTCATGGCTGTGTTCCCGCATTCTGCCCGGTGGCAACATCTTCGAGGGCGCGCAGCGATGCTGCCGCGTAGACGGCCCGCAGGGGTGCGGCCGCCTTGTTGACTGTTTCTTCCGCCTCGGTCTCGTTCACCGAGTCTGCCACAATCCCGCCACCGGCCTGCACATACGCGCGGCCGTTGCGCAGCAGTGCGGAGCGGATGGCGATGGCCATGTCCATGTCGCCGGCAAAGTCCAGGTAGCCCACCACGCCGCCGTAGATGCCGCGGCGGTGGGGTTCCAGCTCGTCCAGCAGGCTCAGGGCGCGCGGTTTTGGGGCACCGGAGAGGGTTCCGGCGGGGAAGGTTGCGGCGAGGACGTCGTACGCCTTCTTGTCAGGGCTGAGCGTGCCCACCACGGTGGAGACCAGGTGCATGATGTGGCTGAAGCGCTCGACCTCCATGAACTGCGTGACGTCCACGGTGCCGGGTTCGCAGACCTTGGAGAGGTCGTTGCGGGAAAGGTCCACGAGCATCAGGTGCTCGGAGCGTTCCTTCTCATCCGCCAGCAGGTCCTTCGCCAGCCACTTGTCGTCCTCCGTGGTGCCGCCGCGCGGGCGGGATCCGGCAATGGGGTGCGTGATGACCTCGTTGCCGAGCACCGTGACGAGGGCCTCCGGGGAGGAACCGACGATGGAGTAGGGCCGGCCGGCCGCGTCCTCAAAGCTGAACAGGTACATGTAAGGGCTGGGGTTGGTGTTGCGCAGCACCCGGTACACGTCCAGGGCGGAGGCCTCGCACGCCATCTCAAAGCGGCGCGAAACCACCACCTGGAACACCTCGCCGTCAACAATGGCAACCTTGGCTGCGTCCAGCGCCTTCAGGTACTCATTGCGGTCCCAGCGTTCCTGGACACTCTCGGCAAAGCTCGCAGCGGGCACCTCAACAACGGACATGGGCTGCGCCACGGGAACCTGCAGCTGGGCCACCATGGCCTGGACGCGGGCGACGGCATCGTGCCAGGCGCCGTCCACGTTTTCGTCGGTTCCATTGGCGTTGACGGCGTTGGCGATGAGCAGCACCGTGCCCTCATTGTTGTCGTGCACGGCCATGTCGGCCACCAGGTTCAGTGCCAGTTCCGGCAGCTGGAGGTCGTCCTCCGGCGGGGACGGCAGCTTCTCCCAGTGGCGCACGGCCTCCCAGCCCACAAAGCCGACGAGGCCGGAGGTGAACGGCGGCAGGCCCTCAAACCGTTCCGTGGCCAGCAGCTTCAGCGTCGCCTCCATGGCATCCACGGGGTTCCCGGCGAGGGGAACGCCTATGGGGGGTGCCCCTTGCCAGAACGTCACGCCGTCGTCCGTGGTGAGCGTGGCGCTGGACCGGACGCCGATGAAGGAATAGCGGGACCAGACACCGCCCACGGCAGCCGATTCCATCAGGAAGGTGCCCGGCGCCCCGGCGGCGAGTGAACGGTAGAGGCCGATCGGCGTTTGCGCGTCGGCGAGAACCTTCAGGTGGACCGGGATGACCCTGCGGGTGCGGGCGAGTTCGCGGAACTCGTCAAGGGAGGGGCTGATGACGCCTAGATCTTGCATGGAATGTTTGGGCTTTCTTCGTTTCAAGGGCGAGGAATGGCTGGTGGTGCGGCGCTATTCGCCGCGGCTGCCCACCACGGCGGTGAGCGGGCGGGCATCGAAGCAGGTGTGGGTTCCTGTGTGGCAGGCGGCCCCGACCTGGTCAACGGCGATGAGCAGGGCGTCGCCGTCGCAGTCCAGGGCCACGGACTTCACGTACTGGTAGTGCCCGGAGGTGTCGCCCTTGCGCCAGTACTCCTGGCGTGAGCGTGAATAGAACGTCACGCGGCCGGTGGAGAGGGTGCGGCGCAGGGCTTCGTCGTCCATCCAGCCCAGCATCAGCACCTCCTTGGAGTCGAACTGCTGAATGATGGCGGCCACGAGGCCGGCACCGTCGTGCTTGAGCAGGGCCGCAACATCGGCAGGCAGTTCGAAGGCCTGCTGCTGGGCGGAATTCACGGGCAATGTCTGGGGATCTGGGCTTTGCTGCATCAAGGCCAATTCTAGTGCCAGAGTCACCCGAAACGGGCCATCTTGACCGCTGGGCGGACGTCCGGGCCCCCGTATTGGGGAACACGGCGTCTCATTGTGGCGGTTCGAACTGCCACCGGCGGCCAATACATGCTAATTTCACAAGTGATGCAATTTGTAGAACCTTCACGTGAAGTCCTCGCCGAGACCCTGCTGGCCGCCGGGCCGGGAGCCAGCACGCTCTGCGAAGGTTGGCGCACCCAGGAGCTGGCCGCGCACCTAGTGCTGCGCGAGCATAGTCCCCGCGTAGGCCTGGGCATGGTCCTCAAACCGTGGCGCAAGGCGTCCGAGAAGGCCATTGCAGAGCTCGCCGGCGCATCGGGCACGCCGGAGGCGTTTGCCGCACTCGTTGAGAAGTTCCGTGCCGGCCCGCCCAAGCTCTCCCCGTTTGCACTGAAGGCCATTGACCACAGCGCCAACCTGACTGAATTTTTCATCCACACCGAAGACGTGCGCCGGGCCCGCGACCGCTGGGCACCGCGCGCCCTTGACGCGAACTACTCCCAAGCGCTCTGGGCCGAGCTGCTCAAGCGTGCGGCGTTCCTGTACCGCAGCGTGGACCTTGGCATTGTCCTGGTGAACCCCGACGGCCCCCGCCACGTTGCCAAGCGCGCGCCAGTCTCCGTGGCCATCATTGGCGATCCCGGCGAGCTGCTGCTCCATGCCAGCGGGCGCACCGGCGAGGCCCTGGTGTCCTTCGAGGGCCAGCCGGACGCCGTGGCGCTGCTGCAGACTGCCGACGTAGGCCTCTAACTTCCCCCACGCAGAATTCGTTGGAAGCACGGTATTCCTTGGAAGCACGGTGGCTTCCGGCCGCCGTGGTGCCTTAAGCCAAAAACCACCCGCCACAATTGACAACGCAGTTGTTGGACCAATACCGGCGGAATCGGTCCAACAACTGCGTCATCGATGGCAGGTGCCAGCGGCGGTGGGGCGTTCCGGGCTAGCGGACCTCGTAGCCGGCGTCGCGGATGGCCTGCTTGACGTCGGCGATGGCGTTGTCCGGACCGAAGTGGAAGATGGACGCTGCCAGCACGGCGTTGGCGCCCGCCTCCACTGCCGGCGGGAAGTGTTCCGGCTTCCCCGCGCCACCCGAGGCGATGATGGGGATGTGCACGGCGGCGCGGACGAGCCGGATCAGCTCGAGGTCGAAGCCCTCCTTGGTGCCGTCGGCGTCGATGGAGTTGAGCAGGATCTCGCCCACGCCGCGGTCGGCCGCCTCCTTGGCCCATTCGATGGCGTCTATGCCGGTGCCCTTGCGCCCGCCGTGCGTTGTCACTTCAAAGCCCGACGGCGTGATGCCGCCCTGGGTGCGGCGCGCGTCAACGCTGAGCACCAGGACCTGGGAGCCGAAGCGCCGGGTGATCTCGTCAATGACTGCCGGGCGGGCAATCGCCGCGGTGTTGATGGAGGCCTTGTCGGCCCCGTGGCGCAGCAGCTTGTCCACGTCGGACACCTCGCGCACTCCCCCGCCAACGGTCAGCGGGATGAAGACTTGCTCGGCAGCGCGTGAGACCACGTCAAAGGTGGTCTCCCGGTTGCCGGAGGACGCTGTGACATCAAGGAACGTCAGCTCGTCCGCACCGGCGCGGTCATAGCGCTGTGCGAGCTCAACGGGATCACCGGCGTCGCGCAGGTTTTGGAACTTGACGCCCTTGACCACGCGGCCGGCGTCGACGTCCAGGCAGGGGATGACTCGGATGGCAACACTCATGGCATGTACCTTCTTCGAATGAAATTGTGGATGGGCCCGGCGGGCGGGGGTGGCTGGCGCTAGATGCGGCAGGCGTGGATGTTGCTGACCAGGATGGCGCGTGCGCCGAGGTCGTACAGTTCATCCATGATGCGGTTGGTGTCCTTGGCCATGACCATGGAGCGCACGGCCACCCAGTCGGTGTCGCGCAGCGGGGAAACCGTGGGCGACTCCAGGCCGGGGGTCAGGGCTGTGGCCTGGTCCATGAGCGACTTGGGCACGTCGTAGTCGAGCAGGACATACTGGCGGGCCACAAGGACGCTGTGCAGACGGCGGATGAGCACCTCTAGGCCGGGGGGCGCGGTGACGCCGCGGCGGCCGATCAGCAGTGCCTCGGACTTGAGGATGGGCTCGCCGAAGATCTCCATGCCCGCGGCCTTGAGCGTGCTGCCGGTTTCCACGACGTCGGCAATCGCGTCTGCGACGCCGAGGCGGACGGAGGATTCCACGGCGCCGTCGAGGCGGACCACCTGGGCGTTGATGCCCAGCTCGGAGAGGTATTCGCGCAGCAGGCCGTCATAGCTGGTGGCCAGGCGCTTGCCCTCAAGTTCGGCGGCGCTGGTGAAGTCGCCCACCGGTCCGGCAAAGCGGAAGGTGGAGACGGCGAATCCCAGGGGAAGCAGCTCTTCGGCATCGACCTGGGCGTCCATCAGCAGGTCGCGGCCGGTGATGCCGACATCCAGGGTGCCGGCACCAACGTACACGGCAATGTCGCGGGGGCGCAGGAAGAAGAATTCAACGTTGTTTTCCGGATCCACCATGACCAGTTCACGGGAGTCCCGGCGTTGGCGGTAGCCGGCCTCGGCCAGCATGGCGGAAGCGGATTCGGACAGTGATCCCTTGTTCGGGACGGCAACACGCAGCATAATAAAGTTTCTTTTCAGGTTGGTTCAAGCAAAAGTTTTTCAGCGTTGCGCACAACGCCATTTCAGGGTTGTCTCAAGCAGCCACGGCACGTGGCTAGAGATGCTTGTAAACGTCCTGAAGGGTCAAACCTTTGGCGATCATCATGACCTGGAGGTGGTAGAACAGCTGGGAAATCTCTTCGGCGCAGGCTTCTTCCGATTCATACTCGGCAGCCATCCACACCTCAGCGGCTTCCTCAACCACTTTCTTGCCGATACCGTGAATGCCGGAATCAAGTTCGGCGACGGTACGGGAGCCGGCGGGCCGCGCTGCGGCTTTCTCACTCAGCTCATCAAAAAGGGATTCGAAGGTCTTCACGCCATCCACCTTACTGGTTGGGCATCGTGTTTACGGATTTTGAGACGCGGTGCGTCCACATTGTGAACACGTTCCACCGCGCGGCAGGCCGGCGCAGGCTGTCCGGCGCGCCGGGCATGGGAGCAGCGTCACAGCGCAGGCGTGGGGCAACGGGGCCCAGTTATGGGCAACAGCCGCCGTTGTCCCACACCTCAGCGCCGTGCAGCCGCCGTTATCTCACTTCTCAAGGGAGGCCAGGGTGAGAGCTGTGGCCACCGCGGCGGTCAGCGCCTCATGCCCCTTGTCCTCCTCAGAGCCGGGCAGACCGGCGCGCGCCAGCCCCTGCTCCTCGGTGTCACAGGTGAGCACGCCGAAGCCCACGGGCACGCCGGTGCGCACGCTGACATCCGTCAGGCCCATCGTTGCGGCTTGGCAGACATAGTCAAAGTGCGGGGTGCCGCCGCGGATCACAACACCCAGCGCCACCACAACGTCGAAGGACTTTGCCAGCCGGGCCGCCGCGACCGGCAGTTCAAAGCTGCCGGGCACACGCACCACCACGGGTTCGGCGATGCCGGCGTCAGCCGCTCCGCGCAATGCCCCGGCCAGCAGGCCGTCCATGATCTCGGTGTGCCAGCTGGCGGCGACAATGGCCACCTTCAGCGCCGCGGCCTGCGCCTGGCCCGCCGGGTCGAATCCGATCGTGGGTGCTCCGTGTCCGCTCATGATGAAAGTCCTTCCGGGTTGCCGGCTGGTGCCGGTGTGGCTTCGTTGACGCGGAGCGCATGGTGCATGCGGTCCCGCTTGGTGATCAGGTAACGCAGGTTTTCCTCCCGGGCAGGCACCTCGGCCGGCACCACTTCCAGCACCTCGATGCCGTGGCGGGCCAGGTCCTGCCCCTTGAGCGGATTGTTGCTCAGCAGCGCGATTCGGCTCAGCCCCAGCGACCGCAGGATGCCGGCCGCCGCCGCGTAGTCGCGCGCATCCACGGGCAGCCCCAGCTGTTCGTTGGCCTCGACGGTATCGGCGCCTGCCTCCTGCAGGCTGTAGGCCCGCATCTTGTTGGCCAGGCCAATGCCGCGTCCCTCGTGCCCCCGCAGGTAGACCAGGGTGCCGCCGCGCCGGTGGATGAGCTCCAGTGCGTAGTCCAGCTGCTCGCCGCAGTCGCAGCGGTAGGAGCCAAAGACGTCCCCCGTGAGGCATTCGGAGTGCAGCCGCACCAGGGGCACGACGCCGGGTCCCGGCCCTGCGCCGTAACCCCCGCCTTCCAGCGGCTCGCCGGGCGCGCTGACGCTCAGGTGCTCAGCCCCCGTTGCGGCATCGATCCAGGCCTGGGCGGTAAAGGTGCCAAAACGGGTGGGCAACTGCACCTGCGGACCACCGCTGACGGCACCTGTGGTGGACTCCGGGCCGTTGCTGCCGGACGGGCTGTCCGGGCGGGTGCCCGCGGGGACAGGCGGCTGTGCGCTCACGGCCGTGCCTCCGCACCGTTCGTGGCGGCAGCGGCCGGCTCTGCCGCCAGGTGCGCAACGAGGTCCGCGATGGAAATGAGGACCAGGCCGTTGGCGTCGGCAAAGTCGCGCAGCCCGTGCAGGCGCAGCATTTCACCGCCGTCGTCCACAACTTCGGCAATCACGCCGACGGGTTCGGCCCCCGCCAGCCGGCAGAGGTCCACCGCCGCCTCGGTGTGCCCCGGGCGCTGTCGCACTCCCCCGGCCACGGCGCGAAGGGGGAAGATGTGCCCGGGCCGGGTGACGGCGTCGGGCATGGAGGAAGGGTCAGCCAGCACGGTGGCGGTGAGCGAGCGGTCCGTGGCGCTGATCCCGGTGGTGACGCCGTGCGCCGCATCGCACGAGACGGTGTAGGCGGTGCCCTTAGCGTCCTGGTTGTCGGCGACCATGGGCGGCAGGGACAGGCGGTCGGCGCGGGCTTCGTCCATGGGGATGCAGATGACGCCCGAGCTGTGGCGGATTGTCCAGCCCATGAGTGCGGGGGTGCTGTACTGGGCGGCAAAGATGATGTCGCCCTCGTTTTCGCGGTTTTCATCGTCCACCACAAGCACGGCTTCCCCGCGGGCGATCGCGGCGACGGCCAGCGGCACCGGGTCCAGGAGTGTCAGCGGGTTCATTGTGCGCCGCCCGTGGCGAATTCCAGCAGGCGCTTGGCGTACTTGGCCAGCACGTCCACCTCAAGGTTGACGGCGCCGCCGGCTTCCTTGGCGCCAAGCCCTGTGGCGGCAAGCGTGACGGGGATGAGCCCCACCTCGAACCACTGGTCCTGCTCGGCGGCGCGGCTGACGGCGGTCACAGTCAGGGACACCCCGTCCACGGCGATGGAGCCCTTTTCGGCGATGTACTGGCCCAGTTCGCGGGGAACGGAGAAACGCAGCGTGTCCCAGGCGCCCTGCTTCTCGCGGTGCAGGAGGGTGCCCACGCCGTCCACATGCCCCTGGACCACGTGGCCGTCGAGGCGTCCGCCGGCCGGGACGCAGCGTTCGAGGTTGACGGTGTCCCCGGCGGCCAGGGATCCGGTGGTGGTCCGGCGCAGGGTTTCACCCATGACGTCCACGGCCACGGTGCCCCCGGCCAGTTCGACGGCGCTCAGGCACACGCCGTTGACGGCGATGGAGCCGCCGAGGTCCATCCCGTCAAGGATCTCCCCGGCCGCCAGCACCAGCCGTGCGGTGCCCTTCTCGGGCAGGTTTTCCAGGGCGAGCACGGTGCCGCGCCCTGCAACAATTCCAGTAAACATTTCAGCTTCCTTCCGGAGCGGCCTTGGCCGGCATGAGTGTCAGCTTCAGGTCCGGCCCAAGGATTTCCACGGGGCCGGTGAGTGTTGCATCCCATTCCCAGCGCTGGGCCTGGGCGAGGGTGCCGATGCCGAGGTCGGTGAGGGCCGGGATGCCCGAGCCCAGCAGGGTGGGTGCCAGGTAGACGACGAGTTCGTCCACGAGCCCCTGTTCAAGGAACGAGGCGTTGATGGTGGCCCCGCCCTCGATCATGAGGTGCCCGACGCCACGGGACTGCAATTCCTGCAGGACGGAGCGGGGGTCGTGCGTGCGCAGGTGCAGGAAGTCGTCGTCACCGAGGCGGTCCGGGCTGCTCGGTGTGCCCGCCGTGCCGCGGACTGCCGCGTCCTGGGGCACCTCGCGCAGGCCCATGACCACGCGCAGCGGCTGCTTTGCGGCGTCGGAACCGTCCGCAGCCCGGGCGGTCAGGCGGGGGTTGTCGGCGATGACGGTGCCGGTGCCCACCACAATCGCGTCCACGCGGGCCCGCAGTTCGTGCGAATCCTGGCGGGATTCCTGGGAGGTGATCCACTGGCTGGTGCCGTCGACGGCGGCAATCCGCCCGTCCACTGTCTGTGCCAGCCGGGCCGTGACGAACGGCCGTTTCTCCCGAACTGCCACGAACCACTGCCGGTTCAGGTCCTCCGCTTCCGCGGCCATCAGTCCCATGCGCACGTTGATGCCCTCGTTGGCCAGGATCTCGGCGCCTCCCGCGGCAGGCTGGTGGGGGTCGCGCACGGCAAACACCACGTTGCCGATTCCCGCGTCCAGGATCGCCTGCGTGCAGGGGCCCGTCAGGCCCGTGTGGCTGCACGGCTCGAGCGTGACAATCAAGGTTGCCGCCGAAAGGTCGCGCTTGACGCCCGTGCCCAGCAGCCGGTTGATGACGTCGGTTTCCGCATGGGCCGTGCCGGCGCCGCGGTGGTATCCGATGGCAAGGAACGTTCCGTCGGCGTCGATGATGACGGCGCCCACCAGCGGGTTGGCGCCGCGCACGCCCTGGCGTGCGGCCGAGAGTGCCGTTTCCATGCCGAGGATTTCTGCATCGCTGAAAACCTCGGGCTCATTGTTCTGCTCATTGTGCTGGTTGGCGGGGAACAGTTCGCTGAAATTCATGGTTTGGCCTCTCGATTGCTCACGGTAATGTCAGGAAAGGTGGTGTCCACCGAAACCTGGCGGTCCTGCACATCACGATTGTGCCGCACCCGCCACCAGACAAAGAATCCGGCCAGGGTGAAGGCTCCGTAGAAGACGTACATGAACGCCGAGGCGTAGTAGCCTGCGCTGAACAGCAGGGGCACGCCCACCAGGTCAACGGCCACCCAGATCAGCCAGAACTCCACCCAGCCCTTGGCCATGCCGTAGGTGGCCAACAGGGATCCCATGAAGATCCAGGCATCCGCCCAGACGGGTTCGTAGGAGCCCATGGCCCTGAAAATGGGGGTCAGTATGGCTGTGCCGGCGATCATGGCGGCCACCAGGAGCCAGCGTACGCGGCCCCCCGCCCAACGGGGCTCGACGGCTTCGCCCACGTGGGTGCCGGCGTCGTCCCGGCCGCGGCGGGTCTGGTTCCAGCGGTGCCATCCGTAGATGGACACGGCGATGAACATGATTTGGCGCCCGGCCTGGCCAAGCAGGTTGACGTGGTCGGCGGTGCCGAACAGTGTGCCCACGAAGACCGTGAACAGCAGTAGGTTTCCGATGATGCCCACCGGCCATGCCCAGATTTTACGGCGCATGCCGCCGAGGGCGCTGGCGAGCCCAAAAATGTTGCCTATGACTTCGCGCCAGAGGAGGAACCCGCCACCGGCGAATTCCATTTTGGCGTCAAAGAGCCATCGCAGAAAGTCCATTGTTACCTTCCCTTTGCAAGACCGCGATGGCTCCGGGGGTAACGTACGGCCAAGGCGCCGGGGTGCAGGGGCGCGCGGCACGGTGGTGCCGGCACACCCCTGGCCTGGCGGCCAAGGCTGTTCGTGCTTCTCCCATCCAGACTTTAACTGTCGGTTCCGGAATTTCACCAGATCAACCGTGCGCTGCCTGCTGTTTCCAGTGGGCTGCGCGCGGGTCGCGGACTATAACCGCCGGTTCGGAATTACACCGACCCCGGAGCACGTAATATTCAATTGCGCCCGCGGTTGCGGGCGACTTCCTCCATTATGGCACCTTTTCGATGCCGTCCTGCCCCGCCCCTCGCGGGGCGAATGCACAGAGCATAAGCGTACCGGGGCAGGATTCATTCCCGCCCCGGCCGCGCCAGCGGAGCCCCGCGGCAGTTGCTGGACCGATTCGAGCCAAGATCTACTGTTTGGCCCAACGGCCGCCACAAGGAATCGGCAGCGACCGTCTACCGGCCTGCTTGCCCGAAGGCGAGCTGCCCCTTGGCGCGCAGGGAGTTGATGGCGTCCTCGGGCGAGGGCTTGCCGTATACCGCCGAGCCCGCCACGAAGATGTTCGCACCGGCCTCGGCAGCGCGCGTGATGGTTTCCTCCGTGATGCCGCCGTCCACCTGGATGGCCACGTTGACGCCGCTGCCTTCGATGGCGGCGCGTGCGCGCCGGATCTTGGGCAGCGTGACATCCAGGAACGACTGCCCGCCAAAGCCCGGTTCCACGGTCATGATCAGCAGCATGTCCAGTTCCGGCAGCATGTCCAGGTAAGGTTCGACGGCGGTTGCCGGCCGAAGCGCCATGCCCGCCTTTGCGCCGCGGGCACGCAATTCACGGGCCAGCTTGATGGGCGCATCCGACGCCTCCACGTGGAAGGTGACCGAATCCAGCCCGGCATCTGCATACAGCGGCGCCCAGCGGTCGACGTCGGCGATCATCAGGTGGGCGTCCAGCGGCACGGGGCTGACCTGCTGGATCCGCTCCACCACGGGCAGCCCGATGGTCAGGTTGGGCACGAAGCGGTTGTCCATGACGTCCACGTGCACGGCGTCTGCATTGGCGATGCGGGCCAGTTCGGCCTCAAGGTTGACGAAATCTGCCGAAAGGATGCTGGGGTTGATGCAGCAGGCAAGTGGTTTGCTCACGAAAAGTTCCTCATCATTTTCTTGGATTTGGCGGGTGTGCCGGCGCGGGACGCAGCCGGCGCCGGCCGGTGCTAGTTCTTGCGGATCAGGGCCATGAACATGGCGTCGCTCTGGTGGATGTGCGGCCACAGCTGCGCCATCATCCGGTGGGCGGGAACGGCCGAGGTGGTGTTGCCGGCACCGATGCTTCCGCTGAGGCTGACGGCGTCCAATGCGGCGCCGGCGTCGAGCAACTCCAGGTCCGTGCGCTTGCGCATGGCATCCTCCACGACGGCGATGGTCTCGGCCACGTGCGGGGAGCATGTCACGTAGGCCACGACTCCCCCGGGCTTGACGGCCGCCAGGGCGGATTCCAGGAGCTCGCGCTGCAGCGGGCCGAGCTCGGCGACGTCGGAGAGCTTGCGGCGCCAGCGTGATTCCGGGCGGCGGCGCAGGGCGCCCAGGCCCGTGCACGGTGCGTCCACGAGGATGCGGTCAAAGGCTTCGGGGTGTTCCCTGCCAATGTCGCGCCCGTCGCCGGTGCGCACGGTCCAGCTGTCGGCAGGCACGGCGGCCAGGGCCTGCGAGACTAGCTTGGCGCGGTGCGGTGCCGGTTCATTGGCGAGCATCCAGGCATCCTGCTCGGCGGCCAGGGCGGCCAGCAGCGCTGCCTTTCCACCCGGGCCGGCGCACATGTCCAGCCAGCGTTCCTCGCCGTCGGTCTTCTCGGTGGAGACCATGACCGCGGCCAGGGCGCGGGCCACCAGCTGCGAACCGGCATCCTGGACGCGCACGGAACCGTCGCGGACACTGTCCAGCCGGCCCACGTCGCCGCCGGAGGACAGCGCGGAATCGATCACGAGCTCACCCGGCGTGAAGCCGGCGTCGAAGGCTTCGTCCAGGCTGCCCAGGCCGGGCAGGGCCACAAGGTTCACGACCGGTGCGGCGTTGTCGGCCTCGAGCAGCGCCTCGATTTCGCTGACGTCGCGGCCGTGGGCAACGAGCGCCTGGCGCATGGCCCGCACAATCCATTCCGGGTGGGCATGCACGATGGATGCGATTTTGACGTCGTCGCCCAGCCCGTCGGTGAGCTCGGCCAGCCACTGCGGCAACTCCTTCGCGGCAACCTTGCGCAGCACGGCGTTGACCAGGCCCGACGGTCCGGCACCAATGACGGCACGGGCAAGGCCAACGGTCTGGTCCAGCGCGGCGTGGGTGGGCACGCGCATGGCCATGAGCTGGTGGGCGCCGATGCGCAGGGCGTCCAGAATGGCGGGGTCAAGCTCGGACAGCGGGCGGTCCACGCACTTGGCCAAGATGGCGTCGTACGTGCCCTGCGCGCGGAGCGCCCCGTAAGTCAGTTCGGTGGCGAATCCGGCGTCGCGGCGGTCCAGCCCGTGCTTGCGAATGCGCGTGGGCAGCACGAGGTTGGCGTAGGCGTCGTCGGCCGAGACCGCACGGAGCACCTCAAAGGCGACGAGCCGTGCGGGGTCGGCCACGCGGGTGCGCTGGCCGGGCGCCGTCTCGGTCCGGTTGCGCCCCGTGCTGCGGTTGCGTTCGCGGCCGGCATCGTCACGACGCCGGACGCCTCCCCCGCGCTGGCCTCCGCCGGAGTTCTGGCGGGCCGAGTTCTGGTGGCCCGAACGTCCGCCTTGTTCGCTGGTCATTCAAACACCACATCTTCCTTGTTGGCCAGGCCCCTGGCCCAGTCTGTTGCCTTCATCATTTTCTTTCCTGCCGGCTGGACCTCGCCGAGTTCAACGGCATGCGATCCCGTCCCCACCAGCACGGCCTTGCCGTCAACCCGCAGGCGGGCCGGCGCCAGGTCCGCCACGTCGGCGCGCAGTGCCACCGGTCCCAGCTTGAACCTTTGCCCGGCCAGCATGGTCCAGGCGCCGGGTTCGGTGGTGACGCCGCGGATGCGCCGGTTGATGGCCAGGGCGGGGTCCGTCCATGAAACATGGCCGTCCTCGAGCGTCAGCTTGGGCGCCAGCGAGATTTCCCCCTGCTGCGGCACTCCGGTGACCATGCCGGCGCCGATGCCGTCGATGGTCTGGGCCAGCAGCACGGCGCCGCTGTGCGACAGCCGTTCCAGCAAGGCCGCACTGGTGTCGGCGGCGCCAATGGATTCGGTCATGGTGCCGTAGACGGGGCCGGTGTCCAGCCCCTTCTCCAGCAGGAACGTGGAGGCGCCGGTGACCTCGTCGCCGTTGATGATCGAATGCTGCACGGGCGCCGCACCGCGCCAGGCGGGCAGCAGCGAAAAGTGCAGGTTGATCCAGCCGTGGACGGGGATGCCCAACGCACTCTCCGGGATGAGGGCGCCGTAGGCCACAATGGCGGCGACGTCCGGTGCGGCGGCGGCGATCGCCGCGGCAGCCCCGGCGTCGATCTTGTCCGCCTTGATGACATGCAGGCCCAGCTCGGCGGCCCGGGCGGCGACAGGCGACGGTGTCATGATGCGCTTGCGGCCCAGTGGCGCATCGGGGCGGGTCAGGACGGCGACGATTTCATGGCCGGCGGCCTGGAGGGCTGCCAGGGAGGGCAGCGCTACGGCGGGGGTTCCGGTAAAAAGCACCTTCACTGGGCGGCCCCGAAGGCAGCACCGGTGCCGAAGGCCGAGCCCACGGTGTGGGCCCTTTTGGCAACGGTCTGCGCCGTGACGTCGTGGTAGTTGGCCATGCGGATGGCGCGGAGGGCATCCTTGCGGTCCTCGCCTTCCAGCCGGTCCACGTACAGCTTGCCGTTGAGATGGTCGGTCTCGTGCTGGAAGCACTTGGCCAGGGTTCCGGTGGCCTCAAGGTCAATGGTGGCCCCGTTGACGTCGACGCCGGTGATCCGGACCCAGCGGTGGCGCGGGACCGTGTATCCCAGGCCCGGGACGGACAGGCAGCCCTCGGGTTCGCCCGGGGCAAAGTCGTCACTGGCCACGATGACCGGATTGATCACATGGCCCTCTTCGCCGTCGACCGCGTAGGTGAAGATCCGCTTGTTCACGCCGATCTGGGGGGCGGCGAGCCCGGCTCCGCGGACGTCATGCATGGTCTCGGCCATGTCCTCGACAAGTTTGGCCAACTCCGGGCCGAAGGTGGTCACTTCCTCGGCGGTTTCCCGGAGGACGGGGTCGCCGATGATGCGAATGCTCAGGATGGCCATGGGGTGGCACCTCACTTTGAAATTGGCGCGGACCCTGTTTGCGGACCGCTGACTGCTGGCGCCTTCCAGTCTAGTTGGACGGCTGGTGCGGCGGGGGCGCAATCTCCAGCAACGGTGTCCCTGCCTGTGCCGCTTCCAATGAGGTTTGCCACACCCGGCGCAGCGAGGCGAACTTAAACCAGTGGGACTTGAGCACTTCGGGGTTGGCGCGCAGGGTGCGCACCTCCGTTTCGCCGATGGCGACGCCCAGCAGAATGGGGTCCTGGCCGTACTTCCAGGGCTCCCATGTACCGGCGGCCTCGTCCACGATGGACTCCTCGGCCTTCATGCCGGCCACCAGCTGCATGACCACCTTGGCGTCAAGGGATTTCACCTGGCCGTTGCGGTCGGTGCCCTTGGTCTTGAAGTCGATGATGCACAGCTTGCCGCCAATGGTGGCCACCAGGTCCAGCGTTCCCGCGTAGCCGAGTGTTTCATTCCAGACAGTGATCTCCGGATCCAGCGGCTTGACGGCGTAGTCCTCCCACCACTGGTCAAACCGCAGGGCGAAGTTCTCCTCACCCTTCTCGGCAAGCGCCTCCCGCGCCTCCTGCAACTGGTGGGGCCGGTCCAGCGCGCGCAGCGACACCTGCTCGCAGTAGTGGTGGACGCGGTCACCGCGGGCGGCTGCGGCATCCCTGAACTGTTCGGCCGCGTTGGAGCTGTCCCGCACCACCGTGCGCAACTGTCCGGGATTGCCGACGGCGGCACCCAGGTCCGGGTGCTGCGCCACTGCGTTGGCTGCCATGTAGCCGATCCAGCCGTCCAACGACATGGCCTGCTGGCCGATGACGGTGGTGATGGAGGGGACCTTCGGCGGGTCCTGCAGGGAGCGGGCGTACATGCGCCCCAGGTCTGTACTGTGGGCCAAGGCTGGTGCTGTCATGCCTCCACTATTCCACCCCGCGCCGACACATCCCAGCCCGACCGGACCAACTTGTGGATAACCCCGCGATGCTGTTAGGGGATGTCGGCCAACAGCCGCGGCGGGCCAGGCGCCGTCGAGCCTCACAGCAGCAAATGGCCGGCGCACCGCCAGCCCCGGACCGCCACAGGGCAGCAAAAAGGCCCCTGCATCAACAGGAGCCTGCGTAGTGTGGGCGATACTGGGATCGAACCAGTGACCTCTTCCGTGTCAGGGAAGCGCGCTACCGCTGCGCCAATCGCCCCAGGCCGCGCCACGGGGGTTAGCGGCCAGAATGTGTGTATGAAAAGTGGCTTTTGGCCAGTAATCATATGGGATGCAGGGCCCTGTACATGCTTTGAAAGCATGTACGGTGACAGTTCCCAAGAATCACCCCAGGTGTGGTGTATGTACTAAGAAGCTCGTAAAGAATGGCAAGACCAGCGCGGGAAGAACTAGGTGGCGGTGCAAGTCCTGTGGTGCTTCCATCACCCAGTCACGTGTCGATGTCAGCAAGAAAGCAGAGTTCACAGCGTTCCTGTCCTGGATCACCGGCAAGGACCGTCAGGAAGCCCATGCAGGCTCCGCACGCACCTTTAGGCGTCAGAGTGCCTGGTGCTGGACGGTGTCCCCTACAGCCGTCGTGAGCGGCGAAATACACCCCCAGATCATGCTTGACGGAACGTACTTCAACGACTGGTGCGTGCTGGTCGCCTACACCGGCAACCACGTCATCGCCTGGCAGTGGTGCGACAGAGAAAAGAATGCGTCCTGGTCTGCCCTGCTGCAACAAATCCCGGCACCTGCGGTCGCGATCGTTGACGGGCACAAAGGCCTGGAAAGTGCGCTGCGCGAGCACTGGCCAGAGACGAAGGTGCAACGGTGTCTTTTTCATATCCAGCAGAACATTCGAACACACCTCACGATGCGCCCAAACCTCGATGCCGGCAAGGAATTACTGGCACTAGCCAAGGCCCTGACACCGATCCAAGACCTTGACCAAGCCGCTGTCTGGGCCGGGGAATTCGCTTCCTGGGAAGCACGCTGGGAGTCCTTCTTGAAGACCCGAACCTACGCGAAGAAGAACGGCGAGAGGCCCTCCCATATCGGCACGAACCAGCAATGGTGGTTTACACATCTACGCCTGCGTCGGGCCCGCGGAACACTGGCCACGGTATTGAAAAATGGGCACCTGTTCACTTGGCTCACCGCCGCCACCAACGAGCACAAGATCGACCGCACCACCAGCCCCTTGGAAGGCGGAATCAATGCCGGTCTCAAGCACCTTCTACGCGATCACCGTGGTCTCACCGACGACCACGCCAAACGAGCCGTTGACTGGTACCTCTACCTCCACAGCGAGTCTCCGAAAGACCCCTGGACGTTCGTGAAACCCAGCCACTGGCAGCCCCAAAGAAAACAAAGCAAAACCATCGAAGAGCCCATCGGGCCAGCCCTCTACGACACAGCCTTCAGCCCCGAAGACGGGAACGGAATCCAACAAGGATGGGGCGGAAGAAGCCGATGACACGCCCGGGCCATACACACATTCTGGCCGCTAACCCCGCCACGGGGCACTGCCGGGAAATGAAAAGGACCGCCGAAACGCGAAAGTTCCGGCAGTCCCGTTCCTTATTCCGAGCGGTTGACGAGATTCGAACTCGCGACATCCACCTTGGCAAGGTGGTGCTCTACCAGCTGAGCTACAACCGCATGCTTGCTGCCGGGCCTGAAGTGCTTCAGGGCTCCAGCGCATAAAAACGCCCCTGCCTCAACAGGGGCCTTCAAATGCGTGGGCGATACTGGGATCGAACCAGTGACCTCTTCCGTGTCAGGGAAGCGCGCTACCGCTGCGCCAATCGCCCAAGGCCGCACCCCAAGCGGGGTGGGCCGAGGCTGAACAAAACTGCCGAAACCCTCAGGTTCCGGCAGATGCGTCCAAACATGCGAGCGGTTGACGAGATTCGAACTCGCGACATCCACCTTGGCAAGGTGGTGCTCTACCAGCTGAGCTACAACCGCATTTTACTGCTGAACAACACTATCTGATTTCTCAGAAACAACCAACCGAAGTTGATTCGTGGGCGATACTGGGATCGAACCAGTGACCTCTTCCGTGTCAGGGAAGCGCGCTACCGCTGCGCCAATCGCCCAATGCATCCCGCTGAACTATACAGCAAAATACCTTTGATTCAGCCAAATGGAGGTGGGAACGGGATTCGAACCCGTGTGCACGGATTTGCAGTCCGTTGCCTCGCCTCTCGGCCACCCCACCATGCAAACTGAATGGTGTAAAGCGAGCGGTTGACGAGATTCGAACTCGCGACATCCACCTTGGCAAGGTGGTGCTCTACCAGCTGAGCTACAACCGCATTAGCAATCATTTTCTCCCGTTTGCGTCTCGCATTCGGTAGTCCGTGTTGCTGCGGTGAAAACATTACCCGAGCAGTTTCCCAAACACCAAATCGAGGGCCCGCCGCTGGCAGTGCAGGCGAGGGCAACCCGCCCGATTCCCCGGGTTTGTGCGGAAGTTGGCCCCATCACTCGAATTACAAGCATGTGATTCAGGGGCCGGATAGGCCCGTTTTTGGGCTTCCAGGGCCAAAATGGGCCTTGAGGCGCTCGTCACACCCAATCTTTGGTGCACGACGCCGGACGGCCGGCTCCTGCAAAGGGGCGGCACCCTATTGCGGTGCGCGCCACCCGCCACGGTAGCGGCTGCCCGGCGCCGGACGGGCCTGCCTGCCGAACGACACAGGGCCGCCGGCCACCATAATCAGGCACTCGAACACGGGCGATTATGCACTCGCGAAACTTTGGGCTATTGTTTTTTACGCACCGAGCAGCACGCATGGTCCGCCCGCGGACCGAGCATGCGGATTGGGCGATTGGCGCAGTGGTAGCGCGTTCCGTTCACACCGGAGAGGTCACTGGTTCGAACCCAGTATCGCCCACCAAGGGAAAAGTCCCTCCGACCAGCACAAACGCTGGTCGGAGGGGCTTTTTCGTGTCGCAATTCAGCTCGCAAAATCGGCACAGTGCATCAAACGTGCATCATCCCCCATCCTCATCCCCCCGCCCTCCGCCACGCACTCGGCCACTCCCCCAACCCCCTCGCAGCAATGGCAGCTTATTGCTGAGCCCCCTCGCAATTCAGCCCCATCCCTCGCAGGCCTGCTCAGTGCCCGGACGGCACCCGGCTCCGCCTTGGCAGGGTGCCGGGTGCCCGCCGTCGCCCTTGTCAAGGCAGTCCACCTGTTACGGACCGATCCAATGTCCCGGCACTTTCTTGTACGCCACAGACGACTTGGCGTTGACATTGTGAGTCATGGCACTAGGCTGGAAAAAGTTGGGGCGCCAATGGCCCCAGGAGCGAAGGGAGGTGCCTGTTGTCTATTTTTGACGATTTGAAGGGCAAGGCTGAAGGACTCATCAAGGGCAATGAAGAGGCCATCAAGGATGGCATCGAAAAGGCCGGCGACGTTGTCGACAGCAAGACCGGTGACAAGTTCAAGGGCCAGGTTGACCAGGTCCAGCAGGCTGCCAGCGATTTTGTGGATGGCGCCAACAAGTAGTCCCCACCCCTTCGCCCTATAAATGGCGTCAAGAAAGGCGCCGGTCCGCTCGAGAGAGCGCACCGGCGCTTTTTCGCTTTAATGCCGTCGGGTTCAGCCCACTGGGGCGGGCACAGCCGATTCCTGGGCCTCTCGGGCCAGGGCTGTCAGGCGGGAGACTGCACGGAAGTACTTCTTCTGGTACCCGCCCGTCATCATTTCCGGGGTGAACAGCTGGTCCAGGGGAACGCCGCTGGCAAGGATCGGAACATCCTTGTCATACAGCCGGTCGGCCAGCACCACGAAGCGCAGGGCCACGGACTGCTCCGTAATGGTGTGGACATTGCGCCACACGACCGCGTCGATTCCCTCCAGCATCTGGCGGTAGCGGGACGGGTGGACGCCGGTCAGGTGGTCCATGAGGATGCCAAAGTCGTCCACGGCAACGCCCTTGCCGGCAAAGTCCCGGCGCATGCGGGCGTCAAGGTCGCTGTTGGGCACCGGTTCCGGCGGCGTGGGCAGCCCGCGGTGGCGGAAATCCTCGCCGTCGATGTGCAGGATCTCAAACTGGTCCGCCAGGACCTGGATCTCACGCTGGAAGTCAACAGCAGCAAAGCGCCCATCACCCAGTGCACCGGGCAGGGTGTTGGAGGTCGCCGCCAACTTGACACCGGCGTCGGCCAATTCACGCATGAGCCGAGACATCAGCACGGTGTCTCCGGGGTCGTCCAGTTCAAATTCGTCGATGCAGACCAGCTTGTAGCTGCTGAGCGCCTCCACGGTCTTGCGGAACGACAATGCGCCCACCAGGTTCGTGTATTCGACGAAGGTGCCGATCGCCTTGGGCCCCTCCGCCTCGTGCCACAGGGATGAGAGCAGGTGGGTCTTGCCCACACCAAAGCCGCCGTCGAGGTAGATGCCGGCCGGCTTGCCACCGTTGGCCTTGGACTTGCCATTCGCCTTGCCCGCAGGCTTGGCGCCGTTGGCTTTCGCCTTCCCGCCAAACAACCGGCGAAGGCCGCCGGCAGGCTTTCCGCCGGTGCGGGCCGCGAAGCCTTGAAGCAGGTCCACCGCTTCTGACTGGGTGGGCTGTGCCGGATCCGGGCGGTAGGTGCCAAAGGAGACCTCGCCAAATCGGGGCGACGGGACAAAGCCCGCCAACAGTTCCTCCACCGAAACGGCCGGCTTGCGGGTGGAAAGTTGCTCAACGTGTACCAAGAAAAATTGTCCGATCCTGAAGGCTGTTCATCGGGCCGGGCGCATACGGCACCGGGCCCACGGATACAAGAATACCCACCGCATATTGCGTTAAGTTAACGCCGGGGAAGTAAACGGCACCCCAACTCGTTAGTCTGATAGACAGGAAAAGCGCCTGCACCCATCATTCGTGGCGGCGCCGCTTTCCGCACCTCACGGCAATGGAACGGCCCCAGACTGAGCTGGGGAGGCACCCGCCTGAGAAGTTTACGAGAAGGGGCATCATGCCTGTTGCAGTTGAAACAAATGAAAAGTTCGCCGCCTACGCACACCCGGAGCGCCTGGTTTCCACCGAATGGCTTGCCGAGGCAATCGCCAACGGCGCCACGAAGGACGGCAACCTCGTGGTGGTCGAGTCCGACGAGGACGTGCTGCTGTACGAAACCGGCCACATCCCCGGCGCCGTCAAGATTGACTGGCACACGGACCTGAACGACGACGTCACCCGGGACTACATCGACGGCGCGGCTTTTGCGCTGCTCGCCCAGGCGAAGGGCATCTCCCGTGACAGCACCGTTGTCGTGTACGGCGACAAGTCCAACTGGTGGGCCGCCTACGCACTCTGGGTCTTCACCCTGTTCGGCCACGAGGACGTCCGCCTGCTGGACGGCGGCCGCGACAAGTGGATCGCCGAGGGCCGCGAGCTGACCACCGAACGCACCGTCACCACCCCCTCCGCAGGCTACCCGGTTGTGGAGCGCAACGATGCCCCCATACGCGCCTACAAGGAAGACGTGCTGGCCCACCTGGGCAAGCCGCTCATCGACGTCCGCTCCACCGAGGAATACACGGGCGAGCGCACGCACATGCCGGCATACCCGCAGGAAGGCACGCTCCGCGGCGGGCACATCCCCACCGCAGCCTCCATCCCGTGGGCCCGTGCCGCTGCAGAGGACGGCAGCTACAAGTCCCGCGCCGAGCTTGAGGCGCTCTACCTCGACGAAGCCGGCCTTGTCCCCGGCGACGACGTCGTGGCCTACTGCCGCATCGGCGAGCGTTCCAGCCACACCTGGTTCGCCCTGAAGTACCTGCTGGGCTTCGAGACGGTCCGCAACTACGACGGCTCCTGGACCGAGTGGGGCAACGCCGTGCGCGTTCCCATCGCGGTAGGCGCCGAGCGCGGCGAACTGCCCTCCGCCAACTAGTCGCACCAGGCTGCCGGGCCGTTCGCGGCCCGGCAGCCTTTGGCCGCACCCACTGGTTTCACACTCTTAAGAAAAGAATCGTACGCTTTAGTTGATGACTACTTCACAAGCACTCCCGCAAGCACTGGCCGAGATCGTCAACGATTTCAAGGAACTCGAGGAAGCCGACCGGCTCACGCTGCTGCTCGAATTCTCGCGCGGCCTGCCGCCGCTGCCGGAGCGCCTGAGCAACCACCCCGAACTGCTGGAGCAGGTGGTGGAGTGCCAGTCGCCGCTGTTCCTGACGGTTGAGTCGGAAAAGACGGACGACGGCGACATCATCCGCTTGTTCTTCCAGGCACCCCCCGAGGCGCCCACCACGCGCGGCTTCGCGGCGGTTCTCTTTGAGGGCCTGGACGGCCTGACTGCTGAGGAAATCCTCGCCGTGCCCGACGACATGCCCGAGCAGCTCGGCCTGACCCGCGCCATCTCCCCTCTCCGCATGCGCGGCATGTCCGCCATGCTGGGCCGGGTCAAGCGCAAGATCGCCAACGGCGTGCGCCCCTCCGCCTAGCCTGGCCATGGCAAGGAAATCCGCGGCGGGGGCCGGAACCCCCGCCACAGTTGAACTGACCAAGGCCGGCATTGCCTTCACCGGGCACGCCTATGAGCACGACCCCGCCGCCACGAGCTACGGCATGGAGGCGGCGACCGTTTTGGGCCTGGATCCGGCCCGCGTGTTCAAGACACTTGTGGCCGATGTCGGGGGAACCCTGGCCGTGGCGATCGTCCCGGTCAGCGGCACCCTTGACTTGAAGGCGCTGGCGCACGCGCTGGGCCAGAAAAAGGCCGCCATGGCCGACCCTGCCCTGGCCCAGCGCCGCACCGGCTACGTCCTGGGCGGCATCTCCCCCATCGGCCAGCGCCAGCACTCCCCCACCGTGCTGGACCATTCAGCCCTGGCCCACGAGACCATCTTCGTCTCTGGCGGACGCAGGGGATTCGACATTGAGCTCTCCCCCGCAGACCTCATCGCCGTCACGAAGGCGTCAACCGCCCCCATCGGCCACCAGGCCTGACGCGCCCCCGCCTCCGGCGCCGGCCAGTACCGCCCAGCACCACCCGGCACCGGCGCCGGCCAATCCCGCCGCCTTCCAACCCGGGCGTCCAATCCCGGCATCCAATCCTGACGCCATCGCACCATTAGCTGGTTTTTCCCCGACCCCGTCGCACCAATGGCTTGTTGCTTGACGAATGCTGTCGCACCTTCCGGCACACCGGGTCCGCAGTGTTGACCAGCTGGCCGGCCACTCGCATCCCCCATTTTCCGGCAGCTTTCAGGGCCGCTAAGTCAAGGGTTGTCCGGTTCGCTGCAGTTCAGTTGGGAGGGGAACACGTCGTTGATTCTGACCATGATGGGCGGACGGGCGCGCTCCCTGCATCGGATGTGGCGTGCCTGCTCCCCGGTTTCTCGAATCGGGTCCTGTCAGAGGAAGGCAATGGTTCCGGCAGTTCCGTCCACTGCGATTTGGGCGCCGTTGCCGATGAGGGAAGTCGCATGGGCAACTCCGAGCACGGCGGGAATCCCGTATTCGCGGGCAACGATCGCAGCGTGTGAGAGCGCCCCGCCGGTCTCTGTGACAACCCCCGCGGCCACGGTGAACAGCGGCGTCCAGGCCGGGTCGGTGTAGGGGCAGACCAGGATGTCGCCACGGCGGACAGTTGCAAATGCGGAGGGGCCGCGCACAATCCGTGCGGTCGCGGCGGCTGTTCCATGGGAACCGGGTGTGCCCGTCAGCACCCCGGCAGGACCGGACGGTCCAGGTACCCTCCTGGCAGGAAGTTCCGCCGTAATGGGGCGTGCCTGCAAGATCCACAACTTGCCGTCCGCGACAGCCCATTCCACGTCCTGCGGCCCGCCAAGGGTCCCCGCTATCTGCCCACCCAGGCCAGCCAGCGCCGCGACCACCCCGTCATCCAAGGTGCGTGCTGTTTGCTGCTGTGCAGCGACGGCGCTGCCAACAACACCGCTGAGCCCGTGGGCCAGGTCGATTCGGGCCAGTTTGCTTCCCACCAAGCAGTCAATGGTTCCGTCTGCCGCTGCCTCGTAGGCGTCCGGGGTGACGATTCCGCCCACCACTGACAGCCCCAGTCCCCAGGACGCCTCGATCCTGGTGGGTTCGCCCGGCCGCTGCGGCGTGAACATGACGCCGGAGACCTCCGCCTCAACCACTCGCTGGACCAGCACCGCCATGCCCGCGGCACCATGCGGGTTGCCGGAACTCGTTCGACGGCGGTAGTCACCAACGCGTGCGGCGCCGGCTGACATCCTGCAGGAGGCTATGGCGTGGCATACCTCGGCGGTTCCACGAACACCGATTACGGTTTCGTACTGGCCGGCCGCCGAGGCGGCAACGCCGTCCTCATCCGACGCTGACGACCGGACTGCCACGACGGGGTCACCCAGCCGTGCCAGTGCACCGGCGACCGCTACCTGCAAGGAGGCACCGCCGTCGGACGTGGCCAACGGAGCTGGGTTGGGCACCACGAACCCGTCAGGCACTGGAAATCCCCCTCGAAGCAGCACCGCCAGTGCACCCGCCTTGCCCCCTGAGGTGGCCGGGTCGGCATCGCAAAGCCTCGACAGCACCACAAAACCTTTCAATGAAATGTTGACAACATTATGTTGATGCTAGCAGGATGGGCGGCATGGAAAGCACGCAGGGGCCCGACCCGACCGGCAATATCGACCACACGCAGGCCCGCCGTGAGCGCGAAGCCCGCGACCGGATTCTCGACCGGGGGGCAAAGGACCTGGCGCCTCGCCCGTGGCGGCCGGCGCCGGTTCCACCCTCAGCGCTCGACTTGACGCAATTTGCCCTGTGGCGTTCATCCGAGCCCGACCCCGGTGAACTGCTCGATGCGCTGTCACTGCTGCCGGCAGCGAGGGCGGAAGTCGACGGCGTTGAGGCCGGGCTGCTCTTCGCGGCCCGCAATGAGGGGCTGACCTGGGCGCAAATCGCCGAGGCGATGGGCTTTCGCTCCCCGCAGGCGTGCCAACAGTACGTGAACCGGCTCAGTGCCAGGCAGGCCAAGTGACCACGGCACACCCTTCCACACAGGAATTGTTGGTGCTGCACGCCGTATGCCTTCTGGGATTCGCGGACAGCAGGGCCGTTGCCGAACGTGCCGGGACCAGCCATGGCACGGCCGTGCAGGTGCTGGGGCGCGCGGAACGTGCCGGGTGGATTCAGCACTTCACCTTCGCCGACCTGGCCGGCTGGTCACTGACAGACCCAGGCAAGTCCGAGAACGAACGCCAACTGGCAGCAGAACGCGGGACCGTCGACCGGGAAAACACGATTCCAGCGATCTACGGCGGATTTCTCCCGCTCAATGCCCGCCTGCTGCGTGCCGTCACCGACTGGCAGATCAAACCAACGGGCGCGGACCGGTTCGGCACCAACAACCACGACGACCCGGAATGGGACCGTGGCATCCTTGACGAACTGTCTGCACTAGGCAGTGAACTGGCACCACTGGCCGGGCGCCTGTCCGCCTTGCTGATGCGCTTCGACGGCTACGTGGCCCGTTACGAATCTGCTCTGGAAAAGGGAAGGAACGGTCAGCACAACTGGATCGACACGACCACTGTGGATTCCTGCCACCGGGTGTGGTTCCAACTCCACGAAGACCTCATCGCCACGCTGGGCATCAGCCGCCACGAGGAAGCCTAGAGTTCCTGGCCCGGGACTGCCGGCTGCCGTCGCCGTCCCGGCCGTCATGGCTGCGACAGGGCTCATTAAAATCCAGCCAATGGTGCGACAGGGACTGGGGAAAAGCAACCAATGCTGCGATGGCGTCGAGAGGCGGAGGCGGCAGGCAGTTCTGCGTCAGTGGCGGGGCAGGCCGTGCCGCCCCAGCCGGGGGCGCAGCCATGCTTCCACCTCTTCTTCCCAGCGCTCGGAATCCACGTTCCACTCCTTGGTATGCCGGGCCTTGCTGAACGGTTCGAAGGTAACCATTTCCGGGTTGCGGCGCGCCAGTTCAGCGGTGGGCTCGTACGGAACAAAGTCATCGTCGATGCTGTGCAGGATCAGGGTGGGGGTGCGCAGTTCAATCGCGCGGCTGACCCAATCCATGGCCTTGAAGTCCACGGGCGCGGCCAGCCCCGTGATGCGCCGCCCCATCGGATGGCTGAGCATCAGCTCCCCGTACTTGCCCACATAGTTGGGGATCCGGTTGAGCTGCGCCTGGTGCGCCAGGACATCAACCCAGTTGATGACCGGCGCGTCCAGCACCAGCGCCAGCACGTGCTTCCTGTTGCGGGCGAGGTCGGCAACCTGCAGGCTGATCGCCCCGCCCATGGAGTAGCCAAACAGCACCACGTCCTTCGCACCGTGGGCGATGGCGTAGTCGATCGCCACCTCGATGTCGGCCCACTCGGTGACCCCCAGCCCATACCTGCCGTCGGGCGCTGCGGGGGCATCGCCGTCGTTCCTGTAAGAGACCAGCAGCGCGTTCATGCCGAGCCGGTGGGCGGTGGGGACAGCCCGCAGGCCCTCGTTGCGGCGGGCGCCGCGGCCGTGGACCATGATGGCCCAGGTGGATCCGGCGTTCAGCGCCGGCAGGAACCAGCTGGGGCCGGGGCCGCCGGGCAGCGCCAGCTCCACTTCGGAAAATTCCAGGCCCATCTGTGCAGGGTCGGCGTAGGGGTTGCCCGACCACCAGCCGGAGGTGGCCTGGCGCAGGTCCCCGCCGTGGACGGAGATTACCTCGCGGGTGACGCTGCCCTCCCGGGGCACATACGAGGTGATGCGGCCGATGACGGCATTGGCGGTGCTGTCGTTGAAGTACAGTCCGTAGCGGCCGTCGATGACCGTGTCCGCGGTGGCCTCCAGGACTACGTGGAGTGAGGGTCCGTCGGGGATGACAGCAAGGATGGCGACGTCGTCGGCCCGGTGCTTCTCCGGGGTCACCACGCGCCGGGCAAAAAATGCGGCGAGCCCTGAGGTGGCGGTCAGGACAACCGCTGCCCCTCCCCCTGCCGCGGCGGCGCCCAGGGCACCCCATTTGAGCCATGAACGCGACTGCTGATCCGTGGAAGCCATGCTCCCATTCTGCCCATGGCGTGCGGCCGAGTCGAGCGGCTCACCGCGGCCTGCGTAACTTTCTTCGCGAATCCGCGGGCGCCGGCCGGATTTCTGGTTGTGAGCGCCTAAACTGAACCCATGACCGAGTCGATCATTATCCTGACCGAAGAACCCTTGACCGCCCTCGACGTGGAGAACGTCACCGATCTTTACGGGCCCGACGACGATGTTGAGCTGGTGCTGCTGGTGCCCAACGACACCAAGCGGAACTTGTTTGTCGATGTCATCGACCAGCTGACCATGCTGGATATTCCGGGCGCGCTGAAGGAATTTGCACCCCAGCCGGACGCCAAGACCCGCGAGCACGCCGCCCAGGAAGTGCTGGCCTCCTCGCTGGCGGCCCTTGCTGCCGGCGGCGCCAAGGCCACCGGTGAAGTTGCCGAGGGCGACGCCGTTGCTTCCCTGGTTGCCAAAGTCACCGAAACGGGTGCCCGGCAGGCAGTGGTCATCACCCGCCCGCACGCGGTTGCGGACACGTTCCGCCAGGACTGGGCCAACCAGGCACAGCGCAAGCTGGGGCTGCCGGTTCTGCACCTGTACTCCGATTCGGGATTTATTGGCGACTCCTAAGCGTTATGCAGTCATGAGCACTTCTGACTACTCCCCGACCGTGACCAAGACCGATGAGCAGTGGCGGGAGGAACTGAGCCCCGCCGAGTACCAGGTGCTGCGGCAGGCCGGGACCGAACGTCCCTTCACCGGCGAGTATTGGGACTCCATGCAGGAAGGCGTGTACGCCTGCCGGGCGTGCGGGGCCGAGTTGTTCACCTCCAAGGAAAAGTTCTCCTCACACTGCGGCTGGCCGTCGTTCTTTGCCCCGCTGGCGGAGGGCACCGTGCGCTACCTGCACGACAACTCCCTGGGCATGGAGCGCATCGAGGTGCGCTGCACGGCCTGCGACTCGCACCTGGGCCACCTGTTCAAGGGTGAAGGCTATGAGACTCCCACGGACGAGCGCTTCTGCATCAACTCGGTGTCCCTGAGACTCAAGGACGCCTGAGCGGCGGCCCATCGCCACAACCCCGCCCGGCACCTGCATACCAATCCGGCCTGGCACAGGCCCCACCGCCCCTGCGCACCGGCAAGGGCACCCGGCGCTGTCGTGAGAAACGCGGAAACAGCCCCTGAGCATGAGAATTTCTTATGCTCAGGGGCTTTTCTGATTAGTTTTGTTGTTCCATTGCTACGCTCGGAAAAAAGGGCCCCGGGCCAGAGCAGCAGCAAGGAAGCGACCTCCATGAACCTCACCATTGAAAACGCCGGCACGGCCGGAACCGTCGACACCA
Source organism: Arthrobacter stackebrandtii (assembly GCF_017876675.1). Classification (NCBI taxonomy): domain Bacteria; kingdom Bacillati; phylum Actinomycetota; class Actinomycetes; order Micrococcales; family Micrococcaceae; genus Arthrobacter; species Arthrobacter stackebrandtii. The sequence continues at coordinate 4,205,422 of NZ_JAGIOI010000001.1, forward strand.
CTGCCCTGGCCGCCAGCCCCGCCTGGCTGTCGCTCAAGGCTGCCGCCACAGGGCTGCAGGGCCTGCAGGCCAAGGACGGCTCCGTCCCGGATCCGGCGGACCACCCCGCCGCCGCAGCCCTGGTGCGCTCCATCACGGAGTCCGTCGCGGAACTGGCCCCGCACTTCCCCCACGACGCCCGCTACCTGGAGCTGCTGGTCGCAGACTTCACGAAGTGGGTGGATTCGGGCCTGGCCATCCCCGACTTCCTTGACTCGCTGCTGGCGTTCAACCCGCAGGAACACCGAACCAACGGGCTGGGCCACCTGGTGGTCTTCCCCATGTACACCCAGAACGGCTCCACCTCCCGCTTCGTGGAGGCGGTCCTGGTCGAGGTGATCTGGCCCGAATTCATTGGTGAGCTGGAGGCCGGCAACTACTCCAACAAGCTCTTCGTCCCGCTGCGCTTCATTGACTTCACTCCCGGCTACGACACCAACTCCGCCGTGCTCTTCCCGGAAAGCGTCTCCGTCCGCGAAACCCCCACCTTCACGTGGGGCGCCATCTTCCAGGACCGGGAGGCCGCCCGCTTCCGCCGCGTGGTCCGGGAGGCCGCACAGGTGACGCGCCTCGAGCTGCCGGGCGACGCCGTCGAACTTCTGGACAACCAGGAACTGACACAGGAAACGTTCGTCATGTGGGACCTCATCCACGACCGCACGCACATGCGCGGGGACCTGCCCTTTGACCCGTTCATGATCAAGCAGCGCATGCCGTACTTCCTGTACTCCCTGGAGGAGCTGCGCTGCGACCTGACCGCGTACCGCGAATCCGTGGCAGTGGAGAAGGACGAGAAGGCGTCCTCCGAGGCCCGCCGGCACGCCAAGCTGGTCCAGTACGCCGTCATATTTGACCGGATCTTCCGTTTTGCCATCACGGGCTCGCGCGTGCGCAACTACGACGGCCTGGGCGGGCAGCTGCTGTTTGCCTGGCTGCACCAGCATCACGTGCTGCACTGGACCGACACCAAGCTGACCATCGACTGGGCGGAGGTGCCGGATGTGGTGATAGCGCTGGGCCACGAGATCGAGGAGCTGTACTGGCGCTCGATCGACCGGCCCAAGCTGGCCCACTGGCTTGCCGCGTATGAACTGGTGTCCGGCACGCTGACGCCCAATCCGGCGTCCACCTGGGCGAAGGGCCCGGACGCGCTGCCGCTCACCGCCCCGCTGCGCGAGATCACCGACCAGGTCATGGACGACGAGTTCCCGCTCTCCATGTTCTACGAGGCCTTGAGCAAGAAAATGCGGGGCACCATTGAATCCACGGCGGGCATCACCGGTGCCAGCGCCGCATAAGTGGGTACTGTGGAAAGCATGAACAGTCCCTTGGTATTGATCGCCGGCGGCAGCAGTGCCGCCGGCGTTGCCGTGGCCGGCGCCCTTTTGGGTGCCGGCATGCGTGTGCTCACTGTGGGGTCCGACGCCGGACGCATCAGTGCCGCGGCCGGCCTCACCCCCGGCGCCGTCCCCCTCGTGTGCAATTTGGCCGACCCCGAGGACGTGGCCGAGCTGGCCGCCGACATCAAGGAAGGCTACGGCCCCGTTGACGGACTGATCCACCTGGTGGGCGGCTGGCGCGGCGGTGCCGGGATTGCCGGGCAGTCCGATTCCGACTGGGACTTCCTGCACCACACCGTGCTGGCCACCCTGCGCAACACGAGCAAGGCGTTTTACGACGACCTGGCCGCCTCACCCGCGGGGCGGCTGGCCATCGTCTCCTCCACCACCGTCACGCACCCCGGCCCCGGGGATGCCAACTACGCCTCCATCAAGGCCGCCGCGGAGACCTGGGTGCAGGCCGTTGCCGCCGGCTTTGCCGGCGGGCCGGGCACCGGTTCCGACGCAACCAGCGCCGGCGGGCAGGCCGCGGCACCCAACGCAGGCGCCGCCGTCGTGCTGGTGGTGAAGGCGCTCGTGGACGATGCCATGCGCGCCCGCTCCCCCGAAAGGCGCTTCCCCGGGTTCACCGACGTCAGCGTGCTGGGGCAGGCGGTGGCGGGCCTCTTTGACACCCCCGCGGCGCAGCTCAACGGCGCACGCCTGATCCTTGACACCGTCGCCTGACATATTTTCGTTCCACACACCATCCGAGAAAGACACCCTGTGAGCACCTTTGAACAACTGCACGACACCGCACTGACGAGCTTTGCCTCGGACAACTACTCCGGCTTCCATCCCGAGGTCATGGCGGCCCTGGCTGCGGCCAACGGCGGGCACCAGGTGGCGTACGGCGAAGACGCCTACACGGCGCGGCTGGGGCGGGAGCTCACGGAACTGTTTGGCCGCGACGTGGAGGTGTTCCCGGTATTCAACGGCACGGGCGCCAACGTGACGGCACTGCAGTCGCTGCTGCCGCGGTGGGGTGCCGTGGTGTGCGCGGCCACGGCCCACATCAACATGGATGAGAACGGGGCGCCGGAGCGGGTGGGCGGCATGAAGCTGTTGCCCGTGGCCACCCCCGACGGCAAGCTGACCCCGGCGCTGATCGACAAGGAGGCGTGGGGCTTTGGCGACGAGCACCGCGCACAGCCGCTCGCCGTGTCCATCACGCAGACCACGGAACTGGGCACCTGCTACACGCCCGCCGAGGTGCGTGCCATCTGCGACCATGCCCATGCCCTCGGCATGAAGGTGCACATGGACGGCGCCAGGCTGGCCAACGCGGCGGCCTTCCTGGGCGTGCCGGTGCGTGAATTCACCTCGGATGCCGGCGTCGATGTCATCTCCTTTGGCGGCACCAAAAACGGGATGCTGTTCGGCGAGGCCGTGGTGGCGCTGAACCCGGACGCCTGCGACGGGCTGATCTACCTGCGCAAGATGAACATGCAGCTCTCCTCCAAGATGCGCTTCATCTCCGCCCAGTTCCTGGCCATGCTCGACGGCGGGCTGTGGCTGCGCTCTGCCGGCCACGCCAACGCCATGGCTGCACGCCTTCGCGCGGCGGTGGAAGGGCTTCCAGGTGTGGAGCTGACGCGCGCCACGGAATCCAACGGCGTCTTCGCCGTGCTGCCGCCCGGGGTTGCCGACCGCCTGCGCACCCGGTTCCGTTTCTATGACTGGGACGAGGCCGCCCGCGAGGTGCGCTGGATGTGTTCCTACGACACCACAGAGGCCGATGTCGACGCCTTTTCGGCCGCCGTTGCGGAGGAACTGGGCAGCTGAGGCGCCCGGGCGCGCCGGGGGAATTGTTACGGCCAACAGTCGCAGTTGCACCCCTGCGGCGCGCCTGCCGCTGTTTCCGCCGGCAGCATCGTAGCCTTCGTGTGTGAACCCCAATCCTGACCTTCCGGCCGACTTCCAGCAAGCACTTGCCTCCCTGCGGAGCGCCCGGACCCGCAGGGAGCTCAAGCTGGCCGAAGTTCCTGCGCCGGCACGGCTGGCCCCCTACCGCGTGGCCATCGGCGCCGAGGCAGTGGTCCATGGCGAAGAGACGGCCACGGGCCGCTTCATCCTGCTGCACGATCCCGAAGGATCCCCCGTGTGGGGCGGCACCTTCCGGATTGTCACCTACATCCGCGCCCAGCTTGAACCCGAAATGGGCCACGACTCACTGTTGGGCAATGTTGCCTGGGCCTGGCTGGTTGAGGCACTGGAGTCGGCCGGCGCCAAGTACGGCAATGCCGGCGGCACGGCAACGCGTGTGCTGTCGGAAAGCTACGGAGCCCTGGCTGGGCGGCCCGACTCCATCGACCTGGAGCTGCGCGCCTCCTGGACCCCCTGCGGCACTTCGTCCATGGCCAACCACCTCGAAGCGTGGTCCAACATCGTATGCACCTTTGCGGGCCTGCCGCCCCTTCCCGACGGCGTGACCCTCCTCGCCCCTCGGCGCAAGCGCTTCTGAGCCTCCACTGGCACGGGTGAAGCAACCGGGCCGCCACCCCGGGCCCGCCCGGCGCCCGCTGGCTGCCGCCCGGCGCACCGGTTTCGGCCACCGGCCCGGCCGCTTCGGCTGTTCGGTAGACTAAAGGCATCATGACCAACCCACAAGCAAGCGCCCACAGCCGCGCCAGGGCCAAAATGTCCGCGACCCACACGGGCCATGCCGCCAAGGACCGCACCGGGGGAACCGCCACGGAAGTGGCCCCTGAGCCGCTGACCTCGGTCCTTATCGACGGCGTCCAGGTTGAGTTGGGCGAACTGCCCGACCTTGTGGACCTGGACATGCCCCGGGACGGGATTCCCGCCGTCGTTGACACCGACCCTGCACTCCGGCGCTGCGCCGCCGCCCTGGCCGCCGGCCACGGGCCGGCAGCAGTCGACACCGAGCGCGCTTCCGGCTTCCGCTACGGCCAGCGCGCCATGCTGGTGCAGATTCGCCGCGACGGCGCCGGCACCTGGCTCATCGACCCCGAAGCCTTCCCGGACCTGAAGATCATCGACCAGGCCCTGGACGGCGTCGAGTGGATCCTCCACGCAGCCAGCCAGGACCTGCCGTGCCTCGCCGGAGTGGGCATGTGGCCGGACAGGCTCTTTGACACCGAGCTGGCCGCCCGCATCGCCGGCCTCCCCCGGGTGGGGCTGGGCGCCGTCGTCGAATCCCTGCTGGGCTACCACCTGGCCAAGGAGCATTCAGCAGCCGACTGGTCCACCCGCCCGCTGCCCGAGCCGTGGCTGCGCTACGCCGCACTGGACGTGGAGGTGCTGGTGGACCTGGAGGAGGAGCTGCTGGCCCTGCTGGAGGACAGCGGCAAACTTGAATATGCCCGGCAGGAATTCGCCCACCTGGTTGATTCCGGCGTGCCGGCACCGCGGGTTGATCCGTGGCGCCGCACCTCCGGATCGCACACCATCCGCAACCGCGTCCAGCTGGCCGCCGTCCGGGATCTGTGGCAGACCCGGGAAAAACTGGCAGAGCACCGCGACATCGCCCCGGGCCGGCTGATCCCCGATTCGGCCATCATTGCCGCGGCCAAGGGCATGCCCACCACTGTCCCCGCGCTGCTGGCACTGCCCGGATTCCACGGCCGCTCGGCAAAGCGCGACGCCCCCAAGTGGCTCCACGCCATCCAGACCGCCAAGAACACCACGGACCTGCCTCCCCTGCAGCTGGCCAACAACGCTCCCCCGCCGCCGCGCGTGTGGGCAGAACGCGATCCGGCCGCCGCCGCCCGCATGGCCACCGCCCGGCCCCGCCTGGCCGCCCTGTCCGAGGAACTGAACATTCCGGCGGAGAACATTCTCACGCCCGACCACCTGCGCCGCATCTGCTGGCGCCCCCCGGCCGAGCCCACGGAAGCCGCCGTCTCCGCCGCGCTTGCCGAGCTGGGCGCCCGCCCGTGGCAGATCGGCCTCACGGCAGCGCTGCTGGCCGACTCCATCGCCAACCCCGATCCACTGGAACCCCGGAAGCCCAGGCACGACGGCGACTCCCCCGCCTAGCGCCGCCTGGACCAACGGCCCAGCCAAGCGGACGCCACACACGACGCTGTCGCAGCAATTGCGGGTTTTGTCGCGACGCCCTCGCAGCAATGGCGGGCCTAGTCGCAACGCCCTCGCACCCGCCTTCGTCTTCGTCTTCGTCTTCTGATGCGAAACCCTTTTGATCGACAGACTTGTGCCGTAAAGTGTGCGGGCAAGGTGTCCTGCTCCCAGCGTGAGCGGACCAGTCCGCCGGCCTGTGGAGTGGCCGGGGCTGCCGGCGCTGCGGCGTGACTCCCATTCGCAGGACCTCGCGGCCCGGCATCGAGAAAACTTGAGGAGGTGCAGCCGTGGTGCTTGATTGCACAAGGGCATGCCCTGCCACCACGGATTGCTCGGGGCCGGCCGCGCCCCAGGGACTCTAGCCATGGCGGTCACCGAGGACGTTCTGTCATTGGGCGAGGAATTGGAACGCTCCTACCTTGCATACGTGCGCGGGCAGTTGAAGTTCCGCGTCGGCCAGATCGTCTACGTCGCGTTCTCCCTCGACGAGAGCGTGATGGGGTTCGCCTTCCCGAAAGACATGCGGGCTGCCCTCATCGGCGGGGATCCAGATGAGTTCATGCTCCCCCGACAGTCGGACATGCGCTTCAACTGGGTCCACGCCAATCTGGCGTTGCTGGACCCGGCCGAGGCCCGCGAGCTTGTCGTGGAGGCCTGGCGCATGGTCGTGCCGGCGAAAGTCTCCCGCAGCTACGACCTCAGCCATCCCACCGGTCCGCAATGACAACAGGCGAGCACCCATGAGCGGCGCCGCTGGTGTTGCTCGCGGGCGGCACGACCATGCTGTCCTGGCCCGATCGGCTCTGCGAGGCGCTTGCACACCGGGGGCGGCACGTCGTGAGATACGACCTTCGCGACTGCGGAGCCTCGACGACCGTCGATCCTCAGGCCCCGGCCTACACATTGCGTGACCTCGCAACTGACGCCGCAGCACTCGCCCGCGCACTGGACGACCGCCCCGCCCACCTCGCAGGCGTCGGCGTCGGCGGGATGGTGGCGCAGGTCGCTGCAATCGAGCACCCGTCAGCGTTCTCGGCACTCACCCTGGCCGGCACCAGGCCAGTGGCACCTGGCCCTGTTCCCCACGACCTTCCCGACCATGCCGCGGCAACAATAGCCAGGTTGTTTGCACGCCCGTTTCCCGACTGGTCGGACCGCACCGCGGTGGCCGAGTTCGCCGCCGCCGGCGCAGAAATCCTCGGCGACGATCCCGACACCGCCCGCTCAGCCGCAGCGCGCAAGTGGGACCGCACCCCGGGCACGGATGCCGCACTGCAGATGGCCAATCAGCTGGGCCTGGTGTTCTCGCGCCTCGACTGCAAGCCAAGCTGGCGCAGGTATCTCCCCGAGATCGCTGTCCCGGCATTGGTGGTGCACGGACGCCACGACCCCTTCTTCCCCGTCGGCAACGGCGAAGCGCTTGCCCGGGAGATCCCCGGCGCAAGGCTGCTCGTGCTCGAACACGCCTCCACGGCTATTCCGGAGGCGGCGGCGGCCCAGGTCGCCGACGAGATGGCACTGCTGTAACCCGCCCGGCGCTGACGCGGCCTTGGCCGGATCCTTCCCAACGCTTTCGCAGCAATGGCTGGCTCTTACGGGACGCCATTGCTGCGACATGGACCGTGAAAATGCAGCCAATGGTGCGATGGCGTCAACGATTTGGTGCGGAAGTTACCCGCTAGTAACATGATGTTCAACACAACCGCCGAGAAGCCCCCTAGGCTGGCGGTATCCGTTGAACGCAATCGAGGAGATAGACGTGAGCCAAAATCGGCAGATCAGGGACGTGGTCTTTGTTGACGGCGTCCGCACACCCTTTGGCCGGGCGGGAGAGAAAGGCATCTACGCCAACACCCGCGCCGACGACCTGGTGGTCAAGTGCATCCGCGAATTGATGCGCCGCAACCCGTCGCTGCCCGCCGAGCGCATTGACGACGTCGCCATCGCCGCGACCACCCAGACCGGCGACCAGGGTCTGACCATCGGCCGAACAGCCGCCCTGCTGGCCGGGCTGCCGCAGTCCGTCCCCGGCTTTGCCATTGACCGCATGTGCGCGGGTGCCATGACGGCCGTGACGACGACGGCGTCGGGCATTGGTTTCGGCGCCTACGACGTCGTCATTGCCGGTGGAGTGGAGCACATGGGCCACCACCCCATGGGCGCCGGTGCGGATCCGAACCCACGCTTCATGTCCGAGCGCATCGTTGACCCGGCCGCGCTGAACATGGGCAACACGGCCGAGAACCTGCACGACCGCTTCCCGGCCATCACGAAGGAACGCACCGACGCGTACGCCGTCGCGAGCCAGGACAAGCTTGCAGCCGCCTACGTAGCGGATAAGATCCAGCCGGACCTCGTCCCCGTCGCCACCATGAAGCCCTCCGCCGGCTGGACCGTCAACACCGTGGATGAGCCGCCGCGTCCCGGCACCACCCTCGAGGACCTGGCCGCGCTGCGCACCCCGTTCCGCGCCCACGGCCGCGTCACCGCCGGCAACGCCGCCGGACTGAACGACGGCGCGACGGCGGCACTTTTGGCCTCGGCCGACGCCGCCGAAGAGCTGGGCCTGCCCGTCAAGATGCGCCTGGTCAATTACGCGTTCGCCGGCGTCGCCCCGGAGGTCATGGGCATCGGCCCCGTCCCCGCCACCGAGAAGGCGCTGCGCCTGGCCGGGCTCACCATCGAGGACATCGGCCTGTTTGAGATCAACGAAGCCTTCGCCGTCCAGGTGCTCAGCTTCCTGGACCACTTTGGCATTGCCGACGACGACCCCCGCGTCAACCGCTACGGCGGCGCCATCGCCGTGGGCCACCCCCTCGCTTCCTCCGGGGTGCGTCTCATGAACCAGCTGGCCCGCCAATTCGAAGAAGACCACACCGTGCAGTACGGCATCACCACCATGTGCATCGGCCTGGGCATGGGCGCCACCGTCATCTGGGAAAACCCGCATTTTTCTCCCGCCGCCACCACCCCCGAAGGGAGCGCAGCATGAGCGCCCAGGACTTTAGCAAGCTCGCCGTTTTGTTCCCCGACGAGGTAGTGACGCACTCCTACGTCCAGGACATCACACTGCCCGGCGTCGACGGGGCCCCCAGCGCCGGCACCTTCGCCCTCATAACCCTGGACAACGGCCTGGACCACCGCCGCCCCAGCACGCTGGGACCCAACACACTCGTGGAATTCGGCACCGTGCTCGAGACCCAGCGTGAACGCGCGGCCCGCGGCGAAATCCAGGGCGTGGGCGTCACCGGCAAGCCCTTCTTCCTGGCCGCCGGCGCGGACCTGTCCGCCGTCAAGAGCCTGAAGGATCCCGAGGCTGCCCTGTGGATGGCCCAGCTGGGCCACGACGTCTATTCCACCCTGAACGAGATGGGCGTGCCCAGCTTTGTCTTCATCAACGGCGTGGCACTGGGCGGCGGGCTCGAAATCGCGCTGAATGCCAACTACCGCACCGTCTCCACCGGTGCCGGCGCCCTTGCACTGCCCGAGGCGTTCCTGGGCCTGGTCCCCGGCTGGGGCGGCGTGTACCTTCTCCCCCGGTTGATCGGCCCCGACAACGCCGTGCAGGTCATGATCGAGAACTCCCTGTCCAACAACCGCACCCTCAGCGGCCCGGCAGCCTGCAAGCTCGGCATTGCCGACGCCATGTTTGAGCCTGCCGACTTCATCGAGCAGTCGCTGAACTGGGCGGCCCGCGTCCTCGCAGGCGCCGAAACACCAAGCCGCCCCAACGCGGTGGCCGACCCCCTGAGCGAGGACAACAGCGCAGCCTGGGATGCCGCCGTCGTGCGTGCTAGGAAGTTCGTGGAGGCCAAGACCTCCAACGCAGCCCCCGCCCCGGCGAAGGTGATCGAGCTGCTGGAGAAGGGCAAGAATTGGACGAAGGCGGAGTCGTTCGCCGCGGAGGACGACGCCCTTGCGGAACTCATGGCCACGCCGCAGTTCAAGGACACCGTCTACGCGTTCCTGGACCTGGTGCAGAAGCGCGCCAAGAAGCCGGCCGGCGCGCCGGATCCGAAGCTGGCGCGCCCCGTGACGAAGGTGGGCGTGGTGGGTGCCGGGCTCATGGCAGGGCAGTTTGCGCTGCTGTTTGCCCGCCAGCTCAAGGTCCCGGTGGTCATGACGGACATCAGCCAGGAGCGCGTGGACAAGGGCGTGGCCTACGTGCACGGCGAGGTGGACAAGCTCCTCGCCAAGGGCCGGATCAGCCAGGACGGCGCCAACCGCACCAAGGCACTGGTCACCGGATCGGCCACGAAGGACGTGTTCGCGGACGCCGACTTTGTGATCGAGGCCGTGTTTGAGGAACTCGCCGTCAAGAAGCGGGTGTTTGCAGAGGTGGAGGCCATCGTCTCACCCGAGTGCATCCTCGCCACGAATACCTCCTCCCTCTCCGTGACCGCCATGGCCGAGGACCTCAAGCACCCCGAGCGGCTGGTGGGCTTCCACTTCTTCAACCCCGTTGCCGTCATGCCGCTGCTGGAGATTGTGCGCGCACCCAGGACCGACGACGCCGCCCTCGCCACCGCGTTCGCCACGGCCAAGGCGCTGCGCAAGACGGCGGTGCTGGTCAAGGACGCGGCAGCGTTCGTGGTCAACCGCGTGCTGCTGCGCCTCATGGCCGAGGTGTCGGCGGCCTTCGACGAGGGCACCGACGCCCACACGGCCGACACCGCGCTGCGCCCCATGGGCCTGCCCATGACCCCGTTCAACCTGCTTGCGATGGTGGGCATCCCTGTGGCGCAGCACGTGACGGAGTCGCTGCATGCGGCGTTCGGCGACCGCTTCCACGTCTCCGCCAACCAGCAGGCGCTCATCGACGCCGGCAAGAAGGGGCTGTGGGAGACGGCTGCTGACGGCACCCAGGAGATCCCCGCCGACACACTGGCCCTGCTGACCTTCGGCGACACGCCGTCCACCGGTGAGGAGCTGCTGCTGCGCACGCAGGACGCCCTTGCCGAGGAGATCGGGCTCATGCTGGAGGAGGGCGTGGTGGCCGGCCCGGAGGACATCGACCTGTGCATGATACTGGGTGCCGGCTGGCCCATGCACCTGGGCGGCATCACCCCGTACCTGGACCGGGTCGGCGCTTCCCAGCGAATCAACGGGAAGCTGTTCCACCCGGCCGCCTAGCCGCCGCGGATCTTTCCGCCTGTCCAGCACGACGCCGGAGGCGCACCTTGGCTGCCAAGGTGCGCCTCCGGCGTCGTCCGGCTTATGTGCCCTGTGCCCGCCAGTCCCGTGGTGTCAGGTCTCACTGCGGGGCACTGGCGCCCGTTTCGCTTTCCCGCGGGGCTGCCTGAAAGAATGGGGGCATGACTGTTGAGCCTTCCGTTTCACGCCGTTCCACCCTGCGAGCCACCACGGCAGCCACCGGCGCCGCCTGCGCCCTGGCACTGGCGGGCTGCGCGCCTTCCGCCTCCGACATCAAGAAGAAGGGCAGGACGCCCGCCGAAATCCCCACCGGCGGCACGCCCGTCCAGGTGGGGAAGGTGTCGGAGCTTCCCGTGGGCGGCACTGCGGCTGCGACGGCCGGGGACGTGGAGGTCATGCTTTTCCGCCCCGACGAGACCACCGTGCTGGCCTACACCGACATCTGCACGCACGCCGGCTGCAAGGTGGCCCCGGATGGCGCCGACTTCAAGTGCCCGTGCCACAGCAGCGTCTTCAAGGGCAGCGACGGCACCGTGGTCTCCGGCCCGGCCAAGGAGGCGCTGCCGCGCTACGCCGCCGCGATCGACGGCGAATGGATCACCGTTTCCGTGTAGCCGGCCCGGCCCGATTGGCAGCGACGGCGGCAGGCGGGCCTGCCCCCGACGGCCCTCCTAGAAGAGTGCGACCTTGGGAGTCCGGGGGAAGATTTCATCCAGCTGCGCCAAGTCCTCCGCCGTGGGCTTCCAGGAGGCGGCCACCGCGTTTTGTCGGACCTGTTCCGGCTTGGTGGCACCGGCGATCACGCTGGCCACGGAGGGCTGCGCCGCGAGCCAGCTGAATGCGACCTCTAGCTCGGTCAGGCCCCGCGCGGCCGCAAACTCGCCGTACGCCTGCAACTGGCCATAGTCCGCATCCGAGACCATGTGCTGGCGCGTGTGGGAGAGCCTGCTGCCCGCGGGCGCCTTACCCGAGCTGTACTTGCCGGTCAACAGGCCGTTGGCCAGGGGGAAGTATGGCAGGACGCCCAGTCCGAAGGCCTCCGCTGCCGGGGTGATTTCCAGTTCGGCACGGCGGTCCAGCAGGTTGTAGTGGCTCTGGCTGGAAATGAACCGGTTCGCTCCCAGCTCGCGGGCCACGAACTCAGCCTCGGCCACTTGCCAGCCGGCCCGGTTCGAGTGGCCGATGTAGCGCACCTTGCCGGCGCGGATGAGGTCGTCCAGGGCGCTGATGGTTTCGGCAATCGGGGTGTGCGGGTCGGGCGTGTGGAACTGGTAGAGGTCGATGTAGTCGGTCCCCAGGCGGCGCAGCGACGCCTCAACCGACTGGATGATGTACTTGCGCGAACCGCGCCGCCCCCAGTCCACCCCGTTGGCCCCGTCCACGTCCATGCCAAACTTTGTTGCCACGACGACATCGGCACGGTGCGCGCCGAGCGCCCTGCCCAGGATGCTCTCACTGAGCCCGGGCGTCTTGCCATAATTGTCGGCCACGTCAAAGAGGGTGATTCCGGCATCCAACGCGGCATGGACAACGGCGTCGGATCCCTCCTGCGTCTCGGTGACGGTTCCCGTGCGGCCCAAGTTGTTGCACCCGAGCCCCACGGTGGAAACTGTCAGTCCGGAGCGGCCCACCTGGCGGTATTCAATTTCATTCTGCGTCATGCTTCCACTGTATCGAACACGCTGCGGGGTGAGCCGCCCCGGCCCCTTCATGACCCCGTCGCAGCAATGGCCGTTAAAACGGCAACGCCATCGCAGCAAGCAGGTGCGATGGCGTTGCCAAGAATGCCGACATGGCCGTTGCCGCGATGGCGTCCTGGAAAAACCGACCATTGCTGCGACAGCGTCGTGAAAGAACCGACCCATGCTGCGAGGGCGTCCGGAGGCGGGGCAGGCTGTGGGGGGCTGCCGGTGGCTACAGGGTGAAGGCCGTCCCGCCGGTGGCGCTGTGCTTGGCGCGCAGCGTGTCCGGCTGGTCCACGGTGCCCGCTGCGACGGTCAGCTTGGTGAAGTCCAGCTTCTCCTCGCGGATGCAGACCTTGATGTTGGACACGGCGCGGGCGGCGTCGGGGGCGATGATGTGCACGTTCAGCTTGCCCAGGCCGCGGCCGGCCGACTTGAATTCAATTTTCTCCAGCACGCCGCTGCCGCGCCAGGCCAGGTGCGCGGTCAGCACGTCCTTGACGCGGTTGGCCAGGTGCTTGTCGCGGTCCGTGACGCGGTCGCTCTTGAGCGCAAACTGGGCCACGACAAGGGACTGCTCCTCGCGGGCCAGCGGCGCGAAGCCGTCCTCGGCGCACTGCTGCGCGAACGCGGCCAGCATGGCCTCGGCCTCCTCGACGGTGTCCACGGGCGCGTCCTTGGACGTGCTGATGTGCCCCACGGTGCCGTGGTTGACCACGAAGTAGACCTCCGTATCACCACCGGGCTCATCCGGCTCCCCGGCTCCCCCGGCGTCAACCCACGCCTCCCTGAAAACCAGGGCCCCGTCGTCGTCCTTCTTGAACATGCGCACAATGTTGGGGTCCAGGCCCGCCAAAATGGTCTCGTTGATCAGCTCGCTCATGCTGGTTGCAGCATCCTTCCTTGGGTGAACCAGGCCGCCTCGCGACCGTCGAATGGTGCGCTGCCGGCGGCCACGGCCTCCACCAGGGAGGCGCAGGCGGCCAGCATGCGGGTGCGGAGCTCCTCCGGATAGGAGTACTTCACGCTGTGTTCGGCAAATTCGTCCTCGTCGTCGACGAAGAGGCCCTGGGACTTGGTGCGGATGACGTCCAGGTCCATGTCGACCATGTGGAACTCGATGACGGCCGGTCGGATGCGGCGCCATTCCAGCTCGATGGCCAGGTCGATGTACAGCTCCACGCCGTGGGGGTGGGAGTCGTCATAGAACGTGGCCACCCAGTCGCCCGTGTGCGGGATGAGCAGGATCGCGTCGGATTCGGTGTAGAGCGCGGCGCCGGGGCGTGAGATGAACTCGCCGGTGCCCTGGAAGACCCAGTCCCCGTATTCATCGGAACCGAGGTGGCGGCCCGGCACAACCCAGTGAGCGCCGCCGTCGTACTTGCGGTTGCGGGCCACCACGAGGTCGCCGGGCCGCGGCCGGTCCGTGGCTGCATTCAGCGCGGTTTCCGTCACAGGATCGGCATCTGTCCGGTGCGCGGCGCGGGCTGGCCCGGGAGCGGGCGGGCGAAGGGCACCTTGGTGCCCAGGACCTGTTCGACGACGTCCTGCGCCACCCGCTGTGAGGTCAGGCCAATGCGTTCCAGGACCTCGCCGCGGCTGCCGTGCACGAGGAATTCCACGGGCAGGCCAACCTCGTTCAGGGCCGTGTCGATGCCGGCGGCGCGCAGTTCCTGGCGGATGCGCGAGCCCACGCCGCCCACGCGGACGCCATCCTCGATCACGATCACGATGCGGTGCTGCGAGGCGAGCTGGACGATGGAGCGCGGCACCGGCATGACCCAGCGCGGGTCCACCACGGTGGAGCTGATGCCCTGGTGTCCGATCCGCTGCGCCACATCCAGGGCCAGTTCGCTCATGGCCCCGACGCTGACGATCAAGACGTCAATTTCAGGCAGCTTGCCGTCTTCGGCTCCCGGCGTCTCGTGCAGTGAGCGGGCCAGGACGTCAACGCCGTCGTGCAGGCGTTCGAGGGCCTTCACTTCCGGGCCGACCTTGCCCTTGGAGTAGCGGACCACGCTGGGGGCGTCCTTGATGGCCACGGCCTCGCGCAGTTCCTCCCGGAGCCTCTCGGCGTCGCGCGGGGCCGCCAGGTGGAGGCCCGGTACGATCTGCAGCATGGACAGGTCCCACATGCCGTGGTGGCTGGGACCGTCCGGCCCGGTCACGCCGGCACGGTCCAGGACGATCGTGACGCCGGCCTTGTGCAGGGCAACGTCCATGAGGAGCTGGTCGAAGGCGCGGTTGAGGAAGGTCGCGTAAATCGCCACAACAGGGTGCAATCCACCAAAGGCCAGCCCGGCCGCCATTGTGACGGCGTGCTGTTCGGCAATGCCGACGTCGATGACGCGGTCCGGGAACTTCCCGGCGAACTTGGCCAGCCCCACCGGGATGAGCATGGCGCCCGTGATGGCGACGATGTCGCTGCGTTCCTCGGCGATCTTGGTGATTTCATCCCCAAAGACGCCCGTCCAGGAAGCGCCGCTGGGGCCTTCCACCGAGGCGCCGGTGACGGGGTCGATCACGCCGACGGCGTGGAACTGGTCGTCGACGTCGGCGCGGGCGGGTGCGTATCCGCGGCCCTTCTCGGTGTAGGCATGGACGATCACGGGGCCGGCGAAGTTGCGTGCCGTGGTGAGTGCGGCCTCCATGGCCTGCTCGTCATGGCCGTCAACAGGCCCGATGTACTTCATGCCGAGGTCGTCAAACAGGCCTTGGGGCGCCCACCAGTCCTTAACGCCCTTCTTTGCGGCGTGCAGGCTCTTGTAGATGAATCGGGCGGCGGCGTTGCCGTCCTGCAGGCGCTGCTTGCCCCAGTCCATGGAGGCCTCGTACTTGCGGTGGGTGCGGACCTGGTCGATGGTGGGGCGCAGGGACGCCAGGTAGTCGGCAACACCGCCAACCGTCGGCGCGTAGGAGCGGCCGTTGTCGTTGACCACAATGACCACCTTGCGGTCCTTGTCGGCGGCGATGTTGTTGATCGCCTCCCACGTCATGCCGCCGGTCAGGGCGCCGTCGCCAATGACGGCCACCACGTAGCGGTCGCTTTCACCCTTGAGCTGGTGGGCGCGGGCAATGCCGTCAGCCCAGGACAGCGAGGAGGAGGCATGGGAGCTCTCCACAATGTCGTGTTCGGATTCGGCCCGGTCCGGGTAGCCGGAGAGCCCGCCCTGCTGGCGCAGCGTGTCGAAGTTCTGGCGGCCGGTGACCAGCTTGTGCACATACGACTGGTGCCCGGTGTCAAAGACCACGCTGTCCCGGGGCGAGTCGAACACGCGGTGGATGGCCAGGGTCAGCTCCACGACCCCCAGGTTGGGGCCAAGGTGCCCGCCCGTCTGGGACACGTTCGCGATCAGGAAATCCCGGATTTCCTGGGCCAGAAGCTCCATTTGTCCGTCGCTGAGTTTGCTCAGGTCACGCGGATGCGTGATGGTTTCTAACAGTCCCATTGGTAACCTCCCGGGTGCACAGTCAACGTCTAACAATATCGCGCCCGGACGTCCGGTGCGTGCCGGGAACCGCCGGTGCGGGATTTATGGATGGTGGAATGCACGACGGCGCTGCGCACCAAACAGCGCGCGCCGGGTCCCGCCGTCGTGCCTTGGGTGCGGAAAACCGGGCCCGATGGGGCCGCCGGCGGAACCGGCAGGCCTGTCTCCGGGGATTTAAATGTCGAGGGTGGGCGCCTGGTTACCCAGGCGCCCACCCGAAGCGAACTGCTAGCTGGCTGCCGAGATCTGGCGCAGCACGTACTGCAGGATGCCGCCGTTGCGGTAGTAGTCGGCTTCACCGGGGGTGTCGATGCGCAGTGCGGCATCGAAGCTCACGGTGGTGCCGTCTTCAGCAACAGCGGTGACCTTCAGCGTGCTGGGCGTGGTGCCGTTGTTGAGTTCGGTCACGCCTTCCACGGAGAAGGTTTCGGTGCCGGTCAGGCCCAGCGACTCGGCGTTCTGGCCGGCCGGGTACTGCAGCGGGAGGACGCCCATGCCGATGAGGTTGGAGCGGTGGATGCGCTCGTAGCTCTCGGCGATGACGGCCTTGACGCCCAGCAGTGCAGTGCCCTTGGCTGCCCAGTCACGGGACGAGCCGGAGCCGTACTCCTTGCCTGCCAGGACGACCAGCGGGGTGCCGGCGGCCTGGTAGTTGACGGAGGCGTCGTAGACGTAGGCCTGCGGGCCGCCTTCCTGGGTGAAGTCGCGGGTGAAGCCGCCTTCCACGTTGTCCAGGATCTGGTTGCGGATGCGGATGTTCGCGAAGGTGCCGCGAATCATGACCTCGTGGTTTCCACGGCGTGAACCGTAGGAGTTGAAGTCCTTGCGCTCCACACCGTTGGCCAGCAGGTACTGGCCGGCCGGGGTCTCGGACTTGAAGGAACCTGCGGGGCTGATGTGGTCGGTGGTGACCGAATCGCCCAGCTTCAGCAGAACGCGTGCACCGGCGATGTCGGTGACGGGATCGGCTTCGGCCTTCATGCCCTCGAAGTACGGGGGCTTGCGGACGTAGGTGGACTTGGGATCCCACTCGAAGGTGTTGCCCTCGGGAGTTTCCAGTGCCTTCCAGCGGTCGTCACCATCGAAGATGGTGGCGTAGGAGCTGGTGAACATCTCGCGGTCGATCGAGGCGTCCATGACTTCCTGGACCTCGACCGGGTTGGGCCAGATGTCCTTCAGGAAGATTTCGTTGCCGTCGGCATCCTGGCCCAGGGCGTCGGCGTCAAAGTCGAAGTCCATGGTGCCGGCCAGGGCGTAGGCGATGACCAGCGGCGGTGAGGCCAAGTAGTTCATCTTGACGTCCGGGTTGATGCGGCCTTCGAAGTTGCGGTTTCCGGAGAGCACGGCGGTCACGGAGAGGTCGTTTTCGGCAATGGCTGCCGAAACCTCGGTGTCCAGCGGGCCGGAGTTGCCAATGCAGGTGGCGCAGCCGTAGCCCACGGTGTAGAAGCCGAGCTTCTCCAGGTAGGGCACCAGGCCGGACTTCTCGTAGTAGTCGGTGACTACCTTGGAGCCGGGGGCGACCGAGGTCTTGACCCACGGCTTGGACACCAGGCCCTTGTTGACGGCGTTGCGGGCCAGGACGGCCGCAGCGAGCATCACGGAGGGGTTGGAGGTGTTGGTGCAGGAGGTGATCGAGGCGATCGAGACCGCGCCGTGGTCGAGTTCGAAGTCGACGCCCGATTCGTTCTTGACGTGGATCGGGTTGGACTGGCGGCCGTTGGCACCGGCTGCGGCGGAAACCACTGCGCGCTCGGTGTCGTGGGCGTGGTTGTCCGCATGCGTGAACGACGGGGCGTCGGAGGCCGGGAAGGACTCTTCCAGGGACTCGTCCACCGTGTTGCCCTCGGCGTTTGCATCCGCGGCAACGTAGTTGTTCAGGTCGGAGCGGAACTGGCCCTTGGCGTTGGTCAGTTCGATGCGGTCCTGCGGGCGCTTCGGTCCTGAGATGGAGGGAACCACCGTGGACAGGTCCAGCTCGAGGTACTCGGAGAACTTGATTTCCACCGAAGGATCGTGCCAGAGGCCCTGTTCCTTGGCGTAGGCCTCAACCAGTGCCAGCTGCTCCTCGGAGCGGCCGGTCAGGCGCAGGTAGTCGATCGTAACGGAGTCGATCGGGAACATGGCGGCCGTGGAGCCGAACTCCGGGCTCATGTTGCCGATCGTGGCGCGGTTCGCCAGCGGCACGGCTGCAACGCCTTCGCCGTAGAACTCAACGAACTTGCCCACAACGCCGTGCTTGCGCAGCTGCTCGGTGATGGTCAGCACAACGTCGGTTGCGGTGGCACCGGCCGGGATGGACCCGGTCAGCTTGAAGCCCACAACGCGCGGGATCAGCATGGAGACGGGCTGGCCCAGCATGGCCGCCTCGGCCTCGATGCCGCCAACACCCCAGCCCAGCACGCCCAGGCCGTTGACCATGGTGGTGTGCGAGTCGGTGCCGACCAGGGTGTCCGGGTAGGCGCGCAGCACGCCGTCGACCTCGCGGGTCATGACGGTGCGGGCCAGGTACTCGATGTTCACCTGGTGGACAATGCCCATGCCCGGGGGGACGACCTTGAAGTCTTCAAAGGCGGTCTGGCCCCAGCGCAGGAACTGGTAGCGCTCACCGTTGCGCTGGTACTCAATCTCCATGTTGCGCTCAACGGCGCCGGAGTTGCCGAACACGTCGATCTGCACGGAGTGGTCGATGACCATCTCGGCAGGTGCCAGCGGGTTCACTCGGCTGGGGTCGCCGCCGAGGTCCTTGACGGCCTCGCGCATGGTGGCCAGGTCAACGATGCAGGGAACTCCTGTGAAGTCCTGCATGATGACGCGGGCCGGGGTGAACTGGATTTCGGTGTTGGGCTCCGCGCTCGGGTCCCAACCGGCCAACGCACGCACGTGGTCGGCCGTAATGTTTGCACCATCTTCGGTGCGGAGCAGGTTCTCCAGCAATACCTTGAGGCTGAACGGAAGGGCCTTTGCGCCTTCAACCGAGTTCAGTCGGAAAATCTCATAATCGGTTCCGCCTACATTAAGTACGCCCTTGGAACCGAAACTGTCCACATTGGTCATCGAATGGACTCCTCTCGCCACTACTTTTATCTTGGCCACGCAGGCGGCGGGATGCCAGTTAGGCACCCCTAACCCTGCGGCACACTTACTTCAATCCTAGCCCTTGGCGGGCACCAGCAGCGCCACGGTTTCCACGTGGTGGGTGTGCGGGTACAGATCGAAGGCGCGCAGTGATTCCAGCGCCCAGCCCGCGTTGGCAAAGTACTTCACGTCGCGTGCGAAGGCTGCCGGGTCGCAGGAGACATAGGCAATGGCCGACGGCGATGTGGCGGCCAGGGCGCGCACCACTGCCTTCCCTGCACCCGCCCTGGGCGGATCCAGCACGACGGCGTCAAAACTGTGACGCTGTCCGGCTGCGGTTTGGGAGGCGCGTGAGGCCGTGCCGAGGACCTTTTCCACCCGCCCCTGCACGATTTCCACCTGTGCGGAGGCGTGCAGGTTCTTGCGGGCGTCGCGGCTGGTGCCGGGCGAGCCTTCCACGGACAGCACGTGCCCGTCCGGACCCACGGCGTCGGCCAGCGGGGCGGTGAACAGCCCGGCCCCCGCATACAGGTCCGCCACCTGGGCGCCGTCGTCCAGGTAGCCGCCCTGCAGCAGGGCGCCGAGTGCGGCATCCGTGAGGACCTTGGGGGCGCGGCGGTGGATCTGCCAGAAGCCGTCGCCGGTGACCCGGAATTCGTGGTCCTCGGTGGTTTCGCGCACCCAGCCGCGCCCGCTGGCCACCTCGACGGCGCCGTTCTCCGGGTTCCAGCGGGCCACGGACGGCGGGGTTTCCAGGGCGGCAAGGGCCCGGGCCACGCGCTTGACGGCGGCACCGGCGGCCTTTTCGCTCAGCTGTGCGTCGGGTGCCAGCAGCACCAGCACGCCGGAGCCGTTGGCGGGGGCGGCAACCTCAACGCGCTCAATGCCGGTAAAGTCCAGCTCCCACAAGCCCAGGTCGTTGATGGCAGGCAGGGCCAGCGGCATCTCCCTGATGGGGTGCACGTCGTGCGAACGGTGGGCGTGCATGCCCAGCTTCCCCGACGGGGTCACGGCGAAGCCCACGCGGGTGCGCCAGCCGAGCCCGGCCAGCTGCTCTGGCGTGCCTGCGGTGTCCACGTCCTCGACCCCTGCGGCAAACAGCGCATCAATGCGGTCCGCGGCCAGCCCGCCCAGGCGCTCCAGCTGTTCCCGGACCACCGCGGTCTTCAGCTCCAGCTGGCCCTTGCGTGAGACGTGGCCGAATTCGGCCCCGCCCACGGGGGCGGCGTTGCGTGCAGCGGCGCGCAGGGCGTCGGCCTCAGGCCAAAAGTGGGGCACGCGTTCGGGCGAGGCGACCAACACCTTGGTGACGTCTGCACGCCAAAACTTGGCATCGGCGTCGTTCTCGGTCAGGGCAATCTCCACCGTCTCGCCGGGGATGGCGTGGCGGACAAAGATGACGCGGCCCTCATGCCGGGCCACGCAATGGCCGCCGTGGGCCACGGGGCCCACAGTCACTTCAAGGCGCGGCGAATCGGCGGGACGGGTGCTGCTGGGCTGGCTCATGATGCTCTATTCCTGGTATTTCTTCGCGTCGGTGGAGGATTTCAGCTGCCATGGCACGCTGGCAACCACCACCCCTGGTTCAAAGTGCAGCCGCGTCTTGATGCGCAGGGCAGTCTGGTTGTGCACCAGCTGCTCCCACCATTTGCCCACCACGTATTCGGGGATGTACACCACAATCAAGTCGCGGGGCGCGTCTTGGCGCATGGCCTTGATGTGGTTGATCAGCGGCGTCAGCGTTTCCCGGTACGGGCTCGCCAACACTGTCAACGGTACCGGGATGGACAGCCGCTCCCAATCCGCGATGGTGGCCTCGGTCTCGGCGGCGTCCACGTCAACCGTGACGGCTTCGAGCGTGGAGGGCCGGGATGCGCGGGCGAAGGCGATGGCGCGCATGACCGGCTTGCGGACATGTGAGACCAAGATCACCGCGTGGATGCGGGCGGGCAGGGCCTTGACGGCCGAGTCCGTGTCCACAGCCAGTTCCCTGGCCACGTTGTCGTAGTGGGCACGGATGCTCCACATGATCACGAACAGCACCGCCATGGCCAGCAGCGCGATCCAGGCGCCCTGCTCGAACTTGGTGACAAGCACGATGACCAGAACGGTCAGGGTCATGCTGAAGCCGACCGTGTTGATGATCCGGGAGCGCTTCATGCGGAATCGCACGTGCCGGTCCTTGACCTTCAGCAGCTCCCGCGTCCAGTGCCGGATCATGCCCAGCTGGCTGGCGGTGAAGGAGATGAACACGCCCACGATGTAGAGCTGGATGAGCCTTGTGACGTCAGCGTTGAAGGCGATGATGAGCACCAGCGCGCCGGCGGCCAGCAGCAGCACGCCGTTGCTGAACGCGAGGCGGTCCCCGCGGGTGCGCAGCTGGCGCGGCAGGTAGCCGTCCTGCGCCAGGATGGAAGCCAGCACGGGGAATCCGTTGAAGGCGGTGTTGGAGGCGAACACCAGGATGGTGCCGGTGGCGGCCACGATAAGGAAGAACGGGAATGAGCCGGCACCGAAGATGGTGGCGGCGATCTGGCTGATCGACGGGTTCTGCACGTAGTCAACCGGCGGGGCGACGCCGTTCACCAGGAATTCGGTGTGCGGGTCGGCCACGATGTGCACACCCGTGGCGTTGGCCAGGAACAGGATGCTGGCCATCATGCCCGCGGCGATGACACCAAGCATGAGCAGCGTGCTCGCGGCGTTTTTGCTCTTGGGCTTGCGGAAGTTCGGCACGCCGTTGCTGATCGCCTCAACGCCTGTCAGGGCGGCGGCACCCGAGGAGAACGCCCGCAGCAGCAGGAACGCGCCGGCCAGCCCCACCAGGCCCTGGTTGAAGGCGGCTTCCGGAACAATCTCAAAGTCGGCCGACGGCGCCCGGCCCAGTGTGCCCCTGGCCGCCTGGAACAGCCCGGCCGCGGTCATGGCGAAGATGCAGAACATGAAGATGTAGGTCGGCACGGCAAAGACTGTGCCGGCCTCCTTGATGCCGCGCAGGTTGACCAGCGCCAGGATGATGACACCGACGACGGCGATCACGGCCTGGGTGCCGTGCCAGCCGGGTATCGCGGTGGCAAGGTAATTGGCTGCCGAGGACATGGACACCGCCACGGTGAGCACGTAGTCCACCATGAGCGCCGAGGCCACGGTGAGCCCGGCCCCCTTGCCGAGGTTCACCGTGGCAATTTCGTAGTCGCCGCCGCCTGACGGGTAGGCGTGGACGTTCTGCCGGTAGGAGGCCACCACGGTCAGCAGCACCACCATGACCGCCAGGCCCACCCAGGGAGAGAGCGACACGGCGGCCACGCCGGCGAGGGCCAGCGTCAGCAGGATTTCATCCGGCGCGTATGCCACGGATGAGAGCGCGTCGGAAGCGAACACCGGAAGCGCGATGCGCTTGGGCAGCAGCGTGTGGGCAAGCCGGTCGTTGCGGAACGGCCGACCCACAAGGGTTCGCTTGAACGCGTTGAAGAAATTCAGCACGCGGGTAACGCTAGCACCCCGCGGGCGCGCGGGCCCCGTGTGTCACCCGCTCCGGCGAGCCTGCGGCAAGGTAGCGACGCATGCGCCGGGCTGGCCGGGCCCCTGGCGGGGCGGCACCACGGGTGCGGGCTGCCGCCGTGGCAGACTGTACCTCAGGCTGGCAGCTCTGCCGGCCCGCAGCGCCCGGCGCAGGCACCCCGCGCGGGGCGACTTGACCGGAACCCTGCCGGCGGCGTGAAATTGTAGCCGCACCGCATGCCAGACGCAGGCGGGCCCAACAGCGGAACTTGCGGCAGGCGCCGCAAGTCCCGCAGGAGAATGGAGCAACAGTGGCGCACTTCGTCATCATGGGCTGCGGCCGCGTGGGCGCGACCCTGGCGCACACGCTGGAGGATTCCGGGCACTCGGTTGCCATCATCGACCAGGACGAGCGTGCATTCCGGCGGCTGCGGACCGGTTTTGGCGGGCGCAAGATCACCGGCGTGGGCTTTGACCAGGACACCCTGAAGCAGGCCGACATTGAGAACGCCTACGCCTTTGCGGCGGTTTCCAGCGGCGACAACTCGAACATCCTGGCCACCCGGGTGGCCCGCGAGACCTTCCACGTGGAGCACGTGGTGGCCCGGATCTACGACCCCGGGCGCGCAGAAATCTACCAGCGCCTCGGCATCCCCACAGTCGCGGCTGTGCGCTGGAGCGCCGACCAGGTGCTGCGGCGCATCCTGCCGGAGACCGCCATCAAGGGCGACTTCCGGGAGCCGTCGGGGCGGCTGTTCCTGACCGAACTGTCGCTGCACCCTGACTGGATAGGCCGGCACATTCTGGACATTGAGGCCGCGGCGCGGGTGCGCGTGGCCTACCTGACACGTTTTGGCGAGGGCATGCTGCCCGGTCCCGACACCAGCTACCAGCAGGGCGACACCGTGCACGCCATGGTGGTCGGTGCCCAGGCGGCCGAGATCGGCCACATCCTTGCCAGCCCGCCATCGAAGGAGATTTAGCATGCTGGTTGTCATAGTCGGTGCCGGCAGCGTGGGCTGCTCCATCGCCAAGGAACTGCTCTCCAACAGCCACGAGGTGCTGCTGATCGACCCCAAGCCGGAGGTCATCGGCAAGAGCGGGCTGCGCGGCGCACGATGGCTCGTGGGCGACGCCTGCGAGATCAGCACGCTGCGCGAGGCCAAGCTGGAGGAGGCCGACGTGGTGGTTTCTGCCACCGGCGACGACAAGGTCAACCTCGTAGTCTCCCTGCTGGCCAAGTCCGAATTTGGCGTCGGCCGCACCGTGGGGCGGGTGAACAACCCGAAGAATGACTGGATGTTTGACGATTCCTGGGGCGTGGACGTTGCCGTGAACACCCCGCGCCTCATGACGGCGCTGGTGGAGGAGGCCGTGGAGATCGGCGACCTCGTGCGGCTGCTCACGCTGCAGACAGGGGTGGCCTCCCTCGTGGAGTTCACGGTCCCGGGCGACTCGCACGTGATCGGATCCACCGTGGGCGACATCGAGTGGCCGCAGGACTCAACGCTCGTGGCCATCCTGCGCGATGAGGCTCCCATCACGCCCAGCGCCGACGACGTTCTGGAAAACGGTGACGAACTGTTCTTCATCACCACCATTGCAGCCGAGAACGAGCTCCGCGCACTGCTCTCCACCCACTGATGCAGCGCCACTGGGTCCCGGGTGCGTCAGGCCTTCGGCGCCGCGGCGTCCCCAGTGGTTTCAGTGTCTTCGGAACCCTCGACGGGGCGGCTGATGAGCCAGGCGATCCACAGCCCGAACGCGTACAGGGGCACGCCCATGATCAGGCGCATGGCACCCAGCGCGTCCACCATCTCCGCCAGGTACAGCGGCAGCTGCACCACCAGCCGCAGCGCCATGACCCCCACCAGGATCCAGGTGGCCACGCGGTAGGCGCGCAACCGCTCGGGCCGGGCACGCCAGCCCAGGCCCTCGTTGCGGGCGTAGCCGAACAGCAGGCCCAGCACCGGCCAGCGCACCGCGATGGACACCACCATGGCCACGATGTAGGCGGCGTTCGTCACAAAGCCAATGAGGTAGTAGTTTTCCGCCTTGCCGGTCTGCATGGCCAAAAACGCTGACAGCACGACGCCGGCAATCCCCGCCAGCGCCTGCGTCAGCGGTGTTTTCTGGAGCAGCCGGGCAACGAGAAAGACAACTGCCATGGCCACGGAACCCACCAGCGCCGGCGTCAGGTCCCGGGTGAGCGTGAAGGCCACCAGGAACACGAGCCCCGGCAGGATGCTTTCGGCAATGCCGCGCACTCCCCCGGCGGCCGCCAGCAGGTCGATGTGCCCGTTGTCCTTGCGCACCAGAGTGCTCTTGGCCGCCATTTCCTGCGCGATCTGGGCGAAACCCACTGCGCCGGCCGGCTCATGCAGCGTGTGCTCCGGCGCGGCCGGCTCCGGCACCTGCTGCCCCTCCGGAGATTCCTGCGGGCTCTGCTGGCTCAATTAAATCTCCTGGATTCCGATGATTTCGTAGCGGGGGTTGTACATGGTGGGCAGGCCGTCGCGCAGCGAGACCATCCCTTCCACCCGCAGCCGGGTGCCGGCAATGATGCCGGGGACCCGGCGCCGCCCGATCCAGACCAGGCGGAGCCGGTGGTTCAGTCCGTCGCTGGCACTGCGGTGCGATTCCCTGTCCGTCATGACCACCGAATAGTGCGGCGCAGCGGAAACGGGCAGGATCGTGACCGCGTCGATCACGCCAAAACACACGGCGCGGCCGCGTGCGGGAAGCCCGCTGATGGGGGTTGCCGGAGGCCAGTCCCCCTGGTGTACGACAGGCAAAGGCTAGCCGATCGCCGTGATTTCAGGGCCGCGGCGGAAAGGCTCCCCGCCCTGGGCCGGTGCGGCGTGGTCGGCCGCCATGGCGCCCTGGGGCCCGGCAACCGCGTCCTTGGGAAGTCGCAGCAGCAGCAGGTCGCGCGGGGGCAGTGGCACCTCGCCGCGCACCACCACCACGCCGCGGAACAGGTCTTCCAGCTCAGCGGCCGCGGCCGGGTCGACGGCGGCCGGCCCGCCCAGGACGCCGCGCAGGAACCAGCGGGGTCCGTCCACACCAAGGAACCGTGCCACCCGGAAGCCGCGGCTGCCGTCGCTTCCCTGGGCCGGAACCTTGGCGAGCACCTCCTTGCCGAAGGTGCCGTCGAGGATCTCAATCTCCCCGCCCTGTGAACCGACGGAGAGCCCGATCTGTTCGCGGATGTCGCGCCAGAGCTTGTCCGAGCGGGAGGCCGCAAATGCCTGCAGCTGCAGGCTGGAACCGTTCAGGTCCAGTGTCACGGCAATCACGCGGTTGGTGCTTTCCTCCACTTCCAGGCGCAGGGAAAGGCCCTCGCGGGGCGTGACCAGCAGTGCGCCAAGGTCCACGTAGCCGTCGCGGCCCTCCACTTCCGACTCGTCGAGCGGGCCGTGAAGGGCGCGGTCGTAGACGGTGTCGGAGGGATCGGGAGGAAGCCCCAGCTGTGCCGCGTCGGCATCTCCGGAGATGCCGCCGTCGTTCAGGCCAAGGGCGGCGTCTTCCGCGTCGGCGTACCGATCATCCTTGTTCTTGTTTTTCCTACCAAACCCAAAAGCCATGGGATTAACCGACTCCTTGTAAAAGATGGATGGGGGCTGTTCAGCCGTTGCGGGCCGCGGTTTCGCCAAGCGGCGCGGCGAAGCCGCCCGTGGATCCGAAGCCGCCTGTGCCGCGCACCGAGTCCGGCAGTTGTGCCACCTCGATGAATTCAGCCCTTTCAACGCGCTGAATCACCATTTGTGCAATTCTATCGCCCCTCTTCAAGGTGATGGAATGGTGCAGGTCGGTGTTCAGCAGCGTAACGGAGACCTCCCCGCGATACCCGGCATCAACCGTGCCTGGGCTGTTGACAATGGTCAGCCCCTGCTTGGTGGCCAGCCCGGAGCGCGGGTGGATCAGGGCGACAAAGCCAAACGGCAACGCCAGGCTCACGCCGGTGGGGACCAGGGCCCGCTCACCGGGCGCCAGCACCAGGTCGATCCGGCTGCGCAGGTCCGCGCCCGCGTCACCGGGGTGCGCGTAGCTGGGAGGTGCGATCCCGTCGTCGAGCATGTGCAGCTGAACGCTCAGGGTGGGCGGGTTTTCTTCAAAAGTCTCGTGGCTCACAACAGGACACTCTATCGTGAACGGGACCGGTCGCAGCTTTCCCGCCTGCGGGCCGGGGCTCCGGGGCGGCCAAGATGAAAAGCTGGGCGAAAGATGAAAAGCTGGTCCCATGTCTTCAACCACGCCCGCAGGCGCCACCTCCCCCTCATCGGCCAACTACACCGAAAAGCTGTGGCCCAACTTCTGGGGCTGGGTCATTGTTGTTGGCCTGTCCGCCGCGGGCATCCTGATCTTCATCCCGATCAGCCCCATGGCCGGCTACGTGGCGTTCGCGGTCCTGTTGGCGGGCATGTCCACCATCCTCATCGCCTCAACCCCCACGATCGCGGTCACCCCGGAGACCCTGCGCGTGGGCCGGGCCCAGATCGAACGTGAATTTGTGGGCGAGGTGACGATTTACCGCGGCGACGCCGCCACCGAGCAGCGCGGCATCAAGCTCAACGGTCTCGCATACTTGTGCATCCGCGGCTGGATCAAGCCCGTGGTCAAGATTGAAATCACCGACCCCAACGACCGCACACCCTACTGGCTGACGTCCACGCGCCATCCCGAGTACCTGGCTGCTGCCCTCGGCGCCACAGCGCGCAGCGGCAGCGCCGAAGCCTAGCCGGCCCGCCCGTCCGGCACGGTGTTGATCCAGGCCCATGCGGCCTGGATCCGCCGGTGTGCCGGGCGGATTTCAGCCCCGGCAGCCTCCGGGGTTCAGCCTTCGCAGTCCCGGCAAAACATCAGCCCGCCCTTTTCACGCGCAAGCTGCGAACGGTGCCGCACCAGGAAGCAGGAGCCGCAGGTAAATTCGTCGGCCTGCTGGGCGAGGATCTCCACCTCAAGCTCTTCGGGTGCCGGCTCCGCGCCCGGCAGTTCGAACAGCTCCGCCAATTCCGTCTCGGACAGGTCCACCACGGCGTCCCTGATGCTCCCGGCGGCGCCGGGTTTGCGGGCAGCCCCGCCGCGGTTGATGCGCTGCGCCGCACGCGGCTGCTGGTAGCCAGTGGTCATGGTCGCCCCCTTGAAAAATATGCTGCGGTTTACTCTTTTGCCGCGGCAAACAGTAAACACCCCCTACACCCTAGAACGGAAACCGCCGCACCTGGGGCCCGGCCCGCAGCACGTTCGCAAAAGGCTTAAGAGCCGCCGGCCCCACCCTCCACAGGCGCCGCCAAGATAAGGCGCATCGGGCGGCCCGCCCAGGCTCCACGGCCAACCGTTCCCCGGCTGGCACGCAGGTGTCCCGGACGCTGCCAACCACGCGCGGTGCTCCACAAGTGCCCCAAAACACACCCGAACGGCCTCCGGCGCCCTGAAATGCCGCAATTTCAAAGCCATCTCACGCCACGCCTGCCGCGGTAGTAGGAAAAGCCGTGCATCGGTGGCAAAGTTTCGAAGGGAACTACAATGACTTTTTGGGAGGACGGCATGGCTGAGCTTCGGCTGGTGGGTGTCCACGACGACGGCGGTCACCTGCTGCTCAGTGGGCCCAACGGGGACAACTACCTGCTTCCCCTGGACGAAGCCCTGCGCTCAGCTGTGGGCAAGGGCCAGAACCGCACCGCCCGGGCACCATCACAGGCGGCTGCCCGGATGTCGCCGCGTGAAATCCAATCCATGATCCGTGCCGGCTCCACCGCCGCTGACGTGGCAGAGGCATCCGGACACTCGATTGACCAGATCCGCCGCTACGAGGGCCCCGTGCTGGCCGAACGCGACTACATTGCCAATCAGGCACGCACGGTGGAAGTTGCCGCGGCCGCACCCCACAACGACGTCTACCGCGCGGCGTTCGGGGACGAAGCCATCCCGCTCGAAGCCATGGTCCGCCACCGCCTGGCGGCCTTCGGCATCGACCCCAAGTCCCTGCGCTGGGACGCCTGGCGTGAAGGTGCCGGCGCGTGGACCATTGCCGCCGACTTTGAACCCGGCACGGAGTGGGCCGCCAACAGCATCGGCGAACCCGCCCCTGCGCTGTGGCATTTCCACTCCGGCCGCAAGTCACTGCAAAATGCCAACCGCTGGGCGCAGCAGCTCAGCGAGCTTGAACCGCTTGACAGCCCCGTCCCGGAACGCCGGCTCAGCGCCGTGGCCGACCAGCCGTTTGACGTCGAAGCCAATGGCGGGGAGCCCGCCGTCGACCCTGCAGGGGCTCCCGAAGACGACCCGGAATCACCCGACTTCCCCGGGCACGGCCTGCTGGAAATGCTGCGCTCGCGCCGCGGGATGCGGCTGGGCATCGACGAGGACGGCGACGATGAACTGGCCGCCATGCTGGGGAGCCACGTCCCCGGCGCACACCCCCGCGACGAGGAGCTGTACGGCACTCCCGCGCCGGAGCCGGAGGACGGCGGCGGCGAACGGCCGAAGGCGGTGCCGTTCCTCCAGCTGGCACCAACGCTGGAAGACCGCGACGAACCGCCTGCAGAACCGGTGAACAGTGTCTCTGAAGTCAGCACGGAAACCCGTGAGGTGATTGTCTCCGGTGAGCCCGTGACGTTCCTGCGCCCGGCCAGGCCCGTCGCCGCCGCGCCTGGTACCCCCGCGGCAACCGCAGATGCTGCCCCGGCCCCGTCCCACGCCCCCGCCGAGGATGACGGCCCCTCCGACACCGAGGTGGCGGAGCGGCTGGAACGAAAGGCCGCGGCCAAGCCCAAGCGCTCCAGCGTGCCAAGCTGGGATGAAATCGTCTTCGGCACCAAGGGCGATTGACCACAAGGCCACCCAGTGGGTGGCCGAGCAATGCCAATGAGAAGGGCAGCCGGCGCGATGCGCCGGCTGCCCTTCTCATTTACAGCGTGTTGCCCCGCCGCGCGCCCGCAGCCCGCCAACCCTGCCAGGCAGGGTTTGACGGTGCCTAGCGGCGCCTGCCGCCTGCGGGCTTGCCCGTCACGGGAATGCGCAGCAACGGCACCTCGCGCTCGGCCTTGGTGATGGACCCATGCTGGCCCACCACCTCCATGGCCTGGGGGCGCACGCGCCGCATGTCATAGAACGCCACGGATTCGCGGGCCAGCACCAGCACATCGCCGATCCGGCCGCGCACCTCATCACGGACCTCGCCGAAGTATCCGGCGTCGACGGCCTGGTCCCGGGTGAGGACCCACGCCAGCTTGCCATAGCGTTCCAGCCAGGCGGACATCAGTGCGTCCCGGCCCGCCGCCGTGGCGCCGTCGTCCAGGTAGAGGTGCACCATGCGCGGCTCCCCCGCCGTGTGCCGGACCCCGGCCACCAGCTCGGGGTGCTGGGAATAGTCCACGCGCGCGGAACGCGGCACATCCACCATGCCGTGGTCTGCCGTGAGCAGGATCAGCGTGTTGGCGGGCGCCGTGGCGGCCAGCCGCTTCATGCCGGCGTCGAGCTCTTCCAGGGCCCGTTCCCACTGAGGCGAGTCGGCGCCGTGCGAATGCCCGGCCTTGTCCAGCTCGCTCCAGTACAGGTACACGAGTGCCTTGGGCGTGGCCGCCAGTGCCTCCGCCGCCGCCTCCACACGGGCATGCGACGAGGTGGCCCCGCGGAACTCGCTGCCGCGCAGGGCCGCACGCGTCATGGGCGAGTCGGCAAACTTGGGCAGGCTCACGGTGGTGGTCGGCACGGAGCCGGCGAGCTGCTCAAAGATGGTGGGGAACGGCTGCCAGCGCAGCGGGTCCACCCCGCCGTCCCAGTTGCCCAGCAGGTTCACCACCTTGTCCTGGCCGGGGTCCAGGACGTCGTAGCCGACCATTCCGTGCTGTCCCGGCACCTGCCCGGTCCCGAGAGAGCTGAGCGAAGTGGCCGTGGTGCTGGGGAAGGCCGCGTGCAGGGTCCGCGGGTGCGAGCCGCCGGAATCGTCCGCCAGCACGGTGCGCAGAAACGGTGCATGGGCGGCGCGCTTGGCCAGCAGCGACTTGCCCAGGCCGTCCACCAGCACCACGCAGATCCGCGGGGCGGCCGGCAGGCCCAGCACATTCCGGCTGCCGGCGTGGCCCAGTACGGCCGCCGCACTGCTCAGCAGGTCGCCAATGGAGGCTTTCCCGTACGACGGCGGCCGGGGCAGCTCGGGCTGCCCCGCCAGCAGGGCACCGGCTGCTTCGGAGACGCCGACGGCGTTAGCGGCGGTAATGGGAGCGGCCCAACCGTGCACCAAACGCGGGGAAGCGGCTGCCGCCGGTTTCACCGTGGCCGGTGGTGCCGGCCGCGGTGTTCACGGCCCGCAGTGCCCGGGCAAACGCCTTGGCGTCGGCCACGGCCTGGAGGCCCTCGGCCTCGGCGCTGATGCGCAGCACAATGTCTTCCTGCGCAATGGTTCCGGTGTAGCCGTGGTCGGCGTCGCAGCCGGGATCCCCGCACGACGCCGGGCCCAGGTCCACCCGCTGTCCGCCAGACCACGCGATCGACAGGGTCAGTTCGCGCGCCGGGTCCGAGGGCTTGTAGTCCTGCGGCTGGGCGTAAATGTAGCTGAGCACCACCGACTGGATCTGGCTGACCGGCACCGACTCCGTGGACACCTGCGCCACCATCTGCTCGCCGTCCTCATCCAGCTGGTGGTCGTCCACGTGCGTGATCACCAGCATGTCGGTGGTCAACACCAGCACGGTGATGTGCCGGTGGACCTCGTTGCGGTCAAAGTGGGTTTCCAGGTGGACAAGGTGTGAGAGGCTCGCCTGCCCGTCGAGCGCATCATTGACGACGTCTGCGACAAGCCGGGGGTAAAATCCAGAGCGCTGGAGTGCTGCTTCCAAGTCGCTGCCTCTCGTGTTGGCCGGGGCGCCGGCTCCGAAGCTGTTCATGTCCTTCATTTTCGCACCTTGCCGGCGGCGAAAGCGAACTGGGCGGCGGGCCCTCCCCGCCCCGGCCGGGCGCACCTCCCGCCCAAAGCACGACGGCGGCAGGTTACCCTGGCCGGCAAAAGGCGGCTTCCCGCCGTCGTACTGGGGCGGCGGGCTCAGGAGTTCAGGGCCCGCCGGGCACTGTCGGTGCGCTGGGCGGGGTTGCCGATGCGCAGGTCGACGGCGAGCACCGTCACCTTGGTGGGCCCGGCCAGGACCGGCTTGAACTCGAGAAACGCCACTTCCGGGTGTTCGTCCTTGAGCATGGCCACCCGGGCGGCGAGGTCCTCCAGCGCGGCGACGTTCACGGCGGGCAGCCCCTCGTAGCCAAAGAGCTTGCGGGCGGCCCGTGGCGAGCGCACCAGCTCGGCCGTGTCCTGCACCGACAGCGGCGGCACCCGGTGGGCCCAGTCGTCGAGCAGGCTCACCGCGTCCCCTGACATGCCGAAGGACACCACGGGGCCCAGCAGCGGATCCTCGATGGCGCGCAGGGTGCACGACTGCCCCACCTCGG
This sequence comes from Arthrobacter stackebrandtii, assembly GCF_017876675.1. NCBI lineage: Bacteria > Bacillati > Actinomycetota > Actinomycetes > Micrococcales > Micrococcaceae > Arthrobacter > Arthrobacter stackebrandtii. Next base: position 4,237,234 of record NZ_JAGIOI010000001.1, read on the forward strand.
CCATGCTCTGCACCTCCAGCGCCTTCTCCCCGTAGGGCTGGAGGAACTTGCGCATCTGCCCGATGTTGCGCCGCAGCGACTGCTCATTTTCAATGTTGATCCGCACCCCGCCCAGGTCCAGGCGGTGGCGCAGGGACGGGTCAAGGGTCTTGATGGCCACGGGCCAGCCCAGCCGTTCCGCCGCGGCGACGGCCTCGTCGTCGCTGCCAAAGGGCACCGACTCGAGGATCGAGATGCCGTAGTGGCCCAGCAGTTCGGCGGCCTGCGCCGGATCCAGGGTCTGCAGCCCGTCGCCGGACACCCCTTCCAGCCAGCCGTCCAGCAGCTCCTGCGCTGCTTCCGGGTCAACGCCCTCCGGCGGATCGAACAAGGGCGTCTCCGAGGTGCGCCACTTCGCGTACCGGGCCACGGCGGCCAGTGCCGCAATCGCCGCGCCGGGGCTGGAATACGCCGGCAGCGTCCCGGCCATTTGCCGGTTGACGTGGATTCGGGCGTCCACAATGCCGGTGAAAACCCCGATCACCGGCTTGCCCGATTCCTCCGAGCACTCCTGCAATGTGCGTGCAATCGTGTCAATGGTCAGACCGATGACAGGCAGCAGCGTCACGATCGCCGAATCCGCGCCCTCGCGCGCCAGCGCCCCCAGCACGGTGCGCCTGAGCAGCGGCAGCGCACGGGACTGGCCAGTGTCCAGCGACAGCATTGATTCCACGGCGGCAACCTTCAGCCCGTTCTGCTCGGCGGCGTCCGCCACCACCGTCCCCAGCGCGCCCGAGTTGCCGATGATGGCAAGCCCCGGCCCCTGCGGCAGCGGCTGGCCCACCAGGATCTGGGCAACGTCCGAGAGCTCCTCGATGGTGTTGACCCGCACGACGCCGGACTGCCGGAGCATGGCGTCCAACGCACCCGCGGGGGCCTGGGTGGTGCGCACAACATGGCCGGGCGGCAGGTGCAGGCCCATGGCGTCGGACTTGGCCACGATGACCGGCTTGGTGCGCGAGAGCCGCCGGGAGATCCTGGAGAACTTGCGCGGGTTGCCGATGGATTCCAGGTAGAGCCCGCACGCGGTGGTGTTGGGGTCGTCCTCCCAAAACTGCATCATGTCGTTGCCGGAGATGTCCGCCCGGTTCCCGGCCGAGAGCACGCTGGACATGCCCACGCTGCGCCGCGACATCGAGGCGAACAGGGATACGCCCAAGGCCGCTGACTGGCTGAAGATGCCCAGGCCGCCGCGCAGCGGCAGCTCCGGCGCCATCGAGGCGTTCAGCGAGACGGCCGGATCCGTGTTGGCCAGGCCCAGCGAGGCCGGGCCCACCAGCCGCATGCCGTTCGCCCTGGCGCTGCGCACCAGGGCGCGCTGCCTTGCCAAGCCGTGTTCGCCGTCGTCCGCAAAACCGGCCGTGGCGATCACGAGCCCCTTCACTCCCGCCGCGCCGCACTGCTCCACCACGGAGGGGACCTGGTCGTAGGGGACGGCAATGACGGCCAGGTCCACGGGGCCCGGAACCTCGGCGATGGAGCCGTAGGGCATCATGCCGGAGACCTCCAGCGCCTCCTGGTTGACGGCATGGACGGCACCCGTGAAGCCGCCCTCCACAATGTGCTCCAGCAGCTGCTGGCCGATGCTCCCCCACGCCCGGCTCGCGCCGATGACGGCCACCGAGGCCGGGGCCAGGAGCCCGGCCACGCTGCGGGCGTCCGCGCGGTGCTCACGGGCTTCCATGACGGCGCGTGACTTTTCCGTGGGGTCGATGTCGAAGGAGAGGGAGATGACGCCGTCGTCAAACCGCCGGTGGACCTCGTAGCCGGCCTCCGTGAACACCTGCATCATCTTGCGGTTTTCCGGCAGGACCTCGGCGGAAAATTTGTCGATCCCGTTTTCCCGGGCCGCGACGGCCAGGTGCTCCAGCAGGATCGAGCCCAGCCCGCGGCCCTGGTTGGCGTCGGAGACGTTGAAGGCGACCTCGGCCTCGGCGGGGTCGTCGAGGCGGTCGTAGCGGCCGATCCCGATGATCTCCCGGCCGTGGGTTATGACAAATGCGACGCGGTCGCGATAATCGAGTTCGGTGAAGCGGCGCAATTCCTTCGGCGTGAGCTTCGACTTGTACGTAAAGAAGCGCATGTAGATGGAATTTTGGGACTGGGCCATGTGAAAGGCCTGCACGGCGTCCGCATCGGCGGCGGTCATGGGGCGCAAATGGCCCGTGGCCCCGTCACGAAGGACCACATCGGCTTCCCAATGAGCCGGATATTCGGGCGCTTGCTCTGGCTTCACCATAGAATCACTGTACCGACATGATGCGACAAAGACGCGCATGCCGCCGTCGCAACACCCCCATGAAGAATAGGAACCACCGCAACCATGGCCAAGCGCCAACCGACTGCCCCAGAAGACTTCACCGAAAACATCGTTGACATTGACGTGTCCACGGAGATGGAGGGCTCCTTCCTGGAGTACGCCTACTCGGTGATCTACTCGCGCGCCCTGCCCGACGCGCGTGACGGGCTCAAGCCGGTGCAGCGGCGCATCCTGTACATGATGAGCGAGATGGGGCTGCGGCCAGAGCGCGGCCACGTGAAGAGTGCGCGCGTGGTGGGCGAGGTCATGGGAAAGCTCCACCCGCACGGCGACACCGCCATCTACGACACCATGGTCCGCATGGCCCAGGACTGGACGCTGCGCCTGCCGCTCATTGACGGGCACGGCAACTTTGGCTCGCTCGACGACGGTCCCGCCGCCCCCCGCTACACTGAGGCCCGGCTGGCTGCGCCCGCGCTCGAGCTGACGGGCAGCCTGGATGAAAATGTTGTGGACTTTGTGCCCAACTATGACAACCAGATGCTGCAGCCTTCCGTGCTGCCGGCCGCCTACCCGAACCTGCTGGTCAACGGTGCGAGCGGCATCGCCGTCGGCATGGCCACCAACATGGCCCCGCACAACCTGGGCGAGGTCATTGCCGCCGCCCAGCACCTCATCGCCAACCCGGACGCCACGCTCGAGGACATCATGGCGTACGTCCCCGGCCCCGACCTGCCCTCGGGTGGACGGATAGTTGGCTTGTCTGGCATCCGCGACGCCTACGCCGGAGGCAGGGGCTCCTTCAAGACCCGGGCCAAGATCGCCGTCGAGCAGATCTCCCCCCGCAAGGTGGGCCTGGTGGTCACCGAGCTGCCGTACCTGGTGGGGCCGGAGAAGGTGAAGGAGAAGCTCAAGGACGCCGTCAACAACAAGAAGCTGGTGGGCATCGCCGACTTCATCGACCTCTCCGACCGCAAGCACGGGCTGCGCCTGGTCATTGAGATCAAAAACGGCTTCAACCCCGCCGCCGTCATGGAACAGCTGTACCGGTACACGCCGCTGGAGGAGTCCTTTGGCATCAACAACGTGTGCCTGGTGGACGGCCAGCCGCAGACCTTGGGCCTGCTGCCGCTGCTGCAGGTTTTCGTGGACCACCGCATCGACGTGGTTCGGCGCCGCACCGCGTTCCGACTGGGCAAGAAGCAGGACCGCCTGCACCTGGTCGAGGGCATGCTGATCGCCATCCTGGACATCGACGAGGTCATCCAGATCATCCGCACCTCGGATGAGGTGGCGGCCGCCCGCCAACGGCTCATGACCATCTACGACCTCTCCGAAATCCAGGCCAACTACATCCTGGACCTGCAGCTGCGCCGCCTGACCCGCTTCTCCATGGTGGAGCTGGAAACTGAGCGGGACGAGCTCCGCCGCGAGATTGCCGCACTCGAGGCGATCCTGGCGTCCAAGGAGCTGCTGCACCAGCTGGTCTCCGACGAGATGGGCGAGGTTGCCGCCAAGTACGCCACCCCGCGCCGCACCGTGCTGCTGGAATCCGAGGCCATGGCCCCGTCTGTGGCGAAGGCGCTGGCTGCCGCCCCCGGCAAGGCCGGAAAGCTCGCGCCCATCGCGCTGGAAATCGCCGACGACCCGTGCTGGGTGCTGCTCAGCGCCACCGGCCAGATTGCCCGCACATCCACGGCGGACCCCCTCGCGGACCCCGGCACCCGCAGCAAGCACGATGTCTTCACCTCCGTGCTCAAGTCCACAGCACGGGCCGAGATCGGCGCCCTGACGTCCCTGGGACGGATGCTGCGCCTGCAGGTCGTTGACATGCCCGTGCTGCCGCCCACGGCGTCCCTGCCCAACCTGGCCGGAGGCGTGCCGGCCAAGGACTTCATTACGCTGGCCAAGGGCGAGTCGCTCGTGGGCTTCGTGCCGCTGAACGCCGTCTTTGCCGTGGGCACCGCCGCAGGCGTCGTCAAGCGGGTCACCCCCGACTATCCGCTGAACCGGGATGACTGGGAGTACATCGCCCTCAAGCCCAAGGACTACGTGGTCGGCGCTGCGGTTGCCGCGGACGACGACGACCTCGTCTTCATCACCAAGGGCGCCCAGCTGCTTCGGTACAGTGCCGCGACAGTCCGCCCCCAGGGCCGCACGGCGGGCGGCATGGCCGGCATCAAGCTCTCGGCCGGGGACGCCGTGATTTCCTTCACCGCTGCCTCCCCCAATGACCCCGACGCCGTCGTCGTGACGGTTTCCGGCGGCCAGGACCCGCTGCCGGGGACGCCGTCGGGCTCCGCCAAGGTGACGGCATTCTCTGAGTATCCCGCCAAGGGCCGCGCCACCGGCGGTGTCCGGGCGCACCGCTTCCTGAAGGGCGAGGACCACCTCCTCACCGCCTGGGCGGGCCATGGTCCGGCCAAGGCGTCGTCCGCCACCGGCGTGGTGCGGGCGCTCCCCGTCGAGCACGGCCACCGCGACGGCTCCGGCGTTCCACTGTCGGCGGGCATCGACCTGCTGGGCCCCAGCCTGGCTGCCCCGGCCAGTCACGCGCCCGACGCCGGCCTGCCCCCTGCCGCTGCCCCGGCAGCTTCCGCAGGAGGGGGCAAGGAGACGGCCCCAGTGGGCACAAGAACTGAAGGCGGTACCAAGGCCGCACCAGCCAGGACGGCACCGCCGGCTCCTGCCAGGGCGCCCCAGGCGGCACCGGCACGCGAGCCCCTGCCGGACCTCGACCCCACGCAGGGTGCCTTTGAACTTCCCCTCGAGTAGCCCGCCGCTCCCAATGCGGCGGCGGTGTTGGGTTCCTGGTTCAGGGGCCTCGTGGCGGAATCGGCCGCTTTTCCGTGGCGCCGAGACCGCTGGCGTTGGCGGGAAGGTTCGGGCGGGTGCGGACGATGGCGAAACCACTGATAGTAGATTTGTTCTAGAAACTATTGTGCGGTTCGAACGTGCAGGGTAAAATGGGTGCATGAGCATTCCGGAGCAGTTCCCGGAGGACCGGGGCGATGACGCACCAGCCACACCGCGGGGTGTGGCTGGGCTTCTGGCCGGGATTGCCCTTCCTGTTGTTGAGCCCTTTGGTGCCGGCAGTGCTGCCCTGGCTGGGTTGCCCGACTATCCGCCGGTTTCGGCCGTGGGGCCGGAACCGCCCTCGCGGAACGGGGTCGCGTACGGCGTGCATTGTGCCGGGATTGACGCCCTGGAGGAGTTGCGGGCCCACCAGGGGAAGGTGGATGCGTTCCGGGTCCGGCTCATCGCGCGGGTGCACGGGGCGGCCGAGGTGGAATGGCGGGCGGCGAAGCTGGACAGCTTCCAGCGCCGCGTGAGCGGCGCGTCGATCGTGACGGAACTGGCCATGGCCCTGTGCATTCCCGAACGGACCGCCGCATCCCTGGACCAGAACGCCTGCACCCTCGTGGAGGAGTACCCGTCCGTGCTCGCCGGCATGGAGGCCGGCACGTTCGCCTACGGGCACGCGGCCGTCATGCTCAACGAATGCCGCACCCTGGAAGTCACCGCCGGTGTCACCCCGGAGCTGGTTGCCGCGTTCCTGGCGAAACTGCTCAAGCTCGTGATCGGAACCACGGTGGCCTCCTTCAAGGGCAAGGCCCGCCGCGCCCGTGAACGCATGTGCCCGGAATCCCTGGAGACCCGCACCAAGGAAGCCTGGGCGCGCCGGTCCGTGAGCTGCGAACCCGGACCCGACGGCATGTCCTGGCTCACCCTGTACCTGCCCACCCTCAGCGCCACCGCGATCTACACCTACTGCACCCGCCTGGCCCGCGCCATCAAATACGACGCCGCCACCAGCGACCGCCTGAACAAGGCCCGGCATCCGGGCACCACCGAAGACCTGCGCGAACACCGCACCCTGGACCAGCTCCGCGCGGACATCGCCACCCTCCTGCTCCTGCACCAAGACCCCACCCATCCCGCAGACAACACCGGCAACCCCGCCGACAACACCACCGCCGCCCAGGGTGCAGGCGAACCCGGCAACCCCGCCCACGGCGCCCCGGATTCGGGTCCGAACCGTGACGGCGCCAGCGCCGGTGAGGGTGGGGACACCGGGTGGAAGGGCTTCGGCCCTGACGCGGGTTCGCAGCCCGCCGAGGATGACTCCGGCGGCTGGGCCTGGCCCACCACCCCGGACACGGGCCCAAACCGTGGCGGCAGCCGACCGGGCAGTGGCAGTGCCGCCGGCAACGGTGACACACGACCCCCGGGCGGCGGCACCCCTGCACCCTCCGACCACGGCGATACGCTTTCCGCCACCGCCAGTGGCAGTGGTGGTGGTGGTGATGGTGGTGGTGGTGTGGATGATGAGCCGCCCTGGGCGCACCACGACCCTGCCACAGCCCCGGCGAACCCACCTGGCAACCCGCAGGACCCTGATGTCCGGGACGGTTGCCGCCCGGACGGCCGCGGGCCGGCACTGCAGGACACCCCGCCCGACACCCCGCACACCCCGGATATCCCTGCCGTTGCCGGTGCCCATGACGATTCCGGCTCCGACGTGCTGGAGGGCATCATCCTGCCCGAGGGCGTCTCGTTCATGACCGGCCAGGACTTCATGGACGAAGTCGTCGGAGACGGCAGCGGCTACACCCCCAACGGACTCGTTGACGGAATCACCGAAGAAGAGCCGTGGCAGGAATACCGGGAGCAGCTCGAACGCCTCCAACACGGCAAAACCATGACCGACCCGCCCGCACCCCAGGGCCTGTTCATCCTCACCGTGCCCATCCTGTCCCTGTTCGGACTCACCAACGAACCCGCCGAGATCGCCGGCCCCCAAGGCGGGCTGCTGCCGGCCAGCATCGCCCGGGAACTCACCGCCCGCGCCCCCTCGCTCCTGCGCATTCTCAACGACCCCGTCACCGGCGACGCACTGCCGCTGCACCCGCAACGCTACACACTAAACAAAACCGAGAAAGCAGCCCTCCGGGCCCTCCGCAGCGGCTGCTACGTACCCAACTGCACCAACCCAGTCATGGAAACCGACCTCGACCACCTGCGCGCCTTCGAATTCGGCGGCGCCTCCACCATCGCCAACCTCGCCCCCGCCTGCGAAACCCACCACCGCATGCGCCACCTCAAGGACGACAAAAACAAAAACGGCCAACGCCGCACCATCAACGAACCCGAACGCCAACACATCACCCTGCGCGGCTGGACACCCCAACCAACCCCCGACGGCCGCGTCGGCTGGATCACCCCCACCGGCCGCTACCAACCACCCACACCCACCGACCCCACCCGCCCCGAATACCCCCAATGGCTCCAACACCTCATCACCGAAACCACCACAACCCAACGCAAATAACACCCCACAACGCTCAACACCAAGGCCGCTAGATCACGTGCAGTGCACCGGCAGGCGGATCCCGGGACCGGGCTCAACGACCGGCCGAACCACCCATTCGACGCAAAACACAACCTTGGGACGACCCGGCATAGACTGGCCCCATGGCTATCATTCCTGATGAAAAAGACTGGACATGGGTGCTTGAACGACCCTGCCCTGAATGTGGATTCCGTGCCGGCAAGGCTACTCCGGCAACGGTCGCGACCACCATTCCCGCACTCCTTCCGCGCTGGGTGTCGGCACTGCGCCGGGCTGGCGCAGAGGAGCGCAGCAACCCAGACATCTGGTCAGTGCTCGAATACGGCGCGCATGTCAGGGACGTCTTTGAAGTCTTCTGTGCACGGCTGGAACTTATGCTCCGCGAAGACAACCCCACCTTCGAGAACTGGGACCAGGACCAGGCCGCCCTTGACGGCAACTACGGCTCGTTGGATCCAGAGGGAGTTGCGTCCGAACTGGTGGCAAACGGCATGGATGCGGCCGCCGCCTTTGGCGCCGTCGACCCGGAGCTTTGGGACCGGCGGGGGCTGCGCAGCAACGGCGCCGAATTCACCGTCGTGACCCTGGCCGGGTACTTCCTGCACGACGTGGTCCACCACCTGCACGACATCAACGCCTGAACCAACACCGGACCATTGGGCCCGGTCCCCCGCAGCCAGCACACCGCCGCCCGGGCGTGCTGCCGGCCTGGGCGTGCGCCGGCCGGCCAAAATGCAGGCGGGCTAATTCAATCCATGCAGGCTTGGGACATGCTCACAGGGATTTGTCCCACGCGGCGCTGCTGCGGATGGGCTTGTAGCCCATCCCTTCGTACAGTCCCAGCGCACCCGTGGGATTCTCTGTGTCAACGTCCAGGGCGGCATGGTCCAGGCCTGCCGCGGCAAACCGTGCCATGGCGTCCGCCAGCATGGCGGGGGCGATCCCGCGTCCCCGCCACGCACGCCGCACGCCCAGCAGCTCGGTGTACCCTTCAGCACGGCCTGACTCTGCCGCCATGTCCAGGTCGACCGTGGCGATCTGGTAGCCGGCAACCTCACCCGAAGCAGCATCCAGGGCCACCGTGGACAGGTCCCGGCGAAGGTGCTCATGCGCCATTTGAACCGCCCATTGTTCGGGGCTGCGCGGCTCAGAGCCCCAGTGGTCGGCAAACGCCTCGTTGTGGGCCAGCCGTACGGCCTCATTCATGTCCGGCGTGTAGGAAACCACATGGATCCCGGCCGGCAGCGGCACGGCCGGGGCACCTGCCAAGGGCCGGAGCATCTCGGAAAAATACCGCACCACCGAATACCCGGCACCGGCCAACAAGGCAGTGGTGGCGGCATTGTCGGACTCTCCGTAGGCGCGGGCCAGCGGACCGCCTTGCGCATCGGTGGCAAAGCGCTGCAGCACCCGGGCCTCCTGCCACGCCAGGATGGCGGAGCCCACGCCACGGCGGCGCCATTCGGGATCCACACCACCCATGACGTGTGCCTTCTCCCCGTCCGGATTCTTGGACACCCGCCCGAGAGCACGCAGGACACCCGCGGCGTCAAAACCGCCCACCGAATTTTCGGCCACGGGATTTCGCGCATCCTCCACCACCGCCACCAACTCCGAGCGCTGCGTCCGCCACGGGACCTGCTCGGCCGCCTCGATGCGCGCCATCAGCTCCAACCACCCGTCCACATCGGCCGCTGCGAGGGGCCTGAAGTGGAGGCCGCCCGCGACGGGAAATGGAGGCAGTTGCTGATTGTCGGCGGGATGCGTTTGTGTCATCCCACCAGCCTAAGGCCGCGCCGCACCAGCCGCCAGAATTGGCCCGCCGGCAACTTTCCCCAGCGCCAGGTGGGAATCCGCACGGCTGGCGAGTTCGCCGTCGTGCGTCACCAGCACAACAGCGGCACCGGAGAGCGCCTGGCGCAATTCATCCACCAGCTCGCCAGCTTCGTCCTGGCCGAGGTGCGCGGTTGGTTCATCAAGAAGCACGACATCGGCACCCGCCACGAGCGTTCGGGCCACCGACACCCGGGTCCGCTGGCCCCCGGAGAGACTGTGCCCGCCAGGTCCCACCCGCGTGTCCAGGCCCAATGGCAACTCCGCCAGCCAGGGTCCCAGGCCAACGGTTTCCATGGCGGCAACCAGCTCTTCCCCGGTGGGCGGCGTGGCCGCGGGGCGGGCCAATGCGAGGTTGGCGCGCAGGGTCGAGTTGAACAGGTAGGCATCCTGCGGGCACCAGGCGATGCTTGCCAGCGTGGCGGGTGAGGCCGGCTTGTTGTTCAGCAGGTAGCGGCCTTCCTCGGGCGCAAGGAATCCGAGCAGAACCGCGAGCAGCGTCGACTTTCCCGACCCCGAAGGCCCGCTCACGCTCCACCACTGCCCGCGCCGGACGCCGCCGCCAAGACCCTTGAAGACCGGCTCGGCGGCGTTGGGGTATCGGGCCGTGATCTGGTCAATGGCCAGTTCGGCAACCGGATCCGGCTCAACATTCTCGGCGGCCATGACCGTCGCAGGGGCGTCAAGCAGGGGCAGCGTCCGGTTCATGAGGGCTGCCAGCGCCGGCAGCGCGCTGACGGCTTCCATGTACATTCCGAGGGGCTCAGCCAGGGCCAGCATCAGCAGGGCTGCCACGGCGGCCGCGCGCGGATCGACCCCGGCACCCACGGCCACTCCGGCCGCTGCCACGGCGGCGAGTGAGGAAAGCAGCGCCACGAACCCCTGGCCCATGCCGTCGGACCAGGCGAGCCTGCGCAGCGGCTTGGCAACCGCGGCATCGGCGCGGCGGAACCGGGCGGCCTCGTTCCCGCCCACCCCGTTGGCGGCCAGCTGGCCTGCCGCGGCGAACAAGGTGGTGGTGCGCCCGGCGAGCCAAATCCGGTGAATGGCTGCCGCCGCGGAGGCGCGCCGCTGGGTGGCCAGCACCAGGACGGGCAGCACCACCAGGGCCAGCATGCCAAGCACCAGCACCACAACTGCGGCTTCAGGGACCAGCAGGTACACGGTCAGCAGCACCGCCCCATAGGAGATGAGCGCCGACGGGATGGGCACCACCACGCGGGGAACGGCGTCGCGCAGTTCATCGACGTCGGCCACGAGCGTGCCCAGGGCACCACCCGACCGGGTCAGCCTGCCCCAGTGGAGCACCGAGGAACCCAGCGAATCCCAGAGCCTGAGCCGCAGCCCGGCGGCCCAGCGGAATACCGCGTCATGGGTCAGCAGGCGTTCGGAGTAGCGAAGTACTGAGCGGCCGATCCCGAAGGCCCGCACCCCAACAATCAAAGTCAACAGGTACAGGATGGGCGGCTGCGCGGCCGCCCACACAATCAGCCAGCCCGAGATGCCGGACAGAGCCGCCGCACTCAGGGTGGCCAGGGCCGACACCAGCACGCCGGCGGCGAAACGGGGCGAGCGCAGCGGCAACTGCCGCAGGTGGCGCCAGCTGAAACGGGCAGGGTCCGCAGCGGTGGCGGTTGGTGCCGCAGGTTCATCCTCTGCTGCCCGCCCTGGCCGGGGTGCATCCGCCGGGGTGGCAACCCGCGCCTGGGGCAAGGCGCCGGCCGGGGCATGCTGCGCGCCGGCACCGCGGCCGGCCGGGGCATGTTGCGCGCCGGCCGCTGCCGGTACAGCCCCGCCCAGATCCGCAGCCAATTGCGGATCGTGTGTGGCGGCCACAACGGCCACGCTCCCCCGCAGCGCGGCCAGCGATGCGCGAACCGTCCGTGCCGATTCAGGATCGAGGTGGGCTGTCGGTTCGTCGAGCAGCGCCAGTTCCACGGCAGGGTCGACGGCGATGCGGGCAAGTGCGCGGGCCACGGCCACGCGGCGCAGCTCACCAGGGCTGCACTCCACCACCCGGCGCCGGGCCAGATGGGAGCCGTTGACGGCGGCCAGTGCGGCAGCAACCGCATCCGCACCCACACGCAGGGAGGAGGGGCCGGCCGCATACAGGGCGATCTCATCGGCCACCTGCTCCTCCGTGAAGACAGGGTGCTGGGAGACAAACACCAGGCCCTGCTGATTGCGCACTGCCAACTCGCCTTCCACGACGGCGGCGCCGGGACCGGCGGCGGGAAGGATTCCCGCCATGGCAGCCAGGATGGTCGACTTGCCGGTTCCGCTGGGGGTGTCCAGGACCAGCACAGCGCCCGGTGCCAGGCTGGCAGTGAACCCGGAAACGGCTGGTTCGGCGCGTCCGTCATAGCGCACGCTGAGGTTTCGGGTAGTCACAACGGACCCGGACGCCGCAGTCGCGGCAGGCACCTCGGCAACCATGCCGGAAGGAGCGCCAGGCTGGGAGGGGGATCCGCCGTCGAGAATTTCCGTTGCACGGCGCAACGCCTCCACCCCGTCCTCGCTGCCGTGGTGGGCGGCACCGAGGTCGCGCAGCGGCTTGAAGCATTCCGGGGCAAGCATGAGCGCCAGCAGCCCGGCCTCGAGCGGCATTTCCCCGGCCACGAGCCGGACGCCGATGAACACGGCGACCACCGCCACGGATATGGTGCTGATGAGTTCCAGTGCCATCGACGACAGGAACGCGGTGCGCAGCGTGGCCATGGTGGTCTTGCGGTATGCCTCGCACACGTCGGCCAGGGCGCGGCGCTGGGCGGAGGCGCGGCGCAGGCCCACCAGGACCGGCAGCCCGCGGGCCAATTCGAGGAGGTGGTTGGAGAGCCGGTCCAGCCCGTCGGCAGCCTCGGCCACGCGGTCCTGGGTGTGGTGGCCGATCAGGATCATGAACACCGGCACCAGCGGCACTGTCAGGGCGACGATGAGTGCGCTCACCCAGTCGGTGAGCAGGATTTGCAGCCCCACGAGCAGCGGCAGCACGGCCGTGGTCACCAGTGCGGGCAGGTAGCTGGCAAAGTAGTTGTCCAGGCCGTCGAGCCCGCGGCTGGCCAGCATGGCTTCCGCGCCGACGGCGCCGCCTTGCCCGGCGTGGCGCCGGTCCAGGCGGTGCGCCACGAGTTTCGCGCGCAGTTCCTCCTTGGCCCCGAGGGCGGCGCGCCGGGCCAGCACCTGCTGCCCCCACACGGCGGCCGCGAGCAGCACGGCGCCCACACTCCCCTGCACCAGCAGCCGTTCGGCATCCAGCGGGGACCCGGCCGCCCACTGGGCGAGGGCGTAGGCCAGGGCACCAAGGCCCAGGACCAGGCCCGCGGCCTTGAGCGCGGCAAGTCCGCCGAGCCCGGCCAGTGACAGCCGTGTGGCCCGGCCGGGAGGGAGTGTGGGGCGCATGCTCATGCTAGGAAGCACTTCCTGTCGGGGTGGTGCCGGTTGCCCCGGCAGGTGCCGCACCGGCTGTTGCCAGTGCGACGGCGGGGGCAAAGTCGTGCGGTTCGGGCAGGTGGGCCGCGGTGATCCTCTTGCGGAAGATCCAGTACGTCCACGCCTGGTAGGCAAGCACGAGCGGCACACCAAATGCAGCCACAATGGACATCAGGCCAAGTGTGTAGCTGGACGAGGAGGCGTTCTCCACCGTCAGGTTCCACAGCGGATCCAGCGTCGACGGCAGCACCACGGGATACACGGCGCTGAAGATGGCGGCGGCACCGGCCAGCAGGAACCCGCCCATGGCCAGGAAGCTGAACCCTTCACGCCCGGCCCTGTTGGCCGCCCACGATGTCACGGCGGCAGCAACAGCCACCGCGATCAGCAGCCAGCTGAACCACTTGCCGTTCTCGAGTGCCACGGCGATGGCCCACACGGCCATGGGCGCCAGGCCCACAGGCATCCACCGGCCCACGAGGCGCCGCGCACGGTGGCGGATGTCGCCGTCGGTCTTCAGTGCAACAAAGGCTGCGGCGTGGATGACGGCGAAGCCGACGATGGCCAGGCCGCCGATGACGGCGTACCAGGTAAACCATGCGAACGCCCCGCCAACGCGGTCGCCGTTCTCGTTCAGCGGCAGCCCGGTGGTGGTCAGGGCGAGCATGGCGCCGATGCCGAAGGCTGCCACGAGCGAGCCGAGCGCGATGGCCCAGTCCCACACCGTGCGCCAGGTGTCGTTGTGCACCTTGCCGCGGTATTCAAAGGCCACGGCGCGGAAGATCAGCCCCAGCAGCACAAAGACCAGCGGGATGTACAGGGCGGAGAAGAGCGATGCATACCAGAACGGGAACGCGGCGAACGTGGCGCCGCCAGCCGTCAGCAGCCAGACTTCGTTGCCGTCCCAGACCGGCCCCACGGTGTTGAGCAGGACACGGCGTTCCTTCTCGCCGCGCGCGAAGGTCTTCATGAGCATGCCTACGCCCAGGTCGAATCCCTCAAGAAACAGGTAGCCGATCCACAGCACGGCAATCAGTATGAACCACAAAGTGGGCAGAAAATCCATCATCAATCCTTAGGAATCCAGCGTGGGGAAGGAAGCGGTGCCGGCCGAATGCCGGCGGGGATGGCGCGGCAGGCGGGCCGGGCGCCGGAGGTGCACGGAATCAATACGCAAACGCAAGCACATCGTCGTCTGCCTCCCCGCCCGGGCCGTTTCCGCCGTCGTCCTTCTTCTTTGTCTGGTCCAGCTCAGGCATGGCCGAGACCACCCCGCCGCGGATGAATTTCGTCAGCAGGACCACCTCCACCACCAGCAGCACGGCATACACCGTGGTCAGCGCCACGAGGGAGAAGATCACCTCACCGGCAGAGACGCCCGGCGAGACGGCTGCGGCAGTGAACATGAAGACCTGGTCGACTCCGGACATCGCCGGGTTGGGTGCCACGACGAACGGCTGGCGGCCCATCTCGGTGAAGATCCAGCCCGCGGCGTTGGCACCGAAGGGTGCCAGGATGCCCACCAGGGCCAGTCGCATGAGGCCCTTGGAGCGCGGCACGGTGCCCTTGCGGGTCAGCCACAGGGCCACTGCGGCGGCCGCGGCGGCGAGCCCGCCGAAGCCGATCATCATGCGGAAGCCCCAGTAGGTGACGGGCATGATCGGGACGTAGTTGATTTCCTGGCCGGCGCGGGCGCCGTACATGGGGTCATCCGGCAAGTGGGTGCCGTACTTTTCCTGGTATTCGGGAATGAGCGTGTTCACGCCCTTGATGTCGGTGGTGAAGTCGTTGTGTGCCAGGAAGGAGAGCAGGCCGGGGATTTCCATGACGGCCACGACGTCGGAGCAGTCGCGGCTGCCGACGTTGCCAATCGAGAGGATGGAGAAGCCGGTGCCGTCGTGGCAGGCTGCCTCGGCGGCGGCCATCTTCATGGGCTGCTGTTCAAACATCAGCTTGCCTGACAGGTCGCCTGAAATTGCGGAGCCGGCAAATGCGATCATGGCCACTACGGCACCGAATCGCAGCGACTTGATCCAGACCGAGTGGTCCTTTTTGTCGCGGCCGGGAATGGTGGCGGATTCGCCAACGACGACACGGCCATTGGCGTCCACGGTGTCAATGCCATCCTTGCGGCGGCGCCACAGGTGGTACCAGGAGATACCCAGCAGGAATCCGCCGGCCACGGCCAGTGCGCCGGTGATGGTGTGGAAGAACGCCACCAGGGCGGTGTTGTTGGTGAACACGGCCCAGGCATCAACCATGACGGGGCGCCCGTCGATCATTTCCACGCCCACGGGGTGCTGCATCCACGAGTTGGCCACGAGGATGAAGTAGGCGGAGACGATGGACCCGGCCACCGCGATCCACAGGCAAGCCAAGTGGACCTTCGCGGGCAGCTTTTTCCAGCCGAAAATCCACAGTCCCAGGAACGTGGACTCCACGAAGAACGCCAGCAGCGCCTCCATGGCCAGTGGCGCGCCGAAGACGTCGCCCACAAAGCGGCTGTACTCGCTCCATGCCATGCCGAACTGGAATTCCTGCACAATGCCCGTGGCCACACCCATGATGAAGTTGATCAGGAACAGCTTGCCCCAGAACTTCGTCATGCGCAGGTACGCCTCGTTGCCCGTCTTGTGCCAGCGCGTCTGCAGAATGGCCACCAAGGTGCCGAGTCCAATGGTCAGCGGCACCATCAGGAAGTGGTACACCGTCACTATCCCGAACTGCCACCTGGCAATTTCAAGAGCTTCCACCAACTACCCCTCATCCATGAATTATTACGGCCCGAGTCAATTTCTACGAACTGTAGAATGTTCTAGTTCTACCCCGTGTAGAACTTCCTTGTCAAAAGCTGTATATTTAGGCATGTACGCATGTTTGGCGTACTGTCTTGTATTTTGATGGCCGCAGTAAAGTAGAGGAATTTTGATGGCGACGCTTGGCGATTTGGAAAGAGCTGTCATGGACCTGCTGTGGGAGCATCAGGAGGCCATTACGGCCAACAACCTGCGGGACCTGCTCTCGCAGCGTGCATCGGAAGGCAACGCGGAGGCACGCCCGCTGGCAGTCACCACCGTCCTGACGGTGCTGTCCCGGCTGGAGAAGAAGGGCTTGGTGGAGCGTGAGCGCTCATCGCGCCCGCACCGCTACCGGGCAGTGACCAGCCGTGAAGAGCACACGGCCGAACTCATGATGGAAGTCCTGGGATCCGCACCCGACCGCGAGGCCGTGCTGGCCCGCTTCATCGGCACCGTCAGCGCAGGCGAGGCGCAGACCCTGCGCAAGCTGCTGGGCCACTCCTGACGGACACCGCGCCACCCCCGGCAGGCAGCCGCCACCGAACCGACGGGACCGCCCGCCACCCGGCAGCACCTCCGCAGCCCAATCCTGCCGGCGAGGCAGGGCGGCAGCGGAGGCGGCCGCCGGGCAATCCTTCAGCTGGAAGCGGTAAGTTGTAAACCATGTTTTGGACCTCCTGGTTCCTCGCCGCCTTGGCCGTGATTCTGGCCTGGCCGGTGCCGGTTTTCCTGTCCCGCGCGGCCTGGCCCGCACGGGCCCCTTTTGCCGCCATGGTGCTGTGGCAGTCCATCGCCCTCGCCGGTGGCCTGTCCATGATCGGCGCCATGCTCTGCTGGGGCCTGTCCACCCTCGGCGGGAACCTGCCCAGCGGGTTGCACGGGCTGCTGGGCATCTTCCTGGGCACGGAATCCCTCGACACATTGGGCATCGTGCACGCCTTTGCCCTGAGCGCCGCGGCCCTACTCACGGCACACCTTCTCTTCACGCTTTGGCTGACATATTTCCGCATAGAACGCCAGCGCCGCAAGCACCGCGACCTCCTGCACCTGCTCAGCTCCCCTTCGCACGACCAGCCGGGAACGCTGGTCCTGAACCACCAGGCCCCGGTGGCCTACTGCCTGCCCGGCGGCTCGCGCTCCGTCACCGTACTGTCGGAAGGCCTGCTGGCGCTGCTCTCCCCCGACGAACTGCGGGCGGTCCTGGTGCACGAACAGACACACTTGGCCCAGCGCCACCACCTGCTCCTGTGGGCCTTTGCAGCTTGGCGCTCGGCACTGCCGTGGCTGCCCACATCAAGGCTGGCCCAGGAGTCGGTCTCCTCGCTCATTGAAATAATGGCCGACGACGTCGCCTTGCGTTCGGTTGACAAGCCCACCCTTGTCACCGCCATCGCCTTGGTGGCCAGCGGCTCGGACCAGCTTCCGGTAGATGCGCTTGTGGCCGGGCATGCGGCACAGATCGACACGCCGACCACCACATCGGCCCGCCTGGGAAAGCTGCTGGGAAACGCCCCCGGGCTGTCCGTGTTCCCCAAACTCTGCGTAATCGCCGCGGCGCTGCTGCTCCTGGCTGCGCCCACGGCACTGCTGGTGGTTCCGGGCATCCTCCCCTGACCGCAGGCATCAGGCGTGCAACTCCCCTGCACCGCCTTGCACGCTGTCGCACCAATGACCATTTTTTAGCCGACGCCAGCGCAGCAACGGTGCATTTCTACCCGACGCCAGCGCAGCAATGACCACTGTCAGCACATCCTTGTCGCAGCGGACAACACCGCGCACCTGGAACCGCTAGCCTACGCGGCCCCGACAATGGCAGGCGCGACGGCGCACATGGATTCACAGGGCGGGCCGCCGCATCAGATTCCACCACCGGCGCAGAGCAATCCACACGTGGTGCGCCGTGTTCTGGCCGTCGAACCACGAGGCGACGCCGTGGCGCCCGCCCCTAGGCGTCGATGCGGTCCTGGTCCAGCTGTTCACTGCCGGCCACGATGAATTCCTTGCGCGGTGCCACATCGGAACCCATGAGCAGCTCAAACGTGTGCTCGGCGCGGTCGGCATCGGCGCTCGTCACCCGGCGCAGGGTGCGGTGGCGCGGGTCCATGGTGGTTTCGGCCAGCTGGTCCGCGTCCATCTCACCCAGGCCCTTGTAACGCTGGATGGGCGTCTTGTGCTTCTTGCCCTGCTTATCCAGCTTGGCAAGAAGAGTGTGCAGTTCCTTTTCCGAGTACGTGTACACCATCTCGTTGGGCTTTGAGCCGGAGTGGATGATCTCCACCCGGTGCAGCGGCGGGACGGCAGCGAAGACCCGCCCGGCGTCGATCATGGGGCGCATGTAGCGGAAGAAGAGCGTCAGTAGGAGGGTGCGGATGTGCGCCCCGTCCACGTCGGCGTCGGTCATGAGAATGACCTTGCCGTAGCGGGCCGACTCAAGGTCGAAGCTGCGCCCGGAACCGGCACCCACCACCTGGATCAGGGCGGCACACTCGGCGTTGGCCAGCATGTCGCCCACCGAGGCCTTTTGCACGTTGAGGATCTTGCCGCGGATGGGCAGCAACGCCTGAAAATCGGAGGACCGCGCCATCTTGGCCGTGCCGAGGGCGCTGTCGCCCTCCACGATGAACAGTTCGCTCTTGGCAACGTCATTGCTGCGGCAGTCTGCCAGTTTTGTGGGCAGCGAGGAACTTTCCAGGGCGTTCTTGCGCCGCTGGGTTTCCTTGTGGACCCGGGCGGAGATGCGCGACTTCATCTCCGACACAACCTTCTCCAGCAGTTGCGCCGACTGTGCCTTCTCGTTGCGCTGCGAGGACTCCAGCTTCGCCTTGAGCTCCTTCTCCACCACCTTGGCAACGATGCCCTTGACCGCGGGGGTGCCCAGGATCTCCTTCGTCTGGCCTTCAAACTGCGGCTCGGCCAGGCGGACGGTCAGCACGGCGGTCAGCCCGGCCATGACGTCGTCCTTCTCGATCTTGTCGTTGCCGGCCTTGAGCTTGCGCGCGTTGGCCTCGATAACCTTGCGGAACGTTTTCAGCAGGGCCTGTTCAAAGCCTTCCTGATGGCGCCCGCCCTTGGGCGTGGCAATGATGTTCACAAAGCTGCGCATCGTGGTGTCGTAGCCCACGCCCCAGCGCAGCGCAATGTCCACCTCGCAGTCGCGTTCGACGGCGGTGCTCTCCAGGTGCCCGGCGCTGTTGAGCACGGGCACCGTCTCGGTGAAGGTGCTGTGCCCCTGCAGCCGCCAGATGTCCGTCACGGCGCCGCCAACGGAGAGGAAGTCAACAAACTCGGACAGGCCGCCGTCGTGGTGGAACACTTCCTCGTGCGTGGCGAACTCCCCGGGCGTGCCGGCCAGCCGGCGCTCATCGACCACCCGGATCTTCAGCCCGGGCACCAGAAAGGAGGTCTGGCGGGCACGGCCCACAAGCTCCTCGTAGGAGAACTTGGCATCGGCCGTGAAAATCTGCCGGTCCGCCCAATAACGGATGCGGGTGCCGGTGACGCCGCGCTTGGTGGTGCCCACAATGTCCAGGCTGGAGGCCTTGGTGAACGGCTCGAACGCGACGTCCGGGCTCAGCGACTTGCCCGAGTCCTTGAAGTGGCCGGGCTCCCCGCGCCTGAAGCTCATCTGGTACGTCTTCCCGCCACGGTCCACCTGGGCGTCCATGCGTGCGGAGAGGGCGTTCACCACGGAGGCGCCCACGCCGTGCAGGCCGCCGGAAGCGGCGTAGGAGCTGCCGCCGAACTTGCCGCCGGCGTGCAGTTTTGTGAGCACAACCTCCAGCCCGGTGAGCCCCGTCTTGGGTTCCACATCGACGGGAATGCCGCGGCCGTCGTCATGCACTTCAACGGAGTTGTCCTTGTGAAGGATGACGGTGATGTTCTGCCCAAAGCCGGCGAGTGCCTCATCGACGGAGTTGTCGATGATTTCCCACAGGCAGTGCATGAGTCCGCGCGAGTCGGTGGAGCCAATGTACATGCCGGGCCGTTTCCGGACCGCCTCCAGGCCCTCCAGCACAGAGAGATGGCGTGCACTGTAATTGGAACTCTCGCGTGCCACGGTGGACATGCTCCTTTGCGGTGGTGGGCAGACAGGTCACTGGCTAGTTTAACGGCATCCCGGACAAAAGGCGGCAACGAGCCTGCGCCGTGACGCGCGCCACCGCACGGATACGCGGTTAGCGAAAGTCGCCCGCGCCATGGAAGCCCAAGCCGTTCGGGGTGGTTGTATAAAGTACAGGAACTAACGAAGGAGGCCATCATGACCACCACAGCCATCAGCAGCCCCCAGCTGACCACCCTTGATCGCTGCGACCGTTGCGGCGCGCAGGCATATGTGCGGGTAGTTTTGGAGTCCTCCGGCGGCGAGCTGCGTTTCTGCGGCCACCACGCCCGCGCGGTCGAGGCCACCCTGCGCCCCCTGGCGTCGGAATGGCTCGACGAGACGGGCCGCCTGCACGAGAAGGCCCCGGTCTCAGTCGACTAGGCCAAGCGCAGCATTTTCGCATGGCGGCGGGCCCCCGGATTTTTCCGGGGGCCCGCCTTTTTTGTGCCTTTTCAAGTACGACGGCGGAGGGTTGCCTTGCGCTGCCGTCGCGCCTGCGCAGGGCCTGCGCAGGCGCGTTGGGAAGCTTTCGCGGCTTAGGCGCCTTGGGCAGATTGGCGGCTAAGGCGCCGCGTGATGTTTCGCGGCCTGGCCCCCTGGACGACCTGGCAGCTAAGGCACCTTAGGAGGAACCGGATGCTTCCGGCGCGGGCAAAGATAGGGCATCGGCCCCATGTTCCCAGGGCCCTGATTCGGAAGAATTGAGACATCAAAGGGGTTCTGGAATCGCCGGGTCTCCACTTGCAAGGAGCACAAGGCAATGTCTGACTTCATGGCTCTCATGACCCAACAACAGACCGAACGCGAACTCGCAGTCAACCTGGAACGCCGCCGGCTTCAACGTGAAGCAGCGGCTGCGGCGAAGGTTCGGCGCACCGCGGACCGCGCCGCAAGTCGGGCCGATGGCCGGATTGCCGCGGCACGGAAAATTCAGGGCCGTCACGCTCAGGGCTGGTGGCACCGGTTGTGGGCCCGGGACTCCCGTACGGCCGAGCCCGCCCGCGGCGGCATCCATGCCAGGTAGGGCGGAAGCCATGCCCGGCAGCGCTGCACGCACGGCAGAATCCAGGCCCGGGAAGGCAGCGCCTGCGGCTGCAATGGACCTCAGTCCGTGGCAGGATTGGAAGATGAACCAACCCCCGGCCAGCGCAGCCATGATCGGGAGGGACGCCGAAATGGCAGCCCTCATGGACTCCTTTGCGGAGGCGCGGCTCAGCAAGCCCCAGGCTGTTGTAATCGGCGGCGAGGCGGGGCTGGGGAAGACCCGCCTGCTGCGCGAGTTCCTGTCGGCCGCATCCCAGGAGGCGCTGGTCGTCACCGGCCAGTGTGTGGACTTGGGCAGCCTGGCCACACCCTATGCACCCCTGACGGGAGTCCTTCGTTCACTGGTGGCGCAGCTGGGGCTGGACGCCGTGGTCGACTTTGCCGGGCCCGGGCGCGACGCACTGGCGCTGCTGCTGCCTGAAGTGGGCGCCGAACCCGACGGCTCCCCCACCGCCAACCGCGTGCTTGAGGCGGTCAGCACTGTCCTGGAACGGGCCAGCGCGAGCAGGCCCGCCGTCGTCGTCATTGAGGACCTGCACTGGGCCGACGACGCCACACTGGCGGTGCTGCGTTTTGTCCTGCGCGCATTCAACGGCGGCCAGTTCCTGCTGGTCATGAGCTACCGCAGCGACGAGATCAACCGCGGACATCCGCTGAGAGAGTTCCTGGCTGAGGCCGAGCGGGGCCGTTTTGCCAAAATCATTCGCCTGGGCCGGCTCGACAAGGACCAGGTACGCCTCCAGGTGGAGGCGATCACCGGCAAGGACGCCGGATACGAGCTGCTGGAGAATGTCTACTCCCGCAGCGAAGGCATTCCATTCTTTGTGGAGGAGCTGTTGGGGCTGGACGACTGCGATGCCAGCGCCGAGCTGCCCGATACCCTCACCGAGCTTTTGCTGGCGCGGTATGAGCGCATGTCCGACGAGGTGCAGTATTTCCTGCGCGTCCTTGCCGCCGGCGGCGTCTGCGTCCCGCATGCCCAGGCACTGGCCGCCTACGACAGGGACGTGCAGGAATTTGAGGAGTCGGCCCGCACGGCACAAAGGGCCAACCTGCTCGGACTGGACGGCGGGTCCTACACGTTCCGCCATGCCCTGGTCCGTGAGGCCATCCATGCCGACCTGTTGCCGGGCGAGCGCACGCGCTTTCACACCCGCTACGCCCAGGCGCTTGAGGCTGCCGGGTCCGGCGGCCTGGACTCGGTCGAAATCGCCTACCACTGGCATGCCGCCAACGCCCAGGAAAAAACCTTCCGTGCCTCGATTGCGGCGGTTGCGGAGGCAGAACGCGGCTACGCCTATTCAACGGCGGCCCGCATGGGTGAGCGGGCCTTGGAACTCTGGGACAGTGTCGCCGGCGCGGAGTCCGTGGCAGGGATGCACCGCTACGCACTCATGGCACGCACGGCGTCGGCCCACAACCAGGCAGGCAACGGTGAACGCTCGCTGGCCATGATCCGGCTCGCCGCTGCCCAGCCAGACGCAGTCGGTGCCGGCCTGGCACGGCTGCTGGCCGACCAAGCCCGGTACTTGGGGTTCAACGCACAGCCAGGTTCGGCCGATTTGCTGCTTCGCGCCCTCTCCCTTGTCCCACGGGGCAGCGATGACCAACTGCGCGCAACCCTGCTCAACCACCTCGCCGCACGTTGCATGCTTGAGGCACGGCTGGAAGATGCCATTCAGGTTTCCAGCGAAGCGCTGGAACTGTCCACGGCAGACGGCGACCGGCAGCAGCAATCCATCGCCGCCAACCTCCGGGGCAGCTCCCGTGCCATGGCAGGCGACGTGGAGGGCTGGCGGCAGGACCTCTCCGTGGCTCGCGAGCTGGCGGAGGGCAACAGCGACGCCATGCTGCGCTACCGCATCAACTACTCGGATGCCCTGAACCAGCTCGGCTTGTACGACGATTCAATAAGCATTGCCGAGGAGGGAATCCGCCAGGCAAGGGCGCTTGGCGTGGAGCGCACCACGGGGGCCATCATGTCGTCCAACGCCGTTGAACCGCTTTTTTCCCGCGGCGACTGGGACAAGGCAAACGAAATCCTGGAACGCAACCTGAAGTTGTCGCCGCCCAGTTCCTTCCGCGCCTACCTGCTGCGGTCCAAGATCTGGTCAACACTGTGGAGCGGCGACACCGAAACGGCGGGCCTGCTGTTTCGCCAGTGGCAGCCGCTGCTGCGGGAGTTGGCCCGGGTTGAGATGCAGTCGCGCACCCCGCTCGCCATGATGGCGGCGGAACTCGCCTGGCGAAATGGCGAGCTGGCCGAGGCGTGGCAGGAGGCGTCATTTGTGTTCAGTGCAGATTTCCGGCGGCTTCCCGGCTACGACCTGCCCCTGCTGGCGGTGGCTGCAAGGATTCTTGCCGCCCTCCGGTCTGCAGGTGCAGCCCCGGACGCCGAGGACGAAACCCGCCTGCGTGCCGTTATGGACGCCGACGCGCCATGGCCCACCCAAGCCGCGTGGGCTGCGCTGTTCGAGGCGGAACTCGGCGGTGGTGACGGGGCTGGGAGTGACCCCGCGCCCTGGCGCCATGCAGCCGAAAAGTGCCAGCTGCTGCCGGCCAACCTGCGATGCTACATATCAATGCGCCTGGGCCAGGCCGAATTCATTTCCGGCAACAGGAAGGGCGCAGTGGCGGCGCTGCAAGAATCAATCCGGGACGCCGAACGGCTCGGCGCGGGCATGGTGCCGGCCCTGGCCCGGGAATTTGCCATCCGCAGCGGCCTCAACCTCGACGGGCAGAGCGCACGCCCCAACACCAACGAGCTGACGGCGCGGGAGGCCCAGGTGCTGGAGCTTGTGGCGGAAGGGCTGAGCAACAAGGACATCGGCTCCCGGCTGTTCATCAGCCCCAAGACCGCCAGTGTCCACGTATCCGCCATCATGAGGAAGTTGAATGCGGGCAGCCGCACAGAGGCGGCGGGTAGGGCCCGCACGGCCCCGAAACGAAACTAACCCGCTGCAACCACCGTGGACCTGGCCATTTGGCCGGGTCCACGGCGGTTGCAGCGGGTTAGTCTTCCGTGCATGCCGCCGGGGATTAGTCCAGGTAGTCGCGCAGCACCTGTGAACGGGACGGGTGGCGCAGCTTGGACATGGTCTTCGATTCGATCTGGCGGATGCGCTCGCGCGTTACGCCGTAGACCTTGCCGATTTCGTCTAAAGTCTTCGGCTGCCCGTCGGTCAGGCCGAAGCGCATCGCGACAACGCCGGCTTCACGTTCGGACAGCGTGTCCAGTACGGAGTGCAGCTGTTCCTGCAGCAGGGTGAAGGACACGGCATCGGCCGGAACAACGGCTTCGGAGTCTTCAATCAAGTCACCGAACTCGGAGTCGCCGTCTTCGCCCAGGGGCGTGTGCAGGGAGATGGGCTCGCGGCCGTATTTCTGGACCTCAACAACCTTTTCCGGGGTCATGTCCAATTCCTTGGCCAATTCCTCGGGCGTGGGTTCGCGGCCCAGGTCCTGGAGCATCTGGCGCTGCACGCGTGCCAGCTTGTTGATGACCTCGACCATGTGCACGGGGATGCGGATGGTGCGGGCCTGGTCGGCCATGGCGCGCGTGATGGCCTGGCGGATCCACCACGTGGCGTACGTGGAGAACTTGAAGCCCTTGGTGTAGTCAAACTTCTCAACGGCACGGATGAGGCCCAGGTTGCCTTCCTGGATCAGGTCAAGGAACAGCATGCCACGGCCGGTGTAGCGCTTGGCCAGTGATACGACCAGGCGCAGGTTGGCTTCCAGCAGGTGGTTCTTGGCACGCTTGCCGTCGTGGACGATGCGCTCGAGATCGCGCTTGAGCTGCGGGTTCATCTTGGCGGAATCCGCCTGCAGCTTCTCGTTGGCGTAGAGGCCTGCCTCAATGCGCAGGGCCAAGTCGACTTCCTGCTCGGCATTGAGCAGCGCAACCTTGCCAATCTGCTTCAGGTAGTCCTTGACGGGGTCGGCGGTGGCACCGGCTGACATGACCTGCTGCACAGGTGCGTCGTCGTCATCGGAGTCCGAGTAGACAAAGCCGGTTCCGGTGGCAACCGGGCGTTCCTTCGCGGTCTCCTCCTGGTCGTCATCGTCGACGGCGGAGTCGGAGGACGTGTCTTCTTCCTCCTCCTTCGGCGCAGCCTTTCCGCGGCGGGCGGGGGCGGCCTTCTTGGCGGCGGGCGCAGCAGCGTCCCCACCGGCGGCCTTGGCGGCCTTGTTGGCGGCAATGGTGGCAGCACGCTTCTGTGCTGGTGTCAGCGGTGCGTCAACTGACGATGCTGGGTCCTCGATCTCCTTGGTTTTGGAGACTTTGCTCTTGGCAGTAGCAGACACAGAAAACCTTTCTTACGGCGGTCTGTGGAGTTACCTTCGGGCAACACCACTATGACCCTGTCAAGTCCGTGATGCTTGGCGCAGCACATTCGCTTGGAGGGTCACAGGGTATAACTCCCGGCACGGCTGCGTTGTTCCCGCAACTGTGGAAGAAAAATCTTCCGGTCCTTTTGTCCAACTCATGAAACTGCATCAACACGGACCCAACCGGGTCTTATGTACCAGTGTCTCATGATTTGCCCCGTGCCTGCTTCACTTCATGCGGCCTGTTCCGTGGTTTCGGGATCATCATCCCGCTGCCCATGCCACGCTGTGGCAGGGTCCTTGGCACAGGCTGCGACGTATCCCACAGACAGCAGCCGGTCCAGGAGCTGCGCCAGACGGTATCCCGGCTGGATTTCGTCGCAGAAGTGGAAGTAGTTGCCGGCCCACGTGCCCCGGCCGCGGCACCACTCGATCCAGCCGAGCAGGCAAAGCACGGGCGCTTTGTCGGCGGAACCCGTTGCACCGGCGAGGAACTGCAGGAGCTGCTCGGCCTTGGCCAGCCTGTTCCAGTCCGGCCCCAGGGGACGGGAACCATGCCCGCCACAGACCTCACCAACCAAGATGTTGCCGTAGTCGGCAGCGGCCCTCATGACCGCTTCATCACTGACGTCCTCAATGGCGGCGTCCCACCCCTCCGCCTGGTTGCCGCCGTACCAGTTGACGGGCGCCTGGAGTGGTGCGTCGTCGGGCCTCAGCGTTCCTGTGGCGGCGGCGCCGGCCATGGCCGAATTGGGACCGGTGGCCATCGCCACGATGACGGCGTCGCGGACGGCCACCGCACCAAGGCTGGCCAGCAGGAACGCCGCCATGGACGCGTCAGGCCGCTTGGGCCACTGATAGAGCGCCATTTCCCAGGCGCCGAGTGTCACGCCGAGCTGGCGGGCTCCGGACCCGGAGTTCTGCAGCGTGTCCCTGAACTGCTCGCCAGCCACTGCCACACTGCGGGCAAAGGACTCATCCGACACAGTGATGAGCGTCTGGATCTGCTCTTGCGGACTTTCCCGCACCAGGCTGCCTCGGTAGATGAATTCCGCGTTGACAAAGCTCTCCCTGATGGAGGCATTGTCCTTGCCCGGCCACGGACAGCAACGTTCGTTGGCGCACTCCAGGCTTCGCCAGAAGTTTGGTCCCACATACCAGGCGTCCTGTACCGGCAGCCTGAACTTTTCGAACGCCTCCCGCAGATCCTCATAGAGGCCCTGCTGCGGCAGGTCGCGGGGCGAATACCAATCGTCAACACCAAAAATGGCGATGAGGCAGCCGTCCGCTTCCCTGTCGCTGGCCAGCTGCGAGGCCGCAACCGCGGCAAAGCCGGCCACATCGTTCATGTCTTCCGGTGGCAGGTCCATGCGCAGGGTGGCCCGAAGCCGCTTGCCGTTCATGCCGATGCACACGATGCTGCGCTCCGGCCAGTACCCCAGAATGTGGGGGATGAATGCCAGGAGATCCTCGCCGGCACTGACTTTGATCTTGTCTATTTGCTTTCCCATGATTCAAGCGTGGCGCGCCACCTTGACGTGGAACAGGCCCGGCCGCCCGAACCGGCAAATCTGTGGATAGCACACGCCCGCATCCGCATGATTGCGTGTTTCGGCATTGACAAAGCGCACCTGTGGATAACCTCGGAGTCCGCGCAGGCCCATGGACAGCCATGGCAGTCCGGGGCGTGTGTGGGCAGTGTGGGCGACCGAGCAGTCCCATTGACAGTGCGGAGAAGGCAGATGCTCCGGTCAGTTCCTGCGTTCCTGGCGTTCCTGCCGCTCCTGGCGCTGTTCGGAGCGGAACTGGCTGCGCCGGCGCCTGTTGTCGGCCAGCGCTACACGGAGCGGGGGCACGCGCTCGCCACGTTCGGCCATGGCCCGTCGAACCTTGCCCCGGGATGCGACGACGCCGGCTATCCCGATGCCGAGCACAATGAATTGGAAGGAAAACGCCACACGGAAGGCGTCGAGCGAATACAGGCCGCCGCTGAAGACGCCGGCCCCGTTGAGCAGGTCCAGGATCAGCCCGACCATGTACATGGTGACGAGTGCGGCAAAGAAGCCGCCCACGTTCACAATGCCTGTGGCGGTGCCGATCCGGTGGGAGGGGTTGAAGGTGCGGGCAAAGTCAAAGGCGATCATGGATGCCGGTCCCCCAATGGCCAGGACCAGCACCAGTAGAACGAGCAGCCACAGCGGCGCCGGGCCGGACGGCAACAGGACGGCGAGCCACACCGCGGTGATGGCAATGGTCACGGCCAGCACCATGGTGGAGCGTCGCAGCGGATGGCGTCCCACCCAGCTGCCCAGGAACGGACCGCAAATGATGCCGACCACCACGAACAGACTCAACAGCACGCTGGCGGTGGCGGGTGTGAGGCCCTCGCCGGAGACCAGGAAGGGGTAGCCCCACGTCAGGACAAAAACGGTGCCGGAGAACTGGGTGGCAAAGTGGCTCCACAAGCCCAGCCGCGTCCCGGGCTGGCGCCAAGCCGTGCCCAGGTCCGTGCCTGTTTCCCGGAAGCTCCTCTTGGTGGTGGCGGCCGGGGCGCCGGGCGGCGCGTTGCGCAACAGCGCCGCCGCAAGCACGCAGGCGAGCAAGCCCAGGGCAGCCAGCCCCACGAAGGCCTGGCTCCAGCCACCATGGTGCAGGACAAAGGCAAAGGGGACGATGCTGATGAGCTGGCCGACCTGCCCCAGCTGCCCCGTCAACTGGGTCAGGACAGGGACGCGGCGGGAAGGGAACCACAGGGGGATGAGCCGGATGACGGCAATAAAGGTCATGGCGTCGCCGGCGCCAACAAAGATCCTGCCCACAACCCCGGCGGGGACGGACTCGGCGGCTGCCAGCTGCAGCTGCCCCACGGCCATCAGCGCGGCACCCGTGGCGATCATGATGCGCGGGCCAAAGCGGTCCACCATCACACCCACCGGAATCTGCAGCCCGGCGTAGACGATGAGCTGGATTACGGTAAAGGCGGACAGCGCCGAGGCCGTGGCGCTGAAACGGTCGGTGGCCGCAAGCCCGGCCACCCCGAAGGACGTCCGCTGGGTGATGGCGACCAGGTAGGCGAAAACGCCGACTCCCCACACCAGCCAGGCGCGCGTACCGTTCACTCGGACCACCGAGCGGCCATGGACGGCTTGGCCCCATCCTCCGGTCCGGGCGCCGCCGACAACTTCGCCCGCGCTGCCATGGACGGTTTGGCCGCCGCCGCCGGCAGGGGCACTGCCAACCGGCTCAGGACCCGGACCCGCCGTGTGTCCCGGCATCCCTGCTGGCCAGATACGCCTCCACGGCTGCACCCAGTTCGTCGGCGCCGGGCAGTTCGTCGTTGTCCCCCGCCAACAGCGACCGGCGGGCCACGCCGTCGGAATGCTCGTCGTACTGCTTTTCCAGGTTCGTCACCACGGTGGCAACCTCGGCGGAACCCTCCACCTGCTCGGTGATCTGGCGCTCCACAGCCCGCCCGGCCTCGCGCAGGCGTTCGCTGGGAAGCATGAGTGAGGCAGCGGCGCCCAGAAACTCAAGGCCGGCGACGGTGGCGGGCGGGTACTCGGCGTCGGACAGGTAGTGCGGGACATGGATGGCGTAGCCCACCACGTTGCGGCCCGCCGCGGCCAGCTTCACCTCCAGGAGGTGTCCGATGGCGGCCGGAATGTCCATGGTGGCCTTCCACGCCGAGATTCCCTCGATGAGGTCCGGCCGGTTGCCGTGGACGGTGGCGCCGATGGGGCGGGTGTGCGGGACAGGCATGGGCACCGAATGCACCCAGGCCACGAGGTTGACGTCAAAGCGCTCAACAAGGCCCAGGACGGCGTGGGAGAACCGTTCCCACTGCAGGTCCGGTTCGCTGCCAGCCAGGAACAGGAAGGGCGTGCCGAGGGCGTCGGCCATCTTGTACAGCACCAGCGACGGCGCCCGGTAGTCGCTCAGGTGGTCCTCAGTGAACGTGATGCGGGGGCGCCGCGAGCGGTAGTCAACCAGCTGGTCGATGTCGAAAACGGCCAGCGGCTCCGCGGGCAGCTGCTCCTTCAGTTCACTGGAAATCTGGGTGACAACGTGGCCGGCGTCGGAAAAACCGGTGAAGGACATGAGCAGGTTGGCACCGCGAAGTTCCTCGTCGGCCGCCAACTCTTCATTGACAACGTAGAGGGAATCCGGGTCTTGGAAAGGGGTGTACTCAGAAATGTTCATGATCTTCCTCGGCAGCTTGCAAACTCTGAACAGCACAACACCGCACGCCGCCCAATCATTCCTCGCCCGCCCC
Organism: Arthrobacter stackebrandtii; assembly: GCF_017876675.1. NCBI lineage: Bacteria > Bacillati > Actinomycetota > Actinomycetes > Micrococcales > Micrococcaceae > Arthrobacter > Arthrobacter stackebrandtii. The sequence continues at coordinate 4,266,697 of NZ_JAGIOI010000001.1, forward strand.
GGCCCATGGCGGGGAGGGCGTGCGCGGCATGCGGGCGGGGTGCGGTGCCGGTGGTTCGCTACGCCTTGACGTTGACCTGCACGAACGGGGGCTTGACCACCGTGACGCCGAGCCGGCGGCCGCGAATGTCCAGGGCCAGTGCATCGCCAAGCTGGACAGCCGGGTCCACCAGGGCCAGAGCCACACCGTTGCCCAAGGTGGGTGAGAAGGTGCCGGAGGTGGTGCGGCCCACAACGGCGCCGTCGGCATCGAGCACGTCGACGTCAGCGCGCGGCACGCCGCGGTCGGTTGCAAGCAGCCCGACGGACTTGCGTGGTGCGCCGTCGGCCTTCTGCCGGGTGAGCGCCTCCTTGCCCCAGAATGCGTCCTTCTTCCAGCCCACTGCCCAGCCCACTCCGGCCTCGACGGCGGTGATCTCCGTGGAGAGCTCGTGGCCGTGGAGGGCGTAGCCCATTTCGGTGCGCAGGGTGTCGCGGGCGCCGAGGCCGGCGGGGCGGCCCCCGGCCTGCTCCACGGCTTCGGCCAGGGCGGCCCAGACCACGGCCGTGTCTGCCCAGGCAGGAACAACCTCGTAGCCGATCTCGCCGGTGTAGCCGGTGCGGCAGACGGTCAGGGCGATGTCCTGCCCGCCAATGCTCACGGTGGCGTCCACGAAGGACATGTAATCGGAGGGCTGCGGCAGGCCCACGGCCGCCATTACGGCGTTGGCCGCCGGGCCCTGGACGGCGAATACGCCGAACTTCCGGTGCAGGTTCTCAATTTCCACTGACGCACCGGCGGATGCCCGTGCGTCCTCGAGCGCTGCGACAACGGCGGTGGTGTTGGCGGCGTTCGGGATCAGGAACAGGTCCTCGTCAGAGCGCAGGTAGGCGATGAGGTCGTCGGTGACCGTGCCTTCCTCCGTCAGGGCGAGCGTGTACTGGGCGCTGCCGGGGGCGATGCGGCCAAGATCGTTGGAGAGGCAGCTGTTGGCGAACGCCACGGCACCGGCGCCGCGAATTTCAGCCTTGCCCAGGTGCGAGACGTCAAACAGGCCCACGGCGGTGCGAACTGCCGTGTGCTCGGCGACCACGCCGCCGCCGTCGTACTGCAGCGGCATCAGCCAGCCGCCAAATTCAGCCATCTTTGCACCATGGTCGACATGCCACTGGTGCAGCGGTCCTTGCAGAAGTTCTGCGCTATTTTCACTCATGGCTCATACGGTACCGCAGGCGGGGCGCCGGGTTCATCCTGCGCCGGGGCCGCCAACGGGCAATGCCGGCGCGATGGCGATACGATCGGAAGGCAGCTACACCATTCCGCAGCAACTCAAAGTGAGGAAAAAATTTCAGTGAGTGCGAAAGAACCCATCAGCTTCCACGTTGTGAGCTCCGACTTGTCGAAGGTGTCCGCCGACGCCCTCGTGATCGCCGTCAGCAAGGGTGCTGACGGACCCGTGATCCTCGACGCCCCCATCTCCCCCGCCGCGCTGACCTCCCTCAAGGCCTCCCTGTCCTCGTTGGGCGTCACGGGCACCGCCGACCAGGTGGTCCGCCTGCCCGGCCTGCCCGACACGGGCGCCAAGATCCTGGTCCTGGCCGGGATCGGCAAGCTCAGGGACGGGGCCGCCACGGATGAGGCCCTGCGCCGCACGGCAGGTGCCGCCATCCGCCAGCTCGCAGGCCTCAAGCATGTCGTCTTTGCCCTGCCAACGACGTCGGTCGCCCAGTTGGGTGCCATTGCGGAAGGTGCCGCGCTGGGCGGCTACCAGTACGCCAGCCTGCACTCGAGCACCGAAGGCAGGCAGGCTCCCGTCTCCAAGGTGACCATCCACTCAACCCTCGCCAAGGACCCGGCCCTGGCGGCCGCCGTCGAACGCGCAGCCATTGTGGCCAAGGCCGTCAACGCCACCCGCACCCTTGTCAACGAACCGCCGAGCAGGCTGTACCCGGCAACATTCGCCGAAGCGGCAAAGGACCTGGCCAAGGGACTGCCGGTCAAGGTGACGGTGCTGGATGAGAAGCGCATGTTGAAGGAGGGCTGGGGCGGCATCATGGGCGTGGGCCAGGGTTCCTCGCGGCCCCCGCGCATGGTCAAGCTGGAATACAAGTCGGACCGCGCAGTGGCCTCCCTGGCGTTTGTGGGCAAGGGCATCACCTTTGACTCGGGCGGAATCTCCATCAAGCCCGGCGCCGGCATGGTCACCATGAAGTGCGACATGGCCGGTGCCGGTGCGGTGCTGAACGCCGTACTGGCCGTGGCCGCCCTGGGCCTGCCGGTCAACGTCACGGGCTGGCTGTGCATTGCCGAGAACATGCCCTCAGGCACCGCCATCCGCCCCTCCGATGTGCTGACAATCCTGGGCGGCAAGACGGTGGAGGTGCTCAACACCGACGCCGAGGGCCGCCTGGTCATGGCCGACGGCCTGGTCGCAGCGTCGCAGGAACTCCCCGATGTCATCATCGACGTGGCAACACTGACCGGTGCGCAGATGATGGCGCTGGGCAACCGCACCGCCGGCGTCATGGGCGATGAGGGTGTCAGTGCCGCCCTGAAGGCCGCCGCGGACCGCGCCGGCGAACTGATCTGGCCCATGCCGCTGCCGGAGGAGCTGCGACCGTCCCTGGACTCCCCCGTGGCCGACATGGCCAACATCGGCGAACGCATGGGCGGCATGATGACCGCCGCCGTGTTCCTGCAGGAGTTCATCGGCAAGGGCAAGGATGGGGAGACCATCCCGTGGGCCCACCTGGACATCGCCGGCCCCGCCTTCAATGAGGGGGCTGCCTACGGCTACACGCCCAAGCAGGGCACCGGCATGTCGGTGCGCACACTGATTGCCTACGTTGAGGATGTTGTGGCCCGCAGCGCATAGCCTGCTGTGCCCCATGCTGTTCCGGCGCAGCCCCTGCCCCAGCGAGAGGCAGGGGCTGCGCCACGCTGTCTGGCAAAGTGAGTATTACCACATTCGCCTTTACTGTGACAGCGGCGACGGCACAGCAGGGAACAACTGACGTAAGGTAAATGCTGAAAGTATTTGTCTTTGACTTCGAAGAAGCCTGGGCGGTTCCAACAGGATTCCCAGACTTCTCTCAATAATTGATGAGATGACGCGCCGAAAACGCGCGCGTCACCCGAACGCGAGGGAGCGTCAAGTGGCCGAACAGGCAGCTGGACAAGAATTCGATATTTTGGTTCTCGGCGGTGGCAGCGGCGGATACGCAACTGCCCTGCGCGCCGTGCAATTGGGCATGACCGTTGGTCTGGTGGAGAAGGGCAAGCTGGGCGGCACGTGCCTGCACAACGGCTGCATCCCCACCAAGGCGCTGCTGCACGCAGCAGAGGTGGCCGACCACGCACGTGAAGGTGCTTCCATTGGCGTCAACAGCCAGCTGAACAGCATCGACCTGGTGGGCGTCAACAAGTACAAGGACGGCATCATCGCCGGCAAGTACAAGGGCCTGCAGGGCCTGATCAAGGGCAAGGGCGTCACGGTCATCGAAGGTGAAGGCCGCCTGACCGCAGCCAACACCGTCACCGTGAACGGCGTGAACTACACCGGCAAGAACATTGTTCTGGCCACGGGTTCCTACTCCCGCAGCCTCCCGGGCCTGGAAATTGGCGGCAAGGTCATCACCTCCGACGAGGCCCTTTCCATGGAGACCCTGCCCAAGAGCGCCATCGTGCTTGGCGGCGGCGTCATCGGCGTCGAATTTGCTTCCGTCTGGAAGTCCTTCGGCGTTGACGTGACCATCATCGAAGGCATGGCCTCACTGGTCCCGAACGAAGATGCCTCCATCATCAAGGTCCTCGAGCGCACCTTCCGCAAGCGCGGCATCAAGTTCAATACCGGCACCTTCTTCCAGGGCGTTGAGCAGGACGCCAACGGCGTCAAGGCCACCCTGGTTGACGGCAAGACCTTCGAAGCAGACATCATGCTCGTTGCCGTCGGCCGCGGCCCGTCCACCGCAGGCCTCGGTTTCGAGGAGGCCGGCGTCACGATCGACCGCGGCTTCGTCATCACGAACGAGCGCCTGCACACCGGCGTGGGCAACGTCTACGCAGTGGGCGACATCGTCCCCGGCGTCCAGCTCGCACACCGCGGCTTCCAGCAGGGCATCTTCGTGGCCGAGGAAATTGCCGGCATGAACCCGGTCATCGTTGAAGACATCAACATCCCCAAGGTCACCTTCTGCGACCCCGAGATTGCCTCGGTAGGCTTGAACGAGAAGCAGGCCAAGGAGAAGTTCGGCGACGCCAACGTTGAGTCCACGGAGTACAACCTGGCCGGCAACGGCAAGAGCGCCATCCTCGGCACCGGCGGCATCATCAAGTTCGTGCGCGAAAAGGACGGCCCGGTTGTGGGCGTCCACATGATCGGCAGCCACATCGGCGAGCAGATCGGTGAGGCACAGCTGATCGTGAACTGGGAAGCCTACCCGGAGGACATTGCAGGCCTCATCCACGCACACCCCACCCAGAACGAAGCCCTGGGCGAAGCGGCAATGGCCCTGGCCGGCCGCCCGCTCCACGGCTAGCAACAATCCGCACTGGTGCACCCGGCGTCCACGCCGGGTGCACTAAGCTGAAAACCAAACTTAGAATTCACAAAGCTTTTCGCGTTCGATGCACAACATGAACGGCGAATGCAGCGCAGAAGAAGGAGAACGGGGACGAAATGTCTGAATCCGTGAACTTGCCCGCCTTGGGTGAAAGCGTCACCGAAGGCACCGTCACACGGTGGCTCAAGCAGGTTGGGGACCGCGTCGAAGTGGACGAGCCCTTGCTGGAAGTTTCCACCGACAAGGTGGACACTGAGATCCCGTCGCCCTTCGCCGGCATCCTGGAAGAAATTCTGGTGCCCGAGGACGAGACCGCGGAAGTGGGCGCCACACTGGCGCGCATCGGCACCGGGGCAGCAGCCCCGGCCGCCCCCGCGGCGGAAGCCGCACCAGTGGCAGAGGCGCCGGCACCGGTTGCAGAGGCCCCCGCGGCCCCCGCAGCAGAGGCTCCCGCGGCAGCCCCTGCAGCAGCACCGGCCGGCGATGCCCACGAGCTGGTCCTGCCCGCACTGGGCGAGTCGGTCACCGAAGGCACCGTCACCCGATGGCTGAAGGCCGTCGGCGACACCATCGAGATCGATGAGCCGCTGCTCGAGGTCTCCACCGACAAGGTCGACACCGAGATCCCCTCCCCCGTGGCTGGCGTCCTGCTGGAAATCCGTGTTCCGGAAGACGAAACCGCAGAGGTTGGCGGCGTCCTGGCACTCATCGGCGCCGCTGGCGCAGCCGCCCCGGCAGCCCCGGCAGCCCCGGCACCGGCAGCCGCTCCGGCACCCGTGGCAGCACCCGCTCCCGTGGCCGCCCCGGCACCCGTGGCAGCACCCGCTCCCGTGGCCGCCCCGGCACCCGTGGCAGCACCGGCACCCGTGGCCGCCCCGGCACCCGTGGCAGCTCCCGCCGCCCCGGCTGCAGGCGCCGAGTCCAACTACGTCACTCCCCTGGTGCGCAAGCTTGCCAACCAGCACGGCGTTGACATCTCCACCGTCACCGGCACCGGTGTTGGTGGACGCATCCGCAAGCAGGACGTCGTTGCAGCAGCAGAGGCCGCCAAGGCCGTTGCCGCCCCGGCCCCCGCAGCAGCCGCCGCCCCGGCAGCCAAGTCGGCTCCCGCCGTCGTGCCTTCCTCACTGCGCGGCACCACGGTCAAGGCACCGCGCATCCGCCAGGTGATTGCCCGCCGCATGCGCGAGTCGCTGGAAGCCTCCACACAGCTCACGCAGGTCCACGAGATCGACATGACGCGCATCGTCAAGCTGCGCGCCAAGTCGAAGGACCAGTTCCAGGCCGTCAACGGCACCAAGCTGACGTACCTGCCGTTCATCGCCAAGGCTGTCACCGAGGCGCTGAAGGTCCACCCCTCGGTCAACGGTGAGTACAACGAGGAAACCCAGCAGATCACGTACCACAACGCCGAGCACCTGGCGATTGCCGTGGACACTGACAAGGGCCTGCTGGTACCCGTCATCTCCAACGCAGGCGACCTCAACCTCGCCGGCCTGGCCGGCAGGATCGCCGATGTTGCCTCGCGCACCCGCAGCGGCAAGATCGGTCCGGACGAGCTCTCCGGCGGCACGTTCTCCATCACGAACATCGGTTCGGTTGGCGCCCTGTTCGACACCCCGATCATCAACCAGCCCAACGTGGCCATTCTCGGCACGGGCACGATCGTCAAGCGCCCCATGGTCATCACCAACGCTGACGGCGATGACACCATCGCCATCCGCCACATGATGTACCTGTGCCTGACGTACGACCACCGCCTGGTGGACGGCGCGGACGCCGGCCGCTTCCTGCAGACCTTGAAGGCCCGTCTGGAAGATGGCGCGTTTGAGGCTGACCTGGGCCTGTAGCACCTGGCGCACGACGGCGGCCGGCGGCTTGGATTTTCCAGGTCGCCGGCCGCTTTTGTTGTGTCAGACGTTGTTGCATGGGTTGTCTTGTTTCTCTGGCCCGTGTCATGTTGGCCACATAAGGCAAACCTTGATAGACACTGTGTCAGCAAGTTGCATAAGCTGGGGGCATGGACTTCTTACGCTTAGTGCTCGTGTTTTTGCATATTCTTGGTGCCGCTGCGATTGTGGGCGGCTGGCTTGCCGCGTTCAAGACACCCACTGTGACCCAGTGGCAGTGGATTGGTGCGCTCACGCAGCTCGTTACCGGCCTGCTCCTGGTGGGGCTGGCGGAGATGGGCGACGGCGACGTCAACAACTTCAAGATCGGCGTCAAGCTGATCATCGCCCTGGTCGTGGCGGTTGCCGCCTTCATCGGCCGCCGCAAGGTCAAGAACGGCGAGCCCGTTGCCAAGGGACTGGCCCACGCAGTGGGCGGCATGGCGTTCATCAACATCGCCGTGGCCGTTTTCTGGGTCTAGCAGCTCCTCCAGGCGGGCGCGGCACCGCCCACCCGCCCAACAGCACGTTCCTGCGCGCCGGAGTTTTCCTCCGGCCGAGCCGGGGACGTGCTGTTTTGCGTTAAGACACCTGCCGGGAAGGGCGGCTGTCAGCCATGCTCGGGAGAAATGCAGAACTCATTTCCGTCGGGATCGGCCAGGACAGCCCAGCGGAACCCTGGAAAAGTATGTTCCTCGACTGTTGTTGCGCCCAGTTCAAGGGCACGGGCCACCTCGGCATCCATGTCCGATGCCTCAAAGTCCAGGTGAAGCCGCCGCCGCCCGCCGGTGGGATCGGCGACCTCTTGGAAGGCGATGCGCGGCTGGCCGGGTTCTGCAGCCAGCCATGTGAACCCGTCCTCCGCAGAGGCCACCGTGGTCCCCAGGAATGCCGTCCAAAAGTCACGCAGAGGCGCAGAATTGTTCGTATTGATGACAATTGTTGAGAGTTTAATCATACGTGGATTCTAGTAACTTCGATTGGCGGCGGACAAGAGCCTAAGGTGGATGTGCGGGCCATGCTTTTGCCGGCTCGCACCCATTGGAATCTTCTTGAGGAGTTAACATGGCTACAACTCGCAACGCCCACGCAGGCTGGGTCGGCGACCTTCCCACCGGCGGCGGCCAGGTCACCCTGGACAGCTCGGGACTGGGCACCTTTGACATCACCTGGAAGGCACGCACCGAAGCTGCCGGCGGCAAGACCAGCCCCGAGGAGCTCATCGCAGCGGCCCATTCCTCCTGCTTCGCCATGGCCTTCTCGCATGAGCTGTCCGGGGCCGGTCACGCAGCCGAGTACGTCAACACCAGTGCAGCCGTGACCTTCGTCCCCGGCACCGGCATCACCGGCAGCCACCTGACCCTTGCCGCGAAGATCCCCGGCATCAGCCAGGAAGACTTCGACACGATTGCCAACGCCGCCAAGGCCGGCTGCCCCGTGTCGGCAGCACTGGCGGGCGTCGAGATCACCCTCGAGGCAACGCTGGAAGCGTAGTCCACTGCCTGCGGCACCAATGCCGGGGCACCATCTGGGCAAGCGCCCTGAAACTGCAGGCCGTGCGGCCCTGCCCGGCCGGACGATGTTCCGGTCCCGCAGGGCCGCACGGCCTGCGGTGTTCCGGGCGGGCACCGGCGCCGAGGCCGGCTGCACCATCACCGCGTTACTGCGGCAAGAATCTGCTGGATGCGCCAGCGCCCGTCCACATTCGCCAGGATGAAGTCCAGTTCTTGCGTCTGCTCCCCCGTCGTGTTGTGGATGAGCACCCCTGCCTTGTCCTGTTCAGCGAAGCTGCTGATGTTGACGGTGGCCTCCACGGTGATCTTGGTTCCGGCAGGGGGCATTGCAGTGCCGGTGCTGGGCGTTCCGGCAGCGCCCTCCTGCGCCGGGGCCGAGCCCGCATCTGCGTCCCCCTCGGCATGGGCCTCGGCCACAGTGATGTCCAGTCCGGTCAGCCGGTGGCCGCGGGCCGCCAACTCGCCAACGATGGCACTGTCGGCGGCCAGGGCGTTCGAGTCGGGAACGTTGACCATGTCCACCAGCTCCTGGTCTGCGTTGGAAAGTGCGTAGGAACGAAGCCAGGCGAGCGCATGGAGCGCCGTGACCGGCTCAGCCGCAGCAAGATCCCTTTGAATTTTGGGTGGAAGCGCACCGGCCCAGGCCATGTTCGTTCCTGGCGCCGCGGCCGGGGCAGCTTCGGGCGGTGCACCGGCTGCGGCATCATTGCCCGGCCCGCCCCACTCCCGCCCCAGCACCATGGCAGTGGCCAGCAGAATTGAGGCCATGGCGGCAGCACCGGCCAGCAGCCACAGCCTCCGCGCCCTGCCGCGCGGCGCAGACGATTCCCTGTTTCCGCTGGTCCACATCCTTGACAGACCCGGGACACGGCCGGAACCACCGCGGCCTTGCGCCCGCCGACGCACGGTGGCAGGGCGCCACCGGCCCCTGGACTTCCTGTGCAGCACCCTCCCCGGACGGCCGGCCAACCCCCTGCCCGTTGACTGGTGCCGGGTGGGCAGCTGTGGCAGCACGCTGGGGTGGACGGCGCTGCCAAGGGCCAGGGCCTCGGCCGGCGCGCTGCGAAACACCGCCTGCGCGAAGGCGGCCGCCGTGGGCCGCCGGGTGGAGTCTTCGTTGAGTCCGGCCTCCAGCGCGGCCACAAGCTCGGCCGGCACATCCCGGACAAAGGTGCCCAGGGGCAGTCGGTCCCGGGTTGCGGGCGGGGCTTTCCCGGTCAGGGCAAACCAGCCGATGGCGGCCAGGGCGAAGACGTCCGCGGCCTCGTCCCGGGCGATGTCGTGCGGGCAGTGGTAGCCCGGCGTGCCCGCCGGCGGGACGGGCGGCTGGCCCAGCATCCGGCCGAAACCAAAGTCGGCGAGCAGCGGCTTTCCGACGGCGCTGAACAGGACGTTGCCGGGCGAAAGGTCCCCATGGACCGCGCCGCGCCCGTGCAGGTAGGCCAGCACCTGGCCCATGGGGGTCAGAATCGTGACCGCCTCCCCCACGGTGGCGGGCCCACGGGCATGGACGAGTTGCGCCAGCGAGCCTCCGGCAGCGTGGTCCATGATGATGGCTGGGACGCCTCGGGCATCCTCCGCCAGTCCCCGCACGGCCACAAGGTGCTCATGGCGGAACTGGTCCAGGACCCGCCACTCCTGTGTGATTTGGCTTTCATTGTGACGCCCCGCCGCCGCATTCATGTCATCTCCTGCGGAACCGGGCACCAAAGTGATGAATTTGGCCGCAACCTGCTCACCGCCGTCGTGCGGGGCCATGAGCCAGACCTCGCCCTGGGCGCCGCGGCCCAGACAACGCACGGCATCAAAGCCGGGAAGGTCCGGTGGGCGGTCCGGCACCCCTTGTGCTTGAAAAGTTTCCATATACAAGTAGTAGACCTGTTTGGCCATTCCTGCCCGAAGTTATCCACAGGCAGGGTGCCGTCCACAGATTTCTGATTTAGGCGAACATGCATCGTCCTCTAAAGTGGCTCCTATGAGTCTTCAGTTTTCAGAACTCGGATTTGCCCCTCATTTCATCGACTACCTCGGTGCGTGGGAACAGCAGCGCGAACTCCACGCCGCCGTTGTTGCCGGCAGTGCACCGAATTCGGTGCTGCTGCTGGAACACGCCGCCGTGTACACAGCAGGCAAACGCACCGAAGACCACGAACGCCCCTTTGACGGAACGCCGGTGGTCAACGTTGACCGCGGCGGCAAGCTCACGTGGCACGGTCCGGGCCAGCTGGTCATGTACCCGATCGTGAAGCTTGTGGATGCGCACAGCATCCGCGCCTATGTGTATGCGCTCGAGGACATCATCATCGAGGTGCTGGCGAACTTCGGCATCAAAGGCGTTCGCGTGGACGGCCGCGCCGGCATCTGGCTGCTGGAGGATGAGAAGGGACCGGACCGCAAGATAGCCGCCATTGGCATCAGGGTCCACGACCGCGTCACCATGCACGGCATCGCCATCAACGCCAACAACAGCCTCGCACCGTACAACCAGATTATTGCCTGCGGCATCCAGGACGCCGGCACCACCACCATGGCCGTGGAAACCGGCCGTGACATCACCACTCGGGAACTGCTGCCGGTGCTCAAGGAAGCCACCGCCAAGTTCCTGGCACCACTCATCACCGACATTGAGCCTGAAGAGGCAACAACCCCCGGCGCAGCGGAAGCGGGCCGGGCAGAAGGAGCACTGCTGTGACGTTGGCACCCGAAGGACGCAAGCTGCTGCGCATTGAACAGCGGAACGCCGCCGTCCCCGTTGAGCGCAAGCCCGACTGGATGAAGGCAAAGGTGTCCATGGGCACCGAATACATCGCCATGAAGAACCTGGTCAAGGGCCAGGGACTGCACACCGTCTGTGAGGAGGCCGGCTGTCCCAACATCTTCGAGTGCTGGGAAGACCGCGAGGCCACGTTCCTGATCGGCGGCTCCGAGTGCACCCGCCGCTGCGACTTCTGCCAGATCGACACCGGCAAGCCCTCCCCCATCGACATGTTCGAGCCCACCAAGGTCGCCCGCTCGGTGGTGAAGATGAACCTGCGCTACGCCACCGTCACCGGTGTCGCCCGCGACGATCTCGAGGACGAGGGCGTCTGGCTCTATGCCGAGACGGTGCGCAAGATTCATGAGCTCAACCCGAACACCGGCGTCGAACTTCTTATCCCGGACTTCTCCGGAAAGCCGGAGCACATCACGGCCATCTGCGAGTCCAAGCCCGAAGTGTTCGCGCACAACGTGGAGACGGTGCCGCGCATTTTCAAGCGCATCCGCCCCGCCTTCCGCTACGACCGTTCCCTCGATGTCCTGACCCAGGGCCGCGACCAGGGCATGGTGACCAAGTCCAACCTGATCCTGGGCATGGGCGAGACCCGCGAGGAAATCTCAGTTGCGCTGCAGGACCTGCACGACGCCGGGACCGATTTGATCACGATCACGCAGTACCTGCGTCCCTCCGAACGCCACCTGCCTGTGGACCGCTGGGTCAAGCCCCAGGAGTTCCTGGACATCTCCCAGGAGGCGGAGGAAATCGGCTTCCTCGGCGTCATGTCCGGGCCGCTGGTCCGTTCCTCCTACCGGGCCGGCCGCTTGTGGGCAACGGCCATGCGCAAGAAGGGGCTGGACATTCCAGAACACCTTGCACACATTGCCGAAGGCATTGAAGATTCAGGGCACACGCGGCAGGAAGCTGCCTCGCTGCTGGCCGCACAATAAGTCCGCCGGAACCCGCTAGAATTGAATCACTATGGCCAAAACTGACTCCCCATCCAGCAACACCGACGACTCCAAGCGTTCACTCTTCGCTCGCAAGCCCAAGGCTGAGAAGCCGAAGAAGAACAAGAAGCCCAGCCGCATCAAGCAGATGGTGGACATCTTTAAGATGACCCGCAAGTCTGACCCGATGATCACGTGGCTGATGATCGGGGCGTTCTTGCTCCCCATCGCCATCTGCTTCGGCATCGGCTTCTGGCTGAACAACTGGATCACCGGCCTGCTGGTGGGCATCCCGCTGGGCGTGCTTGCCGCCCTGTTGATCATGTCCCGCCGTGCCGAGCGCGCCGCCTACGCCCAGATTGAGGGCAAGGCCGGAGCCGCGGGCGCTGCGCTCAGCGCATTGAAGAAGGGCTGGATCTTCGATGAGCAGCCTGCCTCCGTGAACCCGCGCACGCAGGATGTGGTGTTCCGCGCCATCGGCAAGCCGGGAATTGTCCTGGTCACCGAGGGGCCCTCCACCCGGGTCAAGGGCCTTGTTGACGCCGAACGGCGCCGCCTGAACCGGATCCTTCCCAACGTCACCGTCACCGTCATTGAGACGGGCCGCGGCGAGGGCCAGGTTCCGATCGCCCAGGTCACCAAGAAGATGGGCAAGCTGAAGAAGGAACTGACCAAGGTTGAGGTCAGCGCCGTCAACAAGCGCATCACCTCCATGGGCAACAAGCTGCCCATTCCCAAGGGGATCGACCCCTACAAGGCACGCCCCGACCGCAAGGCGGCACGCGGCCGCTGACGACTGCTCAACATTCAATGCCCGGTGGGACTTCCCACCGGGCATTTTTGTGCCGTGCCGGCCGCGGCCCAGTGTGCCACGTGCCAGGGAGCGACCATGCGCGTGGTGCCGGGCAGCATACTTGGAACCCGCGCTCCTTGACCAAGGGGAACTTGAAACAGCAGCACATGCGATGGAGCCAGCCTGGGCGGTCGCACGAACTGCTGTTTCAGCCGAAGGTCGCATGGCAGTTGGCTGTATCCGGGAACTCCGGACCGGCCTTGCCAAAACCGGGCACAGCGCAAGGTGCGGGTGCTCCGGGAAGGCGGGTCCGGCGTCGGGCATCAGGAAAAGAAACACCCGTTAAACAACAGCACCCCCGGCGTACCGGGGGTGCTGGCGGGCTGATGCGCTCAGCGGCGGATCAGGATGGTTTTGATGGCGCGGTCGTGCAGGCCGCGGTGGTCTGCATCGACGATGATGCACGGGATGACCAGGCAGATGAGCACGGCGCGGATGACGCCGTCGAGCAGGCTGGGCTGGCGGCCGTCGAGCTTGACCACCTCGATGCCCATGATGCGGTGGCCCACACTGTAGCCGAGCAAGCCAACCAGGAGCATCTGCTCCACAGCGAAGACGGCGAGGGTTGCCGTGGGGTCGCCGCCAAAGAAGGCGTTGGAAATGAGCAGCGACAGGCCCCAGTCAATGCAAATGGCCAGAATGCGACGGCCGGCACGGGCCATTGAGCCAGGTCCAGATTCTGGTTGCCCCAAACGTTCGCCCGGAAATTTCGATATATTGGAAGTGTCCGGGCCGCTGAGCCAAGAACCGATGTCTTTACGATTTACCACCCCTCCAGCCTACCGGTGTGCGTCCTGCGCGGCGGAATCCACGGAAGTCGGAGGGCTTGTAACGTGCCGGAAACAATTCCGACACGGTGAAGTAATCGCCCTGTTCTAGGCTTGTATTCGTTGCACAGGCACCACGGCCGTTTTCGAGCCGGCCACAATCCCCAGCGCCAAGGAGCGTAGATGTTCAAGAACGCGGAAGAAGTCCTCCAGTTCATCAAAGACGAAGATGTGAAGTTCGTCGATATTCGATTCACAGATCTCCCAGGCGTCCAGCAGCACTTCAATGTGCCTGCCAAGACCGTTGACCTTGACTTCTTCGTCAACGGCCAGCTCTTTGACGGCTCCTCCATCCGGGGTTTCCAGGGCATCGCGGAATCAGACATGCAGCTGATCCCGGACCCCAAGACCGCCTTCGTTGACACGTTCCGCAAGGAGAAGACCCTTGCGTTGAACTTCTCGATCGTGAACCCGCGCACCGGCGACCCGTACCACCGCGACCCCCGCGGCGTGGCTGAGAAGGCCGAGGCGTACCTGGAGTCAACCGGCATCGCCGACACCGCCTTCTTCGGCGCTGAAGCCGAATTCTTCGTCTTCGACAACGTCCAGTATGAATCCTCCGCAAAGGGCTCCTTCTACAAGATCGATTCAGAAGAGGCCTACTGGAACACCGGCCGCGAAGAAGTTGGCGGCAACCTGGGCTACAAGACCCCCGTCAAGGGCGGCTACTTCCCGGTTGCACCCATTGACCACCAGGCCGACCTGCGCGACGCCATGTGCCTTGAAATGGATGCTGCCGGCCTCGAGGTTGAGCGCTCCCACCACGAGGTTGGCGCCGCCGGCCAGGCAGAGATCAACTACAAGTTCAACACGCTGGTCCACGCAGCCGATGACATGCAGAAGTTCAAGTACGTCATCAAGAACACCGCCTGGGCCTGGGGCAAGTCCGTCACGTTCATGCCCAAGCCCGTGTTCGGCGACAACGGCTCCGGCATGCACTGCCACCAGTCGCTGTGGAACAACGGCGATCCGCTGTTCTACGACGAGAAGGGCTACGCCGGCCTCTCCGACATGGCCCGCTGGTACATTGGCGGCCTGCTCAAGCACGCCGACGCCGTCCTGGCCTTCACCAACCCCACGGTGAACTCCTACCGCCGCCTGGTCAAGGGCTTCGAGGCCCCGGTCAACATGGTCTACTCGCAGGGCAACCGCTCCGCCGGCATCCGCATCCCGATCACCGGATCCAACCCGAAGGCCAAGCGCCTCGAGTTCCGTGCACCGGACCCCTCGTCCAACCCGTACCTGGCGTTCGCCGCGCAGCTGATGGCAGGCCTTGACGGCATCAAGAACCGCATCGAACCACCGGCACCCATCGACAAGGACCTCTACGAGCTGCCCCCTGAGGAGGCCAAGGACATCCCCAAGGCCCCCGAGTCGCTCGAAGAGGCCCTGGTCGCCCTGGAGAACGACAACGAGTTCCTCCAGGCCGGCGGCGTCTTCACCCAGGACTTGATCGACACCTGGATCGACTACAAGCGCGAAAACGAGATCAAGCCGCTGCAGTTGCGCCCGAACCCGTATGAGTTCGAGCTCTACTACGGCTGCTAGCCGCTCATGAATGCAGGAGGGTCGGAACATTGCGTTCCGGCCCTCCCATTTGTTTAATGTTCGACGGCGGCGCGCGCCCGCAGCTTTCGGCGCGCCGGGCGGGCAGGCTAGCGCTTGCCAAACTTCTTGTGGACTGCCTGCTTGCTCACGCCGAGGCACAGCGCAATGGCTTCCCAGGAAAGCCCGGCGGCACGGGCGCGTGCCACCATTTCCGATTCTGTGCGGGCGAGCTGTTTGCGGGCTTCCGCCACGGCATACAACGACTCCGCGGGCCCCATTCCCTCAGTGTTTCCAAGCAGAGTTTTCACGATCCCAACCTCCTGGCGTAAACGTTAGTTGACGTGGGCCCTGCCGTCAATGAAAGTTGACGGCCTTTCACGGAGTGTGAAAAGTCCTGTACATGATCCGCTGGGGACCCGACCGCCCGCCCAGGTACCTGCCATGGTCCGCAAACCCGGCGTGTGCATAGGCGCGCAGTCCGGCAGCGTTGTCCTCGTTGACGCCAAGCACGACCCCTTCCGCCGGCAGGTCAAGCTCCGCCGCAATGCCTTGGGCAAGCCCGACGGCGGCTTCGGTCGCCGCGGTGCCGTACCCGAGCCCCTGCGCACGGCGGTCGATCAGGAAGCCGCGCAAAAGGATCGCACTGTCGTTGTCGGCCCATCCGGCGTCGCGGCCTGCATTGACATGCAGAATCCCCATGCCCACCACCGCCCTGCCTGCGCCGCCCGACGTCTCGGCGGTGGCCGGGGCGGCGATCGTGCATGCGGCGGCTGTCCCGGCAGTGACTGCAAACAGGTGGCGGTGCGGGTCGGCCAGGGCCTTTTGCGCCATCGGCCACGGTTCGCCCACGAATGCCGCCTGGCCCGGCATGAGCTCCAGGGCGGCAATGCCGGCCAACAACTTGGAATGCTCGGGTGCCCCGTTCACGGGAAGGAGGGTCACGGCGGCCGGAGTATGCATGCGAAAATCATATGCTGCCCTGGTAAACAACCCTGTTCCGTGCATCATCGAGCGGTCTCCTCACAGCAGCCAGAAGGTGACGGAAACGCTGGCAGGGACCTCCCTCCGTGGGGTAACCTGACCCTCATGAAATCCTTGGCGGCGGAGAATCCTGTCCACTACTTCCGGATGCCGCTACCTCCAACTGGTGGCGCCGCCGGCCGCCGGCCGATGAGCAGCGGGGAGAACCACTGATGGCCATCAAGCTCGACAATGTCGGCATCGCCGTGCGTGACATTGAGGCGGCGATAGCCTTCTTCACCGACCTCGGCCTCACTGTGCTTGGCCGTGACACGGTCAGCGGCGAGTGGGCCGACACCGCTGTCGGGCTCGACGGAAACCATGCCAAGATCGCCGTGCTCCAGACACCCGACGGCCACGGCCGCCTCGAGTTCTTCGAGTACATCCACCCGGACGCGATCGAGACGGAACCGACACGTCCCAACGAGATTGGCATGCACCGGGTGGCATTTTCCGTCGACGACATCGACCAATCCTTGGCGATTGCCGCGAAACACGGCTACCACCCGCTCCGGGGCGTGGCCACCTACGGGGACATCTACAAGCTCACGTACCTGCGCGGCCCCAGCGGAATCCTGGTGATGTTCGCGCAGGAGCTCAAGCCGGCGGGCTCGTGAACCCGGCTCCCCTGCGTCTCACGCGCGGGGCAGGGTTAGGGGAAACCGCGGCACAGTGATGCGGCGTTGGGGAAAACCGCGGAACAACTGATGCCGCGTTGGGGAAAACAGGGACTTATCTGATGCGGGATCGGGGATGGCTAGAAGATGGACCAGCCGGTCTTTGCCGTGAACTCGTCCAGGGCCGCGATGCCGGCAACGGAGTTTCCGTTGGGGCCCAGCGACGGACCCCAGACCGTGATGGCGCAGCGGCCCGGGACGATGGCCACGATGCCGCCCCCCACCCCGCTCTTGCCGGGAAGGCCCACACGGTAGGCGAACTCCCCCGCGGCGTCGTACGTGCCGCACGTGAGCATGACGGCGTTGACCCGCTTACTCTGGTTGGGGCTCAGAAACGGCGTGCCGCCGGCCGCCACGCCGTGCCGGGCCAGGAACAGCGATGCCTTGGCCAGGTCCTCGCAGCTCATGGACAACGCACACTGCCGGAAATACGCCTCCAGCACGTCGTCCACCGGGTTCTCCAGGTTGCCGTAGCTGGCCAGCAGGTGCGCCATGGAGGCGTTGCGGTGGCCGTGGTCGGCCTCGGATGCCGCCACGACGGTGTCAATGTCCACGGCGGGGTTGCCTGATTCCAACCGCAGGAGGCCCCGGATCGAGGCGGCCGCGTCCCCGGTCAGCGTCAGCAGCCGGTCCGTCACCACAAGTGCGCCGGCGTTGATAAACGGGTTGCGGGGAATGCCGTGGTCCGCCTCCAGCTGGATCATGGAGTTGAACGGCGTGCCGGATGGTTCCCGGTGCACCCGGCGCCAGATCGAGTCATAGTCGTAGGACATGACCAACGCCAGGGAGAACACCTTGGAGATCGACTGGATGGAGAACTGCTCCTTCCAGTCCCCCGCCCCGTACACTTCACCGTCGGCCATGGCCACGCAGATGCCAAACTTCTCCGGTGAGACCTCCCCGAGGCTGGGGATGTACGAGGCAACCGCCCCGTCATGGCACAGCGGGGCCACATGCTCCGCGATGCCCTCAAGCACCTCCTGCAAATCTTCCACATGCCCTCCCAACGAAAGTACCGGCGTCGAACCTGGGCCGCTGCCGCCCGCACGCAGGCGGGCAGCGGGCCAAAAAAATGGGGGTGGCAGCCAATCAGCCGCCACCCCCACACTACAGAGGTGCTAGAGGACCTTCGCGAGGAAGTCCTGCAGGCGCGGCTGCTGCGGGTTGCCGAAGACGTCCTCGGGCCGGCCCTGCTCGCAGATGACGCCGCCGTCCATGAAGATGACACGGTCGGCGACCTCGCGGGCGAAGCCCATCTCGTGCGTGACCACAACCATGGTCATGCCCTCGGCGGCGAGGTCGCGGATGACCTGCAGAACCTCGCCCACCATTTCGGGGTCGAGGGCGCTGGTGGCCTCGTCGAAGAGCATGATGCCGGGGTTCATGGCCAGCGCGCGGGCGATCGCCACGCGCTGCTTTTGCCCGCCGGACAGCGAGGCGGGGCGGGCGTCGGCCTTCTCGGCCAGGCCCACGCGGCGCAGCAGTTCCATGGCCTGTTCGCGGGCACCGGGCTTGTCCTTCTTCTTCAGTTCCACCGGCGCCAGCATGATGTTCTGGATGACGGACATGTGCGGGAACAGGTTGAAGTGCTGGAACACCATGCCAATGTTCTGGCGCACGGCATTCAGGTCAACCTTGGGCTCGGTCAGGTCAAAGCCGTTGACCGTGACGGAGCCGGCGGTGATGTCCTCGAGCTTGTTCAGGCAGCGCAGGAAGGTGGACTTGCCCGAGCCCGAGGGGCCGATCACGCACACCACCTCGCCCTCAGCAATGTCCACGTCGATCCCCTTGAGGACCTCGTTGGCGCCAAAGGACTTCTTCAGCCCGCGGACGGCAATTTTCACGTTCTTTTCAGTGGTGGGGCTCATTTGTTGAACTTCCTGTCAAGGGCGTTGGATACCTGGGTCAGGATGGTGATGACGATGAAGTACAGTGCCGCCACGATCAGCAGGGTCTCGCCCGTGCGGAAGTTCGAGGCGTAGATCTGCTGGCCCTGGTAGGTCAATTCCGCGAAGCCGATGACGGCAAGGAGGGAGGTGTCCTTCAGGGTGATGATGAACTGGTTGATGAACGACGGCGTCATGATCTTGACCGCCTGCGGCACCACTACACGGCGCATCGATGTGACGTAGCTCAGGCCGAGGCTGCGGCTGGCTTCCAGCTGGCCGGGATCCACGGACTGGATGCCGCCGCGGACGATTTCGGTCATGTAGGCGCCGGCGTTCAGGCTCAGCGTGATGACACCGGCCGTGAGCACGTCGAGGGGCTGGCCGGTCATCTGCGGCAGGCCGAAGTAGAAGAAGAACGCCTGGACCAGCAGCGGGGTGCCGCGGAAAATGGAGACGTAGGTGGTGGCGATGCCGCGCAGGACAATGTTTTCGGAGACCTTGAAGAAACCAAACAGGATGCCCAGGACAAGCGCGATGGCCAGGGAGAGCACGGTGGCGACCATGGTCAGCCACAGGCCCTTCATCAGTGCCGGCCAGCTGTTCTTGAGGAGGTCGAAGAAGCCGCCCTGCTCCTGCACCTCGGACTTGGCAAGGTACTTGTCCAGGATGGCGTCGTATTCACCGTTGGCCTTCAGCGTGGCCAGGCCGTCGTTGAATGCTGCCAGGAGGTCCTGGTTCTGGCCCTTGTTGACCGCGAATCCGTAGGAACTGCCCTGTTCCTTGTCGGTGACGATCTTTAGGCCGTTGTTCTGGCTGACACCGTAGGCAAGCACCGGGTAGTCGTCGAACACGGCGACGGAGTTGCCGGCCTTGACGTCGTCGTACATGGTGGCGGAGTCTGCCAGTGCCTTGACGGTGAAGCCGTACTGGCCGGCGATGGACTTGGCGAATGACTCGCCTTCACTGCCGCGCTTGGCCGTGACGGTCTTGCCCTTGAGGTCCTCGTAGGACTTGATGTCCTGGTTGTTCTTGGCCACGGCCATTTGCACGCCGGAGTCGAAGTACGGTTCGGAGAAGTCAAAGATCTTCTTCCGCTCGTCCGTAATCGACATGCCGGCGATGACGCCCGCCACCTGGTTGGACTGCAGTGCCTGCAGGGCGGCATCGAAACCGAGCGACTTGATGTCGACCGTGAAGCCCTCCTCGTCGGCGATCGCGTGGATCAGGTCCATGTCGATGCCCACCAGGTTGCCGCTGCCGTCGCGGAACTCAAACGGCGCGAAGGTGGTGTCGGTGGCGATGGCGAAGGTCTTGCCCTTGGCATCGGTGACCTGGACACCGGCGGACTGGGTGCCGGGCTGCGGGGCCGCCGGCGCACTCAGCGCTGAGGCGCCGCCGATCCCCAGCAGCATGGCGGCAACAGTAAAAAAGGCGGCGAGTGCGGCAAATATGCCGCCCCTGCGCCGCCGCATGGGTGAGTGCCTAAGCATAGTTTTCCCTTACAACGATGGATTCGATCCCTGTCCAGACGAATGAATTACCCCCAAGACGTTACAGCCTAAAGTCCCATCAGGCGAGACGAAATGGATCCCGCCGGAAGTTTGTGTCCGTACCGTGAGGATCCACGGGCCGGGTTCCGGTGCACTGCTGTCCCACAACACCTGCGGGATGGCCCGGCCGCCGGCATCCCTGAGGCGCCGGCACAGTGCAGCTGTGCCGCAAACAGGTCAACGGCACCCGACGGTTCGCGAGGCCCCAGGCACGGACCGGACCCGCCACGCCAGCCGACCCGGGGCGGGCACTTCGTTGTGGATTCGCCTAGGCTTGATGTGGCGTCCGTTACCTTCAGCGCCGCCCGGAACAACCCGCGTCATCCGGAACCACCCGCGAAAAGGCCATTAATGTCCCAGTCCACACCCCTGCCCACGTCCACGCCCGAATCCAAGCCCAACGTGATCCTCATCTGCGTCGATGAGTGGCGCGGCGACTGCCTCGGCGCCGAGGGCCACCCCCACGTCCAGACACCGCACCTGGACGAACTGGCGTCCAAGGGTGCCCGCTTCCGCCACGCCTACTCGGCAACGCCCACCTGCGTCCCCGCCCGCGTTGCCCTTTTCACGGGGCAGTCGCAGGAGCGGCACGGCCGGGTGGGCTATCAGGAGGGTGTGAAGTTCGACGACGTCCATCCCGTCACGCTCCAAGGGGAGTTCCGCCGTGCGGGCTACCAGACACAGGCGATCGGCAAGCTGCACGTGTATCCGGAACGGTCCCGGGTGGGCTTTGACGACGTCATGCTCCATGACGGATTCCTGCACTTCGCCCGCAGGGAGCACCGCCGCGATTTCAAGTTCTTTGACGACTACGTGCCGTGGCTGCGCCGACAGCCCGGAGCCACGGCGGATGAGGAATACATGGACCACGGCGTGAACTGCAACTCCACCGTGGCCCGGCCCTGGGACAAGCCCGAACGCCTGCATCCCACGAACTGGGCGGCAGGCCAGGCGGTGGAGTGGCTCTACCGGCGGGACCCCACGCGGCCCTTCTTCCTGTACCTTTCCTTCCACCGCCCGCACCCGCCGTATGACCCGCCGGCCTGGGCGATGGAGATGTACCTTGACTTGCCGGCCGTGGCACGCCGGGTGGGCGACTGGGTGCACCACTACGAATCCGTGCGCCACGACGGCCTGCACCAGACGGCCTTCGGGACGCTCTCCCCCGCCGTCATGCAGCGCGCACGGGCCGGATACTACGGGCTCATGACCCAGATCGACCACCAGCTCATGCGCGTCTTTGAGGCCCTGAACGAGTTTGGCCTGGCGGATAACACCGTCATCGCGTTCACCTCCGACCACGGCGAAATGCTGGGCGAGCACGACTTCTACCGCAAGGCCGTGGGCTATGAGGGCTCGGCCCGGGTGCCGTTCATTGTCACCCCGGCCCCGAACGACGCTGCCGCACTGCGCGGAACCGTGGTCGACGAGGTGGTTGAGCTGCGCGACATCATGCCCACCCTGCTCGACCTGGCCGGCGTGCCCGTGCCGGCTTCCTGCGACGGGAAGTCGCTGGCGAGGTTCCTGCGGGAGATGCCGGCCGCCGTCGGACATCCAGCGGAGAATCAGGCAGGCGGGGAGAGTCCCGGCCAGGAACAACCTGCCGGACTAGAGCCGTGGCGGGAGTGGCTGCACGGCGAGCATGTCTACTTTGGCCAGTCGCTGCAGTGGGTCACGGACGGCCATGTGAAGTACCTGTGGGCATCAGGCTGGGGAAGCGAGGAACTGTTCGACCTCGACGCAGACCCCGGCGAGCTGCACAACCTCGCACCCCTGCCGGAGCACGCCGGGCTGCTGGCGCTGTGGAAGGGGCGGCTCATTGAGGCGCTCTCCGGGCGCGAGGAGGGTTTTGTGCACGACGGCGAACTGGTCACCGGTGCGCCCGTGTCCACCATGCTTCCCCACGCCAGGGCGCTGGCCGGCATGTAGGCACCTGTCCCGGCTGCTAGTCCAGTGCGATGTAGCCGTTCGAATCGGGCAGCTTGGGATCGTGGTACCGGATGAATTTGGAGCCGTGGCTGTTGTCCACGAGGAAGGCCGCGTAGCCGGTAAAGTTGCCGGTCACCTGCTGCCCCTTGGCGAAGAGCTTGGGGGCCGGAGGAACCACGTTGGAATTGAACGCGTGGTAGCGAATCGCAGTGGTCTGCAGCTCGATCCGCTGCTTGTAGCCAAACAGTGGCTTGCCGCTGATGCTTTTCAGCGTCAGGTTGGCTGCGACAAAACGGTGGGTGTCCCCCGGGTCGGTGTTGGCCGGCTCCAACTCGAGCAGCTGTTCCGTTGCGTTGTCGCTGAAACTGTTCAGAACAATCTCGAAGTGTTCGGCAATGACGCGGGTGCCCAGGCGGTGCGGATCTTCGGGGGTGCCGGCGTTGGTGGAGAGCGGGGCATCCGCGGTGCCGTGGGCGTCCCACGGAATGTTTGCCTCGAGGCCCTGCGCATCGGGGCGCTCCGCCACCTCAGGCTCAGGCTCGGACTCCGTCACTGCCTCCTGCCCGTCCGCCTGCGACTGCGGTTGTTCGGCAGCGAAGGATTCCATGGCCACCGGCGGTTCCACCTCTTCAACGGTGAATTCATGGGACTCGGTGAATTCCCAGTTGTCGGTGCCTGCCAGTGCATTGAGCAGGTTGCCGCCAAAGGCAATCAGCAGCACCGTGACAATGATGGAGGTGGCAGCGGCGACGGCTCCCAGGATCAGCCCCGTGAGCGACTTGCCGCGGGAGCGCTTCCTTCGCAGCGCGAGTGCGCCGAGGATGATGGCGGTGGCGCCCAGGAGCAGGCCCAGAACCGGGACGGCGCCGCCCAACACTGCAATGATGCCGACCACGAGGGCCGCTGTCGCAAGCCCGTCGGGCGCCTTGGCCTGGGGCGGGGCACCGGAAAGGGCTTGGTCGGGAACGGGCGGCTGGGTCATGGCAGGCTCCTGGGCAGCTTCGGCAGGGCGGCAGCTGCGGCCGTGCACAGGTTCTGTCGTGCACCGGCTGCTCCGGCGGCCCGTATGTGTGGCCAGACTATGGGCGGCCCTGTCAGTTTCATGAAAGCCACCGGACACATGCGGGCACGCCTTTTCCACCCTGGCCGAGCCCGCCTCCCGTGCCGAAGCCGTTTAAGAATGATCACATCCACGGCGCTAGTCTCAGCTGCACGGGCCGACGCCGGCACCACACCTATTTTTCAAGGAGCGCAGCCATGGGACTCGGACAATGGATTCAACGCAGCCTGGGGATGTCGGGCGGCATCAAGGTGGGACTGGAAGTGCCCCCGGTCTTTGACTGGCCGGACCGGGTGATCCCGGTGGCGGTGACCGTCACCGGCCACAAGGCCGAACCGCGCACCATTACGGGCTTCGACTTTGTCCTCAGGGACAAGGCCCCCGCCAGCGCCGATGCGGATGCCGGCAACGGCAGCCGCTTTCGCCACGAATGGAGCCACAAGGAAATGATCGCGCTCGAGCCCGGCGCCTCGGTGACCGTGCCGCTCCACTACGTGCTTCCCACGCCGCCCTCGGCCGAAGAGCTGGGCATCGCCGACAGCCTGCAGGCCAAGGGAATAGCCGAGCGGATGCTGGCAAAGGGCTTCATGGCCGCCACGAAACTGCCCGAGGGAATACACCAATACCTTCTTACGGTCGATGTGCGGGTTGACGGCGTGAAACGCGGCGTCGGCGACACCCGCAGCATCAAGCATGGCGGCAGGACCAAGACCACCTTCGGGTTTGGCGGTGTGAACATCGGCTAGGCGGGACCCGCGGGTATGAGGGCGAGTCGCCCCAGCGCCGGGCAGGAATTGCTCAGCCGTAGAAGAGCCGCTCAAACACGGCGCGGGCACGGCGGGTCAGGCCCAGGTAGTCGTCCTCGAACGCCGTGGCGTTGCCGGGTTCATAGCCGCACCAGCGGGCCACCGCTTCCAGGTCCCGCCGCGCCGACGGCAGCAGGTCGGATGGCTTGCCCGTCCACATGACGTTGGCATTGCGGATGCGTCCGGCCAGGCGCCAGGCGGCCTCGAGCACGGCGGCGTCGTCCCCGCCCAACAGGTCCAGCCGGATGGCTGCGTGCAACGCCGGGATAGTGGCGGTGGTGCGCAGTTCCGGATGCTCGTGGGCGTGCTGGAGCTGCAGCAGCTGCACCAGCCACTCGACGTCGCTGAGCCCGCCGCGGCCCAGTTTCACATGCCGCGACGGATCGGCACCGCGCGGCAGCCGCTCTGATTCCATGCGTGCCTTGATCCGCTTGATTTCGCGCAGGCTCGCCTCCGGAAGCTCCCGCGGGTAGCGGATGGGGTCGGCCATGGCGATGAAGTCCGCCGCCAGCTCGTCCGATCCGGCCATCGGCAGTGCACGCAGCAGCGCCTGGGCCTCCCATGGGGACGACCAGCGCTGATAGTACTCCCGGTAGGCCTCGAGGGAACGCACCAGCGGCCCGTTCCGCCCTTCGGGGCGGAGGTCCGCGTCGACGCTGAGCACCCGTTCGGCCACAATGGCCGGACGCAGGGGCGCCGTCAGCAGCGCTGTCAGCTTTTGCACAATCGCCTTGGCCTGCTGTGTGGCCGCCTCGGCGCCGGCACCGGAGGGCCCGTCAACGGGCAGGTGCACGAACAGCACGTCGGCGTCGGATCCATAGCCGATCTCCCTCCCGCCCTGCCGGCCCATGGCCACCACCAGCACCCGTGTCAGCGGCTCGGTTCCGGCGTACACCTCGTTTTCTGCCACATGAAGCGCGCCAAGTACGGCCGCCCGGTCAGTGTCGCTGAGGGCCAGGGCCACGGCGTCCTGGTCCAGCAGGCCGCAGCAGTCGGCGATGGCGATCCGCAGGATCTCGCGCTGGCGCAGCAGCCTGATCAGCCGGATCGCATCCGTGCCGTCGCCGTGGCGGGACAGCGTGGCCCGGATTTCCCCCCACTGCGATTCAAAGCTCTGCGGCACCAGGTCCTTGGAGTTCCCCAGCCACGCGGTCGCCTCCGGGGATACTGCCAGCAGGTCCGCCACGAGGGAGGAACTGGAGAGCAGGTGGCACAGCCGTTCCGCTGCGGCTTGGTGGTCGCGGAGCATGCCCAGGTACCAGTGCGAAGTGCCCAGCGAATCGCTCACCCGGCGGAAGGCGAGCAGGCCTGCATCGGGATCGACGCCGTCGGCCAGCCAGCCCAGCAGCACCGGCAGGAGCTGGCGTTGCAGCGCGGCCCTGCGGCTCACCCCGGCCGTCAGCGCCTCGATGTGCCGCACCGCGCCTGCTGCGTCCCGGTAGCCGAGCGCGGCCAGGCGGGCCTTGGCGGCGTCGGTGGTCAGGGCGGCGTCCTCGGCGCTGAGGTTCGCTGCCGTGGCCAGGATGGGGCGGTAGAAGATGCGTTCATGCAGGGCGCTGACGGAACGCTTGACCTGGGCCCAGTCCGCCAGCAGGGAATCGGCGCTGGGCCGCTTCGTGTTCAGCGGACCCGTGACCGAACGTGCCAGGGCCCGCAACTGCCGGGGGTCGCTGGGCATGGTGTGGGTCCGGCGCATGTGCACCAGCTGGATCCGGTGTTCCAGGACGCGCAGGTAGCTGTAGTGGTTGAGCAGCAGCGCCGCGTCCGTGCGGCCAACGTAGCCCGCCTTGGCCAGCGCATCGATGGCTGCAGTGGTGGCCCGCACCCGCAGGCTCTCGTCGCTTTTGCCATGAACCAGCTGCAGCAGCTGCACCGTGAACTCCACGTCCCGCAGCCCGCCCCGGCCCAGCTTGATCTGCCGGTCGGCGTCGGCATCGGGGATGTTGGCTGCCACCCGGCGGCGCATGGCCTGGACGGATTCCACAAAGCCCTCACGCTCCGAGGACGCCCAAATCAGCGGGGCCACGGCCGCCTCAAATGACTGCCCCAGCTCCACGTGCCCGGCGATGGTGCGGGCCTTGAGCAGGGCCTGGAATTCCCAGCTTTGCGCCCAGCGCTGGTAGTAGGCGAGGTAGGAATCCAAGGTGCGCACGAGCGGCCCGTCCTTGCCCTCGGGGCGCAGGTTTGCGTCCACCTCCCACAGTCCCGGTTCGCGTTCCGGGGCGTAGATGGTGCGGGAAACGGCACCTGCCAGCGCGTTGCCCACGCGCACGACGGCGGCCTCGTCCAGTTCGGCGGCGGGCGGCAGGTTCGGAGCGCCCCAGGTGCCGGAAGGGCCGGTGCCTGAACGGGGTGCCACGACATACATGACGTCGACGTCAGAAATGTAGTTCAACTCCCGGGCCCCGCACTTGCCCATGCCGATGACCGCCAGCTCCACGGCGGCCACCTTGTCCACCCCCATTGCGGCACCCACCTCGGTTCGGGCCACGGCCAGGGCCGCCTCCAGCGCGGCCGCCGCAAGGTCCGCCAGCACGGCGCCGACCTCCGGCATGGCCTGCTGCGGGGATGCGGCCGCCAGGTCCATGACGGCCAGCTCGCACAGGTGCCTGCGGTAGCTGGTGCGCAGGGCGATCCGGGCTGCCTTTCCCTCCAGTGCGGACACCGGCACCGCAGCCTCCGGATCCGCACCCACCGCACGCAGCAGCGAGCCGCGCAATGCCGAAGCGTCGGCGGGGCCAGGCACCGGGGAGGGCGCGCCGTCGAACATGTCCAGGTGTTCAGGGTGGCGCATCAGGAAGTCGGCGAGGGCCTCCGAGGCGCCCAGCAGCCTGAAAAGCGACTCGTTCGGGGCGCGGCGGCCGGTGTCCGGATCCGGCTGGAAGAGGCTGTCCTGGCTCTCCGGCACGGCGCTGAGCAGCCGCACCAACGACTGCAGGGCCATGTCCGGATTGTCGGCCAGGGCCAGTGCGTCCAACAGCTCCGGCTGGTCAAGCCCGGCGAGTTCGTCGAAGCCGAGGAAGCGTTCGCACATTTCAAGGTCGGAGAAGCCCCGGGAGATCAAGGTGCGGGTCAGTGAACTCATGGCAGGGTCTAGAGCACCCCCAGGTACCGGTTGATCTCATAGGGGGTGACCTGGAGGCGGTACTCCTGCCATTCCTCGCGCTTGTTCCGCAGGAAGTTCTCGAAGACCTGCTCACCGAGGATGGCCGGCATGAGCTCGGACTCCTCCATTTGGCGCACGGCGTCGTGGAGGCTGGAGGGCAGCGGGTCGTGGCCCAGGGCGCGGCGTTCCGCGCTGGTCAGGGCGCTGATGTCCTCGACGGCGGCCGGCGGGAGCTCATACCCTTCCTCGATGCCCTTGAGCCCGGCGCCGAGGAGCACGGCGTAGGCCAGGTACGGGTTGGCGGCGGAGTCGATGCCGCGGTACTCGATGCGCGAGGCCTGCCCCTTGCCGGGCTTGTACAGCGGCACCCGGACCAGTGCGGAACGGTTGTTGTGCCCCCAGGAGACGTAGCTGGGGGCCTCTCCCCCGCCCCAGAGGCGCTTATAGGAGTTGACGAACTGGTTGGTGACGGCGGTGAATTCCGGGGCGTGCTTGAGGATGCCTGCCATGAACTGGCGCGCCGTCTTGGAGAGCTGGTACTCGGCGCCCGGTTCGTGGAAGGCATTGGAATCACCCTCGAACAGGGAGAAGTGGGTGTGCATGCCGGAGCCGGGGTGTGAGGAGAACGGCTTGGGCATGAACGTGGCGTAGGTGCCCTGCTGGATGGCGACCTCGCGGATCACGGTGCGGAACGTCATGATGTTGTCCGCCGTGGCCAGCGCGTCGGCGTAGCGCAGGTCGATCTCGTTCTGGCCGGGACCGCCCTCGTGGTGGCTGAACTCCACCGAGATGCCCACATCCTCCAGCATGGTCACGGCCGTGCGGCGGAAGTCCTGGGCGACCCCGCCCGGGACGTGGTCAAAATAGCCGGCCTGGTCCACGGGGACGGGGATGCCGTCCGGTCCGGGGCGGTCGCTCTTGAGCAGGTAGAACTCAATCTCAGGGTGCGTGTAGCAGGTGAAGCCCATGTCCGCGGCCTTCTCCAGCGTGCGCTTGAGAACGTTGCGCGGATCCGCGGCGGAGGGTTCGCCGTCGGGTGTCAGGACATCGCAGAACATGCGCGAGGTCTGCTCCGACTTTCCGTTGCCGCGCCAGGGCAGGATCGCGAAGGTGGAGGGGTCCGGCTGGGCCAGCATGTCCGACTCAAAGACCCGGGCAAGCCCCTCGATGGCGGAACCGTCGAAGCCGAGCCCCTCCTCAAAGGCGCCTTCCACTTCGGCCGGTGCCAGGGCCACGGATTTCAGCGAACCCACGACGTCGGTGAACCAGAGCCGCACAAAACGGACATCGCGCTCTTCGATGGTGCGCAACACAAATTCCTGTTGACGGTTCACGCCGCTGCCTCTTTCTAAGGGTGGTGCCCGCACTCCATCCAAGGTGTGGCTGCGGGCAGCTCGGTTGCTGCTGTGAACACTCTACTAAGGACTGTCCCGCCGCGGGCACATTGCGCGCCGTCCGGCCCCGGCGCCAACTCGTAATAAGCTGGTGCCATGGCATCCTCAAGCATCCCTGATTCCTCCGCGCCCGCACACAACGCCGTGTCCGGCGAACCGGCCGTTGCGCCTGAGCTTCCCGCGCCCTACGGCAACGCCGCCGGCACCCCGGCCGCTGCCTCGGCAGGCACAGCCGCTGCCGGCCCGGCCGGTATTCCGGCAAAGGCGGCCAAGGTCCGCACCCACCACCTGCAGGCCGCCAAGCGCGCCGGGGAAAAATTCGCCATGCTCACGGCATACGACCAGTACACCGCCCAAATCTTTGACGAGGCCGGCATCGAGGTGCTCCTCGTGGGCGATTCCGCGTCCAACAACGTCCTGGGCAATGAGACGTCGCTGCCCATCACGCTGGACGAGATGATTGTCTTCTCCCGCGCCGTCACAGCCGGCGCCAAGCGGGCCCTCGTTGTTGCGGACCTGCCGTTCGGTTCTTATGAGCAGTCCCCCGAGCAGGCCATCGCCTCCTCCGTCCGCCTCATGAAGGAGGGCCTGGTGCACGCCGTGAAGATGGAAGGCGGCGCCTACTATGCCCCCACCGTCCGAGCACTGACCCAGGCCGGCATCCCCGTGATGGCGCACATCGGCTTCACCCCGCAGGCCGAACACGTGCTGGGCGGCTACCGGGTCCAGGGCCGCGGCGAGTTTGCCCAGACCATGATTGACGACGCCGTTGCCCTGGTTGACGCAGGAGCGTTCGCAGTGCTGATGGAAATGGTCCCGGCCGACACCGCTGCCGCCGTGGATGCCGCCATTGCCGTGCCCACCGTTGGCATTGGCGCCGGCAACACCACCACCGGCCAGGTGCTCGTGTGGCAGGACATGGCCGGGCTGCGGACCGGCAAGATGGCCAAGTTCGTCAAGCAGTATGCCCAGATGCGCACCATCCTGGCCGACGCCGCCCGCGAGTACGGCGAAGAGGTCCGCTCCGGCGTGTTCCCCGGCCCGGAGCACACCTTCTAGTCCCCCAAGTCCTTCTTAACCTCGCTTCGCTCGGCCAGGGAACCCTCGGACTTGTGGGCCCACCACGGTGGAAAATGAGTCCGATTCACCCGGCCTGGAATCCACTGGCCGGGCGGCGTCGCGGCGGGCGTGCCGGGAACAACGGGGCTATTCGTCGTCGTCCTCGTCAAAGGCATCCGCGGCCTCGTTGCGGGCGCGGACCCGTTCCGGCGCGGCCTCGGCCTCGGCACGCGTTTCATAGGGGCCGATCAGCTTCTGCCAATCGGATTGGGCGTCCTTTTCAACTTCGTGCGTTTCCACGTTGTACCAGTACTGGGCCATGGTTTCCTCCTTGGACTTGACGTGTGTCACTGTCATCTTAGGCCCAGCGCACGGGGCGGGTGTCCAGGCTGCGGCGGGCGGCGGAAAAACTTATAGGATGGTGGCATGTCTTCCACCGCACTTACGGCCCCAGTCGGCACGCTCGTCCCCGGAACCATCAGCCCCGAGCTGGCCGTTCCCCTGTCCATCCCACGCCCCGAATACGTGGGCAAGGCCGGCCCGGCACCGTTCAAGGGTTCCGAGGTCAAGGACGCCGAGACGCTGGAGAAGATCCGCATCTCCGCCAAGATTGCCGCACAGGCCATCGTTGAGGTGGGCAAGAACATTGTCCCCGGCGTGACCACGGACCAGCTCGACCGGATCGGCCATGAGTTCCTGCGGGACCACCAGGCATACCCTTCCACGCTGGGGTACCGCGGCTTCCCCAAGTCCCTGTGCTCTTCCCTCAACGAGGTGATCTGCCACGGCATCCCGGACAGCACCGTGGTCCAGGACGGGGACATCATCAACATTGACATCACCGCCTTCAAGAACGGTGTCCACGGAGACACCAACTGGACCTTTTGCGTGGGCGATGTGGACGAAGAGTCCAGGCTGTTGGTGGAACGCACCCAGGAATCCCTGCGCCGCGCCATCCGCGCCGTGGCCCCGGGCCGTGAAATCAACGTGATCGGCCGCACCATCGAATCCTACGCAAAGCGCTTCGGTTACGGAGTGGTGCGCGACTTCACCGGGCACGGGGTGGGCGAGGCCTTCCACACCGGACTGATCATTCCGCACTACGACGCCGCCCCCGCCTACAACACGGTGCTGAAGGAAGGCATGGTGTTCACCATCGAACCCATGCTCACGCTCGGCACGATTGAATGGGACATGTGGGCTGATGACTGGACGGTCGTCACCCGCGACCGCAAGCGCACAGCTCAATTCGAGCACACCATGGTGGTCACGGCCACGGGCGCCGAAGTCCTGACCCTCCCGTAACCCTTCCGACGTTTTTGCACAACAACTACATTTTTTGGAGCCTGCATGTCTAAGAAGCACCCATCCTCCGCAACCGTGATTGGCATTGACATTGGCGGAACCGGCATCAAGGGCGGCATCGTCGAGCTGAAAACCGGCGAGGTCCTGGGCGAGCGCTACCGGATCGACACACCCTCCCCCTCCACGCCCGAGGCCGTTGCCAAGGTGGTCAAGGCCATCGTCGACGAGCTCATGACGCGCGAGCACGCCCCGGACGAGGACGCCCCCGTGGGCATCACCTTTCCGGCCATCATCTCCCACGGCGTGTCGCTCTCGGCTGCTAACGTGGACCAGTCCTGGATCAACGCCAATGTTGATGACATCTTCACCAAGGAACTGGGCCGTCCCGTGCAGGTCATGAACGACGCCGATGCCGCCGGCCTGGCCGAGGCCCGCTACGGCGCCGGCCGCAAGGTCAAGGGCACCGTCCTGGTCATCACCCTGGGCACCGGGATCGGCTCGGCGTTCATCCACGACGGCATCCTCATCCCGAATGTGGAGCTGGGCCACTTGGAACTGGACGGCTTTGACGCCGAGTCGAAGGCCTCGGCCAGCGCACGCGAACGCGACGACCTCACGTGGGACGAATACGCGGTCCGGCTGCAGCGCTATTTCTCCCACGTGGAGTTCCTCTTCTCCCCCGAGCTGTTCATCATTGGCGGCGGCATCTCCAAGCGCAGCGAGGACTACCTGCCCCAGCTGAAGCTGCGCACGCCGATCATCCCGGCGGAACTGGCCAACAACGCCGGCATCGTGGGCGGCGCGCTGCAGGCCGCCGTGCACTTCAAGATCACGAAGTAATCCCCCATGGCCGGCTCCTTGGGTGTTGCCATTGTCACGGGAGCCAGCCGCGGGATTGGCGCCGCCACGGCACGCCTGGCAGCCCGGGCCGGGTACGCCGTCGTGGTCAACTACAGTGCTGACGACGGCGGCGCCTCCCAGGTGGTCCGCTCCATCACCGCGGCCGGCGGCCTGGCCCAGGCCGTCAAGGCGGATGTCAGCAGCCCCGACGACGTCCGGGCCCTCTTCGATGCGGCGCAAGCCATGGGAAGGGTGCGTGCCGTCGTTAACAATGCAGCCATCACCGGCGATATGATCGGCCCGCTGGTGGACGTCCCTCCGGACGTCGTCAGGCGGGTCCTCGACGTCAACGTGGCAGGCATGTTGTTCATGTGCCAGGAGGCCCAGCGGCGCATGTCCACCGCCACGGGCGGCAGCGGCGGCGGCATCGTCAACATCTCCTCGACAGCGGTCAAGGCGGGCTCCCCGGGAACGTGGGTGCACTATGCCGCGTCGAAGGGCGCCGTGGACGTCCTGACTGTCGGCTTCGCCGCAGAGGCGGCGGCGCACGGGATCCGGGTCAACGCGGTCTCCCCCGGCGCCACCAACACGGGGCTGCACGCGGCGGCGGGGGCACCCGACCGCGTGGCGCGGCAGGCCCACCTGGTTCCGCTGGGCCGCGGCGGGGAGCCGGAAGAAGTTGCAGCCGCGGTGATGTGGCTGCTCAGCGACGAGGCGTCCTATGTGACCGGAGCGATCCTCCCGGTGGCCGGCGGCCGGTAGCCTTTCCCGAAGTTCTATGACGCAGCTGGTGCATCAAAAATGCCAAGAAAACGCTTTCCAACAGCAACAACTGCGTCACAGTCGCGTGCGGGGGCTACTTTGTGCCGGCGGCCTGTGACTCGCTGCGCAGCTGGGCAATGGCGGACTCGAAGTCCTCGAGGGAGTCGAAGGCCTGGTAGACGCTGGCGAAGCGCAGGTACGCCACGAGGTCGAGCCGGCGCAGCGGCGCAAGGATGGCCAGGCCGACGTCGTTCGCGTCAATCTCCGCCGCCCCGCTGGCGCGAATGGATTCCTCAACTTCCTGGGCCAGCATGGCGAGGTCGTCGTCCGTTACGGGGCGACCCTGGCATGCCTTGCGCACGCCGCTGATGACCTTGGAGCGGCTGAACG
The DNA here is from genome assembly GCF_017876675.1 of Arthrobacter stackebrandtii. NCBI lineage: Bacteria > Bacillati > Actinomycetota > Actinomycetes > Micrococcales > Micrococcaceae > Arthrobacter > Arthrobacter stackebrandtii. The sequence continues at coordinate 4,299,361 of NZ_JAGIOI010000001.1, forward strand.
GCTCGGCCACGCCGGAACGCTTGGTGACGGACAAGCTGGCCGTTTCCACGGTGCTGAAGCGGCGGCCGCATTCGGTGCACTGCCGGCGCCGCCGGATGGATGAGCCGTCGTCCGACAGGCGCGAGTCAACCACCCGCGAGTCGGGATTGCGGCAAAACGGGCAGTACATGCTGGTCCCTTCCGGTCATGGTTCACCCCAAGTGTAGGGCGAGATTCAGGCAAATTACAATCGCGTAATTACCCCCGGACCGAGGCGGTCCGGGGGTTTTCGCACAGGCTACGGAAAGCGGACTGCCACCGCGTCACCGTGCGCCGGCCATCCCTCCGCCTTGGAGAGCGTGATGACGTGCCCGGCCACCTCGGCCAGTGCGTCCTTCGAGTAGTTGATCAGCTGGACGGCACGCAGGAACGTGGTCACATTCAGTCCCGAGGAGAACGCCGCCGTGCCGCTCGTGGGCAGCACGTGGTTGGACCCGGCGCAGTAGTCGCCCAGGCTGACGGGGCTGTACTCCCCCACAAAAATGGCGCCGGCATTGATGATGCGGGCCGCGACAGCCTGGGCATCGGCGGTCACCACTTCCAGGTGCTCGGCTGCATAGGCATTGCAGACCGCCACGCCCTGGTCGATCCCGTCCACCAGCACGATCCCCGACTGCGGGCCGGACAGCGCGGTTTCCACGCGTTCGCGGTGCGCCGTCCGTGCCACCTGGACACCCAGTTCGCGCTCGACGGCGTCGGCCAGCTCGGGCGAGTCCGTCACCAGCACGGAGGCAGCGTTGGGATCGTGCTCGGCCTGGCTGATGAGGTCGGCGGCAACGAACACGGGGTTGGCGGTGGAGTCGGCCAGGACAGCGATTTCCGTGGCGCCTGCCTCGGAATCGATGCCCACCACGCCCTTGACCAGGCGCTTGGCCGTGGCGACGAATATGTTGCCGGGGCCGGAAACAACGTCAACGGGGTCGATGGTGTCGCCGCCACCGTTGGGGCCGGTGCCGGCGTCAACGCCGTAGGCGAAGGCGGCGATGGCCTGTGCCCCGCCCATGGCGTAGACCTCGTCAATGCCAAGCAGGGCAGCCGCGGCAAGAATGGTCTGTCCCGGCATCCCCCCGTTTTCCTTTTGCGGCGGGGAGGCCAGGGCGATCGAGGCCACGCCCGCGGCCTGGGCGGGGACGGCGTTCATGATGACGGAGGACGCCAGCGGGGCAAGGCCGCCTGGGACGTACATGCCCACGCGGGAGACCGGAACCCAGTGCGAGGACACCACGGCGCCGCTGGCCACCTGGAAGTCAACGTTGGCGGGCTTCTGGGCCTCGGCAAACGCGCGGGCCCGGGCGATGGATTCCTCGAGCGCAGCCCGTACGGTGGGGTCCACGGTCTCCAGCGCCTCGGCGAGTGCCGCGGCGGGGACCCGGGGATGTTCCTGGGCAACGCCGTCGAACTTGTGTGCCAGATCCGCAAGGGCGGCATGGCCGCGGCCCCTGACGTCGGCGATGATGGCGGAAACGGCCGCTTCGGCCGTGGCCACGGTTGAGGCGGCAGTGCGGGGCACGGCGTTTTTCAGCTCTGCCAGGCCCAGGGCGCGGCCGCGCAGGTCGGTTCGTTTCAGGGTTACGGATGCCACGGGGGATTCAAGGTTGCTCACAACTGCCAAGTTTACCCGGGAAGCGGCTCCGCACCCTCCCGTGTCTCGGATGCCGGCTTGTCGCCCATGTAGATGGAAATCAACTGGGCCCACACCACCAGGAGGCTGCTGGCCAGGGGCCACAACAGGAGCACGGTGGGGCTGCGCAGGGAGAAGACGATGCTGGGGTTGGCCATGTTGTCCGGCGGGGTCTGGAACAGGTCACCGGCAAACACGCCGATGCGCCAGGCGAGGACCGACGCCGCGAGGCAGCCCAGGACCATGCACAGGTACATCGGCAGGGAAAGCCCGGCACCGCCCCGCGGCATCTTCCAGCCGCGCAGTGCCAGCACGCCGGTTGCCACGCCCGCGGCAAGGAGCAGCAGGCCGAGTGTGAGGTCGCGCGGGAGCCACGTCTGGTAGTCGGTGCCGCTGCCGTAAAAAGCGCCGCCCGGGGCCGCCAGCCACCACGTGATGCCAGCGACGATTCCCGTGGCGGCGAAGAACAGCGCCCACGCGCCCCACGGTTCCTTTGCCTTGTTGCGGCGGCTCCTGCGAGACGCCAGCGCACCCAGGGCGGGGTGTCCGGCGTCGGGCATGGGGCCGGATGCCGGAACGGGCGCACGCCCAAAACCGGGCGCAGAAGCGTCCGCAGGGCCGGGAGCTTCCCAGGGCGCCGGGGCGGGTGCGGGGGTGTCCCCGGGGAACGGCGTGCCGGGGCCCATCAGCCTTCCAGACATGTGGGGCCGAGCAGCACCTTGAGGTCGCCGAAGAGCGCAGGCGTGGGGTTCACCCTGTGGTGCAGTGGCAGCTGCATGACCTTCACCGAACGGCTGCCGGAGAGGTGCATCTTGACCTCCGTGTTGCCCCGGTGGTCATTGAGGACCGACTTCAGAGACTCCAGGATGGGCTCGTTGGCCTTGTGTTCCGGCATGGAGATCACGAGCGGTCCGGCCATGCCCTCGCTGAGGTCCGGGACGGAAAGTTCCATGGCGTTGAGGGTGATCGCGCCGTCGTCGCGCTTTTGCAGGCGCCCCTTGACCACCACGATCAGGTCCTCGGCAAGCACCGTGGCGATGGGGCCGTAGACCTGGCCGAAGAACATGACCTCGAGCGAGCCGCCCAGGTCCTCCACCTCGCAGCGGGCGTACGGGTTGCCGCTGCTCTTGGCGATGCGTCGCTGCAGGTTGGTGATCATGCCGGAGATGGTGATGATGTGCCCGTCCTGGGGCCCGTCGTCGGCGAGGACCTGTGTAATGGACATGTCCGCATTCTGGCTCAGGACACCCTCGAGGCCGCGCAGGGGGTGGTCGGAGACGTACAGGCCCAGCATGTCGCGTTCGAAGGCGAGCTTGTCCTTCTTTTCCCATTCGGGCAGGTCCGGGATTTCGGTGGTGAGCGCCGATTCCGGCTCCTCGTCGCCGCCCAGCCCGGCGAAGAGGTCAAACTGTCCCACCGCCTCGTTGCGCTTGATGGTGATGACCGAGTCGACGGCTTCTTCGTGGATCATGGCGAGTGCGCGGCGGTTGTGGCCAAGGGAGTCGAAGGCTCCCGCCTTGATGAGCGATTCAATGGTGCGCTTGTTACACACCACGGCCGGGACCTTCATGAGGAAGTCGGAGAAGTTCTCGAAGTTGCCGCGTTCCACCCGGGATTCCACCAGGCCGTTGACCACGTTGGCGCCCACGTTGCGGATGGCGCCCATGCCGAAGCGGATGTCGGTGCCGACTGGGGTGAAGTTCAGTGCGGACTCGTTGACGTCGGGCGCCAGGACGGTGATGCCCATGTGCCGGCACTCGTTCAGGTACAGGGCCAGCTTGTCCTTGTCATCGCCGACGCTGGTCAGCAGCGCCGCCATGTATTCGGCCGGGTGGTGTGCCTTCAGGTAGGCGGTCCAGTAGCTGATGACGCCGTACGCGGCGGAGTGGGCCTTGTTGAACGCGTAATCGGAGAACGGCAGCAGGATGGCCCACAGGGTCGCGACGGCCTCGTCCGTGTAGCCGTTGTCGATCATGCCCTGGTGGAAGCCCTCATACTGCTTGTCCAGTTCCGACTTCTTCTTCTTGCCCATGGCGCGGCGCAGGATGTCTGCGCGGCCCAGCGAGTAGCCGGCCAGCTTCTGCGCAATGGACATGACCTGCTCCTGGTACACGATCAGCCCGTACGTTCCACCCAGAATTTCCGCCAGCGGCTCTTCAAGCGTGGGGTGGATGGGGGTGATCGGCTGCAGGCCGTTCTTGCGCAGCGCATAGTTTGTGTGCGAGTCGGCGCCCATGGGGCCCGGGCGGTACAGGGCCAGGACGGCGGAAATGTCTTCGAAGTTGTCCGGCCGCATCAACTTCAGCAGGGACCGCATGGGCCCGCCGTCGAGCTGGAAGACGCCCAGCGTGTCGCCGCGGGCCATGAGCTCATAGGAGGGGGCGTCGTCGAGCGGCAAATGCTCCAGGTCAAGGTCGATGCCCTTGTTCGCCTTGATGTTCTCCAGCGCGTCGGTGATGATCGTGAGGTTTCGCAACCCCAGGAAGTCCATCTTGATCAGGCCCAGGCCCTCGGATGTGGGGTAGTCAAACTGGGTGATGACCTGCCCGTCCTGGATGCGGCGCATGATCGGGATGACGTCGATGATGGGGTCCGAGGACATGATCACGCCGGCGGCGTGCACGCCCCACTGGCGCTTGAGCCCCTCCAGGCCCTTGGACAGTTCGAAGACCTTGCCGGCTTCCGGGTCCGTGTTGATCAGGTTGCGGAAATCCTGGGCCTCGCCGTAGCGCTTGGCCTCCGGGTTTTCAATGTCGCTGAGGGCAATGTCCTTGGCCATGACGGCGGGGGGCAGTGCCTTGGTCAGCATTTCACCCATGCTGAACGGGTGGCCCAGCACGCGGGAGGAGTCCTTCAGCGCCTGCTTGGTCTTGATGGATCCGTAGGTGACGATCATGGCAACGCGCTCGTCGCCGTACTTCTCCGTCACATACTTGATGACCTCGTGGCGGCGTCGATCATCGAAGTCCACGTCGAAGTCGGGCATGGAGACGCGCTCGGGGTTGAGGAAGCGCTCAAAGATCAAACCGTGGCGCAGCGGGTCAAGGTCGGTGATGCGCATGGCGTAGGCCACCATGGAGCCGGCGCCGGAGCCGCGGCCGGGGCCGACGCGGATGCCCTGGTTCTTGGACCAGTTGATGAAGTCGGCGACCACCAGGAAGTAGCCGGGGAAGCCCATGCGGATGATGACGTCCAGCTCGTAGTCGGCCTGCTTGCGGACGTCGTCCGGGATGCCGGCCGGGTAGCGGTACTTCAGGCCGGCGTCGACTTCCTTCACCAGCCACGACGTCTCGTCCTCCCCCGGCGGGCAGGGGAACTTGGGCATGTAGTTGGCGTCGGTGTTGAAGGAGACGTCGCAGCGCTCAGCGATCAGCAGCGTGTTGTCGCACGCCTCGGGCAACTCCGAGAACAGCGACCGCATCTCTGCGGCCGACTTCAGGTAATAGCCGCTGCCGCTGAAGGCAAAGCGCTTGCCGCCCTCGTCATAGGTGGGTTCGCTCAGCGTGGAGCCCGACTGGAGCGCGAGCAGGGCCTCGTGCGCCTTGGCGTCGTGCTCGTGCGTGTAGTGGAGGTCGTTGGTGGCCAGCAGCGGAATGTCCAATTCCTTGGCCAGGCGCAGCAGGTCCTTCGTGACCCGCCGCTCAATGTCCAGGCCGTGGTCCATCAGCTCACAGAAGTAATTCTCCTTGCCGAAGATGTCCTGGAATTCGGCGGCGGCGGCCTTGGCCTCGGTGTACTGGCCCAGGCGCAGGCGGGTCTGGACCTCGCCGGAAGGGCAGCCGGTGGTGGCGATGATGCCGGGGTGATACAGGTTCAACAGTTCCCGGTCCAGCCGCGGGTACTTGCCGAGCGGGGAATCCAGTGAGCCAAGCGATGACGCGCGGAACAAGTTGCGCATGCCCTGGTTGTTGTAGCTGAGCAGGGTCATGTGCGTGTAGAAACCGCCGCCGGAGACGTCGTCCTTGCGCTGGGAATCCTCCGTGCGCCACTTGACCCTGGACTTGTCCGTGCGGGCCGTGCCCGGGGTGATGTACGCCTCGACGCCAATGATCGGCTTGATGCCGGCATCCGTGGCCTTGCGCCAGAAGTCGTAGGCGCCGAACAGGTAGCCATGGTCGGTGGTGGCCAGGGCCGGCATCTTGAGCCGGTTGGCCTCCTCGAACAGTTCGGTCAGGCGCGCCGCACCGTCCAGCATGGAGTATTCGGTGTGCGTATGGAGATGGACAAAACTGTCAGTCGATGAGCTAGCCACCGAACCATTCTACGTGGCGAAACTGGAACCCCGCCCAGCCGCGCCGGACCCTCCCTGCGTCCCGCCGTTCGCCGCGGAAGGACGACGGCGGGAGGTGCCGGTGGGCGAGGCTGCGCGTGAAAAGCCCGACGCCATTGCAGCAATGGCGGCTTTTTCATGGACACGTCCGCACTCAGTAGTGCGGTGCGACAGGGTTGACCAAAAACCAGCCATTGCTGCGACGGCGTCCTGGAGAAACTTGCCAGTGCTGCGATGGGGTCAGTGTTCGCCGCGGAGGTGGTCCAATGCGTAGGAGAGGTCCTGCGGGTAGGGGCTCGTGACGCTGACCAGGTCTCCGGTGCTGGGGTGGGTGAAGGCCAGCTTGTGGGCGTGCAGCCACTGGCGGGTCAGGCCCAGTTCGGCGGCCAGTGTGGGGTCGGCCCCGTAGGTGAGGTCCCCGGCGCAGGGGTGGCGGAGTGCGGAGAAGTGCACACGGATCTGGTGCGTGCGGCCCGTCTCCAGGTGCACCTCCACCAGTGACGCCTTGCCAAACGCCTCAAGCACCTCGTAATGCGTGATGGAATCGCGCCCGTCCTCAATCACGGCAAAGCGCCAGTCATGGCCGGGATGGCGGCCGATCGGCGCGTCGATGGTCCCCTGCAGGGGATCGGGCAGGCCCTGGACCACGGCGTGGTAGATCTTCTCCACCGTGCGGTCGCGGAACGCCTGCTTCAGCACAGTGTAGGCGTGCTCCGTCTTGGCCACCACCATGGCACCGGAGGTTCCCACGTCGAGGCGGTGCACAATGCCCACCCGCTCCGGTGCGCCGGACGTGGAGATCCGGTAACCGGCAGCAGCCAGCCCGCCCACGACCGTGGGGCCCACCCAGCCCGGCGACGGGTGCGCGGCCACTCCCACGGGCTTGTCAACCACGACAAAGTCGTCGTCATCGAGCAGGATGTCCAGCCCGTCCACGGGCTCCACCACCACTTCGAGCGGGTCGCGGCGTTCGGGAATCGTGACCTGGATGCTGGCGCCGGCCTTGAATTTCTCGCTCTTGCCCATGGCGGCGCCGTCCTGGAGCACGTTGCCCTCGGCGCACAACAGTGCTGCAGCGGAACGGGAGATGCCCAGCAGGGCTGCCAGACCGGCGTCGGCCCGGCTGCCGGCAATCTCGCCCGGCACCTGGAATGTCTCAGTCATTGCTGTCCCCTTCCGGCGTGTCCTGCTGCGCTGCTGCCTTCCGGGCGCCCGCCTTGGGCTCCTCCACGGAACGTGTGCCGTCCAGGCCGATGCCCAGCAGTGTCAGCAGGCAGATGACGATGACCCCGCCCACCACGGCCATGTCGGCCATGTTGAAGATAGCGAAGTTGGGGAAGGAGATGAAGTCCACCACGTGGCCCATGCCGAACGACGGCGGTCGGAACAGCCGGTCTGTCAGGTTGCCCAGGGCGCCGCCGAGGACCAGGCCAAGGCCGATGGCCCACCACACGGAGCGGATGCGCCGGGACATGACGATGATCGCCGCGGCAACCACCGCCATGATGATCGTGAACACCCACGTAAAGTTTTCACCGATTGAGAAGGCCGCCCCGGAATTGAGGATGTGGTACCACTGCAGCACGCCCGGAATGACCGGTGTCTGCTCCCCGAGTTCCATGGTGGAACTGACCCACCATTTGGTCAATTGGTCGCAGGCGTAGGCAAATGCGGCAACACCGATCCAGATCAGCCAGAAGGACCATCGGAAGGTTTTGGCGCCGGGCTTCTGTGCCGGCTGTGGATTCTCGCTCATGGTGCTTTCGGGTGGTCGGGACACGAAGTATCTACTCAATCATAGGCGGCGCGGCGAAGGCACCTGCATGCGTGGCGGCACGGCTGCCGGGCAAGGGGGAAACAACCGGTGCGGTCGCCTCGTGGGCCCAAACGGGCAAACAAAAGCCGGCGGTCAGGTTCCCCTGTGCCGCCGGCTTGTGTCTTGTTGCTTAGGAATCCGAGCTGCTCTCGGAGAAATCAGGTGCTGCCACCGACCCGCGTGCATCCAGGTCACGCAGCTGGCCCTCGATGTACGTCTTCAGGCGCGTCCGGTAGTCGCGCTCGAATCCGCGCAGCTGCTCAACCTTGCGCTCCAGTACGGAACGCTGCTGCTCCAGGGCACCGAGCGTCTTGCGGCTCTTCTCCTGGGCGTCGTTGACAAGTGCACTGGCCTCGATCTGTGCCTCGGCAATGATCTTGTCGCGCTGCTCAACACCGGAGTTGACGTATTCGTCGTGCAGGCGCTGCGCCAGGGCGATGACGCCCGTGGCCGATTCGGCACTGTCTGCGGCTGCCGGCGCGGGGGCCGGTGCTGCAACAGGTGCTGCCACGACGGGCTCGGGAACGACGGGCTTGGGGGCCTCGGGTTCGGGAACGACGGTCTTCTCAACGACCGGCGCTTCCTTCACGGGCAGCGCCGCCGCCTGTGCAGGAACGGTGCCCGTGCTGGCTTCAGCCTGGGCAAGCTGCTTGCGCAGGTCGTCATTTTCCTGGTGCAAGCGACGGAGTTCCACGACGATCTCGTCAAGAAAATCGTCGACTTCGTCCTGGTCGTAGCCTTCACGGAACTTCGTTGGCTGGAACCGCTTGTTGACAACGTCTTCTGGCGTAAGCGCCATGTAGTCACCTCATTGCTCTTAGTGAGTCAGCATCCGGCCGAAACCATACCGACTACGGTGCCTATACAAATCTGGAGATCTGCATCGGGGGGTCTATCGTTTTTTACACTATAACTTTTCCGCAGCGAAAACTAACGACGCGGCGCTAACTCGCCAAACTTTTTGTGACACTCATCCCAATTCCCACGGCCACGATCAATAGCAAGAAGCCGATATCCAGCGCCACGGAGCCTATCCGCAGGGGTGGGATCATGGCCCTCAATTTGCGCAGCGGCGGGTCGGTGAGCCGGTAGATCAGCGACGCGCCGACGAGTGCGGCACCCTTGGGACGCCAGTCACGGGCAAACACCTGCACCCAGTCGAACGCCATCCTCACCAGCAGGGCAAGGAAGTACAGGAACAACAAGACATAAAGAACAGCAAAAACAATTGTCACGCGGGTACACACAATCTCTAGGTTGAGAAACTCTCGTGGAACTTTAGTCCAAGAATAGTCCACCCGGCCCGCAGCAGGCTGGGAGGACCCTTCGTGGCTCGTGTGTTAAACGACCAGCCCGGGCACAACGTGCCCGGGCTGGTCAATGGAGGCGCTGCTGGGGCCTAGCTCTGGTTGAAGAAGCTGGCCTGGGTGTCTGAAATCTTCTTGTCGTCGCCCAGCACCTCGATGTATGACGGTGAGAGAAGAAACACCTTGTTGGTCACACGCTCAATGGAACCGCGGAGGCCGAACACCAGGCCGGCGGAGAAGTCCACGAGCCGCTTGGCATCGGCTTCGCCCATGTCCGTGACATTCATGATGACCGGAATGCCGTCACGGAAACTCTCGCCAATGATCTTCGCATCATTATACGAGCGGGGGTGGACGGTGGTGATCTGGCGCAAACTAACTGCCTCTTCCCGATTTGATGCGGCACGCTTGATGGGGGTTACCGGGGCCCGGTATTCTTCGTCGCCGGCCTTGGGTGCGGGCGCTTCCTGGACAGGGGCGGCAACGGGCGCGGCTTCACGCACGGGCACCTCAGAATAGTCGTCGTCCTTGGCGAACTGCGGCGCATGCTCGGCGTCGTACTGCTCGTCACCGTCAGCGAGCCCAAGAAAGATCATTGTCTTGCGCATAGCGCCAGCCATGGTTGCTCCTCATTAGTTATGCAAAGCACAAAACTCTGTGATGATACGTTGTGCAGGAAATTCCGTTGTTGCCAACACCCAAAACGCTACAGCACGGCCGGGCGGGGTCCGAGTATATCGGAACCGACACGCAGGTGTGTCGCCCCGTATGCCAGCGCGGTTTCCAGGTCGTGGCTCATGCCGGCCGAGATCCATTTGGCTTCCGGATGTTCGCCCACCAGCTGTCCGGACAGTGCAGCCAGCAGTTCGAACGCCGGCTCCGGGTCTACGCCCAGCGGCGCCACCGCCATGACGCCCGCCAGTTCCAGCGCCTCACTGGCGCCAATGCGCTCGGCAAGCCCCATCATGGACGACGGCGCCAGCCCTCCCCTGCCGCTGCCGGCAGGGGCGGCCAGCTCCGGGTAGGCGCCGGAAAGGTCAAGCTGGATGTAGCAGCGCAGCTTGGCCCGGGCCGACTCCTGCTGCTCAGCCACCATGGCCCGGTCCAGCGCCTTGGCCAGCGACGGGCGGTCGATGGAATGGACGGAGTGGGCGTAGCGGGCCACGGACTTGGCCTTGTTACTTTGCAACTGGCCTATGAAGTGCCACCGCAGGTCGGGGTCGGCCACTTCGGCTGCCTTGGCGGCAGCCTCCTGGTCCCGGTTCTCGCCCACATCCGCCACGCCCAGGAGGCGCAAACGCTGCACATCGGTTCCTGGGTGGAACTTGGTGACCACAATGAGTGTTGGTTCGGCGGCATCCGCCGCGGGCCGGGCAGCGGCTATGCGACGGCGTACGCCGTCGAGCCGCTCGGCAAGCTGGGTGGTGCGGGCATCGTCAAGGGACAAATAATTCACATTTCCTTTAAGGTGCTGGGCCCGTCAGGGCCGCGGTGTTGCCGTGACCAGCCCGATGAAGCGGCCTTCTGGTTCGCCGTCGCGCTGGGACCGGCGGTGGGAGTAGTAGCGGCTGTCTTCCAGGGTGCAGATTCCGCTTGCGTGGGCCGTGACGCCGTGGGCGCGCAATTGGGCGAGCACTGCTGCCGGCAGGTCCAGCGCCGGTGTGCCCCAGCTGGTGGTGGCATGTGCCTGCGGGACCCGGGCCGCAACGGATGCCCGCATGTCCTCGGGGACCTCGTAGCAGGAACCGCAGATACTGGGGCCAAGCCAGGCTTCGATGCCAGCCGCGCCCGCATGCTGCAGCTGGGACACGACTGAGTCGATGACCCCCGCCTCCACCCCCGGCCGCCCGGCGTGGGCGACGCCCAGCAGCGGCTCCCCGCCGGAACCGGTGCCCACCAGGACCACGGGGACACAGTCGGCCACCATGACGGCCAGGCCGGCGGCCGGGCCGGACACGTTTGCGGGGTCAAGCACCATGGCGTCTGCCGTGGGTGCGGCGGAGCCCTGTTCGCCGCCGGCAACGACGGCTGTGTGCGCCCCGTGCACCTGGTTCATCCAGGCGATGGAACCGCCGGCGGCGGCCGCCACGGCCGCCACGGCGGCCCGGTGTTCGGCGACGCGTGCGGGGTCGTCACCCACGTGAAAGGCCAGGTTGCCTGCCGTGGTGTCGGTGAAGCCGACCCTGATTCCGGGGCGAACTTCCTTCATGGACCACATGCGGGCAACCTGACCATTCATGATTCACCGGCAGCACAGTGCCGGCAGGGGCGGATCTTACTTCAGGAAGTCGGGGACATCCAGGTCGTCGGAACGGTGACCGGTGAGGTCGGGTTCGACGATCGCGGGCAGCTCAACATCAAAACCGCCGTCGGCCGGAACGTGGGCCCCGGACTGGGTGCTCCACTGGTTCAGGTTGGTGACAGTGGCGCTGGCCGGTTCCGCCAGGGGCGCCGGAGGGGCGACGGCGACTGCCGGCTCCGCTGCGGCGGCCTCGGCCTCGGGTGCGTCAAAGCCGGCGGCAATGACGGTGACGCGGACCTCGTCGCCGAGGGCGTCGTCGATGACCGCACCGAAGATGATGTTGGCCTCCGGGTGGGCCACTTCCTGGACCAGCCGCGCGGCCTCGTTGATCTCGAACAGGCCGAGGTCGGAGCCGCCCTGGACGGACAGCAGCACGCCGTGGGCGCCGTCGATGGAGGCTTCCAGCAGCGGTGAGGCGATGGCCAGTTCCGCGGCCTTGACGGCCCGGTCCTCTCCGCGGGCCGAACCGATGCCCATGAGGGCCGAGCCGGCACCCTGCATGACCGACTTCACGTCGGCAAAGTCAAGGTTGATCAGGCCGGGGGTGGTGATCAGGTCGGTGATGCCCTGGACACCGGACAGCAACACCTGGTCGGCGGAACGGAAGGCGTCCATGACCGAGACGTTGCGGTCGCTGATGGACAGCAGGCGGTCGTTGGGGATCACGATGAGCGTGTCGACCTCATCGCGCAGCGCCTCGATGCCGCTGTCGGCGCTGGAAGCGCGGCGTCGTCCCTCGAAGGTGAAGGGGCGCGTTACCACGCCAATGGTCAGGGCGCCGAGGGTCCGGGCAATGCGCGCCACAACGGGGGCGCCGCCGGTTCCGGTGCCGCCTCCTTCACCTGCGGTGACGAACACCATGTCGGCCCCGCGCAGAACCTCTTCGATCTCCTCCGCGTGGTCTTCGGCCGCCTGCCGCCCGACATCCGGGTTGGCGCCGGCCCCGAGGCCGCGCGTCAGTTCGCGGCCGACGTCAAGCTTGACATCTGCGTCGCTCATCAGCAGCGCCTGCGCGTCGGTGTTGATGGCGATGAATTCCACGCCGCGCAGACCCACGTCAATCATGCGGTTCACTGCATTTACTCCGCCGCCGCCGATACCGACGACTTTGATGACTGCCAAGTAATTCTGGGGTGCTGCCACGTTACGTGTCCCTTGTTCGTTTGTTGCTTCGAAGATCAAAAAGTGTTGCTTCGCCGGCTCCGCCAGCGGTCCCGGCAGGCCCCTCAGCGTCGATCCTGAGATGAACCTTTCAGTTCCACTTGAAGCTTTGCCAGCTTAACCTTCAAGTTGAAGGTTATAGTTATGTCAAGTAACTCTTGTCAGTGACGCTATGGTGCATCCGCCCCGCATGCAATTACCACTGCCGCGTGTCGCATGAATCCGGCCAAAAAACCACGCATTCCCCCGCCAGGCACCTGCCTGGCGGATTATTTTCACGCCCGCACCATCATCTCACCTTTACCGCGTCACCGGATGGCGCGGGGCGCTGACGTCAAAGACGTTGACGGGCGCCGGTTCGGGCTCTCCGGGTACGGGCTCCGGGGCGGGTGCCGTCAGCAGCGCTTCCAGCACCACGGCCTTGAGCTCCATGTCGCTGGCATCCCCCCAGATGACGCTTCGTCCGTCGACCAGCTTCAGCTCCACGGCGTCGGGTGAGGCGGCTGTGGCATTGGCCAGCTGGGACAGGATTGTCTGGGGCAGGTTCGCCAGCACGGCCGTCATCGCCTTGAAGGTGTCCTGCCCGATCACGGCCTTGCCGCCGTCGATCAGTGGCAGCGGCACGGATGCCGGGTCCGCGGTGGAGCCAAGCTCCACCCCGTCCGGGTCCACCAGGAGGTAGCTGTCTTCATTCTTGAGCAGGGCCACAGGCACCCGCTCCACAATGTGGACCAGCAGCGTGGACGGCGGCTTGGCCTCAATGCTGGAACTTTTGACCTGCACCACCGGCTCCAGCAGCTTCTGGACGTCCTCGGCCGTCACCTGCGGCAGGGGTCTGCCGTAGACAGGCGCGATGGCATGGTCCAGGATCTTCGGGTCCACGAGCTTCTGTCCGTCAAAGACCACCGTCTTGACGGCCAGGACAGGGGAAAACAGGGCGAAGGACATGACCAGGGCCAGCACGGCCAGAACGCCGGCCGTTCCATAGATGACGGCTCGGCGCCTGCGCTTGTGTGCAGGCATGGGAAAGGCCAGCACCTGCGCGTCAGTGCCGGCGTCCCCCGGTGCATGTTCCTCCCGTGCCGTTCCGGCGGCGGGACCGGGCCGGGAGGCGCCGGATCCGGCAGGCTTGGCCGCGCCGGGCCGGGGCGTGGCGGTTTTCCCAACGCCCGCCGTGGCTGATGCGGGTTCAGCGGGCGTGGCAGCTGCAGGGCCGGCCTTCCGGGAAGGGGCCTGGGCGCCCGAACCCGTCACCGGGCCGGGTACGGCCCTGGCCTTGGCCTTGACCTTCCCGCGAACCGGCTGCACTCCGCGCGCTTTTCCGCCGTCCGGCAGCGGTTCGACGGACACCTTTGAACTGGTGCTGCGCACCGCCCCCGCAGCCGGTGCGGCCTGGACCCGGGCACCGTCAGAGGACGGTCCAGCCGGCAGGTTCCGCGCCTGGCCATCACCGGCCGACGCCTCATGCGCCGGCGCTTCCTGCGCCTGCGGGTCGGCGGAGATGCCCGGGCCGTCGTGCCCCGGGCGGGTGCGAATGACGCGCGGCTTGCGCGGCTCAGCCATGGCCGTGCCCCTGCAGCGCAGCCACAAGATCGGGCCCAAGCTCCGTGACGTCTCCTGCGCCAACCGTCAAGATGATGTCCCCAGCGACGGCCCCGCCAGCCAGCTGTGCGACGGCCGCGGCAGTGTCCGGCGCGTAGCCGGTGGGCTTGTGCAGCCGGGAAGTGATGAGTTCGCTCGTGACGCCGGGGACGGGGTCCTCGCGGGCCGGGTAAATGTCGAGCACGGCCACGGTGTCGGCCAAGTCCAGCGCCTGCGCAAATTCGGCGGCAAATTCTGCCGTGCGGGAGAACAGGTGCGGCTGGAACAAAACGTGTACCTTGTGTGATCCCGCCACGGTGCGGGCTGCATGAAGGGCGGCGGTGACCTCGGTGGGGTGGTGGGCGTAGTCGTCGTACACGGCCACGCCGCGCCCCTCCCCCTTGGCTTCAAAGCGGCGTGCGGCACCGCTGAACTGGGCCAGGCCGGCAACGGCAGCGGAAAGGTCAACACCAAGGACCACAGCCACGGCCAGGGCGGCCGCGGCGTTGCGCAGGTTGTGGTCGCCGGGAACGCCAAGCCGCAGTTCCACCTCCTGGGCCTCCCCGCCCGGCAGCAGCCCGGAACGCACCACCACGGAGGCGCTGGTGCGCAGCCCGTCCCGCTCCCCCGGGACCAGCCGAATGTCCGCACCGTCGGCGAAACCGTAGCCCAGGCAGCGGGTCCCCGCAGCGGCGGCGTGCGCAGCCAAGGCGGCCGATCCGGCGTCGTCCAGGCAGGCCACCAGCGTGCCGTCGGCCGGCAGCAGGGCCACAAAATCCTCGAAGGCGGCAAAGACGGCCTCGGCCGTGCCGTAGTGGTCCAGGTGGTCGGCCTCCAGGTTGGTGACGACGGCCACTTGCGGGCGGTAGTTGAGGAAGGAGGCGTCGGATTCGTCGGCCTCGGCCACAAACACGGGTGCCGTGCCGTGGGCCGCGTTGACGCCGAGCCCCTGCACCGTGCCGCCCACCGCGAAGGATGCGTCCACCCCGGCGGCCCGCAGCATGACGGTGGCCATGGAGGTCGTGGTGGTCTTGCCGTGGGTGCCGGCGATCGCCACGACGGCGTCGTCCGCCATGGCGGAGGCCAGCGCCTGTGAACGGTGCAGCACGCGCAGCCCCGCGGCCCTGGCGGCAGCCAGCTCAGGGTTGGACTCGCGGATGGCGGTGGATACCACCACGGTGTCGGCCCCGGCGACGTTTCCGGCGGCCTGGCCCAGGAACACGGCGGCGCCCATGCCCTTGAGCTGTTCCAGCCCGGCAGAATTCCGGGCGTCGGAGCCGCTGACGGCAACACCCTGCCCCAGCATGATGCGGGCGATCGCGGACATGCCCGCCCCGCCCATGCCGATGAAGTGCACGCGGCCGAGTTCAGCCAGTGTCGGTGGAATGTAAGCCACGGGGGTTGTTTCCTTCCTCATGCGCTGGGCGTCCCGCCAGCGGCAAATACCATGTCGGCCATGCGTTCTGCGGCGTCTCGAATGCCGTGCCGGGCAGCGGCCGCCCCCATCTGTTCCAGCCGGGGGCCGTCCAGGACCAGCGGCACCAGTTCGCGCTCGATCCAAGCTGCGTCAAGGTCTCCGTCGGCAACCAGCACTGCTGCGTCCGCGCGCACCAGTTCGTCGGCGTTGCGGGCCTGCTCACCGTTGCCAATGGGCAGCGGGACAAACACTGCGGGAAGCCCGACGGCGGCCACCTCCGACACCGTGCCCGCGCCTGAGCGGCACAGCAGCAGGTCGGCTGCCGCGTAGACATCCGCCATGGTGTCCACATACTCGCGCTGGCTGTACAGGGGGGCAGCAAGCGTCGTGCCGTCGTCGTTGAGGACCGGCTTGCCCTTGCCTGTGATGTGGAGGGTCTGGATGCCGGCCGCGGACAGCGCGGACAGGGCTCCGGACACGGCAGTGTTCAGCCGCAATGCGCCCAGTGAGCCGCCGGTGACGATCAGTGTGGGCAGCTCCGGGTCCAGGCCCAGGCGTTCGCGGGCACCGGCACGGGCGCCGGCACGGTCCAGCCCGGCAATGTCGGCCCTCATGGGCATGCCCACCAGGTGGGCGTGGCGGATCTTGGTTGCGGCAAAGGCCGTGCCCACATGGCTGGTGAACCGGGCCCCCACCCTGTTGGCCAGGCCGGCCCGGGTGTTGGCCTCATGGATGACGATCGGCACGCCGAGTGACTTTGCGGCCAGGTACATGGGGGTGCAGACATAGCCTCCCACACCCACCAGCACGTCAGCCCCGGCGTTGTTGAGGATGGCCTTGGCCGTGGTGACGGCCTGCCGCATGCGCACGGGCAGCCGGGCCAGGTCCGCGGAGGGCCGCCGCGGCAGCGGGATGCGTTCAATGAAGGCAAGTTCGTGCCCGGCTG
Organism: Arthrobacter stackebrandtii; assembly: GCF_017876675.1. NCBI lineage: Bacteria > Bacillati > Actinomycetota > Actinomycetes > Micrococcales > Micrococcaceae > Arthrobacter > Arthrobacter stackebrandtii. The sequence goes on from NZ_JAGIOI010000001.1 coordinate 4,315,821, forward strand.
CAGGGACCAGCGTCTCCTCGAGCCCGCCCCTGCTGCCCACGGCCACGATCCCGGCCCCGGGCTGCTGTTTCCGGATGGCGGCGGCGATGGCCAGCAGCGGGCTGACATGCCCGGCAGAACCGCCCCCGGCCAATACGACGGACAGCGGCTGCCCCTGGCGTTCCGGGCGGCGCTCCGCCGGTGTCTGGTTGTGGTGCTGCATCATTGGCTTTTCTTGGTGCTTTCTGCTGTGGTGCGGGCCGGCGTGCTGCCAGTTCGCAAAGTGCTGCGGCCCCGTGCGCCGCGGCGCTGCGTGCCGGACGGTTCGGTGCGTGAGAAGGACAGGACCACGCCAATGGCGGCAAGGACCATGATCAGCGCTGTGCCGCCATAGGAAATGAGGGGAAGGGGCACGCCGATCACGGGCAAAAGGCCCACCACCACGGAAATGTTGACCACGGCCTGGCCGATGATCCAGGTCAGGATCATGCCGCAGGTGACCCTGGCGAAAGTGTCGTTGCGCGTGTTGATGACGCGGAAGATGGCGTAGGCCAGGACGGCGTACAAGGCCACGATGACGATGGTGCCCATGAGGCCGAATTCCTCGCCAATGATGGCGAAGATGAAGTCGTTGTGCGCTTCGGGGATCCAATTCCATTTCTGCCGGCTCTGCCCCAGGCCCACACCGAACCACCCGCCAGAAGCCAGGGCATACACACCGTTGAGGTACTGGTCGCAGGAGCCGGCCACGCTGCAGTCTCCCAGCCAGCTGGCAAAGCGGCCAGTCCGGTTGTCGCTGGAAATGTTGGCCACCAAGGCGACAATGGCGGCAGCTGCCACGGCCACTCCAAGGGTCCAGGCGCGCACACCTGCGAACGTCAGGCCCGCCAGGACCATGATTCCGACAATGACGGCGGTGCCAACGTCATGGCCCAGCAGGATCAGCACCAGAATGATTCCGGCGCCCACACCCACGGGCAGGACGACGTGCACGAAGTCGCGCACCAGGCGCCCCTTGGCGGCAAGCACAGCGCCCATCCAAACGGCCAGGGCAAGCTTGGCGGCTTCTGACGGCTGGAACTGGATGCCGGCCAGGTTGACCCAGTTCAGGTTGCCGTTGACGTTCACCCCGAGCGGCGTAAACACGAGCACGAGCAGGGCCATGGCGAGGAGCATCAGGAACGGCGCGAGCTTGCGCCAAAGGGCCTGGGACACGCACGAGAGCACGAACATGAGCATGAGGCCGCCGACGGCAAAGGCCGACTCCTTGATGAAGAGGTCGTAGGGGTCCTCCCCCTTGGAAATGGTTTCGGCCGTGGAGGCCGAAAGCACCGTCATGCGCCCGATCATGGTCAGCGCAATCGTGGTGCCGACGATCCAGTAGTACCAGACGGTGGGACGGCCGACCCTTGCGTTGAACCAGTCCCGGAACCCCTGAAAGGGCCGGGTCCGTGCGGACTTGCCCCGGCCGACTGGATGCGACACCGCGGGCTTGGCGGCAGCCGGCTTGGCAGTACCGGTTGTGGGTTCGGAAGGTTTAGCAGCCGGCTTGGCTGCAGCCCGCCCGCCTTGGGCGGGCCCGGCACCCTTCCCTGCACGGGGTCCTCCTGTGGCGCCCCGTCCCGGCTGTGTGGGTGTCCTGGCCACTAGGAGTCCCTGTCGGCGCTCGCCCGTGATTCCAACAGCTCCCGGACGGCGTCCATGAACGCCTCGCCCCGGTGCGCGTAGGAGGTGAACTGGTCCATGGAGGCCGACGCCGGCGCCATCAGCACGGTGTCCCCGTCCTGTGCCAGGGAGTCGGCCATGGCAACGGCCTCGGCCATCACGGCGTCCCCGCGCAGTGCGGAGGTGTCGGCATGGCGTCCGCCTTCGGCCCGGGTCGCCATGACCTGGACGGCCGGTGCATGTGCGGCGAGGGCGGCTGCGAGGTCCGAGCTGTCGGCGCCGATCAGGATCACGGCCTTGAGCCTGGCCGCGTGGGCCTTGACCAGGTCGTCGTAGTTGACGCCCTTGGACAGTCCGCCTGCAATCCAGATGACGGGCTTGAAGGAGGCCAGGGAGGCGGCGGCGGCATGCGGGTTGGTGGCCTTGGAGTCGTTGACCCACAGCACACCTTCCGCGGTGGCGACAGGCTGGATGCGGTGTTCACCGTTGTGGTAGGCCACCAGGCCTGCCCGGACGTGCTCCGGCTTCAGGCCGTAGGCAAGCACCAGGGCTGCTGCAGCGGCGGCGTTGGCGACGAGGTGGCGGGGCACGAGGTCGCCGATGTCGCTGACCTTGGCCAGCTCGGCGGCCGAGTCCTTGCGCTCGGCAATGAAGGCCCTGTCAACCAGCAGGCCTTCCACGACGCCCACCATGCTGATGGAGGGGATGCCGGTGGTGAATCCCACGGCACGGCAGCCTTCCTGCACGTCGGCCCCCTCAACCATCCGCTCGGTCTCGATCTGCTCGGCGTTGTAAACACAGGCGACCCGCGTGTTGTTGTAGATCTTGGCCTTGTCCGCGGCGTAGTTCTCAAAGCTGCCATGCCAGTCGACATGGTCTTCGGCCAGGTTCAGGCAGACGCTGGACACGGGCGCCAGTGACTGCGTCCAGTGCAGCTGGAAGGTGGAAAGTTCCACGGCCAGGGCATCCCAGCCCTCGGGGTCCCGGACTGCGTCGAGAATGGGCGTGCCAATGTTCCCGGCGGCGATGGCGCGCAGCCCGGCCACCTGCAGCATGGATTCCACCATGGTGGTGGTGGTGGTCTTGCCGTTGGTGCCGGTGATGGTGATCCATTCGGCCGTCCTGCGGCCTTCCTTGGTGCGCACGCGCCAGGCCAGCTCGACGTCGCCCCAGATGGGAATGCCTGCCTGCGCCGCGGCGGCCAGCAGCGGGTGGCTGGGCCTGAAGCCGGGGCTGGTGACGACCAGTTCTGCGTCCCGTCCGTCAACCAGGGGCAGCACGGTGGAGGTTTCCTCGCCGAGGAGCACATCCTTGACGCCCACGATCTTGAGGGTGTCGGCGTTGCCGCGTGCCTCGTCGTCGTCCGCGGCGGCAACCACCACAACATGGGCGCCCAGCTCGGCGAGGGTGTCCGCCACGGAGAAACCGGTCTTGCCGATTCCGGTGACGACCACGCGCAGCCCGGCCCAGTCGGCATCCCAGCTGGTCAGCGACTCGAGTCGGTTTTCCATCACATTCACAGTCGTACAATCCATTCAGCGTAAAAGGCTCCCAGGCCCACGGCCACCATCAGTCCGGCGAGGATCCAGAAGCGGACCACCACTGTCACTTCCCGCCAGCCCTTGAGCTCAAAGTGGTGCTGCAGGGGCGCCATGAGGAAGACACGCTTGCCCTTGGTCAGCTTGAAGTAGCCCACCTGGATGATGACGGAGCAGGAGATCAGCACGAACAGGCCGCCGATGATGGGCAGGAGCAGTTCGGTGCGGGAGAGGATGGCGAAGCCGGCAATGGCGCCGCCGATGGCGAGGGAGCCGGTGTCGCCCATGAAGATCTTGGCCGGGGAGGTGTTCCACCACAGGAAGCCGATCAGTGCAGCGAACATGATGACGGAGATCAGGGACAGGTCCAGCGGGTCGCGCACTTCGTAGCAGACGGAGTCGGCGGGGAACTTCCGGGACCCGCAGGCCTGGCTGCTCTGCCAGAGGCCCATGAGCGTGTAGGCGCCGAACACCAGGATGGCGGCACCGGTGGCCAGGCCGTCGAGGCCGTCCGTGAGGTTCACGCCGTTGGTGGCGGCGGTGATGATGAAGTTGGACCACAGGATGAACAGCACGACGCCGAGCCCGGCCCCGGCGAACGCCAGGTTCAGCCAGGGAATGTCGCGGGCAAAGGAGATGAACGTGCTGGCCGGGGTGACCCCGGCGCTGTTGGGGAAGCCCAGCGCCATGACGGCGAAGGAAATGCCCACCACGGCCTGCCCGATCAGCTTGCCCTTGGGGTCAAGGCCGGTGTTGTGCTGCTTGGTGATTTTCAGGAAGTCGTCAAGGAAGCCCACCAGGCCCATGCCCACCATGAGGTAGATCATCAGCAGGCCCGACGCCGAGGGGCCGGGCAGGTTGGGGTTCATCAGCCACACGAGCAGGTGGGTGATGAAATAGGCCGCCACGACGGAGCCGACCACCACGGTGCCGCCCATGGTGGGGGTGCCGCGCTTGATCTGGTGGGTGGTGGGGCCGTCCTCGCGGATGATCTGTCCGTAGCCTTTTTTAACGAGGAAGCGGATGAACAGGGGGGTGCCGATCATGGCAAAGGCGAGAGCCAAGCCTGCACCGATAAGCAATGCAATCATGGCTGGGCGGTCCTTTCACCGGGGGTGTTGTCAGTGGTTTGTTCGGGGTGCTCCCCCGTGGGTAATGCTATCCGATCGCCCAGGAATCGAAGGCCCGCGCCATTCGAGGACTTGAATAAAACTATGTCTCCGGGCGCCAGTTCCGCCCGCAGCACCGCCTCCGCAGCGTCGGCGTCGGGCACGAACATGGATTCGTCCCCCCAGGAACCTTCCATGACGGCGCCCACGTGCATGGCCCGGGCGCCGGCGCCCACCACCAGCAGGCGGGAGATGTTGAGGCGGACGGCGACACGGCCCACGAGGTCGTGCTCGAGGACGGAGTCTGTGCCAAGTTCAAGCATCTCCCCCAGCACGGCCCAGGTGCGCCGGGTGCCGCTGCCGCCGAGTTCGGCGAGGGTTCGCAGGGCAGCCCGCATGGATTCCGGGTTGGCGTTGTAGGCGTCGTTGATGACGGTGACGCCGTCGCTGCGGTCAGTGCGTTCCATCCTGTGCCGGCTCACGGGCCCCTGGCTATTCAGCGAGTCGGTGATGGCCGACGGCGCGACGCCCAGGGCGTGCGCCGTGGCGGCGGCCGCAAGCAGGTTTGCCACGTGGTGCAGGCCAAGCAACCGGCTGCTGACAGCAAAGCTGCCCGGGGTGCCGGGGAAGGAAAGGTCAAATTCGGGGTGTCCGTCGGCGTTGGTGCGCACCCCGCGGGCCTGCACGGTGCCGGCCGCTGCGCGGTTCGCGGACCCGGCGCCGGCTTCCGGTGCAGCCTCGGCGTCGGCGCTGCTGAAGAACGTGATTGGTGCGGCGGAGCGTGCGGCCATGGCACGGACCCGGCCGTCGTCAAAGTTCAGCACGGCGCGGCCGGACGGTGCCAGGGCGGCCACCAGCTCGCCCTTGGCCGTGGCGATGTTGTCAATGGAGCCGAACTCGCCGGCGTGGGCGCTGCCGACGCCGAGGACGACGCCGAGGTCCGGGTGGACAATGTTGGCCAGGTAGCTGATCTGGCCCATCTTGGTGGCACCCATTTCAATGATCAGGTAGCGGGTGGTTTCCACTGCCCGGAAGACGGTGAGGGGCACGCCCACCTCACCGTTGTAGGAGCCCACGGGGGCCACGGTTTCCCCGGCCTGCGAGAGGATTCCCTGCAGCAGGTCCTTCGTGGTGGTCTTGCCGGCAGAGCCGGTGATGCCGATGACGTCCAGTGCGGAGTGCTCCCGGATGCGGGACACCACGGCGGCGGCAAGCGTCCCCATGGCGAGGACGGCGTCGGCGACGATGACCGCCGGGAAGGGCGTCCCGGCGTCGTCCGCGGGCACCGCCCGCTCGGCCAGTGCCAGCACGGCACCGGCGGCGAAGGCTGCGGCGAGGAAGTCGTGGCCGTCGGCGTTTTCGCCTGCCTTGGCAACATACATGCCGCCGGGGGCCAGCTCCCGCGAGTCCGTGGCGATGGCCGCCACGTCAATGCGCAGGGCGGGGTCCGTGCCGGCGGTGAGCGTGCCGTTGGTCAGTTCGGCTATCTGGGCCGCGGAAAAATCAATCATCAGTTGAGGACTCTATCGTGCTTGCATTGGTGAGCGGGAATCCGCGGGCGGCCAGGGCCGTGCGCAATTCCACCCTGTCGTCGAGGGAAATATTGACCCCCATGACTTCTTGGTAAACTTCATGGCCGCGTCCCGCGACCAGGATGACATCCTCCGGTCCGGCCAGTTCCACGGCGCGGGTGATCGCGGCGGCGCGGTCCCCGGATTCCTCCACGACCCGGCCCAGGCCTTCGCGGTCGTTGGCTTCGCGGGCCCCGGCCAGGACGTCTGCGCGGATGGCGGCGGGGTCCTCGTCATGCGGGTCGTCGTCGGTGATGATCACCACGTCGGCCCCGCGCGCCACCACGGCACCCATGATGGGCCGCTTGGTGGCGTCGCGCTCCCCCGTGGCGCCGAAGACGGCGATCAACTTCGCCCCTTCGGCCTCGGGCCGGACGGCGTCCAGGGCGCGTTCCAGGGCGTCCGGGTTGTGCGCAAAGTCGACGACGGCCACCGGGGCCGTGCCCACCAGCTGCATGCGCCCGGGCACCTCGATGGTGAAGGGGTCGGCCGTGTCCAGGACGTGCTGGAGCCGGTCCAGGACTACCTGCCGGGCCTCATCCCCCTGCCCGACGGCGGAGCTGGCCGCCGCCGCCTGCGCCAGCAATTCGGTGGCCACCATGAGCAACGCCAGCGCGGCGTTGGCCACGTTGAAGTCTCCCGGCAGGCCCGTGCGGACAGTCAGGACTGCCCCGCGGGGGCCGTGCAGCCCGAAGCGGGAACCCACGCCGTCGCGGCGCACCGAGCGCACCTGCCAGTCGGCCAGGGCATCCGCCGGGGTGCCCAGACTGTCAGTGGCAGGGGCTCCTTCCGGCTGGGGCTGGGCGGTGGCGAGGGTCGTGGTGGGGACTGAGGCCTCCGCCGCCATGCGCCGGCCCCAGGCGTCGTCCACCGTGATGACGGCGTGGCGGGTGTGGGCCGGGGTGAACAGGGCGGCCTTGGTGCTGTAGTAGCCTTCCATGCCGCCGTGCAGGTCAAGGTGGTCCTGGGTCAGGTTGGTGAACCCGGCCACGCTGAATTCCACGGCGTCAACCCGCCCGAAGGCCAGGGCGTGCGAGGAGACTTCCATGGAGGCCGCATCGAGCCCCTTCTCCGCCATGAGGGCCAGCAGCCCGTGCACGTCCGTGGATTCGGGAGTGGTCAGCTTGCTCGGGACGGCCTGCCCGCCGGCCAGAATCTCAATGGTGCCGATCAGGCCCGTGGCCCTGCCCAGTGCCTGCAGCAGGGAATTCAGGAAGTAAGTGGTGGTGGTCTTGCCGTTGGTGCCGGTCACGGCAAACAATTCCAGTGCCCGCGCACCGTCCGGGCGGGCATAGACGGCGGCAGCCACCGCGCCCGTCACGGCCCGCGGGTCCGCGACGGTGAGCACAGGCACACCCGGCGCTCCTCCCAAAAGCCGGGCTCCGGCGTCGTCCGTCAGGATTGCGGCGGCGCCGGCGGCAATGGCGGCAGCGGCGAACTGGGCGCCATGGGCCTTGGCGCCGGGCAGGGCGAGATAGAGGTCGCCGGGGAGGATGGTGCGCGAGTCAAGGCTGACCCCGCCCACCCGGACGGCCCCTGCCTGTCCGTTGAGGGCGGCGGCGGGCACGCCCACAAGGTCAGCCAGTTGGGCCAGCGTGGCCCCGTGGGGGTGCGCAGGACGCAGCGGGGCGGGCGGGTTGTTGACAGGCACGTGCTTGGGATCCTCTGGTTGGTGTGGCGGAATGGCCGGGGCGCGGGGCGGCGGCTACTTGTAGAACTTGGGCGGTTCGACCGGCGGCGTGGTGGAGGGCGGGACGTCGTAGCTGCGCAGCACTTGCCCCATCACCTGGTTGAAGGTGTTCCCTTGCGTGACGCCGTAGATCTTTCCCTGCGGGCGCTGGACGGTGATGCCCACCACGTACTTCGGGTCCTCCATGGGCGCCATGCCAATGAAGGACGAGGTGTAGCCGTCGAATCCGACGCCGTTGTCCGCGGGTGCCTCTGAGGTTCCGGTCTTGCCGCCCGTACGGTAGCCGGGGATGCCAACCACCTTGTAGTCGGTCATCGTGACCACGCCCTCCAGCATATCGCGGGCGTCCTGTGCCGTCTTCGGACTGATCACCTTGACCCCGGGAGCCGTGGGCTCCTTGGTCACGGTGCCGTCGGCGGCCGTGTAGGACTCCACAATGGTGGGCTTGAGGCGGACGCCGTCGTTGGCGATGGTCTGGAAGATCATGGTGGTCTGCAGCGGGGTCTGGGCGACACCCTGCCCGAACAGGACGGTGTACTGTTGGCGGCCGTCCCAGTTCTGCCAGTCTGCCAGGATGCCGGGGCTTTCGCCGGGCAGCTGGATGCCGGTCTTTTCACCGACGCCGAACTTGCGCATGTAGTCGTAGCGCTGCTCCGGCGTGAGTGCGGAGCCTGCCATGACGGTGCCCGTGTTCATGGAGTCGGCGATGATACCGGCCAGGGTCCGCTGTTCCGTGCCGTGGTCAAAGGCATCCGTAAACGTCTGCCCGTCGATGGTGAAGGCCGGCGGCACCAGGTAGTGGCTCATGGGCGTGGCCAGGCCCTCTTCCACGAGGGCGGCCGCGGTCATGATCTTGCTGGTGGAGCCGGGCTCCACGACGGCACTGACGGTGCGGGAGCCGATATTGGCCGGGTCCGAGGCGCCGACGTTGTTGGGGTCGTAGGAATCGCTGTCACCCAGGGCGATGACCTTGCCCGTGGCCACTTCAATGACGCTGACGCTGGCATACTGGGCGCTGTACTGTTCCTTTTGCTGCTGGGCCGCCTGCTGGGCGTAGTACTGGATGTCCTGGTCGATGGTCAGCTGGACTGTCTGTCCGTCCACCGCCGGATCGGTCCGCACGGGGGCGGTGGGAATGATGATGCCGTTCTTGCCGGCCTGGTAAGTCCTGCTGCCGTCGGTTCCCGTGAGCTTGGCGTCCATGGTCTGTTCAATGCCGGCCAGGGCCTTGCCGTCGGCGTCGACGAAGCCCACGATGGGCCCGCCCACCGCACCCATCGGATAGACCCGCTTGGTCACGGCTTCCGAGTAGATGCCGGGAATGCCCAGCTCCGCCACCTGCTTTTCCACCAGTGGGCTGACATCCTTGGTGATGTAGTTGAAGCTCTTGTCTCCGGTTGCTGCCTGCACAACCTGGTCCACAGGCAGTTTGAGCAGGTCCGCCAGCTGCTTCAGGCCCTCGTCCTTGGTGTACTCGACGATGCTGGATTTCCCGGTTTTCTCATCCACGACACGGTGCCCGTACTCCTCGTACTTGCCCATGTTGATTTGGGAGACCGTGATGTTGTACCTCACGATGCTCTCCGCCAGGACATTGCCCTTGGCGTCGATGATCTTGCCGCGGACGGCCGGCAGCTTCTGCACCACCGTGCGCTGGTTTTCCGCCGCCTGGGCCATGTTGCCGGTGTCCAGGCCCTGCACCATGACCAGCCGCCCGGCAATAAGCAGCAGGGCAGCCATCATGATGATGAATCCGATACGCATGCGTCCGCGGCCGACCTTGTTCAGTTGCTGGGCAGTTGCACCGTGTGCTGACTGGGCGGGTTTTTGTGCCACTGCTGTTCCTTGCTTGTCGCGTGCGCGTTGTTGCCTGTTGCCGTCTCTCCCGCTTTTGCTGCGGGTGTGTGGGATTTAGCCTAGCCGTCCTGCTCCGCCGGCGCCGGGATTGTGCCGCCGTTCAGGTCGGGTCCGGCTGGTTTTGCCGGCACCGGTGCCGCCTTTTCTGCCTTGGCTGCGGCCTTTTCGTCCTTGGCTTCGGCAGCTGCCGGGCTCACGGGCTTCTCTTCCGGCGCCGCGTCGGCGGGCGGCAGCGAACTGGCCGGAACTTCGCGGAGCGAGTCCACGGCGGCCGGCGGGATGACCACCAGGCCCTTGGTGTCCGCCTTGGCAGGCTGCGGGGTGCCACTGACCTTCTTGTTCCGGACGTCGATCTGGCCGGTGCTGTCTGCGGGAACCATGCCCAGGGCTGCGGCACTGGCCACGAGTTCCTGGGGTGCCGCCTTGGCCGCGATTTCCTGCTCGAGTGTCTGGTTGGCCTTGATCAGGTCTGCCTGGTGGTTTTTAAGGCCCACCAGTTCGTACTGGCCCTTGGTGACGGAGATACTCATGGCCAGCACGACTGACAGGGCGACGACGATGACCATGAAGACAATCACCAAAAGCTGCTGGCGGCCCTTCCGCGGTGTGGAGACGACCAGTGAGAGCGGTGTCCGGGGCTTGCTACGGGCGGCGGTCTTTTCCGCGACCGGCGCAGGAACCGGCAGGGACATGTCCAACGCGCGGGCGCTCGAGCCGTCGCTGATGGGCATCCGGCTTGCGTTGTTGCTGCGTGGTGCTGCCTTGCTCATGTGGCGCTCCTGACCCTGATCTTTTCCACGGCCCGCAGACGTGCCGAGGCCGCCCGGGGGTTTTCTGCTATTTCTTCGTCTGTTGGTATTTCCGTGCCCTTGGTCAGGCGTTTCAAGGTGGGCTTGTGCTCTTCAAGCTCAACGGGGAAGCCTGCCGGGGCCGACGACGTCGATCCGGCGGCAAAGACGGCCTTGACGATCTTGTCTTCAAGGGAGTGGTAGGACATGACGACGGCCCGGCCGTGCAGTGCCAGTGCGTCAACCGCGGCCGGGATGGCCCGCTCCAGGACGCTGAGCTCCTCATTGACCTCAATGCGCAGCGCCTGGAAGGTGCGCTTGGCGGGGTGGCCGCCGGTGCGGGAGGCGCCGGCGGGAACCACGTTGCGGATGATCTCCACGAGCTCGCCTGTCCGCGTCAGCGGGGCCCTGTCCCGCGCCGCCACGATGTGGTTGGCGATGCGGCCCGCGAATTTTTCCTCGCCCCATTTGCGGATGATCCGCACCAGCTCCTCTTCCGAGTAGCTGTTAACTACGTCGGCGGCTGTCTGACCCCGGCTGGTGTCCATGCGCATGTCGAGCGGTGCGTCGAAGGAATAGGCGAATCCGCGGTCGCGCTCGTCCAATTGCAGGGAGGAGACGCCCAGGTCCATGAGGATTCCGTCGATGGCGGGGATGCCTAGGTCCTCCAGAACCTCTGCAATCTCGTCGTAGACGGCGTGGACCAGGTCGGTGCGTCCCTGGAACGGGGCGAGCCGTTCGCCGGCCAGGCCCAGTGCCTCTGTGTCCCGGTCGATGCCGATCAGGTGCAGGTCGGGGAACCTCTGCAGCATGGCTTCACTGTGGCCGCCCATGCCGAGGGTCGCGTCTATGACAACGGGGGTGCGTCCGGCGGCGCGGGCCACGTCAAAGGCCGGGGCCAGAAGGTTGATGCAGCGATCTTTCAGAACTGGAGTGTGGCGTTCGGACGTAGGTGGCGTGGGGGTTTCCGACGTCATCACGACTCCGTTTCTCTTCGGTCAAAACCGGGAGGGGAAATCTTATCCCCCGTGGCAATGCTGATAATCGAACAAACTGCTTTGGTGCGTTCTTGCTGTGGCCAGGACCGCCGCCCGCGTCTTTGTGGGCTGCCTCTTGAACCAGATCCCCCTCCGCGCCACGCCGTGCCAGGCCTGGCTCCGGGGAAGGTGAGCCAGGAATGGCCTTGCGGGGCGGCTGGAGATCTCATCCAAGATCGCCGTCCGTACCTTGGAAAGCCACTTGGCTGCGTCTTTCCGTTTCCTGCTGGTGGTGCAAGTGGTGGACTATTTGCTAGCCAATGCCGGGAATGCCTTGTTCATCTGTTGCTGAGAACGCGCTTTCCTTGGCACTGAGGTAGTCCGCCCAAGCGCCTGCATCCCAGATTTCTGCCCGGCTGCCGGCACCAATGACCACCAGTTCCTTTTCGAGACCTGCATACGCACGAAGCGTTGCCGGAATGGTGACCCGGCCCTGCTTGTCCGGCACCTCATCTGAGGCTCCCGACAGGAAAATTCGAATGTAGTCACGGGCCGCCATGTTGGACAGTGGTGCATCCTGCATTTGGGCCAGAACCTTTTCAAATTCCCTTGCGCTGAAGACGTAAATGCAGTTTTCCTGCCCCTTGGTCAGGACAAGTCCGCTGGAAAGCTCCTCTCGGAACTTTGCGGGAAGAATGATCCGGCCTTTCTCATCAAGGCGTGGTGAGTGTGTTCCGAGAAACATTCCCCCACCACCTTCATTGTCGAGACCTGGTGACCGCTCCTACCCCACTCCCCTCTTACGTGCTCCACATTACTCCACAATCCTCCACCGTCAACTCTCTTTCCGGGCGTGTTTGACGCACTTCACATAAATATTTCCCGCAATGACGCGGATCACGGAGAGTGGTTGGCGGTGGAGGGAAAAACGCGGCGCCTCCCCTTCACCGGGCCCTTTTCAACCAAAAAGGACCCCGCGGGGCGCTATTTTCCGCATCTGGCGGAGTCTGTGGATGAAAGTGGAGCATTGCAGGGATCCCTGGGACAGGTGGGGGTGGATACAAATGGAGCGTTGCGGAGCAGGGCCGGGGCAGCCCGCAGCCAGGTTCGGAGGGGCGGGCTGCACGGTCGCCGGAAAGGTCCGGCACCGGCGCCCGGAAGCTGCCTGCAGCTGGTTACCTCGAATAATGGCCCGGACACGAAAAAAGCCCCCGAAGCGGGAGCTTTTTTGCATTGCCGTGTGCCTGCAGGGTGTGGCGTCAACCCGCCGTCACCTTGGAGACGGCCCCGCGGGGCCGCAATGAACGCCTACTGTTCGCGGCGGCGTTCCTCCCACTTTTCTTCCAGGCCGTTCATGAAGCCGCTCTTCTGCTTGGGCCGTGCGCCATTTCCGGTCTTGTGCTCTGCACCGGGGGTGTCGGAGAACTTGGGGCGGGAAATGGCCACATAAACTCCAGCACCCATGACCAGGAAGCCAAGAATGCCAAGGACGATCAGGTGGGTGGCCACCCCGCCCAACAGGACCAGCAGGCCGGTGATGCCGATCAGGACACCGATGACGATGTTGCGCGTCGACATTGACCGCGATGGCGACGAGGACAAGGCGTGGGCGAATTTGGGATCTTCCGCATGGAGCTGCTGTTCCAATTGGTCAAGCAGTCTCTGCTCGTGTTCAGAGAGGGGCATGACGACCTCCTTCAGGTCAGGGCCGTGGGCGTCTTAACTCTGTTAACGTTTCCAACGCTCCATTTAGTTCCGCCTGGAATACCGCCATGGCCGGCACCTGCGCCGAACGTTGCGACCCCTGCACAAACCAACGGACCGTGAAGCTGTCATTGAGTCAACTCCTAGTACTAACAATAGGCTTGATTTGACCGAACTAAAAGCCGTGTCGCGAACACCCGGGATACTCATGGCTTTCCCCCAATTTCACGGCGCGGGCGGCGGCTTCAGCAGGCGGGCCGGGACGATCTTGGCGCTGCCAAACCGGGCGGCAATGGCATCGCCCACCACCTCGGCGGCCCGGGAGTTGTCATCCCTGGGATCCAGGGTGAATTGCAGGGGCGCACTGTCCACGGCATCCAGGCGTTCCATCCGCACGCCGATCAGCCGCACGCTTTGCGGCCGCCGGCCCAGCGCCTGCAGGAGGGCCACCGCGCCGGCGTAGATCTGCCCGGCACTGTCGGTTCCGGCCCCGAGAGCCTTGGAGCGGGTGATGGTGGAGAAGTCGGCGTACTTGATCTTCAGCGCCAGGGTCCGCCCGCTGAGCCCGGATTCACGCAGCCGCCCGGCCACCCTGTGTGAAAGCCGCAGCAGTTCACGCGTCAGCACCTCGTCCGAGACGGTGTCCTCGGCAAAGGTTTCCTCCGCCCCGACACTCTTTTCCCTGTGCTCCCCCGTCACTGGCCGCGGGTCGATCCCCCAGGACAGCGCATGCAGCGCCGCGCCACTGGTGCCGAGCGCCTTTTGCAGGGAGCTGACAGGCGTGGCCGCAACATCGGCCACCGTGAAAATGCCCAGCCGAGCCAGCACCTCACGGGTCTTGGCGCCCACACCCCACAGCGCCCCGACCGGCAGCGTGTGCAGGTACTCCACGGTTCGCTCCTTTTCAATGAGGAGCATCCCGTCCGGCTTGCACCTGGTGGATGCGACCTTGGCCACGAACTTGCTTGAGGCGATCCCCACGGATGCCGTGATGCCCACTTCAGCGGCAATGCGCCGCCGAATGAGGGCACCAATCTCCAGTGGCGTGCCGAGCCTGCGCAGCGACCCGCTGATGTCAAGAAAGGCCTCGTCCACGCTGAGCTGCTCCACGGTGTCGGTGATGGAGTGGAACACGGCCATGACCTGGGCCGAGACCTGCTGGTACAGCCCGTGGGTTGGGGGAATAACGACGGCGGCCGGCGCCATCCGCATCGCCGTCGCCATGGGCATGGCGGAACGCACGCCGGCGGCCCGGGCCTCGTAGGAGGCGGAGAGCACCACGGACCGGCCTTCGGGGTGGCCCACAATGACCATCTTGCCCCGCAGTTCCGGGCGCTTGCGCAGTTCCACGGAAACAAAGAAGGCATCCATGTCCACGTGCATGATGGTGCAGCCCTCCTGCACGGGCGCGCTGCCCGGCACCGGGGGCTGAAGATTGCTCACAGCCCAATTCTAGTGACTGCGCCGGAGCTATGCGAACATACTTTCGTGAGGTAGGCAACAACGGCCCGGGAGAGGTCCTGCAACATGGCTAAACTAAGTTCTGTTGGCGCAACGGCCGCACCAGTTAACCCACAGCAAGGACCCCAGAGAGCATGAACGCAACGCCTGACACCGCTGCCGCCACCATGGCAGCCGAGCATGAGGCATTCATTGCCGCCGTCGCAACCCAACTGAACAGCTTCCTGGCGGAAAAGCGCGTGCTCATGGAAGGCATCTCCCCCGCCACGCTGGTGCTGGTGGATTCCATCAAGACCCTGGTCACGGGCGGCAAACGGATGCGTGCCCTGCTGTGCTACTGGGGCTGGCGCGGGGCGGGCGGGGCCGCGGACGCCCCGGCCATCATCGCGGCAGGAGCGGCACTGGAACTTTTCCAGGCGGCCGCACTGATCCACGACGACATCATTGACCGTTCAGACACCCGCCGCGGCGGCCCCAGTGTGCACCGGCAGTTCAGCACGCTGCACAGCGACAGCGGCTGGGCCCTGGACGACGAGCGCTTTGGCCATGCAGCCGCCATCCTGACGGGCGATCTCTGCCTCTCGCTGAGCGAGGAAATGTTTGCCGGCATCGGCGCCGGCGCGGCCAGCCGGGCCCGGGCGGTGTTCAACCTGATGCGCACCGAAGTCATGGCCGGGCAGTACCTGGACATCCTGGAAGAGGTGGCCGGGCCGTCCAAGCCGCATGAGACCGCGGTGGCCCGCGCGTCGGCCATCATCCGGTACAAGAGCGCAAAGTACTCCTCGGAGCATCCGCTGGTGCTCGGCGGCGCCCTGGCCGGGGCGTCCGCGGAGTTGCTGGGCGGCTACAGCGCCTTTGCCCTGCCGCTGGGCGAGGCGTTCCAGCTGCGCGACGACGTCCTGGGCGTCTTCGGCGACCCGGCCCAGACGGGCAAGCCCGCCGGCGACGACCTGCGCGAGGGCAAGCGCACTGTGCTGGTGGGGCTCACCATCGACAACGCGGGCGAAACGGACCGCACCTTTGTCGACCGGAACCTGGGCCGCCAGGACCTCAGCGATGCCGACATTGAGCGCATGTGCGCCATCATGGTCGACTCCGGGGCGCTTGCACGCACGGAGGACATGATCGGCGAGCTAAGCGGCACGGCCTTCGCCGCGCTCGCCCGGCTGCCGATCGATGCGTCCGTTGCCGGGGCGCTGTCGGCGCTGGGCCGCGGCGCGGTGTCACGAACCGCCTAGGCAGTTCCTGCACCCACAACTGCCCGGGCGCTTCCTGTCCCGGCTGCTACCAGCCCAGGGCTGATGCGCGGCGGCGGATCTCGGTCTTGCGTCCCTCGCGCAGGGCGTCGATGGGCCGGCCGGGCAACGACTCGTCGTCGGTGAACAGCCACAAAATGGCTTCTTCATCTTCAAATCCTGCGTCATGGAGGACCGTGATGGTCCCGCGCAGGCTTTCCAGCACATGGTCGCCGGAGATGAACTCGGCGGGGACTGCGCGGATGTTGCGCTCCCCCACGCGGGCGGACAGCAGGGACCCGTCCTTGACCAGCGCGTGGACCTTGGTGATCGAGACGTCCAGCATCTCGGCCACATCAGGCAGGGGCAACCACTCTTTAACTATGTTTTCAACATTACTCACACACAAAGGTTCCCACATGTTGGGTCCGGCCGTGCAAATGATGCACCCTTTTGATTAATTCTGTGCTGAAATGCACACAGCAACCCCACATTCCTTGGAGTTTGGTGTAAATTCACAGTTAGTCACATCAGTAACATGGTTCCCAATGGCATCATCTGTAACGGAAAACTGAGGTATGCACCCATGAGTTCCCCACGTCCCACGGCCACAGGCGCCAAGCAGCTGGCAGCCGTCGCCACTGCTGCCATCCCCGTTGTCATGCTCTCGTCCCTCTCCCTTGCCGGCCCCGCAGCCGCCGCACCGGCCAAAGCCGAGATGAAGCCCTCCGGCAGCCACGGCGCCCTGAACGGGAAAGCCATCGTCGCGGCCGTCCAGGCACGCACCCTCGGCAGCAACGTCTCCGTCACCGCGGTGGCCAGCTCCGTGCCCCGCGCGGTGACCGCCATGAGCCCGGGACAGCAAACGTCCGTCACCGGGTTCCTGCGCACGGCCCCGGCCACCGTCCACACAGTGGCTGCCGGTGAGACCGTCTCCGGGATCGCTGCCGGCTACGGCGTTTCAACCGGCTCCGTGCTGGAACGCAACAACATGGCAGCTTCAGACATCATCCACCCCGGGCAGCTCCTGCAGATTTCCGGCACCGCCCCCGCGGCCCAGCCGGACGCCGGGGCGGGCCGTGCGCCGTCGAACGAGTACATTGTCAAGGCAGGGGACACCCTCAGCGGCATTGCCGCCAGCCAGGGCACCAGCCTGGAAAGCCTGTACTCACTCAACGGCCTCAACCACTCGTCGGTGATCCACCCCGGGCAGGCCGTCAAGTTCGGCGCCAGCCCGGCGGCGCCGGCACCTGCCGCGGCATCCGAGAAGACGCCGGCACCCTCGGGAACGGCATACGTCATCAAGGCCGGGGACACGCTGTCCTCGATTGCCGCGGCGCACAACGTGAGCCTGGGCGCGCTGGTGGCGGCCAACAACGCCGATGCGAACGCCACCATCTACCCCGGGAAGACACTGCAGATCCCGGGCGTCAGCGCAGCCGCAAGCAACATCACGCCCATCACTGCCGTGCCCGAAACCGCGCCCGTGGAGCTGACCCCGGAGCAGCAGGTGCCCAGCACCTTCCTGCACTACACCTACCCGCAGGCCGTGGTGAACGACGCCAACCGCAACAAACTGGCGCTGTTGTCGGCACCCTCCCCCAACCAGGAGCAGATGAAGGAAATGGTGGCCCGCACGGCTGCCAGCATGGGCGTGGACCCTGCCCTTGCCATGGCCTTTGCGATGCAGGAATCCGGTTTCAACCACCAGTCGGTCTCCCCCGCCAACGCCATCGGCACCATGCAGGTCATCCCCGACGCCGGCGACTGGGCCTCGGGCCTGGTGGGCCGGACGCTGAACCTGCTGGACCCGCAGGACAACGTCACGGCGGGCGTGGCCATCATCCGGGCGCTGCAGCAGGGCGGCGTCAGCGAGGACGAGGCCATCGCCGGCTACTATCAGGGCCAGTACTCGGTCAGCGTCAACGGCTTGTTCCCGGACACCGTCAACTACGTTGCCGGCATCAAGGCCAACCGCGAGCTCTTCCGCTAGGACGTGCGCCCGCCCGCACGGGCAGCCGCCCTCCGTCATGGGCGCACACTGGGAAATAAACTACGCTCTCAACGAAAAGGGTCCGCCGGCACGGTGTTGCTGGCGGGCCCCTGCCGTTTCAACTCTTAAGATGGAAGGGTGCAAGAAGTCTCCGCTGACCCCCTGATCGGGTCCATTGTCGATGGCCGCTACCAGGTTCTCTCCAAGGTGGCGGACGGCGGCATGTCCACTGTCTACCGGGCCAAGGACCTCCGGCTGGGCCGGCACATTGCGCTGAAAATCCTCCCGGCCGAGCTCGCCAGCAACGCGGCGTTTATCGCTGCACTGGGCAGCGAGGCCGCCAGCGCAGCCAGCCTCTCGCACCCGCACGTGGTCCAGATCCACGACCACGCAGTGAGCCCCGAGCACGCCTACCTTGTCTATGAGTTCATCGACGGCCACACCCTGCGCGACGTCATCAGGCAGCGCGCCCCGCTGAGCCCCCGCACGGCCCTGGACCTGCTGGACCCCGTGGTGGAAGGGCTCGCCGCAGCCCACGCGGCCGGGATCGTCCACCGCGACGTCAAGCCGGAGAACGTGCTGATCTCCCGCCAGGGCTGGGTCAAGATCGGGGATTTCGGCCTCTCCCACGCCGCCAGCGCCGCGAACCTCACCGGCGAGCTCCTCGGCACCGTCCACTACATTGCCCCCGAGCTGGCACTGCGCCGCGGCAGTGACGCGCGCAGCGACATCTACTCCGCCGGGATCGTCCTCTACGAACTCCTCACCGGGAAGAAGCCGTTCACCGGCACGGACCGGGACATTGTCACGGCGCAGGCGCGCCAGGACGTGCCCGCCCCGTCGCTGCTGGTGCCGGGCCTGCCCGCCGTCATGGATGAGCTGGTCCGCTACATGACGGAGAAGGACCCCGACCACCGCCCGGCAGACGGCGCTGCGCTGCTCGAGGACCTGCGCCACATCCGCCGGACCCTGGACACCGGCGAGCCGGAAGTCGGCAGCCCTGCCGCCGACGCAAACTCGCGCACCGAGGTCATCGCCGCGCCCTTTGACCAGGAATTTGCCAACACCGGGGAGTTCACCGAGGCGATTCCATCCGAGGCCACCACCGTCATTGCGGCCACCAGTTTCGCCACCTCCGTCATGCCCCTTCCTTCTTCCCTGTATCCGGACCTGCCCGACGCCGGACACCCCGCCGCCGCTGATCCCGGCACCGACCCTGCGCCTGCTTCCGGAGACGGCGGGGCTGACGATGCACCCCCGGCCAGGCTCTCCAAGCGGCAGGCGAAGGCACTGGACAAGACTGAGAGGAAGCAGGCCCTGAGGGAGGCATCCACTCCGCGAACCACGCTGGGACCGGCGCATCCACGCCGCCGGGCCCTGCTGTGGACCCTGCTTGTGGTGTTCCTTGCCGTGCTCGCCGCGGCTGCCGGCTGGTTCCTGGGCTTTGGTCCCGGCGCCCTCGCCGATGTACCCGATGTGCACAACAAGACTGTCCCGCAGGCCACCGAACTGCTCCGCACGGCGGGTTTCGACAATGTGCCAACCTCAGGCATCTTTGACGAAAAGGTGGCGGAGGGCTTCGTGGTCAACACGGACCCGTCCGCCGGGGAGTCGCTGCGCAAATTCAGCGCCGTGACGCTGCTGGTCTCGCGCGGCCCGGTCCTCTTCGCCGTCCCCCAGGTGGCGGGCGGCACCCTCGACGCCGCCAAGACGGCCCTGGCCGACGGGAACCTGGCCGTGGGAAGCGTCACCGAGCAGTATGACGAAAAGGTCCCGGCCGGCGTCGTGCTGTCCCAGGACCCCGCCGCAGGCGAGGAGTTCCGCGGCAACACAGCCGTGAACCTGGTGGTTTCGCTCGGCCCCAAACCGATTCCCGTGCCAGCCGTCACCGGCCTGCCCCAGGCCGACGCCGAAGCCGCACTGCAGGCTGCGGGACTCGTGGCGGCCGTGGCCCCCGAGCAGCAGAACAGCGTGAGCGTTCCTGCCGGCTCCGTGCTGTCGCAGTCCCCCGACTCCGGTGAACTCAAGGCCGGCGACACCGTCACGCTGACCATTTCCATGGGACCCAAGATGATAGACGTCCCCAGCATGGTCGGCAAGCAGGTGGGTGCCGCAACAGCCGAGCTCAAGGCGCTGGGCTTCGAGGTCGAGGTGAAGAACCTGCTGGGCGGCTTCTTTGGGACCGTCCGCTTCCAGACGCCCGACGGCGGACAGGCCCCCGAAGGCTCCACGATCGTCCTGCAGGTCATCTAGCCCCTCCCAACGCCGCATCTCTAATAGTTGTTGGCAGGCCTGGTGCCCGCTGGCAGGATTGATGCAGGGCCGCTGCAGTGTGACTCACGCCGCATCTGGCCTGGTGTTCTCACCAGTGCCTTTGAAGTGACTTGTCCGCTGTGGCGGTCCGGCATCGGCCCGGCCTCTTGTCATGGCTTGATAAAAGGTTGGCCGAACCCTTGGGAACGTGCCTCGTTAGAGATTTGCCTGACAAGAACCCTATTCCAGGCCGATGCCGTCCGCACGGTCATCTACACACGGGAATGGAGGATCACCGTCATGACTATCGTTGCAGAAAAGTTTGCCTACGTCATCGGTGTTGACACCCATGCTAGGACCCACACCTATGCCATCACCGCCGCAAGAACCGGGGCGTGTCTGGGATGTGAGGTGTTCCCCGTTACCGCCGCCGGCATCAAGCGCGCGATCGGCTGGATCCGACGCAACACCACCGGTGCCGTCCTGGCCGCGGTGGAGGGAACCCGCTCCTACGGGGCCTCCCTGACCCGGGCCCTGACCGCGGAGAACATGCCCGTGGTGGAGGCGAAACCGCCGTGGAAGAAGGCCCGCGGCGGGGCCGGGAAGACCGATGCCATCGACGCCATGGCGGCCGCAACAGGCATCCTGGGCACCGATACCGGCCGGCTGCTGTTTCCCCGCATCGAGGGCACCAGGGCCGCGGTGAGCGTGCTGCTGGCCGGCAGGCGCCGCCTGGAGGGCCAGACCACCGCCAACCGCAACGCCCTGAACGCCCTGGTGCGCGAAATCGATCTCGGCCTTGACACCCGCGAAGCCCTGACCGACAAGACGGTCGCCGAGATCGGCTCGTGGCGGCCGCGCCCCAGCGACACCGTGGAGCAGCAGACCGGGCGGGAGGAAGCCTCCCACCTCGCCCGGGAGATCACCGCCGCGGCCGTGCGGATCAAGGCGAACGAGGCCCGGCTGGGCCGGCTGTGTCAGGAACTCGCCCCGGGCCTGCAGGACCAGCCCGGGCTCGGGCCCGTGACCGTGACCGTCGGGATCATCCTGGCCGCCTACTCCCACCACGGCAGGGTCCGCGACGAGGCCGCGTTCGCCTCCCTCGCCGGGGTCTCACCCCTGCAGGCCTCCTCCGGGAACACCACCCGGCACCGCCTGAACCGCACCGGGGACAGGCAGCTGAACATGGCCCTGGACGTCGTCGCCAGAACCCGCATGCGCTGCAACCAGAAAACCAGGGACTTCGTCGAACGCCGCACCAAGGAAGGCCTCAGCTACCGCGAGATCAAACGAGTCCTCAAGCGCTACATAGCACGCGACATCTTCCGCCAACTCGAGAAGATATTCGCTTGACAACCAACATAAAAGGGTCACATAATCTCCCCTTTAGCCGGACGCGGCATCAATACCCCACCGAGAGCTGCCGGGAAGACGCTTGGGGCTTGTCCGTCACGCACCATTTACTGGAGCTTGCAGCCGGCCAGTTGCGCAGTTGTATTTGCGGCAGGGATCCCCGCTTTGCTGCCACGTCCACGAACCCAGGGCAACAAGTGATGCCGCGTTCAGGAAAAACGGCACTTATCTGATGCCGCGTCGGGAGTGGTTGCGGGAACGGGTGCGGGAATGTTGCCGGCCAAAGCAAGGCGGCCCCCGCCTTCTCGCTGGAAGGTGGGGGCCGCCGTCGTGCTTGGCATTGAAGCGGTGTTAGACCGACTTGCGCAGTTCCTCCGAGATGAGGAACGCCAGCTCGAGGGACTGCTTGTGGTTCAGGCGGGGGTCGCAGACGGACTCGTAGCCGGTGAGGAACGCCTCCTGGTCGATGGGGTCGGCACCGCCGAGGCACTCGGCCACGTCGTCGCCGGTCATCTCCACGTGCACGCCGCCCGGGAAGGTGCCCTGCGCCTGATGGACCTCGAAGAAGCCGCGGACCTCGTCGATGACGTCGTCGAAGCGGCGCGTCTTGTATCCGTTGGGCGAGGTGACCGTGTTGCCGTGCATGGGGTCGGTGACCCACAGGACCTGGGCGCCGGAGGCTGTGACCTTCTCCACCAGGTTCGGGAGCTTCTCGCGGATGTTGTTGGCGCCCATGCGGGTGATGAATGTCAGGCGGCCGGGCTCGCGGTTGGGGTCGAGCTTCTCAATCAGGGCCAGTGCGTCGTCGGCCGACGTGGTGGGGCCGAGCTTGACGCCGATCGGGTTGCGGACGCGGGAGAGGAATTCGACGTGCGCCTGGTCGAGGTCGCGGGTGCGCTCACCGATCCACAGGAAGTGTGCGGAGGTGTCGTAGGGCAGGCCGGTGCGGGAGTCGATGCGGGTCAGGGCGCGCTCGTAGTCCAGCAGCAGGGCTTCGTGGCTGGCGAAGAACTCGACGGTCTTCAACGCCTCGAAGTCGGCGCCGCAGGAGGCCATGAACTTGATGGCGCTGTCGATTTCCTTGGCTAGGCGCTCGTAGCGGCTGTGAGCCGGGTTGGAGGTGAAGCCGCGGTTCCACTCGTGGACGCTGCGCAGGTCCGCGAAACCGCCCTGGGTGAAGGCGCGAATCAGGTTCAGCGTGGAAGCCGAGGTGTGGTACGCCTTGAGCATGCGCTCGGGGTTGTGCTGGCGGGACTCTGCGGTGAAGTCGAAGCCGTTGACGATGTCTCCACGGTATGCGGGGAGGGTCACGCCGTCGCGTGTTTCATCATTGGAGGAGCGCGGCTTGGCGAACTGGCCGGCCATGCGGCCCATCTTGATGACGGGCAGCTGCGCGCCGTACGTCAGCACCACTGCCATCTGCAGGATGGTCTTGACGCGCGAGCTGATCTTGTCGGCGGTGGCAGCCTCGAAGGTTTCGGCGCAGTCGCCGCCCTGCAGCAGGAACGCCTTGCCCTGTGCGGCCTGTGCCAGGCGGGAGCGCAGCACGTCGACCTCCCCGGCAAACACGAGCGGCGGCACGGAGGACAGTTCCTTCACCGTGGGGCCAAAGGAGGGGTGCTCGGACCAGGTGGGCTGCTGCGCAATGGGCAGATCGCGCCAGTCGTCCAGTCCTGGGTAGACAGCGGCACCGGGGACGGAAATACCGGCAGCGGGTGCGGAAACGGCGTTCAAAGTTAGATCAGTCACCCCTTAACCCTATCCCTGAATCAGGCACCCCACCAACGCGTCCGTTTCATGAGACGACGGCGGACGGCTAGCGGGTGCCTGGCTCCGGTGTTTCCGGTTCCTTCTTGGCGCCGATGACGGTGACGGCGCCCGGCGCCGGCCCGGTTTTCGGTTCCAGGCGGACCGCATCCGGGGAGGTCTTGGCCGTCTTGTCGGCCGCCATCTTGTCCTTGACGGTGGAGGCGTAGGAGTCAACATATTCCTGGCCCGACAGGCGCATGAGCTCGTACATGATCTCGTCCGTGACGGAGCGCTGGACGAAGCGGTCGTCGGCCATGCCCTGGTAGCGGCTGAAATCCATGGGCTCACCGAAAATGACGCCCAGGCGGCGGATCGTGGGGATGCGCCGGCCAATGGGCTGGACCTTGTCGGTGCCGATCATCGCGACGGGGATGACGGGGACGTTGGCCGTGAGCACCAGCTTGGCCACGCCCACCTTGCCACGGTAGAGCCGTCCGTCGGGGCTGCGGGTGCCCTCGGGGTAAATGCCCAGCAGGCCGCCATCCTTGAGCACATCCACGCCCGTCTGCAGGGAACCTGCCGACGCGGCGCCGCCGGAGCGGTCCATGGGCAGCTGGTTGGTCAGCTTGAAAAACGCCGCCGTGAGCCTGCCCTTGATGCCGCGGCCGGTGAAGTAGTCGCTTTTGGCCAGGAACACCACGGGGCGCGGGACCATGAGGGGCATGAAGATGGAGTCTGAAAACGAGAGGTGATTGCTGGCCAGCACGGCGGGACCCTCGGTCGGAAGGTTGTCCAGGCCCTTGGTCCAGGGACGGAACAGCACCTTCAGGATGGGGCCAAGAAAAATCTTCTTCAGTACCCAATAGATCACGGTGGTGCTCCTTCTCATGGTGCGCCGGGCAGGCGGCGGACCCGGTTCGCTGCAAAGCCTCCGCTGCGGGCTCAACAACAGTAGTCTAGTGAAAGCTACACACTACAGCGGCAGAAAGGGCACACCGGCATGAAGCAGTCTTTTGGTTCCCAGGATGCACCGGCGCCCGGGGAAGACCGGACGGGCAATCACGGGCAGGACGCATCCGTCCACGGCGCCTTCCGGTCCGCGGGCCACGGCAGCCTGGCCCGCGTGGGCGTGGCCGTATGCCACGGATTCACCGGCTCCCCCATCAGCATGCGGGCGTGGAGCGAGCATCTCGCCGACGAGGGCTTCGCCGTGAACATGCCGCTGCTGGCGGGCCACGGCACCTCGTGGCAGGAGCTGTCCAAGACGCCCTGGGAACATTGGTACAGGGACTTCGAGGCGGCCTACCTGGAGCTCGCGGGCCGCTGCGACACCGTGTTCGTGGCCGGCATGTCCATGGGCGGCGCCCTCGCACTGCGGGTGGCCGCCCTCCACCCGGTGGCAGGCCTGGCGCTGGTCAACCCGGGACTGACTTTCGACGACCCCCGGGCCAGGTACTCGGGCCTGCTCAAACACGTGCTGAAGAGTGTTCCCGCCATCGGCGACGACATCAAGGCCCCCGGGATCAGCGAGGGGGCCTACACCCGGACTCCCGTTGCCGCCGTCCATGAACTCTCCCAGCTGTTCGCCGACACGATCTCACTACTGCCGCGGGTGAGCGCCCCGGCCCTGGTGTTCCGCTCAACTGTTGACCATGTGGTCCCGGACTCCAGCATTGACATCCTGCACGAACGCATTGGGAGCCGCAACGTCCAGCTGGTTCCCCTGGAAAACAGCTACCATGTAGCCACCATGGACAATGACGCACCCTTGATCTTTTCCGAATCCGCGGCATTCTTTCAAAGGAACCTTCATGCAATCTGATCCCGGCTCGGGCGTGCCGCACACCGGCGACGACGACGAGGTGTGGCGCGACCTTGTCGCCCGGTTGGAAGAGCCCGACGACGCCTTCCTTGACGCCGGGCTGCAGCACCCTGACGGCCCCGTCGCCCCGGACGCCGCCGTGGACCGCAAGGGCGTTGACGACTTTGACCCGCTGGGCGTTTGGCGCCAGCAGGCCACCCCCGCTCCGCATGAACCTGCGGCACAGCTGCCCCCGGGCGCTGCCGGCCCCCGCGACTATGCGGTGGAGGACGACGGCGACGGCGAGTTTGTTCCGGAGGAGCTTCCCAGCCTGAGAAACTCCGACCCTGCCATCATGATGTCCTGGATTGGTGCTGCGGGAGGGCCGTTGTTCCTCGTGTTCGCCTCGATCTTCTGGCGCCAGGCACCCCTGCTGCTGGTCATCGGCGTCATCATGGCCTTCATCGCCGGCACCGGCTACCTGCTGTACCGCCTGCCCAATTCCCGCGACCACGATGGCGGGGACGGCGCCGTCGTCTAGGCCCGGCACGACGGCGCACGTCCGGCAGGTGCCTCAGGCGCCTTGGCCGGGCCCCGCCTCGGCGGCAAGGCGCGCCCTGGCCAGGTCGGCAGCCCCCACCAGTCCCGCCGTCGGCCCCAGCTGCGCGGCCGCAATGACCGCCTCCTGCCGGTACCCGCGCCCGGTGAGGTTGCGTGAGTAGGCGCGTCGGGCAGGCTCCAGCATGAGCCCGCCTGCTGCGCTGAGTCCGCCGCCGATGATGAAGAGCGCCGGGTCAAGGGCCGCCGACAGGTTGGCAATGCCCAGCCCCAGCCAGTCCCCCACTTCGGCCACCAGCTCCATCGCTGTGGCCTCGCCCGCCAGTGCCAGCTCGGTGACGACGTTGCCGGTGATGTCCTTGTGCCGGCCCTGGACCGCGTCAAGCAGCCCCGCAGCCATCGGCGAATGCTTCTTGGCCAGTTCCCTGCCCTCGCGGCCCAGGGCATTGCCCGACGCGTACTGCTCCCAGCAGCCCCGGTTGCCGCATTCGCAGCGGTGCCCGCCCGGCATGATGATCTGGTGGCCGAACTCCCCCGCCATGCCAAAACTGCCGCGCTCGACGCGCCCGTCAATCATGAGGGCCCCGCCAATGCCCGTGCCGAGGGTGAGCATGATGAGCCGCTCGTGTCCCCGTCCGGCCCCGAACCGCCATTCCGCCCAGGCAGCCGCGTCGGCGTCGTTCGTGATCAGCACCGGCCGGCCCAGGAGGGATTCCATGGTGGCCTGCAGCGGCTCATCGCGCCAGGCCAGGTGCGGGCTAAACACCACCCGGGCCCCGGCCAGGTCCATCCAGCCGGCGGCGCCGATGCCGACCGCTTCGATGTCATGCCGCGCGGCGAGTTCGCCCACCAGTTCCACGATGACCTGTTCGACGGCGCGCGGGTCGCGTCCCGGCGTGGAGCGGCGCAGCTCGGCGAGAATCCGGCCCCGGCCGTCCACCACCCCTGCGGCAACCTTGGTGCCGCCAATGTCGATGCCCACGGCCAGCGGCACGCGACCCCCGGGGCCGGCCCCGGTCGGTGAATCGGGACGGAGGGTTGCAGTGGTGTCCGGGATGCGGGACGGCGGGAAGACCATGGCTCGATTCTAGTAGCCCCTGCAACGCCCAGGCGACGCATCTTCGGCGGCAAAGCCGGCTGCCCCGGCGCAGGTTCCGGCCGGGGCGGAACCTCCCCTGCACGCGCCAAATTGAAAGTGTGAGCTGGACAACATAAAGTTACTGTCTAGTAACTTAGACTTTCCCCCTGATCGGCCCGTTGACGGATAGAGTGAAGCAACACGGTCGCAAGCCCGCTTACCAAAGGAGCTATTGTGCAAGAGATGTCCGTTCCGGCCAAGGTTGTCAGTCCCAGCACCATGAACACCACTGACCTCGTGCTTCGGCATGCACAGTCTGGCGCAAATCCACCGCTGTTTGCCCGTCGGAACGCCGACAACGTCTGGGTTGACGTCTCTGCCAAGGAGTTCCATGCCGACGTGTGCGCCATTGCCAAGGGCCTGATCGCCTCCGGCATCAAGGTGGGCGACCGTGTGGGCATCATGGCCCGTACGCGCTACGAATGGGCACTGGTGGACTTTGCCCTCTGGTTTGCCGGGGCCGTCTCGGTGCCGATCTATGAAACCTCCTCGCCCTCGCAGGTGGCGTGGAACCTGGGCGACTCGGCCGCCGTTGCCGTCATTGTGGAAAACGGCACCCACGAGAACATCGTCAGGGCGGCGGCCCACAATGAAAACCTGGAACACCTGGCCAACGTGTGGCAGATGGAAGGCGACGGCCTGGACGCCCTCCGCGAGGCCGGCACCGGAGTCAGCGATGAAACCCTCGAGGCGGCCCGCACGGCCAACGGCCTGGACGATGTTGCCACGATCATCTATACCTCCGGCACCACCGGGCGCCCCAAGGGCTGCATGCTCACGCACTACAACTTCGTGGAACTGAGCGAAAACGCGCTGTCAGTGCTGGGCGCCACCGTCGTTCCGCCCGGATCACAGACCGTCATGTTTCTGCCCCTGGCGCATGTGTTCGCCCGCTACATCTCCGTGCTGGCCGTGGCGGCCGGCGCCAAGGTGGGCCACACCCCGGACATCAAGCACCTGCTGGAGGACCTGCAGAGCTTCAAGCCCACATTCATCCTGGCCGTGCCGCGCGTCTTTGAAAAGGTCTACAACTCGGCCGCCCTCAAGGCGGAGGGCGACGGCAAGGGCAAGATCTTCGCCGCGGCTGCCAGGACCGCCGTGGAATACTCACGCGCCACCCAGAACGGAAACGCCGGCTTCGCCCTAAAAGCCAAGCACTTCGTGTTTGACAAGCTGGTCTACACCAAGCTCCGCGCAGCCATGGGCGGCCAGGTCCGCCACGCCGTCTCCGGCGGCGGACCCCTGGGCGAGAGGCTGGGCCACTTCTTCCAGGGCATCGGCCTGCAGATCCTGGAAGGCTACGGCCTCACCGAAACCACGGCCCCCATCACGGTCAACCGGCCCGAACGCATCAAGATCGGCACCGTGGGCACCCCGCTTCCGGGCAACTCAGTCAAGATCGCGGACGACGGCGAGATTCTCGCCAAGGGCGTTTGCGTCATGAAGGGGTACTTCGGCCGTGACGACCTCACAGCCGACAACTTTGTCGACGGCTGGTTCCGCACGGGAGACATCGGCGAACTCGATGACCAGGGCTTCCTGAAGATCACCGGGCGGAAGAAGGAGATCATTGTCACCGCCGGAGGCAAGAACGTGGTCCCGGCGCTGCTCGAAGACCAGATCCGCGCCGACGCCATCGTCTCCCAGTGCCTGGTCATCGGCGATTCGCGCCCGTTCATCGCAGCCATCGTCACCCTTGACGAGGAAGCGCTGCCCCAGTGGGGCAAGACGCGCGGCCTCGCGGACGGCATCACCGTGGCGGAAGCCGCCGCGCACCCCACCGTCATTGCCGCCGTCCAGGCTGCCGTGACCAAGGCAAACGCCTCGGTGTCCTCTGCCGAGGCCATCAAGCAGTTCCGGATCGTCGACACCGACTTCACCGAGACCTCCGGCCACCTGACCCCCTCCATGAAGGTCAAGCGCGCCCAGGTCCTGAAGGACTTCGACGCCGTGGTGGAGGAAATCTACCTGAGCAGGAAGCCCGCCTGACACGGGGCAGCAAAAGGGCGGCTGCCGCGGAATGAATTCCGCGGCAGCCGCCCTTCTTGTTGTGCAGTATCCGGCAGCTCCGGTTCCCGGCGCCGCCGAATGGGCCCGCACGCCCGAGGGACCCCGAACACAGGCGCGCCAGCGGCTGTGTTCGGGGAGGGCCAGGGGACTAGGAGATGACCACCAACAGGTCCCCGCCCTGCACCTGGGCAACCCCTGAGACGGCGAGGCGCCCCACGGTGCCGCCCACCGGCGTCGTGATGGAAGCTTCCATCTTCATGGCCTCGATGGTGGCGATCGTGTCGCCTGCCTCGACGACGTCACCCACTGCGACCTTGACCGAGACGGCCCCGGCGAACGGGGCGGGGACCTGTCCGGGCACGGTCTCGTCGGCCTTCTCGGCGGCCTTGACGGTGCTTTCAATGCTGCGGTCGCGGACAGTGACGGGGCGGCTCTGGCCGTTGAGCTTGGCCACGACGGTGCGCATGCCCTTCTCGTCGGGCTCGGAGATGGTCTCCAGCTCGGCGATCAGGCGCACGCCCTTGCCCAGCGGCATGACATGCTCCACGCCGCGGCGCAGGCCGAACAGGTAGTCGCGCGTGTCCAGGACGGAGACGTCACCGTAGGTCTTGCGGACCTCCTCGAAGTCCTTCGTGGGACCGGCGAACAGCAGTCGGTTCAGCGCGGCGCGGCGGGTGGCGCTGTCGCCTGCCAGCTGTGCGCTGTCCTCGTCCGTGAGCGTGCCCATGCGTTCGACGACGGTTCGCCCTTGCAGTGCCTTGGTGCGGAATGGCTCGGGCCAGCCGCCGGGCGGGGTGCCCAGCTCGCCGCCGAGGAAGCCCACCACGGAATCGGGGATGTCGTAGTTCTGCGGGTTCTCCTCGAAGTCGGCCGGGTTGGCCTTGATGCCCACGAGGTGCAGGGCGAGGTCGCCCACCACCTTGGACGACGGCGTGACCTTGACCAGGTGCCCCAGGATCCGGTCTGCGGCGGTGTACATGTCCTCGATTTCCTCGAAGCGCTCCCCCAGTCCCAGGGCGATGGCCTGCTGGCGCAGGTTGGAGAGCTGGCCACCCGGGATCTCGTGCTGGTACACGCGGCCAGTGGGCGAGGCCAGGCCCGACTCGAACGGAGCGTACAGGCGGCGCACGGCCTCCCAGTACGGCTCAAGCGAGCTGATGGCGGCCAGGTCGATGCCGGTGTCGCGCTCGGTGTGCGCCAGGGCAGCGACCAGGGCGGAGGCGGAGGGCTGGCTGGTGGTGCCGGCCAAGGCCGCGGAGGCGACGTCAACGGCGTCGACCCCTGCATTGATGGCCGCCATGAGGGTGGCGAGCTGGCCGCCAGCCGTGTCATGGGTGTGCAGGTGCACGGGCAGCTCGAAGCGCTCGCGCAGCGCCGTGACCAGCTTGGCCGCGGCGGCCGGGCGGAGCACGCCGGCCATGTCCTTGATGGCCAGGATGTGCGCCCCGGCGTCGACGATTCGCTGGGCCAGTGCCAGGTAGTAGTCGAGCGTGTAGATGTCCTCAGCCGGGTCCAGCAGGTCCCCGGTGTAGCAGAGGGCGACCTCGGCGACGGCGGTGCCGGTGGCACGGACGGCGCGAATGGCCGGCTCCATCTGGTCCACGTCGTTGAGCGCGTCAAAGATGCGGAAGATGTCGATTCCGCTCGCGGCGGCCTCCGCAACAAACGCGTCGGTGACCTCGGCCGGGTACGGCGTGTAGCCCACCGTGTTGCGTCCGCGCAGCAGCATCTGCAGGCAGGTGTTGGGCAGGGCCTCGCGCAGTTGCGCCAGCCGCTGCCACGGGTCCTCGCCCAGGAAGCGCAGGGCCACGTCGTAGGTGGCCCCGCCCCAGGCCTCGACCGAGAGCAGCTGCGGGGTCAGCACGGACACGGCCGGACCGGCGGCAAGCAGGTCGCGGGTGCGCACGCGGGTGGCCAGCAGCGACTGGTGGGCGTCGCGGAAGGTGGTGTCGGTGACGGCGACGGCGGTCTGGGCGCGAAGGGCTGCAGCGAAGCCTTCCGGGCCCAGCTCGGCCAGCAGCTGGCGCGAACCGGCCGGGGCAGCCGCCAGGTCAACCTCGGGCAGCTTGCGTGCCGGATCCTCCAGCACCGTCGGTTCGCCGTGGGGCTTGTTGACGGTGGCTTCGGCGAGCCACGTCAGCAGCTTGGTGCCGCGGTCGGAGGACACGTGGGAGTTCAGCAGTTCCGGGCGCTCGTCGATGAAGGACGTGGCGACGTCGCCGGCGTTGAAGGCCGGGTCGGCCAGCACGGCCTGCAGGAAGGAGATGTTGGTGGAGACGCCGCGGATGCGGAACTCCGCCAGGGCGCGGCGGGCGCGGGAGACGGCCGTTGGGTAGTCGCGGCCGCGGCAGGTGAGCTTGACCAGCATGGAGTCAAAGTGCGGGCTGATCTCGGCACCTGCGTAGATGGTGCCGCCGTCGAGCCGTACACCGGCACCGCCGGCGGAGCGGTAGGTGGTGATCTTGCCGACGTCGGGGCGGAAGCCGTTGGCGGGGTCCTCCGTGGTGATGCGGCACTGCAGGGCGGCACCCTTGACGTGGACGCTGTCCTGGGTGAGCCCGAGGTCCGCCAGGGTCTCCCCGGCGGCGATGCGCAACTGGGCCTGGACGAGGTCGACGTCGGTGATTTCTTCCGTGACGGTGTGTTCGACCTGGATGCGCGGGTTCATCTCAATGAAGACGTGCTGCCCGGCGCGCTCCCCCACGGTGTCGACGAGGAACTCAACCGTGCCGGCGTTGACGTAGCCCATGGCCTTCGCGAACTTCACGGCATCGGCATGCAGTGCCTTGCGGATGTTCTCATCCAGGTTGGGCGCAGGGGCGATCTCCACGACTTTCTGGTGGCGGCGCTGCAGGGAGCAGTCGCGCTCAAACAGGTGGATGACGTTGCCCTCGTTGTCGGCCAGGATCTGGACCTCGATGTGGCGCGGGCGCAGCACGGCCTGTTCCAGGAACATGGTGGCGTCGCCGAAGGCGGCGTCGGCTTCACGCATGGCGGCCCTGAGTGCCTCTTCAAGTTCCTCTGCCTTTTCCACGCGCCGCATGCCTCGCCCGCCGCCGCCGGCCACGGCCTTGGCGAAGATGGGGTAGCCGATCTCGGCCGCGGCACCCAGGAGGTAGTCGAGGTCGTCGCTGGGCTCACTGGACTTGAGCACCGGAATGCCGGCCTTGCGGGCTGCCTCGAGGGCGTGCACCTTGTTGCCGGTCAGTTCCAGCACTTCGGCGGGCGGGCCCACAAAGGTGATGCCGGCGTCGCGGGCCGCCCCGGCAAGTTCCGGGTTCTCCGACAGGAAGCCGTAGCCCGGGTAGATGGCGTCGGCACCGGCCTCTTTGGCAACGCGGATGACCTCGGCCACGTCAAGGTAGGCGCGGACCGGATGCCCCTCGTCACCGATCAGGTATGCCTCGTCAGCCTTCTGGCGGTGGATGGAGGTGCGGTCCTCGTAGGGGTACACGGCCACCGTCTTGGCACCGAGCTCGTAGCTGGCACGGAAGGCACGGATGGCGATTTCGCCGCGGTTGGCAACCAGAATTTTCGAAAACATCTCACTCCTGTGTGAACGATTGGTTGTGTTCCGCGCGCCGGCTGGCGGCGCTGCTTCACACGGTCAAGGCATGGACCGGGCTTTCAGGGCACCCGGGCCGGCCTTCTTGGCAAATGCCTGCCCCGGATGGTGCGGCGCAAGCCGTTCCACTGCCGGAACGGCTTCCGTCCGCCCCTCCCGGAGCCCGGATTTGTGCCAGTGTCGCCCTTGGAGGCGGCGGCGGCCAAATCCTGTGTTTCGCATCACGCGGGCCGGCGTAACAAAACGCCTGCCCGCGCTGGACGCCCCGGCCGGCCGCATGGCTGCCGGCCGGGGCGTTTGGCACGCTAGAAAACTTCTGCCAGTTCCTCAATGGAGGGGCAGGAGCAGACCAGGTTGCGGTCGCCGTACGCCTGGTCGATGCGGCGCACCACGGGCCAGTACTTGGCACGCGGGTCCACGCCGGCCGGGAAGACGGCTTCCTCGCGGCTGTAGGGGTGGTTCCATTCCTGCGTGATGGACTGCGCCGTGTGCGGGGCGTTGGCCAGCGGGTTGTCTTCCGCCGGCCACAGGCCGTCCTGCACCGCCGCGATTTCCTTGCGGATGGAGATCATGGCGTTGATGAACCGGTCAATCTCACCCAGGTCCTCGGATTCCGTGGGCTCCACCATCAGGGTGCCTGCCACGGGGAAGGACATGGTGGGTGCATGGAAGCCGTAGTCGATGAGGCGCTTGGCCACATCATCCACGGAAACCCCGGAGTCCGCCGTGATGCCGCGCAGGTCCAGGATGCACTCGTGCGCCACGAGGTCGTTGGCGCCCGTGTACAGGACCGGGTAGTGCTCGCTGAGGCGGCGGGCGATGTAGTTGGCGGACAGGATCGCGGTCTGGGTGGCCAGGCGCAGGCCGTCCGGGCCCATCATGCGGATGTAGGCCCAGGAGATGGGCAGGATCGACGCAGAGCCGTACGGTGCGCTGGAGACCAGGCCCACCGAGGTGTCGGCACCGAGCTCGCGGGCCGGCAGGTGCTTCGCCAGGTGCGCGCCCACGGCAACGGGGCCCACGCCGGGGCCGCCGCCGCCGTGCGGAATGCAGAACGTCTTGTGCAGGTTCAGGTGGGAGACGTCGGCACCGAACTTGCCCGGCTGGGCGAGCCCGACCAGGGCGTTCAGGTTGGCGCCGTCCACGTAAACCTGTCCGCCGGCGTCGTGGATCATGGCGCAGATGTTGGAGATTTCGGTCTCAAACACGCCGTGCGTGGACGGGTAGGTGACCATGATGGCGGCGAGGTTTTCCTCGTGCACGGTGACCTGGCGCTTGAGGTCGTCGATGTCCACGTTGCCGAAGCCGTCGGTGGCCACCGGGACCACCTTGAGCCCGGCCATGACGGCGGAGGCTGCGTTGGTGCCGTGGGCCGAGGTGGGGATCAGGACGATGTCTCGGTGCGGGTTGCCGTTCTCCACGTGGAAGGCGCGGATGGCCATGAGCCCGGCAAATTCACCCTGCGAGCCGGCGTTGGGCTGCACGGAGACGGCGTCGTAGCCGGTGATCTCGGCGAGCCAGGCCTCCAGCTGCGTGGCCATCTCCACGATGCCCACGGTGTCCGAGGCAGGGGCGAACGGGTGAAGGTTGGAGAACTCGGGCCAGGTCACGGCGGCCATCTCGGCCGTGGCGTTGAGCTTCATGGTGCACGAACCGAGCGGGATCATGCCCCGGTCCAGGGCATAGTCGGCGTCGGAGAGCTTGCGCAGGTAGCGCAGCATCTGCGTCTCGGAGTTGTGCGCGTGGAACACGGCGTTGGACATGTAGTCCGTGGCGCGTGCCGGTGCGGGAAGCACGACGGCGGCCGCGTCCTTCGCGGTCTCCGGGTCCCGGGTGCCAACCGGCTGGTTGTCGAGGAGTGCGGCCAGAGCGAGGATGTCGGCTTCGGTGGTGGTTTCGTCCGTGGCGATCTGCACGTGGTCGTGGTCCACGTGGCGCAGCAGGTAGCCGGCTCCGTGGGCTGCAGCCACCAGTTCGGCGGCGGAGTGGCCGCTGCCGGCGGCGATGCGGATCTTCACGGTGTCAAAGTAGTTGGCGTGGACCACGGTGTGCCCGGCGGCCGTTGCGGCGGCGGCCACGGCCTGGGCCCTGGCGTGGACGCGGGTGGCGATCCGCTTCAGGCCTTCGGGGCCGTGGTAGACGGCGTACATGCCGGCCATGACGGCCAGCAGCACCTGCGCGGTACAGATGTTGGAGGTGGCCTTCTCGCGGCGGATGTGCTGCTCGCGGGTCTGCAGTGCCAGGCGGTAGGCCTGGTTTCCCGCGGCATCCTTTGACACGCCGACCAGGCGGCCCGGGAGGGCGCGTTCCAGGCCCTTGCGCACGGCCATGTAGCCGGCGTGCGGGCCGCCAAAGCCCATGGGCACGCCGAAGCGCTGGGAGGAGCCCACGGCGAGGTCGGCGCCGAGCTGTCCGGGCGATTCCAGCAGGGTCAGTGCCAGCAGGTCGGCGGCCACGGCCACCACTGCCTTCTTCGCCTGGGCGGCAGCAATGACGGGGGCGATGTCGCGGACCAGCCCGGAGTCGCCGGGGTACTGGAGCAGGACACCGAAGAACTCGACATCCGGCAGTGCGCCGTCGAAATCATGAACCAGCACGGGGATGCCCATGGCCTTGGCCCGCGTGTTCACCACGGCGAGGGTCTGCGGGAAGACGTCGGCGTCAACCAGCAGCACGGCGTCGTTGGAGGCGGAGCGGTTGCTGCGGCGCATCAGGGCCACGGCTTCGGCGGCGGCGGTGCCCTCGTCCAGCATCGACGCGTTGGCCGTCACCATGCCCGTGAGATCGGCCACAACGGTCTGGAAATTTAGCAGCGCCTCGAGCCGGCCCTGGGAAATTTCGGGCTGGTACGGCGTGTAGGCCGTGTACCAGGCGGGGCTCTCCAGGACGTTGCGCTGGATCACACCCGGCGTGTGCGTGCCGTAGTAGCCCTGGCCGATGAAGGATTTGTTGACCGTGTTCTTGGCCGCAAGTGCCCGCAACTCTGCGAGCATGGCCTCTTCCGACACGGCCGCCTGCAGGTCCAGCGGCGCGGTGGTGTAGATGGATTTTGGAAGTGCAGCCTCGGAAAGCTCCTCCAAAGAGCCAAATCCCAGTGTGCTCAACATATGATGAATGTGGGGCGGTGCAGTAACCCCAATGTGTCGGTCACTAAACACGGCCGACACAAGGTTGTTTGTGTTCTGGGGTCCGGGCAAATTTTCAATGGTGTTTGTCAATGGGTTCTCCAAGTCGCGAACGTTCCACAGCTATTGTATGTGTCAGCGCTAACGGCAGCGGCACATGATTGAATCGGCAACGCAAAGGGTAATGGTTTCTCCGTGCAAGTAGTGAGCATCAGCAGCCTCAAGGGGGGCGTGGGCAAGACGTCTGTCACGCTCGGATTGGCCTCGGCAGCTTTGGCTGCGGGAATCCCCACCCTGGTGATTGACCTTGATCCGCACGCCGACGCCACCACCGGGCTGGCCGTCTCGCCCCGCGACGAGTTCGACATCGGCCAGATGATCAAGGCCTCCCGCAAGGCAGACCTCGGCGCCAACATCGTTCCCAGCGGCTGGCTTGCGGCGCATGAGGCCGACGGCGGGACCCCGCCGACGCTCGACGTCGCCATGGGTTCGGCCTACAGCGGGATTTATGACCGGCCCGACCTTGGCAGGCGCGACCTGAAACGGCTGGCCACGATCCTCTCCAACGCCGACCGCGACGGCTCCGCGCCGTACCAGTTGGTGCTGATCGACTGCCCGCCGTCGCTGAACGGCCTGACCCGGATGGCGTGGACGGCCAGCAGCCGCGTGCTGCTCGTGGCCGAGCCGGGCCTGTTCTCCGTGGCCGGAACACAGCGCACCCTGCGCGCCATTGAGCTGTTCCGCACGGAGTTCGCCCCGAGCCTTGTCCCGGCCGGCATCGTCGCCAACCGGGTCCGCCCCGGCTCCAGCGAACACGCCTACCGGCTGAATGAGATGAAGACCATGTTTGGCGAGCTGTTGCTCTCCCCCACCATCCCCGAGCAGGCCAACTGGCAGCAGATCCAGGGTGCCGCGCACCCGGTTCACCAGTGGCCCGGAGACTCCGCCAAGAACGCCTCGGCTTTGTTTGACCGGCTGCTGGATTCAGTGTTGAACCAGAACGCCACCCGCAGCCGCCTCTACCGCGGCTGAGCCGACACAGGCCGTGCTGCGCGGCTTTCACGCAAAAATGAAAACGATCCCGTGCTCGGCGCCCGTTCAGGGTGCCAAACACGGGATCGTTCCCGCATCTTGCATGCGTCAGGAGATCTTGCGGGCCTCGCGGCGCTTGCTCAGTTCGTCGTCGGGAAACGCCTGCACGGCGGCGTGCTCGCTGGGAAGGGCCGCAAGGCTGCCTTCCACCTCGCGCCAGACGCGGCCGACGGCAATGCCGAACACGCCCTGGCCGCCCTGGACCAGGTCGATGACCTCATCGGCGGACGTGCACTCGTAGACGGACGCACCGTCGCTCATCAGCGTGATCTGGGCCAGGTCTTCCACACCGCGTTCGCGCAGGTGTTCGACGGCGGAGCGGATCTGCTGAAGGGACACCCCGGTGTCCAGAAGCCGCTTGACAACCTTCAGGACCAGGATGTCGCGGAAACCGTAGAGGCGTTGTGAGCCGGAGCCGGCTGCACCGCGTACGGCGGGCTCCACGAGTCCGGTGCGGGCCCAGTAGTCCAGCTGGCGGTAGGTGATGCCCGCAGCCTTGCAGGCGGTGGGGCCGCGGTAGCCGGCATCCTCGTCCAGGACGGGAAGGTCCTCGGTGAACAGCAGGCCCTGCGAGCCGGCACTGATGGCAGCGCTGGGGGCTGCGGCTGAGCCCAGCCCTCCGGTGTCACTCTTGGCACTCACGTAGATCCTCCTGTTCACAGTCCCCCCGAACGGTTGCCTGCCGGGGAGCAGCCGGGGCAGTTCACACAATGGGGAGGGCTGTTGGGGCCCTAACCTCAAGTGTGCCCTCGCCGGCCAAGGCATGCAATGGGAAACTCAATACTTTGACGTTAGATCGGTGCAGGGACAAGGTCAAAGACGCACGCCCAACAATTTTGGCGTGTCGAAACTTTCATCCTCAGGTTCAACGTTAGAGATCGATGGAAAATGCGGTCAACGGCGGGCTTTTACTTCTCAAAGTCCTCGGGTTCAACGTCATTGAGGAATTCCCTGAATTGACGAACCTCACGTTCCTTGGCTTCGTCGTCGACTTCCCCTGATGCCGTTTCCCCGCCGTCGTGGCCTACGATGACCACTCCGGCTTCATCCACCATTTCCTCTGCGGCCCAGATGGGGCACTGGGCGCGCTGCGCAATGGCAATTGCATCCGAAGCGCGCGAGCCCACGGTGGTTCCATTGTCGAAAACGATTTCGGCGAAGAACACCGCGTCCTCGACCTTGGTCAGGTTGACGCGCACGATCGAGTGCCCCAGCGCCTTGACCACCCCGCACAGGAGGTCGTGGGTCAGCGGGCGCGGCGGAACCACGCCCTGCTCTGCAAGGGCGATGGCCGTGGCCTCCGCGGCACCGATCCAAATGGGAATGTGCCGCTCCCCATGGACTTCACGCAGCAGCACCAGCGGCTGGTTCGTTGGCATTTCAATGCGCACGCCAACAATCTTGACCTCAATCATGGCGCTTCCATCTGCTCAATCCGGGCGTGGACCAGGGCGCTGTGCAGGCCCAGGCACAGCTCGGCAATTTCACGTGCGGCCTCGGCCGCCCGCATGGCGGACGTGCCGTCACGCTTGGAGGCCAGCGGGCCCACGGCACGCTCCACGAGCCCAAACTCCCGGTCCGCAGCGGCCTGGAAGGGACGCAGGTGCCGGGGTTCCAGGCCGTGGACCGCCAGGGCCGTGCACGCCTGGGCCACTTTCAGTGCGTGGTCGTCAAAGCTGCCTTCGTGCAGTTCGAGCAATCCGTAGCTGAGCATGGTTTCATACAGTTCCGCACTTGCCCCGGACTCGCTCCGCAACTCGGCGGGCGTGAGGCGGCGGGTGCGGCTCTTGAGTTCCCTGGCCAGTTCCCCCGACACCATGCGCGGGGCGATGGAAACACCGGCGGGAAGGTTGGCCGGAGTGTGGCCCCTGTCGATCGATTCGAGGTACTCGCCAATGACCTTCAACGGCAGGTAGTGGTCGCGTTGGAGGGCCAGCACGAACCTGAGGCGCTCGACGTCGGAATCCCGGAACTGGCGGTATCCGGCCGGAGTGCGCTGGGGCGCGATCAGGCCCTTTTCTTCGTAAAAGCGGATCTTGGATGCCGTCACGGAAGGAAAGTCCGTGCACAGCAGCGCAAGGACCTCCCCAATGTTCAGGACGGCGGCAGCGCCGGGCCGCCGGCTGGCGGGGTTAACATCCACCAGCCGGCGTCCGGCGCCGGAATTGATTGCTGCCACAGTGCCCTTAGGCGTCCGCTGCCGGGCCGTTGGCGCCGTAGTAATAGGTCAGCCGGAACTTTCCGATCTGAACCTCGTTTCCTGTCTGCAAACGCACCGAATCCACCCGGTCCCCATTGACATACGTGCCGTTCAGGCTGCCGGCATCGATGACTTCAAAGCCGCCGTCGTACTTGATGAAGTTCACGTGGCGGCGCGAAACCGTCACGTCATCCAGGAAGATGTCGGCATCGGGATGCCGGCCTGCGGTGGTTACTTCACTGTCCAGCAGGAAGCGTGCGCCTGCATTGGGGCCCTGGTGGGCGATCAGCAGTGCCGAACCTGCGGGAAGCGAGTTCACCGCGTTTTGCTCATCCGGTGCCAGCACCGGAATTGACGTTGGCCCGGCCTGGACGGGAGGGAGCTGAATCGAGGTGGTATCAGATGCACCGGGCTGATCCTGGGAGCTCGCCCGACCCTGCACCTCGGCGCCGTTACCCGTGTCAACCATTGGTACTCCTCCTTGCTGAGTTGTTGCCTGGGTGCGCTTGCGCCCAGTTCAGAAAAATCTACGGGCTTCCGCTGGGAAAGCCCTGACCGGGAGCTGCAACAAAGTGATGTGCACTCCGGGCAAATCCTCGATCCTACTAGCCTACCTTTTCCTGGTAGTCCCCGGCGCTGAGCAGGGAACCATGGCTGGCGGCATCGCTGAGCGTGATTTCCACGAGCCAGCCGGCACCGTAAGGATCGGAGTTGATGAGCGAAGGATCTGTGTCCAGTGCCTCGTTGCGGGCCGTGACGGTTCCGGTCAGCGGCGCATAGATGTCGCTGACGCTCTTGGTGGACTCGACTTCGCCAACAACGGTGTCGGCAGTGACATCCGTGCCAACCTCGGGCATCTGGACGTACACAACGTCGCCCAGGGCGTCCTGGGCAAAGTCGGTGATGCCGACGCGGACAACGCCGTCGGCGGTGGGGGCCGCAACCCACTCATGCTCTGCGGTGTAGGACAGATCTGCGGGAATGTTGCTCATTGTGCGCACCTTTCGGGATTCATCGCTGCCGCGTGAATGTAACGTGAAGTCTCAAGTCAATCATGGTCCGGGGCCGATTGCCCCCACCAACCACAACCAGTCTTTAGTGTATGGGCGATCTTGACAAGTCGCCCCGGATCTCGAAAGAACCTTCTACGGATTTTTCGGCGAAATAGGGCCCGCCAGGGACCATTCGACCCCCTGACTCTGACATGATTCAACTATGACTGAATCAACATCCCCCGCCCCGGCCGGCAAGGCGACCAAGGCAAAGATGGCCCCCTGGCTGTTCTGGACCATCTTTGGCGTGGCAGCGGCCGTGTTCGTGGTGCTGGTTTACCTGGTCGCCTCCGTGACAGTGCCGCTTATGTGGGCCACCGCCATCCGGGACCAGGTGGCGGGCAAGCTGGGCAATGCCATCCCGATCGGCATGTTCTACGGGTTCGTGTTCACGTTTGCGCCCATCACCATCGCCTGGCAGGCCCGCCGGCGCAGCCTGAACAAATGGGTGCGCGTGGGGCTGCTGGTCCTGGGCGTCCTCCTGCTGATCCCGAACCTGCTGACCCTGGGCGTCATGTACGGCTCTTCGGCAACCGCCGCCGACGCCCGCGCCATCTGGGCCACCGGCGCCAACTGGTTCGGCACCTGGAGCCAAATCTTCATGGTGGTGGGTGTGGTGTGCGCCGTCGCCTCCATCGTCCTGGTCCGCATGTGGCTGAGCCGCGGCAGGGCGCTGCGCGCCGTGAAGGCTGCCGAAAAGCAGGAGCGCGAGGCGGTGCGGGTGCAGGAGCGCGCCGACAAGGACGCGGCCCGAGCCGCAGAAA
The DNA here is from genome assembly GCF_017876675.1 of Arthrobacter stackebrandtii. Taxonomy (NCBI): domain Bacteria; kingdom Bacillati; phylum Actinomycetota; class Actinomycetes; order Micrococcales; family Micrococcaceae; genus Arthrobacter; species Arthrobacter stackebrandtii. The sequence continues at coordinate 4,356,048 of NZ_JAGIOI010000001.1, forward strand.
AGGCCGCCCGGGCAGCTGCCAAGGACAACCGGAACGGTCCCGGCGCAGGGAACCCCGCCGAGCCGCCGCAGGCATAAATGCCTTCGCTGCGCAGCCTGGCGCTGGTGGTCGTGGGCGGTACTGCCGGTGTTGCCGCCCGAGAGGCCGTGGCCCTTGTGCCGGGAATGTTCGACGCCGGTCCCCTGCCCTGGGCGGTCATCGCCGCCAACCTTGCTGGTGCGTTTCTTTTGGGCCTGCTCTATGGTGCGCTGGCACACCGGCCCGCCATCCACCATACGACCCGGGCCGGCCAGGCCCTGAGGCTTTTGCTGGGCATTGGTTTTTGCGGAGGCTTCACCACTTACAGCACGTTCGCCGTGGGGGTTGTCCTGCTGTCCCAGTCTTCGGGCTTCGGCGCGGCGGCGGCGTACGGCCTGGGCACAGTCTTTGCCGGGGCGCTTGCATCCTGGGCCGGCCTGGCACTCTGGCACGGCCACGCCCATCCGAGCGGCCCCGCCCACGCCGGAAGAAGCACCCCGGGAGGACGGACATGAGCGTCTGGCTGTTTCTGGCTGCAGCCGTGGCAGGCGGCCTGGGCGCCGCCACCCGCTTCGCCCTGGACAGCTCCATCATCAACAAGTTTCACCTGAACTTTCCGTGGACAACCTTCGCCATCAACGTTTCCGGTTCCCTGGCACTCGGGTTTCTGGCGTCGCTGGCTGCCGGGGCGCTGGTTCCGGAAGGCATGCTGCTGCTCCTTGGCACGGGTTTCCTTGGCGGCTACACCACCTTCAGCACCACAAGCTTCGACACGGTGCGGCTGCTGCAGGAGAAGCGCCACCTGGCGTCCCTGGCCAATGCCATGGGTTCTCTGGCTGCCGGCGTTGGCGCCGCCGCACTGGGGTATTGGTGCGGTTCACTGTTCTAGCGAGGAGTCCCACACCATGTGCAACAGCGGGTGCGGCAGCCCCCGCGCATCCGTTTCCGACCGCCCCACAGGGACGAAGCCGCGCTTGGCGTAGAAGACGGCGGCACGGGGGTTTTGCTCATTGACATCCACACTCAGCTGCGGCCACTGCCCCTTGGCCCATTCCATGAGCCTGCTGCCAACACCCATGGACCGGGCTTCGTCCGCAACAAACAGCATGGACACGTGGTGGGCAGCCATGCCGATGAAGCCAAGAATGCAGCCGTTGCGTTCGGCGACCTGAAGCGTCAGCTGGGGCAGGTACTCGTCCCGGATCAGGGGTTCCAGCGTGTCAATGGCGTCCAGGGAGAGGAAATGGTGCGTTGCCTCGACGGAGTCGCGCCACACATTGGTGAGCTCCTCGACGTCGTCCGCAATCCGCCCGGGACGCAGCACAACTAGGGAAGCAGCATTCATGATTCCCCGATTCTTTGGCAATTTTCCCCACATTACAGCCGCGCTGGGGGGCGCCATGGGGAAGTGGCTGAATCGTTACGACTGTTGCCAAAACGTTGCAGTGCATGGCAGGCCGCGCGTCGATGCGGCCGCGGAGGCGCATGTTGCTTAAACAAGTCGACCCGCAGGAGCATCGGCGAGATACTCAAGCGGGTCTAACCGCAGCTGACTCTGAGAAGAGCGCCTTGGCTACCAAGAACACTACCTGCCGCCTCGCCTGCGGACCGCATCCAGGTGTCCGGTTGAGCTGTATTTCACACTTCGCACAACAGGCACCGGCATTTCATGTTTCTGCCCCGACGGCAAGGGACACGGCAACGGCACGCCCCGACGCCGCGGCAGCAGGATCCATGGCGTCGGGCCACTTCGCTGCCATGACCAGCAGCGTCCCGGCATCCTCCCCGCCCACGGCGCACGAGAAGGCTCCCCGGTCCAGCTCGACGGTGCGCAGCACTTCGCCGCCGCGGGCCACCAGGACGCACTGCCGGTTGGGGACGTCGGCATACCAAATGCCGCCCTTCCCCGGGCAGATCCCGTCCGGCGCGCTGCCTGGAACGGCAGCCCAGACGTGCCGGCCGCCCAGGGAACCGTCGGCACGGATGTCGAAAGCCGTGAGGCACCCGGCATTGGATTCCGCCACGAGCAGGGTGGTGCCGCCGTCCACCACCGCCATCCCGTTCGGGAAGGCGAGGTGCTCGGCAACCACCGTGGCGCTGCCGCCGGGCCGCACCAGGGCGATGATTCCGGAGTCCCGGGCGGGGCCGGGGTAGTTGTAGCCGATGCAGTTGACATAGGCGTTCTCGCCGTGGGCGGCGACCTCATTCCATGGCGTGCCGGAGAGCTGGTTGAGCGAGGCAACGTGGGCGAAGTCCCCAGTGGGTGTCAGGGTTAGCAGTTCGCCGGCAGACCCGGAAACTGTCAGAAGTTCGCCGTCGGGAAGCCAGTCAAAGGTGATGGGAAAGGTGGGCACGGAAAACTGTTGGTGTTCGGTGCCGTCCGGATCCACCGCGTGGATGCTGCGCCGGGTCCAGTCCGCGAACCAGAACCGGCCTCCGTGCCAGCGTGCCGACTCCCCCAGCCCGATGCCTTCCGCGATGATCCGGCGGTTTTCCATTGTTCTCCTGCACCAAGCGTTGGAAGTGGAACAGGGCCAGTTTAGGCTTCTGCCGAACGGTGCGAATGGGTCCGCTTTAATGACACTCACAGATGCGTCGATAGCCTTCGGGGAACAGGCCAGGTGGCAGGGCCCACCCGGGATTTTCTTGCAAAATGAAATGGGGTTCCATCATGGGCGAAGATTCGCGCCGCACCCGTCCGCCGGCTGCTGCCTGGCGGCCGGCACTGGCCGCCACCCTGGCATTTGGCATGGCGCTGGCCGGTTGTTCGGCAGCAGGCGAAACGGGGACGGGCGTCGTCCGGTCCGTGGCAGCCCGGGCCGGCGACGGACCGGCGTCGGACCCGCCCGCTGCCGAGACCACAGCCGCCGCTCCGGAAACGAGCTCCGAGCCGGCGCCGGGACGCTCCCCCGCGCCAACGCCTGGCCCGCCCGCGGCAACCACGAAACCGGCCGGGGCCACCGCAGTGCCGGTCCCGTCCGCCTGCCTGAAGGGAAAGTGGCAGCTTAAGAATGAAACTTTCGCGGACGTCTTGAACAGCATCATGCAGGAAGCCGAGGAGGTGCCCGCCGAGTTCAAGCTGGACGTAGGCGTCACCGGCGAGAGCCTGATGCACTTTGGAGACGACGGATTCTACGGCCAGTCCCTGGAGAACTTCTCAATTGTCATGGGCGCCGGTGCCGCACAGGCCACGCACGTCCAGTCCAGCGCCCACAGCGGCAGCTACGAGGCCACAGACGAACATGTCCAGATCTCGGGGCTCGACGAGCTGTTCTTCGACGCGACGATGAAAGTCGGCGAAGAGGTCACCGTGGTTGCGAGTTCGTCGGAGGCGGGGGCGGCGGTGTCCGTCTTTGGCTACACCGCACTGGTCCCGGGCATGGACACCAGCGCGGCCGACGGTGTGGCCCGGTACAGCTGCACCGGGGCCGTGTTGACGTTGGAGTCCGACGGCGGTGGTTCCGCCCAGTTCTCCCGCGTCGGTTGATCGGGCCTGCCCCGTGTGGCTGCGGGATCAGCCTGCCAGGACCGCAATTCCCCTGATGGTGGCTGCCGTGGCGCCGCCGTAGGCCAGCACCACCATGAGGACGCGCGCCTTGTTCGGGGTGATCCACCTGGCCATGACCTCCCCTGCGACCAAGCCGGCGACGATGGCGGCACAAACACCGGTCCACTCCCACACGTCCATGACGGGCATTGAGGACGGCGATGCCACATACTTGGCAGCGACTGAGGCGACACCGATGGTGAGAAAGTAGGGCTGCATGGTTGCCGCAAACGAGCGCTGCTCCCATTTGGAGGCGACGGCGTAGACGCTCATGGCCGGCCCGCCCACCCCGGCAGTGGTGTTCATGATGCCGCTGGCGGCGCCGGCTACCAGCATGGGCTTGACCCCGGGCTCCGGCGGGAACGACTTCATCCGCAGCGACACCGTCAGGCTGGCCAGCACAATGAGGCCCACGCCGACCTGCAGCCAGGCCCCGGGCACATACTTCACAATGACCGCCCCCGGCACGACGCCCACGACCGCAGCAGACGCCAGGATGAAGAATTTCTTCCAGTCCACGTACCGAAACACCCGAAACAGCACGAGCAGCGAGGCAGCCACCCCGCAGATGTTGACCAGGACGATGCCCGTGACGGGCCCCATCAGCAGCACCACAAAGGGTGCGGCCACGAGCGCGAATCCCATGCCCGTCAGGCGCTGCATGGCGGCGCCAACAAAAATGGCGAGCAGGAGAAGCACAACCACTGCCACTTGTTCGCCCCTCCACTTTGCGTCCCGGTCGATTGTGCCACACACGGCGCCGCGGCTCCTGCCCGGGCCCGGTTTTCCGTCCCGCGGACCCGTCCGCACCCCTGAAACGGGAGTGATCCACGCAACATTACTGGTTAGTAACAAATTTCCCCCACATTCGGCCCAACCCGGGGTACGCTGGCGATTATGAGCCAATACCAGCCTCCAATTGCAGACATCGCCTTCGCCCTTGAGCATGTTGTGGGTTACCCGGACATCGCAAAACTGCCGGGCTTCGAACACGCCGACCTCGACACCGTCGTCGAGCTTCTTGACCAGTGCGGGGAGTTCATGGCGGAGGCCGTGGCACCCCTGAACCGGCAGGGCGACGTCCAGGGATCGCACCTCCAGCCCGACGGGACCGTCAAGACCCCTGACGGATTCAAGGAGGCTTACCAGCAGTACGTCGACGCGGGATGGGGCGCGGTTCCGCTGCCGGAACAGTACGGCGGAGGCGGCTTCCCACGCACCGTCGGCCTGGCCATCCAGGAGATGTTCAACAGCGCCAACCTGGCCTTCTCGCTGTGCCCGCTGTTGACCCAGGGAGCCATCGACGCACTGCTGCATTATGGCAGCGACGAGCTGAAGGACCGCTACCTGCCCAAGATGGTCAGCGGTGAGTGGACGGGGACCATGAACCTGACCGAGCCGCAGGCCGGATCGGATGTTGGCGCGCTGACCACCAAGGCCGTCCAGAACGCTGACGGCAGCTACGCGATCACCGGGCAAAAGATCTTTATCACCTACGGCGACCATGACATGGCCGAGCAGATCATCCACCTGGTGCTCGCCCGCACCCCCGGCGCACCGGAGGGCACCCGCGGCATCTCCTGCTTCATCGTGCCGAAGTACCTGGTCAACGACGACGGTTCACTCGGGGCGCGCAACCCGGTGGAGACGGTCTCACTGGAGCACAAGATGGGCATCCACGCCTCCCCCACCTGCGTACTGTCCTACGAGAACGCCACCGGCTACCTGATTGGCGAAGAGAACAAGGGGATGCGCATCATGTTTGTCATGATGAACGCCGCCCGCCTGGGCGTTGGTGCACAGGGCCTGGCCGTCGCGGAACGCGCCTACCAGCAGTCCCTCGAGTACGCGCAGGACCGCCGGCAGGGCCAGGCCATTGGCGCCGCGGGTGCCAGCTCGGCCATCATTGAGTTCCCGGATGTCCGCCGGATGCTGATGACCCAGCGCGCCAGCATCGCCGCACTCCGCTACCTGTTGCTGCTGGATGCCAGCTACGTGGACAGCAGCACCAACGATCCCGACCCCGCCGTCCGGGCGAGGGCCGACGAGATCGTGGGCCTGCTGACCCCGATCTGCAAGTCGTTCGGCACCGACCTGGGCAATGAGCTGACCTCCCTGGCCCTGCAGATCCATGGCGGCATGGGCTTCATTGAGGAAACGGGCGCAGCCCAGCACGTGCGCGACATCCGCATCGCGGCCATCTATGAAGGCACCAACGGCATCCAGGCCGCCGACCTCGTGGGCCGCAAGCTGGGCATCCGGGGAGGCGCCTCCATCATGGAATTTCACGCCACCATGCGCGAAATTGATGCCGAACTGGCCGCTGCCGGCCCGGATTTCGCATTGGTGCGCGAAGAGCTGGACCGCCAATTCACGGCGCTGGAAACGGCGACCAAGTGGATGCTCAAGACCGGGCTGGGCGATCCCAACTCCGTCCTGGCCGGTTCCTCACCGTACCTGCGGATGTGGGGGCTGTGCACGAGCGGATGGATGCTGGCGCGGGCTGCCGTTGCGGCAGCAAAGACGGACGACGCGCGGCTGGCCCAGGAGCAGCTGGTCCTGGCCCGCTTCTACGCGCAGCAGCTGCTGCCCCAGTGCGCCAGCCTGCTGGGTGCCGCAACGGCCGGCGCCGACGACCTCTTTGCGCTCGATGCCCACAGCCTGGCGGGCGCCAGTTTCAAGGTCAACAGCTAGCCCGCTACTCCTTGGCGGTGCCGAACACTGCGGCACCGCCAACGGGCGCGGCGACGCCCACGGCGGGTTTGACTGGCTGGCGCAGGATGGTTTTCAACTTTTCCGGTGCCGCACGGCGCGGATCGCTGAGGTAGATCTCATGGTGGCGTCCGTTGAAGTCCAGGCTGTTGGCGGGCATGAACTCGCCGTGGAGCTTGGCCAGGACCGGGCCTTCGCCACTGTAGGGGCCAATGTGCAGGATCTGGACGCACAACCCCTCGGACAGCGTCTCCACGCGCACGAGGGGAAGTGCGGGCACGTCCTTCTTGGCTGCCACCTGGCCGGCCACGGCGGCGACCGTCTCCGCCGTGATCCATTCAGGCACGCCGAGCATCATGGTCCAGTCCCAGCTGTCCTTGTCCCCGGCGGTGAAGGCACCCGTGTCTTCGGCGGACCACAGCCCTTCAAGGGGTGCCACCACGTAGTCCCGGCCCAGTTCCTTCTTGCTGTGGAATTTCACTGAGTAGGACACGGCATAAAGGGCCTCTACTGCCTGGACATAGCTTGCGGCGGTGTTGGGGTTCCCGTGACCGTCAACGGCGAGGTATTGCGCAGGCGGCACGTCCACCAGCGTGAAGTCCCTGGCGGTTGCCGTGTACAACGGCTTGAGTGCCTTTTTGACATCATATTTTTCCATGGTTTTGTTCCTTCGCGCCGGGGTTGTGTTCCAGCCTAGGCGCCGTCCGCGGCCACTGCAGCATGCCGCCCGCAAGGAGTCCCTTGACTTTCAATGTTGGCGCCCCCGTGCGCCGTGCCAGTCGGCTGTGGTGGGGCTTCGCACCCTTCGCCGCCTTTTCCGTCCTGCACGCTGCCATCCTGCTTGCCGGCGGCGGGCCCCTCGCCCAGCCCACCAAGTTGCTGCTCATGCCGGCCTTGGCTGTGGCGGTGCTGTGGGGCTTGCCCCGCGCCTCCCGGCACCCGTTGCGCGGAGGTCCGGGGCTGCTGTTGTCCGCCATCCTGTTTTCCTGGCTGGGCGACGGCGCCGGCACCTTCTTCCCCTTCGCACCGACACTGCCCTTGATGCTGGCGTTTTTTGGGGTGGCGCACCTTTGCTACATGCGCCTGTTTTGGCGCCGCCTGGCCCTGCGCCGGATCCCGTGGTGGGCGATCATTTACGCCGCCTGGTGGGTGGGACTGCTGTTGTTCATGTGGCCGCGCACCGGTCCGCTTGCCCCTGCCGTGGCCGCCTATGGCCTGGTCCTTGCCGGCACGGCGGCACTGTCCACGCGCTGCAATCCGTTCATCGTATGGGGCGCGGCACTGTTCCTGGCCTCTGACACCATCCTGTCCTTCACACTGTTTGCCCCGGAACTCATGCCTGCGTACTCGGGCGCGGCGGTCATGGCCAGTTACACGGCCGGGCAGGGGCTCATCGCGGCAGGCTCACTGGCGCACCTGGCCGGCACACGCCGTCGAACATCTCCATGACGCAAGGACCCGCAGGTGGCATCCCGGTAGGGTGGGCCCATGACACACCAGCCCCGCACACCGCGCACCATCACAATTGACGCCCTGCTGTTCGACCTGGACGGAACACTCATTGATTCCACCGCGGCCACGGAGCGGGCCTGGCGCACCTGGGGTGAACGGATGGGGCTGGACGGATTCAGCTACAGCAGCCACGGCGTGCCGGCGCGGGCGCTGGTGGAGCAGTCGGTGGAACCCTCCCGGCACGATGAGGCGTTCGAGCTGATCAAGGAGCTGGAGCTGGAGGACACCGCGGGCGTGGTGCGCAAGGAGGGGGCGGCGCGGCTGCTGGCATCGCTGCCTGGCAGGGCCTGGACGATCGTCGCCTCCTGCACTCGGGACCTCGCCGCGGTGCGGATGGCCGCCGCCGGCATCTCTGCGCCGGACCACATGGTCACGGCCGACCAGGTGTCCGCCGGAAAGCCGCACCCTGAGCCGTTCCTGCTCGGGGCCTCCCGGCTGGGTGTCGACATTGGCCGGTGCCTTGTGGTGGAAGACGCACCCGCAGGGCTCGCCTCCGGACGTTCCGCAGGCGCCGTGACGCTGGCCGTAGCGGGCACCAGCACGGCATCGGAGCTCGACTCCGACCATGTGGTCGGGAGCTTGGCGGACGTGGCGGCGGTCCCCCTCCCGGACGGCCGAATTCAAGTCACCCTGGCCTGAGGCGGCGGAGGGCGGAGTAAGCAGGCTCACCCAGCGGCGGGGCCGTCCTCCGGCGGGTACCAGACGCGGTTTCCCTCGGTCCGGGCAAAGCGGGTCAGGGTGTGCGGCCTGGCCGGCCCGGCGCACATGATGGCGGTCACCTGTGTGGCGGCGGTTTCAACTAGTTCCTCGACGGCGACGGCAAAGTCCGGCGTCTGCATGTCGTCCGCGTAGTCGCGGAAGCTCTTGTTCCACCAGGCTCCGTTGGAGGAAGGCAACGAACTCCTCCAGCGGATGTGTCGAGTGCCCGATGGTGTAAATGGTGGTCCCTGCCATGGCTGCCTCCCCTTGTGCCCATGGTGGCCCGGCGGTTCAGGGACCCGCCCGTCCGGCGAGTCGGCGACGGCAAGGACGGAACCGGGTTCGGGGCAAACAAAAAACCGCCCAAACACCGGGTGTTCCCAGTGTTTGAGCGGTTTTTGATCGGTCGGGCTGACAGGATTTGAACCTGCGACCCCTTGACCCCCAGTCAAGTGCGCTACCAAGCTGCGCTACAGCCCGATTGTCCGGCCTTGGAAATTATCTCCCTTGGCTGAACCACCGGAAAAAGTTTACCCCATATTTTGGGGCCGTTTGACCACTTTTGCTGTGATGGCCGTCTCACCTCCCGCCCGGACCGAAATCCGGGCGGGAAACAAGGTCCACAGACTACTTTTTCTTGCTGCGCTTTTCGCGCACGCGCATGCTGACCTCGATGGGCGTGCCCTCGAAGCCGAACGTCTCACGCAGGCGGCGCGTGATGAAGCGGCGGTAGCCGGGATCCAGGAAGCCGGTGGTGAACAGCACGAACTTCGGCGGCCGGCTGGAGGCCTGGGTGCCGAAGAGGATGCGGGGCTGCTTGCCGCCGCGCACGGGGTGCGGGTGCTCGGAGACGAGTTCGCCCAGGAACGCGTTCAGGCGGCCCGTGGGGATGCGGCGGTCCCAGTTTTCCAGGGCCAGGTCCAGGGCAGGCACCAGCTTGTCCTTGTGCCAGCCGGTCTTGGCCGAGATGTTCACGCGCGGGGCCCAGTCGACGTGGGCCAGGTCGGTCTCGATTTCGCGTTCCAGGTACTTGCGGCGCTCATCGTCCATCAGGTCCCACTTGTTGTACGCCAAAACCAGCGCACGGCCGGACTCGATGGCCAACTGCAGGATGCGCACATCCTGCTCGCTCAGCACTTCGTCGACGGCCAGCAGCACCACGGCCACCTCAGCCTTCTCCAAGGCAGTCTGGGTGCGCAGCGAAGCATAGAAGTCTGCACCCTGCTGCATGTGCACGCGGCGGCGGATGCCGGCGGTGTCCACGAAGCGCCAGGTGCGCCCGCCGAGCTCGATCATCTCGTCCACGGGGTCGCGGGTGGTGCCTGCGACGTTGTCAACAACGACGCGCTCGGAACCGGCCAGCTTGTTCAGCAGCGAGGACTTGCCCACGTTGGGGCGCCCGATCAGTGCGATGCGGCGCGGCCCGCCGCTGCGTTCCAGCCCTGCGACGGCGGAGAACTCCGGCAGGACCTCCATGACCCGGTCCAGCATGTCGGCCACGCCGCGGCCGTGCACGGCGGACACCGGCAGGGGCTCGCCCAGGCCGAGGCCCCAGAGCATGGCTGCGTCGGCTTCCTGGACGAGGTCGTCGATCTTGTTGCCCACCAGGATCACCGGCTTCTTGGACCGGCGCAGCATCCGCACGATGGCCTCGTCGGAGGCGGTGATGCCGACGATCGCGTCAACGACCAGCAGCACGGCATCGGCCATTTCGACGGCGATTTCCGCCTGTTCGGCAACCCGCAGGTCCAGGCCCCGGGCATCGCGCTCCCAGCCGCCGGTGTCCACCAGAGTGAAGTGGCGCCCGTTCCATTCGGCGTCGTACTGCACACGGTCGCGCGTGACGCCGGGGGTGTCCTCCACCACGGCCTCGCGGCGGCCCAGGATGCGGTTCACCAGCGTGGACTTGCCCACGTTCGGCCGTCCCACAATGGCGAGCACCGGGTTCTGCCGGGTCGGGTCCCAGCTGTCGCCGTCGTCGAACTCGCCGGACAGCAGTGCAGCGTCCGCCTCATCCAACTCGTAGTTGGCCAGGCCCGCCAGAAGTCCGGCAGCCCGCGCGTCGGCGTCCTCGTCGGAGATCTCCGCCAGCCGCTCAGCGATCTGGTCGGTGCCGGTGGGCACGTAGTCCTGGTCGTCGCCAGGTGTGGCTGACTTGTTCTCGCTCATGGTTGCTGTCCTTTGTGCATTGAAGATAGGTCATCGTCCGCAGGCAGATCCTGCCCTGTTGCGGTCTGGGCGCCGGCTATGTGGGCCGCCAGCCGAAGGCGGATTGTCTCGGTTGCTCTGTCCATTGAAACACGCCCGGAAACCCCGGGCTCGCGTGTCAGGGTGAATGGTTCACCAAACACCACGTGCAGCCTGCGCCGCGGTGCCGGAATTGTGTCGCGGTGCTCCCCGGTGTGCCGGGTGCCGAGGATGGCAACGGGCACGACGGCGGCGCCTGAGTTAAGTGCCAGCCACGCCACCCCGCCGTTCATCGAGGCGGCGTCCCCGGTCCCCCGGGTGCCTTCCGGCAGGATGCCGACGCAGTCACCGCGCCCGAGCACGGCCTTGGCGTGCTGCAGGGCTGCCCGGTCACCCGCGCGGTTGACGGGGATCTGCCCGGAGGCGTGGAGCACCCAGCCCAGGAACCCCTTGAACATGTCGTGGCGGACCATGACGTGCATGTAGCGTGAACTGGCGCCCACCATGACGGGGCCGTCAAGGTAGCTCAGGTGGTTGGCGGCAAACACCACCGGACCCCGCGCCGGAATGTTCTCCCGGCCCGCCACTGCGGTGTTGTAGACCACATGGTCAAGAACCCTTCCCAGGGGCCTGCTCCAGCGGGTTTTCCAGGACGGCGGGGCGTCCGTCAAAACCCGCAGCGGCTTGATGCGTTCGCCCACTTACGCCGGTCCTGCATGGACGGCCTGGCGCACCACGGCAATGACGGCGTCCACGGTCTGCGCAAAGTCCAGGTCCGAGGAATCCACGGTGTAGACGCCGTCGGCCGCCTGGTGGAATTCCACCACGGTGGAATCCTTGGCGTCGCGGGCCAGCACCTGCTCGGCCAGCTGCTCGGCGGTCTGGGTGCCGCCCAGCTGCAGGCCGCGGCGGCGCAGCCGGGCCTCTTCGCTGGCGGTGAGGATCAGGCGGGCCTCGGCGTCAGGGGCCACCACCGTGGTGATGTCGCGCCCCTCCACCACAATGCGGCGCCCATGCGCGTCAATGAGTTCGCGCTGGCGGCGGACCAGTTCGGCCCGGGCGCCCAGGTTGGTGGCCACGGCGCTGACGGCCTCGGAGATCTTGGGTTCGCGGATGGCGTCGGTGACGTTGATGCCGTTGACCTTGAACAGTTCCGCATCCGGAACCATGGTCTGTTCCATGTTGATGGTGCGGGCGGCAGCCTCGACGGCGGCCGCGTTCGCCAGGTTGATGCGCCCGTTCAGGCAGTGCCAGGCCACGGACCGGTACATGGCGCCGGTGTCCAGGAAGGCCAGGCCAAGGCGGCGTGCCACTTCCTTGGACACGCTGGACTTGCCGGAACCCGAGGGGCCGTCCACGGCCACCACGAGGGAGCGGCCCTGGCGCAGGGCGCGTTCGTCGGAAGCTCCGGCCTGTGCCGCCTCGGCGCCGCCCGCGTTCGGGGTGTTCAGTTCGGTGTTGCTCATTGGACTACCTTCCAGCCACGTTCCATCAAATCCTCCACCAGCCCGGCCCGTTTGGCGGGAAGGACGGAAATCTCCACCATGCCCACCTGCAGCCCGGCCGAGTGGTCCATGCGCAAATCCTCCACGTTGACGCCGATCTCGCCGATCTCCGTCAGCAGGCTGGCGATCTGGCCGGGCCTGTCATCCACCAGGACAGTCAGCCACGAGTACTGCTGGGCCGGCCCTCCGTGCTTGCCGGGAATCCGGCTCTGCCCTTCGTTGCCCTCCGTCATCAGCTGCGCAAGGTCCAGCCGGGCCCCCGGTGCCGTGGGGGCGCTGAGCGTGTTGATCAGCCGGTCCAGGTCGGTGCGCACCCCCTTCATGATTTCCAGGAGCTTGGGCGCGTTGGCACCGAGGATCTGGACCCACAGCGAAGGGTCGCTGGCGGCAATGCGGGTGACGTCGCGCAGGCCGTTGCCGGCCAGGGACAGCGAGGACGCAGGCGTTTCCGCCAGCCGGCTCGCCACCAGCGAGGACATCAGCTGCGGCAGGTGCGAGACCAGGGCCACGGCGCCGTCGTGCTCGTCGGGTGTGAAGCGGAACACCACGGCGTCCAGGTCGATGGCCAGTGAATGTGCCACCTTGACCGCATGGGCGCTGCTGGCCTCCGACGCGCACAGCACCCACGGCATAGAGTTGAACAGTTCCCCGCGCGCAGCCGCCGGCCCGGACAGTTCGCGGCCGGCCATGGGGTGGGTGCCCACATAGCGGCTGAGGCTGTCCTGCGGCAGCCCGTCCATGGCCTGCAGTTCGGCCAGGATGGCGCCCTTGACGCTGGCAATGTCCACCACGACGGCGGACGGGTACCCTGTGAGGGCATCGGCCACGACCTGGGCGGTCACGTCCGGCGGCGCGGCGACAACCACCAGCTGGGGCGCCAGGGCCTCAGCCTTGTTGAAGGCGCGCCCGGCACCGATGTCGACGGCCACGGCCTGGGCCGTGGGAGAGGGGTCGGAGACCACCACGTCGATGCCGCGGGCGCGCAGCCCCAAACCAATGCTGGCCCCCAGCAGCCCGCTGCCAAGGACCAGCACAGGTCCGCTCAAGTGCGAAGGATTCATGGGGCCGCTTACATCCCCACGTCTGAGCGGAGGTAGCCCACCTCGTGGCGGCCGAGCATGCGGATGCTGCCCTGGCGCTGGTCGCCCAGGGCGATGGGGCCGAACTTCACGCGGACCAGGCGCTCGACGGGGTAGCCCACGGCGTCGAACATGCGGCGCACGATCCGGTTCTTGCCGGAGTGCAGGACAACCTCGGCCAGGACGTGGCCCGGGGTGGAGTCGACGAGGCGGAAGGAGTCGACCTTCTGCCAGCCGTCCTCCAGCTCCACGCCGTCCTTGAGCTGGGCACCGACGCCGTGTGCCATGGGCCCGCGGACCTGGACCAGGTAGGTCTTGGGGATGCCGTACTTGGGGTGGCTGAGGCGGTTGGCCAATTCGCCGTCGTTGGTCAGCAGGAGCAGGCCCTCGGTGCTGGTGTCGAGTCGGCCCACGTGGAAGAGGCGCTCATTGGTCTGGCGCTTCTTCAGGTAGTCGCTGATGCACGGGCGGCCTTCGGGGTCCTCCATGGTGGAGACGACGCCTCGGGGCTTGTTGAACACCATGTAGACCATGTTGTCGTTGGTCTGGATGGTCATGCCATCCACCACGATCTCCACGGTGTCCGGATCCACGCGCAGGCCCAACTGGGTGACGGTGATGCCGTCCACCTGGACGCGGCCTTCCAGGATCATGTCCTCGCACAGGCGGCGCGAGGCCACGCCCGCCATGGCCATGACCTTCTGCAGGCGCACGCCTTCGGCATTGTGGATGTCGATGTCATCCGTGGTGCGCTCGGGCCGGCGGTTCTGCTCGGTGGGGCGGTTCACCGGCTTGACCGTGCGGCCGTACTGTTCGTTCTTGAACGGGCGCGCACCCGTCTGGCTCGGCTTGCGGGCACCGGACTTGGGTGCGCCTGACTTGAAGCCGCCGGACTTCGGGGCACCGGACTTGGGTGCACCGGAGCGGGGCTTGCCGCCGCGGGGCTGGTTCTTGCCGGAGGAGCTCCCGGATCGGGGCGAGCTTGTCATTGAGTAATCCTTAAAGTGCTAAGTGTTGTGGTGGTGCTAAAAGTGTGAATCGTCCTTGGCTTCAACGGTTCGGCCGGCCGCCAGGCCGTGGCCGGACTGCTGGGTCGTCCGGCCGGATGTGCCCTAGCCGTCGGAATAGTTGAGTTCTTCGAGGTTTTCCAGGCCGGGCAGGTGGGGGGCGATCTTTGGCAGTTCTTCCACGCTCCCCAACCCCAGCCGTTCCAAAAAGTACGCCGTGGTCCGGTACAGGAATGCCCCGGACACCGGATCGGTGCCCACTTCCTCAATCAGCCCCCGCTGGGCAAGCGTCCTGACCACGGAGTCCACGTTGACGCCTCGAATGGCGGAAACGCGGGCCCGTGACACCGGCTGGCGGTAGGCAATCACCGCCAAGGTTTCCAAGGCCGCCTGCGTGAGCCGGGCCGTCTGGCCGTCCACAACAAACTGTGACACGATCTCGGCATACGCGGGGCGTGAATAAAAACGCCAACCCCCGGCAAGTTGCCGAAGTTCAAATCCGCGGACCGGTACAGTGCCACCTTCCCTAGTATAACCGTCATACTCCCTCGCCAGTTCGTGCAATAGCTCACGTATGGCGGGTGCGGGAACGGCGGTGACTTCCGCCAGGGCCTCCTCTGAAACCGGCTCGTCCACCACCATCAGCACCGCTTCAAGTGCCGCCTTCACGCCGGCGGCGTCCAGGTCCTCAATTGGCATCGGGGCCCCCTTCGTCGTCAAAATCACTTTCCGCGGCCGCCTGCGGCGCGGCCCCGGGGTTCCAGTGCACCTGCAGTTCCCCGAGCGGGTTGGGCTGGTCAAAGGAAATGAGCTGGTCCCGGAACATTTCCAGCAGCGCCAAGAAGCGGGCGATGACCACCATGGAGGAATCGGCGTCGGCCGTCAGCTCGGCAAAGGAGAGGGCGTCGGCCTCCTGGAGCATCACCATCATCAGGGCCGCCTGGTCCCTGACGCTGACAGGGGCCGAGTGCAGGTGTGCCAGGCCCACTTCCGTGCTGGGGGGCTGCCTGGCTTCCATGGCCTTGGCGGCCAGTTGCGCAAATTCCTCCGGGGTATGGCGCCAGACAAGCTCCGGTAGGAGTGCGGCAAAGTGGGGTTCCAGCCCGGCCTGGCGGGGGAAGCGCCTGGCCTCGCGCTCCAGCTCGCCGCCCATCAGCGCTGCGACTTCCTTGAAGGCCTTGTATTGCAGAAGCCGTGCGAAGAGGAGGTCACGGGCCTCCAGAAGGGCCAGGTCGTCGTCGCTCTCCACCTCGCCGGCCGGCAGCAGCCGGGCGGCTTTCAGGTCCAGGAGGGTGGCGGCGAGGACCAGGAATTCGCTGGCCTCGTCCAGCGCCCACTCCCCGCCGAGCGCCTGAAGGTCCTTGAGATAGCTGATGAACTCGTCCGTGACTGTGGCGATGGCCACGTCCGTGATGTCCATTTCATGCTTGGCAATCAGGCCCAGGAGCAGGTCAAAAGGCCCGGTGAAGTTTTCCAGCCGGACTTCAAAGAGCCGCTTTTGTTCCGGCTCTGCCGCGATCCCCGCGGCCTGTGGTGCTTGAGTCAAGTTAGGGTGAACCGCCGCGGGCGATCAGTTCCTTGGCCAGCCGGCGGTAGGACTCGGCGCCCTGGTGGTTGGCGGCGTAGGAAATGATGGGTTCGGCCGCCACGGAGGCGTCGGCGAACTTGATGGTGCGCTTGATGACGGTCTCGAAGACCTTGTCACCGAAAGCCTCCACGAGCCGGGCCAGGACCTCACGGGCGTGGAGGGTGCGGGCGTCGTACATGGTGGCGAGCACGCCGTCGACCTGCAGGCCGGGGTTGAGGCGGTCCTGGACCTTGTCGATGGTCTCCACCAGGAGCGCCACGGCGCGAAGGGCGAAGAATTCACAGATCAGCGGGATGATGACGCCGTGGGCGGCCGTCAGGGCGTTGACGGTCAGCAGGCCCAGGGAGGGCTGGCAGTCGATGAGGACGACGTCGTAGTCGTCCTCGACCTTGCGCAGGGCGCTGGCAAGGACCTGTTCGCGGGCAACCTCGTTGACCAGCTGGACCTCGGCGGCGGAGAGGTCGATATTGGCCGGGAGGATGTCAATATTCTCCACCTCGGTCTGGATAATGGCGTCGCGGATGTCCACTTTGCGGTCCATGAGCACGTTGTACACGGTCAGGTCCAGCTCGTGCGGGTTGGTGCCCAGGCCGGCGGACAGCGCACCCTGCGGGTCAAAGTCCACGAGCAGCACGCGGCGGCCCTGTTCCGCGAGTGCCGCGCCAAGGTTGATGGTGGAGGTGGTCTTGCCCACCCCGCCCTTCTGGTTGACCATGGCGATGATGCGGGCCGGCCCGTGCGATGCCAGCACCGGGGGGTCGGGGAATTCCGTCAGGGGACGGCCCGTGGGGCCCAGTACGTCCTCGCCGGCAAGTGCCGTTGCGCCCTGCTCGTTGCTCACCTGTCAGTCCACACTTTCATCAATCCACGCTGCTTCATCAATCCACACTGCCCGTCCGGCAGCATCGTCTCAACGCTGCCGTGTACTACGTTACCGGTTGCAGCGTGCATGTTTTGGACATTTGCCCCCGGCTGTCCGTGAGCCTTGACCTTCAAGCTGAGGCTGAACGTTGCCGCGCGCCTATACTTTGCAGTGATGAGCAAAGCTACCAGACCCTCCCCCAACACTCCCCCGAGGCAGCCGGATGTGGTGCGTGCCGAGAAGCTGCAGGCCGGTTATGCGGGCAAGGCCGTGTGCGGGGTGGTGAGCTTCAGCGTGCACGCCGGACAGTCCATGGCCCTGGTGGGACCCAACGGCGCCGGCAAGTCCACCGTGGTGAAAACCGTGGTGGGCCAGCTCGAGGCTGTTTCGGGCACAGCGCAGGTCAACGGCGCCGAGGTTGACGACCGCACGCTGGACTTCCGCCGCGACGTGGCCGTGGTGTTTGACGACGATGCCTTCTTCCCCGCCCTGACGGTGGAGGAGCACCTGGCCATTGTGGCCGCCGGCCACGGCGTGGAGGACGTGGAGGAGGTCATCGCCTCGGAACTGGAGTTCTTCGGGCTCACGGGACAGGCCAAGTCCCGGCCCTACAACCTCTCCTCCGGCCAGCGCCGGCGCATGCTGCTGGCCGCGGCCTTTGTGCGGCCGCGCTCCCTGCTGGTCCTGGATGAGCCGGAGCAGCGCCTGGACACGTCCATGCGCCACCGCCTTGCCGGCCGGCTGCGTGCCGAGGTGGATGCGGGCCTGGCGCTGCTGGTTGTCACGCACGATCCCGACTTCCTGTCCACGGTGGCCACCAAGGCGCTGTTCATCGCCGACGAAGTCCATTCCATGACACCCAAACAGGCCGCCGTCGCGATCGCTTCCGAGAACCCGCACGCGGACTGATCCATGGCCCTGAAGATCAATGAGCGCTTCAGCGCCCGGGAAATCCGCCAATACACGTTCCGCGCCGGGCTCAGCCGCACCGAGGGCGGGATCATGGAGCTGGTCTCCGAGGTATACACCTCCATCCTGGGCGCGTTGACCCTGCTCACCATGGCCGGGGCGCTCGTCGTGGCGCTGCGGCACAGCCTGGGTGTCGGCGACGTGTCCGCCCTGGCCGCATCCGCCGTCGCGCCCGGATTTCACTCGGTGACGCTCCTGCAGGCCAGCGCCACGGTCCTGCTGACGCTGGCCGCATCGCTGCTGGCGGTCGAGATGACCATGGGGCCGGTGGCCATGACGCTGCCGCAGACGGCCTGGTGGCTGGGCCTGCCGGTGCGCCGCCGCGGCTTCATCCAGCCCGGATTCCTGAAGTCGCTGCTGTGGCCGTCCATTGCGGCGGTGCTGGTGGTGCTGCCTCTGGCGCTGGGCATGGCCGCCAACCCCACGCCCGGAAACCTGGCCCTGTCGGTGCTGTGCGGGCTGGGCCTGGCGTGGCTGCTGTACGGGATTGCCGGGTGGTGCCAGGTCACCGGATCCGGCGCGTGGCTGAAGAAAGCCATGGGCGCCATCACCCTGCTGGCGCCGCTAACCCTGGTGGCCACGGCCCTCTACAACAACGTGGCCGGCACGCAGGCGGTGACCGGCGCGCAGACCGCCTGGCTGGAATACCTCCCAACCAGCTGGCCGCTGCTGGTGGCCGACGGCGCCACCTGGCCGCTGCTCCTGGTGGCCCTTGCGCTGGGGCTGCTGGCCCTGGTGTACCTGAACCTTGAGCGGATCACCACTGCCGCGCTGAAGGAGAGCGCGGCGGCGGGCGCCTACGCTGCGAGCTCGCTGCTGTCGATGGACGCCACGGAGCTGTCGCGGTCGCTGGGCGCGGGGCAGTCCAGCAGCAACTCCAAGGTGCGCCTGCCCATGGTGTTCCGCCGCGGAACAGTTCTGGCCCGCAGCGTCAAGACCCTGGCGAGCACCCATGCCACGATGGCGCTGCGCTCCCCCGCAACACTGCTGCGAGTGCTGGTGCTGGCCGCGATTCCGGCGTCGCTGGCGTCCGTCGAGTTTCTGGGCAATGCCATCCTGATTGCCGTGGCCGTGTACCTGTGCGCGTACTTTGCGGCCACGTCCATGGGTGCCACTGCCCGTTTCGCCAATGGCAACCCTGCCGTGGACATGCTCATGCCGCTGCCGGCGAAGACGGTCCGGCAGGTGCATTTCATTGTTCCGGGCGTGGCGATGACGCTGTGGGCCGCCACGTGCTTTGGCCTGCTGCTGGCGCTCGGCGTGGGGTCCCCGGCGCTGCTGCTCCTGGCCGTGCTGGCGGGTCCGGGGGTGGGTGCTGCCACGCTGCGTGCCGGCTTCCGCCCGGCACCGGACTGGAACATGCCTGCCGTTGCCACCGCATCCGGCCCGATCCCCACGGGCGCCATCCGCGCCTTTCTGGTGGGACCGGACCTGACGTTGATCGTGCTGCTGCCGGTGTTGATCTGCCTCATCGCCGGAGGCGTCCCGTCCATCGCCTTCCCCTTCCAGCTGACGCTGACGTGGCTGGCACTGCTCTGGGGAACGCACATCCGCAAGCCCAAGTCCGCGACCGACGGCGGCCTGTTCGGCATGCCGGCACCGGGAACCACAGGCGCCGCGGGCAAGTAGTTCCGGCGGGCCGCATTGGCCCGGCCTACGCCGCGAGGCCGGCCGGGGCGGCCGTCGAATCCCTGATGACGAGCTCTGTGGCGAGCTCAACGCGGCGCGAATCAAGCACCTCACCGTCGGCCATTCGCAGCACCGACCGCAGCGCCACCCGCCCCATCTCCTTCAAGGGCTGGGCGACGGAGGTCAGGCGGGGCAGGGTTTGTTCGGTCACATTTGTCCCGTCGAAACCCACCAGGCTCAGGTCCTCGGGAATGCGCAACCCCTGCCGCCTGGCTTCCTCAAGCACGCCCAGCGCGGTTGAATCGCTGCCGGCAAAGATGGCGGTGGGACGATCGGCAAGTGCCAGGAGGGCGCGCGTTCCCCTGACGCCAAAGTCATGGCTGAATGACTCGCTCACCATGTACTCGGGCCGTGAGGGGACACCCCGGGCCATGAGGGCTGCGAGATACCCGTGCTGGCGGGCCACGCTGCATTCAGCCCCCGCCGGACCACCCAGATACGCGATCCTGCGGTGCCCCAGGTCCAGCAGGTGCTCCGTGGCCGCCTTGCCGCCGGCCCAGTTGGTGGATCCCACACTGACGATCCCGTGGTTCGGCGGGTTCAGCGGGTCAATGACCACCACGGGAATGTTGCGGCGGTGGAAGGATTCAAGTTGTTTCGCAGTGACTTCCGACGTCACCAGGATCAGCCCCTTCCTTCCGGATTCCAGCATGTGCTGGGCCCACTGTTCATGGTTGGCGCTGCGCATCTTGCCCGGCGTGATGTTGCCCAGCACGATCTCAACGCCGGCAACGGCCGCATAGTCCAAAATGCCGGTCAACACCTCCAGTGGGTAATAGGTCTTGATGCCGTCGATCACCAGGTCCACCATGGCCGGCCCTGAGGAACGGGCCCGCCGCTGGACGGGCGATTCGTAGCCCAGTTCCTCCAGCGCCGCCTGAACCCGGGCCCGGGTGGCCGCTGAAACGTCATCACGGCCGTTGAGCACCTTGGAAACCGTGGGCGCAGACACTCCTGCGAGCGCCGCCACAGTTGCCAGCACCGGCTTCTTCCTGTCAGTTGACGCCATATTCATCCCCAGTTCCATTCTTCGCTTTCGCAACATTTCTATAGGCAAAGTGTCCATCAAGGGCAGGATCTCGTCAATATATGCAGGAAACCTCTTGACGTGTGATGCAAAGCACGGTTAGATACTTGGCACACGCAGAATTAGTTGCGAAATGTTTCGAAATGGCCGCGAGGCCCCGTTCAATGGAGACACGATGAAACACCAGCCAACATCCCGCCGTTCGTTCCTTTCCCTCGCCGCGCTGCTGCCCCTGGCTGCGGCAGGCATCAGCGCCTGCGGCACCTCCGGCCCGGGCGGGGTGGCCTCAGGGGCTTCCATGTGGTCCGTCAGCGGCGACCCCAACGAGACCATCCGCAAGAACTCGGTCGAGGCATTCGGCAAGGCAAACCCGGACAACACCATCAAGGTCACGTTTTTCCAGAACGATGCCTACAAGACCAAGGTCAAGACAGCCATTGGAGCCGGACAGGCCCCCACCATCATCTACGGCTGGGGCGGCGGCATCCTGAAGTCCTATGCCGAGGCCTCACAGGTGGAAGACCTGACCGGCTGGTTTGCCGACAACCCCGACGTCAAGGACCGGCTCTTCGCCTCGTCGTTCGGAGCGGCCACGGTGGACGGCAAGATCTATGCCATCCCAGCCACCACCGTTCAGCCCATCATCTTCTATTACAACAAGGAACTGTTTGCCCAGGCCGGTGTGCAGCCACCCAAGACCTGGGACGATCTGATGTCCCTGGTCAAGACCTTCAATGCGAAGGGGATCGCGCCGCTGTCGCTCGGCGGGCAGTCGCGCTGGACGTCAATGATGTGGCTTGAGTACATGTTTGACCGCGTGGGCGGTCCCGAGGTGTTCAATGACATCTACGCAGGAAAGCCGGAGGCATGGTCCAACCCGGCCGCGATTGAGGCCCTGGCCAAGATCCAGGAACTGGTCGCGGCGAACGGCTTCATCAAGGGCTTCTCCTCCATCACCGCAGACAGCAACGCCGACCAGGCCCTGCTGTTCACGGGCAAGGCCGCCATGATGCTCCACGGCAGCTGGACCTACGGCAGCATGAAGAACGACGGCGCAGGGTTCGTCCAGGAAGGAAAGCTCGGCTGGGTGGACTTCCCCGCCGTCGCCGGCGGCAAGGGCGACGCCAAGAACACCGTGGGAAACCCGTCCAACTACCTCTCCATCTCCGCCCAGGCAACGGACGCTGACAAGGAATCGGCGAAGAAGTTCTTCAAGGAGGGACTGCTGCAGGAGGACGAGGTGTCCGCCTACATCTCCAACGGCGGCGTTCCGGTGGTCAACGGCATTGAGGACAAGCTCGCAGCAACTGACGACGCAGATTTCCTCGGCTACGTCTATGCCTTGAGCAAGAACGCCCCGAACTTCCAGCAGTCCTGGGACCAGGCACTGAGCCCCGTCGCCTCCGAGGCGCTGCTGAACAACATTGACCAGCTGTTCGTCATGTCCATCACTCCGGAGCAGTTCGCCACCAACATGAACGCGACCCTGGGCAAATGAGCACCGGGCAGATGACCGCCCCGAAGGTGCACCGGGAGCAACGCCGGACGGCGGCGCCTGAACCCACCCGCGGGCGCGCGGCACCCCTGGCCTGGCTTGCCGTTCCGGCCCTGATCTTCTTTGTGGCCTTCGCCGTGGTCCCGCTGGCCGGCGTGCTGGTCTTGAGCTTCACGAACTGGGACGGCATCGGCGCCATCACGCCGGCCGGTGTTTCCAACTGGCTCAATGCCTTTGCCGATCCTGGCATGTACCACGCACTGTGGCTGACGTTTGTGGTCATGGTGGTTTCCTGGCTGGTGCAGACTCCGATCAGCCTCCTGCTGGGAGTGTTCACCGCCGGCAGCCAAAAGTACCGTGCCCTGCTCGCCGTGCTGTACTTTCTCCCGCTGCTGCTGTCGTCGGCCGCCATCGCCATCGCCTACAAGGCGCTGCTGGACCCCAATTTTGGTCTCGCTGCCGGCCTGAACATGCCGCTGCTGGCCCAGGACTGGCTGGGCGACCCCGGTCTGGCCCTGGGAGTGGTCATTTTTGTCATCGCCTGGCAGTTCGTCCCCTTCCACACCCTGATCTACCAGGGCGGGGTGCGCCAGATCCCTCGTTCCATCTACGAGGCCGCGGAGATCGATGGTGCAGGCAAGGTCAAGCAGTTCTTCTTCATTACGGTCCCCCAGCTGAAGTACACCATCATCACTTCCTCCACCCTGATGACCGTGGGCGCGCTGACTTACTTTGACCTGATTTTCGTCCTGACGGGAGGCGGCCCCGGCAACGCCACCCGAATCCTGCCCCTGGACATGTATCTGACGGGCTTCCGCGCCAACCTAATGGGCCCGGCCAGCGTCCTTGCCGTGATCCTTGTGGTGATCGGCCTGGCCCTGGCACTATTCCTGCAACGCCTTGGCGGCAAGGACCGCACCGGCAGCCAACTGGAAGGCATGTGAGATGGCAACCGCACAGATCCCCGCAACCACCCGCCACACAGGCGGCCGCGCGCCGTCGGCCATGAAGGGCAGGCGCCGTCTGGGCCGGCTCAACCTGCCCGGAGGACTGGCCGGCTGGCTGTGGCTTGGCATCACCATTGTCCCCATCTACTACATCGTCATCACCAGCCTGAAAACGCAGGCTGGCTACTTCGGCCAGAACCCGCTGGCGCCGCCGGTCTCGCCCACCCTGGAAAACTACCGGATGGTGATCGAGGCCGACTTCACCCGCTACTTCTTCAACAGCGCCATAGTCACCGTTGGCGCCGTCATCCCCACCCTGGCGGTGGCGTTCATGGCATCGTTTGCGATTGTGCGCGGCAAGGGGAAGTTCCTGGCCGGCGTCAACGCCCTGTTCCTGATGGGCCTTGCGATTCCGCTGCAGGCCACGATCATCCCCATCTACCTGATGATCATCAAGATGAACCTCTACGACAGCCTGCTGGCCATCATCCTGCCGTCCATCGCCTTCGCCATCCCACTGAGTGTGCTGATCATGTGCAACTTCATCCGCGACGTGCCCAACGAACTGTTTGAGTCAATGCGGCTGGACGGCTGCAGTGAATGGCAGACGATGTGGCGCCTGGCGCTGCCGCTGACGAAACCGGCCATCGTCACCGTGGGCATCTACAACGGCCTCGGCGTGTGGAACGGCTTCCTGTTGCCGCTGATCCTCACCCAAAGCCCGGAACTGCGCGTCCTTCCGCTGGGCCTGTGGACATTCCAGGGTGAGTTCAGCGTCAACATTCCGGCAGTCCTGGCCTCCGTGGTGCTCACCACCATCCCCGTCCTGGTCCTGTACATCGTGGGCCGCCGCCAACTCCTGAGCGGACTGACCGCCGGATTCAGCAAGTGAACCACACCGCCAAACCCCCGCCAACGGACAACCATCAAAGGAAACACCCATGAACCACAAGAATGCACTCGTCGTGCGCGGCGGCTGGGACGGGCACCAGCCCGTCGAGGCCACCGAACTGTTCATCCCGCACCTGGAAGCCAACGGCTTCACCGTGCGCATCGAGGAATCCCCGGCCGTCTACGCCGACTCCGCAGCCATGGCCGCGGTGGACCTCATCATCCAATGCAACACCATGGCCACCATAGAAAAGGACGAGTTTGAGGGCCTGCGCGGCGCGATTGAATCCGGCACCGGCATGGCCGGCTGGCACGGCGGCATCGCCGACTCCTACCGCAACAACTCCGACTACCTGCACCTGATCGGCGGCCAGTTCGCCTGCCACCCCGGCAAGCACCCCGACGAACGCACCGGCGAACAGCCTGACAACTATGTCCCGTACACCGTCAACATGGCCCCGGCCGCCGCCACGCACCCCATTACGGAGGGCATCGGCGACTTCCACCTCGTCACCGAGCAGTATTGGGTGCTGGCCGACAGCTACATCGACGTCCTCGCCACGACCACCCAAAAGGTGCGCGACTGGGACCCGTGGCACCGCGAAGTCACCTCCCCCGCCATCTGGACGCGCCAGTGGGGCAAGGGCCGGATCTTCGTCGCCACCCCGGGCCACAATGTGGACGTCCTGCAAGATTCCAACGTCAAGACCATCATCGAAAGAGGCATGCTGTGGGCCAGCCGCTAACCACCCAAAACACCCCCATGAACGTTGGCATCGTCGGCTGCGGCAACATCATTGCCCAGTACCTGGCCACGCTCCCCGCCCTGGATGCCCTCCGGCTGGTTGCCGTGGCTGACATTGACGCCGCACGGGCGGAGTCCGTGGCCGCCGGGCTGCCGGGGGTGCGTGCCCTGTCAGTCCAGGCGTTGATGGACGACGACGAGGTGGACCTGGTCCTAAATCTCACCGTTCCTGCCGCGCATGCGCAGGTTGCGCTGGCCGCCATTGCCTCCGGGAAGCACGTGTACGGCGAAAAGCCGCTCGCCGCCACAACCGCCGAGGGCCGTGAGGTGCTTGAAGCCGCCGCTGCGGCCGGTGTCATGGTGGGATCCGCACCTGACACCGTGCTGGGCACGGGCACCCAGACGGCCCGGCGGGCCATCGACGACGGCCTGATCGGCCGGCCCATCTCCGCAACCGCCACCATGATGTGCCCCGGACACGAGCGTTGGCACCCCAACCCCGACTTCTACTACGTCCCCGGCGGCGGGCCGCTCCTGGACATGGGACCGTACTATGTTTCCGCGCTCGTGACGCTGCTGGGACCCGTAGCTTCGGTCATGGGGGCTGCAAGCCACACGCGCAGCGAACGCACGATTGCCTCCGGCCCCCGCGCCGGGGACGCCATCCCGGTCAGCACCGACACGCATGTCACCGGCGTGCTGGTCCACGAGTCCGGAGCGTTGTCCACCCTGGTCATGAGCTTTGACGCCGTGGCAACGAAGGCCGCCAACATTGAAGTCCACGGCGAAACCGGATCACTCATTGTGCCGGACCCGAACCACTTCGACGGCGAGGTCCTGTTGCACCGGCTGGGCGGCGACGGCTGGGAAACCCTGCCGGTCTCCGGCGGCTATATTGATTCCGGCCGCGGCTACGGCGTGCAGGACCTGGCACTCACCGCCCCGGGGCAGGAACCCCGCGCCGGCGGACGGCTGGCCTTCCATGCCCTGGAAATCATGGAATCGGTGCTGCAGTCGGCCCACACGGGCCGGGCTGTCACGATCACCAGCAGCTGCGAGCGGCCGTCACCGGTCCCGCTGGCCCGGCCGGCCGTGGCCGCGCACTGATCCGCCCGGGCACCGCCCGAACCTACTAGCCGGGCCCGGTGCCCACCCATGTCAGACCAATAACGCAGTTGCTGGACCAAGGCCGCCATTCTGCGGCTGGCTTGGTCCAGCAACTGCGTTGAGGATTCGGGGGTTGGCTGCGTTTAAGGGCCCGCGAGCGTGCTTGTCTGACAGGGCTTCAAGGAGTGCCCTGAAAGCTGAGGCTGCCACCGCCGGAGGGGCGCACGTCCCCGCCCGAGCAACGCCCCCTACTCCGCGAACACCACACGCCGCAGGAAGTCGTTGCGGAACTTGCCGTCCGGATCAAGCCTGCCGGCCAGCGCCTTGAAGTCCCCGAAGTGCGGATACAGCGGCGCCAGGGCTGCGGCCTCGGAGTCGAACACCTTGCCCCAGTGCGGCCGGGCACCAAACGGGGCGAGCGCTGCCTCAACAATCTTCACGACGTCCTCCACGGCCGCCTGGTCCCGGAACCAGGTGAAGTGGAAGGCCACGGAGTCGCGGCCGCCGGCAGTGCTGAGCCAAAGGTCGTCGGCCGCGACGGACCGGATCTCCGCCACCTGCAGCAGCGGCGTGATGACCCCACTGAGCCCGCGCAGCGCGTTGATGGCAGCAACGGCGTGGACGCGGTCCACCAGGTACTCGGACTGGATCTCCTCCCCCGCGCTCGGCATGAACTCCATGCGGAAGTGCGGCAGCCGGTCCTGCCACAGCCCGGGCACGCCCAGCTGCTGCGTGCAGTTCACGGCCTCCACGCCGGGCAGCGGGTGCACCGCCTCGGTGGCGGCGTACCCGCCCAGCAGCCCCGCCGGGAAATCTGTGGTGCGCCCGTCACCGACGCGCTGCTTGAACCACACCTGCCCCACCGTGTCCCCGCTCCAGTCCGTGAACAGGCTGACCGAGTACGCCCGGCCGGTCACGGCGCCATAGTCCGCCAGCACCTGCGCCCACTCAACATCACGGTAGACGTGCTGCGCCACAGTGAACGACGGCTCAATGGCCAGCGTGACCTCGGTAACGATTCCCAGCGCACCGAGCCCCACCACATACCCGGCAAAATCGGGCGTGTCCGCACGGCTGGCGGTGCGCACCTCCCCCGTGCCGTCCACCAGCACAAGACGCACGACGGCGGCGGCCAGGTTGGCGTTGCCGTCGCCTGAGCCGTGGGTCGCGGTGGCAATCGCCCCGGCCACGGAGATGTGCGGCAGGGAGGCAAGGCTGGCCAGGGCGAGCCCGCGCTCCGCGAGGGCCACGGCCAACGTGCCATAGTTGCTGCCGCCGCCCACAGTCACGGTCATGGACTGTTCGTCAACGTCCAGCACGGGCGGCATCCGCTCCAGCGAAACTTGGATCTCGGCACAGTCGGCGATGGCATTGAAGGAGTGGCCCGACCCCAGCGCCTGGATGGACGAGGCGCTGCGCACGATTGCCTGCAGTTCCTCCACACTTTCAGGACGCCGGAGCTCCGGCGCCCCGTAGCGGTAGTTGCCGGCCCAGTTGCTGTCCCGTTCACTGCGTACTGCCTGCTGCGTCATGCGGTGGCCTCTTTCAAGAGATGCTCAAACTATTTTGATGTGACTAACAACATATCAAGCCGCTGCGTCCCGCACCAGCAGGGCAGGCCGATGCTCACAGCCATAGCGCTTTTCGCGCCACCCACCCCCGGCTGCCGCGATGCCCACTACCCACGCATCCCCCAGCCCCGGCGCCTTCTCCACATTCCCATGATCCTGAACACGGGCCAGGAACAGCCGTGTGCAACCCACACAGGGGGACGCCGTGACCTTATGCGCCGCACTGGCGACAGATCCTGCGCACAGTCCACGATGCGCATAGGCCGGAACCCGATGAGCGCATAATTCCTGCCCACCAGCGAACTTATGCGCCTCAGCGGCGACGGATCCTGCGCATAGGCCACTATGCGCAGCGCCCGGAACCCGATGAGCGCATAAGTTCAGGGGAACTGTTGAGCGCATGAATTCCGGGAAAGCGTGCGCAGAACCGGCGGGCTGCGGCGCGCCATCCCACCCAAGGCGCGGCGGGCGCCGTCGGGCCTGGAAAAATCTGGGGCCGCGCCCTGCTCTGCGCAATGCCGGCTCCCGGCGCGGAGCGAAACAGAGCCACGCCCCGCCAGGCACTCTCCCCAACAGCCCGGCAGCAGCCCGCGTTTTCGGGAACCCGCCGGTAACCCCTACTATGGCTAAGGCGCGCTCCACGCCACAATCACACTTGCGCACATCCCGCGCGCCCCGCCCCCTTACAAAGAGGAAACAATGACGTTTTTGAAGAAAATACCCTTGCTCGGCTGGATAGTCCTGGCCATCATCCTGGGCATTCTGGCCGGCCCGGTCATGCCGGCATGGCTCGGCGGCGTGTTCATGACCTACAACTCGGTCTTCTCCGGCTTTCTGGGCTTCGTTGTACCGCTGATCATCCTGGGCCTGGTGGCCCCCGCAGTCGCAGAACTCGGCAAAGGCGCCGGCAAGTGGCTCGGAATCACCGCGGCAATCGCCTACGGCTCCACCATCCTGGCTGGACTGCTGGCGTACTTCGCCAGCCGCTGGCTGTTCACGGCCAGCATGTCCGGAGCCGGCATGCAGTCGGCCGGCGAGGAATCCAGTTCCGGGTTCACCCCGTACCTGTCGGTCGTCGCCAGCGCCGGCGACTCCGCAACGGAAATTGTCCTGCCCCCGGCCATCGGTGTCATGAGCGCCCTGGTCCTGGCCTTTGTCATCGGCATCGGCCTGACCTCCTTCCACAGCAAGGTCCTCTTCCGCGGCCTGGTGGAATTCCGCACCATCATCGAGGCCGTCATCCGGCGCATCATCGTCCCGGCACTGCCGCTGTTCATCTTCGGCATCTTCCTGGACCTCTCGGCCAGCGGCTCCGCCATGACGGTCGTGAGCAAGTTCCTCTTTGTGGCGCTCGTGTCCTTTGCCCTGACACTTGTGGTCCTGCTGCTGCAGTACACGGTGGCCGGGACCCTGAACGGCATCAACCCGTTCAAGGCACTGTGGACCATGCGCGACGCCTACTTCACCGCCCTTGGCACTTCTTCCTCCGCCGCCACCATCCCGGTGACGCTGGAATCCACCAAGAAGAACGGCGTCTCCAACTCCGTCGCAGGCTTCGTGGTGCCCCTGTGCGCCACCATCCACCTCTCCGGCTCGATGGTGAAGATCACCACCTTCTCCATCGCCGTGCTCCTGCTGACCGGCGGCGACGTCTCCTTCGGCGCCTACCTGCCATTCATCCTGATGCTCGGCGTCATGATGATCGCCGCACCGGGCGTCCCGGGCGGTGCCATCGCCGCCGCCGCGGGACTGCTGGGCCAGATGCTCGGCTTCGGTGAGATGGAAGTGGGCCTCATGTTCGCCGCCTACATCGCCCTCGACAGCTTCGGCACGGCCACCAACGTCACCGGCGACGGAGCCATTGCCCTCATCATGGACAAGCTCACCGGCGGCAAGCTGAGCGTCCTCGACAAGGAAGAGGCTGCCGAGGTCGCCGAATCCCTGGAGCCGGCCCTGGCCCCCTAAGGGATTTTTCTTCACGCGCTAGCACGACGGCGCCGGGTGCCTTCCAGCTGAAAGGCACCCGGCGCCGTCGTGCTTTTCGGGGAACGCTACACTCCGGCCGGAACCCGCTCCCCCGGGGCTGCCTCGGCCGAGGCGGGGACGCCGCCGTGGTCGTCGAAGTCCAGGGCGGATTCGTCGAACGGCACGGCCCCGGAGAGGACGGCGCGGGCCTGGGGCACGTCGAGCTCATGCGTCCACTTGCCGATGAGCAGTGTGGCCACGGCGTTGCCGGTGAAGTTGGTGAGGGCGCGGCACTCGGACATGAACTTGTCGATGCCCACGATCACGCCCATGCCGTCCAGCAGCACAGGCTTGTGGGCGGCCAGGCCTGCGGCGAGCGTTGCCAGCCCGGCACCGGTGACGCCGGCGGCGCCCTTGGAGGCGATGACCATGAACACGAGCAGGCCGATCTGCTCGCCGAGATTCATGGGCAGGCCCATGGCGGTGGAGATGAAGATGGAGCTCATGGTCAGGTAGATGGCGGTGCCGTCGAGGTTGAACGAGTAGCCGGTGGGTACCGTGATGCCCACAACGGGCTTGGAGACGCCCGCGTGCTCCATCTTGGCGATGAGGCGCGGCAGGGCGGACTCGGAGGAGGAGGTGGCGAAGATCAGCAGGTATTCGCGGGCCAGGTAGCGCATCAGGGCGAAGATGTTCAGGCCGGTGACGACTCGCAGGATGGAGCCGAGGATGACGACGATGAACACGGCGCAGGTCAGGTAGAAGGCGCCCATGAGGATGGCCATGGAGCCGATCGCGGCCCAGCCGGTGGCACCGACCACGGCGGCGATGGCACCGAAGGCGCCGATGGGGGCAACCCACATGATCATCATCATGATCTTGAACACGAGCTTTTGCAGGTGCTGGATGAAGTTCAGGATGGGCTCGCCCTGCTTGCCCATGGACTGCAGCGCGAAGCCCACCATGAGGGCCACCACGAGGGTGGGCAGCACGGGAATGTCGCCGGGGATCATCTCCAGCAGGAACTTCACGGTGCTGTTTTCTTCGGAGGCCGCCGCCTTCTCGTACGGCTGCAGGTGCAGGCCGGAGCCGGGGTGGATGAGGTTGCCCACCACCAGGCCGATGGCGAGTGCCACGGTGGACATGGCCATGAAGTACAGCAGGGCCAGTCCGCCCACCTTGCCCACGGTGGCGGCCTTCGCGATGGAGCCGACGCCCAGGGCGATGGTGCAGAAGATGACCGGGGCGATGATCATCTTGATCAGCGCGATGAACATCGTGCCCAGCGGCTTGAGCGCCTTGCCGAGCTCCGGCGCCAGCAGGCCGATCGCGGCGCCAAAGACGACGGCGGCGATGACGGCCACGTAGAGCCAGTGGGTCTTGTCCAGCTTGCGGCGTGCGGGCCTGGCCTTGGCGGCGGAGCCTCCCCGTTGAGAGCTCATGGTCACTCCTGGTGTTGGTTGGTGGTTAGCATTGGTGGGTGGCGTGCGATCCGCCTCACACAAGACTGCCCCCGAATGTGACCGTCCTCACGGTTGTGTTCATATTGGTCGCATGAAAGGTTCACTATGTTGTGGCGAAGCTGGAGCATTGCCGCCCGGCTCTTCGCAGCCAACCTGGTTTTTGTCCTGCTGCTGGCGGCGGGGATGGCTGTTGCCCTGGTGCTCGACGCCGGTTCCCGCACCCATGAGCAGACCCGGCTCCGCATGGAATCGGTGGTGATGGCACTGGCGGACTCCCCCATGGTGCTTGAGGCTGCGGAGGGCACGGACCCGTCCGCCGTGCTGCAGCCGTACGCGGTGTCCGTGATGCGCGATGCCAGGGTGGATTTTGTGACGTTCATGGACCCCGCCGGCATCCGCTGGTCCCACCCGAACCCGGAGCAGATCGGGAAGCCGTACGTGGGGTCCATTTCCCAGGCGCAGGCCGGCCAGGTGCACTCGGAAACCACGGCGGGCACGCTCGGCCCGTCCGTGCGCGTCATCGCACCCATCAAGGATGCCTCGGGAACCGTCCGGGGCATGGTGGCTGCCGGCGTGACGGTCAGCAACGTCCAGGTCCTGGTGGCGGCACGGATGCCCGCCGTGGCGGCCCTTGCGGCAGCCCTGTTTGCAGCCGGGTCGCTGGCTGCGTGGCTGCTGGGCCGCTACCTCAAGCGGGTAACCCTGGGCTGGGGGCCGAAGGAGCTGGGCCAGCTGTTTGTCTATTACGAATCCGTGCTGCACTCCGTCCGGGAGGGGCTGGTCCTGGTGGACCCGTCGGGCCGGCTGGTCCTGTACAACGACCACGCCGCCAAACTGCTTGGCCTGGCCGAGCCTCCAGCCGGGCCCGCCAACGGCAGGCCGTCGTTCACCACAGTCGACTCGCTCGAGCTGCCGGACTCCCTGGGCGGGCTGCTGCGCAGCGGGCGCACCGCGACGGACGAGGTCCACCTGGCCGGGGACCGGATGCTGGTGGTCAGCCAGCGCCCGGCTGTGGTCTCCGGCAGTGCCGCCCCGTCGGGGACGGTGGTGACACTGCGCGACCACACGGAGCTGACGCGGCTGGCCGGCAGCCTCAGCAGCACCGAAACCCTGGTGGAGGCGCTGCGTTCCCAGACGCATGAACACGCCAACCGGCTGCACGCCATCATCTCCCTGATCGAGCTGGGCCGCACCGGCGAGGCGCTGGAATTTGCCGCGGCCGACCATGCCGCCGCGGTTGCGCTCGCGTCCGAGCATGTGGGCTCGCTGGACGAGCCGTACCTGGCGGCCCTGCTGCTGGGCAAGCAGGCGCAGGCCGGCGAGCGCGGGGTGGCGCTGGACATCAGCGGTTCCGGCACGCTGCCGCCCGGCGCCCTGGATGCGCGGGAACTTGTCACACTTTTGGGCAACCTGGTGGACAACGCCATTGACGCCGCGGCCGGCCACTCCCCCGAACCCACGGTCTGGGCAGACCTGCTGGTGGCCGACGGAACCTTGACCATCACAGTTGCAGACAACGGGCCCGGCCTGCCCACCACCGACCTGGACGTGCTGGGGCGCATCGGCACCAGCGGCAAGGAGTCAGTGGCGCCGGGAGGCCGCGGTTACGGCATCGCACTGATCAGGCGTGCCGCGGCCGCCCTGGGAGGCACCGTGGCAGGCGAGAACGACGGCGGGGCCGTCATGACCGCCGTCGTGCCGCTACCGCCGCAGACTTCATTGCAGGCACAGGCAATTCCAGGCGAGCACAGCGGAAGGCAGGACTAGGGCATGGGCACACGTGGACCGATCAGGGTGCTGGTGGTGGACGATGAGCCAATCGCCCTGGCCGCCCATGCCGACTATGTGCGGCGGCTGGACGGCTTTGAGGTGGCGGCGCAGGCCCACGGAATGGGTGCCGCGCTGGCCGCCATACAGGATCCGGCGGTGGCTCCCGTGCACCTGGTCCTGCTGGACATGAACCTGACCGACGGACACGGCCTGGACCTGCTGCGGCGCATCCACGGGCTGGGCTTGCTGCCTGACGTCGTGGCCATCACTGCCGTGCGGGACGTCCATGTGGTGCGCTCGGCCATTGCGCTGGGCATCACCGCCTACCTGGTCAAGCCATTCACCTTCGCGGCGTTCCGGGAGAAGCTGGAGAACTACCGCAACTACCACGCGGCCTTGGCGGACTCGGCGCCCACCTCGCAGGACGCGATCGACAGGGCGCTGTCCGCGCTGCGCCCCTCGGGGAAGGTGGCGCTGCCCAAGGGGATGCTGCCGGAGACGCTGCGGGCCGTGGCGGACTGGCTGCGGGCGCAGCCCGAGCCTGCTTCTGCCACTGAGGCGGCGGCCGGGCTGTCGATGTCCCGGGTCACGGCCCGGCGCTACCTGGACTACCTGGTGGAGACGGGCTCAGCTGCGAAGGCCCCGCGCCACGGCTCGCCCGGCCGCCCGGAGCTGGAGTACCGCTGGTCCCTCACCCGTTGAGGTGTGC
The DNA here is from genome assembly GCF_017876675.1 of Arthrobacter stackebrandtii. Lineage (NCBI taxonomy): Bacteria > Bacillati > Actinomycetota > Actinomycetes > Micrococcales > Micrococcaceae > Arthrobacter > Arthrobacter stackebrandtii. The sequence continues at coordinate 4,389,112 of NZ_JAGIOI010000001.1, forward strand.
CGGCCAACCCGGAACCCTGAAACGACGGTTCTTCCGGGCCACGGGCCCCAGGCAACGGACAATTGGCCAGGACGTCTCAGGCTGTTGCCCGCATGGGCCGGTAGCGCAGTGCGACTGCCCCCGATCCGAACTCATGGCGGTCCACCTGCTCGAGCGGGATGCGCTCTCGCAGGCCCGCGAGCAGCGTCGGACCGTGTCCGGCAAGGACCGGCTGCACCAGGAAGGCGTACTCGTCGATCAGCCCCAAGTCCGCCAGTGCCCGGGGAAGCGTCACACCGCCAACCCACAGGCCCCCGCCCGGCTCCTGCTTGAGCCGCTGAACCGCTTGCCCCGCGTCGCCCCGCACCAGCTCGGCATTCCAATCGACCCCCGCCAGCGTGTTCGACACGACGTACTTCCTCGCCCCGTCGATGGCCTCGGCGAACGGAATCTGCCACTCCTCCATCCAGTCAGGCCACCTGCCCGTGGCCGGCTTCCGCCACGCCGACTCCATCATCTCGTACGTCACCCGGCCGAACAGCAAGGCATCGGCCCGCTCCATCTCGGCTGTCCAGAAGCGCATCGACTCCTCGTCCGGCGGGAGCCCTGCCTCATGATGGCAGCAGCCGTCGAGAGTTACGTTAATCGAGTATCGAAGTGGCCTCATCTCGCTGTTCTCCCTTGATGCGCTCAGCGTGTTTTAACGGAACGGACAGTCAGCCAGGCCCCGGCTTCGCTTGAACCGCCCATGGTCTGAGGATAGGCACCGTTGCCGGCCAGCGGAAGTGCCGGCGCACGGGCGGCCGGGCACATGATGCCCGCGCCTTACGGCAGATTCTCCGTGAGGACCGGAATGAGTGAGTCAATCACGGAACGGTCCTCAATGGTTGAGGGCACCACGTAGTCGTCGCCGTCGGCGATCTGGCGCATGGTCTTGCGCAGGATCTTCCCCGAGCGGGTCTTGGGCAGGGCCTCCACCACCACGGCGGTCTTGAAGTCGGCCACGGGGCCGATCTCCCGGCGCACCAGGGCCACGAGTTCCTTCTCCAGCACCTCCGGCGCAATCGAGGCACCGGCCTTGAGCACCACGTACCCCACGGCCTTCTGCCCCTTGAGCGCATCGGCCACGCCGAGCACGGCACACTCGGCCACGGCGGCATGTGTGCCGACCACCTGCTCGATGGCGCCGGTGGACAGCCGGTGCCCGGCCACGTTGATGACATCGTCCGTGCGCCCCATGACAAACACGTAGCCGTCGTCATCGACGTAGCCTGAGTCGCCCGTGGCGTAAAAGCCGGGGAAGGCGCTCAGGTAGGAGTCCTTAAACCGCTGGTCATCCTGCCACAGCGTGGGCAGCGTCCCCGGCGGCAGCGGCAGGCGCAGCACAATGTTGCCTTCCTCCCCTGCTGCAACCTCGGCACCCAGGCCGTCCACGATCCGCAGGTCGTATCCGGGCATGGGCAGGGTGGGTGAGCCTGCCTTGATGGGCAGCGGGTCCAGGCCGCGCGGATTCCCCACAATGGCCCAGCCTGTTTCCGTCTGCCACCAGTGGTCCACCACGGGAACTCCAAGCACCCGCCCGGCCCAGTGGTACGTGTCCACATCCAGCCGCTCACCGGCGGTGAACAGCGTTTGGAGGTGTCCGACGTCGTGCTTCTTCAGCAGTTCCGCCTCCGGGTCCACCTTGCGGATGGCACGCAGGGCCGTGGGCGCCGTGAACAGCGCCTTGACCTTGTGCTGTTCAATGACCCGCCAGAACGCGCCGGCGTCGGGGGTGCCCACGGGCTTGCCCTCGTACATGAGCGTGGTCGCCCCGGCCAGCAGCGGCCCGTAAACAATGTAGGAATGCCCCACCACCCAGCCAACATCCGAGGCCGTCCACCACACGTCGCCCGTGTGGATGTCGTAGAGGTTGGCCATGGACCACAGAAGTACGACGGCGTGTCCCCCGTTGTCGCGGACCACCCCCTTGGGCGTGCCGGTGGTTCCGGAGGTGTAGAGAATGTAGAGCGGGTCGCCCGCCTTCACAGGCACGCATGCGGCGGGTTCCGCGTCTGCGAGCGCGGTGTCCCAATCCACGGTGTTCAGTTGCCGGCCCTCCGGGAGCCCAGCAAAGCCGTCGCGGTGCTTGGTGATGACCGGCAGCTCGGGCATGCCGGCCTTGGCGAGGGCCTCGTGCACGGTGGGCAGGTACTCGATGGCCCTGTTGGGCTCCAATCCGCCTGAGGTGGTGACCACAACCTTTGGCGCGGCGTCGCTGAGCCGGGTGGCGAGCTCGCTGGCGGCGAACCCGCCAAAGACCACGGAGTGGATGGCGCCCAGGCGGGCTGCTGCGAGCATGGCGATGGCGGCCTCGGGGATCATGGGGAGGTAGATGAGCACCCGGTCGCCCCTGCCCACGCCCTGGGCACGGAGCACGCCGGCGAAGCGTGCCACCTGGTCCGTGAGCTCGCGGTATGTGTACGTGCGCTGCACCCCTGTCATGGCGGAGTCGTGAATGAGGGCGGTCCGGTCGCCGTGCCCGGCGGCGACGTGGCGGTCCAGGGCGTTGAAGCAGGTGTTCAGTTCTCCGTCCGGGAACCAGCGGCCGGCCGGCGGCAGCGAGCCGTCAAACGCCCGGGCAGGCGGCGCCGTCCACTCCACGGCCTGCGCCGCCCCGAGCCAAAACCCTTCCGGGTCGCTGAGGCTGCGCTGATATTCTTCCCGGAAGCCGATGCCAGTGGGGCCCATGTGCGTTCTCCATCCACGTTGATGTGATGTGTGCCATGCTAGCGGCGATTCCATGCCACTGACAACCCGTCTATGTATACACAAGTTGCGCCATTGGGGAAAAATTCATGATTAATCCCCAATTTGGCCACTTCTTGTATACACTGGATGGGTACTGTTGATTCCACGCCACACCGTGGATGCCGTAGCCGGAAGGAGGGCCATGCGGGCGAGTGAACGTGCCTATGCGCAGTTGCACAGTGACATCATCAACTGGCGCCTGGCCCCCGGCACCACGCTGGGCGAGGTGGAGCTCTCGGAGCGCCTGGGCGTTTCCCGCACCCCCATCCGCGAGGCGCTTGCGAAGCTGACGGCCGAAGGCCTGGCCGAACCGCAAAGCGGGCGAGGCACAGTGGTCAGCGGCATCTCCCTGGACCACCTGGACGAACTCTTTGAACTGCGCTCCGCCCTTGAATGCCGGGCCGCCGAACTGGCTGCCCGCCGCGGGGACCGGGACACCTTCCTGGAACTGCACCGCAAGCTGGCCAACGCCGGCGAGCTGATCACGGAGGACGACCCCAGCCGCAGCGGCTACTACCGGCTGGCCGGCGAGCTGGACAGCGCGGTGGACGCCGCCGTCGCAAACCACTACTTGAACCAGGCACTGAAGAGCCTGCGCGTGCACCTGGTGCGGGTGCGGCGCCTCGGCAAGGACAACCCCGCAAGGCTGCGCGATGCGGCCCGGGAGCATGCGGCCATCGCCCTGGCCATTGCGAACGGCAACCCCGCCGTGGCCAGCGCCGCCACCACCGTCCACCTCGACAACAGCCTGCGCCACCTGCTGAGCACGGCCCCCGACATTTCATCCGAACCCCATGACTGACCTGCGTTTTGCAAGCACTGTGAAAGGAACACCATGACCATCGATCACAACGTCCGCGTGTACAAGTCCGAAGAGAACCTGGCCCACGAGGACCAACTGGCCTACAAGATCGCCAAGGTTGCCGTTGACCCCGTAGCTGTCACGGATGAGGTCACTGACATGATCATCAACCGCGTCATCGACAACGCCTCCGTGGCCATTGCCTCCCTGAACCGCGGCCCCATTGTTGCGGCCCGCGCCCAGGCGCTCACCCATGCACCGTCAACCGGCGGCTCCGGCGCGTCCGTCTTCGGCATCACGGAGAAGGTGTCCCCCGAGTGGGCGGCCTGGGCCAACGGCGTGGCCGTGCGCGAGCTCGACTACCACGACACCTTCTTGGCAGCCGACTACTCCCACCCGGGCGACAACATCCCGCCGATCCTGGCCGTCGCCCAGCACACAGGCGCCTCCGGTGCAGACCTCATCCGCGGCCTGGCCACCGGCTACGAAATCCAGGTGGACCTGGTCAAGGCCATCTGCCTGCATGCTCACAAGATCGATCACGTGGCCCACCTCGGCCCGTCCGCCGCCGCCGGCATCGGCACCCTGCTGGGCCTTGATGTGGAAACCATCTTCCAGGCCGTGGGCCAGGGACTGCACACCACCACCGCCACCCGCCAGTCGCGCAAGGGTGAAATCTCCACCTGGAAGGCCCACGCACCCGCCTTCGCCGGCAAGATGGCCGTCGAAGCCGCGGACCGCGCCATGCGCGGACAGACCTCCCCCGTCCCGATCTACGAAGGCGAGGACGGCGTCATCGCCTGGCTGCTGGACGGCCCCGATGCTGCGTACACCGTGCCCCTGCCCGCCGACGGCGAGGCCAAGCGCGCCATCCTGGACACCTACACCAAGGAGCACTCGGCCGAGTACCAGGCGCAGGCCTGGATCGACCTCGCCCGCAAGCTGCACGGCGAACACCCGGAGGCCACGGACCCGGCCAACGTTGCCAGCATCCTGATCAAGACCAGCCACCACACCCACTACGTGATCGGCTCCGGCGCCAACGACCCCCAGAAGTACGACCCCACCGCCTCGCGGGAAACACTGGACCACTCCATCCCGTACATCTTCGCCGTCGCCCTGCAGGACGGTTCCTGGCACCACGTGGACTCCTACTCCCCCGAGCGCGCCGGCCGGCCCGACACGGTTGAGCTGTGGCACAAGGTCACCACGGAAGAGGACGCCGAGTGGACGCGCCGCTACCACTCACTGGACATTGCAGAGAAGGCCTTCGGCGGTTCCGTGGAAATCACCCTCAACGACGGCACGGTCATCACGGATGAGATCGCCGTGGCCGACGCCCACCCGCTCGGCGCCCGCCCGTTCGCCCGCGAGCAGTACATCAACAAGTTCCGCACCCTGGCCACAGGCCTGGTCACGGAAGAAGAGATCGCCCGCTTCATCGCGGCAGCGGAGAACCTCCCCAACCTGGCCGCCGGCGAACTGGACCAGCTCAACATCACCGCAGCGCCCGGCGTCGTGGATCTTGCGGCCGCACCCAAGGGACTGTTCTAGCCATGCTGTACTCCAAGAAAACTGCTGAGGAGAAGCGCCGGGACCTGCGCGCCATGCTGGTCCCGGGCGCCGCCCGCCAGTTCCCGGGCGCGTTCAACCCGCTCTCGGCCCGCCTCATAGAGGAAAAGAAGTTCGACGGCGTCTACATCTCGGGCGCCGTCCTCGCCAACGACTTGGGCCTGCCGGACATTGGCATGACCACGTTGACCGAGGTGGCGGCCCGCGGCGGGCAGATTGCGCGCATGACGGATTTGCCATGCCTGATCGACGCCGACACCGGCTTCGGCGAGCCCATGAACGTGGCCCGCACCATCCAGGAGCTGGAGAATGCGGGGCTGGCCGGCTGCCACATCGAGGACCAGTTCAACCCCAAGCGCTGCGGCCACCTGGACGGCAAGAACATGGTGGACCTGGACACGGCGGTCAAGCGCATTGCCGCAGCCGCCGACGCCCGCCGGGATCCGAACTTCCTGATCATGGCCCGCACCGACATCCGCGCCGTGGAGGGCCTGGCTGTGGCGATCGACCGGGCCAAGGCCTTGGTGGACGCCGGGGCGGACGCGATTTTTCCGGAAGCCATGAAGGACGTCTCCGAATTTGAGGCCGTGTGCCAGGCCGTGGATGTGCCGGTGCTGGCCAACATGACCGAATTTGGCAAGTCCGAGTTGTTCACCCGCGACCAGCTCGCCGCTGCCGGCGTCGCCATGGTCATCTACCCCGTGACGCTGCTGCGCAGCGCCATGGGTGCAGCCGAGCGTGTGCTCGATGCGATCAGCACCCACGGCACGCAGGAAAGTGCTGTGCCGGAAATGCTGACGCGGGCCCGTCTTTATGATCTGGTTGACTATGAGGCGTACAACCAGTTCGACACCGGGATCTTCAACTTCCAGGTCCCGGGCCTGGACATCACGGGGAACAACTCAAACCTCTAGGCCTGCTGTCGAACACTTTTACAAAGACGTATGAAAAGGAGTGCACACTGTGAGTGAAGAAGAAGTACGCAAGGGCCTGGCCGGGGTCGTTGCCGACTACACCGCCATTTCCAAGGTCAACCCCGAGTCCAACTCGCTGCTGTACCGGGGGTATCCGGTCCAGGAGCTTGCCGCGGGCAAGTCCTTTGAAGAAGTGGCACTCCTGCTGTGGACGGGCGAGCTGCCCACGGAAGAGGAACTGACGGTCTTCGAGGCCTTTGAGCGGGCCAACCGTGCGCTGGACTCGCAGGTCAGGGCGGCCATCGACCTGCTGCCGCTGGACTGCCACCCCATGGACGTGGGACGCACCGCGGTCTCGGTCATGGGCGCCGTCCATGCCCTGGCGGAAGATTCCTCCCCCGAGGCTGAGATGGACAAGGCCCAGTCGCTCTTCGCGCACTTCCCCGCCGTAGTGGCCTACGACCAGCGCCGCCGCCGCGGTCTGCCGCTTGTGGAGCCGCGCACGGACCTGGACTACTCGGCCAACTTCCTGTGGATGGTGTTCGGCGAAGAGGCGGCCCCGGCAGTGGTGGACGCATTCCGCGTTTCCATGGTCCTCTACGCCGAGCACTCCTTCAACGCCTCCACGTTCACGGCCAGGGTCATCACCTCAACGCTCTCGGACCTGCACTCGGCCGTCACCGGCGCCATCGGCGCGCTGAAGGGCCCGCTGCACGGCGGCGCCAACGAGGCCGTCATGCACACCTTCGACGAGATCGGCGTCCGCGCCGAGGAGTCCCGCGAGGAGGCGGCCGCCCGCGCCAAGGCGTGGATGGAGGACGCCCTCGCGGCGAAGAAGAAGGTCATGGGTTTCGGCCACCGGGTCTACAAGAACGGCGACTCCCGCGTGCCCACCATGAAGGCGGCACTGGAGCGCATGATCGACCACTATGACCGCCCCGAAATGATGGGGCTGTACGACGGCCTGGAGCAGGCCATGGCCGAGGCCAAGGCGATCAAGCCGAACCTCGACTACCCGGCCGGCCCCACCTACCACCTGATGGGCTTCGACACGGACATGTTCACGCCTCTGTTCATTGCCTCGCGCATCACCGGCTGGACGGCGCACATCATGGAACAGCGCGCTGCGAACGCCCTGATCCGCCCCCTGAGCGCCTACAACGGCGTGGCCGAGCGCCACCTGTAGGGCACGCCAACATCTATGGGCGGGCCAACCCGCATACAGTTCGACGGCGGCGGGCCACCTTTGTTTCCAAGGGTGGCCCGCCGCCGTCGAACTTTAAGGGCGTTGGAACACACCCTGCCCCACACCCCCAGCAGCATCGGTGGCGTTTTCCCCATCGCAGCACCACATCCTGCCACGGTCGGGGTACTGTGAAGAAACATACTTGCAGCCGCCCAAAGGAGCATCGTGGAAAAGTCATCCCTGACAGCGCTGGCCCGGGAACTGATGGTTTCAGCCAAGACCAAGAGCAGCGGCCGAAGCGCCCGAACCGTGTACGGCGGGCATGAGCGGATCCTGCGCCAAACGGTGGTGGCGCTGACGGCCGGGTCAGCCCTCGACGAGCACGACAACCCCGGCGAGGCCACGGTGCAGGTGCTCAGCGGCAAGCTGGTGCTGCGCGCCGGGGACGTCTCCTGGGAGGGCTCGCCCGGCGACCACCTGGTGGTTCCCGTGGCACGCCACTCCGTGGACGCGCTGGAGGACTCCACGTTCCTGCTGACGGTGGCAAAACCCTAGCCAGGCCGTCAGCTGCCCTGTTCCTCCCGGGGAACGGGGCCGCGCGGCGGCGTGTGGGTGCTGGAGGCGACGGTTTCGTTGTCACCGTTCAGGACCACACGCCAGTGCCCGCGCCCTCCGGCCAGAAAGGCGGGCAGCCAATGGCTGGCGTCGGCCCACATCTGTTCATGGGGCAGCCGTTCCACGGGGTACCAGGTGGGCGCTATTTCGCTGCTTTCGGTGGCTTCCCCGGCAAACGTCCGGCAGAGGAACACCGTGGTGAACATGTCCCACTCGGGCTTGGCCGGGAAGACAAACTCCACCGTGCCGGCCGGAATCAGGTCCATCGCCTCCACCACCAGGCTGGATTCTTCAGCCACCTCACGGCAGATGGCTGCCACAACGCTTTCCCCGGGTTCCACGTGCCCGCCGATCCCCACCACTTTTCCGGTGCCGAAGCCTGTTTTTTTCAAGCCCAGCAGCACCTCCTCGCCGGTGCCGCCGTCGGTGCGGGGACGGATCGGAAAACAGAGGGTCACGGCGGCAGCAGTCATGGAACCAGCCTAGCCCCGCAGGCAGGGCCCCTCCGGCCGGCCCGGACCCATCACGAAAACCGTCAGTAGTCGATGCGCGCGGCGTTGGCCCGCCATTCGTCGAACGGGTCGACCGGCGTCCCGGCGGACGGACCAGCCTGCGCCACGGGCATGAGGGCGCCGTCATTTCCCGGGGCAAAGTACTCGTAGAAGAGCGCATCGTCGAAGCCGGCATCGGCCGCATCGTGCCGGTCGGCCGCGAAGTAGACCCTGCCAATCCGCGCCCACAGCGACGACGCGAGGCACATGGGGCAGGGCTCGCAGCTGCTGTAGAGGGTGGCACCGGAGAGGTCGAAGCTGCCCACCCCTTGGCAGGCGTTGCGGATGGCTGTCACCTCGGCATGGGCGGTGGGGTCCAGGTTGGCCGTCACCCGGTTCACGCCCGCAAATTGGCGCCCGTCTGCCATGACAACAATGGCCCCAAACGGGCCGCCGCTGCTGCGGACGTTCTCCACGGCGAGGGCCACCGCCTGGGCCAAGTAATCTCCCGTGCCCTGCGATGAATCCATGGGACTGCTCCTTGTTCGGGGCGCCGGCCGCACCGGCCGTGTGGAATCGACCCTAACAAGCGGGCGCGGCGCTGACAACGCCAGCCGGCACCGAACGCCTGCGGGCCGCCGCCACCCGGCAGATCGGCACGCACCCGCGGCCGGGCCTGTACGCTCTGTGGTAAGAGGAACGCCCTGATGCATCGGGGCACTGCTTGCGACAATGAAGTTGGAGCACCACTATGGACAACAATGAACTCCTGGCGGGCACGGACCCCGCATTCACGGTCAATGGAGCCCCGCGGCAGTTCGGCCCGGGCCCCGCAAACACCACCGCCCTGGACTGGCTGCGCAGCAACGGACTCACCGGTGCCAAGGAAGGCTGTGCGGAGGGCGAATGCGGCGCGTGCGCCATTCTCGTGGCTCAGCCCGACAGGCACGGCGGAACTGCCTGGACCGCCGTCAACTCCTGCCTCATCCCCATGGCATCCCTCGACGGCCAGGAACTGCTCACGGCCGAGGGGCTCGGAACCCCCGGATCACTCCACCCGGTCCAGGAGGCCATGGCCGGCGCCGGCGGATCACAATGCGGCTACTGCACGCCCGGCTTCGTGTGCAGCATGGCCGCGGAGTACTACCGCCCGGACCGCGGGGCCCCCGCACAGCGCCCGGCGGACAGCGGCGCAGCCCAGCCCTCCGAAACCGGCCCCAACGGCTTTGACCTGCACGCCCTCAGCGGCAACCTCTGCCGCTGCACGGGGTACCGGCCCATCCGCGACGCCGCCTTTTCCCTTGGCCGGCCTCCCGCAGTGAAGCCCGACGGCGACCCCCTCGCCGCCCGCTGCGGCTCACCGGCACCGGCGCTTCGCACCACCCTCCTGGAGCGCGGCGACGGCGTCTTTGTGCGGGCCGCGACACTGGAGCAGGCCGCCTCGCTTTTGGCCGCCAACCCGGGTGCCGTGCTGGTGGCGGGCAGCACCGACTGGGGCGTCGAGGTCACCATCCGCGCACGCCGCGCCCCGCTCGCCATTGCCATCGACCGGATTCCGGAGCTGGACGCCATCGACGTCCGCGAAGATGAAATCGAGATTGGCGCCGCCGTGCCGCTGAGCGAAATTGAACGCGTGCTGGGCGCCCGGGTGCCCCTGCTGGGCCAGCTCATCCCCCAGTTCGCCTCCCGCCTGATCCGCAACCGCGCCACCCTGGGCGGCAACCTCGGCACCGCATCCCCCATCGGCGACAGCCCGCCCGCCCTCCTCGCCCTGGACGCCCGGCTCATCCTGGCCTCCGCGGCCGGCGAGCGCACGGTGCCCCTCTCAGAGTTCTTCACCGGGTACCGCTCCACGGTCCGGGCAGCCGACGAGCTCATCAAGTCGGTCCTCATCCCTATGCCCCTGGCCGGCCTGACAGCATTCCACAAGGTGGCCAAGCGCCGCTTTGACGACATCTCCAGTGTCGCGGCCGCTTTCGCCCTGACGCTCGACGGCGGACGGCTCACCCGGGTGCGCATCGGCCTGGGCGGGGTGGCGGCCACCCCGCTGCGGGCCCGCGCCACGGAGGATGCCCTGGCCGGCCGGCCGTGGACCCGGGAAACCGCGGAGGCGGCCGCGGCCGTGCTGGAAACGGAGGGAACACCCATGGACGACCACCGTGCCAGCGCCCGCTACCGGTCCGCGATGCTCGCCAACGCGCTGCTGAAATTGCACGCGGACAGCACCCAGAAACAGGAGGAGCAGTCATGAGCAGCTTGTCCCAGCGCCCGCAGGCGCCGGTGGTGGGCCTGGCCGTGCCGCATGAAAGCGCCCGGGCGCACGCCACGGGCCAGGCACTGTACACGGACGACATCGCCCAACGCACCGCCAACACCCTGACCGCCTGGCCGGTGCAGTCCCCGCACGCGCACGCCCGGGTCCGCTCCATCGAGGCAGGGGCGGCGCTTGCCGTACAGGGTGTTGTCCGTGTGCTGACGGCAGCAGACGTGCCCGGAATCAACGACGCCGGCATCAAGGGCGACGAACCGCTCTTCCCGGCCGAGGCCATGTTCCGCGGCCATGCCGTGGCGTGGGTGCTCGGCGAAGACCAGGCAGCCGCCCGCGCCGGGGCGGCCGCCGTCGCCGTGGACTGGGAGCCGCTGCCGTCCATCATCTCCCTGGCCGAGGCGATCGAGGCAGGCTCCTTCCAGGGCGTCGCCCGCACAGTGCGCCGCGGAGACGCCGGAGCGGGTCTCGCCACAGCCCACCTGGTGGTGTCCGGCACCACCGAATGCTCCGGCCAGGAACACTTCTACCTGGAGACCCAGGCGGCGCTGGCGGTGGTGGATGAGGGCGGGCAAGTCTTCGTCCAAAGCAGCACCCAGCACCCGTCCGAGGCGCAGGAGATCCTGGCGCAGGTGCTGGGGCTGGCCAGCCACGACATCACGGTGCAGAGCCTGCGCATGGGCGGCGGCTTCGGCGGCAAGGAGATGCAGTCCCACGCCTATGCCGCCGTCGCCGCACTGGGCACACTGCTGACCGGCCGGCCCGTCCGGGTCCGCCTCAACCGCACCCTGGACATGACCATGACGGGCAAGCGGCACGGCTTCCTCATGGACTGGGAAGCCGGCTTCGCCGAGGATGGCCGGCTCCTGGCGCTGAAGGCGCAGCTGACGTCCGACGGCGGCTGGTGCCTAGACATGTCCGAGGCCGTCATGGCGCGGGCGCTATGCCATGTGGACAACGCCTACTACATCCCCGACATTGAGCTGCGGGGGCGCATCGCCCACTCCAACAAGACCTCACAAACTGCCTTCCGCGGCTTTGGCGGGCCGCAGGGCATGCTGCTGGTGGAGGACATCCTGGGCCGCAGCGCACCCCTGCTGGGCATTGCACCCGAGGAGCTGCGGCGCAGGAACTTCTACAGCGAGGGCCAAAGCACGCCGTACGGCATGCCGGTCCGCGACGCCGGCCGGATCACCGGCATCTGGGAGCAGCTGCTCGAACGCAGCGACTTCGCGGTGCGCCGCCGCGAAGTCGACGACTTCAATGCCGCCCACCAGAACCGCAAGCGCGGACTGGCCGCCACCCCGGTCAAGTTCGGCATCTCCTTCAACCTGATCGCCTTCAACCAGGCCGGCGCACTGGTGCATGTCTACAAGGACGGCTCCGTGCTCATCAACCACGGCGGCACCGAAATGGGCCAGGGCCTGCACACCAAGATGCTGCAGGTCGCCGCAACTGCGCTGGGACTGCCGCTGTCCTCGATCCGGCTCGCCCCCACCCGGACCGACAAGGTGCCCAACACCTCGGCCACTGCGGCAAGTTCCGGGTCCGACCTCAACGGTGGCGCCGTGAAGGACGCCTGCGGGCAGATCCTGGCCCGGCTCGCCCCCGTGGCGGGCGCCATGATGGGGGTCCCTGCGGGCGATGTCCGCTTTTCCCGGGGCATCGTGACGGGCCTGGGTGTTGCGGGCCCGGGCGTTCCCTTTGCCGACGTCGTCAGGCAGGCCTACCTACAGCGGGTCCAGCTGTGGGCGGCCGGCCACTACCGCACGGAAGGGCTGCACTGGAACCCGGAGACCATGCAGGGCGAGCCGTTCAAGTACTTTGCGTGCGGTGCCGCCGTGGCGGAGGTTGAGGTGGACGGCTTCACCGGCGCCTACACGCAGCGCCGCACGGACATCATCCATGACGCCGGCGATTCCCTCTCCCCCATGGTGGACATTGGCCAGATCGAGGGCGGCTATGTGCAGGGGGTGGGGTGGCTGACCCTGGAGGACCTGCGCTGGGATGACAGCGGCGGGCCCAACCGCGGAATGCTGCTGACCCAGTCGGCCAGCACCTACAAGCTGCCCAGCTTCTCTGAAATGCCGGAGGTGTTCAACGTCCACCTGCTCGAACATGCGGTGGAGGAGGGTGCGGTGTACGGCTCCAAGGCCGTGGGCGAGCCCCCGCTCATGCTGGCCTTCGCGGCCCGTGAGGCGCTGCGCGACGCCGTCGGCGCCTTCGGGCCCGCCGTCCGCAGCACCACCCTGGCCTCCCCTGCCACGCCGGAGGCGGTGTTCTGGGCAGTTCACAGCGCCAGCGACGCCGCGGCGCGCGGCCACGCAAACGGCGGGACCGGGCACACGCCGGGGACTCCCGCACCTGAGCCTGAATCCGGCCAGCCGCAGCCGGCCGCCGTGCGGCCGTAGGCACCCATGGACTGGCTTGAAGCAGCCACGCACCTGCGCAGCCTGAACGAGCCGGCGGTCATCGCCACGCTCGTCCAGGTGCGCGGCCACGCACCGCGGGAACCGGGGGCCAAGATGGTGGTCTCCGCCGCCGGCTCCTGGGGAACTGTCGGAGGCGGCAACTTTGAGGCCGAGGTCATCGACCGCGCGCGTGAACTGATGTCGGGCGGAACAGGCGGCCCGGAGCTCATGTCCTTTCCGCTCAGCGACAAGGCGCCCACCCGGCACGGCGTGCAGTGCTGCGGCGGGGAGGTCTCGGTGCTGCTGGAGCTGCTGCCCTCCCGCCGCACGGTCGCTGTCTTTGGCATGGGGCATGTCGGCTTCGAAATAGCCCACATCCTGTCCCGGCTGCCAATCGACCTGGTGCTCGCGGACTCCCGCCCGGACGCCGTCGAGCCCGCAAGGATGGAACCGCTGACCCGCGGGCCGGCCACCACCACCATCCACCATGCCCCGGCGCCCGAGACCGTGCTGCAGGGGCTGCCGGCCGGGGCGGCGGTGCTCGTGCTCACGCACGACCACGCCGAGGACCTCATCCTCTGCGACACGGCCCTGCGCGCGCAGGCGGCCGGGGCGGGTCCGGGCTACCTCGGGCTGATCGGCTCCCGCAGCAAGTGGCAGCGGTTCCGCAAGCGGCTCCTGGAGGAAGGGCACACCGAGGAGGAGCTGGCCCGCATCACCTGCCCCATCGGCCTCGCGGAAATCACCGGCAAGGAACCCATCAGCATTGCGGTCGGTGTCGCCGCAGACCTCGTACTGCGCTGGGAGCGGGAAAAGGACTCCTGAAGCATCGCCGGCTCCCGGCACGGCGGAGGCACGGGACCAAAACGGCGGAAAACCCGCACCCGGGCGGGACAGCCGAGACGCAGTCGGCGGACCTGACATTTTTTCAGGCCCCGGGCGGCCAATTCGAGGTGCCTGCGGCGTCCGCCACAGCGCAGGGAAAACACATTTTCACCAGGCCCACAGCTGCACAACCGGCACCGAAAATCCAATATTCAACATTAGGTTTTGCAGGGCAAAACATTCATTCTTTGTACTTCCAGCACCGGCCGGCGCACTTCTATGGTCATCTCATGCCGGCGGCCAGCGCCGCAGGCGGCAACCAACGTCCACGCAAACCATGGAGCCAGCCGTGAAGTTCACACGGTCCCAGATGTTCAAGGCCGCCTTCAGCGACCCCTCCAACGCCCCCGATGTGACCGAGTTCGGCAACACGGACCTGGCCGGCCATGTGGGCGCCAATTGCTTCGCCATGGGCGATCTTTGCGCACTCGTTGCCGGCTTGGACGCGGCCACGTCTTGGATGTTACGCAGCTTTGTCGCGGCAGTGCCCGTGGAATTGGGGGAAGCCGCTAAGCTCGACGGCGCCAGCAGCTTTCGTTTTGTCCGCTCCGTGCTCTTCCCCCTGGTTGCGCCCGGCGTGGTGGCCTGCTCCGAGTTTTCCGTCATCTCCACCTGGAACGACTTCCTGTTTGCCAAGACGTTCATCATCTCGGCGCAGGAAAATTCCATCATGACCGACCCGGTGCTGATCTTCTTCATCGCCGTACAGCGCAGGCTCGTCTCCGGCTTGGCCGGCGCCGTGAAGGGATAGCCGTACGGGCACCGCCCCGCCGGCAACCACCACAACTCCAGTACCCACCCCATTTCAACAAAGGATGCTTCATTGACTGCCCCCAACCTGGTCCCCGTCCCCTGGTCCCTTCAGGACAACCCCCTGGGTGCCGCCGTGCGCCTCGATGGCGGCACCACCCTGTCCAGCGATCCGCAGCTGGCCCCGGCCAGGCGCTGGCTGGCGCGTGCACTGGGCGCGGCCACCGGATGGGACCTGCCGCCGCATGCCGCCGGCACCGAAGCGGCCGACATTGCCTTCGTCCTCGACGGATCATTGGCGGAGGAGGGCTACACGCTCACCGTGGATGCCACGGTGCAGGTCCGTGCAGCCGGCAGCGCCGGAGCCTTTTATGCCGCCCAGACACTGCTGCAGCTGCTCGGTGCGGGCGCATTCCGCCAGGCACCGCTCGCAGAAAAACAGGCCTGGCTGCTGCCGGCCCTGACCATCGCGGACAAGCCCCGGTTTGGCTACCGCGGCGTCATGCTCGATGTGGCACGCCACTTTCTGCCCAAGGATGACGTGCTGCGGTTCATTGAGGTGGCAGCCATGCACAAACTGAACATCCTGCACCTGCACCTCAGCGATGACCAGGGCTGGCGTATGGAAATCAACCGCTACCCCCTGCTGACGGAGGTCGGCGCCTGGCGGCGGGAATCCTCCCTGGGCGCCTGGCGCGCCGGCGTCTACGACGGCCAGCCGCACGGGGGCTTCTACACGCAGGACGACCTGCGTGAAATTGTGGCTTTTGCCGCCGAGCGCAACATCACGGTCATCCCGGAAATTGATGTTCCCGGACACAGCCAGGCCGCCATCGCGGCGTACCCGGAACTGGGGCCGGCCGGCGGACCCGTGGAGGTGTGGACCCGCTGGGGCATCAACACCACGGTCCTGGATCCCAGCGACTTCGCCGTGGACTTCTACAAGAACGTCCTGGATGAGGTCATGGACATCTTCCCGTCCCCGTGGATCAGCGTCGGGGGCGACGAGGTGCCGCCCGGGCAGTGGGAGGCCGGCACCGCGGCGCGGGACAAGGCTGCGGCCCTGGGCCTGGACTCGGTCGCGGGGCTGCACGGCTGGTTCATCGCCCAGCTGGCGGAGCACCTTCAGGCCGCGGGCCGCAAGACTGCCGTGTGGGACGAGGTGGGCGAATTCGGCCTGCCCGACGGCGTCCTCGTCCATGCCTGGCGCGGCAGCCAGGGCGGCCTGGACGCCCTGGCCGGCGGCCACGACGTCGTGGTCTGTCCTGAGCACCGCCTCTATCTTGACCACCGCCAGGCCGACGGCGACGGCGAACCCGTGCCGGTCGGCTTCGTCACCACGCTGGAGGATGTCTACAGCTACGACCCCTCCGAGGGTATGGCAGGCGGGGAATTCCCGGGCCGCCTGCTGGGGGCCCAGGCCAACATTTGGACAGAGCACCTGCCCACGGCCCGCAGGGTCGACTATGCGGCCTACCCCCGGCTCAGCGCCCTGGCCGAAGTCTTTTGGTCCAATCCATGGCGGCGCGACTTCAGCGAGTTCCAGGGCCGGCTCACCGGCGGCCACCTCGACCGGCTGGCGGCCATGGGAGTCGAGTACCGCCCGCTGGACGGCCCGCTTCCTTGGCAGCAGCGGCCCGGAATTGCCGGGTGGAAGAGGGACTACGAGCAGGAATGCCGGGATGCGGCGGCCGGTATCGCCGTCGGCGAACCCACCGGAACCGGCCTGCAGGCCGACGCACTGTGACCGCAGCCGCCCCCGCCGGCGAGCAGCGCAACACGTCCTCGTCCCTTCGCAAGGCCCTGCTGCTCCTTGACGTGGTGTCCAGCCACGCCCCTGCGGACGGGCTGGCCCTGGCCGAGCTGGCGGATCTTTCGGGGATCAACAAGAGCACGCTGCTGCGCCTGGCCGGGCCCCTCATTGACGAGAACCTTGTGGAGCGGGACAGGGCCACGGGCCGGTTCCGGCTGGGGTTTGGCAGCCTTCGGCTGGGGCAGTCGTACCTTGATTCCCTGGACCTGCGCAGCTCCGCCAACGAGGAACTTCGCGCACTCATGCGCACGACCTCCAACACGGTCCACCTCGTGGTGCTGTCCGGACATGATGTGGTCTACCTGGACAAGGTCGAGGACGAGGCCACAGTGCGCATGGCCTCCCGGGTTGGCGCATCCATGCCCGCCTATTGCACCGCCGTGGGCAAGGCCATCATGGCCTTTAGCCCGGACGAGGTGGTGGGCCCCATCCTTGCCGCGCCGTTGGCCGCCATCACGCAGCGAACCATCACGGATCCGGCTGCCCTGAGGCTCGAACTCACCGCGGTGCGGCGCCGCGGCTACTCGGTCGACGACCGTGAAAACGAGCCCGAGGTCCGCTGCGTGGCCGCCCCCATCTTCAACCACGACGACCACGTGGTCGCCGCGCTGAGCGTGTCCTCCCTGGCCTCGCGCATGACCCCCGCCAAGGTCAGGGAGGTGGGGCCCATGGCAGCGGGGGCGGCGCTGCGCATCTCTGCCAGGCTTGGCTCGCGCAAGGCCGCATCGATGCTCACGTCCCAGTCCTGAGCCGAAGCGTCGTTCCCTGCGGTCCGGCAGCAGCGCAGGCGCCAAAAGCACGACGGCGGGTGCCCACCTTCCATGTCAAAGGTGGGCACCCGCCGTCGAAAATTTCTATGTGCGGTGCTAGACGAACTGCCAGATCAGGGCAGCCATGCCAAAGCCCACCACGGAAAGGACGGTTTCCAGCACGGTCCACGTCTTCAGGGTGTCCTTGACGGACATGTTGAAGTACTTGGAGATGATCCAGAAGCCGCCGTCGTTGACGTGGCTGGCAATGACGGAGCCCGAGGCGATGGCCATGACAACCAGGGCCAGCTGCGGCTGTGAATACCCGGCGGCGAGAACGCTGGGGGCCAGGATGCCGCCGGTGGTCACGATGGCCACCGTGGCCGAGCCCTGGGCAATGCGCATGCCGGCGGAGATGACGAACGCGGAGAGCAGCAGCGGCAGGCCGGCGGTGGACAGGGAATCGGCCACGGCCTTGCCCACACCGGTTGCCCCCAGCACGGCGCCGAAGAAGGCGCCGGCACCGACCACGAGCAGGATCATGCCTACGGGACGCAGCGAGGTGGAGGTCAGCTCGGCCAGATCGTCCCGGCTCATGCCGCGGCGTGTGCCCAGCAGCCACATGGCCAGCAGCACGGCCACGGTCAACGCGATGGCCGGGTTGCCAAGGAACTGCAGGGTGGTGCGCAGGCCGCCGTCGGGCAGGGCAATGTTGCCGAAGGTGCCGCCCAGGATCAGGATCATGGGCGTGCCGATGGCCAGGAGGACGGTGCCCAGGGAGGGATCCCCCAGCGCCTTGGCCTGGTCCGACTCCGGCAGGACGCTGTCCTCGGGAACGTTCACCATGACGCGCTTGCCAATCCAGGTCCCCCAGAGGATGCCGGAGGCAAACCAGGCCGGAATGCCGCAGGCCAGGCCCATGATGATGATCCAGCCCAGTTCCACGTGGAAAAGCCCGGCAGCGGCAACGGGGCCTGGGTGCGGGGGCAGGAACGCATGGGTGACTGACAAACCGGCCAGCAGCGGCAGTGCATAGAGGGCCAGCGACTTCCCGCCCTTGATGGCGGCAACATAGACCAGCGGCGCCAGAACGAAGATGCCGATGTCGAAGAAGACGGGGATGCCCAGCACAAAGCCGGTGATGCCCATGGCCAGGGGCGTGCCCTTTTCGCCAAAGATCTTCACGAGCCGGCCCAGCAGCACTTCCGCGCCGCCGGAGCGTTCCAGGATGGCGCCCAGCACCGTGCCCAGGCCGATGATGACCGTGATGTGGCCCAGGATTCCGGCGAAACCCTTTTCAATGATGGCGTCGCTGCTCTTGGTGGCCGAACCGACCAGGTCCTGCACGGACACGCCGCCGGCCAGTGCCACCAGGACACCCACCACCAGCAGGGCAATAAACGGTTCCAGCTTGACCTTGATGATCAGGACCAGGAGGAGGGCAATTCCCAGACCGGCCAGGAGCAACAGCCCTGCCGTGTCGTGGTGCAGCCAGTTAACAAACTCTGTCATGAGGGAACTTTCCAAAGAGGACGATTAGCGAAGAATGCTGGTGAACGCTGCGGCGCGTTCGGTGATGTCTGCCCAGGTGCCGGCGGCGACGACGGCGGGCGGCACCACTGCCGTGCCGCAGCAGACGGCGAGGGCGCCGGCGGCCAGGAAGTCCTGGGCGTTGGCGGCGTTGATTCCCCCTGAGGGAAGCAGCTTGATGCCCGAGTAGGGGCCCTGAAGGTCCTTCAGGTAGGCCGCACCCATGGCACTGGCCGGGAAGATCTTCACGACGGCGGAGCCCAGGTCCAGCGCCATGGCCACCTCGGTGGGGGTCAGCGCGCCCAGGGAGAAGGGAATGCCGGCGTCGGCGGCCACGCGGGCCACCTCGGGACGGATCCCCGGCGTCACCAGGAACTGGGCGCCGGCATCAATGGCTGCCTTGGCCTGGTCGGCGGTCAGGACCGTGCCCACACCCACCACGGCGCCATGCTCGGCCGCGGTGTCCGCGGCACGGGCAACATGCTTGAGCAAGTTGGGGGTGGTGTAGGTCAGTTCAACCCCGGAGATGCCTCCGGCCACCAGTGCGCGGCAGAGTTCTGCGGCGTCGGCAATGTCGGGGGCGCGGACCACGGCAATGGTGCGGTCTGCCTCGAGACGGGCAATGAATTCGGTGTTGTTCATGGGGTGGATCGGGTTCCTTCCGGGGTGCGGCGCAGTGCCCTGCCGGCGAGTGCACCGGTGGGCTTGCCTGCCTCGATGGCGGCAATGCCGTTGACAAAGACGTAGTGGATGCCGGTCGCGGCCTGGCGGGGTTCGGCAAAGGTGGCCGTGGCGTTGACGGTTTCCGGGTCAAAGAGGACCAGGTCGGCGGCAAAGCCCGCGCGGACCAGGCCGCGGTCCACCAGCTTGAGCCGCGCGGCGGGGCGGCCGGTGAGGTGGTTGACGGTTTCTTCCAGGGTCAGCAGGCCGAGTTCGCGGCTGTAGTGGCCCAGGTAGCGCGGGAAGGTTCCCCAGGCACGGGGATGTGGTTTTCCGCCCACCAGGATGCCGTCGGAGCCCCCGGTGTGGGTCTTGTGCACCATGATGGCCCGAACATTTTCCTCGTGGCCCACGTGCTGCAGGATGCCGGTGGCCATCTTGTCACGCAGCAGGATGTCAACGAAGACGTCAAACGCGTCCTGCCCCGACTCGGCGGCAATCTGGGCCACGGTCTTGCCCACAAACGCATCCAGCCCCGGGTTCTTGACTCCGGATATTTCCAGCGTCTCCCACTCGGCCACCACGCCGTGGCAGCCGTCGGAGCCATAGATCTCAACGTTCTCACGAATGTGCATCAGCGTGTCCGGATCGCGGAGCCGTGCCATGGTGGGCTCCGATCCGCCGGCGGAGGCCCAGCTGGGCAGGATCGCGGACAAGGTGGTGGCGCCCGGCAGGTAGGGGTACGTGTCCAAGGTGATGTCCACGCCGTCGTCGAGGGCACGGTCGATGAGCCCCAGCAGGTCTGGGGCGCGGCCCTTGTTCGGGGCAAAGTTCATGGTGGCGTGGGAGAGGTGCAGGGCGCATCCAGTGTCGCGGCTGAGCTCAATCATCTCGTCATATGCCTCAAGCGCCCCCTTCCCGTAGGAGCGGTGGTGCGGGGCGTAGAAGCCGCCGAACTCGGCCACCGTGGAGCACAGTTGCGCCAACTCCTCCGTGGTGGCGTACATGCCGGGCGTGTAGGTCAGCCCGGAGGACATGCCAACGGCACCCTCGGCCATGCCCTGGCGGATGACGGCCTGCTGCGCGGCGATCTCCCCCGCAGTGGCCTCGCCCTCGCCAAAACCGCGCACCATGGCCCGGACTGTGCCCTGGGGAATCAGGTAGGCCGCGTTGGTGGCGATTCCCTGGTCGAGCCGGTCCAGGTACTCCCCCACCGTGCGCCAGTTGAAGTCGAAGTCCTCGGGGTTGTCGTTCCAGCCGGCGATCTTTTGCCGCACGCCGTCGAGCGTCACGTCGTCGATTGGAGCGTAGGAAAGCCCGTCCTGGCCCAGCAGCTCAGTGGTGACGCCCTGGCTGATCTTGGCGTAGTGCCCAGGGTTCAGGAACAGCTGCAGGTCCGAGTGGGCGTGCATGTCAATAAATCCGGGACTGAGGACCAGTCCAGTGGCGTCGATGGCGTCCGCATCCATGGCGTGCGTGCCGGGCGCCGCAATGCTGTGGATGGCGCCGTTTTCAAGGACGACGTCAGCGGCGAACCTGGGTGCGCCGCTGCCGTCAACAACGGTTGCGTTGGCAATGATGGTGCGCCTGGCGGCGGTTGGGGCGGCCACGACTTAGAAGAACGTGTGGATGAGATCCACCACGCGGTTGTCGCTGCCGGTGTCCGCCAGGACGGGAATCAGGGTCCATTTGTCAAAGGCCGTGCACGGGTGGGACAGGCCCAGGCGGACCACGTCGCCGATGTTCACCGTGGTGGTTTCAGGATCGTAGCGCAGGAAGCAGTGCTGGTCGTTGACGGCGCTGATGCTGGCCCCGGCCAGCACCGCCATCGGCCCGCCCAGGGACGTGCCCAGCATCTGCGGCTCCGGCAGGCCCTCGTCCACGGGCATGTCGCGCTTGCCGGCGTCGAGGATGGCCAGGCCAGGCTCCGGGGAGGAGACCACGCGGGCCCAGGCGTGCATGGCGGAGACAAACGGCGCCGCTCCGGAGCCGGCCTGCGCACCGCGGGAGAAGGGGGAAATCCCGCGGTAGAAACCGTCGTCGTGCACCATGTAGGCACCGCTGCGGATGATCACGTTGGTGCGCGGACCCCCGTTTGAGCCGTCGGAGGAGCAACCGGCCAAGACATCGACCACATCGTCAAAGTAGGCGCTGCCGCCGGCCGTGATGATGATCTCGGCGTCCTGCGCGTAGAGGTTCTCGGCCAGCAGCTGCTCATGGAGGTCCTTGATGCGGGACAGGTAGCCGCGCACGGCGGTGAGTGCGCCGGCGTCGGCAGTGTGGGCCAGCGAACCTTCATAGCCGCCCACACCGACCAGGCGCAAATGCTTGGCCGCGTCGACGGCCCGGGCAACCTCAAGGGCCTGGGCAACAGTGCGGATGCCGGTGCGGCCGCCGTTTCCACCCAGTTCCACTATCACGTCAATGACGGAACCGGGGCTTGCTGACAAAACGCTCTCCTGCAGTGCCACGGTCTGCAGTGAGTCCACCCAGGACACCACCGAGAAATCCGGCCCCTGTGTCGCCGCCAGCCACGTGATGGCGGCGGGGTCGGTGAGGCTGTTGGCAACCATGACGCGCCGGAGCCCAAAGGCGTGTCCCACGCGCAGTTGGGAGGCGTTGGCCAAGGTGATGCCCCAGGCGCCGTGTTCAAGCTGTTCGCGCCACATTTGCGGCGCCATGGTGGTCTTGCCGTGGGGAGCCAGCAGCACGCCCCTGCTGGCACACCAATCCGCCATGAGGTCAACGTTCGCGGCCATGGCGGCGGCGCCAAGGGTCAGCAGCGGCGTTTGCAGCTCGCCCAGGGAAACGCCGGAAGCCACGAAACTGCCGGCACTGCGGCCGTGGGACGTGGCCGGAACAGCCTTGTATTTCCAGTCCAGTTCAATCTCATCCAGCGCATCCACCATGGCGGAATTGATCGCTGGGACAGGGGTGGCCCCGTTGCCCGCTGCTGCTTGTGTGCTGCCCATTGCTACTTCCCTTCACGGGCCGCCAATCTGGCCTCGTTGCGTATTTTGCAACGCTAGTTGCAAACTCACCAAGAGCATGTCTAACATGGTCAGGATTCGCCCGTCAAGATGGGAATGGGATGCCGGGCACGGCTTGGGCTGTGCCACATCGCATCGCAGCACTCCCCTTTGACGGGCGACGCCAACCGCCAAACCGTGTGAAAGGAAGTGCAGAAGGTTCATGCTTTCAGTTGTTTGCATCGGAGAGACGATGGCCATGCTCACCCCCACACACCAGGTCCCGCTGGCCGAGGCCACGGAACTGTTCTATGGAGTTGGCGGCGCCGAATCCAACGTGGCCATGGGCCTTGCCGCCATGGACATTGACGCCCACTGGGTGGGCCGCGTGGGCCGCGACGGTTTTGGCACGCGCATACTCAATGACCTTTCCGCCCATGGCGTGGGCGTCACCGGCGTCGAAATCGACGATGAACTGGCCACGGGCCTGTACGTGAAGGTGCCGGCCCCTGCCGGCTCAGGCACGGGCGAAAGCTCCGTGCTGTACTACCGCAAGGGCTCGGCAGGCTCAGCCATGGGCCCCCACATGCTGGAGAACCCGGACGTTGCGGCACTGCTGGAACGAGCCTCCCTCATCCACCTCAGCGGCATCACGGCAGCACTCTCGCAGGACTGCCGTGACCTGCTGGCAGGCCTGCTGGCGCTGCCGCGCAAGGGCCGGCTCGTGTCCTTTGACGTGAACTGGCGCGAAGCCCTCTGGACCCATGAAGACAAGGGCATCCTGCGAACCCTGGCCAACCAGGCCGATGTGGTGCTGGTGGGTGCCGATGAAGCCATCCCGGCGTTTGGCACCAATGACGAGGCACAACTGCGCGCCATGTTGCCGGATCCGGAGGTGATCGTACTCAAGAATGCGGACATCTCGGCCATTGCCCTGATGCGCGACGGCGCACGGGTGGAGGTGCCGTCGCTGAGCGTGTCGGTCCTGGAGCCCGTTGGCGCCGGTGACGCCTTTGCCGCGGGATACTTCAGCGGCATGTTGTTTGGCCTGGACCAGCGCTCCTCCCTGCGGCGCGGGCACGTGAGCGCTGCCGCCACCTTGACCGTCCCAGGCGACCGGGGCCCGCTTCCCGATCCCGGCGTGCTGGCGCGCATCCTCGCCTGCTCCGAGCAGGACTGGGCCGCGACGCATGTGGCACCGGGCCGGCTCGACTCCCCCGCGCTGGCGGCCGCCGGCAGCGCGGCAGCCGCACAGCCCGCAGGAGGCCTGCCATGAGCCAAAGCCTGGTCCGTGCCCTCGGCCTGCTGTCCCAGCTGGCGGAGGGGCCCGCAACCCTCGACGAATTGGCGTCGACCGCCGACGTCCACAAAACCACCGTAATGCGTCTCCTGCATTCACTGGAATCCGAACACTTCCTGGTGCGCAACGGCGCAGGCGAGTTCCAATTGGGCAGAAAGTTCTTTGAACTGTCCTCCCGCTCACTGGAGCAGCGCGACATCCGCCAGGTGGCACGGCCGCACCTGGCCAAGCTCAACGACGCAACCGGCCACACCGTCCACCTGGCCCGCCTCGAAGGCGCGGAGGTGGTGTACATCGACAAGTTTGAGTCGCACCACCCGGTTCGCATGTATTCGCGGATCGGGCTGACGGCGGCGCTGCATTCTGCGGCCGTGTCCAAGGTGATTCTTGCCGACATGCCACGCTCCCGGCAGGAGCACATTGCTGCCGGCTTGGACTACGTCAAGATGACCGAGAACACCCTGACCACCCCGGAGGCGCTGCTGGCCGAACTGGCCCAGGTGCATGAGCAGGGCTGGGCGCACGACAAGAGCGAGCACGAATCGTTCGTGCACTGCATCGCCGCACCCATTCGGGATGCCTCGGGCCTGGTGGTTGCCGCCGCGTCCTGCTCGGTGCCGGTGGTGTTGCTGAGCTATGAAGAGCTGTTGAAATTATTGCCCGCATTAACAACCGCGACGCAGGCCATCTCCCGTGACCTGGGCTGGGTCCCCTCTGAAAGGAACACTCAATGAGTGAAAAAACCATCGTATTGACCGAAAACGCCCCGGCCCCCGCCCACGTCTTCTCACAGGGCGTGAAGAAGGGCGGCCTGTTCCAGGTTTCCGGCCAGGGCCCCATGGACCCGGTGGCCAACGAGTACATCGGCGCCGGCGACGTCCGCGTCCAGACGCGCCGCACACTGGAAAACGTCAAGGCCATCTTGGAAGCCGGCGGCTCTAGCGTTGAGGATGTCATCATGTTCCGCGTCTACCTGACCACGCGCGACGACTTCCCGGCCATGAACGAGGTCTACGGCGAGTTCATCAAGGAAAACGTCCCCAGCGGAGCGCTCCCGTCCCGCACCACGGTCTTCGTCGACCTGCCGCACGAGGTCATGCTCGTGGAAATCGACGCCCTCGCCGTCACCGCGTAGGGGCCCACCTTTCAACTGCGGCGCACCGCGTGCCCGGTCAAGTCGATGGCTGTGACCGGGCCCTTGGTGTGCCGCAGTTTTTTGTGCACGACGGCGACCAGCGGCTTGCGCTGCGTGCGCCCGTGTAGTCTTGGCGGCACAGCCGTGTTGACACCTGGCGGGGTTGCAGGCACGGCTCCAGCTCCCCACGAAGGCGGGAATTGATGCTCCGGAGGACCAGCAGATGACGGGCTACGTCTACGCCGTGCCGCGCGCACTTGAATTTCCCGTTGGCCGGCCGTTGGACCTGCCAGTGGGTTTGGCCGATGAAATCGAGCGCCACTGGACGGGCAGCAAACTGCGTTCGCCCCACATTTTTGACGGAGAAATCCTCAACGCCACGAGTTTGGCCCATGGCCCCGGCCAACAGGCCCAAATCCTTCTCCGCCCAGCACGCTTCTCGCACTATCTCTACGGACAGGCCAACAAGCTTCCTTCCCGGGACATGTGCCGTTCCGTGGCCGTCAACGCCGTCATGAAAACAGTTGACAACTTCTACGTTCTGGCACGCATGGGAGCGGGCTCAACGTTCCAGCGCCGCATAAAATTCATCGGCGGGGCTGCCTCCCCCGAAGACATCCGGGACGGTCTTTTCCAGCCCAAACAGTGCCTGGCGCGTGAGTTTTCCGAAGAACTGGGCTTGGCCATGCCTGATGTTGCCGGCGAACCTTTTCGCCCCCACTTCACCACGCGCCCCTCTTTCAACATCCTAAACGTCAGCTACCAGCTCAACCTGAAGGTGGGCAGGGGCGCCCTCGAAGAGGCAGCCAATTTCGCCTCTGACCGGACGTCGGCCGGGCCGGCCGAGGTGGACGAACTGCTGTTCCTGGAGTCGACGGAGGCGGGCCTGGCCGCTTTCCAGGACAGTTGGGCAGGTGACTGCCTCGACTATGTCCTCCCGCTTCTGCAGGCGCTCGTGGCGGGCGGGAATGCAGGCCCGCTCCGTGAAGACATGTTCCGCTGACGAGGCCGGACTCCTGGCCGCGACTGCAGCGAGGAGCATGGTCCTGGGCAAACAGGGAGGCGCCGCCGTCGTGCGTGAAAAGCACGACGCCGGCGCCTCCCGGCTTTCGAATCGGCTGCTACCAGCGGTGGGCCACATCAACGACGATCCGGGTGGTGTCGCCCGGGCCGTGGAGCACAAACGCCCTGAACGGCAGCCGGGCCCGGACACCCAGGCCCAGGGACGTCCGGCCCTCAAAGCTGCCTGCCAGCGCCACCTGGCGGAACGTTGAGTAACCTGCCACGTTGGAGAGTTCGTTGCGGTTGGCCGGCAGGTACGTGGGCTGGCCGGCCGCGTTGTAGGCCGGGTCCAGCACCGTTACCTGCAGGAAGGCGCCGCCCCGCAGCGGGACCACATCGCCCTTGCCGGGGGACGTAACCGCGGAGACATAGCGGACAGCATATCCGCTGGCACTGCCCTTGATGTCAACCACCAGGCGGTCGAAGCAGTCCTGGCGCCCCGTGCGGACATTGGAAACAGTTGCGCTGGAGCCCGTGCCTGCCGACTTGGCCAGCGAGCCCCACGTAATGCCGCAATACGATGCGGCCTGGGCCGGCGCCGGGCCGGCAATGAGAAAAGCCGCGAGCAGCCCCGCAACTGCCAGCAATGTCTTAAGGAATTTCATTGAAAACACCTTCTAGGGGAACCGTGAACACCCTGTTGCACGGTGATTCAACGCTAGGCCCGCCCGCAATGCTGTGCACGGAGTCCGAGGAAAGATTCGCCCAACCGTTATGGCCGTTACCAACGGGGCGGCAAAAGTTATGCGTGTTTCTTTTTCTTGTGCACATCGCTGGTGACTTGGAGTATTTTCCGGGCACGGGCGCAACTCCGGGTGCAGCCGGCGGCGCGGGCAACGGTGCGCAACTTGTTACCTTGTTGCGGGGGCCAGCCGCGGCCCAAACATGCGTGGACCCGGGGCCCGATTCAGGAAAGGCCGGTCCGGTTGCCTACGCACCCGAACCGGCCTCGCAAAGGGCAGATACTCCGGCAGCGTCCTAGTCTGCGGTGACGAGCGGGTCGCCGGGACGGGACACCTCGCCGTCGGAGGTTTGAACAGGCAGCCCGTTCCGCTGCCAGTACTCGATCCCGCCGATCATTTCCCGGACCGGATAGCCCAGCTCGGCAAAGGCCAGCGCTGCGAAGGTGCTGCCGTTGCAGCCCGGCCCCCAGGAGTACACCACAACGGGCGTGCCGCCCGGAATCAGCACATGGGCCTGCTCTGCAACAAGCGCAGTGGGCAGGTGCAGGGCGCCGGGCACATGCCCGTGCTCCCACGAGGCGTGGCGCCGGGTGTCCACGAGCACGAACGCGCCGGAGCCGAGTCCGGCGTGGACCGCCATGACGTCGATCTCGAACGAGAGCTTGTTGCGAAAATATGCGGCTGATTCACTCATGTTCCCAGCATAGGGCCGCGGCGCTTCATGGGACCGGCGGGCCCGACTACGGCGGATCGGGCCCGACCTGCGACAGCGTTTGAAAGGAACCAACGATTGCTGCGCTGGCGTTTGGAAAATACCAGCCATTGCTGCGCTGGCGTTTGGAAAATACCAGCCATTGCTGCGCTGGCGTTTGAGGGTGTTGCGGGAGTGGGATTAGCCGAGTGCGCGGGGGTGGGCCGCTGCGTAGACTTCGCGCAGTGTATCCGCCGTCACCAGGGTGTACACCTGCGTCGTGGTGACGGAAGCGTGGCCCAGGAGTTCCTGCACCACGCGGACGTCGGCCCCGCCCTCCAAGAGGTGCGTGGCAAAGGAGTGGCGCAGAGTGTGCGGGGATACATCCGCCTCCACCTGGGCGTGTTCGGCGACGGCTCTCAGGATGGTCCACACGCTCTGCCGGCTGAGCCGGCCGCCGCGGGCGTTCAGGAACAGTGCCGGGGTGCCCTTGCCCTTGGCCACCAGTGCCGGCCGGCCCCGGACCAGGTAGGCCTCAAGAGCCCGGAGCGCATAGGAGCCAATCGGCACGATGCGTTCCTTGGATCCCTTGCCGAACAGCCTCACCAGGGAGGGGCCGTCGTCGGGCGAATCCGGAAACACGAGGTCGTCCACGTCCAGGCCCACGGCCTCGCTGATGCGCGCACCCGTGGAGTACAGGAACTCCAGCATGGCCGCGTCCCGCAGCCCTGTGGGCGTGTCGGTGCCCGCCGATTCCAGGATCCGGGTGACGTCGTGGACGCTGATGGCCTTGGGGAGGCGGCGTCCGGGCTGCGGCGGATGGATGTCGGCAGCAGGGTCGGTCTCGCAGACGCCCTCGAGCGCCCAGAACTTGTGCAGTCCGCGCACTGACACGATGGTGCGCGCCACCGAACGCATGCCAAGCGCGGAACCGCCGTCGTCGCCGTCGGACAGGCCCTGGGCAAACTCACTGACGTGGCGCCGCGCCACCTGGCCCGGGGCGGTGAGCCCGGCAGCCGCCAGGAACGCTTCGTAGCGGCGCAGGTCGCGCTGGTAGGCGGCCAAAGTGTTGGGCGCGAGCCCGCGTTCCACCCCGACATGCTGGAGGTAGTCGGCGATGGCGCGCGCCAGCGCCGTGGGGGCTCCCCCGCCGCCGGCGCCCTGGTTGGTCACTGCCGGCGTTGGGACGGATGCTCGGGCCAGGGCGCATCGCCCGGGCGCAGGTCCGCAAAGCCGTTGCGGGCTGCCTGTGCCGCGGCCAGGATCCCGACGACGGCGGACGGATTGTGTATGTGCCCGGCCAGGACCGCTGCGGCAGCCTCCTCAAGGCCGACCCACGCAAACTCGATTTCAGCTTCCTCGTCGGTGCGCACGTGGCGCCGGTCCTCCGGCACCTCCGTGATGCCGCGGGCCAGGTAGATCCTTATGGCCTCGCTGGAGGAGCCGGGTGAGTTGAAGAAGTCGGTCAGGACGTGCCATTGGGCAGCCTCAAGGTCGGCTTCCTCGGCGAGTTCGCGGGCGGCGCCGGCGACGAAGTCCTCACCTTCAACGTCCAGCAGGCCGGCGGGAACTTCCCACAGGTTCATCTGGACGGGGTGGCGGTACTGGCGCAGCAGCAGCACCTGCTGTGCCTCGTTCAGCACCACCACGGCCACGGCCCCGGGATGGTCAATGTAGTCCCGGGTCAGCGGGGCGGAGCCAGGCGTCAGTGAAAACGTATCTGAAACGATGTTCCAAATGCGCCCCTGGTACACCGTGGACTGCGAATGCAGCGTCCGGCGGCTTTCTTCGTCAGAAACGGCCGGAGTCAAAGGGCCGGAGCCGGGCTGGCCTTCAGTCCCCGGTGCACCAAGGTGTGTCATTTAGACCTCCAGCAGCCGGGTGGCGTTCTGGCGCTCGAGTGCGGCGGCCACGAGTCCGGCAAAGAGCGGGTGCGGCCGGGTGGGGCGCGAGCTCAGTTCCGGGTGGGCCTGCGTGGAGACGTAGTACGGGTGGACTTCGCGGGGAAGTTCCACGTACTCGACCAGCTTGCCGTCGGGCGAGGTGCCGGAGAACACCAGGCCTGCCGCGGCGATCTGCTCGCGGTACTTGTTGTTGACCTCGTAGCGGTGGCGGTGGCGTTCGGAGACGTCCGTGGTGCCGTAGGTTTCAGCAACGACGGAGCCTTCGGTGAGCACGGCCGGGTAAAGTCCGAGGCGCATGGTGCCGCCGAGGTCGCCCTTGCCGTCCACAATGTCCTGCTGCTCTTCCATCGTGGCGATGACCGGGTAGGTGGGGTTCTCATCAAACTCGGATGAGGACGCGCCTTCCAGGCCAACCACGTTGCGGGCGTATTCGATGACCATGGACTGCAGGCCCAGGCACAGGCCCAGGGTGGGCACCTTGTTTTCGCGGGCGAACTTCAGCGCGCCGAGCTTGCCTTCAAGCCCGCGGATGCCGAAGCCGCCGGGAACGCAGATGGCGTCGACGCCGTCCAGCGCCTTGCGGGCGCCGGCCTCAGTGGCGCAGTCGTCGGAGGGGACCCAGCGGATCTTGACCTTGGTGGCGTTTGCGAAGCCGCCGGCACGCAGGGCCTCCGTCACGGACAGGTAGGCGTCCGGCAGGTCGATGTACTTGCCGACCAGGGCGATCTCGATGTGGTGGGCCGGGTTGTGGACCACTTCAAGGAGCTTGTCCCACTTGGTCCAGTCGACGTCCTTGAACGACAAGCCAAGGGCCCGCACGATGTATGAGTCCAGGCCCTGGGCGTGCAGGGTCTTGGGGATGTCGTAGATGCTGGCGGCGTCGGGGCAGCCGATGACGGCCTCAACGTCCACGTCGCAGGCGCGGCCGATTTTGGCATGCATGGCGTCGGGCAGGACACGGTCCGAGCGGAGGATGATGGCGTCGGGCTGGATGCCGAGTGAGCGCAGCGCAGCAACGGAGTGCTGGGTGGGCTTGGTCTTCAGTTCCTGGGAAGGACCGATGTACGGCACCAGGGAGACATGGGCAAAGAACACGTTGCTGCGGCCCACGTCCTGGCGCACCTGGCGTGCGGATTCCAGGAACGGCTGGGACTCGATGTCGCCCACCGTGCCGCCAATTTCGGTGATGATGACGTCCGGGGCGTTCTCGCCCTCGGCGGGCAGGCGCATCCGGCGCTTGATTTCATCGGTGATGTGCGGGATGACCTGCACGGTGTCGCCCAGGTACTCGCCGCGGCGCTCCTTGGCAATCACCGTGGAGTACACCTGGCCTGTCGTGACGTTGGCCGAGCCCTCGAGGTTTTCATCGAGGAAGCGCTCGTAATGGCCAATGTCCAGGTCCGTTTCGGCGCCATCGTCGGTGACGAAGACCTCGCCGTGCTGGAAGGGATTCATTGTGCCCGGATCCACGTTGAGGTAGGGATCGAGCTTTTGCATTGTGACCGACAGGCCGCGTGCCCGCAGAAGGTGACCGAGGCTGGAAGCCGTCAGTCCCTTGCCGAGCGAGGACGCGACTCCGCCGGTGACGAAGATGTGTTTGGTCGTCTTGGACTGACCACTGAACCGGGAATTTGATCGTTGCACCACGGGATTCGAGCCTATCATCTAATGAGCGGATTTAGTGTCGGGGACGGCGCCTGGTTTTCACCGGGGCGGGCCAAAAAGTCATTTGTTGGGGCGTGCCGCCTGCGCCAAAAGTTCCTTGGCGTGGGCCTGTGCGGTCGCGGAATCCTCCTGCCCTGCCAGCATTCGGGCCAATTCCACGACCCGTTCCTCGTACGTCAGAATCTTCACATTGCTGGTGGTAATCCCTGCTGAGTTTTTACTCACAGAGCTCTTCGTCACCAGCACGTGCTGGTCCGCAAAGGCCGCGACCTGCGGCAGGTGCGTCACCACCAGGACCTGGACATGCTCCGCCAGCATGGCCAGCCTGCGGCCAATTTCCACGGCCGCCTTGCCTCCCACACCGGAGTCAACCTCGTCGAAAACAAAGGTGGGGACGGGGTCGACGGCGGCCAGCACCACTTCCAGCGCCAGCATCACCCGCGACAGCTCGCCGCCCGAGGCCCCCTTGCCGAGCGGGCGGGGGGACGCCCCGGCGTGCGGGGCCAGCAGGAAGGCGATGTCGTCCTCGCCGTGGATGCTGCGGTCGGCGGCGGAGATCTCAATGACCAGCCGTGCATCCGGCATCGCCAGCGCCTTCAGCTCGGCACTGACGGCCTTGGACAGCTTCTCGGCAGCCTTGCGGCGCAGCGCCGTCAACTCCCCCGCCTTCACGGCCAGCTCGGCGAGGGCGCCGGCCTCTTCCACTTCCAGGGTCTCGATCCGGCCGGAGTCGTCGCTGAGCTCGGCCAGCCGGATCCGTGCGGCGTCTGCCCACTCGATGACGCCGTCGATGCTGGGCGCGTATTTGCGCACCAGGACGGCCAGTTCCCCGCGGCGGTCCTCCACCTCGGCGAGCCGCCCGGGCCCCTCGGAATCAAGCGAGGTGGCGTAGCTGGCGAGGTCGCGGGCGATGTCCGCCAGCAGGTACCCCACCTCTGAAAGCCGCTTGGTGGTGGACAGCAGCTCCTCGTCCGCCTCCGAAACCGTCTCCACCAGCCGCTTTGCCGTGTCAACAAGGGTGGCGGCGTCGGGGCTGTCGCCATAGTCGGTGGCGCTGAGGGCCTCGTGCGCGCCGAGCGCGGCCTTGCGCAGCTCCTCCACGTTGCCCAGCTTCACGGCCTCGGCCTTGAGGAGTTCGTCCTCGGCCGCAAGAGGTTCGACGGCGTCGATCTCGGCCAGGGCTGTGGTCAGGGACTCGGCCTCGCGCAGCCGTTCCCGGCTGGCCGAGCGCAGTTCCGCCAGTTCCGCCTGCACGGCCCGCCACCGTTCAAACACGTCCCGGTAGCCTCGCGCCGTGGCGGTGAACCCCTTGTGCGCCTCGGCGGCAAACTTGTCCAGCGCCAGCCGTTGCGCCGACGGGTTCTTCAACCGGATCTGGTCCGACTGCCCGTGCACCGCCACCAGCGCCTCCCCCAGCTCGGTGAGCACGCCGATGGGTGCGCTGCGTCCGCCCACATGCGCCCTGCTGCGCCCGTCGGATCCCACGGTGCGGGCCAGGATCAGCTGCGCGCCGCCGTCGAACTCGTCAATGTCGGCACCGGCCTCGAGCGCCCGGACGAGGGCCGGATGCCCGGCGGGCAGGGTCAGGGTGGCTTCGGCGGAGGCGTTCCTGGCACCGTTGCGCACCGCCCCGGCGTCGGCCCTGTTGCCCAGGAGAAGCCCGACGGCGGTCACCACCATGGTCTTTCCGGCGCCGGTCTCGCCGCTGACAACGCTCAGTCCGGGCCCCAGCGGCAGGGTGGATTCCGAGATGACCCCAAGGTCGCGGATCCGGATTTCCTCGATCACGAATGGTCCTCCCCATAAAAGTTGGTGGTCCCGGAATAGGCGGTTGCGGGCGGCGCGACTGTCAGGTCCGGCAGTTCCGCCAGGCGCCCGCCGGGTGTCCCGCCCCCGGCAGGCTTGGTCAGCGGCGTCTTGGGTTTGGGCGGCTTGATGATGGGCAGTTGCGTGGTGGGCGGCTCCGCCTGTTCCGGGGTGGGCCCGCGCCAGCCCTGGACGGGAAGTTCAAACTTGCGCACGAGCCGTTCGGAGAACGTTGACTGCTGGGTGCGTGCCAGCTTCACGGGCTTCGGTGAGCGGGTCACCTCGATGCGTGCCCCCGGCAGCAGGTCCACGGTGCGGCGGCCGTCGCACCAGATGACGCCGTAGGCGCCGTTGCGGGTCAGCACCTCCACGGCCAGCGTGGATGAGGGAGACACCACGAGGGGCTTGGCGAAGAGGGCGTGGGCGCTGATGGGCACCATGAGCAGGGCTTCCACCCCGGGCCACACGACGGGGCCGCCGGCGGAAAACGCGTAGGCGGTGGAACCGGTGGGTGTGGCCATGACCACGCCGTCACAGCCGAAGGAGGTCAGCGGACGCCCGTCGACTTCCGTGACCACTTCAATCATGCGTTCGCGGTTGCCCTTCTCCAGCGCCACCTCGTTCAGCGCCCAGGTGTGGGCCACGACCTTGCCGGCCACCCGGACAATCACGTCCAGGCACATGCGCTCCTCCACCGAGTAGCGGCGCTGCACCACGGCGGCGACGGTCTGGATGAGCTCCTCCCGCTCGCTTTCGGCCAGGAAGCCCACATGGCCCAGGTTCACGCCCAGCAGCGGGACATCGTAGTCGCGGACGATCTCGGCGGCGCGCAGGATGGTGCCGTCGCCGCCCAGGACCATGACCAGTTCAATGTCGGCGAGCGTGACGTCCCGGTCCAGGATCTCCATCTTGACCCCCGACACGCCCAGGTAGCCGGTGAGGTCGGCCAGCTCGTCGGCGTACATGACAGGCACGATCGCGTTGGCATGAAGCTCA
The DNA here is from genome assembly GCF_017876675.1 of Arthrobacter stackebrandtii. Taxonomy (NCBI): domain Bacteria; kingdom Bacillati; phylum Actinomycetota; class Actinomycetes; order Micrococcales; family Micrococcaceae; genus Arthrobacter; species Arthrobacter stackebrandtii. The sequence continues at coordinate 4,422,736 of NZ_JAGIOI010000001.1, forward strand.
ACGCAGGCCTCCAGGGCCGCCAGCATCGACTCCTCGCGGCCCGTGTGGGCCAGAATCAAAACGCGCCGTGTCATGTGTAATCCCTTATCCTTGCGGCCAGATTTCGGCCAGCAGCGTCTCCACGGCCGGCCCTTCCCCTTCGATCTTATGCGCAGGGTACGACACAACCTTGGTGGCCAGCAGAAAATACTCCATGTTGCCGTCCTGGCCCGGCAGTTCGCTCACGCCGAGCCCCTGCAGGGCCAGCCCGTTCGCGACGGCGGACGCGGCAACGAGGGCCACCGCCCGGCGCCGTTCATTCTCGCTGCTGACGACGCCGGTTCTCGCCAGGCGCTCCCGGCCCACCTCAAACTGCGGCTTGACCATGAGCAGAAGGCTCCCGCCTTCCTTCGTGGCGCGGGCCAACGGCTCCATGACGAGGGTGAGCGAGATAAAGGAGAGGTCGCAGACCGTCAGGTCCACGGGCCCGCCGATGTCGGCAGGTGACATGTAGCGGATGTTCATCCCCTCATGGACGTCCACGCGGGGGTCGTGCCGCAGGGCCTCGACCAGCTGGCCGTGGCCCACATCAACAGCGGCGACGCGGGCGGCGCCGCGGCGCAGGAGGACGTCGGTGAACCCGCCGGTGGAAGCACCGGCGTCAAGGCAGCGCAGCCCGGCAGGGTCGACCTCGGGAAAGTGCGACAGGGCCCCGGCCAGCTTGTGGCCGGCCCTTGAGACATAGTCTTCACCGTCGCCGGGCAGGACCTCCAGCGGCGTCTCCGGCGTGACCGGCTGCGCGGGCTTGGCGGCAGGGTTCCCGTCCACAGTAACGCGGCCGGCCTTGATGAGCGTGGCCGCCACCGTGCGGGAGCGCACCAGTCCGCGGGCCACGAGTTCCGCGTCGAGGCGGCTCATGCGCGCTCCCCCGGTGTGTCGCCCGGAACGGGGACGGCGCCTTGCCCGGGGCCGCGCATTGCCGCTGCGGGGTCGGCGTCGAGTTCACGCTCCAGCCCGTCCAGCACCTGCGCATAGCGTTCCCGGTGCTCGCCTGCAGGCAGCTGCGCCGCCTGGGCCGCGTGGTCTACGAGGGCGTCAACAGCAGGGTCGCCCGTGGAGCCGCTGCCCAGGTGTTCAGACATGGCCGTTCGACCATTCCAGGACCGGGTCGGTGGCTTCCGCCGCGTGCGGCACGGCAGCCCACCAGGCGGCGCAGGCCGCGCGCCAGGCGTCACTGTCCGCAGGGTCGCCGTCAATGCGAATGGTGGTCCCGCCATCCACGACAGTCGCGGCAGCGGCACCGCAGGTGACCGTGGCGCCGTCGTGCATGATGTCCGGGTAGGGCTGGTAGAGCTGGGCAAGCGTGTCGATGATGAACTGCGGCCGCTCCTCTGTGCGGGCCCGCAGCGCAGTCTCGCCGGAATCGACGCCGGTCAGCACCAGCGCCGTGGCCATGCCGGCGTTGTTGCCGCCGAGGATGTCGGTGTCGAGGCGGTCGCCCACCACGACGGGCTTGCGGGCGCCGAGGCGTGCCGCTGCCGTGTGGAAGAGCGGCGCTTCCGGCTTGCCGGCAACGAGGGGGTCATGCCCGACGGCGGCGCGCACCGCCGCGACCAGTGTCCCGTTTCCGGGGGCCATGCCCCTGTCGCGGGGGATGGTCATGTCAGTGTTGGTGGCGATCCAGGTGGCGCCGGCATTGATGGCATAGGTGGCTTCGGCCAGGTCTGCCCAGCCGAGCTCAGGGTCGAAACCCTGGATAACGACATCGGGGTTGTCGTGCGCGCTGTCCACTACGGCCATGCCCAGCGCGGTGACTTCCTGGGCGAGCGCCAGGCTGCCCGTGACAAGGACCCTCGTGCCGGCCGGAAAGCGGCTCGCCAGTAGTGCCGCGCCCGCTTGTGCGGAGCTCACCACCTGATCGTCGTCGGCGGGGGCGCCGATTTCACGGAGATGTGCGGCGACCTGCGCCGGCGTACGTGAGGCATTGTTCGTCACGTACGCCAGCCCAACGCCCCGGCCGGACAAGCCGGCCAGGGCGTCGATGGCGCCGGGAATGGCGTGCGGGCCGGCATAAACAACGCCGTCCAGGTCCGCCAATACCGCGTCAAACCGGTCCAGCAAGGTTCTAGCGCTCACTGTCGGAGTCGTTGCCGGATTCCTCGCCTGCGCCGAATTCGTCGGTGCTGTCTTCATCGGACTCTGCCTCATCCGTGCTGTCTTCATCGGACTCGGCATCGTCTGATTCAAAGTAGGAAGATTCGGCGTCGTCCACATTGGTCTCATCCGCCTCTCCTGCCTGGGCATCGGCAGAGGTGAGTTCGGCAGCTGCGAGAGCGGCGTCGTCGTTCTTCACCGGCTCAACGGCGGGGTCCATGACATCTGCGACACGCACGCGGGGTGATTCCAGGGGGATCTCCTCGTCGTCACCGAGATCGATGATGATCTGGTCGATGCCTTCGTCAACGCCGAGGGCCTCTTCAGCCACGAGTGCCTGGCGCTCCCACACCTTTGCCTCGTCCTTGCGGTCGGCCGCGCGCAGCACCATGCCGTAGGCACGGAACAGGCGGGGGCTGAAGGAGAAGGCGCGGTTCAGGTCCAGCTGCGGGATTTCCAGTGCGGACAGTGCAGCGTCCAGGTCGCCCAGGTCGCCGCGGGCACCGGATTCGACAATGGCCAGTTCGACCTTGCCTGCAGTATCCAGGGTTTCTGCATCTTCGCTCTTGATGAGGTCGATGGCACGGTCGGGGCGGCCCAAACCGCGTTCGCAGTCGGCCATGAGGGGCAGGTGCACGTTGGAACCGCTGATGCGGCGGAACGTGCGCAGTTCTCGCAGGGCCTCGCCGTACTTGCCGGCCGCGTAGGCCGTCATGGCGACGGCTTCACGGACGCAGGCCAGGCGGCCGCCGCGGCGGCTTGCTGCCAGGGCGTGCTCGAAGGCGAGCTCGGGAACGAAGTCGATCAGGCGTCCGGCCATGACCAGGTGCTTGGAAACCCACTCGTTGTTGCGTGAGTCGAGGATGCGCAGCTGGGCGCGGGTTACCTTGTCCAGTTCCTCGCCCGTTACGTCAGGATCGATTTCCGGGGAACGGTCGCGGTCCGGACGGTTGGAGCTTCGCAGGTCCGCGGCGTTGCGCGGGGGCGCCACGCGGGGGCCGCGGTCTTCGCGGTTGCCGTGCGATTCGCGTGAGCTGCCGCGGTTGTCGCGGTCGCCGAAAGGCTTGCGGTCATTGTCGCGTGCCGGGCGTGCGCCACGGTCGTCACGGTTGCCGTACGGGCGGTCGCCGCCACGTGCAGGACGGGCATCCCGGTCGCCGTAGGAAGGGCGTGAGTCACGGTCACCGTACGGACGGCCACCCTGGCCACCAGCCGGGCGTGCGCCACGGTCGTCGCGGTTGCCGTAAGACGGACGGGAATCGCGGTCACCGTACGGACGGCCACCCTGGCCACCAGCCGGGCGTGCGCCACGGTCGTCGCGGTTGCCGTAAGACGGACGGGAATCGCGGTCACCGTACGGACGGCCACCCTGGCCACCAGCCGGGCGTGCGCCACGGTCGTCGCGGTTGCCGTAAGACGGACGTGAGTCACGGTCACCGTACGGACGGCCACCCTGGCCACCAGCCGGGCGTGCGCCACGGTCGTCGCGGTTGCCGTAAGACGGACGTGAGTCACGGTCACCGTACGGACGGCCACCCTGGCCACCAGCCGGACGTGCGCCACGGTCGTCGCGGTTGCCGTAAGACGGACGGGAATCGCGGTCACCGTACGGACGATCATTGCCGCGCGCGGGGCGGTCACCGTAGGGACGACCACCCTGGCCACCGCGGTCATCGCGATTACCGTAAGACGGACGGGAATCGCGGTCACCGTACGGACGGCCACCCTGGCCACCAGCCGGACGTGCACCGCGGTCATCGCGATTACCGTAAGACGGGCGTGAGTCACGGTCACCGTACGGACGGCCACCCTGGCCACCGCGGTTGTCGCGGTCACCGTAGGAAGGACGTGAGTCACGGTCACCGTACGGACGGCCACCCTGGCCACCAGCCGGGCGCGCACCACGGTCATCGCGATTGCCGTACGGGCGGTCGCCACCACGTGCAGGACGCTCGTCGCGATTGCCGTACGAAGGACGGGAGTCACGGTCGCCGTAGGGGCGACCACCCTGGCCACCGCGGTTGTCGCGGTCACCGTAGGAAGGACGTGAGTCACGGCCGCCGCGGTCGTCGCGTGAACCGTAGGGGCGGTCTCCGCCGCGTGCCGGACGTGAGTCGCGGTCTCCGGCCGGGCGGCCGCCCTGTCCGGTCCGTTCGCTGTAGGGACGCGCCTGCTGGCGGTCGTTTGTCGGGGGGCGATCGGCGTAGGGCCGGCCCTTGTTGTCGCCTCCGCGAGAGTTGTCCCCGCGCTTGCCGTCGTACTGCTCAGCCATGCCGACTCCTAAACCTTCGAGCGCACTAACTGGCACAGTAACAGCCGCTCTTCACTATTGATGTACTACATTAAAATCTCTGGACACATTGGTCCATCTACCAGTCTAGTCGAGTGAAACCGCTCCACCCATGAATCTGGCGTATCTGGACAAGATGAGTGGCCAATCACAGGCAAACGACCCCTCCCCCACCGACTCGGCGTCTTCCACCTGCTCGTAACCGACGCTCACGCGGGTCAAGCCGCCATCAACGGTCGAGAAGGAGACCTCCACCTCAGGGCCTTCCCCGGCTCCACCGTCCAGGATCCACCGCAATCCAAGATGCGCCGGCGCCTGCCAGTCGGCGATGTCCGCCCAGACGACCTCATCTCCATCCAGCGATTCCTCCACCAAATGATCCCGCAGGAGGGCCACGTGGCTGCCCTCACCAAAAACACTCTGGTCATCAACCGGCCACCACAGGTGAATCGCATCGGTGAAGCCGTCGAATGCCTGGTCCAGCGGGACATCAAGGAGAACGTCCAATTCACGCTGCTCGGACTCCAGCGGAGCCACATAGTCCGGCTCATGGGCGTGGGAGAAAAGATTCTGCATCAGGCAACCCTACCCCTCAATTCATCCCTCAGGCAGCCCCGCGGCCCTCGTCGCACGACGGCGGAGATTTGGCTTGCCGATCCTTCGGCGCCTTGGCGTTCTGGTGGCCGAGAAACGCAGTGGACAGCAGACAGCATCACCATGTTGTGTGGGTGGTTTAAGTGGGTGTGGCCGCCTGGTGGGGCGGCCGTGTGGTTTTGGTTG